>NZ_WPCU01000003.1:97777-98267 GCF_009742705.1 Auraticoccus cholistanensis
AGCGCCACCTGCCGGCCCTGCAGGTCCTGGCCCGGCTCCAGCACCCAGGGGACGTACTGGCCCTGGTCGCTGAACCCGTGCTCGGTGAAGTCGACGAAGCGGTCGGAGACCGAGAAGTAGTCCGACAGGTTGCCGCCGAGGATGGCGATGTCGGGCAGTCCCGAGCCGGCCCGCAGGCCGGCGCGCATCTTGTCGTCGATGTCGCTCATCCGCGAGATCGTCACGTCGTAGTCGGGGAACTTCTGCGCCAGCACGGTCTCGGCGTTCTCGCCGATGCTGGCCGGTCGGGCCCAGACGGTGAGCTGCACGCGCTCGCCGCCGCCGCCCCCGCTGTTGGCCAGCAGCCCGCAGCCGGCCGAGGCCAGCAGGGTGGCGGTGCCCGCCGCGGTGGCGGCGAGCACCCGGATGGTCCTGTTCACGTTCACACTCCTTTGTGGGGGCCGTACGGCCCTCGTTGGCGGTTTCCTGCGGTGGTGCGGCCCGGAGGCCG
>NZ_WPCU01000003.1:98283-121208 GCF_009742705.1 Auraticoccus cholistanensis
GCCATCGTGCGGGCCACGTCGTCGACGGAGGTCGGCAGCGCGGCGGAGGCGCCGGTGAGGTGGTTCTGCAGCGCGGCCATCGAGCCGATGAAGGCGTCGGGGAACCAGGAGCCCTCGAAGGGGACGTCCCGCCAGCCGTGCTCGGCGGTGGCCAGCTGCAGCCGGTCCGGCCCGCCGCGGGGGTAGTCCAGCAGCAGCCCCATCTGGGCGCGCACCGCCCCGCGGGTGCCCTGCCAGGTGATCGAGCTCGCCTCGTGCTCGGCGCCGAAGGAGTTGTCGTGGTTGGTCGAGACCAGCACCCGCAGCGGCCGTCCGGCGTAGTGCAGCAGCACCGCGGAACGGGTGTTCGGGTGCGGCTTGGCCGGGTGGGGGACCGTCACGGCGCTGACCGAGGTGGGGTCGCCCAGGAAGGAGCGCACCAGGTCGAGGTAGTGCACCGAGTGCATGTTGAACTCCAGCCGGTCGAGCCCGAAGACCTGCGGGAACAGCTCCCAGTGGGTCTCGACCGACACCCGCACCTCGAGGTCGACCAGCTCGCCGACGACGCCCTCGGCGATCAGCCGCCGGGCCACCTGGACGTAGGGGGCGAACCGCAGCTGGGTGTTGACCGCCGCCACCAGCCGCCGCTCGCGCACCAGCTGCTGCAGCCGGCGGGTCTCGGCGAGCCGGTGCCCCAGCGGCTTCTGCAGCAGCACACCGGCCCCCTCGGGCAGCTGGCGCAGGGTGTCCTCGAACTGCTCCGGCATCAGCGCGACGTCGTAGACCGCGTCGGCGGGGGCGTCGGCCACCGCGTCGGCCACCGACCCGAAGACGGCGGGGACGCCGAAGCGGGCGGCCAGGTCCTCGGCCTTGGAGCGGACGACGTCGACCAGGGCGTGCACCGGGAAACCGGCCTTGCGGTAGGCCGGCAGGTGGGCGTCGCGGACGATGCCGCCGGCGCCGACGACCACGATCGGGCGCGGTGCCGACGGCGGCGCCAGCTGGTAGGCGGGGTCCGGGGCCAGCTCGGGGTAGGTCATCGCGTCCCTCCTGCGGCGGGCAGCCGGTAGACGGTCGTGGCGGTGCCCTGCAGCACCTGGCGCCGCTCCTGCTCCGAGCAGCGCTGCAGCGCGGCCGACAGCCCCTGCCACACCCGGGTGTAGCCGCCGGCCAGCAGCGACACCGGCCAGTCCCCGCCGTACATCAGCCGCTCGGGCCCGAAGGCGTCGAGGGCGACCTCGACCGCCCAGGCGAGGTCCGCGGGCGTCCAGGCGTCGGGGTCGTCGGCGCCGTAGAGCCCCGACACCTTGGCCACCACGCCGGGCTCGGCGGCGACCGCCCGCAGCAGCCGCTCCCACTCCTGCCGGCGCTCCGCGGCCGCGCCCAGCGGCGGCTTGCCGAGGTGGTCCAGCACGACCGTCAGCCCGGGGTGGCGCCGGGCCAGGACGGCGGCGTCGGCCAGGTGCTGCGGCAGCACCGCGACGTAGTCCAGCGGCAGCCCGGCCGCGGCGACCAGCTCCACACCCCGGGTGACGTCGGGGCGCAGGATCCAGTCCGGGTCGGGACGGTCGTGGGTCAGGTTGCGCAGGCCCACCAGGCGCGGCTCCTGCTGCCAGCGGGGCAGCAGCTCGGCCACCGTCTCCGGCTCGTGCAGCGGGACGTAGCCGACCACCCCGAGCACCTCGGGCTCGGCGGCGGCCACCTCCAGCAGGTACTCGGTCTCCTCGACGGTGTCGTCGGCCTGCACCAGCACGACGCCGGTGACGGCGGCGGCGGCGAGCTCGGGGCGGACGTCGGCCAGGTGCAGCGAGGAGGTCAGCCGGGGGTCGGCGCCGTCCAGCCACGCGTAGCGGGAGCGGCTGCGGTCCCAGACGTGCAGGTGGCTGTCGATGACCATGCTCAGCCGACGTCCTTCCGGTTCACGACGTAGAGGTGGGTGAGGGCCAGCACGACGTCGCCGTCCTGGTTGGTCACGGTGACCTGCTCGTCGACGTGGCCCACGGCCGGGTTCTTCGCCGAGTCGCGGATCGCAACCACCTCGGCCCGCACGGTGATCGTGTCACCGAGGAAGACGGGGCGGACGAAGCGGATCCGGTCGTAGCCGTAGCTCATCGCCTGCGGGTTGACGTCCCCGGCGGTCATCCCGACCGCCACCGACAGCACCAGGGTGCCGTGGGCGATCCGGCGCCCGAAGCTCTGGGTGGCGCACCACTCGGCGTCGACGTGGTGGGGGAAGAAGTCGCCGGTCTGGCCGGCGTGGATCATCACGTCGGCCTCGGTGATCGTCCGTCCCAGCGTGGTGCGGGTCTCCCCGACGACGTAGTCCTCGAGGTAGCGGTCAACGACGAGCACGGTCGTCCTCTCTCAGGTGGTCGCGGCTGGCCTGGTCCAGCCGCTCGAACAGCTCCGCGGGGGTGGTGCGCCCGGCCAGCGCCTCGGTGACCCAGGGCGAGGCGGTGTCCTGCAGGGCCAGGAACCGGGGGTGGCGCGGTCGGACGTAGGCCTGCTCCAGGGTGCGGCGGGTGCCGCTGAAGAAGCCCAGCGTGGCGGCGTCGAGGGTCTCGTCCTCCCAGGCCGCCAGGTGGCCGGGCTGGCCGCCGCCGTCGAAGTAGGCGCCCCGCTGCACCGGCCCGGAGGCCAGCCAGGCCGCGAAGCGGGCCGCCTCGGGGACGTGGCGGCTGCGCGCGGACACGGCGATGCCGGCGCCGCCCAGCAGCGAGCCGCGGGGCTCGCCGTCGCGCAGCGGGATGTCGGTGTAGGCCAGCCGGGTGGCCCGGTAGCCCTCGCGGCTGTAGTTGGTGTAGCCGAACAGCAGCGGGGCGTAGGCCCAGCGGTCGGAGCCGGTGAGCCGCTCGGCCACCTCGATGGGGTTGGCCGACAGGCACTCCTGGGGCACCAGCCGGGCCAGCTCGCCGAGCACCTGGAAGGACTCCTCGAAGACGTCGCGGTCGACGAACCCGTCGGCCGTCATCACCGCCGCACCGGTGCCGGCGCAGAGGGTGACGAGGGAGGAGAAGGCGTCGATCGGCTTGGCCGGCCACAGCACCCGGCCGGCGCGGGCCAGCTCGAGCACCTCCGGCCAGGTGCGCGGCGGCTCGGGCAGCAGGTCGGGGCGGTAGGCGGCCACCTGGGCGGCGGCGTCGGTGGCCAGGCCGTACTGCGCCCCGCCGTGGCGGTAGGTCGCGTGCGAGGGGCCGACGAAGGCGGCGTCGTCGAGCTCGGCGGGCAGGTGCTCGTCCAGCGGGGCGAGCAGGCCCTCCTCGGCGGCCGACGGGATGTGCGGGTGGTCGACGACCAGCAGGTCGTAGCGCTCGACCAGCGCCTCGAGGGGCTGGTCGGCGAAGGCCTGCAGCGAGCGGGCCGTCCAGGTGATCTCGACGTCGGGCTGCTGCTCGCGGTAGGCGCGGCTGGCGGCGACCACCGAGCCGTGGCCGCGCTCGTGCTCCCAGGTGATGCCCTGCAGGTGGACGCTCATCCGTTCACCGCCTCGTCCAGGGTCGGGGTGAGCTCGGCGCGGACGGCCTCGGTGTCGGCACCGAGCACGGGTGCGCCGCGCTCGCTGCGCAGCGTCCGGCCGTCGATGCGCAGCGGGCTGCGGGTGGTGCGGACGGTCGTCAGGCTGCCGTCGGGCTCGGTGCGGCTCGTGCTCTGCACCATGTCGATGGCGGCGAAGCCGTCGTGGGCGACGAGCTGCTCCAGGGTGTGCACCGGGGCGCACCAGACGTCGGCCGCGTCCAGCAGGGCCAGCCAGTGCTCGGACCCGGCGGTGCGCATCCGGGCCGAGATCAGCTGCTCGATCTCCACCTGGCGGTCCCACCACGACTGCGGGTCGGTCATCGCCTCCAGCTCGGGCAGCTCGAGCAGCCGCCCGATCAGCGGCACCGGGTTCATGGCGATGGAGACGTAGCCGTCGGCGGTGGGGTAGATGCCGTACGGGGCGGACAGGAAGCTGTGGGCGGAGTGCTCGCCGCGCTTCTGCACCGTGACCTCCTCCGGGCGGGTCAGCTTGGTGCTCAGCAGCTCGAACTGCAGGTCGAGCATCGACTCCAGCAGGCTGGTCTCGACGTGGCCGCCCTCCCCGGTGCGTGCGCGGCGCAGCAGCAGGGCGGTGACGCCGTGGGCCAGGTGGCAGGAGGCCAGGTGGTCGGCGATGGACAGCCCGACCGCGATCGGGCGGTCGCCGCCCTGCAGCCACGGGATGCCCGAGATCGACTGAGCGAGCAGGTCCTGGCCGGGACGGTCCTTCCAGGGCCCGGCGTCGCCGTAGCCGGTGATGCTGCCGTAGATCACACCGGGGTTGTCCCGGGCGATGGTGGCGTAGTCCAGGCCGAGGCGCTCCATCACCCCGGGCCGGAAGTTCTGGATCACCACGTCGGCGCGGCGGACCAGCCCGCGCACCCACTCCAGCTGCGCCGGGTCCTTCAGGTCGGCGGCCACGCTCTCCTTGTTCCGGTTCATCGCGTGGAAGGAGATGGTGTCGACACCGGCGCGGAGCCCGGCGAAGGCGAGGGTGCGGCCGATGTCGCCGACCAGCGGGCGCTCGATCTTGATCACCCGGGCCCCCAGGTCGGCGAGCCGCAGGGCGGCCACCGGGCCGGCCAGGAACTGGCTGAAGTCGAGGACGAGGACGCCCTCCAGCGGCAGCGAGGAGTGGGTCATGGGCGGGCTGCTCCTGACGTCGCGGCGGCCTCGAGGACGAGCTCGAGGGGGTGGTCGGGGGAGAGGTCGACGGTCGTCTCGGTGCCGGCGTACCGGACGAGGTGGCGGCCGGCGGCCGCGGGCACCCGGGCCCGCAGGGTCGCCCGCACCGGACGCCCGTCGCGCCAGCTCAGGTCGACCGAGATCCCCGGGCGGGCCACCAGACCGGTGACCGAGCCGTCGGGTGCCCCCGGCGGGAGGGCCGGCAGCAGCTCGAGGGCGCCGCGGTGGCTCTGCAGCAGCGCCTCGCCGAGAGCGGCCACGACGCCGAGGTTGCCGTCGATCTGGAAGGGCGGGTGGGCGGCGAAGAGGTTGCCGTAGAGGCCCCCGGACCACGGCCCGCGGTCGTCGGAGACGGTGCGCATGAACAGCCGCAGCAGCCGCTCGACCGCCTCCGGCTGGCCCAGCCGGGCCCGCATGGCCATCCGCCAGGCGAGCGCCCAGCCGGTGGACTCGTCGCCGCGGGCGTCCAGGCTGCGCGAGGCGGCCTCGGCCAGCCCGGCCGGCACCGGGGCGTCCAGCGGGTGGAGGAAGCACAGGTGGGCGGTGTGGCGGTGCCGGGGGTCCTCCATCGGCGGGTTGCCGGCCCACTCCGCGACGAGCCCGTCGTCGCCCACCTCGGGGGCGGGGATGCGCGGCCGGGCGGCGCGGGCGGCGGCGACCACCTCGTCCTCGACGCCCAGCCGGGCGGCGAGCTCCTCGACCACGCGGAGCAGGTTGGCCGCGAGCACGAGGTCCATGGTGGAGCTGGTGCCGACGGAGCTGCTGCTGCCGCCGGGCAGCAGGTAGCGGTTCTCCGGCGAGGTGCTGGGGGTGGTGGCGAGGGTGCCGTCGGGCCCGGGCTGCAGCCAGGCCAGCACGAACTCCGCGCAGCCGCGCACCAGCGGCCAGGCGGTGTCGCGGGCGAAGTCGTCGTCGGCGCCGAAGCGGACGTGGTCCCACAGGTGGGTGACCAGCCAGGGGCCGGCCATCGGCCAGAAGGCCCAGGAGGGGTCGTGGGTGCCGTCGCCGACCGGCTCGGTGTAGGCCCACACGTCGCTGCAGTGGTGGGCCACCCAGCCGGGTGCGGAGTAGAGCCGGCGCGCGGTCTCCTCGCCGCGGCGGGCCAGCGCGGCCACCAGCTCGAACAGCGGCGGCAGGCACTCGGGCAGGTCGGTCAGCTCGGCCAGCCAGTAGTTCATCTGCAGGTTGATGTTGACCGTGTAGTTGGAGCTCCACGGCGGCTGCAGCTCGGCGTTCCAGATGCCCTGCAGGTTGGCCGGCACGCCGCCCTCGCGCGAGGCGCTGATCAGCAGGTAGCGGCCCAGGTGGAACACCAGCGCCACCAGGTCGGGGTCGGCCCACGGGTCGGCGCCGTCGGCGCCCTGCACCGCGGCGAGCCGCTCGGCGGTGTCGGGCGTGGCGAGGTCGGGGGCGCCCGGGCCTGTGCCGTTCAGGTGGGGGCCTGTGCCGTTCAGGTGGGGGCCTGTGCCGTTCAGGTGGGAGTCCGTGCCGTTCGAGCGGGTGTCTGCGTCGGGGTCGGTGGCCCCGCCGTCGGCGCCGAAGGTCAGCCGGGTGCGCCCGTACAGGGCGGCGTGGTCGCGCAGGTGGCGCTCGCGGACCGCCTCCACCCCGTCGGCGGCGGCGCGCTCCACCCGCCCGGTGGCCAGGGCCGCCGCCTCGGCCAGCGAGCCGTCGGGACGCCGGCCGGGACCGGTGGCGGTGGTGGCCACGGCGAGCAGCAGGGTCAGCCGGCGGCACCCGGTGACCGTCAGCCGCAGCCTGCCGTCCTCGGTCCGCCACGCCGCGGCCCCGTCGGTCAGCACCCGGGAGGCCAGCGCGGCCCGCGGCGCGGCGGTCGGGTCGTCGCTCCAGCGCACGGGGGTGGCGGAGCGGGCCCAGTCCGGCGCCACGTCGGCCGGTGCCCGGTAGACGCCGGAGGCGAGGGTGCCCGCCACCTCCAGGGAGTCGGTGCGCAGCAGCGAGCCCAGCTCCAGCTCCACCTCCAGCGGCTGCTCGCTGCGCAGGTCGAGCACGAGCACCTGGTGCTCGGCGGAGACCCACACCTGCTGCTCGACCGGCTGCCCGTCCAGGGTGAAGGCGGTGGTGCTGACCGCCCGTCCGAGGTCGAGCCGCCGCGAGTAGGCGCCCACCTCGCCGGCGGTGCGGATGCGGCGGGAGACGTCGAGGAAGGGCAGGTAGGACTGCGGGTAGCCGTGCTGCAGCGCCTGCACGGCCGCCTCCGCGCCGGCCGGGTCGCCCTCGGCGAGGGCGGTGCGGGCGCGGTGCAGGGCCGCGGTGGCCGCAGCGGTGCCCACGGCGTCGGCCGGGTCGAGCGGGGCGCCGGACCACAGCGTGCCCTCGTTGAGCTGCAGCAGCTCCTCGGTCGCGCCGCCGAAGTCCATCGCCGCCAGCCGGCCGTTGCCGACGGGCAGCGCCTCGGTCCAGCGGGTGGCCGGGTGGCGGAACCACAGCGCGTGTGACAACACAGCTCCTCGTCGAACCGGGTGCGTCACCGTCGCCGGGCGCACTGAAAAAACGATTGCCACGTCACTATAGGCGCACACCTGCCGCTCCACGCAAGACGCTTGACAGTCGGGCGGAGCAGGGGGCAGGGTTCTTGCGCAATCGTTTGTTCAAACCAGGCCCGACGGTGGGAGGAAGTGTCGATGACGACAGTCCAGGACGACGCGTCGGTGGTCGCCGCCCGCAGCGTGGGCCAGCCGGGCGCCGCCGCGCCCGGTCCCACCACCCGCCGGCGCCGCTCCCGGGTGGGGATCCGCCCGCCGAAGTGGTTCGTGCTGCCCGCGCTGGTCGCCTACCTGGTCGTGGTGGTGGTGCCCAACCTGCAGGGGTTCGGCTACTCCTTCACCACCTGGGACGGCCTGAGCCCGGAGTTCGAGTGGGTGGGGCTGGACAACTTCGCCCGCGTCTTCGACGACCGCTCCTCCTACGGGGCGATGGTGAACACCGTGCTGCTGACCCTGGCGGTGGTGGTGGTGCAGAACGTGCTCGGGCTGCTGCTGGCGCTGGGGCTCAACACCACGGTGAAGTCGCGCTACCTGCTGCGGCTGGTGTTCTTCCTGCCGGTGGTGCTGACCGCGATCGTCACCGGCTACCTGTGGACCTACCTGCTCAACCCCCGCGGCACGGTCAACCAGATCCTCGGCGCCCTCGGCCTGGAGGGTGCCCAGCAGGACTGGCTCGGCGACCCCGGGGTCTCGCTGTGGGCGGTGGCCGCGGCCATCGTCTGGCAGGGCGTCGGCATCACCATGGTCATCTACCTCGCCGCCCTGCAGAACGTGCCGGCCGAGCTGGTCGAGGCCGCCAAGATCGACGGGGCCGGCTCGTTCCGGCGGCTGATGGCCATCGTGCTGCCGCTGATCAACGGCGCCGTGGTCATCAACCTCATGCTCACCATCACCGGCACCCTCAAGCAGTTCGACATGGTCTACGCGATGACCGGCGGCGGGCCGGCCGGTGCCACCGAGACCATCTCCACCGTCATCTACAAGAACGCCTTCACGCTGCTGGACTTCCCGCTGGCGATCGCCCAGGGCGTCCTGCTCACCCTGGTTGTGGCGGTCATCGCCATCGCCCAGATCCGGCTCACCCGGCGGGAGATCTGATGCGCCCCTACACCTGGCGGACGATGCTGCTCGAGGTCGGCCTGCTGGCCGCCGGCGTCGTCTTCTTCATCCCCTTCTTCGTGCTGTTCAGCGTCGCCTTCCGCAACCCCGACGCCGCCCCCGGGCCGCTCGACGCCACCTGGCCGCCGAACTTCGACAACCTGGTCACCGCCTGGACGTCCTCGGCGATGGGTCCCGCGCTGGCCAACAGCGCGATCATCACCGTGCTCTCGGTGGTGCCGATGATCGTGCTGTCCAGCGCCGCGGCGTACCCGCTGGCCCGCTACACCCAGGCCTGGTCGAAGGGGTTGTTCTACTTCTTCGTGCTGGGGCTGCTGTTCGCCGGCCAGGCCGCCACCATCCCGCTCTACATCCTGATCCGCGACCTGGGTCTGATGGGGACGATCTGGGCGGTGGTGCTGATCCACGTCGGCGGGGCGATGCCGTTCGGGGTCTTCCTCTACACGACGTTCCTGCGCGAGCTGCCCCGCGACTACGAGGAGGCCGCCGCCCTCGACGGCTGCGGCGGCGTGAAGGCCTTCGCCCGGGTGGTGTTCCCGCTGATGCGCCCGATCACCGGCACGCTGCTGATCCTGCAGGCGCTGGGCTGCTGGAACGACTTCTTCATCCCGCTGATCTACCTGTCCTCGGGCTCCAACCTGACGGCCCCGCTGGCGGTCTACAGCTACGTCGGCACCTACACCGCCGACTGGCCGCTGGTGTTCTCGGCGCTGCTCATCTCGATCGCGCCGATCCTCCTGTTCTACCTGTTCGCCCAGAAGCACATCATCAAGGGCTTCGCGGCCGGGCTCAAGGGCTGAGCCCGGTACCCCTCCCGGAAGGAGCAACCCCCATGACGAGCACCACGAGGCGGCCGGCGCGGCTGGCGCTGGCGGCCGGAGCAGTGCTGTCGCTGCTGGCCGTGACGGCCGGCTGCAGCACGGCCGGATCCGGCGCCGCCGGGGTCAACGGCGGCGAGCTGCAGAACGCCGACGCCGACAAGGAGATCCAGGAGGGCGACCGCGTCGTCACCTACCTCTCCCAGTCCCCCGACGCGGACCGCGAGGCCATCCGGCTCTTCGAGGAGGCCAACCCCGGCTACAAGGTCACCATGTACACCGCCCCGGGCACCTCCTACCAGCAGGTGGTCACCACCCAGCTGGCCGGCGGCACCGCCCCCGACGTGCTGCGGACCTTCCCCGGCAACGGCTCCAACCTGGCGGTCGTGCAGGCCTCGGAGAAGGGCTTCCTCGCCGACCTGTCCGACCTGTCGTTCACCTCGCGGCTCTCGGAGTCGCTGCGCAGCGTCATGGTCGACGGCGAGGGGCGCGTGGTCGGCGTCCCGATGAACTCCTCCGGCATCGGCGGCATGTACAACGCCACCGCGCTGGAGGAGGCCGGGCTGTCCATCCCCACGACCTGGTCGGAGGTGCTGCAGTTCTGCGCCGACGCCAGCGACGCCGGCAAGGTCGCCTACGGGCTCGGGCTCAAGGACGCCTGGACCGGCCAGATGGTGCCGTACGCCCTGGCCGCCACCCTCGTCCAGGACGACCCCGAGCTCGACGCCAAGATGGCCGCCGGCGAGACCAGCTTCGCCGACTCGGAGTGGCGCGACGTCTTCGCCAAGTACCTGGAGATGGGCGAGGCGGGCTGCTTCAACGACAACCCCAACGGCACCGCCTTCTCCACCGTGCAGGACGAGCTGCGGGCCGGCGACACCCTGGCCACGGTCGGGCTGTCGCTGACCATCGGAGCCACCCTCACCGGGGCCCCCACCGGCACCGAGATCGAGTTCGCGCCGCTGCCGGCCACCGACGACCCCGCCGAGACCCGGCTCTCCACCGGGGTCGGGGTGACGCTGTCGATGAACGCCAAGGCCGCGGACCCGGAGGCGGCGAAGAAGTTCCTGGAGTTCATGGCCACGCCCCAGGTGCAGTCGGTCTACGCCACCGCCTCCAAGGCCTCCCCGGGCCTGGAGGTCGACGACAGCTACTCCGGCACCCAGGCCGACGAGGTGGTGCTGGCGGCCACCGAGCAGGGCATGGTCGCCCAGTGGCCGGACCAGACCTGGCCGAACCCGCGGGTGCAGCAGGCCCACTTCGAGGGCGTCCAGGCGCTCTTCGCCGGCACCCAGACCGTCGACGGGCTCGTCGCCGAGCTCGACGCCGCCTACACCAGCTGAGATCAGGAGACCTCCCCACCATGGACGAGCCACGCACCGGCGAGCCGGTCGAGCAGGCGAGCTGGATCACCCACCCGGACTGGGTGGTACCCGCCGACGACCTCACCGCGCCACCGGTGCTGCAGCGCTCGTTCGTGGTGGGGGAGGGGCTGGCCCACGCCGAGGTCGACGTGATGGCGCTCGGCGTGTGGGTGCTGCACGTCAACGGCCGCCCGGTCGACGACGCGCTGCTGCGTCCCGGCATGAGCGAGTTCGCGCGCCGGGTCGAGGTGGTCACCCTGGACCTCACCGACCAGCTCGAGGTCGGCCGCAACGTGCTCACCCTCGAGCTGGGGGAGGGCACCGCCTGCGTGCGCGCGGTCGAGGGCCGCTACACCAAGTACGTCCGCACCCGCTGGGCGCCGATGGCCCGGGTCGGCCTCCGGCTGCGCGACCGCGACGGCAGCTCGCAGCGGATCGACTCCGACGAGCGGTGGGAGGCCCTGCTCGGACCCACCCGGCTCGCGCACTGGTACGGCGGGGAGGAGTACGACGCCCGGCTGGAGCCGGCCGGCTGGCGGAGCCGGGACGCGGTGGCCGGCGCGGTGCCGGCCGTGGTGGTGCCGGTCCAGGACGGGCCGGTCCCGTGGCGCCGCTCCGCGCCGCCGGTGCGGGTGGTGGAGCGGCTCGGTCCGCTGCCGCTCACCCCGCTCGCCCCCGGCGTGCTGGCCGCCGACGCCGGCCGCAACCTCGCCGGCCGCCAGGTGCTGCAGCTGGGCCCCGGCACCCCGGCCGGGGTGCGCATCGAGACCTGGCCGGCGGAGTACCTCGACGAGCAGGGTCGGGTGGACCAGAGCACCACCGGCAGCCCGATCGTCGACGGCTACACCACCGCCGGTGGTCCGGCCCGCTGGGCTCCGCAGTTCGGCTACCACGGCTTCCGCCACCTGGAGCTGCGGGTCAGCGACGCCGCCACCGGGGAACCGGTCGAGGGCGCCGAGCGCTGGCTCGGCTGCGCCGTCGAGCGGCTGATGACCGACGACACCCCGGTGGGCACCTTCGAGTGCTCCGACCCCGCCCTGACCGGCGTCCACCGCCTGGTCGAGCACGCGGTGCAGTCGAACCTCTACAGCGTCCCCACCGACTGCCCGCACCGGGAGAAGCTCGGTTGGCTGGAGCAGGCCCACCTGGTGTTCCGGCCGGTGGCCCGGATGTTCGACGTCGAGCACCACTGGGCCGAGCTGGTCACCCACATGGCCGACGCCCAGACCGCCACCGGGCTGGTGCCCGACACCGCCCCGGAGCTGGTCGTCTTCGACTTCGACCCCACCGAGCGGGAGTGGCCGTTCAACCCGCTCGGGTTCCGCGACGACGTCAACTGGGGCGGCGCGGTGCTGCACGTCCCGCTGCAGCTGCACCGCAGCTACGCCACCCTGGCGCCGCTGCGCGAGGCCTGGCCGGTGGCCCGGCGCTACCTGCAGTACCTGGCCGACACGGCGGACGGGGCGCTGCTGGCCACCGGGCTGGGGGACTGGATCACCGAGGACGTCTCGACCCCCGCCTCGCTGGTCGCCGGCTACGGCCACGCCCGGCTGCTCGACGCCGCGGTCGAGGCCGCCACCCTGCTGGGGGAGGAGCAGGCCGCCGCCGGGTACGCCGCGCAGGCCCGGGAGGTCCGCCAGCTGCTGCACGCGGCCCACGTCCGGCCGCCCGACCACACCGGCGGACCGCGCTTCGGCTCGGGCAGCCAGGCGAGCACGGCGCTGCTGCTGCACGCCGGCGTGCTCTCGCCCGAGGAGCGGCGGGCCGCGGTCGCGGACCTGCTCGCCGTGGTCGAGGCGGGCGACCGGGCGGTCACCGTGGGCGAGATCGGGCTGCCGGCCCTGGTGGACGTCCTGCTCGAGCTGGAGCAGGACGAGCTGCTGCACGAGATGCTGCTCAACCCCCGCCACCCCAGCTACCGCACCATGCTGGACACCGGGCTGACCGCGCTGGCGGAGTCCTGGCGGGGCGCGTCGACGCGGATGTCGGCCAACCACTTCATGCTCGGCTACGTCGACGCCTGGCTGACCGAGGGCGTCGGCGGGCTGAGCCAGGCCGAGGGCTCCGTCGGCTGGGCCCGGGCGGTGGTGCGTCCCCGGCCGGTGGCCGACGTCACCTCCGCCACCACCCGCTACGACAGCCCCCGTGGTCGCTACGCCGTGGCCTGGCGGCTGACCGGCGGACGCCTGGAGGCCGAGGTGCGCGTCCCCGACGGGGGCGCCGCCACCGTGCAGGCCCCGCCGGGGTACGCGCTCGTCCCCGGTGAGCCGGGCGACCTGGGCCCCGGGGAGCACCGGATCGCCTTCACCCCCACCGAGAGGACCCCAGCATGAGCTACTCGACTCCCCACCGCTCCGAGCACCTGGTGGTGGCGCCCTCGGAGGACCCCGAGCGCTTCGACTCGCTCGCCGTCGACTGCCCGTTCGTGTTCACCGTCGACGGCCGACGCGGGATGACCCTGGTCGGCTGGGACGGCGTCGGGTACCAGACCGGGCTCTGCTGGGAGCAGGCCGACGGCAGCTGGTCGGTGCCCGAGCTCGTCTTCCCCCGCCAGCAGGACGTGCCGCACCGCCGCTACAACACCGCGATCACCTCGCTGCTGCGCGAGAACGGGCTGCGCAGCGAGGGACGGCTGCTGCAGGTGGACGGGCACTACGTCGCCACCTTCCACGCCTACCCGTCGCCGGGCTACGAGTCCGGTCCGGGGGTGATCGGCTTCGCCCGCTCCACCGACCTGCGCAGCTGGGAGGAGTTCGGCCCGCTGATCCGCCCCGAGGAGGGCGGGGAATGGGAGCAGGGCGGGCTGTACAAGTCCTGGATCATGCGGGCCCAGGGCCGCTACTGGCTGTTCTACAACGCCAAGACCACCGAGCGGCGCTGGCACGAGCAGACGGGCGCCGCGGTCAGCGACGACCTGCTCAGCTGGCAGCGGGTCTCCGCCGAGCCCCTGCTCCCGCACGGCGGGGAGGGGGCGGTGGACGAGTGGTTCGCCTCCGACCCCTGCGTGCTGGAGGACGAGGAGGCCGGGCGCTGGGTGATGTTCTACTTCGGCCTGCAGACCGGCGGGCACGCCCGCGACCTCTACGCCACCTCGCCCGACCTGCTGCACTGGACCAAGGGCGAGGAGGTGCTGCTCGACGTCGGCCCCGCCGGCTCGGTCGACGAGGTGCACGCCCACAAGCCCGCGGTGATCGCCCGCGACGGCGCCCTGGAGCACTACTACTGCGCCGTCTCCCGCCGCAGCACGCCCCTGGTCCTGAACGGCGTCACCCAGCCCGAGCTCCGCGGCATCGCCGTGGCCCGCGAGCGCCCCTGACCCCCACCCCCACCGCCCCACCCCACCGGACAGTGGTCGGGAACGACCGGTGGGAGGCCCTGATGGGGGCTCTCCGGTGTCGTCTCCGCCCACTGTCCCGCGGGGGACCGGGGCGGGTAGGGGGTGGATAGGGTCCGGAGAGGGGCGGCAGCGGGCCGCCGGACGAGCGAGGAGTTCGAGGAATGGCAGAGCAGCGCCGCCGGGTCTGCTTCCAGCTGCAGGTCAAGCCGGAGCGGATCGAGGAGTACACCCGTCGCCACGACCCGATCTGGGCCGAGATGGCCGAGGCGCTGGACGCCGCCGGCTGGCACAACTACTCGCTGTTCCTGCGCCCCGACGGGCTGCTGATCGGCTACTTCGAGACCGACTCCCTCGAGCGCGCCCAGGCCGCCATGGCCGCCACCGAGGTCAACGCCCGGTGGCAGGCCGAGATGGCGGAGTTCTTCGTCGACCTCGAGGGCGCCCCCGACACCGGCTTCCTCGAGCTGACCGAGGTGTTCAACCTCGAGGAGCAGCTGGCCCGTCACCGCGGAGCATGACCCAGCCGTAGCCGGGGAGCTCCAGCGTCCCCCCGGCGGACGGGGTGGCCCCGACGGGTGCCGCGAGCACGTCCAGGCCGTCGAGGCCGACCGCCACCGGTGACGTCGAGTGGTTGATGAGCGTCACCACGTCGCCGCGGCGGGCGGCCTCCACCTGGGGCGGCAGCCCGGCCAGCACCGGCGCCACCCCCGCCTGCTCCAGCAGCCAGCCGACCACCGCGTCGGTCCCGGCCTCGTCGGGGACGGTGCCCAGGTGGTAGCCGACGCCGTCGCCGTGGCGGCGCCGGGTCAACGCCGGCCAGCCGGTCAGCCGCCCGCCGGTGTAGCGGCCCAGCACCTCGCAGTCGTCGGCGTGCAGCTCCTCGGCGAACAGCTCGCCGGTGAAGGAGGGCGCCCCGTCGACCCCGCCGACCGGGGCGGCGTCCTCGCCGGGACCGCCCGGGACGTCGAGGGCGCCGAAGTCGTCGAGCCAGACCCCCAGCAGCGGGCCGAGCCGGGTCAGGTAGCCGCCGTCGGGGAAGCGGTCGTCGGCGTCCACCACGTCGCTGAACGGGGTGACGACCAGGTGGCCGCCGCCGGCGACGAAGCCGGTCAGGTTCGCCGCGGAGCCGTCGGTCAGCAGGTAGAGCTGCGGGGCCACCACCAGCGTGTAGGAGGTGAGGTCGGCGCCCGGGTGGACCAGGTCCACCTGGACGTGGCGCCGGTGCAGCGAGCGGTACCAGCGCTGCAGCAGCGGCAGCAGCTCGAAGCTGGCCGGGTGGTCGGGGTTCTCCACCGCCCACCAGCTCTCCCAGTCCAGCACCAGCGCCACCCGCGCCTCGCCGCCGGGGGCGGGCAGCGGCGGCAGCGCCGCCA
This sequence comes from Auraticoccus cholistanensis, assembly GCF_009742705.1. Taxonomy (GTDB): domain Bacteria; phylum Actinomycetota; class Actinomycetes; order Propionibacteriales; family Propionibacteriaceae; genus Auraticoccus; species Auraticoccus cholistanensis. Next base: position 113,482 of record NZ_WPCU01000003.1, read on the forward strand.
GGTCGGCTCCGAGGCCGACCACCTCGCGCCAGGTGCGGGAGCGCGTCCCTGCCTGGGGCAGCATCGCGGAGTGGAACTTCTCCGAGCCCCCGCGGGACTGGCGCCACTGGAAGAACAGCACCCCGTCCGAGCCGCGGGCGACGGCCTGCACGCTGAGGGCGGACATCTGCCCCGGTGCCTTGGGGGCGTTGCGGGGACGCCAGTTCAGCGCGCCGCTGGACTGCTCCATCAGCAGCCAGGGGGTGCCTGGCTTGAGCGAGCGGACCAGGTCGCGCTGGAAGGCGGCGTCGCGGAAGGACTCGGCCACGTTGGGGTCGGGGTAGGCGTCGTCGGAGACGAGGTCGACCTCCCGGGCCCACCGCCAGTAGTCCAGCGGCTTGAACGGTCCCATGAAGTTGGTGGTGACCGGCTGGGTGGCGCCGGCGGCGCGGATGATGTCGCGCTCGGTGCGGAACAGCTCCAGGAACGACTCGTCGGTGTAGCGGGCGAAGTCCAGCAGCTGCGTCGGGTTGTGGCTGTAGGGGGCCTTCCGCGGCGGCTGGACCTCCTCGAAGGAGGTGTAGTGCTGGGACCAGAAGGCCGTGCCCCAGCGCGCGTTGAGCGTGTCCACGTCGCCGTAGCGCCGCTCCAGCCAGCGCCGGAACCCGGCCGCGGCGGCGTCGGAGTAGTCGCGGGGCAGGTGGCAGGCGTACTCGTTGTTGACGTGCCACATCACCACCGCCGGGTGCTGGGCGTAGCGCTCGGCGATGGCCGTCACCAGCTCCGCGGCCAGCCGCCGGTAGCTCGGGGAGGCGTGGGAGTAGTGCTGCCGGCTGCCCGGCCAGTAGCTGGCGCCGTCGGCGTCGCGGGCGAGGACGTCGGGGTAGCGGGCCGACACCCACGGCGGCGGTGAGGCGGTGGCGGTGGCCAGGTCGACCGAGATCCCGCCCTCGTGCAGCAGGCCGAGGACCTCGTCGAGCCACTCGAAGTCGTACTCGCCCTCCCGCTGCTGGATCCGGCCCCAGGAGAAGATGCCGACGCTGACCAGGTTGACGCCGGCCTCCTGCATCCGGGCGACGTCCTCGCGCCACACCTCGCGGGGCCACTGCTCGGGGTTGTAGTCACCGCCGTAGTGCACGGGTCAGTCCTCTCTCGGTTCGTCGGGATCAGGTCGGTCTCGGGGTCCGGGGAGCGCGGTGCGTCGCTCCTCGACGGCCACGGCCGCGAAGGCGAGCAGGCCCAGACCGGGCACCAGCAGGGGGAGGAGCTGCCAGGTCAGCAGGGCCACCAGCACCGTGGCCAGCAGCAGGTACAGCGCGCCGGCCGGGTCGGCCGTGACGTCGGCCCGCACCCCACGCAGGGACGCCCGCCAGCCCCGCTCGGGGGTCCAGCCGCGGGCGGCCAGCAGCACCGCGACCGCCACCGCGGCGCTGGCCAGCGCGCCGGCGAGCGCCACCACGCGCCCGCCGGGCAGCACGCCGGTGGCGCCCAGCACGACGTCCACCGACAGCACCGCCCACACCAGCAGGGCGGCCACTCCCGCCGGGAGGGAGGGCAGCAGGCCACGCCGGACGTCCTGCCGCAGGCCCGAGCGGCGGGAGCCCTCGCCCGCGAGGTGGCGGCGGAGGTGACGCATGCCCACGGCCAGCGCGAGGGGCAGGGTGAGCAGCGGCAGGGCCAGCACGAGCACCAGCACCCCGGTCAGCAGCACCTCGCCGAGCAGGGCGAAGCCCCGCCCGGCCGGCCGTCGCCCGTCACCGGGTCGACGCGGCGGGCGAGTCGGCACAGGTCCTCCCGGGCGTCGGCGGCCGGGCGCGCTCCCGGCCGGCGCCCGCCGCGCCACCCTAGCGGTCAGGAGCCGTCGCCCCGCAGCCCCAGCTCGGCGATCTCGACGGCCTGCCCGGTCTCCAGCGACCGGTTGCCGGCGATGCCCACCGACACGGCGGCCACGCCGTCGGCCAGACCGGCCACCCGGTGCAGCGGCTCGTCGGTGGTGGTGCGGGTGAACAGGTGCTCCAGCAGGTAGGCGTCGCCGCCGCCGTGGCCGCCGATCCCGGCGGGGATCTCGACCTCCTCGGCGCGCTGCCAGTGCCGCTGCAGGACCAGCCGCTCGCCCTCCGGGCGGACGGGGTCGGCGCCGAAGTCGGCCGGGGCCGCGCTCGGGTCGACCACGCCCTCGGCGTCCTCCTCGACGATCACCGCGGCCCGCTCGATGACCTCGAGCTCGGCGCGGCCCTCGGTGCCGTTCACCACGACGCGGTAGCCCTCCCAGGGGCTGTGGGCGTTGAGGGAGTAGCTCAGGCCGGCGCCGTTGTCGTAGTCGACGACGACCGACAAGTTGTCCTCGATGGTGATGCCCTCGTCGAAGACGTCCCGGTCGCGCAGGTAGCCGTCATGGTGCTCGTTGTCGAGGTAGAGCGCCTTGAGGGTGGGGTTGCGGGTGAGGTCCAGGGCGAAGGGGTCGTTCTCGGCGTGCCCGGTGCCCCGCTCGGGCCGGGGGCCCAGCCCGCGGGCGCGGGCGTTGTCGGCGCCGTAGAACTTGAGCCCGCCGCTGGCGTAGACCTTGGTCGGCACGGCGTCGATCCACCAGTTGATGAGGTCGAAGTGGTGGGAGGCCTTGTGGATGAAGAGCCCGCCGGAGCGGTCCTTGTAGCGGTGCCAGCGGCGGAAGTAGTCGGCGCCGTGCGAGGTGTCCAGCACCCACTCGAACTGCAGGCTGGTGACCTGGCCGATGGCGCCCTCGGTGATGAGCCGCTTGAGGGAGCTGTTGCGGGGGCTGTAGCGGTAGTTGAAGGTGGTGACCACGTCGCGCCCGCTCTGCGCCACCGCGTCGCTGATCCGCCGGACGCCCTCGGCGTCGATGGTGAGCGGCTTCTCGACCACGGCGTCGGCGCCGGCCAGCAGGGTGCGGGCGACGTACTCGGCGTGCAGGTGGTCCGGGGTGGTGACGACGACCCGGTCCAGCCGCTCCTCGGCGATCATCCGCTCCAGGTCGGCGGGGTCCCACCGGTGCGGGCGGGGGAGCCCGGCCTCGTCGAAGACCTTGTCGTAGTGGTCCTGGCGCCCCGGGTTGGGGTCGGCCCAGGCGACCAGCTCGGCCTTGTCGGCGTGGTCGCCGGTGATGGCCCTGATGTACATGCCGGCCCGGGAGCCGGTGCCGATGAGTCCGTAGCGTTCGCGGGACATGGGGATGGGACCTTCCGTCAGAAAGCGCTTTCCTCCTTTCCTACCAGTCCCGCGCGGTGGCGTCGAGAGGTGTCGCCGACGAGTCCGCGGACGGAGCGGGGAAGTGCTCCCGACGAGGGGTCGACCCCGGCCGGGAGGCCGGTCTAGCATGCCGGGGAAGCGTTTTCCCAGCACTGTGGAGGGGCGATGGCCCGGGGCACGGCCACCAAGGTGGCGACCATCGCCGACGTCGCACGCGTGGCCGGGGTCTCCCTGGCCACCGTCTCGCGGGTGATGAACGGCCGCCGCACGGTGGACGCCGAGCTCAGTGCCCGGGTGCGGGCCGCCGCCGCCGAGCTCGGCTACGCGCCCTCCCCGCTGGCCCGGGGACTGGTCAACGGCCGCACCGACACCGTCGCCATGGTGGTGCCCGACCTGGGCAACCCGGTGTTCCAGGCGGTGCTGCACGGGCTCTCGGCGGCCGCCGTGCGCGACGACTTCCGGGTGCTGGTGGGCGACTCCCGCGAGACCGCCGCCGACGAGCCGGGCCTCGCCCGCGACCTGCGCCGCCGGGCGGACGCCATCGTGCTGTGCTCGCCGCGCATGCCGGCCGGTCCGCTGGCCGAGCTGGTGGCCGAGCTGGCCCCGGCGGTGGTGGTGAACCGTCGCGACCTGCCTGAGGAGGNTGCTGACGCACCTGACCGGGCTCGGCCACCGCCGGGTGCTGTACCTCGCCGGGCCCTCCGCCTCGGACTCCAACGCGGCCCGGCTGCAGGGCATCGAGGAGTACCGCTCCCGGCGGGACGACCTCGAGGTGACCGTGCTGCCCGGCGGCACGTCGCTGTCCGACGGCCGGGCGGCGGCCCCCGCGGTCGTGTCCTCGGGGGTGACGGCCGTCGTCTGCTTCAACGACCTGGTCGCGCTGGGGCTGCTCAGCGCCCTGGACGAGCAGGGGGTCGACGTCCCCGGCGAGATCTCGGTGGCCGGGTTCGACGACGTCCCCTTCGCCGCCTACTCCCACCCGCCGCTGACCAGCGTGGCTCTCGACTTCGCCGGCAACGGGGCCCGGGCCTGGCAGCGTCTCGCCCTCACCACCCCCGCCGGGGTGACCCCGGTGGTGCCCGAGCCGGCGGAACCCCGCCTGGTCGTGCGTGCCAGCACCGGCCCAGCGGCCTGATCCGACGGAGGTCCTAGCGTCTGCGAAGTCAGCGGCGCGAAGTTCTTTTTGATCGCTGGACGTATCGGGTTAGCATTTCGCCTGCGGACTCGGGGAACCGCTCATTCTGCTGTTCCCTGCCCACACGAAGGCTCACACATGAACAAGACCACCAAGGGTTCTCTGGCTGCACTGGCGGCCGCGGCCCTGCTGCTCGGCGGCGGCGGCTCGCTCGCCTACTGGCAGGCCACCGAGGACGTCGACGGCGGCACCATCACCGCCGGCCAGCTGGCCCTGGACGCCGCGGCCTGCGACACCGCCGGCTGGACGGTGACCAACGCCGTCGAGGGCGTCACCGGCGCCCCGTTCGACGTCGCCGCGGAGGACGTCGTCCCCGGTGACGTGCTGACCAAGACCTGCTCGGTGGCCATCACCGCGGAGGGGACGAACCTGCGGGCCGACCTCGACGTGACGGCCGCCGCGGTCGGCGACGCCGCCCCCGCCATGGACCCCTCGGACTACACCGTCACCGGCACCTTCCTGGTGGGCGGTGAGCAGGTCACCGAGATCACCGACGCCGACGACGGCAGCACCATCGACGCCACCATCGTGGTGAGCGTGCCGGTCGGCACGACGGTGGACAACGGCTCGCAGGGCACCGTCATCGACCTGGAGGCGTTCACCATCACGGCCACCCAGGTCTCTGCCTGACGCTCGGGCCGATGCTCGACGCCGAGGTGCTGACCGCACCGCCGGCCGCACCCGCTCGTCCTCTCCGCCTCGTCGGCGGATGGCTCTGGCGGGTGCTGTGCTGGACCCTGATCCTGCTGCTGGGGGCTGTGCTGGCGGCGGCCGTGCTGGTGCCCCGGCTGGCCGGGGCCACCACCTACACCGTCCTCACCGGGTCGATGGGTCGCGCCCACCCGCCGGGGAGCCTGATCGTGGTGCGCCCGGTGGACCCGGCGGAGATCCGGCTGGGTCAGGTGGTGACCTACCAGCTGCGCTCGGGTGAGCCGACCGTGGTCACTCACCGGGTGGTGGCCAGCCGCCAGCTGGACGGCGAGCGCGCCTTCGTCACCCAGGGCGACGTCAACGCCGAGCCGGACGCCGAGCTGGTCCGGGCCGTGCAGGTGCGTGGCGTGGTCTGGTACACGCTGCCCTGGCTCGGGTACGTGAACAACCTGCTCACCGGATCCGTGCGGCTGGTGGTGGTGCAGCTGGGCGCCCTGGCGCTGGCCGGCTACGCCGTCGTGATGTTCGTCGGCGCGCTGCGGGACCGCCGCGGCAGCGGTGTACGGGCCCGGCCGAGGAGGGCGCGGTGAACCGGCCACGTCGGCCCGGGCGGCGGAGGGCCGTCGGGATGGCGCTGCTCGCCGGTGGCCTGCTGCTGCAGCCGGGGGTGCCCGCGTCGGCCGACCCGCGGATCGGTCTGAGCGCCGACGGGCGCAGCTACGCCGACTCGCTCACGGGACCGCTGTTCGACCCCGCCGTGCGGTGGGTGCCCGGTGACGTCCGCACCGGGACGCTGTGGGTGCGCAACGAGTCCGGCGAGACGGCCGACCTGGCGGTGACCCTGGACGCTCCCGCGCTCGCCGGGCCGCTGGCGCGGGGCGAGCTGAGCATCACCGGACGCGCCGGCGACGGCGAGAGCGCCCCGGTCGCCGCCGTGCCGGCCACCGTGGCCGCCGTGCCGGACCTCGCTCCGGGGGCCAGCGTGCCGCTCGAGCTGCGGGTGGCCATGGCTGCCGGGGCCGACGAGAGCACCTTCGGACTGACCGGGGACCTGGGTCTGCAGGTGCGGCTGACCGGCACCGCCGGGGACGGCGGAGGGCGGGTCGCCGGAGTGGCGGACGGGCTCGGGGACGAGCTCGCGGCCACCGGGACCACGGTGCGGGGCTGGGTGGTGGTCCTGGGGCTGCTGGCGGTGGGTGCCGGCGCGGTGGTGCTGGGACCGCGCCGTGCCGCGAGGAGGACGACATGAGCGGGCCACGGCGCGCGGTGGAGCAGACCCGCCGCCCGAGGTCGCTGTGGCGGCCGGTGCTGGCACTGGCCGCGGCGGTGGTGCTCGGGGTCGGCGGGGCGTCCAGCTACGCCTACTGGCAGGACACCGCGCAGGTGACCACGGGGCAGATCACGGCCGGGACGCTGGACCTGCAGCTGGACAGCGGCGGGGCGGTCGGGACGGGCACCGCCTACACCAAGACCTCGATCGCAGCGAGCAACCTGTACCCCGGCGAGCGGTTGGCCTTCCCGCTGACCGTGCGCAACGTCGGCGGCGTGCCGGTGCGGTACTCCGCCACGGTGACCCGTGCCGCCTCGCAGCCGTGGACCTACGACGCCACCGCGATCACCCTGCAGGTCTACGCGGGCCCGACCACGGCGGCGGGGACGAGCTACCCGAGGACCGGCAGCTGCGGCGGCACCGCCCTCCACAGCAGCGCGGTCGCCGTCGCACCGTCCGGCGGCCCGCAGGCCCTGTTCAGCGCCCGCGGGCCGCTGGGTGGAGGGGCCGAGGAGCCGCTGTGCCTGCTGGTGGCCATGCCCAGCACCGCCGCCAACGCCAACCAGGGCAAGACCGGGACGCTGCAGCTCGACCTGACCGCGGAGCAGGTGGTGCCGTGAGGTCCGGTACCCGGGTCGTCGTGGCGCTGACCCTGCTGGCCCTGGTCGCGCTCGGTTCGTCGGCCCGGAGCACGCAGGCGGCCTTCAGCGACGCCGCTGCCGTGACCACGGGTGCCCTGACCGCCGGCACCGTCGAACCGGTCACCGGCCTGAACTGCGCCGTCGAGGCCGAGGGCGCGAGGTTCACCTGGACCGGGGCGCCCAACCGTCAGTACGTCGTGACGGTCACCGGCGCCACGACCGGCGTGGTCGCCGCGACGACGACGACCACGGCGACGTCCTACACCGTCAACCGCGCCCTGCTCGGCCTCGGGACCTGGCGGGTCAGCGTCCGGGCAGTCCTTCCCGGCACGAGCTGGGTGGCCCCGTCCGCCCCCTCGCGCAACGTCAGCCTGGCGCTCAACCTCATCTCCTGCCCCTGACGCTGGGCACCCCGCGGCCCGACGCCCGGTCGGTGGAGGACCCGCTGTCCCGGTGCCAGCCACGCGGGTGCACCGTGCACTGCGCTTGGATGACACGTTGCGTTCCTGCGTCGCGGCACGCTGCGACGAGCTGCGATGCGAGGGCGTGCTGGCGTGCGAGCGCGACGGCGGCACGCTCCCACCAGGCGCCGAGAGGTCCGAGCCGGACCCTGCCCGGTGCTCAGCAGGAGGCTCTGCCGCCTGCGCGCGGCCGACAAGCCCCGATCAGCCGGTGGGAACCGGGTCGCGTTCTCGTGGGCGGGGGTCGGGTGGGAGCGTGATGGTCCACGTGCGTGGTGCCGTCGCGGTCGCTGCTGGCGGCGGTCCGGTGGTGCTGCCGGGGG
>NZ_WPCU01000003.1:121249-137233 GCF_009742705.1 Auraticoccus cholistanensis
TGGGGCGAGGTTGTCGGTGGCGGTGGTGCCGCCGGTGCTCCAGGGGACGATGTGGTCGGCGTCGGTCGACCAGCCGGGTTCGCCGTCGGTGCCACGGGTGCGTGGTGGGTGTGGGTGGGCGGGTCGGCTGCACCAGGGGAAGACGCAGGTGCGGTCGCGGAGGGCGATGTGCTCGCGGATCCGGTCCGGCACCTCGTAGCCCGGCACCGTCTGGTCGGTGTTGAGGTCGACGACCGGGCGGACGGTGATGCGGCTGCCGGGGCGGCCGCACCAGTCGCGGATCTGCCCCGCGGTGACGGGGATGCCGGTGTTGCCGACCCAACCCGGAGCATCTGCTGACTCGAGGGACTCCGCGGGCAGGTGCAGGTACAGCGTCACGGGCACCCGGGGTCGGGGTGCCGGAGCAGCCTCAGCGGTCTGGCCGTCCGAGGAAGGGTCGAGGTCGAGAGCCGGTTGGTGGCGGGCCAGCTCGCCGACGGCCATCGAGCGGCGCACGTCCAACGAGGCGTCGCAGCCGGCCTCGGCCAGCGCGCGGGCACCGTCGGTGACGGCGGCGTCGAGGTCGAGGGCGTCGGGCAGGTCGAGCCAACCGGTCACCTCGGCGAGGCCGGAGCTCGTCCCGTCGCGGTCGTGGGAGATGTCGAAGCGACGACTATCGGCGGCGGCCAGCCGTTGCCGTTCGGCCTCATGGGGCATGAACCGCAGGATCGCGGCGGTGATGAGCCGGTCGAGCTGGGTCGGGCAGATCCGGCCGGCCACGGCGGCGACCTGGTCGTCGACGAACCGGGCGGCCTCGACGGTGAGGGTCGTGGTGCGGGCGGCGACCCGGCGGGCCTGCCACGCGGCCACCTCACCGCGGTGGACGAGCGACCAGAGGCGGGGGAGGCGGTGGCGCAGCTCGAGGGCCTGCCCGACCAGCGCGCTGCCGGCGTCGGTGGAGCAGCGCAGCGCGGCGGCGAGCTCGGCCACGCAGGCACCGTCCACGGCTGGGGTGCCGGCACCAGCCAGCGGCACCCCGCTGGGGCGGCCCTGCCAGGTGGCCTCGGCGACGTCCTCGACCGGCGGGTGCAGATCGGCCCAGTCGGCGGCGGCCTGCTCGGCGGCCTGGTGCGCCCGGGCGTCGGCCAGCAGCCCGGCGGCGGCGTCACTGCTGGTCGACATGCCCCGAATCTACGGACCGGGTCTGACAGTTCCGCGCGGCCGGGTCGGACGCACCGACCCGGCCCGCCGGTGTCAGGACGCGGGGTTGCTGAGCACCGAGATGCCGGGCTCTCCGGTGTGCACGACCTTGCCGGGGTTCAGGTTGGAGCCCGGGTCGGTGGCCTGGAACAGCCGCGAGATCATCGTCTGCCCGGCCTCGGAGATGTCGTCGGCCAGCCACGGCGAGTGCTCCACGCCGACCCCGTGGTGGTGGGACAGGGTGCCGCCGCAGCGGATGAAGGCGGACTGGATGGCCCGCTTCACCACGTCGTAGCGGTCGAGCACGTCCGGACCCTCGTGGGCGATGGCGAAGGTGAAGTACAGGCAGGCGCCGGAGTGGTAGTTGTGCGACAGGTGGCACATCACGTAGCCCTGGCAGCCGATCTCGGCGAAGGCCTTCTCGGCCGAGGCGATCACCTCGTCGTAGAGCGGCTTGAGCTTCGACCACGGCGCCGCGGTCTCCGAGACGTCCGCCGCCGCGCCGCGGTCGAGCAGGAAGTCGCGGATGTAGGGGGTGTCGAACTTCTTCTGGTCGTACAGCACCCCGGGGCCCTTGCCGACCACGATGCCGCCGTGGCGGGTGACGATCTCGCGCACCAGCCGCTGCTGCAGCGCCACGTGGGACCGGCTGCCCTCGTAGCCGATGAAGCTCAGGCACAGCTTGTCCAGGTCCCAGCCCCTGCGGACCAGGTAGGCCATCAGCGCCTTGGTGACGTACTTGCTGACGCCCTTGCTCGCCTTGGAGGTGGCCAGCGAGAACTGGGTCTCGCGCTCGTCGGAGATCCGGGCCACCAGCGGGGTGGCGTCGGAGCGGTGGATCTCGTGCAGCGCCCGCAGGCCGGTGGCGAAGTCGGGGAAGAAGTAGCCGAGGATGACGCGCTTCTCCGGGACCGGCTTGACGTTCACCCAGGCCTCGGTGATGACGCCGAGCCGGCCCTCGCTGCCCAGCACCATCTCGCGCACCGACGGCCCGGTGGAGCTGCTGGGCAGGGGACGCAGGGTCAGCACCTCGCCCGGCATCACCATGGTCAGCCCGCGGGTGATGTCGGCGATGTCGCCGTAGCGGTCGGACTGCATGCCGGAGGAGCGGGTGGCGATCCAGCCGCCGAGGGTGGAGTGGCTGAAGGAGTCGGGGAAGTGGCCGATGGTGAAGCCGCGCGCCGCGAGCTGCTCCTCCAGGTCCGGGCCCTGCGCGCCGGCCTGGATCAGCGCCAGACCGGCCTCCTCGTCGATCTCGACGACCTTGTTCATCCGGCCGAGGTCCAGCGAGACCACGACACGGGTCTCCCCGGCAGGCACCTCGAGCGAGCCGGCGATGTTGCTGCCGCCGCCGAAGGGGATCAGCACCGCGTCGGCGGCCACCACGGCGTCCACGACACCGGCCACCTCCTCGGTGGTCGCGGGGTAGACGACCAGGTCCGGCATCCGGCCCAGCTGGCCGCGCCGGATGCGCACGAGGTCCCGCACGCTCTTGCCGAAGGTGTGGACCAGGCGCTCCATGTCGTCGCTGGTCACCGAGTCCGCGCCGACGACGCCCGCCAGCGCGGTGCGCAGCGCGTCGTCCACCCGCGGTGCGGGGATGTCGAGCTGGTCGAACGTGAGCGGGGCGTTCGCCGCGGGGGTGGTGATGTCGATGCCCACCTTCTCCAGCACGAAGGGTGCCAGCCGCGGCTTGTCCTCGTGGTGGAACGAGACGCCGTCGACGCCCCACCCCCACCACTTCATGTGCTTGACGCCCTTCACGCCGTCTCCTCCCTGGCCGGACCGTGGTCCTCGCCGTCGGTGGGACGCCGGTGCGTCCCGTCCGTGTCCTGGTTGCTGCGCCGGCGACCGCCCGGGAGCACCCGGCGCGCCGTGGACGCCGCCCGGCGTACCCGCCGCACCACGTCGCCCGGGCGGACGCGCGCCGGCGACGCCGCCTCCCGCGGCGGCCGCAGCGGGGTCGGTGCGGTGAGCTCGCCCGGGTCCTCGCTCTCGTCCGTGCCGAGCGCCTGCTGGGCCTGCTCCTCGATCACCTCGAGGGAGCGGCCGTCGCCCCGCGACAGCACGGCGCGCCGGGCCTCCTGCTCGGCGGCACGGCTGGCGTACTCGATCAGCCGCGGCAGCCCGACGGTCGTGGCGGTCTGGTCGTGCATGTCGCGGATGACCTTGGAGATGCGCTCGGAGAAGCGGGCCGCGGCCTCGCCCGGGCGCGCCCACATCGGGCTGCCGATCACCACGTGCACCTGCGGGCGGCCGCGCCGGACCCAGCCGTGGCCGTGCGGCATCGCCTCGTGGGCGCCGACCAGTGCGATCGGGATGCAGGGCACGTTGCGGCTGATGCACAGCGCCGCCGCGCCCGGCTTGAAGGGGGCCATCTGGCCGGTGCGCGAGCGGGTGCCCTCGGGGAACAGCAGCAGCGGCACGCCGTCGGCCAGCAGCTTGCCGGCCAGGCCCTTGCGGTTGCGGAGCCCGGCGCGCTCGACCGGGAAGGCGTTGAAGAACAGGGCGGTCGGCGCGGCGATCCACCACTTCTTGAAGAAGTAGTCGGCGGCGGCTCCGGCGGCGAGGTAGCGCGACAGCCGACGGGGGAGCGCGCCCATGATCAGCGGGGTGTCCAGGTGGCTGCTGTGGTTGGACACCACCACGTAGGGCCCGTTGAAGTTGTCCAGGTTCTCCCGGCCGTGCACCTGCACGTCGGTGATGCCCCACACCACCGGCCGGAGGAGACCCCGCTGCGCCACGAAACGGGCGCCTGCGTGCACCCTCGAGGTGTAGCGCTCTCTCCCTTGCACCCGCTCAGACTAGGCCCATGGCCAGCATGGTCGCACTCTGGCCGCTCACGCCCGTGCCCCGTCCCGGCCGCACGGCTCAGGCCGCGGGCCCGCCGGGCACCCGCAGGTCCACCCAGACGAGGCGGTGGTCGGAGGAGGGGAAGGGGAAGGTCCCGGTGAGCCGGGACAGCGGGTCGTCGCTGCGGGGCCAGAAGACGCCGGAGTCGCGCACCCGGAGCTGGCGGCTCGGCAGCACGTAGTCGGCCCGGATGTTGCCCGGCGGCTCGGCGAAGTCGGCGGTGTCGTGCGCGGCGGGGCTTCGGTGGTCGTCGTTGACGCCGCCCTGCAGCCGGCTCGCCTCCACCGCCCCCTCGCTCGCCGGCGGCCGGCCGGTGCCCACCCGCGGGTGCTCCAGCAGCTGGTCGATCGACCCCGGCAGCGAGTCGCCGTCGCGGGGGTCGGAGTTGAGGTCGCCCGCCACCACGAAGGCCGCACCGGCGCGGAGCCCGCCGCGGCGTCCCTGGTCGTCGTAGACGTGGCGCGAGGCCGCCAGACCGGAGACGTAGTCGGCCCAGAACCGGATCTCGTCGCTGTTGCGCCGCCCGTTGCGGTCCTCGGGTCCGTCGAAGACGGGCGGGGTCGGGTGGCTGGTCAGCAGGTGCACCGTCCGCCCGCCGACGCGCACCGGGACGTCCCAGTGGGACTTGCTCGACAGCGGCAGCCGGGCCAGCTCCTCGGGGCTGTAGAAGTCGGCCGGCTCCGGCGTGGCCGGGTCGTCGGGGAGCAGCGCCCCGGGCATGTCGGCCCAGCGGAAGTGCTGGAAGGTCCGCACGTCCTCGAGCGCGATGGGGTGGCGGGAGTACACCACCATCCCGTACTGGCCCGGGAAGGCGCCGAAGCCCCAGGCGTCGTCGGGCCCGCCGACGGTGCCGTCGCCGTTGAGGTCGAAGCCGCTCGGGACGCCGGTGTTGACCGGGGCGCTGAAGCTGTAGGGGTACTCCACCGGCGCGGCGCCCGCCTGGGAGCGGCCCAGGTAGTTCTCGGCGAAGAGCCGGACCGCGCGTCCCTCGGCGTCGTGGTCGAACTCCTGCACCACGAGCACGTCGGGACGGGTCCGCTGCACGATCTCGGCCACCGCCCGGGCCTGCGGGTCGTCCGGGGTGGAGAGGTCGGCGACCAGCTCTCCCTCGGTGGCCCGGTTGAGCGAGGCGTTGAAGGTGGCCACCCGCACGTCGGTGGCCGGTGCCGCGCCGGCGGGCGGAGCCAGGGCCGGGGCGAGCGCGGCGGCTCCGAGCACGGTGGCCGTGGCGACGGCGAGCGACCGGCGGGGTGATCGGTTGCGCATGGTCCGACCCTGCCAGAGGCGGTCGGGCCGGTGGGTGGTCGGAGGGTGAACAGTGGACGACGGCGAGCAGGGGACGACGGCGAGCAGGGGGGCGACGGCGAGCAGGGGGCGACGGGGGAGCAGGGGGTGGCGGGCCGCGGGTGTTTGAGCGTGGCCGGAGTGGAGAAGGTCCCGGCAAGCAACCGAGGACGGAGTCTGCCCATGGACAGGTCGACCATCATCTGGATCGTCGTGGTCGTGGCGGTGCTGGTCCTGGCCGCCGTGGTCGCGCTGCTGGTCACCCGGGGACGCAGGGCGGTGAACCGCCGGCGCGCCGCGGAGCTGCGGGAGCGCTCCGCCGAGCAGCAGGTCGCCGTGCGCGAGAGCGACGCCGAGGCCCGCAGCGCCAAGGCGGAGGCCCGCCGCGCCAAGGCCGAGGCCGACGTGGAGGCCGCCGAGGCCGAGCAGCGGGCGGCCCAGGCGGAGCGGCGTGCCGCCGAGGCCGAACGGCTCGAGGCCGCCGCCGAGGAGAAGGCGTCCACCGCCGAGGCGCGCCGGGCCGAGCACCACGAGACCGTGCAGAAGGCCGAGCGGCTCGACCCGGAGGGCCCCCGGCGCGGTGTGCACGACGAGCACCGCGGCGGTGGCGACGCCGACCAGCAGCACACCCAGGGTCGGGACCTGTCGGAGCAGCAGGACCTCCACCGCGACGTGCCCGGGGAGGGTGCCGCCGGTCGCGGTCCCGACGGGGGCAGCACCTCGATGGGTGGTGCGGCACCCGAGCAGGGCCCCGGCCCGGAGGACCGCCCGCGCTCCTGACCGTCCCGCCCCCCCCTCCTGACCGACCCGCTCAGCCGCGGTAGGCGCTCACTCGTTCGGGAAGACGACGCCCACCTGGCGGCGGATCTCGTCCATCACCGCCATCAGGTCCAGGCTGTGCTGCCACGACATCCGCGGGCTCTGCTGCTCACCGGCGGCGATGCGCCGGGCCGCCTCGGCGATCTGGTACTGGAAGCCGCCCTCGACGCGTCCGTCCACCCGCAGCTCGTCCCCCTCGTGCGGGACCACCGTGAACACCGTGGGGACGAAGTAGGTGCGCTCGATCTCGATCCGCCCGGCGGTGCCGCAGATGGCGGCCGTGTTGGGCGTGCGGGACCACAGGGTGGTGTGGGCGACCCCCTGGGTGCGTCCGGGGTAGCCGAGGACGGCGGTCACCAGGCCGTCCACCCCGGTCTCGGTGAGCACCCCGGTGGCGCTGACGGACTCCGGCGCGCCGAGCACGTCCAGCAGGAAGGCCAGCGGGTAGACGCCGAGGTCGAGCAGGGCGCCGCCGGCCAGCTCGGGGGCGTAGAGGCGGTGCGTCGGGTCGAAGGGGAAGAACTGCCCGTGCTCGGCGGTGACCGAGACGACGTCGCCGACCGCGCCCTCGGCGATCAGCCGCTTCAGCACGGCCACGTGCGGCAGGTGCCGGGTCCACATGGCCTCCATCGCGAAGACGCCGCGCTCCTCGGCCGCCGAGAGCACCCGCTCGGCCTCGGCCCGGTTGCGGGTGAAGGCCTTCTCGACCAGCACGTGCTTGCCGGCCTCGATGGCCAGCAGCGCCTGCTCGGCGTGGTTGGAGTGCGGCGAGGCCACGTAGACGGCCTCCACCTCCTCGTCGGCGACGAGCTCCTGGTAGCTGCCGTGGCTGCGGGCGATGCCGTGCTCGGCGGCGAAGGCGGCGGCCCGCTCGGCGCTGCGGGACCCGACGGCGACCACCTCCGAGCGGGTGTGCTGCTGCACGGCGCGGGTGAAGGTGTGGCCGATGCCGCCCGGGGCGACGACGCCCCAGCGGACCGGAGGAGCCTCGCGGGGGTCGGGGACGGCGTCCAGGGCGGACTCGGTCATGGCGGCGGTGCCTTTCGTCGACGGCTCTCTCGGCCGGGGGCGGTCAGTGCGAGCGGCGGGAGGAGCTGAGCTTGCCCGACACCCAGCGGATGGTGCGGCGGGGGAGGTGGCGGGCGAGCTGGATGGCGACCTTCCAGCGGCGGGTGGGGATGCTGATCACCCGGCCGTGCTCGGCGTCGTCCAGGCACTCGGTGACCAGCCGGTCGACGTCGACCCACGCCACCTCGGGGATCTTGCCGGCCCCGATCCCGGCGCGGGAGTGGAACTCGGTGTGCACCCAGCCCGGGTTCAGCGCGGTGGCCGTCACCCCCGTGCCTGCCAGCTCGACCGCCAGCCCCTCGGTGTACACGGTGACCCAGGACTTGATCGCCGAGTAGTGGCCCAGGGTGATCCAGCCGGCCGTGCTGGCCACGTTGATGATGGTGCCGCGGCCGCGGTCGCGCATCGCCCGCCCGGCGGCACCGCCGATCAGCAGCACCGCCCGGCACATCACGTCCAGGGCGCGCTCGTGGGTGCTGGTGTCGGGGTCCAGCAGACGGCTGTGGAGCCCGAAGCCCGCGTTGTTGACCACCAGGTCGACCGGTCGCTCCGGGTCCTCGACCCGGGCGGCCACCTGCAGCGTCTGCTCCCGGTCGGCGAGGTCGGCGCGGAGCACCTCGACGTCGACGCCGTAGACCCGCGACAGCTCGGCCGCGCTGGACCGCAGCCGCGCCTCGTCCCGCGCCACCAGGACCAGGTCGTGACCGCGCGAGGCCAGGTGCCGGGCGAAGGTCGCCCCGATGCCCGCCGTCGCCCCGGTCACCAGTGCAGTCGTCATGGCCGACAGGCTAGTGGACCACCCGCGGGTCAGGCCTCGCCGAGGGCCACCCGCAGCCGTCCGCCGGCGGCCTGCAGCCGGGCCCGGGCCTCCTCGGTGGAGACGCCGAGCCGCAGCCGCACCACGGCGTCCTTGACCTGCAGGTCGGTCTCGTGGAGGACGGCCGAGGCCGTCTCGGCGTCCACGCCGGTGATCCGCTGCACGATGCCGGTGGCGCGGGCGACCAGCTTCTCGTTGGAGGCCCGGACGTCGACCATCAGGTTCCCGTACGTCTTGCCCAGGCGGATCATGGTGATGGTCGAGATCATGTTGAGCACGAGCTTCTGCGCGGTGCCCGACTTCAGCCGGGTCGAGCCCGTGATGAGCTCCGGACCCACCACCACCTCGATGGCGTGCTCGACCAGCTGCGAGAGCTCCGCGCCGGGGTTGCAGGAGAGCCCGACGGTCAGCGCGCCCGCTGCCCGGGCGGTGCGCACGGCCGAGACCACGTAGGGCGTCCGGCCGCTGGAGGCGATCCCGACCACGGTGTCCTCCGGACGCAGCCCCAGGGCCAGCACGTCGTCGCGTCCCAGCTCCTCGGAGTCCTCGGCGCCCTCCACGGCCGTGGTCAGCGCCTGGGCGCCACCGGCGATCAGCCCGGTGACCAGCTCCGGGGGCGTGTTGAAGGTGGGCACGCACTCCGAGGCGTCCAGCACGCCGAGCCGCCCGGGGGTGCCGGCGCCGACGTAGACCAGCCGCCCGCCGCGCTCCATCCGCTCCACCACGGCCTCGATGGCGGCGCTGATCTGGGGCAGGGCGGCCTCGACGGCGCGGGGCACGTCGTGGTCGCGCCGGTTCATCGTGGCCGCCAGCTCGGCCACCGACCGGGTGTCCAGGTCGGCCAGCGACTCGTCGACGGACTCGGTGGTCAGCCGGCTGATGTCGGGGGCGGTACGGCTCATGGCTCCTCCTCGGGCGACGGGTGCCGGTCGATCATCGCAGCACGGCCACCGTCTGGCGTGCGATGGCCAGCTCCTCGTCGGTGGGGACGACGGCCACCGTGACCGGTGAGCCGGGCGCCGAGACCACCCGGGGGCCCTGCGCAGGCGCGGCGTTGGCCTCGGCGTCCAGCACGAAGCCGAGCGGGCGCAGCCGGTCGACCAGCGCGGCCCGCAGCGCCGGGTTGTTCTCGCCGACTCCGGCGGTGAAGACGAGCAGGTCCGCGCCGCCCAGCAGCGCGTGGTAGCCGCCGACGTAGCGCACCAGCCGGTGCAGGTAGACGTCGTGGGCGAGCCGGGCGTCCGGGTCGCCGGCGGCCAGCCGGCGGGTGAGCTCGCGGAAGTCGTTCACCCCGCTCAGCCCCAGCAGCCCCGAGCGCCGGTTCAGCAGCGTGTCGAGGTCCTCGGTGGTCCAGCCGGCGCGGGCCAGGGTGAGCAGCACGGCCGGGTCCAGGTCGCCGCTGCGGGTGCCCATCACCAGCCCCTCCAGCGGGGTCAGGCCCATCGACGTGTCGACCGGGCGGTCGCCGTCGACCGCCGAGACCGAGGCCCCGTTGCCCAGGTGCAGCACGACCTGGCGCAGCTCGGAGCGGGGACGCCCCACCAGCTCCGCCGCCCGGGCCGAGACGAAGTCGTGGGAGGTGCCGTGGAAGCCGTAGCGGCGGATCCGGTGCTCGCGGGCCACCTGGCGGTCGATGGCGTAGGTGCGCGAGGCGGCCGGCAGGCAGGCGAAGAACGCGGTGTCGAAGACGGCCACGTGCGGCAGCTCGGGGTGCAGCGCCTGGGCGGCGCGGATGCCGGTGGCGGCGGCCCGGTTGTGCAGCGGGGCCAGCACCTGCAGCTCCTCGATCTCGGCCAGCACCTCCGGGGTGATCACGGCCGGCTCGGAACGGTCGCCGCCGTGCACCACCCGGTGGCCGATCGCGGTCAGCCCCGCCTGCTCGAGGTCGGGCCCGTGCTCGGCGAAGGCCGCGGCGGCGAACTCGAGGGCCTCGGCGTGGTCGGCGACCCGGTGCCCCTCACCGGCCGCCCATCCCGGCGCGCCGGTGTGGGAGAACGTCGACTCCTCCTCGCCGATGCGCTGCACCACCCCCTCGGCCAGCGGGCGGCCGGCCTCGACGTCCACCAGCCGGTACTTCAGCGACGAGGACCCGCTGTTGAGGACGAGGACGGTGCTCATGCGGGCACGCTATCCACCCCGGGCCCGCCGGCTCCGCCTCGCCCGTCCGCCCGCGCGTTCAGAGGGTCTGGGCCTGCACGCAGGTGATGGCCACGGTGTTGACGATGTCGTCGACCAGGGCGCCCCTGGACAGGTCGTTGACCGGCTTGTTCAGCCCCTGCAGCACCGGGCCGACGGCGACCGCGCCGGCGCTGCGCTGCACCGCCTTGTAGGTGTTGTTCCCGGTGTTCAGGTCGGGGAAGACGAACACCGTGGCCCGGCCGGCGACGGAGGAGCCGGGCAGCTTGGTGCGGGCCACGTCGGGGTCGATCGCCGCGTCGTACTGGATCGGTCCCTCCAGCGGCAGCTCCGGCGCCCGCTCGCGGACCAGCTCGGTGGCCCGGCGGACCTTCTCGACCTCCGCGCCCGACCCGCTGCTGCCGGTGGAGTAGGACAGCATGGCCACCCGCGGCTCGACGTCGAAGGCGCGGGCGGTGTCGGCGGAGGAGATGGCGATGTCGGCCAGCTGCTCGGCGGTCGGGTCCGGGATGACCGCGCAGTCGCCGTAGACCAGCACCCGGTCCGCCAGGCACATCAGGAAGACGCTGGACACGCTGCGCACCCCGGGCCGGGTCTTCACGAACTCCAGGGCCGGCCGGATGGTGTGGGCGGTGGTGTTCACCGCACCCGAGACCATCCCGTCCGCCATCCCCAGCTGCACCATCATGGTGCCGAAGTAGGAGATGTCGGTGACCCGCCCGCGGGCCTCCTCCAGGGTGACGCCCTTGTGGGCGCGGAGCCGGGCGTACTCGGCGGCGAACCGCTCCACCAGCTCGGGGTCGGTGGGCGAGACCACCCGCGCCGCGTCCAGGTCCAGGCCCAGGGTGGACGCCCGCGCCCGGACCTCGTTCTCCTGCCCCAGCAGCGTCAGGTCGGCCACGCCCCGCCGCAGCAGGATGGCCGCGGCGGTGAGGATGCGGTCGTCGCCTGACTCCGGGAGCACGACGTGCTTGCGGTCGGCGCGTGCCCGCTCGAGCAGCTGGTACTCGAACATCAGCGGGGTCCGGACGGTGGCCGGCGGCAGCTCCAGCACCCGCGAGAACGCCCGCTGGTCGACGCTGTCGGCCCACAGCGTCCGCGCCGCCTCCACCTTGCGGGTCGACCCGACGATCATCGGGCCGTGCAGCCGCGACAGCCTCTCGGCGGTGGTGTAGGTGCCCAGGTCGGTCACCGCGATGGGCAGGTCGGAGTCGACGCCCTCGACCAGCCGGAGCACGGACTCGGGCACCTCGTAGCCGCCGACCAGGATGATCCCGGCCAGCGGCGGGAAGGTGCCGGAGCGGTGCGCCAGCACCAGCCCGGCCAGGATCTCCGGACGGTCGGAGGCCGAGACCACGGTGGTCTCGGGCCGCAGCCGCGTCAGCACGTTCGGCAGGGTCATCCCGGCGACCAGCAGGTCGAGCGACTCCCGCTCCAGCCAGGCCGGGTTGCCGCGCAGCAGCCGGGCCTCGACCGCGGCGAGCTGGCGTCCGACCGAGGGGGCCGAGAGCACCCGGCTCTCGGGCAGGGCGGCGGTGGTGAGGTCGGGGAAGCGCCGCGCCAGCAGCGCGCGGGTCTGCTCCAGCTCCTCCGGCGCGACCCGGTTCGCCACCACGGCGGGGACGCGGGCGTGCTGGGACAGGAAGGCGTTGCGCGCCTGCTCGGCGGTGACCGCCACCTCCTCCGGGCCCCGGCCCACGCCGCTCACGACCAGCACCACGGCGGCGCCGATGTTGGAGGCGATCCGGGCGTTCAGCGTCAGCTCGGTGGGTGTGGAGACGTCGGTGTAGTCCGAGCCGAGCACCAGCACCGCCCGGTGCCGCTCGGCCAGCTCCCCGTGCAGCTCCACGATGCGGCTGAGCGCGGCGTCGGGGTCGCTGTGGGCCTCCTCGTAGCTGACACCGCGGGCGTCGTCGTAGTCCTGCTCCATCCCGGGCTGGTCCAGCAGCAGGTCGAGGATGGTGTCGCGCTGGTCGGCGTGCACCAGGGGGCGGAACACCGCCACCGAGCCCACCTCGCGGATCAGCTGGTCGAGCAGTCCCAGGGCGACCGTCGACTTCCCGGTCACCCCCTCGGGGGAGGCGATGTAGACGCTGCGGGTCACGGGTCGAGCGTAACGGCCGGCTGCGGAGCACCTGATCGTCAACATAGGTTGACGGCTGATCGTCGTCAACCTATGTTGACGCTATGAGCGATGCGACACGGGTGGCGGCGGCGGCGTCCAGCCAGGACCCGCACGAGGGACTGGCCGCGGTGGCGGCCCTGCGGGTCCTGCAGGAGTCGCTGGAGGAGCTGCAGGTCGCCAACGCCCGACGGCAGGGGTGGTCCTGGCAGCAGATCGCGGCGGTGCTCCAGGTGAGCAAGCAGGCCGTGCACCGCAAGTACCGACGACTGGGTCACTGAGGGAGGACGACGATGTTCGAGAGGTTCACCAGACCGGCGCGCCGCGTGGTGGTGCTCGCCCAGGAGGACGCCCGGGCGCGGGGGCAGCAGAGGGTCCGCACCGAGAACCTGCTGGTCGCCCTCTTCGACGCCCCGGGGCTGCCGGAGTCGAGCGGGGCGGCCGTGCTGCGCTCGCTCGGGCTGGGCGCGGCGGCCGTCCGCGAGGCGGTGGACCGCTTCGCCGGACCTCCCGGCGCCGCGCCGGACGCCGAGCGGCTGGCCAGCCTGGGGATCGACCTGGACGCGGTGCGCCGGCAGGTGGAGGAGTCCTTCGGCCCGGGCGCCCTGGAGCGGACCGTGGCCGGACGGCGCGGGCCGGGCCGCCCGAACCACGTCCCCTTCGACGCGGCGTCCAAGAGCGTCCTGGAGCAGTCGCTGCGCGAGGCGCTGGCGCTGCGGGACCGCCACATCGGCACCGAGCACGTGCTGCTCGGGCTGGCGCTGGCCCGCGGCGGGGCGGCGGCCCACGTGCTCGCCGAGGCGGGGGTGACGGTCGAGGTGCTGCGGGAGGCGGTGCGGGAGCTGCGGCGCCAGGCGGGCTGACGGGTCAGCGGCCGCCGGCGATCCGGCGCAGCGTGGTCAGGTGGGTTTCGAAGGCCTCCCGTCCTGCCGGGGTCAGCGCGAACCAGGTCCGCGGGCGCTTGCCGACGTGGCCCTTGGTGATCTGGAGGTAGCCGGCCGTCTCGAGCGTGGCCGCCTGCTTCGACAGCTGGGAGTCCGACACCTCGACGGCGTCGCGGACCAGCGCGAACTCGGCGCGCTCCACCCCCGCGAGGTAGGCCATGATCGAGAACCGCACGGGCGCGTGCACGACCTCGTCCAGCTGGTGCCGCGGGTGCGCGGCGGTCACGGCCGGCGCCCGCCGCGCCGGGTGACCACCCAGGCGCCGGCCACCGTGAGCAGCAGGATCAGCCCGCCACCGGTGAGGAAGACCACCGCCGGGTCGTCGCTGCGGGTGCCGAGGACCATGGTGGCGGTCCAGATCACCGCGAAGCCCGCCATCACCGCGAGGTGCAGCCGGGTCATGTACCGGGTGGCCGCCCCGCGACGGCTGGCCCAGACCACGAGGGCGGCCACCCCGACCCCGTAGACCGACATCCCCAGCACCACGGCGGGCGCGCCGGGGAAGGCGGCGAAGAGGGCGCAGGTCAGCAGGGACAGCAGCCCGAACAGCACCAGCCAGCGCGCGTACCACCGGGTGTCGCGGTGGGCCGTGGCGGCGAGGGAGTCGGCCTGCTCGAGCAGCTGGCGGGCGGTGTCGGGTGCGTCCATGCCGGCAGGCTAGCAAGTACTTTCCGGTGCGGCAACTAGTGTCGTCGGAGCAACTATGTGCCTGCGGCGTGGCGGGATGCGATGCTGCCCAGGAGGCGACGGACGAGGAGTCGGCATGGACACCACCGCAGGGTTCCTGGGTCAGGCGCCGGCCAGCGCGGCGGCCGAGCGGCTGATGGCCGAGGACCGCGAGGACGTCGGCTACGTGATGAACCTGACCCGGGTCTGGGCGCACGCCCCCGAGCTGTCCGAGGCCTGGGCGGCGCTGACCCTGCGCGCCGCCGAGATCGGTGGGATCGACTTCGTCACCAAGGGCGTCCTGGTCTCGGCGGCCGCCGCCAGCCGCGGGGACTCCTACTGCGCCCTGGCCTGGGGCAGCCGGCTGGCCGGGGTGCTCGGCGACGACGTGGCCCGCGCTGTCCTGACCGGGGACGACCACGGGCTGGACGAGCGCCGGCAGGTCCTCGCGGCGTGGGCCCGTCGGGTGGTGGGCGACCCGAACAGCACCACGGCCGAGGACGTGCAGAGGCTGCGCGAGGTGGGTCTGGAGGACCGCCAGATCCTCGGCGTCACCGTCTACGTCGCCATGCGTCAGGCGTTCTCGACCGTCAACGACGCCCTCGGGGCGCGTCCCGACGCCGAGCTCAGCGACGCCGCGCCGGAGGGGGTGCGGGAGGCGGTGTCCTGGGGACGGCCGACGGCCGGCTGAGCCGGTCGGTGGATCAGGCGAAGGCCGAGCGCAGCCACTCCAGGTCGGCGACGTGGCCCTCGCCCGGGGTCTCCACCACGACCGGCGCACCGGCCTCGCGGACCACCTCCAGCGCGCCCTGCGGATCCACCTGCCCCTGACCCCAGCTGGTGTGCCGGTCGGCGCCGGAGTCGAAGGCGTCGCGGGAGTCGTTGGCGTGGACCAGGTCGATGCGGCCGGTGACCGCGACGACCCGCTCCACCAGCCCGGCCAGCTCCTCACCGCCGGCGTGGAAGTGGCAGGTGTCGAGGCAGAAGCCGACGTCCTCGCCGCCGGGGGCGGACTGCACGGCCTCCCACAGCTGCGCGATGCGGTCGAGACGGCGGGCCATGGCGTTGGCGCCCCCGGCGGTGTTCTCGATCAGCACCGGCACCGGGGCGTCCAGCCGCTCGACCGCCTTGCGCCAGTTGTCGAAGCCGACCGCGGGGTCGTCGTCCTTGCCGACGTGGCCGCCGTGGACGACCACGCCGGCCGCGCCGATCTGGGCCGCCGCGTCGACCGTCTGCTGCAGCAGCTTGCGGCTGGGGATGCGGATGCGGTTGTTGGCGGTGGCCACGTTGATCACGTAGGGGGCGTGCACGTACAGCGTCACCCCGGCCTCCTGGGCGTCGGCCCGCAGCGCCTCGGCACCGCCGGCGTAGCGGACGACCGGACCCTTCCAGCCCTGCGGGTCGCCCAGGAAGAACTGCGACAGCTGGGCCCCGCGGGCCCGGGCCTCGGCGATCGGGTCGACCTGGTCGACGTGCGCGCCCATCGGGGGGATCTGCATGGGGCCGAGCCTAACGAGGCGCACCGACAGCGGGACCCGGGGCGGGCGGCCGGGCCGGCGGGACCGTCCTCAGCCGGTGCCCTCCTCCTCGAGGTGGGAGTGGGAGACGCAGAAGAGGTTGCCCTGCGGGTCGGCGAGGGTGACCCAGCGGAACCCGCCGTCGAGCTCGTGGCGGGCCACCTCGGTCGCGCCGGCCGCGAGCAGCCGGTCGACCTCGGCGTCCAGCGAGGCGTCGGCCACCAGGTCGAGGTGCAGCCGGTTCTTGCCGGGGGTGGGGTCCTCGACCATCTGGAAGGCCAGCGCCTGGCCCCCGGACGGGATGCTGACCAGGTAGTAGAACCCGCCGTGCTCCTGCACGATGCGGCCCCCCAGCTGCTCGGCCCACCAGCGGGCGAGGGGGCCTGGTTCCTGGCTGTCGACGGTGACTGCTCCGAGACTCAGTGTCATGGCCCGAGCCTAGGGACGGGGGCTGACAGCCGGAGGGCTGCCGCGTAGGTTTCCGGCATGTCGACCCCGAACCGGGCGGAGCTGTGCGCCGAGCACGCCCTGAGCCGACCGGGGGCCTGGCCCGACGAGCCCTGGGAGGGCGACCGGGTG
>NZ_WPCU01000003.1:137261-333140 GCF_009742705.1 Auraticoccus cholistanensis
CCGGCGACGCCTCGGTGGCGGCCTACATCGGCCGGCACGGCTGGAACCGGCTGGCCACCGGGGGCGCGATCGAGCTCGACGAGCTGCTCGAGGCGATCGACACCTCCTACGAGCTGGTCGTGGCCACCCTGCCGCGCTCGCAGCGGCCCTGACCGTCGACCCCGCTCAGCCGGGACCGGGGAGCAGGCCCGCCTCCACCGCCGGCTCGGCGTAGGCACGGGCCAGGGAGTCCAGCGTCTCGTGGGCGTTGAGCCCGCTGGGGTTGGGCACCAGCCACAGCGCCGCCCCGGCCAGCGTCTCCTGCTGGCGGCCCAGCCGCGCCCGGCGGTCCCCGGTGGCGCTGCGCCAGGCCGTCACCCCGGCCACCGCCACCACCACCGGCCGGTGCTCGGCGACGAGGGCGTGCAGCCGCTCGAGCCCCGTCCGCAGCTCCTCGCGGGTGAGCTCGTCGGCGCGGGCGGTGGCCCGGGGTGCCAGGTTGGTGATGCCGATGCCGCGACGGATCACCGCGGCGCGGTCGGCGTCGGTGAAGCCGCTGCCGCGGTCGACGTCCAGGTCGACCACCCCGGCCCGTCGCAGGGCCGGCCAGAAGCGGTTGCCCGGGTGGGCGAAGTGGGTCTGGGTGGCGGCGGTCCACAGTCCCGGGTTGATCCCGACGAACAGCAGCCGCAGACCGGGACCGACCAGGTCGGGGACGCTCGTGTCGCGGAAGGCGTCGAGCTCAGCCCGGGTGAACCCCATCGACCTCTCCGGCCGGCACGCGCCGCCAGACGCCCGTGCCGCCCTGCTGGTGGGGCAGCGGGCCGCTCTCGGGTCGGTGGTTGATCCCCAGGGCGTCCAGCCGGGCGGTGTGCGCGGCCAGCCGTCCGGAGAACTCGGCGAAGCTGCGGCCCACGGGGGAGGACCAGGCGACCTCGGCGTGGGCGCATGCGCGCGGCCACAGCATGTACTCCACCCGGCGCAGGTCGGGGAGGTACTCGGTCCACACCTGGCACTGGGTGCCGAGCACGCGGGTGGCACTGACCTCGTCCAGGCCCGCCAGCGGTTCGAAGGCGTAGGCGTCCTCGGTGGTGATCAGCCCGCCGATCGCCCGGCGCTCCTCCGGCGCGTTCGAGGGGTAGTAGTCGAAGTAGGTGGCCGTCACCGGGGCCATCACCACCTCCAGGCCGGCCGAGGCGGCGGCGACGCCGTGCTCGGGTCCGCGCCAGGCCATCGCCACCGCGCCGGGCAGCGGACCCTCCTCGCAGATCTCGTCCCAGCCCACCAGCCGGCGGCCGCGCTCGGCCAGCCAGTCGCGCAGCTGCTCCGTGAACCAGCGCTGCAGGTGCCCGGCGTCGGGGAGCCCGCGGGAGGCGGCCAGCGCCTGGCTCTCGGGGCTGGCCAGCCACTGCACCCGCGGGGCCTCGTCGCCGCCGACGTGGATGAACGGGGAGGGAAAAACCTCGAGCAGCTCGCTGAACACGTCGAGGACCAGGGCCATCGACGTCTCGTCGGTGCTGATGACGTCGTCGTAGATGCCCGGGGCCACGCCCACGGCGTCGCGGTGGTGGCCGGGGACGGCCAGCTCGGGGTACGCGGTCAGGGCCGCGGCGACGTGGCCGGGGAACTCGATCTCGGGGACGACGGTGATGCCGCGCTGCGCGGCGTAGCCGACCAGGCCGCGGAGCTGGTCCTGGGTGTACCAGCCGCCGTGCGGGGTGCCGTCGACCGGGCCGTCCTTGCCGATCATCGTCTCCGCGCGGGTGCCGCCGACGGTGTGCAGCTCGGGGTGGCTGCGCACCTCGAAGCGCCAGCCCTGGTCGTCGGTCAGGTGCAGGTGCAGCACGTTGTACTTGTGCAGGGCCAGCTGGTCCACCAGGGCGTACAGGTCGCGCAGCGGCATGAAGTGGCGGCAGACGTCGATCATCACGCCGCGCCAGCCGAACCGGGGCTCGTCCTCCACCTCGACCGCCGGCAGCAGCAGGGGCTCGCTCGTCGGACCGGGGCCCAGCGCCGAGGGCGGCAGCAGCTGCCGCAGCGTCTGCACGGCCCAGCCGACGCCGGTCTCGCTGCCGGCGACCACCTGCACGCCGGTGCCGTCGACGCGGAGCCGGTAGGCCTCCGGCGCGAGCGCGGGGTCGAGGGCGACGTCGACGGTGCCCCGGGAGCCGGACGTCTCCAGCGCCAGCCCGGTGCCCGGACCCAGCAGCCGCCGGACCGCCGCCCGGCACCCCGGCGGACCGCTCAGCGTGGCCTCCGGAGTCAGCAGCAGCTCGCCGGCGAGCTGCTGCACGGACCTGGGCGCGGGGATCAGGGGACGCACGAGGCGTCAGTCTGGCACGCAGGACGCGGCGGGAGACAGACCCGGCCCTTGACTTCGCCGTGGCGCGGACGGATAAAGAAGGCAGGGCCTACTCGGGGGACGGTCATGGCTGCTCACGCTGCACCGCGCACGGCGCCCGGCGGTGCGGCCGCCACGGGTGGAGCGGGTGCGGCCGCCACGGGGATCACCACGTCGGACTCGGTGACCGTCCTGCTCGGCGTCCCGCTGCTGATGATCGCCACCGGTTTCGTCTGCCAGCTGCTGCGGCTCTCGGGCCCCGCGGTGGACCAGCTCCCCGCGCTGGTGGCGGCGGTGCCCGCCGTGGTCACCGTGGTGCGGAACAGGCGGCGGAGCCGGTCCCGGCCGGACCTGCCCGCGGTCAGCCGCGGGCAGCTGGCCCGTCCGGGCCCCTGGCTCGCCGGCGTCTTCGGCGTCGCCGTCCTCGTGGTCGACAGCCTGCTCGGAGCCGCCCTCGGGACGGTCGCCGGCGTCGCCATCTCCTCCTCCGGCGGCGACCCCGCCGCGCTGGGCGCCGCCATGTCCGGCAGCTGGGCCGTGGTCACCATGCCGGTGCTGGCGGTGCTCACCTTCCTGCTCGCGGCCCGCGCCGCGCACTACCTGCCCCGGCGGGCGGCCGGCTGGCTGCTGCTGGGGCTGGCCTTCTCGGGGCTGCTGCGCGGCTGCGTCATCGCGGTGGCCAGCGTGACCGGGATGATGGACGTCTTCGCGATGTCGGCGCTGCAGTGGCTGGGCGGCATCGTGATCATGCTGGTGCTGCTGGTCGTGCCGGTGCTGGCCGGCGTCTGGGTGTCGCGGCGGACGCACGACGTGTTCAGCGCCTCCGCCTTCTTCCGACGGCTCCCGCCCGAGCGCAGGCAGGAGGTCCTGGCCGCGCTGGGCGACTGGGTCGCCGGCCGCGCGCCCCAGGGGTGGCCGTTCCCGGCGCCGCCTCCGGGCCAGCCCGGACCGGTGACCCCGTCGTGGCCGTCACCGCAGCAGCCGCCCTGGTCGCCCCCGCAGCAGCCCTTCCCGCAGCAGGCCCGGCCGTGGCCACCCCCGCAGCAGCCCTCGCCCCAGCAGGCCCCGCAGTGGCCGCCACCGCAGCAGCCCGGGCCGTGGCCGCCCCCTCGACCCTGACGATTTCGTCGCGCCCGGCCGGTCGGGGTAGAGTTCGTCGCTGGTCGACCCGTCGACCGTGTCCGCCCACCCGTGTGGGAACGGACGAAGCAATCGCCCTCCTGCCATGGGGACGTCCCATGGCCGCCGAGACCAGAGGAGGTGGAGTACGCGATGCGCAAGTACGAAGTCATGGTGATCATCGATCCCGACACCGACGACCGCCAGGTGAACCCCATCCTGGAGCAGCACACCAAGGTGATCACCGACGCCGGTGGCACCATCGAGAACCTGGATGTCTGGGGCAAGCGTCGGCTCGCCTACGAGATCAACAAGAAGTCCGAGGGCATCTACGCGGTCATCGAGCTGACCGCCGAGCCCGACGCGGTCAAGGAGATGGACCGCCTCTTCACCATCAACGAGCGCATCATGCGCACGAAGGTGCTCCGCCCCGTGCCGGAGAAGAAGAAGAAGGACTGATCGCGCGCCCGTCCGCCAGCACAGCTGGTGGGGACGGGCGAGCAGGGGAGTTGTCCACCGGTCACGGCTGGGACGACCCGATCGGCCGAGCTGCGTGGCACAGTGACACCGACACCCATCCGAGACTGACACCGGAGACACCATGGCAGGCGAAACCGTCATCACCCTGGTCGGCAACCTCACCGCCGACCCCGAGCTGCGGTTCACCCCGTCGGGGGCGGCCGTGGCCAACTTCACCGTGGCCTCGACGCCCCGCACCTTCGACCGCCAGAGCGGCGAGTGGAAGGACGGGGACGCGATGTTCCTCAACTGCGCCGTCTGGCGGCAGGCCGCCGAGAACGTGGCCGAGTCGCTGCAGAAGGGCATGCGGGTCATCGTCCAGGGCCGGCTGAAGTCGCGGAGCTACGAGACCCGCGAGGGTGAGCGGCGCACGGTGTTCGAGGTCGACGTCGACGAGGTCGGCCCCGCGCTGCGCTACGCGACCGCCAAGGTCACGCGCACCAGCAGCGGTGGCGGCCAGGGCGGTGGCGGCGGCTACGGCGGCGGCCAGGGCGGAGGCGGCGGCTACGGCGGCGGCCAGTCCGGCGGCGGTGACCGGGGCGGCTTCGGCGGCGGCGGCCAGGACTCCTGGTCCGGCGGCGGCAGCCGTGGCGGCTCGGCCGGGTCCGACCCGTGGGCCCAGGCCCAGAGCGACGAACCCCCCTTCTGATCCACGTCCGGGTCCGCACCCGGTCCCCAGCACATCCGCCGGCTCCGTCCGGCAGGCACATTCCGGCGAGAGCCGGGCTCGAACACGAGGAGCACCACAATGGCCGCACAGCGCAAGCCACCGATGAAGAACAAGAAGGCCGCAGGGCCGGTGAAGACCGCCCGCGTGGGCAAGGTCGACTACAAGGACACCGCCACCCTGCGCAAGTTCATCTCCGAGCGCGGGAAGATCCGGGCCCGCCGGGTCACCGGGCTCTCCGTCCAGGACCAGCGCAAGGTCGCCACCGCGATCAAGAACGCGCGTGAGATGGCCCTGCTGCCCTACGCCTCCACGGCTCGCTGAGAAGGGACGGGACACAGATGAAGCTCATCCTGACCGCCGAGGTCGCGAACCTCGGCATCCCCGGCGACGTCGTCGAGGTCAAGGACGGCTACGGCCGCAACTACCTGCTGCCGCAGGGCCAGGCGATCCGCTGGAGCCGTGGCGCGGAGAAGCAGATCGAGGGCATCAAGCGGGCGCGTGACGCCCGCGAGATCCGCGGCATCGAGCACGCCCAGGAGGTCCGCACCCAGCTCGAGGGCCTGTCGGTCCAGCTGAGCGCGCGGGTCCACCAGGACCGGCTGTTCGGCGCCGTCACGGCCGCCGACATCGCCGGCGCCATCAAGAAGGCCGGCGGCCCGTCGGTGGACAAGCGCTCGGTCCAGATCGCCAAGCCGATCAAGACGCTGGGGCGTCACACCGTGGGTGTGAAGCTGCACGAGGCGGTCACCGCCCACCTGCCGGTGGAGGTCGTCCCCGCCGCCTGAGCGGGACCCTCTCGAGGCCCGTCGGACACCCGTCCGGCGGGCCTCGTGGCGTCCACGGCTGGTCGAGGGCGTGGCGTCCACGGCTGGTCTACGCGTGGCGTCCACGGCCGTGGCCCGGCGTGGCGTCCACGGCTGTGGCAGGGTTGGCGCGTGCCGGTTCCCGAGTTCATCACCGAGCTGCGGACGATGGTGGGCACCCACCGGCTGTGGCTGCCCGGTGTCTCCGCCGTGGTCACCGACGACGACGGCCGGGTGCTGCTGGGCCGGCGCAGCGACGACGGCCAGTGGGCCGTCCCCAGCGGCATCCTCGAACCCGGTGAGCAGCCCGGCGACGGCATCCTGCGCGAGATCGCGGAGGAGACCGGGGTGACCGCGCGCATCGAGCGGCTGGTCGCCGTGACCAGCGACGAGCCGGTCCACT
Source organism: Auraticoccus cholistanensis (assembly GCF_009742705.1). GTDB lineage: Bacteria > Actinomycetota > Actinomycetes > Propionibacteriales > Propionibacteriaceae > Auraticoccus > Auraticoccus cholistanensis. The sequence goes on from NZ_WPCU01000003.1 coordinate 143,096, forward strand.
ACGGCAACGGCGACGTGGCCCAGTACCTCACCGTGCTGTTCCACTGCCGCTACGTCTCCGGGCGCGCGCAGGTGGCCGACGACGAGTCGACCGAGGTCGGCTGGTTCGCCCCCGACGAGCTGCCCCCGCTGCCGGCGGGTCAGCGGGCCCGGATCGACCGGGTGCTCGGGCCGCCGCTCGACCCCTGGCTGCCCTGAGAGGCCGCTGCGCTCAGCTGGTCAGCCTTTCACGCAGCACGCGACAGGTGGCCGCATCCAGACCGATGGTCGGGAGCCCGTGCTCGGCGGGGTCCCTGCCAGGCTCCAGCTCCTCGAGGAAGCGCAGCAGCCAGCTCCGGCTGGTACGCACCCACTCCTCCAGACCCGCACCGCGGGGCGCCTCGCGCGAACGGCCGGCAACGGCTTCGGCCTCCACCGCCCGTACGCCGAGTTCGTAGTCGTCGGCCACGGTGCCGCTAGCCACGCCAGCCACCACCAGCAGCAGGCTGGTGAGCAGACCGGTGCGGTCGCGCCCGGCGGCGCAGTGCACCAGGACGCCGCCCGGCCCGGCTGCGGCCACGGCGCGCAGGGCGTCCGACACGAGCTGCGGCAGCAGCCGCAGGTTGTGGGGGTAGTACTCGGGCGAGTCCAGGATCGCCCCGCACGACCGCATGAACTCCTCGTGGTCGTGGTCCTCGAGAGGACGGTGCAGCACGGTCAGCGACGACGGAGGTCCCTCGAGCACGGGGTCGTCGGACCGCCGTCCGCGCTCGTCGGCATTGCGCAGGTCGACCAGGGTGCGCACGCCTGCGCGTTGCAGGGCTGCCCAGCCCTCCTGGGTGAGCAGCTCCGGCCGGGGGCCGCGGAACACCCTTCCGAAGGTCGTCCACCCGTTCCGCGCGTGCGGCGTGGGCAGTCCGCCGAGGTCCCGGACGTTGGGGTAGCCGTCCCATTCCTGCTCGCGCTGCACCCGTGTGCCCTCGCCGTCTGCCGTCAGTAGTCGTCGCGGGGCTCGACCTGGCTGGGTCGGTAGCAGCGCAGCGCCGGGGTGTCGGCCTGCAGCAGGATCGACTGGGTGACCAGGGAGCTGCCGAGCGTGAGCTCGCTGGCGCGGTGCCGCCCGCCCATGGCCAGCGGCAGCCGGTAGGCGAAGCCCTCGGTGATGTCTGGGACCCCCAGCCGTTCCACGGCCTCGGTGTAGTGGCGGCTCTCCAGCACCCGCAGCTGGTACTCCGGGTCGCCGAAGCGGCGCAGCGCCAGCTCGAAGTCCTCGCCCCGCTCCGAGACGATGTCCATGGCCCCCCAGCGCAGCTTCATCGCGGTGAAGGTGCCCGACTCCGGGATCCACACGATGGTGTCGTTCAGGGCCGTGAGGAACAGCGGCACGCCGGAGCGCAGGGTCACGCCGCCGTCGGCCTGGAAGGCGACCGGGTCGACGACGCGGACGAACCCGTCGCCCACCAGGCCGATCCCGTGCTCGCGCCACATCCGCAGCACCGGCTCGGGCAGCTCGCCCTCGTACCTCTCGATGGTCGACGCGGGCATCTCCGACACGGTGCGGAAGACCGGGAAGATCGGTCCTGTGTGCTGGACCGGTGCGGCCTGCTCGGGCTCGGGTCGACGGGTCCAGCGTGAGAACAGCCCCACGGTGCCTCCTCCTTCGTCAGCGGGTCGGCGCCAGGGTGGCACACGCCGGGGTCCCGGACCCACCGCTCAGACCCCCAGCCGCATCCAGCGCGTCCCGCGGGCCCGCGCCACCAGGGCCACCGCCCGCGCCAGCATCCACACGCAGTACGCCGCCCACAGCCACGCCAGCCCCGCACCGCTCCAGCCGACCAGCGCCGCCAGCGGCACGTACACCACCGTGGTGGCCACGCTGGCCAGGGCGAGGTAGCGGGCGTCCCCGGCGCCGATCAGCACGCCGTCGAGGACGAACACCACGCCGCTGAGCGGTGTCACCACGGCGACCACCACCAGCACCTGCCGCACCAGCGACTGGACCGCAGGGTCGGGGGAGAACAGCGGCACGTACAGCGGGCTGGCCGCCCACACCACCACCCCGAAGACCACCCCGGCCACGACGCCCCAGCCGACCATCCGCCGCATCAGGCTGCGGACCACGCCCGCCTCACCGGCCCCGAGGTAGCGGCCGACGATGGCCTGGGCGGCGATGGCGATCGCGTCCAGGGCGAAGGCCAGGAACACCCACAGGCTGTTGACCACCTGGTGGGAGGCCAGGGTCACCGCCCCCAGCCCGGCGGCCACCGCGGTGGTGGTGAGGATGGTGCCCTGCATCGCCGCCGTCCGCAGCACCAGCCACACGCCGGTGCGCACCGCCGCCAGCACCCCGCCCGGGTTCCAGCGCCAGTGCACGCCCTCACGCCGCGCCCCGCGCAGCACCGTCCTGGCCAGGAACACCGCTCCGGCGCTCTGGGCCAGCACCGTCCCGGTGGCGGCGCCGGCGATGCCCATCCCGGCGCCGTAGACCAGCACGACCGACAGCACCATGTTGACCACGTTGGTGCCGATGGCCACGTAGAGCGGGGTCCGGGTGTCCTGCAGCCCGCGCAGCACGCCGGTGGCCGCCAGCACCACGAGCACCGACGGCAGCCCCAGGGCCACGATGCCCAGGTAGCGGCGGCCCTGCTCGACCACCACCGGGTCGTCGGAGTAGAGGTCGACCAGCGGACCGGCCCCCAGGCCCACCACGGCGGCCGCGGCCACCCCGATGAGCAGGGCCAGCGTCATCCCGTCCAGACCACCGGCGAGCGCGCCCCGCAGGTCGCCCGCGCCGAGGCGCCGCGCCACCGTGGCGGTGGTGCCGTAGGCCAGGAAGATGCACAGCGAGACGACGACGCCGACCACGCTGGCCGCCGCACCGAGCCCGGCCAGGGACTGGGTGCCGAGGTGCCCGACCACGGCGGTGTCGACCATGATCAGCACCGGCTCCGAGAGCAGGGTGGCGAAGGCGGGCAGGGCCAGGGCGAAGATCTCCCGGTCCAGGCCCCGCCGCTGCTGGGAGGTGGTCTCGGCAGGCACCGGACCACCGTAGGTGCTGCCGCGCCCCTAGGGTGGTTCGGTGCGCGCAGTGAGCTACTCCCGGTACGGGGAGCACCCGCAGCTGGTCGAGCGGCCGGCGCCGCGGTGCCCCGCCGACGGGGTCGTGGTGCGGGTGGAGGCGACCGGCGTCTGCCGCTCGGACTGGCACGCCTGGCGCGGCCACGACCCGGTGCCGCTGCCGATGGTCCCCGGTCACGAGTTCGCCGGCACGGTGCACGAGGTGGGCGCGGACGTCCGGGGCTGGCGGGTGGGGCAGCGGGTCACCGCCCCGTTCGTGCAGGGCTGCGGGCGCTGCAGCTGGTGCGCGGCCGGCGAGGCGCAGGTGTGCCCCGACCAGCAGCAGCCGGGGTTCACCCGCGACGGCAGCTTCGCCGAGCTGGTCGTGGTGACCGCGGCCGAGCTCAACCTGGTGGCGCTGCCGGACGCGGTGGACCCCGTCTCGGCCGCCGCCCTCGGCTGCCGGGTGGCCACCGCCCACCGGGCCCTGACGGTCCACGGCCGCCTCGCCGCCGGGCAGTGGCTGGCCGTCCACGGCGCCGGCGGCGTCGGCTTGTCGGCGGTGATGATCGGACGCGCGCTGGGCGCCCGGGTGCTCGCGGTGGACGTCAGCGCGGCGGCCCGGCAGCGGGCGTCCGAGCTGGGGGCCGAGGTCGTGCTGGAGCCGGGGGAGCGGCTGGCCGAGCAGGTGCGCGAGGTGACCGGGGGCGGGGCGCACGTGTCGGTGGACGCGGTGGGTGCCCCGGCCACCGTGGCCGCCTCGGTGCACTGCCTGCGTCCCCGCGGCCGGCACGTGCAGGTGGGTCTGCTGCTCGGCGCCGACGCGCTGCCGCCCGTGCCGATGGGGCCGGTGGTGGCCTCCGAGCTGTCCCTGCACGGCTCCCACGGCATGGCCGCGGTCGACTACCCGGCGCTGCTGGAGCTGGTCACCACCGGTGCGCTGCGGCCCGCGGAGCTGGTCGGCCGGGTGGTGGGGCTCGCCGAGGCCGGGGACGTGCTGGCCACCCTCGACGCCCCGCAGCCGGTGCCGGGGATCACCGTCGTCCGCCTCTGAGGCGGGCGGCCCCTGGGCGCTCCTGGCAGCCAGGAGCAGGAACTACACCCGTGTAGTTCTCCCCAGCTGTGGACGCGGCTGTGGATGCACGCAGGCTGTGGATGTACGGAGGGCCCGGGACGAGTCGTCCCGGGCCCCCCGTGCATCCACAGCCCCCGTGCGCGTCAGGCGTCAGGCGTGGGCGGTGACCTCGGCGCCGCCGACCAGCTCGGGGCCGTCGGCGCGCTCCAGGTCGTCGCTGCGGTCGTCCTGGGCCGCGGGCGGGCGTCCGGGCAGCATCACCGCCAGGGCGACGGCGGCCAGGGCCAGCACCGCCGCGACGGTGAACGCCAGCTCGATGCCGCCCATGTGCGCCTGGACGCTCGGCGTCCCGGACTCCTCCAGGGCGGCCCAGCGCACCGACATGACCGTCACCAGCAGCGCGGTCCCGGCACCGCCGGCCACCTGCTGCAGCGTGCCCACGAGCGCGGAGCCGTGGGAGTACTGCCGCGGCGGCAGGCTGTTGAGGGCGGCCGTCATGGTCGGGGTGAAGGTGAGACCCAGGGTCAGCATCATCACGGTGTAGAGGACCACCAGCAGCACCATCGGGGTCTCCAGGTCGGCGCGGCCGAACAGCAGCAGCAGCGCCGCCAGCGCGGCCACCCCCGGCAGCACCAGCACCCGCGGGCCGACCCGGTCGTAGAGCCGGCCGACGAGCGGACCCATCAGGCCCATCATCACCCCGCCCGGCATCACGAACAGGCCGGTCTGGGCCGGGCTGAGCCCCCGCAGGTCCTGCAGGTAGATCGGGATCAGGATGCCGGAGCCGAGCAGGGCGCCGAAGGCCACCATCATGATCCCCAGGCCGATGGTGAAGGTGCGGCTGCGGAAGGTCCGCAGGTCGAGCAACGGGCGGTCCTGCTTCTGCAGCCCCAGCTGGCGCAGCACGAACAGGGCGAGCGCGAGCACGCCCACGCCGAGCGGCACGAGCATGGTGGCGATGTTGCCGCCGAAGCTCTCACCGAGCTGCGTGAGGCCGTACACCAGGCCGCCGAAGCCGAAGGCCGACAGCACCACCGAGAGCACGTCGACCGGCGCCTTGGAGGTGGTGCCGAAGTTCTTCAGGCGGAACGCCCCGGCCACCAGCATGGCCAGCGCGATCGGCAGCACCAGCCCGAAGACCCAGCGCCAGCCGAAGGCGTCCTGAATCAGGCCGGATGCGGTCGGTCCGAGGGTGGGGGCGACCGCGATGACGATGGAGATGTTGCCCATCACGCGTCCCCGGCGGGCGATCGGCACCAGGGTCAGCACGGTGGTCATCAGCAGCGGCATCATCACCGCGGTCCCGCTGGCCTGCACGATCCGGCCGACCAGCAGCACGGCGAAGGTGGGCGCCAGCGCGCAGGCCAGGGTGCCGGCGCTGAACAGCCCGAGGGACAGGAAGAAGACCGTGCGGGTGGTCAGCCGCTGCAGCAGGAAGCCGCTCAGCGGGATCACCACGGCCATGGTCAGCAGGAAGGCGGTCGTCAGCCACTGGGCCACGGTGGCGTCGACGGAGAACGCCACCATCAGCCGGGGCACGGCGACCGACATCGTGGTCTCGTTGAGGATGAGCACGAAGGCCGACAGCAGCAGGATGGGGATGATCCCGCGGGTGTCCTGGCTGGGCGGCGCCTCGGGGCGGGGCAGGGTCTGGGGCACAGCGGGTCCTTCCAGGCGGGTCATGTCGGTGTCGACCCGGGTGAGCAGAGGAACTCGTCGTCGAGTATGAGAGGCCCGGGCGCGCGGCAACCGGGACGCGCTCGAGCGTATCGAAGTCAAGCCGTCGGCACCGACAGTTATTCCCGCCCGCAGGGGAGCTTCCGGGCGGACCCGGGGACCTCCCCGGCGCGCCCGCGTTCACACCGGGGCGACCTGCTGCCGCGGGGCCGCCCGCGGTGGCAGACTGCGCGCGTGCCGCAGCCGTACGACCCCGTCGCCAGCCCCTTCCGACCCCTGCTGCTGCGCGGCGTGCGACGGGTGGCCGTGTCCGGCCGGCGGGACGAGGAGCCGGTCGACGTCCGGCTGGCCGACGGCCGGGTGGCCGAGGTGGGACGGCGGCTGGCCGCGGCCGGGGCGGAGGTCGTCGACGCCGGCGGCAGCTGGGCCCTGCCGGGGTTGTGGGACCAGCACGTGCACCTGGGCCAGTGGGGGATGACCTTCAGCCGGCTCGACACCGCCGGCGCGGCACGTCCCTCCGACGTGCTCGACCAGGTCGCGGCCCGGGTCCGTGAGCTCGACGCCGCCGGCGCGCCCCGCCAGCAGGTGGTGACCGGGTTCGGGCACCGCACCGGCGCCTGGTGGGAGCCGGCCCGGGTGGACGAGCTGGACCGGGTCAGCGGCGGTCACCCGGTGGTGCTGATCAGCGGTGACGTCCACAGCTGCTGGATGAGCTCGGCGGCGCTGTCCCTGCTGGGGCTGCCGCCGCGCACGGGCCCGCTGGAGGAGCTGGAGTGGTTCCAGGTGCAGCCGCGGCTGCTCCAGCTGCCCGGTGCGGCCGAGCAGAACGAGGCCGGCGTGGCCCAGGCCGTGCGGGCCGCCGCCGCCCGCGGCGTGGTCGGCGTCACCGACTTCGAGTTCGCCGCCAACCACCGGCTCTGGCCCCGGCGGCTCGCCTCGGCGGCGCTGCCGCTGCGCGTCCGGGCCGGCGTCTACCCCGAGCTGCTGGAGGAGGTGGTGGCCCTCGGGCTGCGCACCGGGTCGCCGCTGGCGCCCGAGCACGACCCCGCCGGGCTGCTGCGGATGGGACCGCTCAAGATCATCTCCGACGGCTCCCTCAACACCCGTACCGCCTGGTGCTGCGAGCCCTACGCCACCAGCTCGGCGCAGCTGGCCGGGCAGCCCACCACCGGCACGGTGAACTACCCCGCCGAGCAGCTGGCCGACCTGCTGCGACGGGCCACCGCCGCCGGGCTCGAGGTGGCCGTGCACGCGATCGGGGACGCCGCCGTCGGAGCGGCGGCGGACGTGTTCGCCGCCACCGGCGCCCGCGGCAGCGTGGAGCACGTGCAGCTCGCCCGGGTCGAGGACCTCGCCCGGCTCGCCTCGCTGGGGGTGCGGGCCAGCGTCCAACCGGTGCACCTGCTCGACGACCGCGACGTCACCGAGCTCAACTGGCCGGGCCGGGCGGACCGCTGCTTCATGTTCCGCACCATGCTCGACCTGGGCGTCGAGCTGCGGTTCGGCTCCGACGCGCCGGTCGCCCCGCTCGACCCGTGGCAGGCGATGGCCGCCGCGGTGCACCGCTCGGGCGACGACCGCGAGCCCTGGCACGCCGAGCAGGCCGTCACCGCCGCCGAGGCGCTCGCCGCCTCCACCGACGGCGTCCCCGCGCTCGTCCCCGGGGCGCCGGCCGACGTCGTCCTGGTCGACCGGGACCCGCTGGCCGAGCAGCCCGGCAGCGCGGCCGTGGCCGCCCACCTGCGCTCGGTGCAGGTGCTGGCCACCGTGGTGGCCGGCCGGCGCACCGTCTGATCCTTCCCCTCGGAAGAGGCCGGGGTCACTGGATGTCGAGCAGCTCGTCGCCCTCGTTGCGGGGGCGGCTCTGGTCGGGGGAGAGCTCGGGCTCGCCCTCGCGGCGGGTCAGGCTGACCAGGGCCGCACCGACCGCGGTGGTGAGCGGCAGCGCCGCCACCAGGCCGATCGAGCCCACCATGGTCCGCAGCACCTCGCCGGCGAACTGCTCCTGCTGCACGACCTCCAGCAGCGGGCGGCCGTAGATGGTGATGAGCAGCAGCACGCCGAGGGTGGCGCCGGCGGTGGCGAAGGCGATGGTGTAGACGGTGGAGGCGATGTGGTCGCGGCCGATCCGCATCGCCCGGCTGAAGATCTTGCCGGCGTCCTTCTCGGTCTCGGCCAGCTCCCAGACCGCGGAGGCCTGGGTGATCGTGACGTCGTTGAGCGCGCCCAGGCTGGCCACGATGATCCCGCAGATGACCACGGAGGTGAGCTGGAGGTCCGGCGCGGAGTTGGACAGCAGGAAGTCGTCCTCGGCCGCCACCCCGGTCAGGTGGGCCCACTTCACCGCCGCGAACGACAGCGCCGCCGAGATCACCAGCCCGAACAGCGTCCCGATCAGGGCCGTGGACGTCCGCGCGCTGAACCCGTGGGTGGCATACAGGACGACGAACATGATCGCGGCGCTGCCGATCAGCCCCACCATCACCGGGTTCGATCCGCTGACCAGGGCCGGGAACATGAACTGGATCATCACGAACCCGGCGAAGCCCAGCCCGAGCATCGCGATCAGCCCGCGCAGCCGCGCCACCGCCACGATGGAGCCGATGAACAGCAGCCCGAAGACGGTCAGCGGCAGCTGGCGGGAGAAGTCGGAGAACTGGTAGCCGGCGGGGGCGTCGGGGATCGGCACCCGGATCAGCCGCACCCGCTGCCCCGGCTCGACCCCGGAGGCGTAGACGGCGGCGGTCAGCGTGACGTTGACGGTCTGGCCGCGCTCGGGACCCTGCAGCATCTCCACCGACAGGTCGGCGCAGGTGCTCTCGAAGCTCGGGTTGGACCCCTCCAGGCCGTCGCAGTTGATCTCGTTGACCGCCGTCACACGTCCCTCGGGGGTGGTGACGCCCTCCACGGAGTAGGTGGAGGCGTCGGAGCGGATGTGCTGCTGCACGTCCGTCGGCCACATCGCGATCAGCCCGACCAGCGTCCAGACCGCCAGCGGCACGAGGACCACGACCATGATCCGCATGGCCCGCCGCTGCCGCTCGGCCGACTCCGGGCTGCCGGGCCCGCTGTGGTGGAGGTGGGTGTGAGACACGCTGTCGCCTAGTCTTGGTGGTCGTGACTGAGCCGACGGACACTCCGCCCGCCGTCGCCGAGCACCCTACCCGAGCGCGCTCGGGTGCTCCGGGTCGTGCGCGGCCCCGGCGGAGCGTCCCGCGGGAGTCCAACTTCCGGCTCTGGGTGCTGGTCGCCGTGCTGCTGCTGGTGCTCCCGCTGGCCATCCTCGGCGTCCGTGGCATCAGCGCCGCCCAGCAGGCCGGCCCGGCCCCCGCCCCCGACGGGCTGGCCGCGGCCGCGACGGCCAGCGCGGAGCCGACGCCGGGACCGGAGCCCACCCAGGAGCCGGCGAAGCCGAGGAGCAAGCCGAAGCCCGAGAAGACCCCCGAGCCCGAGGTGCCGGCCCGCGGCCCCCAGGAGTACGTCACCGTCGACCTCTCCGCCGGTCCGACCAGCCGGGACGGTGAGCTGCTGCGCTACCGCGTCCGGATCGAGGAGAACCTTGCGCTGGACCCCGAGGACACCGCGACCGAGATCGCCGACGTGCTGGGCGACGAGCGCAGCTGGCGCGGCGACGGCTCGGTGCGCTTCCAGCTGGTCGGTCCCGGGGAGGACGTGGACTTCACCATCTACGTGGTGACGCCGGGCACCACCGACGCCCTCTGCGCACCGCTGCGGACCAACGGCGAGGTCTCCTGCCGCAACGGCGACAACGTCGTCCTCAACGCCAAGCGGTGGGTGCTCGGGGCCAAGCCCTTCGGCGACGACCTGACCGGCTACCGGCAGTACCTGGTCAACCACGAGGTCGGGCACCGGCTGGGCTACGACCACGTCGACTGCCCGGCGGCCGGGGAGCCGGCGCCGATCATGATGCAGCAGACCAAGTCGGTGGGCGACTGCGAGCCGCACCCGTGGGTGAAGCCGGGCGACCGGTGACCCTGGTGACCGGCGGGACCGTCCGCACGGTCCGGCTGGACGGCGACCCGCGGCTCTGCGTGGACCACAACCTGGCCAAGCACCGCCACGGCCAGGGCGACCCCACCCACCGGCGGCTCGGGCCGGGGCGGTGGTGGCGGGCCAGCCGCACCCCCGAGGGTCCCGCGACCAGCTCCTGGGTCTCGCTGGCCGACGGCGTGCGGGTCGAGGCGTGGGGACCCGGCGCGGAGTGGACGCTGGCGCAGGCGCCGCGGCTGCTGGGCGCCGAGGACGACCTGGCCTCCTTCCGCCCCGCCCACCCGGTGCTCGCCGAGGCGGCGCGACGCCACCCGGGGCTGCGGATCGGGGCCAGCGACCGGGTGCACGAGGCCTACACCGCGGCCTGCCTGGAGCAGGTCGTGACCGGCAAGGAGGCCTTCCTGGCCTTCCGGCTGCTGGTGCAGGAGTTCGGCGAGCCGGCGCCCGGACCCGCGCTCGACCCGCACTCCAGCGCGGCCGGGCTGCGGCTGCCGCCCGCGCCGGCGGTCTGGGCCCGCATCCCCAGCTGGCGGTACCTGGCGGCCGGGGTGGAGCAGCGCCGCAGCGCCCCGCTGGTCCGCGGGTCGCTGCGGGCGGACGCCCTGGAGCGCACGCTCGGCCTGCCGCTGCCGGCCGCCGACCGTGCGCTGCGCTCGGTCCGGGGCGTCGGGCACTGGACCTCGGCCGAGGTGCGCCAGCGCGCCCACGGGGACACCGACGCCTGGAGCGTCGGCGACTACCACGTCGGCGGGGCCATCACCTGGGCGCTGCTGGGGGAGAAGCTGGACGACGCCGCCGCGACCGAGGTGCTGGAGCCCTACCGGGGCCACCGCTACCGGGTGCAGTGCCTGCTGGGCATGCACGCCGGACGTCCGCCGCGTCGCGGCCCCCGGATGACCCTGCCCACCCACACCCCGCGGGCGACGCGGGGCCGGTCCTGAGCCCGCACCCGACGGCCGGAGCCGCCGGGTGCGCGGGCGGTCAGCGGGCGGTGGCGGCGGCGGAGGCCGGCGACTTGGCGCCGGCGCCCGCCGCGTTCACCCCGTACACCGAGACGATGTAGGAGCGGCCGCGGACGAGCCCGGGGACCGAGCCCCAGGTGACGTCGCCGTCGACCCGGCGGGTGGTGGTGCTGCCGCCGGAGGTGGGACGCGCGGTGATGACGTAGTGGTCCACCGCCCCTCCCGACGGCCTGTCCCAGTCCGCCCGCACCGACACCGAGCGGTCGTCGGTGTAGCCGGACTTCAGCACCGGCCTGGCGGGACGGCCGGGCTTCTGCACCACGGCGGCCTCCAGCCAGGCGCGCTTGGGACCGGTGCCGACGGCGTTGATGGCGGTGACGCTGAAGGTGTAGCGGTGCCCGGGCACGAGGTCGGTGAAGGTGGAGGAGCGGCTGCCGGCCGAGACCACCTTGGTGACCGGGCCGCGGCCGGAGGCGTCCTCGTCGGAGCGGGTCACCCGGTAGCCGGTGATCGGCCTGCCGCCGTCGCGCACCGGCGGCGCCCAGCGGACGGTGGTCGAGCGCGCGGCGTGGTCGAGGTCGGCCCTGGTCGAGGTGGGCACGCCGGGCTTGCGGAAGTCCACGTCGGAGTAGACCAGCCGGTTCGGGGTGCCGGCCGGGTCGCGGACGACGTCGAGGGTGGCGTCGCTGCGGATCGCGGCCCAGACCTGCTTCACCGAGGCCCTGGGCTGGCGCTCCAGGAAGCGGGCGACCACGCCGGTGACGTGCGGAGCGGCCATCGAGGTCCCGTCGAGCACCTGGGTGCTGGTGCGGGAGCTGATCCAGGCCGAGCGGATCCCGACGCCGGGGGCGAAGAGGTCGACGCAGCCGCCGCGGTCGGACCAGGCGGGACGCCGGTCGCTGCTGTCGGTGGCGGCCACGTTGATGACCCCGCCGAGCCGGCCCGGGCTGGAGGAGCAGCCGCTGACGCCCTCGTTGCCGGCGGCCGTGACCACGGGCACGCCCTGGTTGTAGAGGCTGCCGATGACGTCCTCGAGGTCCTCGATGATCTCCCGGCCCTCGGCGGGCAGCTCGCTCACGTACGCGCCGCCGGAGAAGTTGACCACCACGCGCTCGTGCACCTGCCAGGCGAGCACGTCCTCGAAGGCGTAGAGGACGTCGCTGAGGTAGCCGTCGCCGCGGCAGTCGAAGACGCGCAGCGGCAGGATCCACGCGCCGGGCGCCGCGCCCAGGGTGCGGCCGGCGGCGGTGCCCGCCACGTGCGTGCCGTGGCCGTTGCAGTCCTGCGGCGTCTCGTCGTAGTCGAAGTAGTCGTAGCCGTCGAGGACGCGGCCGCTGAACTGGTCGTGGGAGTCGTTGATCCCGGTGTCGACCACCACCACCACGGTGCCCTCGCCGGTGGTGGGGGTGGTGTACCGGCCGTTCCCGGTGCGGCTGCGCTGGTCGATGCGGTCCAGCCCCCACGGCACCGTGGAGGTGGCGCTGGTGGAGACGGTGGTCGGGGCGAGGCGGATCCTCACGTCACGCACCACGTCGGTCACCTGCGGGTGCGAGCGGAGCCGCGCCGCCTCGGTCCCGGTGAGCTCGGCGGTGAAGGCCTTGGAGGCGCCGGGGCTGAACCGGGCCACGGGGCCGACCTCGCCGTCGGTCCGCTCGGCCAGCTGCTCGGCGACCGGTGCGCTCTCGGTCTGCACGAGGTAGCGCTCGGCGTCCTCCTCGGCGTGCCCGGCGACGGGGCTGAGACCGAGCAGCAGGGTGGCGCCCAGGCCCAGCCGGAGCGTGGAGCGCAGCAGGCGGCGCAGGGACGGAGCCCGCTGCGGGGCCGGGGCGGGGGCGGGGGTCACGGGTGCCTCCTGACGACCGGCTCTGGCAGCCGGCAACCGGTCCCGGTGCCCGGTCCCGCGAGGAAGATAGGGGTCCGGCGGCTGCGGCGGCCAGTAGCGGGTCGGGAATCGTTGTGGGGCCGTGACCAACCCGGGGTCAGTCGCTGACCCGGGTGAGGATCTGGGTCTGCTCGTCGGCGTCCTCGTCGAGCTCGGCCAGGGTGGTGCTGCCGGGCAGCTGGACGGTGAACTCGGCCCCGCCCTCGGCGGAGCGGCCGGCCCGCACCCAGCCGCCGTGACGGGCCACCGTGGTGGCCACGATGGACAGCCCCAGCCCGGTGCCGGGGGTGTTGCGGGAGGAGTCTGCCCGGTAGAAGCGGTCGAAGATGTGCGGCAGGTCCTCGTCGGCGATGCCGGGGCCCTGGTCGGAGATCCGCAATCGGTCGCCCTCCAGCAGCACGTGGATGGTGCCGCCGGGCGGGGAGAACTTCACCGCGTTGTCGAGCAGGTTGGTGATGGCCCGCTCGAGGGTGTCCGGCTCGCCCACCAGGTACAGCGGGTTGAGCTCCACGTCGAAGGTGAGCCCGGGCCCGCGCCGGCGCGCCCGCTCGATGGCGTTGCGGGTCACCTCGCGCAGGTCGATCGGCTCGGGGGAGGGGTCCACCCGGTCCTCACGGGCCAGCTGCACCAGGTCGCCGACCAGGGTGGTGAACTCCGAGAGCTGGGCGGCGACGTCGCGCAGGATGTCGGCGCGGGCGCCCTCGGGCAGCATCCCGGTGCGGTCGTCGGCCACCAGCAGCTCGATGTTGGTGCGCAGGCTGGTCAGCGGGGTCCGCAGCTCGTGACCGGCGTCGGCGATCAGCCGCCGCTGCCGCTCCCGCGACAGGCTGAGCGAGGAGAGCATGGTGTTGAAGGAGCGGGTCAGCTGGGAGAGCTCGTCGTCGCCGTGGACCTCGATCGGGTCCAGGTGGTCGGTGACGGTGACCCGCGACACCGCGGCGCTGAGCTCGCGCAGCGGCTGCAGGCTGGAGCGCGCCACCGCGTAGCCGATGAAGGCCGAGCCGACGATGGCCAGCACCCCGAAGCTGCCCATCACCAGGGCCAGCGAGGACAGGATGGAGGTGTAGGGCTGCAGCGGCCGCCCGATCACCAGCGCGTAGTCGCCGTCGTCGTCCACCACCTCGGGCATCGGCACGGCCACGATCCGGTAGGAGCTGCCGTTGTCGGCGCGGCCCTCGCGGGCCGACGAGCCCTGCTGCAGCCGCGCGATGGCCATCTCCTCCGGGCCCCAGACCAGGGACGTCGGGGCGCCGGGGACGCGCATCACCGCCCCGTCGCTGCGCAGCACCAGCAGCGACACGTTCACCGTCCGCAGCGCCTCGGCGTCGAGCCCGCCCAGGGTGCTGATGTCGGCGGCCACCGACTCCGAGGTGACGGTGGCCACCTCGATCAGCTCGTCGTCCAGCTGCTGGTACAGCGACACCCGGGTGACCAGCCAGCCGCCCAGCCCGGTGATGAGGACCGTGCAGGCGACCGCCAGCGCGGTCAGCACGGAGATGCGGCGCCCCAGCGAGGGTGCGCCCAACCACTTCCAGATCACGGCGCCGTCCGGGTCACGGGGGCGTTTCGCGCAGCACGTAGCCCACGCCACGCACCGTGTGGATCAGCCGCGGCTCGTTCTCGGCCTCGGTCTTGCGCCGCAGGTAGCCGATGTAGACCTCGAGGGAGTTCGCGGTGGTGGGGAAGTCGAAGCCCCACACCTCGTTCAGCAGCCACCCCCGCTCGAGCACGCGGCGCGGGTTCTCCATGAAGGCCTGCAGCAGCGCGAACTCGGTGCGGGTGAGGCTGATCGGGCGCGAGCCCCGCAGCACCTCGCGGGTCTGGGTGTTGAGCGAGAGGTCGCTGAAGGTCAGGTGCTGGGCGGTCGGGTCCAGCGACTCGTTGACCGTGCCGGCGCGCCGCACCAGGGCGCGCAGCCGCGCCAGCAGCTCCTCGAGGGAGAACGGCTTGGCCATGTAGTCGTCGCCGCCGGCGTCGAGGCCGTCGACCCGGTCGCCCACCGCGTCGCGGGCGGTGAGCACCAGGATCGGCACGTCGTTGCCGGTCGAGCGCAGCATGCGGGTGGTCTCGAGCCCGTCGAGCCGGGGCATCATCACGTCCATCACGACGGCGTCGGGCCGGACCGCCGAGAGCCGTGCCAGGGCCTCCACGCCGTCGCTGGCGGTGCTCACCTCGTAGCCGCTGTACTGCAGGGAGCGGGCGAGGGAGTCGCGGACGCCCTGGTCGTCGTCCACCACCAGGATGTGCATGGCGCTCACTCTAGGCGCTGTGCTGCTCGAGGTGCCGGAACAGCCCCGGCAGGGCAGCCTCGATGCTGGCCAGCGTGTCGCCGAAGCCGTCCTCGTCGCCGTACCAGGGGTCCGGGACGCCCGTCCCGTCCGGGGCGGCGGGGTCGAAGTCGGTCAGCAGCCGCACGTTGGGGTTGCGCCGCCCGGTGATCTGCTCCATCCGGCGGACGTGGACGTCCTCCATCGCCACCACCAGGTCGGCCTGCTCGATCTCCTCGGCGGTGACCTGGTGGGCGGAGTGCCCGTCGGCGTCGTGGCCGGAGCGCTCCAGCCAGGCACGGGCCCGGGGGTCGATCGGGTTGCCGATCTCCTCGGTGCTGGTGGCGGCGCTGGTGAACTCGACGTCGGTCAGGCCCTGGTCGGCGGCCCAGCTGCGGGCCACCCGCTCCGCCATCGGGGAGCGGCAGATGTTGCCCCAGCAGACGAAGACGACGCGGCGGGTGCGCCCCGGCCGCCCGCTCACGCCCGGGCTCCCCGGCGCCGCCGCCTGCGGTCGGGCAGGAAGGCGTTGAGGACGAAGCTGACCACCGAGATGATCAGCGCACCGAAGAGGGCGTTCCAGAAGCCGTCGACGTGCCAGCCGAGGTCGAGCAGGCCGCTCACCCAGGAGGTGAGCATCAGCATGAGGGCGTTGATCACCAGCAGGAAGATCCCCAGCGAGAGGATCACCACCGGCAGCGTGACGGCGGTGAAGACCGGCTTCACCACGGCGTTGACCACACCGAAGACGAGGGCCACGGCGAGCAGCACCAGCACCGTGCGCAGCAGGTCCCCCTCACCCAGCCGGATCCCGGGCAGCAGGAGGGTCGCGACACCCAGGGCCGCGGCGTTGGCGAGCAGTCGGAGCAGCATGCCGCCATCGTCCCACGTGGCCGCGGACGGACCGGCCGCCTCCGGTGCCGTTCAGGGTCGCCCCCGGGCCGGCTCGGGGGCGTTCGGCGGCCCGGCGGGGCGCCCGGAGCACTACGCTCCCGACCATGGAGAGCATGCCCCCGGCGGAGCGTCACCGTCCCCGGTCGAGCGAGACCGCCCGTGACGTCGAGGCCGCGCTGGCTGCGCGCCGGGAGCTGGGGCCGGACTACGAGGACGCGCTGGCCGCGGGGCTGGCCGAGCGGGTCGAGCAGCTCGCCGCGGCCCGCAGCGCCGAGCTGCGGCAGGCGGCCACGGCGGAGTCGTCGTGGGAGCGGATCGAGCGGACGTCCCGCACCCAGCGGTTCGTGCTCGGCATCATCTCCCTCGGCGTCGGGGTGCCGGTGACGGCCATCAGCGCCCTCAACGTCGAGCCCGGCCTGCTCGGTGTCGCGGTCTCCTGGGCCGGCATCGTCGGGGTCAACGCCGTCTTCGCCCTCGGCAACCGGGGGTCGCAGCGCCGCCCCGAGCGCCGCTGACCCCAGACCGGCGCCGCGGCGGGTCCGCAGCGCCGGGTCGGAAGAAATTTCCGGAAACCGTGCACTGACTGCACAATGAGTTTGTTTCGGCCGCCGACATTGGGGTTGGATGAGAGGTACCTCCCCGCTCGTACCTCTGGTCAGGACGACTTCTCATGCCCGCGGTCTCCACCGTCCACCCGTCCACCTCACCCGTGTCCCCGGACGACGACGCCCGCGAGGTGCGTCCCCGGATCGCACCCCGCCCGGCGCGGGTGCGGCACAGCACCTCGCTCTGGCGCCTGCGCACCTACCTCTACCCCTACGGCAGCCGCTACCTGGTGATGGCCGTGGCGGCGATCGCCGGCGTGGCGCTGTCGATGGCCATCCCGCTGATGACCCAGCGGGTCATCGACGGCCCGATCGCCCGTGCCGACCAGCGCGGCCTGCTCGTCCTCGGCACCGTCGCCGTGGCCATCGGGATCACCGAGGCCGTGGTGCTGTTCCTGCGGCGCTGGATCGTGGCGCTGGCCAACAACGGCTCGGAGCGGCTGATCCGCACCGACCTCTACGCCAAGCTGCAGTCGCTGCCGATGTCCTTCCACGGCCGCTGGCAGTCCGGCCAGCTGCTGTCGCGGATGATGACCGACCTGTCGATCATCCGGCGCTTCCTCGGCTTCGGGATGCTGTTCCTGGTCGTCAACATCGTCCAGATCGCCGTCGTGGTGGTGCTGCTGCTCAACCTGTACTGGCCGCTGGGCATCGTGGTGGCCCTCTCCATCATCCCGGTGGCCTGGCTCTGCCTGGTCAACGAGAAGCGCTTCACCCGGCTGTCCCGCAAGATCCAGGACGAGCAGGGTGACGTCGCCTCCGCGGTGGAGGAGGGCGTCCACGGGCTGCGGGTGATCAAGTCCTTCGGCCGCTTCGCCCACCTCTACTCCGGGTTCGAGCGCCGCACCCAGCAGCTGTACGAGACCTCGATGGACCGCGTGAAGCTGTCCTCGCGCTTCCTCACCTTCCTCGAGGTCATCCCCACCTGCACGATGATCATCGTGCTCGGCATGGGTGCCATCGCCACCGCGCGCGGCGACCTGACCATCGGCACCCTGGTCGCCTTCATCACCCTGCTGCTGTCGCTCATCTGGCCGGTGGCCGCGCTGGGCTTCCTGCTGGCGATGACCCAGGAGGCGATGACGGCCGCCGACCGGCTGGCCGAGATCCTCGACGCCGAGAGCCCGCTGGTCGACGGCACCAAGGTGCTCGAGGCCCCCCGCGGCCACCTCCGCTTCGAGCACGTGGGCTTCCGCTTCGACGACGCCGACCAGAACACGCTGACCGACGTCAACCTCGACATCGCCCCGGGCGAGACCATCGCGCTCGTCGGCGGCACGGGAGCGGGCAAGACCACGATGACCGCGCTGGTGTCGCGGCTCGTCGACGTCACCGAGGGTCGCATCACCCTCGACGGGGTGGACATCCGCGAGCTGCGGATCCGGCACCTGCGCCGACTGGTGGCCACCGCCTTCGAGGACCCGACGCTGTTCTCCATGTCGGCGCGCGAGAACCTGGCGCTGGGTCGCTCTGACGCCAGCGACGCCGACATCGAGCAGGCGATCGACATCGCCCAGGCGCACTTCGTCCACGACCTGCCGTGGGGGCTGGACACCCGCATCGGCGAGCAGGGGATGAGCCTGTCCGGCGGTCAGCGCCAGCGGCTGGCGCTGGCCCGGGCCGTGCTGGTGAACCCGACGGTGCTCGTCCTCGACGACACGCTCAGCGCGCTCGACATCCACACCGAGGCCCTGGTGGAGGAGGCGCTCAAGCGGGTGCTGGCCGACGTCACCGGCATCGTGGTGGCGCACCGCGCGTCCACCGTGCTGCTGGCCGACCGGGTCGCGGTGCTCAGCCAGGGCACCATCGTCGCCGTCGGCACCCACTCCGAGCTGCTGGCCACCAGCCAGGAGTACCGCGAGCTGATGTCGGCCGACTTCGACGCCGAGGTCGAGCTCGAGGAGTGCGGGAGCCGTCCCCACGCCACCGACGGGCACCGCTCCGGCGCCCGGCCGGAGGTCGACGGTGAGCAGCCGCCGGACGGCCGCGCACCACGCCACCCGGACCGCTCCGGCGACGTGCGGGCGGAGGTGGCCCGGTGACGACCACCCGCCCCGAGCGACGGCTGTCCCGTCGCGAGGCCCGCAGCCGGACCAGCCCGGCCGAGGTCGACCACACCGTCGACGCCTGGCGCGGTGTCAAGGCCGAGGGCCAGGACGACATCAGCGACAGCGGCTCGATCTTCCTGCGGCGACGCTCCTGGTCGCTGCTGCGCGACCTGGTCCGGCCCTACCACCGCACGCTGCTGGTGCTGCTGGTCGTGGTCGTGCTCGCCAACGCCGCCCGGCTGGCCCCGCCGACGCTGGTGCAGAAGGGCATCGACATCGGCATCCCGGCGCTGGTGGAGCGCGACTCCGCCACCCCGCTGCTGGTGGTGATGGGTGCGATGATCGCCGCCGTCCTCATCCAGGCCGCCGGCAACATCTACTTCGTCCGGGAGTCCGGTCGGGTGGGGCAGCGGATCCTGCTCGAGATCCGGCAGCGGCTCTACAAGCACTTCCACGTCCTCGACGTCGCCTTCCACGACCGCTACACCTCCGGGCGCGTGGTCTCGCGGATGACCAGCGACGTCGACGCCATCGCCGAGATGGTGCAGACCGGGTTCTCCGGGCTGATGACCGCGGTGCTGACCATGCTCGGCGTCGGCGTGCTGATGCTCACCCTGGACTGGCACCTCGGTCTGGTCTGCCTGACCTCCTTCCCGGTGCTGATGCTGCTGGTGCGCTGGTTCTCCCGCCAGAGCGCGATCACCTACCGCAGCGTGCGGGAGGCCTCGGCGGCGGTCATCGTGCAGTTCGTCGAGTCGATGACCGGCATCCGGGCCGTCCAGGCCTACCGCCGCGAGGACCGCAACGGCGAGATCTTCGACGACCTGGCCGACCGCTACCGCGACGCCAACGTCAAGGCCTTCCGGCTGGTCGCGATCTTCATGCCGACGGTCAAGCTGGTCGGCAACATCACCATCGGCCTGGTGCTGCTCTACGGCGGCTACCGGGTGCTGCACGGCGAGATGACGGTGGGTGTGCTGGCGGCCTTCCTGCTGTACCTGCGGATGTTCTTCGAGCCGATGCAGGAGATCAGCCAGTTCTACAACACCTTCCAGTCCGCCACCTCGGCGCTGGAGAAGCTCTCCGGCGTCCTGGAGGAGCAGCCCAAGGTGGCGCCGCCGGCCAAGCCGGTCCCGCTGCCCCGGGCCCGCGGTGCGGTGCGCTTCGAGGACGTGCACTTCGGCTACGGCGAGCGGCCGGTGCTGCCCGGGCTGGAGCTGGACATCCCCGCCGGCCAGACGGTGGCTCTGGTCGGCACCACCGGTGCGGGCAAGACCACCATCGCCAAGCTGATGGCCCGCTTCTACGACCCCGGTCGGGGGCGGATCACCCTGGACGGGGTGGACCTGCGCGACCTCGCCGACGACGACCTGCGGCGTGCCGTCGTCATGGTCACCCAGGAGAACTTCATGTTCGACGGGACGGTGGGGGACAACATCCGCTTCGGGCGTCCCGACGCCACCGAGGAGGAGGTCCGCGAGGCCGCCCGCGCGGTCGGGGCCGACACCTTCATCGACGAGCTGCCGCAGGGCTACGACACCGACGTGGCCAAGCGAGGCGGACGGCTGTCGGCGGGTCAGCGCCAGCTGGTCGCCTTCGCCCGGGCCTTCCTGGCCGACCCGGCCGTGCTGATCCTCGACGAGGCGACGTCCAGCCTGGACATCCCCAGCGAGCGGCTGGTGCAGCAGGCGCTGCAGACGATCCTGGCCAACCGCACCGCGGTGATCATCGCCCACCGGCTGAGCACGGTCGAGATCGCCGACCGGGTCCTGGTGCTCGAGCACGGGCAGGTGCTGGAGGACGGCTCGCCGCAGCAGCTGATGGCCCAGCAGGGTGGCCGCTACGCCGCCCTGCACGACGCCTGGGTGGAGTCCCTGGCCTGAGTCGCGACGCGGGTGGCGGCGGCGCGCGTGCCGCCGCCACCGGTGCGGCGTGAGGGACTCCGCAGCAGCTGCTGACAAAGATCACCGGACAGGGCCGCACCCCGCTGGTTGACTCGTGGCCGTGAACCAGATCGCGCTGTCCCTGCAGGGGTTGCACAAGTCCTTCGGCGCCAAGCTGGCCGTCGACGACCTGACCCTCGAGGTCCCCGCCGGGTCGATGTTCGGCCTGGTCGGACCCAACGGCGCCGGCAAGACCACCACGCTGTCGATGGCCACCGGGCTGCTGCGCCCCGACGCCGGCCGGGCGGTCGTGCTGGGCGCCGACGTGTGGAGCGACCCCGCCGCCGCGAAGGCCCTGATGGGGGTGCTGCCCGACGGCCTGCGGCTCTTCGACCGGCTCAGCGGACGCGAGCTGCTGCGCTACGTCGGCCTGCTCCGCTCGGTGCCGGCCGAGCTGGTCACCGCCCGCAGCGGCGAGCTGCTGGAGGCGCTGGGGCTCACCGAGGACGCCGACAACCTCGTCGTCGACTACTCCGCCGGCATGACGAAGAAGATCGGGCTGGCCTGCGCGCTGATCCACGCCCCGCGGCTGCTGCTGCTCGACGAGCCGCTGGAGGCGGTCGACCCCGTGTCCGGCGAGACGATCCGCGCCATCCTGCGCAGCTACGTCGCCGGCGGCGGCACGGTGGTGCTCTCCAGCCACGTGATGGAGCTGGTGGAGAGCCTCTGCGACACCGTCGCCGTGGTCGCCCAGGGACGGGTGCTGGCCACCGGCCCGCTGGACGAGGTCCGGGCGGGGGAGTCGCTGCAGCGCCGCTTCATCTCCCTCGTCGGCGGCCGTGAGCTCGACCAGGAGGCACTGGCGTGGTTGCGGTCCTCGTAAGGCTCAAGCTCGCGCTGCTGCGCAACACGCTGACCCGCAGCGTGTGGGCGCTGGTCGGCCTGGTGCTGGGCGGCCTCTACGCCCTCGGGCTGGTCGCGGCCGCCTACGCCGGCTTCGTGGCGCTGCGGCTCAGCGGCTCCCCGGAGCTGGTCAGCGGCGTCACGGTGATCGGCTTCTCCGCCGTCACGCTGGGCTGGGTGCTGTTCTCGGTGCTGGTCTCCGGGATCGACGAGACCCTCAGCCCCGCCCGGTTCGCGCTGCTGCCGCTGAGCGCCCGACGGCTCCAGCCCGGCCTGTTCGCGGCGGGTCTGCTCGGGCTGCCGGGGCTGGCCACCACCGTGGTGGCCCTGGGGCTGGTGGTGGTGTGGAGCCGTTCGGTCGGCACCGCGGTCGCCGCGCTGGTCGCCGTCGTGCTCGGCGTCGCCACCTGCTTCCTGCTGTCCCGGCTGGTCACCGCCGCGCTGGCCGAGCTGCTCTCCACCCGCCGCTTCCGCGACATCGCCGTGGTCGTTCTCGCGCTGTCGGGGGCCGGCATCGGCATCGGCGTCAACGTGGTCGCCGACTCCTTCGCCACCGGCACCAGCTGGACCGGGCTGCTGGGCCGGGTGACCGACGTGGTCGGCTGGACCCCGCTGGGCTGGGCGTGGGCGCTGCCGGCCGCGGTGGCCGAGGGCGCCTGGCTGGGCGCCGCGGCCCGGCTGCTGCTGGCCGTCGGGCTCGTGGTGCTGGCCTGGATCGGCTGGGGCCACTTCCTGCAGGTGCGGCTGACCAGCCCGCTGGAGGGCCAGAGCGGCTCGGGCAAGGTCCGCGGCGGGGCGGCGGTCGACCGCTGGTTCGGCGCCACCCCCAGGGGCGCGGTCGCCGCCCGCTCGCTGCGCTACTGGCGCCGCGACCCCCGCCACCTGGCCAACCTGGCGGCCCTGGTGGTGCTGCCGGTGCTCGTCGTGGTCATGCAGCTCACCCAGGACGCGCCGAACGAGCTGGTGGTGGTCTTCTCGCCGCTGCTGGTGGCCTTCCTGCTCGGCTCGGTGCTGGCCATGGAGCTGGCCTACGACGGCTCGGCGCTGGCCCTGCACATCCACACCGGGCTGCGGGGCTCCGACGACCGGCTGGGACGGCTGATGGCCGCCGGCACGCTGGTGGTGCCCGCGCTGGTGGTCATCAGCGTGGCCTGCGTGGCCATCGCCGGCCGCTGGGACCTGCTGCTGGCCGTGCTCTCGATGACCCTCGGCGCCGCGGTCGTCATCGCCGGCGTCTCCAGCTGGATCAGCGTGTTCTGGCCCGGGCACGCGCCGCCGCCCGGGGCCAACCCGTTCGGCAAGGGCTCCAGCGGCGGCTTCGAGGCCCTGCTCTCCTTCACCGTGGTCACCGGCATCTCCTTCGTGGCCTCGCTGCCGGTGCTCGCCGCCGGGATCGGCTCGCTGTGGATCGGCTGGCTGCAGTGGGTGGCCCTGCTGCTGGCCGTCGGGATCGGCGGGGTGGCGCTGTGGCTCGGCGTGCGGGTCGGCGGCCGGGCCCTGGACCGGCGCTGGCCCGAGGTGCTGCGCAGCGTCACCGCCCTGGACGCCTGAGCCGACCCGCTCCGGCAGGCTGGGGTCCGCGTGGCAGCATGACCGTGGGCGGCGGCCGGGTCGCCCACCGGGAGGACGTCCCCGCCCGGAGAGAGGCGTCGATGCGAGCAGCGGAGCAGCGGTGACCGCGGCCGTCCACGCCATCGCCACGGCCGTCCCGCCGACGGTCCTCGCCCAGGACCGCGCCCGCGACGTGCTCGCGGGCCAGCCCGGACGCAGCCGGCTCGGCGAGCGCCGGCTGCGGGCCGCCTTCGACGCCTCCGGCATCGACACCCGCCACACCGTGCTGGCCGAGCTGGTCGACACGGGGGCGGGCACCGGCACGGCGTTCGTGGGCCCGGACGGCACCCTGCTGCGGCCCTCCACCGGTGTCCGCAACGCCCGCTACGTCGAGCACGTCCCCGACCTGGTGCTGCAGGCGGCGCGCCGGGCCCTGGAGCAGGCCCCGGGTCTGGCGGCGTCCGACGTCACCCACGTGGTCACCGCCTCCTGCACCGGCTTCTTCGCCCCCGGCCCCGACCACGTCCTCGTCCGCGACCTCGGCCTGCCACCCGCCACCGAGCGCTTCCACCTGGGCTTCATGGGCTGCTACGCCGCCTTCCCCGCGCTCCGGACGGCGCGGGCGCTGTGCGCCGCCGACCCGTCGGCGGTGGTGCTGGTGGTCTGCGTCGAGCTCTGCACCCTGCACGTGCACGCCGGTGACGACGTCGACACCGTGGTCGCCGCCTCGGTCTTCGGCGACGGCGCCGCCGCCGCGGTGGTGACCGCCCGCCCGCCGGCGCCCGGGGCGACCGTCCTGGAGCTGACCGGGTTCGCCTCCACGGTGGTCACCACCGGCGAGGACGAGATGGCCTGGACCATCGGCGACCAGGGCTTCGACATGGTGCTGACCGGGGCGGTGCCCCGGCTGGTCGAGCGGCACGTCGCCGCGGCCCTGGAACCGCTGCGGACCCGGCTGCCCGGCATGGCCGGGCCCTGGTCCGACGTGCCCGGGTGGGCCGTGCACCCCGGTGGGCGCAGCGTGCTGGACCGGGTGCAGCACGCCCTCGGTCTCGACGAGCACCAGCTCGCGCCGTCGCGGCGGGTGCTGCGCGAGCACGGCAACATGTCCAGCGCCACCGTGCTCTTCGTGCTGGCCGAGCTGCTGGCCGACGCCGACCAGCCGGGGCCGGTCTGCGCGATGGCCTTCGGTCCTGGGCTGACCGTGGAGACCGCCCTGCTGACCCGTCGGGTGGTCCGGTGAGCTGGGGCAGCGGCCGCGCCACCGGCCTGTCGGAGGTGATGGACGACCCCGGCGCCGACCTGGTGCTGCTGGAACGCACCTACGGCCACTTCCGGGTGGTCAACGCCCTGCTGGCCGGGTGGCGGCGGGTGTACCGGCGGGAGATCCGGCCGCGGCTGAGCCCGGGGCGGACCAGCACGCTGCTCGACGTCGGCTGCGGCGGCGGCGACCTGGCCCGCCGGCTCGCCGGCTGGGCCCGCGCGGACGGCCTGCTGCTGGAGGTCACCGGCGTCGACCCCGACCCCCGCGCGCACGCCTGGGCGACCCGGCTGCCGCCCGTGCCGGGGGTCCGGTTCGAGCGGGCCGACAGCGCCTCGCTGGTCCGGCAGGGTCGTCGCTTCGACCTGGTGATGAGCAACCACCTGCTGCACCACCTGGACGACGAGCAGGTCCGCGACCTGCTGGCCGACAGCGAGCGGCTGGCCCGGCGGGCCGTGCTCCACGGCGACCTCGAGCGCAGCCGGCTGGCCTGGCTGGTGTGGACCGTGCTCGCGCTGCCGTTCGCGCGGCGCTCGCTCGTCCACCACGACGGGCGGATCTCGATCCGGCGCAGCTTCCGAGCCGCCGAGCTGGCCCGGCTCGCCCCCGCCGGCTGGTCGGTGCGTCGCGGCGTCCCCTTCCGGCTGCTGCTGGTCCGCGACCTCGGGGCGGAGGACGACGATGAGCGCTGAGCTGCCGGACGGCGGACGCCGGCTGGCGCGGCTGGTGGCCGTGGCTGCCACGTCCTACACCGTCAGCTGCCTGCTCGGGGTGGGGCTGCGCACCGGCCTGCTCCGCGACCCGCGGCTGCGCTGGATCCACCACGCCGGCTACATCAGCACGGTGTCCACCACCGGGGCCGCGGCCACCGCGGCGCTGGCGACCCGCAGCCCGACCGGCTGGCCGCTGCTGCCGGCCCTGGCCGGGCTGGCCGCGCTGTCCCGGGTGAGCACCCGGAGCCGGCGCCACCCCCTGGTGGCGCTCAGCCTGCTGCCCTGCTACCTGGCCAGCGCAGGTCTGGCCGCCCGGACCCGCCGTCGCGCGGGGCGAACCGAAGGAGTGACGTGGAGCTGATCGAGGCGATCCGACGCCGCCGGACCACCAACGGGCCCTTCCGACCCGACCCCGTCAGCGAGGAGCACCAGCGGCTGCTGGTCGAGGTCGCCGGCCGGGCGCCGTCCCAGCTGAACAGCCAGCCCTGGCGCTTCTGCCTGACCGAGCGCCGCGAGACCATCGAGCAGGTGGCCGCCATCAGCGGGGCCAGCATGACCGAGGCCATGTCCAACGGCACCTTCTTCGAGCGGTACCGCCGCTACTTCCGCTTCTCGGCCGAGGAGATGGCCGAGCGGCGCGACGGGATGCTCTTCGACCGGCTGCCGGCCCCGCTGCGGCCCTTCACCAAGCAGGTGTTCACCCCCAACGGGCAGAAGCTGATGAACCGGTTCCGGGTGCCGCAGACGCTGGGGGAGGAGAACCGCAAGCTGGTGGCGTCCTCGCCGCTGCTGATGGCGGTGATGCTGGACCGGGCGGAGTACCGCACCGGGGAGCTGTCGTCGTTCTACTCGGTGTTCAGCATGGGCGCGGCGATGGAGAACCTGTGGCTCACCACCGTCGAGCTCGGCCTGGGGATCCAGTTCGTCTCCTTCCCGATGGAGGTGCCGGGGCAGTGGGACAAGCTGGTGGAGCTGTTCGCCGTCCCCGACGAGCTGGAGCTGATGGCCGTCTACCGGATCGGCTACGTCCCCGAGGACCAGCGCCGCCCCAAGATCGACTGGTCCAGCCACGAGCGCAAGCTGCCCTCGCAGTACGTCTTCCGCGACACCTGCGCCCAGCCGCAGCAGGGCTGGGACGGCTGACCGACCACTTCCCGATCAGGGTCGGGGGCGGGGCGGCGGGGTCCAGCTGGGGTCGCGGCCGGACAGGGCGAGGGTGCGGGCCAGCAGGCCGGCCACGTCGTAGTCCGGGCACGGTGTCGGGGCGGTCAGCGCCTCGTCGCCGACCCCGGCGAGCAGCCGGGTGAGCTCTCGGGTCTGGGCGGTCAGGTCGGGCACAGCTCCTCCTCGGACGCGGGTCTCCACAGGGGTGGACCCGCCACCGCGGCAGAACTCATCGCCCAGCGGCCAGCGCGCGGACCGTGTCGACGGTGTCGGCCTCGTCGGCGGTCTTGTCGTCGCGGTAGCGCAGCACCCGCGCGAACCGCAGCGCCATCCCGGCGGGGTAGCGGGTCGAGCGCTGGACGCCGTCGAAGGCGATCTCGACCACCTGCTCGGGCCGCAACGGCACCACCCACGGCCCCCGCTCCACCACCCACGGGCTGTCCTCGACCGCCAGCGAGCGGAACCGCTCGGTCTGCCAGGCCAGCATCTCGTCGGTCATCCCCTTGAAGGTCTTGCCCAGCATCACGAACCCGCCCGTCCGGGGGTCGCGGGCGCCCAGGTGGATGTTGGACAGCAACCCGCTGCGCCGCCCGCTGCCGTGCTCCACGGCGAGCACCACCAGGTCCACGGTGTGGCGGGGCTTGACCTTGACCCACGCCCCGCCGCGCCGGCCCGCCTCCCAGCGGCCGGTGCTGGCCTTGACCACCACGCCCTCGTGCCCGGCGGCCAGCGCGTCGGCGGAGAACCGGGCGGCCTCCTCGGCGTCGGCGGTGACGAGCCGTGGCACCACCAGGTCCCCGGCCACCTCGGCCAGCTGGGCGGCCCGCTCGGTGGCGGGGGCGTCGAGCAGGTCGGTGCCGTCGCGGTGCAGCAGGTCGAAGAACCAGCAGCCGAGCCCCTGGCCCTGGCCGGCGGTCTGCTCGCGCTGGTGCCGGGCGGCCAGCGAGGCGCTGTCCTGGAAGGCGACGGCCCGGCCGTGCTCGTCGACGGCGAGGGCCTCGCCGTCCAGCACCAGCCGCTCGCCCGGGAGCTGGCGGACCGTGGCCACCACCTCCGGCACCCGGGCGGTGATCTCGTCCAGGCTGCGGCTCCACACCCGCACCTCGTCGCCGGCGCGGTGCACCTGGATGCGGATGCCGTCCAGCTTGGCGTCCACCAGCCACGGGGGGTCGAGCCCCGCCAGCGCGGACTCCAGGTCGGGTGCGGAGGCGGCCAGCATCGGGCGGAGCGGACGCATCAGCTCCAGCCCGAAGGCCTGCAGCGCGGCGGCGCCGCCGGTGTGCGCCGCCACCGCGACCGAGGCCAGCGAGCCGCCCAGCATCGCCGCCCGCCGGACCAGGTCCAGCGGCAGCTGGTGGGCTGCCGCGACGGCGTCGAGCACGACCCCGTCGAGGGCGCCCTGGCGCAGCTCGCCGGTCAGCAGCCGCCGCAGGAAGGACTGCTCCTCGGCGGTGGCCGCCCGCATCAGCGCGTGCAGCCGGTCCCGGCGGCGCCCCGCCGAGCCGGGGCCGGAGTCCTGCTCGAGGGCGTCCAGCGCCCGGTCGACGTCGAGGACGCCCAGCGAGGGCTGGTCGGCGGGGGCGGGCAGGTCGGTCAGCGAGCGCCAGCCCACCCCGGTCCGCCGCTGCCGCGGGGTGCCGGCCAGCCACGCCGCGACCAGTCCGACCTCGTCCTCCCCGGCCCGGGTCAGCAGGCCGGCGATGGCGTCGCGCTTGGCCGTCCGCGAGCGGGTGGCGGCGACCGCCGCCGTGGTCGTGACGACGTCGTCGAGGGTGAGGGCGGCCACGGCTCAACCGGCCAGCGCGGCGACGACGGCCTCGACCCGTCGCAGCCGGGTGGCCTCGGTCCTGGCGCCCTCGACCTGCAGGACGTGGCGTCGCTGGTGGCTGTAGGAGAGCGCCGAGAACGCCTCGGTGAGGCCGGCGCGCTGCAGCGCCCGCGCCAGGTCGTCGGGCACCTCGACCTCGCGTGGGGCGGTGTCCAGCTCGAGCTCCACCTCGACCGTGTCCCCGGCAGCCACCCCGGCCGCGGTCCGGTTCTCCGCACTCAGCGGCAGCATGAAGCGTCCGCCCATCACGGCCACGGTGCTGCGGTAGCGGTGCCCCCCGACGGCGACCGTGACCGCCGGGCGACGGCCGCTCCCCAGCGCCTCGACCGCCTCGGCGGGCACCTCGAGACCCGTGGCCGTCCGGCCGCTCAGCTCCACCACCGTCGTGAAGGTCACCACGCCGTGATCATGCCACTGCGCCGCCCCGCCAAGTCCTCGGGCGTCCTGCTTTTCTGGCCACCAGCCGGAGCCGGGGCTACCGTGACCTGACGGCGACGCAGCCACCCTGCGCCGACGCGGCACCGCGACCGGCACACCTCCCGGGGTGCCCCACCCAGGCGAAAGGACAGTCGTTGAGCCCCACCACCGCCGACGAGACCGATCTCGTCCAGCTCCTCACCCCGGAGGGCGAGCGGGTCCAGCACCCCGACTACCAGTTCGACGGCGACGACGCCGAGATCGCGGGCTACCTGCGCGACATGGTCCTGGGTCGCCGCCTCGACACCGAGGCCACCGCCCTGCAGCGGCAGGGCGAGCTGGGCCTGTGGGCCTCGCTGCTCGGCCAGGAGGCCGCCCAGGTGGGTTCCGCCCGCGCCCTCGGACCCAACGACGTCGTCTTCCCCAGCTACCGCGAGCACGCGGTGGCGCTGTGCATGGGTGTCGACCCGGTCGACCTGCTGGGGCTGTTCCGCGGCGTCGACCTCGGCGACTGGGACGCCGAGGGCACCCGGTTCCGCAACTACACCCTGGTGATCGGCTCCCAGACGCTGCACGCCACCGGCTACGCGATGGCGCTGGAGCGCGACGGCATGGTCGGCAACGGCAGCGCGGAGCAGGACGCGGCGGTGGTGGCCTACTTCGGCGACGGGGCCACCAGCCAGGGCGACGTCAACGAGTCCTTCGTCTTCGCCAGCTCCTACAACGCCCCGGTGGTCTTCTTCTGCCAGAACAACCAGTGGGCGATCTCGGAGCCGATGAGCCGGCAGTCCCGCATCCCGCTCTACCGGCGGGCCAGCGGCTTCGGCTTCCCCGGGGTGCGGGTCGACGGCAACGACGTGCTGGCGGTCCGGGCGGTCACCGAGCGGGCGCTGGACCGGGCCCGCAACGGCGGCGGCCCCACCCTGGTCGAGGCCTACACCTACCGGATGGGCGCCCACACCACCTCCGACGACCCCAGCAAGTACCGGCTCGCCGACGAGCTGGAGACCTGGCGGCTGCGCGACCCGATCGAGCGGGTCAAGGCGCTGCTGCGGACGTCCGGGGCGGCCGACGAGCGGTTCTTCGCCGACCTCGCCCAGGAGGCCGACGACCTGGCCGCGGACCTGCGCCGGCGCTGCCTGCAGCTGCAGGCCCCCGACCTGCACGCGATGTTCGCCGACGTCTACGCCGAGCAGACCGACTACCTGACCGCCCAGCAGCAGACCTTCCGCGAGTACGTCGACAGCTTCGAGACCGGGGCGGACCAGCAGAGCACGACGGAGGTGTCGCGATGACGCGGATGACGCTGGGCAAGGCCCTCAACGCCGGGCTGCGCCGGGCCCTGGAGGCCGACCCCAAGGTGCTGCTGGCCGGTGAGGACATCGGCAAGCTCGGCGGGGTCTTCCGCATCACCGAGGGGCTGCAGAAGGACTTCGGCGAGCACCGGGTGATCGACTCCCCGCTGGCCGAGTCCGGCATCGTCGGCACCGCGGTCGGCATGGCCATGCGCGGCTACCGGCCGGTGGTCGAGATCCAGTTCGACGGCTTCGTCTACCCCGCCTACGACCAGATCGTCACCCAGCTCGCCAAGTTCCACTTCCGCACCCGCGGCCGGCAGCGGCTGCCCGTGGTGATCCGGATCCCCTACGCCGGCGGCATCGGCGCGATCGAGCACCACAGCGAGTCGCCCGAGGCGTACTTCGCCCACACCCCCGGGCTGAAGGTGGTCACCTGCGCCACCCCGCACGACGCCTACTGGATGATCCAGCAGGCCATCGCCTCCGACGACCCGGTCGTCTTCCTCGAGCCCAAGCGCCGCTACCACGACAAGGGCGAGGTGGACGAGTCCGCCTCACCGCTGCCGCTGCACCAGGCGCAGGTGGTGCGCCCGGGCCGTGACGTCACCCTGCTCGCCTACGGACCGATGGTGCGCACCTGCCTGGACGCGGCCGCCGCCGCGGAGGAGGAGGGCCGCGACCTCGAGGTCGTCGACCTGCGGACGCTGTCCCCGCTGGACACCGCCACGGTGGTGGCCTCGGTGCAGCGGACCGGGCGCGCCGTGGTGGTGCACGAGGCCCAGCAGAACCTCGGTCTGGGCGCGGAGCTCGCCGCCCGGATCAGCGAGCACTGCTTCTACAACCTCGAGGCCCCGGTGCTGCGGGTGGCCGGCTACGACATGCCCTACCCGCCCAGCCGGGTGGAGCACCAGTACCTGCCCGACCTCGACCGGGTGCTCGACGCGGTCGACCGCTCGATGGCCTACTGAGGGCGAGGAGGACGACATGCAGGTGTTCAAGCTGCCCGACCCCGGCGAGGGACTGGTCGAGGCCGAGATCGTGACCTGGCGGGTGGCCGTCGGTGACGAGGTGAAGATCAACGACGTGGTGGTCGAGATCGAGACCAGCAAGTCGCTGGTCGAGCTGCCCAGCCCGTTCGCGGGCCGGGTGGCCGAGCTGATGGTGCCCGAGGGTGCCACGGTCGACGTCGGCTCGCCCATCCTGGCCGTCGACGACGGCACCGGACCCGCGGGTGGCGGGTCCGGCTCCGCGGCGGGCGGGTCGGCCGGCCCGGCCGAGGCAGCGGAGGCCGACGAGGCCGCCGCCCCCAACCTGGTGGGCTACGGCGTGCGGGCGGCCGGGACGTCGCGGCGGCCCCGCCGCACCGCCTCCCCCGAGCCGGTGACCGCCTCGGCCGAGCGGGCGCAGGCCCGGGTCGACGAGTCCCTCGACCCGGTCGTCACGTCGGCCCCGTCCCCGGTGGACGAGCGGGTACCGCTGGCCGGCGGCGCCGCGGAGCCCACCGGTGCACCGCTGCCCGCCCCCGGCCCCGCGCCGACCGAGCCGCGCGAGCAGCGCGGCCCCGTGCTGGCCAAGCCGCCGACCCGGCTGCTGGCCCGCCAGCTCGGCGTCGACCTGACCACCCTCACCGGCACGGGCCACGGCGGCATCATCACCCGCGACGACGTCGAGACCGCCGCCCGCACCGGTGCTCCCGTCCCCGACGCCGCGGTCGACGCGCCCCCGGCCGCCGTCGCGGCGGCCGAGCCGGTCGGTGAGCGGATCCCGGTCCGCGGGGTGCGCAAGGCGACCGCCGAGGCCGTCGTCGCCTCGGCGTTCACCGCCCCCCACGTCACCGAGTGGGTCGAGGTGGACGTCACCGCCTCGATGGAGCTGCTCGACCGGGTCCGCGCCCGCCGGGACATGGCCGGCGTCCGGCTCACCCCGCTGGTGCTGGTCGCCACCGCGGTCTGCCAGGCGCTGCGACGCACCCCCGAGCTGAACTCCCGCTGGGTGGACGGCCCGGACGGTCCCGAGATCGTCCGCTCGTCCGAGGTCAACCTCGGCATCGCGGCCGCCACCCCGCGAGGGCTGATGGTGCCCAACGTCAAGGGCGCCCAGCGGCTGCGGCTGCGCGAGCTGGCCGAGGCGCTCAACGAGCTGGTCGCGGTGGCGAAGGAGGGCCGCACCCAGCCCGCAGCGCTGTCGGGCGGCACCTTCACCATCACCAACGTCGGGGTCTTCGGCGTCGACGCGGGCACCCCCATCCTCAACCGCGGCGAGGCCGGCATCCTGTGCCTCGGCGCGATCTCGCGGCGGCCCTGGGTGGTCGGCGAGGGAGCGGAGGAGCGCATCGAGCCGCGCTGGGTGACCACGCTGTCGGTCTCCTTCGACCACCGGGTGGCCGACGGCGCCGAGGGGTCACGGTTCCTCGCCGACGTGGCGCTCATGCTGCACGACCCGGCCATGGGAGCGCTCATCTAGAGCGGCTGGACCCAGCGGTTCGGTTCCGATGCGACGTCCGGCCGGGTACTCCCGGCCGGACGTCGTACTGGCGCTGCACGAGATTTCCTGTACGGGCATCGACCTCTCGAGCTGGATCAACCGTCGTCAACTGGCCTCGGCGCGGAACTCGTCGTAGGTCGTGGTCAAGTGGTCAAGGAACCGCTCCTGAAAGTCCTGGTTGGAGAAGAACAGGTCGAACAGCAGCCCGTTCTTCTCGTGCCGCTGCACCAAGAGCTCTTTGACCCGATTCTCCAACACCAAGCGGTACTGCTGCCGGTCATTGTTCTCCGCGACGGTGCGCATGCCGTGGTCGGACTTGAGCTCGACCCGCTGCTGCTCCATCCAGATCTTGTCTGCCTCGCCAAGTTCTGCGCCGTACTTGTCGTTGAGCACCGCGATGAGCGCGGACAGGCGGTCGAGCACTGGTTCGGCCTGCTTGCCCTTGCCCTGACCGGGCAGCGCCTCCCCGGGCTCGTCGGACGCCTCCAGTGCGATGGCGCTCTCCCCGGTTACGGCAATCCGCAGGTGGGTGAGCTGGACGGTCGAGCTGAGCTGCGGCATGGGGTCGGACTCGCCGGCCGGCAGGTCGGTGAGCAGCAGCCGTCCGTAGAGAAACAGCTCCTCCAGCTCGGGGTCGGTGAAGGGCATCACCTGAGCGACAAAGGCGTAGGCGCGGCAGAAGTGCTGCAGGGTGGCACGAAACAACTCCTGTGCCTCCTCCTCGAGGGAGACGAACCGTCCGACGGCGGGATCGAGGTTCGCGTAGATCACCGGCTGCTGGGCCGGGTCGTCCGACAGAAGGGCGCGCACCGCGGCGTGCATCTCGTCGCTCGAAAGCACGCCAGCGGTCCGCAGCTCGTGCTCCATCGTGTACAGCACGTTCGGGTCGGTCGGGTTGGCGAAGGACTCCTCGTAGAAGTCGGCGAAGCTGTCGCGGATCTCCTCGGCGCTGTTGGCGAAGTCGAGGACGAAGGTGTCCTGCTTGCCCGGGTGGGTCCGGTTCAGCCGCGAGAGCGTCTGCACCGCCTTCACCCCAGCCAGCTTCTTGTCGACGTACATGGTGTGCAGCAGTGGTTCGTCGAAGCCGGTCTGGTACTTCTCGGCGACCACCAACACCTGGTACTCCTCGCAGAACCTCTGGGGCAGCTGGCTCTCGCTGAAGCCGTTCATACCGGCTTCGGTGTGACGCAGGTCGGGCGCGTCGGGGTCGGTCACCTCGCCGGAGAACGCCACCAGGGCACGGATCGGTGACGGGCCGCTGTCATAGCCCTTGCGCTTGAGGTAGCCGTCGATGGCCTGCTTCATGCGGACGGCGTGCAGGCGGGACCGGGTGACCACCATCGCCTTGGCCCGGCCGTCGATCTTGCTGGCGGTCTTCTGCCGGAAGTGTTCGACGATCACCTCGGCCTTCTGCTCGAGCTGGTAGGGGTGCAGAGAGACAAAGCGGGCGAGCGCCGCCCGCGCCTTCGCCTTGTCGAGCTCGGGGTCGTGGCGGGGTTCGCTGTTGGCGAGCTTGTAGTAGGTGGCATAGGTCGTGTAGCTGGCGAGGACGTCGAGAATGAAACCCTCGTCGATGGCCTGGCGCATCGAGTACGTGTGGAACGGACGCCGGTGGCCGTCGGCGTCCAGCTGACCGAAGGTCTCCAGCGTCCGCGGCTTCGGGGTGGCTGTGAAGGCGAAGAACGACAGGTTCCGCTGCTTGCCGCGGTTCCGGGCGCTGGCAACCAAGACGTCATCGGGCTCGGCGGACGCCTCTGCCGCGGCCTCGGCCTGCTCGGCCTGGTCGAGGGCCTTCTCGCCAGTGCCGAGTACCTTCTTCAACTTGCTGACCGCGTCGCCAGTGGTGGAGGAATGCGCCTCGTCGACGATGACAGCGAACCGGCTGCCGACCACGTCGTTGGCGGTCTGGGCGATCACCGGGAACTTTTGCAGCGTAGTGACGATGATGCGAGCGGCGTTGCCCTCCAGGGCCTCGCGGAGCTGACGGGAGTGCTGGTCGACGCGGACGATGGTGCCCGGCGTGTGGTCGAGGCCGGCGACGGTCTCCTGCAGTTGCCGGTCGAGCACCTTGCGGTCGGTGATGACGACGACCTTGTCGAAAACCGGACGGTCGTTGGCGCCGTGCAGGCGGCTGAGTGAGTGGGCGGTCCAGGCGATGGTGTTGGACTTGCCGGAGCCGGCGGAGTGCTGGATGAGCCGGTCGGTGCCTGCGCCGTCACGCAGCGTGGCCTCGAGGATCGAGCGGACTGCGTGCCACTGGTGGAACCGGGGGAAGAGCACGCTGCCGTCCTGCTCGTGGACGAAGGTGCCCAGCAGCTCGAGGAACGCGTCGCGTTGCCACACCTGCTCCCACAGGTAGGCCGTCTGGTACCCACTCCCTGAGCCCGTCGAAGGACCAGCTGGGGGATTCCCCGCCGCACCCGGACGCCCTGGCCCGGCTGACCCGGAGTTGAACGGCAGGAACCGGGTCGCGTCACCGGCCAGCCGGGTAGTCATCGCAACGCGGTGCGGGTCGACAGCGAAGTGGACCAGGGTGCGCTTGGCGAAGATGAGGTCGTTCGGGTGCCGGTCGGTGCGGTACTGCGCCATCGCGTGCTCGATCGTCTGCTTGGTGAGCGGGTTCTTCAGCTCGGCGGTGGCCACCGGGAT
Organism: Auraticoccus cholistanensis; assembly: GCF_009742705.1. Taxonomy (GTDB): domain Bacteria; phylum Actinomycetota; class Actinomycetes; order Propionibacteriales; family Propionibacteriaceae; genus Auraticoccus; species Auraticoccus cholistanensis. The sequence continues at coordinate 177,703 of NZ_WPCU01000003.1, forward strand.
GCCGTTCACCACGAGTACCAGGTCGAGCGAGTCCTGCGGGTGCGACTCCGAGTGGTGCAGTTGGCGCACCACGCCGAGCCGGTTGGCGGCGTAGCGCTCCCCCAGCTCGGCAGTGAGCGAGTTGGCCGGCTTGAACCAGCAGAGCCGCAGCGTGACGCCGGAGTCCTTGATGACGCCGCGGAGGACGCTGACCGTGCCGCGGTGGTCAATTTCGGCGGCGAGGCGCTGCAGCACCTTCCTGCGGGCGTCTGACTCGCCACCGTGGCGGTGGACCAACTGCTGCCACGCCTTCGGCTGCGTGGTCTGGAGGAAGGCGACGACCTCGTCGGGGAAGAGGCCGAGCTTGGTGTCGTAGGACGCCGGGGCGATGCTGAGCCAGTCGTGAGCGAGGAGGTGGGCCTCGATGTTGGCCTCGAACGCGGACTCGGCGTGGACGCTCATCCTGGGATCCCGCTTCCTGCCGTGGTGACGTCCAACTCGCCGGTGACGGCGGCTGTGATGAGGGACGTCTTGTACTCAGCGAGGAGCTCGATCGATTTGGTCAGGGCGACTTCGGCTTGGTTGGCGTGGTCACGGTACCCGCGTACGGTTTCGATCGACTTGAGTTGGCGCTCACGAGGAGCGTTTGGCACTGGCAGCGAGAGCACATCATCGCCTCGGGCCTTCGCCGGACCGCTGCCCTGCCTGACTAGCGTTCCTAGTTCGGAGCGACCGCGAGCACTGGTGATGGACATAACCACGTAGTCAGGGATCAGCATGGGACGCACGAGTCGATATGTGAGGTCCGAAAGGTAAAGGCGACCCTGATAGGTACCGAGGCGTACCACCGCGGCGTCGCCTACTAGCGCAGCTGATCCGCTTCCGCGGGTGATGAGCACATCGCCATCAGCGACGACATGGCGATGGTCTGCAACTTCAGGCGGTATGCGCTTGTTTCTCGCCGGCTCGAATGCTCCGCCGATGATTGCACTCGTCTTGAGCACGCCAGCCTCCCCCGGACCAGCCGGCACATCCTCGCCGATCGGGGATGAGCCTTGTTCGATTCCACGACAGAAGCGGCGCAAGGCGGCTGTGCCGAACGCATTCGCATCCGCATCCATCTGTGCGCTCATCGCGGAGAAGGCAGCAGATCGCGCCATGGCCACCTGCTCGCGTCGCGCGGCGATGATCCGGTCGAGCCGGTCGATCCGGTCGTCGAGGAAGTCGGCGATACGCCGCTGCTCCTGCAACGAGCCAACCTTCACCGAGATGCCTAGCAAATCCACGGCGTTGATGGCTGGGTAACTCACACCGACGCTCTTGGCTACGACCTCTTCGATGAACGGGTCGGACCGGCAGCAGTAGGAAAGGTATCGGGGGTCAATGTGTCGTGGGTGCAACACCGCGAAGCCAGTGCTGAAGACCAGTCGCTCCGAGCTGGTCGTTGCGGGAACTTTGCCGACCGCGCGGAGGTACGTGCGCACCGTGGACACGACGGTGTCTCCCTCGACCGCAAGCCTGCGTGCTCGGCTTGGTGCCTGGGCGAAGGTAGTCTTTTCGGCTGGCACGACAACACCAGCTGAGCGGGATACGTCGGATATCTCCACGTATTTGAACTCAGTCGTTGGATCAGTATCCTCAGGCAACACATGCTGGTTGAGCCCGACTAGATAGCGCAGCGGCACCGTTCTCACAGTCCAAGCCCTGTCATCCAGTGTTGGATCTGCCCCTCCAACGCCCGGATCTCCTCAGCGATCTCCCCCGCCGGCCTAGGCGGCGTATACACGTAGAACTGCCGCGTGAACGAAATCTCCACCCCCACGCGCGTCTTGGTGTGGTCGATCCACGCGTCCGGCACGTACGGGTGGATTTCCGCCACCAGGTGCTGTTCGGCCGCCTCCTGCAGCAACTTGGCCCGCACCGCATCTTCCAGCTCGAAGAAGCCCTCGGGCAGCGGCACGTTCTCCTGGTCCCGCAGGTCCGGGTCGGGCTCAGGCTTGCCCTTCTTCGTGATGACCGGCGCCTCCGGATCGGCGACCGCGCACGCCTTCGTGAAGGCCTTCTTCTGCGCCGGTGTCAGGCCGCTGGTCTCGCCCAGCAGCGCCGCCTCGGTGTCGAACCGGCGCCCGACCAAGCTCGCGAACTGGTCGAAGGGCTCGGCCGCCACCGCCTCAGGTGTCACCTCCCACCGGCGCCGCAGCGGGCGCTCGACCGTGATCCGTTGAAACCCGAAGGTCTCCCGTGTCAGCACCTTCACCCGGGGATCCTCGGCGTACTCGTCCAGCGCGCCGCCGTACAGCCGGGCGATCTCGGCGATGGCGTCCGGGGTGAGCTCCTTGCGCTTGTCGCCGAGTGACTTGCGCATCTTGGTTCCGAGCTCGCGGGCGTCAACGAGCCGCACCAGACCGCGGTCGGCGTTGGCCTTGTCGTTGGTCAGCAGCCACACGTAGGTGGAGATGCCGGTGTTGTAGAACATCTGGTCCGGCAGGGCGACGATGCCCTCGAGCCAGTCGTTCTCGAGGATCCAGCGGCGGATCTCCGATTCACCAGACCCGGCCTGTCCGGAGAACAGCGGCGAGCCCGATAGCACGATCGCCACCCGGGACCCAGCCGGCTTCATCTTCGACAGCATGTGCTGCAAGAAGAGCAGCGACCCGTCAGACACCCTTGGCAGTCCGGCGCCGAAGCGTCCGTGGAAGCCGAGCGACTGGTGCTCGGCCTTGATCGGGGCAGCGTAGCCCTTCCAGTCGACGCCGTACGGCGGGTTGGCCAGGATGAAGTCGAAGGTCTGGTGGGCGTAGGCGTCCTGGGTGAGGGTGTTGCCCCGCTGCATGCGGTCCGCCGGCACGCCTTGGATCATCAGGTCCGACTGGGCGATGGCCCACGTCTCGTCGTTGATCTCCTGCCCGTACACCTGCACGTGGGCGGCGTCGTTGGCGTGCTGGATGCCGTGCAGCGCTCCCATCAGCATGCCGCCGGTCCCGGCCGCGGGGTCGTAGACGGTGCGCACCGGCCGTGGGTTCTCGGTCAGCTCAGCCAGTGTCTTCCCCGTGAGCAGGAGGTCGACCATCAGCGCGATCACCTCGCGGGGGGTGTAGTGCTCACCCGCGGTTTCGTTGCTCATCTCGGAGAACTTCCGCAGCAGCTCCTCGAAGATGTAGCCCATCGCCTCGTTGCTGACCACGACGGGCCGCAGGTCGAGGTCGGCGAAGTCAGCCACAACGCCGTAGAGAATCCCGGCGCGCTCCATCCGCACCACTTTGTCGTCGAAACTGTAGGCCTCGATCACCGCCTGGGCGTCTGGGGAGAGTCGCCGGATGTAGCCGGCGAGGTTCTCGGCCAAGTTCTTGTCGTCGTTGAGGAGCGTGGCGAAGGTGAGCGGGGAGGTGTTGTAGAAGCCGGTGCCGGTGAGCGCCTTGAGCATCGCGTCCTGACCCTGCGATGGGTTCGTGAGGCCCTGGAAGCTCTCCAGCACCACCTCCTTGGTGGGTGCCAGCACGGCGTCCATCCGGCGCAGCACCAGCAACGGCAGCATGACCGAGCCGTACTCGTGCTGCTTGAAGGTGCCGCGCAGCTTGTCCGCCACCTTCCAGATGAACGCGACCTTGTCGGCGAAGCCTTGCGGGGCCATCTCTCCCTCTCATCGCATTGTGGTTCCGTCACTATCGCAGGAGGCTCAGGTCGGTGGCCACAACTCGCGGGCACTGGGTCGGGACCCCCGGCGTTCATGGCCCTCTCACAGGCACAGGGGTTGTGGCGGCTCTGCGCTCGTGAGCAAGTTGGCTCCCGGCGGTGCCGAACGGCGACCGACGGAGGGAACGAAAAGTTCTGCTCACCGGCTGACCGCCGAGCCCAGCGCCGGAGCGTCCGCGCGAGCGCCCCAGTACGACGTCCGGCCGGGTACTTCCGGCCAGATGTCATACCGGACACTGCAGGCCGGCTGGATGCGCTGGTGACGGACGGGTGTGACCGGGTCGGGGTGCGCGGCTACGTTGCCCGGGTGAGCGAGCAGCAGCAGGCGCCGCACCTGAGCGCGGAGCAGTTCCGCACCGAGGCGCACAAGGTCATCGACTGGATCGCGGACTACTGGGCGACGGTGGGGGAGCGGCCGGTGCTCTCCACCGTCGAGCCGGGCAGCGTGGCGGAGGCGGTCGACGGTCCGATCCCCGACGACCCGGAGCCCCTGGAGCAGGTGCTCTCCGACGTCGACCGGCTCCTCGTCCCCGGGCTCACGCACTGGCAGCACCCGCGGTTCTTCGCGTACTTCCCGGCCAACTCGTCACCGGCCGCCGTGCTGGGTGACCTGCTCAGCAGCGGCATCGGCGCCCAAGGGATGCTGTGGGCGACCAGCCCGTCGGTCTCCGAGCTCGAGCAGGTGGTGCTGGACCAGCTGGCCCGCGCCCTCGGCCTGTCCGAGGCCTTCTGCCACCGCCGCGAGGACGGCAGCCCGGGCGCCGGAGGCGGCGTCATCCAAGACACCGCCTCCACCGCCACCTTCACCGCGCTGCTGGCCGCCCTGCACCGGGCCACCGGCGGACGCGCCCGCACCGAGGGCGTCGAGTCCGGCCGCTACACGGTCTACGCCTCCAGCCAGGCCCACTCCTCGCTGCAGAAGGCCGCGATGATGAGCGGGCTGGGCGAGCGAGCCGTGCGGACCATCGACGTCGATGCCTGGACCCAGCAGCTGGACGTCGCCGCCCTGGCCGAGGCGCTCAAGGCCGACGTGGCCGCCGGTCGCGTCCCGGTGATGGTGCAGGCCTGCGTGGGCACCACCGGCACCGGTGCGGTCGACCCGGTGACCGAGATGGGGGCGCTGGCCCACCGCCACGGTGCCTGGCTGCACGTCGACGCCGCCTGGGCCGGGGTGGCCGCGCTCTGCCCCGAGCACGCCTGGGTCAACGCCGGTGTGGCCGAGCACGCCGACTCCTACGTCACCAACCCGCACAAGTGGCTGCTGACCACCTTCGACTGCAGCAGCTTCTGGGTCCGCGACCGCAGCGCCCTGGTCGGGGCCCTGTCGATCCTGCCGGAGTACCTGCGCAACCCGGCCAGCGAGTCTGGTGCCGTGGTCGACTACCGCGACTGGCACCCGCAGCTCGGACGCCGGTTCCGCGCGGTCAAGCTGTGGACGGTGCTGCGCAGCTACGGGCTGTCCGGGCTCCGTGCCCACCTCCGCGCCGGTGTCGCCCAGGCGGCCCGGGTCACCGGGCTGGTGGACGCCGACCCCCGCTTCACACCCGCCGCACCGCCCTGCCTCGGGCTGGTCGCCTTCCGGCTGGCGGCCGACGCCTCCGGTGCCCGGCTCCCCGACGCCGAGGCCGACCGGCTGACCGCTGCGCTGATGACGGCGGTCAACACCTCCGGGGAGGCCTACCTGAGTCACACCCAGCTGTCGGGTCGGACGGTGCTGCGCTGGGCCGTCGGCGGCTGGCAGACCACCGCGGCCGACGTGGAACGCACCTGGCAGGTGCTCAGCGATGCCGCCGACGAGCTGCTGGGACACGCCGCCGCGACCCCGGGCTGACGTTTCCCGCCCCCGGGCCCGGGTAGGTCACGACCATGCTCACAGTCGACCCAATCACCCAAGAGGACCTCGACCAGCTGCTCGACGCCCGCCACCCGGCCAGCGTCACGATCTACCTCGAGTCCTCACCCATCCCCGCCGACCACGAAGCCATCCGCATCGCGCTGCGCAACGCGGCCGGGCAGGCCGAGCGCGAGCTGGAGTCCGGTGGCGCCTCGGCGCGCGAGGCCCGCGAGGCCGTCGCCCCGATCCGCGAGCTCGTCGACGACCACGGCTTCTGGGAGCACCAGGCCAACTCGCTGGCCATCTTCGCCTCCGACGGGAGGGCCCGCACCTTCCGGCTGGCCAACCGGCTCACCCCGCACGTGTCCGTGGGCGACCGCTTCGACGTCGGGGCCCTGCTGCGTGCCAACGCGTTCCGCCACGGGGCCTACGTGCTCGCGCTGGCCACCCACGACGTCACCCTCTACGGCCTGGGCGCCGACCACCGCGCCCGGCAGATCCCGCTCGAGCTGGACCAGGACGAGCTGAGCGCCGCGCTGGCCGTCACCGACAACGACGGCCGCGCCGACCAGCGCGCCACCCCCAGCGACCGGCACCAGCGGGAGGGGTTCGCCCGGATCGTCCAGCGGGCCGTGCTGCCCCGGCTGCGGGCCAGCGGCGGGCTGCCGCTGATCCTGGCCGCCACGCCCGAGCTGGACGCCGCCTACCGCGCCGTCAACGAGTACGAGCACCTGCTGCCGGCCCGCATCGACGTCCACCCCTCCTCCCTCGACCCGGACTCCGTCGACGCCCGCGCCCGGGAGATCCTGCACGAGCAGCACCGCGCCGAGGTGGAGGCCTGGCGCGAGCTGTTCGGCACCCGTCGCAGCGCCGGCCGCGCCACCAGCTCGCTGGCCGACGTGGCCCGGGCCACCGTCGCCGCGGCGGTCGAGGAGCTCTGGTTCGACATGGACGCCGTCCAGGAGGGCGAGGTCGGCGACGACGGCGAGATCCGTCCGGCCCCCGAGCCCGGTCCGGCCACCCACAACCTGGTCGACGACATCGTGGTGCGGGTGCTGCGCAGCGGCGGCAGGGTGCGGGCCGTGCGCCAGAAGGACCTCGTCGACGGCTCGCCGGTCGCGGCGGTGCTCCGCTTCCCCCGTGAGGCGGCCGGGATCTGACCCGGCTGCACGGGCTGGTCCGGTGGGGGAGAATGGTCCCATGAGCAGGATCCTCGTCGTCGACAACTACGACTCCTTCGTCTACAACCTCGTGCACTACCTGTCCCAGATCGGGGCCGAGGTGGACGTCTGGCGCAACGACGACGAGCGGTTCGCCGACCCGGACTGGGCCGACGGCTACGACGGCGTGCTGCTGTCACCCGGTCCGGGCACCCCCGAGTCCGCCGGCGTCTGCGTCGACGTGGTCCGCAGCCACGGCGGCCGGCTGCCGGTCTTCGGGGTGTGCCTGGGCCTGCAGTCGATCGCCGTGGCCTACGGCGGCGTGGTCGACCGGGCCGCCGAGCTGCTGCACGGCAAGACCTCGCCGGTGCTGCACGAGGGCCGCGGCGTGCTGGCCGGCCTGCCCAGCCCCTTCACCGCCACCCGCTACCACTCGCTGGCCATCGCGCCCGACACCCTGCCCGACGTCCTCGAGGTCACCGCGCGGACCGAGACCGGGGTGATCATGGCCGTGCGGCACCGCGAGCTCCCCGTCGAGGCGGTGCAGTTCCACCCCGAGTCCGTGCTCACCGAGGGCGGCTACCAGATGCTGGCCAACTGGCTGGCCACCTGCGGGGACACCGACGCGCCGGCCCGGGCCGCCGGGCTGAGCCCGCTCATGGCCCTCTAGTGGTCCCGCTGGTGCGCTCCTCGCTCGGTCGGCTGATCCGCTCCCGGGTCGCCGGCGAGGACGCCGAGGAGCGCGCCGAGCAGATCTGGGGCACGCCGGGGGAGCGGTGGTTCACCCCCGCCGACCCCATCTGGCGGGTGCACTCCGACGCGTCCATGTTCCCCGGCGGGCTGGCTGCGCTGCTGCTGCAGTCGCTCCACCCGCTGGCCATGGCCGGGGTGGCGGGGCACAGCGGCTACCGCGGGGATCCCTGGGGACGGCTGCAGCGCACCAGCGACTACGTGGCCACCACCACCTTCGGCACCGTGCCCGACGCCGAGGCGGCCGTGGCGCGCGTGCGTCGGGTGCACGAGCGCGTCCGGGGCCGCGACGAGCGGGGACGGCCCTACCGCGCGGGCGACCCCGAGCTGCTCGGCTGGGTGCACCTGGCCGAGGTCGACAGCTTCCTGACCGCCTTCCAGGCCTACGCCACCACCCCGCTGACCGACGCCGAGGCCGACACCTACGTGAGCCAGACCGGGGTGGCCGCCCGGCTGCTGGGGGTGACCGACCCGCCCACCACCCGCGCCGAGCTCGACCAGCGGCTGGAGGCCTTCCGCCCCGAGCTGGAGGTCGGCGAGGCCGCCCGCGACGCCGCCCGGTTCCTGCTGCGCGAGGCACCCCTGCCCGCCCCGGCCCGACCCGGCTACGCCGGGCTGGCAGCGGGTGCGGTGGTGCTGCTGCCGTCCTGGGCCCGGGAGATGCTGGGGCTGACCTGGCCGGGCCGTCGGGTCGGCCGGGCGCTGGGGGTGGGCGCGACCGCGGCCGTCCGCTGGGCCATGGCCGCCGCCTGAGCGAGCGGCGGCCCGGGCGCCCTCAGCTGTCGCGGCGGGGTCCGGCCCAGCTCAGCGTCGTCCCGCCGGTGAAGCCGGGCAGCTCCAGGCGGGACTCGGTCCGCTGGGCGTAGCCCAGGCCGTAGGCCTCGACGTACTGCCGGTAGATGCCGACCTGCGGGGAGCCGGCGAGGGCCGCCTCCAGCGCCCCCGGCTCACCCACCGCGGAGATGACGTACGGCGGGGCGTAGGGCACACCGTGCAGCACCACGGTGTTGCCGACGCACTTGATGCCGGTGGTGGGGATGACGCGCTGGCCCTGGATGGTCATGGCCTCCGCGCCGCCCTGCCACAGCACGTTGACCACGGCCTGGATGTCCTGCTGGTGCACCACGAGGAGGTCCCCGTCCACGCCGACGGGGTCGATGCTGACCGGGGCGTCGGTCAGGGTCACCGTCACCCCCGGCCCGGCCACCGGCTCCAGCCCGACCTGGCGGGAGAGCTCGGAGGCCCGTTCCGTGTCGGCGGGCACGGTGCCCGAGGCGGCGGTCAGCCGGTCCACCTCGGCGCGCATCTCGGCCACCTCGGCGGCGAGGTCGGAGTTGCGGGCCGACTCGCTGCGGACGAGGTCGGCCAGGTCGGTGTTGCGGGCGGGTCGCAGGTCGGTGCCCCGCGCGTTGATCGCCGACACGGTGATCATCAGCCCGGCCGCGAAGCACACCGTGAGCGTCAGCAGCCGCCGCCGCAGGGTGGGCCGGTCGCCGCGGACCCGGGAGGTGAGGCGGCTCCGGGCCCGGCGCCACAGCGGCTCGCGCACGCCCACCTCCTCCTCCCGCGCAGCCGGTGCCGGCGGGGCCGGTCACGCCCCGCCCCGGTGGCGACGTGCCAACTGGGAAACCAGTGACTACGCTACCCACCGAACCCAGGCCCGCTGGGACCAAGGAGGACTGGTGCCCGAATCCAAGGCCCGCAAGAACGTCGCCACCCGGCGCAAGCGCGAGCGGGGCGCGGCCGCGGCCGCCGTCAAGGCCCCCGGCAGCCGTCGCTGGGTGCCTCCGGTCTTCATCACCGTCGGCCTGCTCGGCGTGGCGTGGCTGGTGGTCTACTACATCGCCGGCTCGATGGTCCCGCTGATCAGCGACCTCGGCGACTGGAACATCCTCATCGGCATGGGTCTGATGGCCAGCGCCTTCGTCATCTCCACGCTCTGGCGCTGACCCCGAGCACGGCAGCGGCCCCCGACCTCAGGTCGGGGGCCGCGGTGCGTCCGGGCTCAGCGCGGTGACTGCGAGGCCGACGGCGAGGGGCTGTCCTCGTCCTCGTCGGGGGTGGCGCCCGGGGTGGCGCTGGGCGCCGGTGCCGACTGGCTGGGCTCGGGCTCCTCCGGCTCCGTGGCCAGGTAGACCACGACCCGGTCGTCCCGGTCGATGGTGGTGCCGGCCTCGGGATCCGTGCCGACGACGAGCCCGGGGTCGACCTCGTCGCTCTCACGGTCCTCGAACTGCACGTCGGTGAAGCCCAGCTGCTCGGCGTTCTGCTGCACGCCGGCCCGGTTCAGGCCGCTCCAGTCCGGCAGCTCGCTCTCGCCGGTCGCCACCACCAGGGTCACCTCGGTCTCCAGCGGCGCCTCGCTGCCCTCGGCGGGGGTGACCTCGAGGACCTCCTCGGCCTGGGCGTCCGGGGGCTCGTTGGTCGCCTCCTCCACCTTGACGTCCTCGAAGCCCGCCTCACGCAGGGCGTCGCGGGCCTCGTCCAGGCTCTGGCCGACGAGGTTGCTGGGGATCTGCGCCTCCGCCGGGCCCATGTTGACCTCGACCGTGACGGTGCTGTCGGGCTGGACCTGCTCGTTGGGGCTGGGGTCCTGGTTGGTCACCCGGCCGACGGTCTCGTCGTCCTCGCCGTTGACGCGGTCGACCTCCAGCTCCAGCCCGAGCGCCTCGACGGCCTCGCGGGCGTCGGCCTCGGTCCGGTCGAAGACGTCGGGGACGGTCACCAGCTGGACGCTCGGGGCGGCGCTGGGGTCGTCCTGGGCCCGGCCGCTGCCGTCCAGCAGCCAGATGGCCCCGGCGACCGCGCCGGCGATCACCAGCAGGGCGAGCACGGCGATCAGGATCCACGGGCCCTTGCGGGTGGGCTCGTCCTCCTCCTCGCTCATCTGCCCGACCGGCAGCTGGTCGTCCGCCGACCCGGCGCTGCCCGGGGTGAGCCCGCCCACCGGGACGGGGGTGGGGGTGCCGCCGAGCAGCTGGGTGGCGGCGTTGTCGGCGGCCGGCATGGCCGCCGCCGCGGGGAGCACGGTGGTCAGCTCCTCGCCGGCCAGGAGACGGCCCAGGTCGTCGGAGAACTCCCGCGCGCTCTGGTAGCGGGCCTCGGGGTCCTTGGCCAGGGCGGTCAGCACCACGGCGTCGATGGCCGGGGTGATCACCGGGTCGAGCTGGCTGGGCGGGGTGGGCTGCTCACGGACGTGCTGGTAGGCCACGCTGACCGGGGAGTCGCCGATGAAGGGCGGGCGACCCACCAGCAGCTCGTACAGCAGGCAGCCGGCGGAGTAGATGTCGCTGCGGGCGTCCACCGTCTCGCCGCGGGCCTGCTCGGGCGAGAGGTACTGCGCGGTGCCGATGACCGCCGCCGTCTGGGTCATCGTCGCGGAGGTGTCGGCGACCGCGCGGGCGATGCCGAAGTCCATCACCTTGATGGTGCCGTTGGGGGTCAGCATCACGTTGGCGGGCTTGATGTCGCGGTGCACGATGCCCGCCCGGTGGCTGTAGCTGAGGGCCTCCAGCACGCCCTGCATGATCTCCAGCGCCCGCTCGGGCATGATCTTGCGGCCGTCGCGGAGCACGTCGCGCAGCGTCGAGCCCTCGACCAGCTCCATCACGATGTAGGGGACGGCCACGCCGGCCCGCTCGTCGAAGTCCTCGCCGGTGTCGTAGACGGCGACGATGTTGGGGTGGTTGAGCCCGGCCGCGGACTGCGCCTCCCGGCGGAACCGGGCCTGGAAGGTGGGGTCGGCGGCGAGGTCGGCCCGCAGCCGCTTGACCGCCACCTGGCGGTTCAGGCGGGTGTCGGTGGCGCGGCGCACGTCGGCCATCCCGCCGCGGCCCAGGGGGTCCCCGAGCTCGTAGCGATCTCCGAGCAGCGTCATCGGGTGCGGTCCTTCCTCGCTGCGGGGGCAGCGGCCTGGCAGGCGGTTCGGTCGCCGGTGAGGCGGGGGATCAGGGGGCGGGCGCAGGGCCGGCGGATGCTGTGCTGGCGGGTGGTGGGGCGGCTCACTCGACCACCGCCTGGGTGACCGCGCGGGCGATCGGCGCGGCCAGCCGTCCGCCGGCGATGTCGTTGCGCGCGATGTCGGCGTCCTCGATGAACACCGCCACCGCCACCTGCGGGTCGTCCATCGGCGCGGCGGAGACGAACCAGGCGTAGGGGTTGCGCTCCAGGTCCGTCTGCGCGGTGCCCGTCTTGCCGCCGACCTCGACGCCGTCGAGCCGGGCGTTCGCGCCGGTGCCCTCCTCGACGACGTCGACCATCATCTGCTGCAGCTTCGCCGCGTTCTCCGCCGACATCGCCCGGCCGAGCTCCTGGGGACGGGTCTGCCGCAGCACCGAGAGGTTGGGGGCGCGCACCTGGTCGACCAGGTAGGGCTCCATCACCACGCCGTCGTTGGCGATCCCGGCGGCCACCATGGCCATCTGCAGCGGGGAGGCGGCCACCTCGAACTGGCCGATCGCGCTGAGCGCGGTCTGCGCGTCGTCGGGGTTCTCCGGGAAGCGGCTGGCCACCCCGTTGAGGTCGGCCAGGTGGCGGGTCTCGAACCCGAACGCCTCGGCCTGCTCGCGCAGCGCGTCGGCGCCCAGCTCGACACCGAGGTTGGCGAAGGCGGTGTTGCAGGACACCTGCAGGGCCTGGTCCAGGGTGACCTCGTCCCCGCCGCAGTCGGTCTGGTTCGGCAGGTAGGTCTCGGTGCCCGGCAGCTGCAGCCGGTCGGGGCTGTCGGTCTCGGTGTCGGGCTCCCAGCCGGCCTCCAGCGCCGCCGCCGCGGTCACCAGCTTGAAGGTCGAGCCCGGGGGGTAGATCTCGCGGGCCGCCCGGTTGGCCAGCGGGCGGTCCTCGTCCTCGGCCAGCTGGGTGTAGGCCTGGTCGGCCTCGCCGATGTCGTGGCTGGCGATGGCGTTGGGGTCGTAGCTGGGGTGGCTCACCAGGGCCAGCACGGCGCCGGTGCGCGGGTCCAGCGCCACCACGGCGCCCTTGCGGTCGCCCAGCGCCTCGGCGGCGGCCCGCTGCGCCTCGGGGTTGATGGTGGTGGTGATGCTGGCGCCCTGCGGGGTGCGTCCGGTGACCAGGTCCACCAACCGGCGCACGAACAGCGAGTCGTCGGTGCCGGCCAGCTCGGTGTTGTAGGTCTCCTCCAGCCCGGAGCGGGCCCGGTCGTAGGAGTACCAGCCGGTCACGTGGGCGTAGGCCTCCGGGTCGGGGTAGACCCGCTGGTAGCGGAAGTCGCCGTCGGACTCGACGGTCTCGGCGATCAGCGTGTTGGCCACCAGGATGCCCCCGCGGTCCTGGGCGAACTCGGCGTCGCGGACCCGCCGGTTGTTCGGGTGGGCGTTGAGGGCGTCCTGACGCACGACGATCAGGTAGGTGCCGTTGCCCAGCAGCAGCGCGAACAGCAGCATGCACACCACCGCCACCCGGCGGATCGGACGGTTCACCGACGACCTCCTGCTCCGGCCCGGTCCCGGCCGATCACCTGCGTCTCCTCCGCGTCCGGCGAGGGCTCGAGCCGGGTGGCGGCGGGTTTGCGGGTCTGGTGGCTGATCACCAGCAGCAGCGCGACGATCACCCAGTTGGCGATCATCGACGACCCTCCCTGGGACATGAACGGCGTGGTCAGGCCGGTCAGCGGCAGCAGCCGTGTCACGCCGCCGATGATGATGAAGACCTGCAGCGCCAGCACGAACGACAGACCGGTGGCGAGCAGGGTGCCGAACTGGTCCTTGGCGGCGAGTGCGGTGCGCAGCCCGCGGGCGACGACGATCCCGTACACGGTGATCACCGCCATCAGGCCGGCCATCCCCAGCTCCTCGCCGACCGCGGCGGCGATGAAGTCGCTGCGCGCCAGCGGGGTCAGCCCGGGTCGGCCCAGCCCGAGCCCGGTGCCCAGCAGGCCGCCCCAGGCCAGCCCGAACTGGGCGGCGATGATCTGCCCGTTCTGGTCGATGTCGTCGAAGGGGTGCAGCCAGGAGTCGATCCGCACGCTGACGTGCGCCAGCTGCCCGACCCGGTCGGCGAGAAGCACGGCCGCCCCCGCGCCGAGGGCGAACATGGCCGTCCCCAGCACCGCCCAGCCGGGCCGCTCGGTCGAGACGTAGAGCATCATCACGAACAGCCCGAAGAACAGCAGGGACGTCCCCAGGTCGCGCTGGTAGACCAGCACCAGCAGGCTGGCCAGCCAGACCAGCAGGATCGGGCCGAGGTCGCGGGCGCGGGGCAGGTCGAGGCCGAGCACCCGCCACCCCGCCAGCGCCAGCACGTCGCGCTTCTCCACCAGGTAGGAGGAGAAGGCGATGGCCAGCACCACCTTGGCCACCTCGGCCGGCTGGAAGGAGAAACCGGCCACGGTGATCCAGATCCGGGCGCCGAACTGCGAGGTGCCGATCACCGGCAGCAGCGGCAGCAGCAGCAGCGCGATGCCGGCCAGCCCGAGGGTGTAGGTGAAGCGGATCAGCGGACGGTGGTCGCGCAGCACGAGCGCCGTCAGCACCAGCAGCGCCACCCCGAGCGCGGTCCACATCAGCTGCTGGGTGGCGCCGGACGTCGGCGGCTCGTTGATCAGGTCGATGCGGTGGATCATGGCCAGGCCGAGGCCGTTGAGCAGCAGCACGCAGGGCAGCAGCAGCGGGTCGGCGTAGGGCAGCCGGAGCCGCACCACCAGGTGCGCCACCAGGCCGAGCCCGAACCACAGGCCCGCCACCACCGGCAGCTCGTCGGGCAGCCGGGCGGACTGGTTGAGGTGGATCAGCGCGTAGGCGCCCAGACCGACCGCCTGCGCGAACAGGATCATCACCAGCTCGACGTTGCGGCGCTTGCGGTGCACCATCACGACGCTGGGGACCTCGCTGAGCAACGCCATCAGCAGGTCCCGTCCTCGGGCGGCGGCGGGGTGCTCCCGGTCGGGCCGGGGGAGGGCGGCTCGGTCTCGTCGGGTGCGGGGGTCGAGGGCCGTGGGGTGGGCTCGGTGGTGGCCTCGGCCCGCTCCTCGCGCTGGCGGATGCACTCCTGCGAGACCTCGGCCAGCTCGGCGACGGTGGTCCGGGCCGCGGCCAGGCTGTTCACCTCGATGGTGGCGCGGACCTGCTCCTGGTACAGCAGCGGCAGGTCGGCGATGGCGGTCTGCTGGATCTCGTAGACCTGGTTCAGGGCCAGCCCGCCGATCTCGTCGGGCAGCCCCCGGTAGATGGCGATGCGGTCGTCGGCCGGACCGACGAAGTACTGGGTCCGGCCCCACAGCACGGCCCCGGTGGCCGCCCCGCCCAGCAGCACCACGACCAGCAGCAGGGTCAGCACGACGCGGAGCACGCGGCGGCGGGCGGGCGGCGGGGCCTGCAGGGCGTAGCGGTCGGACTCGGGGTCGGGGGAGGTCGCGCTGACGGGGGTGCTCACGGTCCGCGGGGTGGCCGGCAGCGGGGCGCTGGGGGCGTCGAGGTCGTCCTCGCCGTCGTCGTCGCCGTCGCCCAGGTCGATGGTCTGGGGGCGGACCGAGACGTCGGGGATGTCGGTGGAGCCGGCCGCGCCGAGCACCATCACGTCGGCCAGCTCGGGGTCGTCGCCGGCCTCGACCAGGTCGGCGATCAGGATGGTGATGTTGTCGATGCCGCCCTCGGCGTGGGCCTCGGCCAGCAGCAGCCGCAGCGCCTCCTCGGGGTCGGGGACGGCGAGCAGCGGCTCCATCACCGCGTCGTCGACCAGACCGCAGAGGCCGTCGGAGCAGAACAGCAGCCGGTCGCCGGCGCGCAGCCGGTGGGTGCTCAGGTCGGGGTCGTTGGCGGGCTGGCCGTTGAGCACCTTGAGCAGCAGCGAGCGGTGCGGGTGGTAGGCCGCCTCCTCGGGGCTGATCCGGCCGTCGTCGACCAGGCTCTGCACCCACGAGTGGTCGTGGGTGAGGCGCTGCAGCACGCCGTCGCGCAGCAGGTACACCCGCGAGTCGCCGATGTGGGCCAGCGCCAGGTGCTCGCCGTCGAACATGCCGGCGTCGAGGGTGGTGCCCATCCCCTCCAGGGAGTGGTCGGCGGCCACCAGGTCGGCGATCCGGTCGTTGGCGCGGGCCACGATCCCGGCCAGCGAACCGAGCATCTCGTCGACCGCCAGCGGCACCTCGTTGGGGTCGACCGGCTCGGGCTCGCCCTCGGCCCCGCCCGTGCCAGTCCCGCCCGTGCCAGTCCCGTCCGTGCCAGTCCCGTCTGGCCCGGCGACGGGCGGCTCCGGGTCGCGGGGCGGTTCGTCGGTGCCCTCCCGGGCGGCCTCGGCGGCCTGCCGCAGCTCGGCGTCGGCGGCCTTGACCTCGGCGATCGCGACCGCGGAGGCCAGGTCGCCGGCGGCGGCGCCGCCCATCCCGTCGGCCACCACCAGCAGGGTCGGGCTGGCGTAGCCGGAGTCCTGGTTGTTCTTGCGGACCAGACCGACCTCGGAGTGGGCTACGTAGCGCAGCTGCAGGCTCATCAGCTCACCAGCTTCAGCACCGTGCGACCGATCCTCACGCTGTCGACCAGGGTGATGGTGGTGGGGGCGGTGATCCGCTGGCCGTTGACGTAGGTGCCGTTGGTGGAGCCGAGGTCCTCGACGTAGTACCCGCCGGAGCTGTCGGCGTCGATGCGGGCGTGACGGGTCGAGACGTAGTCGTCGTCGAGCAGGATGGCGCAGTCGGAGCTGCGCCCGATCAGCACCGGTCCGGAGAACAGGTCGGCCCGCAGGCCCTGCTTGTTGCCGTTGGTGACCTCCACCGCCCTGGGGGTCTGCTTGGCCCGGCGCCGCCCGCGGGGCCGGTGCGGCTGCTCCAGCTGCTGGGGGAGCTCGCTGGCCTGCACGGTGCGG
Source organism: Auraticoccus cholistanensis (assembly GCF_009742705.1). GTDB lineage: Bacteria > Actinomycetota > Actinomycetes > Propionibacteriales > Propionibacteriaceae > Auraticoccus > Auraticoccus cholistanensis. Next base: position 193,936 of record NZ_WPCU01000003.1, read on the forward strand.
CCGAAGAGGTCGGTGCGGATGACGGAGGCGGCGGAGAGGATGAAGACCCACAGCAGCGCCAGGAAGAGCACCTTGAGCAAGGTGACGACGAGTTCGGACACGCTCAGCTCCCCGCAGGGGCGTGCACGAGCATCCGGGTCGACCCGATCTCGATCCGTGAGCCCGCGTCCAGCCGCGCGGAGCGCACCCGCTGGCCGTTCACCACGATGCCGTTCGTGCTGCCGAGGTCGTTGATCTCGATGAACAGGTCCGCCCCGCTGCCGCGCACGTCGATCTTGGCGTGGCGCCGCGAGATGCCGGGGTCGCTGATCCGCAGGTCGGCCTCGGTGCCGCGCCCGATCACCAGGCCGGGCGGCACCAGCGGGTGGCGCATGCCGTTGACCTCGAGGACCAGCTGCGCGCGGTTGATCTGGGTGGTGGTGGCGGGCCGGTCGGCGTCCACCCCGGCGACGGCCTCCGAGGCCACGGTGAAGCGGCCGGTGGGCAGGGAGTCGTCCAGCTCGTAGTGGATCATGATGGGCCCGTTGAAGACGTAGCCCTGCTCCTGGGCGTGGCGGCGCAGCTCGGGGATCAGCTCACCGGTGAGGGTCTTGCCGTAGGGGGTCAGCCGCTCGTAGTCGTGCTCGCTGAGCCCGATGATGAACTCGTTGGGCACCAGCCGGCGGTCGCGCGACATCAGCTTGGCCTCGGAGTCGAGCTCGCGCTGCAGCCGCGCGGCGATCTCCACCGGCTGGACGTCACCCTTGAAGGCGCGCGCGAAGACGCCGTTGACCGCTCCCTCGATCCGCTTCTCGAACCGGTCGAAAACGCCCATGACCCTCCTCTCGCACGCCGGACCAGCCCTGATCCTATGCGGGGGCCGCGTCGTGCGGCGACCCGAGCGCAGGCGTGCGCCCGGGTTCGGACCCCGGTGCGACGGTAGCGGGCCAGCCGGTCCGACCGTGGGAGGACGAGGCCCGAATCGTCTTCCCGGCCCGAGCCGTGCTAGAGTTCCACGGCCGGTTCACGCAGGGCTGTGGATCGAGCGCGAGTGGCGGAACGGCAGACGCGCTGGCTTCAGGTGCCAGTGTCCTTAGGGACGTGGAGGTTCAAATCCTCTCTCGCGCACCCCACGGGGTGCCTGTTCGGCAGCCCGAAGACCCCCGTCCGGAGCGATCCGGGCGGGGGTCTTCGCATGCCGCCGGTGCTGCGCCCGGCGGTGTCCACGTGGGGCCCGGCGGTGTCCGGAGGTGGCAGCCTGGGTCGGCACGTCCCACCGCGGGGCGCAGGCAGGAGAACCGATGGCCACCGAGCACACCACACCGACGAGCGAGACCGTCGGCCCCACGAACCCGCGGGGCCGGGTGATCGTGGCCAGCCTGATCGGCACCTCGATCGAGTTCTTCGACTTCTACGCCTACGCCACCGCGGCCGTCCTGGTCTTCCCCTCGCTCTTCTTCACCGGCGCCGACGAGACCTCCCGGCTGCTCGCCTCCCTCGCCGTGTTCGGGGTGGCGTTCGTGGCCCGTCCGGTCGGCTCCATCCTGTTCGGCCACTTCGGGGACCGCATCGGGCGCAAGGGGACGCTGGTCGGCTCGCTGCTGCTGATGGGCATCGCCACCTTCCTGATCGGCTGCCTGCCCACCGCCCACACCCCCGGCTGGGAGTTCTGGGCCCCGGCGCTGCTGGTGGTGATGCGCTTCTGCCAGGGCCTGGGTCTGGGCGGGGAGTGGTCGGGGGCGGCGCTGCTGGCCACCGAGAACGCCCCCGCCGGCCGACGGGCCGTCTACGGCACCTTCCCCCAGCTCGGTGCGCCCATCGGCTTCATCCTCGCCAACGGGGTCTTCGTGGTGCTCAGCCTCGCGCTGAGCCCCGCGCAGTTCCAGCAGTGGGGCTGGCGGGTGCCGTTCCTGATCAGCATCGTGCTGGTGGCGATCGGGCTCTACGTGCGGTTCAAGCTGATCGAGAGCCCCGCCTTCCAGAAGGTCCTCGACGCCGGGGAGGTGGCCCAGGTTCCGCTCGTCCGCGCCTTCCGCACCGCCTGGCGGCCGATGCTGCTGGGGACCTTCATCATGCTGGCCACCTACGTGCTCTTCTACATGATGACCACCTTCACCATGACCTACGGCACCACGCCGGCCACGGTCGACGCCGCCCGCGCGGCGGCGGAGGCGGCGGGACGTCCCTTCGACCCCGCCGGCTTCCTGCCCGGTCTGGGCTACAGCCGGACCGACTTCCTCACCATGCTCATCATCGGCGTGGTGTTCTTCGGCGTCTTCACCCTGGTCGCCGGCCCGCTGGCGGAGCGGCTCGGCCGCCGGCGGCTGCTGATCGGGGTCACCGCGGCCATCGCCGTCTTCGGCCTGGTGTTCTCGACCCTCTTCGACGCCGGCACCGTCGGCGTGATGGCCGGGCTGGTGGTCGGGCTGTCGCTGATGGGTCTGACCTTCGGCCCGATGGGCGCCGTGCTGCCGGAGCTGTTCGCCACCAGCGTGCGCTACACCGGCAGCGCGATCAGCTACAACGTGGCCAGCATCCTGGGTGCGGCGGTGGCCCCGACCATCTTCGTCGCGCTGTGGGCGGCGGCCGACGGCAGCGTCTTCTGGGTGGGCGCCTACCTCACCGCGACCGCGCTGATCACGCTGGTGGCGCTGCTGCTGAGCCGCGACACCGGCGACGTGGACTACACCAGCCGGACGCGGTGAAAACCCTGGTGGGCCCCACCCGCCCCCGCTAGCGTTCGAGCAGGACCCTCGAAAACGCCGGGGCCAGACCCTCAGAACCGCCGGGAGCGCACCATGGCCGTCCGACTCAACCCGTACCTCAGCTTCGCCGGCGACGCCCGGGCGGCGATGGAGTTCTACCAGGGGGTGTTCGGCGGCGAGCTCAGCGTCAGCACCTTCGGCGAGTTCGGCGAACCCGACGCGCCCGGCGCCGACGGCGTCATGCACGCCCAGCTGGAGGCCGGGGACACCCTCGTGCTGATGGCCGCCGACACCCCGCCGGGGATGGAGCACCAGCCGGGCACGAACGTGGCCCTCAGCCTCAGCGGTGACGATGCCGAGACGCTGCGCGGCTACTGGACGGCGCTGTCGGCCGACGGCGAGATCCAGGTGCCGCTGGAGATGCAGATGTGGGGCGACGAGTTCGGCCAGTGCGTCGACCGGTTCGGCATCGTCTGGATGGTCAACATCGCCGGCGAGCAGGCCGAGTCCACCGAGCAGCCCTGAGCGGCGACGTGCGCGCTGCCCCGAGCGGCCGGGCGCGCGCCGCCGACCGGGGTCAGTGCAGGATCCGCACCTGCTTGGGGTAGGTGTAGAGCACGCCGTTGCTCGCCCGGACCGCGCCGAGGACGTGGCACACCACCGTCATCACCGCCGCCACCACCCACAGCACCACGGCGACCGGGAACGCGATCACCGTGATGGCGCAGATCCAGCCCAGCACCGACAGCAGCCACGCCCACAGGTTGAAGTTGAAGGCGCCGGCGGCGGAGCGCCGGACGAAGTCGCTGCGGTGGCGGTACACCAGCCAGACCAGCAGCGGGCCGACGAAGCTGAGCCAGCCCGCGCTCACCACCATGGCGATGATGGCCGAGAGGTGGGCGAGGACCGCCGGGGTGCGCTCGTCGGCGCGCACCGTCGCGGGCGGGTAGCTGGTGGTCATGGGTCCCTCCGTGTGGGTTCGTGGTGCTCCCAGTGAAGCGCCCCTCGGGTCCTCGCCGGCGCCGGCTGGGGGTCGCGTCAGGGCCGGCCGCGCCGCGGATCAGGACCGCCCCCGAGCCGACGCCGGACGGCCACGCCGCCGGCCGGCGCTCAGCCCGCCTGGGCGAGGGTGAAGGGGAGCACCGCGGGAGCCCCGTGCTGGCGCAGCAGCCGGGCGGCGGCGGTCAGCGTCCAGCGTGAGTCGCAGAGGTCGTCCACCAGCAGCACCGGGCCGGCCAGCTGCTGGAGCCGTCCGGCCAGCTCCTCGCCGACGGCGAAGCGGCGCAGCACCTCCGCCGCCCGGTAGGCGCTGTTGCCGCCCCGCCCGCTGACCGGCTCCCCGACGAGGTCCAGGGACCCCAGCTGCTCCAGCCGCCCCACCGTGGCCAGACCCTGCGCCAGCGAGGCCACCAGCCGGGGTCGTGAGAGCGAGGGGACCGAGACCACGGCCACCGGCCGCTGCTCCCACCCCCACTGCCGCAGCACCTCCACGCAGGCGCCCGCCAGCGATGCGGGCACCTCCGCGTCGACCGGACGACCCTGCTCGTCGCTGCGGAACAGTCCCCGCAGCGCCTGGCCCCAGCCCAGGTCCGTCAACCGGGCCACCGCCCGTCCCGGCTCGGCCTGCTCGCCGGCAGCGATCCGGCCCGACAGCTGCAGACCCAGCCGTGACATCCCCGACGGCCACTGGGCTCGCGGCTCGATCACCACACCGACCCGGCTCAGCCCCGACTCCGCCCGCTGCACCCAGTCCGTCGGCACCTCGGTCGGGTACCAGGGCGGCTGACCGGCGGCCCGCAGGCAGGAGTCGCAGCGGCCGCAGGGCTCGGCGTCGCGGTCGTCGAGCTGCTCGACCAGGAACTGCATCCGGCAGCGGTCCGTCTGCTGGTACTCCCGCATGGCCTGCTGCTCGGCCCGGCGCGCCTCGGCGATGCGGCGGTAGCGCTCCTCGTCGTAGTGCCAGCCCTGCCCGGTGCTGACCCAGCCGCCCCGCACGTTGCTGACCGCCCCGTCGACCGAGAGCACCTTCAGCAGCAGCTCCAGCGGGGTGCGGCGCAGGTCGACCCGGGCCTCCAGCGCCGGCACCGACAGCGGCCCGCCGGCCTCCTCCAGCGCGGCCAGCACCGCGTCGGCCTTGCTGCGGCTCGGCATGGTGGCGGTGGCGAAGTGGTGCCAGATGTCGGCGTCCTCGGGACCGGGCAGCAGCAGCACGTCCGCCCGCTCGGTGGCCCGCCCGGCACGGCCCACCTGCTGGTAGTAGGCCACCGGCGACGAGGGCGCTCCGAGGTGGACCACGAAGCCGAGGTCGGGCTTGTCGAAGCCCATGCCGAGCGCGGTGGTGGCCACCAGCGCCTTGATCTCGTTGCGCTTCAGCTCGCCCTCGGCCTGCTCGCGCTCGGCGGCGTCCGTCCGGCCGGTGTAGGCGCGGACCGCGTGGCCGGCCTCGGCCAGCACGCGGGCGGTGTCCTCGGCGGCGGAGACGGTGAGGGTGTAGACGATCCCGCTGCCGGGCAGCGACTCCAGGTGGGTGAGCAGCCACCCCAGCCGCTGCCGCGCGCTCTGCAGCTGCAGCACCCCCAGCCGCAGCGAGGAGCGGGTCAGCGGCCCCCGCAGGGTGAACACCCCGTCCGACCCCGGCCGGGGAGCGCCACCGGGCCCGGGCAGGGCGCCGAGCTGCTCGGCCACGTCGGCGATCACCCGCTCGTTGGCCGTGGCCGTCGTCGCCAGCACCGGCGTCCCCTCCGGCAGGAGCGCGATGATCCCGGCGATCCGGCGGTAGTCGGGGCGGAAGTCGTGACCCCAGTCGGAGATGCAGTGGGCCTCGTCGACCACCAGCAGGCCCAGCCGCTCGAGCAGGGTGGGCAGCACCGACTCGCGGAAGCGGGGGTTGGTCAGCCGCTCCGGGCTGATCAGCAGCACGTCGACGGCGTCCCCGCGCAGCTGCTGCTCGACGTCCTCCCACTCGGTCTGGTTGGCGGAGTTGATCGCCACCGCCCGCACCCCGGCCCGTTCGGCGGCAGCGATCTGGTCGCGCATCAGCGCCAGCAGCGGGGAGACGATGACCGTCGGGCCGGCTCCTCGGGCCCGCAGCAGCATGCTGGCCACGAAGTAGACCGCCGACTTGCCCCAGCCGGTGCGCTGGACCACCAGTGCCCGGCGCCGCCCCTGCACCAGCGCCTCGACCGCCTCGAACTGACCCGGGTGGAAGTCGACCTCGACCCCGGGGCGCGACGCCGAGGTCAGGGCGCGCAGCCGGGCCAGGGCCTCCTCGCGCACGGTGGACGTCGCCTCGGACTGGTCGGTGCTCACGCTGTGCAGTATGTCTGCTGCCACCGACCAGACCCGTGCCGGCGGTGGCCCTGGGGACGGCGCCCCGCCCCTGTGGACGGCGCCGACGGCGCGCCCCGGCCCCGGACCTGTTCAGCGGCTGCGGGCTGTGGTCGACTGGTCCGACACCGGAGGAGGAGCGAGATGGCCGACAACGTGGGGGCGAGGCCCGCCCAGCCGAACACCCCGTCGCACACGGGGGAGGAGCCCACCGAGCTCAGGCGGGTGATCGGCCCCGGGCTGCTGCTGCTGTTCATCGTCGGCGACATCCTCGGCACGGGCATCTACTCCCTCACCGGCCGGGTGGCCGCGGAGGTGGGGGGTGCGGTGTGGCTGCCCTTCCTGGCCGCCTTCGTGGTGGCCTTCCTCACCGCCTTCAGCTACCTGGAGCTGGTCACCAAGTACCCGCGGGCCGGCGGTGCGGCGATCTACACGCACCGGGCCTTCAAGATCCACTTCCTCACCTTCCTGGTCACCTTCGCGGTGATGTGCTCGGGGCTCACCTCGGCCTCGAGCGCGGCGAAGTCCTTCGCCGGCAACCTGTTCGCCGCGATCGGGGTGGACGAGCCGGGGGAGTGGGTGCTGCTGATCGCCGCGCTGGCCTTCATGACGGGGGTGGCGCTGATCAACCTGCGCGGTGTGGGCGAGAGCGTGAAGGCCAACGTGGTGCTCACCTGCATCGAGCTCAGCGGTCTGCTGATCGTCATCGCGGTGGGCGCCTGGGCGCTGCTGCGCGGCGTGGGCGAGACGGCCCGGCTGACCGAGTTCAACGTGCCCGAGGGTGAGACCGCCTTCGGCGCGGTCACCGCGGCCACGGCGCTGGCCTTCTTCGCCATGGTCGGCTTCGAGGACTCGGTCAACATGGCCGAGGAGACGAAGAACCCCAGCCGGGTCTTCCCGAAGTACATGATCCTCGCCCTGGTCATCACGGGCGTGATCTACGTGCTGGTGGCGATCTCGTCCGTGGCCCTGGTCTCCCCGGCGGAGCTGGGTGAGGGCACCACCCCGCTGCTGAAGGTGGTGGAGGCCGGCGCCCCCGGGTTCCCGATCGCGCTGTTCGCCTGGATCTCCATGTTCGCGGTGGCGAACTCGGCCCTGATCAACATGCTGATGGCCAGCCGGCTGCTCTACGGCATGGCGCGCGAGAACGTGCTGCCGCGCGGGCTGGGCCGCGTGCTGCCGGGCCGGCGCACCCCGGTGGTGGCCATCGTGTTCACCACCGTGCTGGCCTTCGCGCTGATCTCGCTGGCCGACCTGACCGCCCTGGGTGGCACCACCTCGCTGATCCTGCTGTGCGTGTTCACGGTGGTGAACATCGCGGTGCTGGTGCTGCGCCGCGACGAGGTCGGGCACCAGCACTTCCGCACGCCCGCGGTGATCCCGGTGCTGGGGGCGCTGCTGTGCGCCTACCTCGCCAGCCCGCTGTCGGGCCGCTCCACCGCCGACTACGAGGTCGCCGGCTGGCTGATGCTGATCGGCGTGGCGCTGGGCGTGATCACCCTGCTGCTCAACAAGTACGTCTTCCACCGCCGGGTCGAGATCGGCAGCCACGAGATCGACCCCAGGACGCCGCGGCGCTGAGGCGGCCGTCCGGGCCGGGGTCAGCCGAGCAGCAGCGTGACGCCCAGCACCAGCATGGTCACGCCGATCACGACGTCGATCACCCGCCAGGCCCGGGGCCGGTCCAGCCACCGGCTCAGCCGGTGCGCCCCCGCGCCCAGCGCGCTGAACCAGACCGCGCTGGCGGTCGCCGACCCGAGCACGAACCACCACCTCCGGTCCCCGTGACCGTTGGCCAGCGCGCCGAGCAGCACGACGGTGTCGAGGTAGACGTGGGGGTTGAGGAAGGTGAGGGCGGCGGCGGTCAGCAGGGCGGTCCGGCGGGAGCCGGCGCCCTCGCTGCGGGCCACCAGGACGCCGGGACGCACGGCCCGCCGCAGCGCGAGCAGGGCGTAGCCCAGCAGGAAGAGTCCGCCGGCCACCCGGGCCGCCGTCGCGAACCACGGTGCCGCCTCGACCAGCACCCCGAGCCCGGCGGCGCCGGCGCTCATCAGCACCACGTCCGCTCCGGTGCAGAGCAGCACCACGGGCAGCACGTGCTCGCGACGCAGGCCCTGGCGCAGCACGAAGGCGTTCTGCGCACCGATCGCGACGATCAGCGCCGCCCCGCTCAGGAAGCCGGTCAGCACGACGGAGAGGAGGTCCACGGCGACGAGGCTAGGTCCGCCCTGCTCTGCAGTCGAACGAAAGAACCTGACGTTGCTGAAGCGCTGCTTCATCTAGGGTTGGCGCCGTGGACCTCGACACCGGCGCCCTCACCACGCTGGCCACCGTGCTGCGGCTGGGGAGCCTGGAGGCGGCGGCGCGCGAGCTGCACCTGACGCCGTCGGCGGTGAGCCAGCGGCTCCGGGCCCTGGAGAACCGTGTCGGGCAGGTGCTGGTGCGGCGCAGCCGCCCGGTCCGCCCCACCGAGGGCGGCGAGGTGCTGCTGCGGCTGGCCGCCCAGATCGAGCTGCTGCAGGCCGAGGCGCTCGCGGAGCTGCGCGCCGGGTCCGAGCCGGACGGGCCGCCCATGGAGCTGGCCGTCGCGGTGAACGCCGACTCCCTGGCCACCTGGTTCCTGCCCGTGGTGGCCGACGTCCAGGCGAGCCAGCACGTGGTGCTCGAGCTGCTCCGTGACGACGAGCGGCACTCGGCCGACCTGCTCCGCCAGGGACGCGTCATCGCCGCCGTCACCTCCGACCCGCGGCCCATCCAGGGCTGCCGGACGGTGCCGCTGGGCTCGCTGCGCTACCTCGCGGTGGCGGCTCCCGGCTGGGTGCGACGGTGGGGCGCCGGCTCCGAGGTCGACCTGGCCCGGGCCCCGATGCTCGTCTTCGACCGGCGCGACTCGACCCAGCACGCCATGCTGGCCGCCCGGGGCTGGCAGGGACCGGTGCCGCCGGTGACCAGCGTCCCCTCCTCCGCCGACTTCGAGCGGGCGGTCCGGTTGGGGATCGGCTGGGGGATGCTGCCCGAGCCGACGATCAGCGACGCCCTCGCCGAGGGGGAGCTGGTCGCGCTGTGGCCCGGCGACGGGCACCTCGACGTCGCCCTCTACTGGCAGCACTGGCGGCTGGGGTCGACGACCACGACCGCGCTGACCCGGGCGGTGCGGGACCGGGCGGCGCAGGTGCTGCGACCACCCGGCTGAGCACCCGCCCCGCGATCAGGGGAGCCGGGCGGCCAGCGAGCCCAGGTGGCGGGCCAGCGCCCGCGGTCCCGACCGGGGGGCGACCGCCTCGACGGAGGCGTTGTAGTTGGTGTTGGTGTTGACGTCGTAGGTGAGCACCCGGCCGTCGGCGGCCTCGATGAACTCGATGCCGCACACCTCCAGCCCCATCCGGTCGGCGAAGGCCAGGTACTGCTGCACCAGGGCCGGGTCCACGTCCTCGCGCAGCGTGAACAGCTCCTGGTCCGGGTCGGGGGCGAGGGTCGCCCCCGGCGGGACCACCGGTCGTCCGGTCGCGGGGTCGAGGGCGCAGGCGTCGGCGGGGCAGAGCTGGAACCCGCCGCGGGCGGTGTCGGCGGAGATGGCGTACACCAGCTCGCCGGCGACGATCTCGACGCGGGTGATCCGAGGTTCCGCCGCCTGCACGTACTCCTGCACCAGGGTGATGCCGTCGACCGGGTGCTCGACGTCGGGGCCGGCGAGGTGCTCGGCCAGCTCCTCCACGGAGTCGAACCGGTGGACGCCCAGACCCTTGCCGCCCTGGTTGTGCTTGGTCACGAAGGGCGCCGGCACCGACCGCGCCGCCCGCAGCACCTGCTCGGGCCCGATCGCGGCCACCGTCCGCGGCACCGCGATGCCGGCCGCGCGCAGCGCGGTGAGCTGGTCGACCTTGCTCATCTCGAGCTCCAGCACCCGGCGGCCGTTGACCGTGCGACGGCCGTGCGACTCCAGCCAGGACAGCACGGCGCGCGCGTAGTCCTTGGAGAGCCCGTGCCCGCGGGTGTGGGAGGAGGCGCTGAGGCGGGACCAGAAGATGCCCTCCGGCGGCGCCTCGGTCAGGTCCAGGGTGCCCTCGGTCAGCAGCCACTCCGTGACCGGCACCCCCTCCGCGGCGAACGCGTCGGCGAAGGGCGGCCACCACTCCGGGTTCTCGTGCAGGGCGTAGACCATCGGTGTGCTCACGTGGGCACAAGGAGCCGGCCGGGGGCCGCTATTCCAGCGGCGGTCAGGCCGGGCCGGGAGCGGGCCCGTAGCGGGTCGGTCCCGGGCGGGCGCCGACGGCGCGGAACCACTCGCTGGAGGACCTCGTCCACAGCAGCACGAGCGCGCCGACGGTGACCAGCATCGTGGCCACGACGAGCGCCTTGCTGAACCAGGGGGTGGGCTGGGTCAGGGACAGCACCCCGCTCACCAGGTAGAGGCCGCCGAGCACGGTGGCCAGGATCCGCGACCAGTTCGCGCCCCGGCCGCAGAACACGGCGTTGAGGGCCCACAGCGCCGTCACCACCAGGCCGCTGACGACGGCGGTCACCAGCCCCAGCGTGACCGTCGTGTCGATGAGCTCGGGCGAGGCCTGCAGACCCTGCCGGGCCAGCTCCTCGGCCACCATGGCGCGCGTCTGGCCCTGCTGCGCCAGCGCGGCGACCAGGCCGAGCAGGCTGAGACCGGCGCCGACCCAGATCAGCGCGACGGCGTTGCGGACCGAGCTCGGCCTGGCGGGGGCCGGCCCCGGCGCGCCGGGCGGCCGGTGCTGCGGACGCGGCGGGTGCTGCGGACCTGGCGTGGTGCTCATGGCTGCTCCTCCTCGAGGCCGGGAGGCCCACGCTAGGCCCGGCCCGGGTCAGCCGCCGGCCGTCCGGGTGCCAGACTCGAGGAGACCACCTGCGACCGCGGTGCCCGAGGAGGACCGAGATGACCAGCCTGCCGATCGACGTGCCGACCGACCTCTTCATCGCCGGGGAGTGGCGCCCGGCCACCGGTGGCGGGACCGTGGCCGTCACCGACCCCGCCGACGGCAGCGAGCTGGCCCGGGTGGCCGACGCCCGTCCCGAGGACGCCGTCGCCGCCCTCGACGCCGCCTGCGCCGCGCAGCGGGAGTGGGCCGCCACCGCGCCGCGGGAGCGCTCCGACCTGCTGCGGGCGGCCTTCGAGGCCATCATGGACTCCGCCGAGGAGATGGCGCGGCTGATGACCTGCGAGATGGGCAAGCCGTTGGCCGAGTCCCGCGCGGAGGTCACCTACGGCGCGGAGTTCCTGCGGTGGTTCAGCGAGGAGGCGGTCCGCATCGGGGGGCGCCACGGCACCCGGCCCGAGGGCGGCGCCGACATGGTGGTGCGGCCCTACCCGGTCGGGCCCTGCCTGCTGATCACGCCGTGGAACTTCCCGCTGGCCATGGCCACCCGCAAGCTCGGCCCCGCCCTGGCGGCCGGCTGCACCACGGTGCTCAAGCCGGCCACCCTGACCCCGCTCACCACGCTGGCCACGGTCCGGGTGCTGGAGCAGGCCGGGCTGCCCCGCGGCGTGGTCAACGTGGTCACCACCACCTCGGCGTCGGCGGTGACCAAGCCGCTGATGGCCGATCCGCGGCTGCGCAAGGTCAGCTTCACCGGCTCCACCGAGGTGGGCCGCATCCTGCTGGAGCAGGCCGCCCCGACCGTGCTGCGGACGTCGATGGAGCTGGGCGGCAACGCCCCCTTCCTGGTCTTCGACGACGCGGACCTCGACACCACGGTCACCGCCGCCATGCAGGCCAAGTTCCGCAACATCGGCCAGGCCTGCACCGCGGCGAACCGTTTCCTGGTGCAGCGCGGCATCGCGGACGCGCTGGTCGAGCGGCTGACCGCCGAGATCGACGCCCTCGTGGTGGGTCGCGGCACCGACGAGGGCGTCACCATCGGGCCGCTGGTGGACGACGACGCCGTGGCCAAGTGCCTGGAGCTCACGCGGGACGCCGTCGATCGCGGTGCCACCCTGGTGCGTGGCGGCGAGGCGCTCGACGGGCCCGGGCACTTCATGCAGCCCACGCTGCTCACCGACGTGCCGGCCGACGCCCGGATCTGCGCGGAGGAGGTGTTCGGCCCGGTGCTGCCCATCACCGTCTTCGACACCGAGGAGGAGGCGGTGGCGCTGGCCAACGACACCGAGTTCGGGCTCACGTCCTACCTGTGCACCGGCGACATGGTGCGGGCCCGCCGCGTCGTCGACCAGCTCGAGGTCGGGATGGTGGGGATCAACCTCGGGGTGCTCTCCAACGCCGCGGCCCCGTTCGGCGGGGTGAAGCAGTCCGGCCTCGGCCGCGAGGGCGGCGCCGAGGGCATCGCGGAGTACCAGTCGCTGCGCTACACCCTCACCCCGCTCTGAACCCGGACCGGCCACCCGGCACACTGGGCGGCCGTGAGCACCGACACCGTCTCCCAGACCACCCGGACCGGTTCCCTCGCGCAGCGGATGTGGCAGCGGGCCGAGCCGACCTACCAGCGCATCCTGCAGCACCCGTTCCTGCTCGGGCTGGCCGAGGGCACCCTGCCGCGGGAGTCGTTCGGCTACTTCGTCGTGCAGGACAGCCACTACCTGCGGGCCTACTCCCGCTGCCTGTCCCTGCTGTCGGCCCGGGCGCTGCCCGAGGAGCCGGTGCGGATGTTCGCGTTGCACGCCGCCAACGCGGTGGACGTCGAGCGCGAGCTGCACGCCTCGCTGCTGCCCGAGCTGGGCATCGACCCCGCCGACCTCGACCGGATCGGCGCCGGCCCCACCACCACCGCCTACACCTCCTACCTCACCGCGGTGTGCGCCACCGGCAGCTGGGCGGAGGGGGTGGCCGCGGTGCTGCCCTGCTACTGGGTGTACCGGGAGGTGGGGCGCACGCTGCTCGAGCGCTCCTCGCCCGACCCGCTGTACGCCCGCTGGATCGAGACCTACGGCTCGCCCGAGTTCGACGCGGTGGTGGACCAGGTGGTGGCGGTCGCCGACGCCCTCGAGGTGTCCGCGGCGGAGGAGGCCCGCTGCCTGGAGCACTTCGCCGTCACGACCCGCTACGAGTGGATGTTCTGGGACGCCGCCTCCCGGCGGCTGGCCTGGCCGGTGTGAACCCGCGGGGGTAGCCTCGCCGGATGGGGCGACCGCTGCGGTGCCGGCTGGGTCTCCACCGCTGGCAGGACCGGTGGAACGAGGAGCACCAGCGCTACCAGGTGTGCCGGCGCTGCCAGGCCGAGCGCGACCCGGTCGTGATCTCCGACGTCTCCAACCCCGACACGTCCGGCGGCGGGCTCTGACGGCGGCCGCGCCGGGCGGCTCCGAGACGTCCCCTACGGCGACGGTCGTGCCCGGTCAGGGTCGGACCAGACCACGGTCGGGGTCAGCACCAGACCCTGCACCGATGCGGGGCCGTGGCGGCGCGCCGAGCATGGTGGTCATGGACATCACACAGATCCTCCTCACCGTCGGCGCCGTCCTGGGCATCGTGCTGGTGGCCGCCCTGGCCATCCTGCCCACCGTGATCGAGGCGGAGTCGCACAACCACGACTGAGGGGAGCACGACCGCGGGGAGCACGACGGGGGAGAGCCCGCCGGTCGACCCGGGGCCGACCCCGCCGCGCCTCCTGCCGGGCGCCGGGGAGCTCGCCCGTGCCGTGACCGGGGGCGGCGTTCGGTAGCCTCGCCCCGAGCGATCACTCGCGTCGTCCAACCGCACGAGAGGCAGGGCTGGCCCATGGCCACAATCATCTACACCAAGACCGACGAGGCGCCGCTGCTGGCGACGTACTCCCTCAAGCCGATCATCGAGGCCTTCACCTCGGCGGCCGGCGTGCAGGTCGAGACCCGCGACATCTCCCTGGCCGGACGGATCATCAGCCAGTTCCCGGACCGGCTGACGCCGGAGCAGCAGCTGCCCGACGCGCTGGCCGAGCTCGGTGAGCTGGCCCGGACGCCCGAGGCCAACATCATCAAGCTGCCCAACATCTCCGCCTCCGTGCCGCAGCTGAAGGCCGCGATCGCCGAGCTGCAGTCCCAGGGCTACGACCTGCCGGACTACCCGGACTCGCCGTCGACCGACGAGGAGCGCGAGGTCCGCGCCCGCTACGGCCGCGTGATGGGCAGCGCCGTCAACCCCGTGCTGCGGGAGGGGAACTCCGACCGCCGGGCGCCCGCGGCGGTCAAGGGCTACGCCCGCGCCTTCCCCCACTCCATGGGGGAGTGGTCGGCGGACTCGCGCACCGAGGTCGCCACCATGTCCGCCGACGACTTCGCCTCCAACGAGAAGTCGGTGGTGCTGGAGTCCGACGACACCCTGACCATCCAGCTGGTCGGCGCCGACGGCACCACCACGGTGCTCAAGCAGTCGGTGCCGGTGCTGGCCGGTGAGGTGGTGGACGCCACCTTCATGGACGCCGCCGCGCTGCGGACCTTCCTGGCCGAGCAGGTGCGCCGTGCCGCCGAGGCCGACGTGCTGTTCTCGCTGCACCTCAAGGCCACGATGATGAAGGTCTCGGACCCGATCATCTTCGGCCACGCCGTCGAGGTCTTCTTCGCCGACGTCTTCTCCCGCTACGGCGACCAGCTGGCCGCCGCCGGCCTGAGCGCCGACAACGGGCTGGGCGGCATCCTGAGCGGGCTGGACGCCCTGCCCGCCGACGTCCGCGACGAGGTCCGGGCCGCGTTCGAGGCCCGCCTGGCCGAGCTGCCGCGGCTGTCGATGGTGAACTCCGACAAGGGGATCACCAACCTGCACGTGCCCAGCGACGTCATCATCGACGCCTCCATGCCGGCGATGATCCGCAACGGCGGCAAGCTCTGGGGTCCGAAGGGCGAGGAGGACGACACCCTCGCCGTCATCCCCGACCACTCCTACGCCGGCATCTACGCCGCGGTGATCGAGGACTGCAAGGCCAACGGCGCCTTCGACCCGACCACCATGGGCTCGGTGCCCAACGTCGGCCTGATGGCGCAGAAGGCCGAGGAGTACGGCAGCCACGACAAGACGTTCGAGATCGAGGCCGAGGGCACCGTCCAGGTGGTCGACTCCTCCGGTGCGGTGCTGCTGGAGCACGCCGTGCGTCCCGGTGACATCTGGCGCGCCTGCCAGACCAAGGACGCCCCGATCCGCGACTGGGTGCGGCTGGCCGTCGAGCGGGCCCGGCTGTCCGGCACGCCGGCCGTGTTCTGGCTCGACCGCGAGCGCGCCCACGACGCGAACCTGATCGCCAAGGTCGAGCAGTACCTGGGCGAGCACGACACCGAGGGCCTGCAGATCGAGATCATGAGCCCGGTCGAGGCCACCCGGTACTCGCTGGAGCGGATCCGCCGCGGCGAGGACACCATCTCGGTGACCGGCAACGTGCTGCGCGACTACAACACCGACCTGTTCCCGATCCTGGAGCTGGGCACCAGCGCCAAGATGCTGTCGGTGGTGCCGCTGATGAACGGCGGTGGGCTGTTCGAGACCGGCGCCGGCGGCTCGGCGCCCAAGCACGTGCAGCAGCTGCAGCAGCAGAACTACCTGCGCTGGGACAGCCTGGGCGAGTTCCTGGCGCTGGCCGAGAGCCTGCGTCACCTGTCCCGGGCCGACGACAACCCGCGCGCCGCGGTGCTCGCCGCCACCCTGGACGCCGCCACCGAGCGGGTGCTGACCGAGGGCCGCTCGCCGGCCCGCCGGCTCGGCCAGATCGACAACCGGGGCAGCCACTTCTACCTGGCGCTGTACTGGGCCCAGGCGCTGGCCGCCCAGAGCGACGACGCCGCGCTCGCCGCCACCTTCGCCCCGGTGGCCGAGCAGCTGTCGGCCCAGGAGCAGCAGATCACCCAGGAGCTGCTGGACGCCCAGGGGTCCCCGGCCGACATCGGCGGGTACTACCACCCCGACGACGCCAAGGCCTCCGCGGTGATGCGCCCCTCGGCCACCTTCAACCAGGTGATCGACTCGCTGCGCTGACCCGCACCGCACCACGCCGACGAGCCGCCGGAGGACCTTCCTCCGGCGGCTCGTCCGCGTCTGCGGCCCACTTCCCCCGACCGCCTCCCAGCGGGCAGGACGGCCATGGGGACCCGACGGCGCGGCCCTCGACCCCCGCCCGGGTCCTGTCCGGGGGCGTCGCTAGGGTGACGACCACCCGCGAGGAAGGACGCCCATGAGCAGCGAGCTCGCCGCACCCGCCGTCGACCTGGCCCCCGGCCGCTCCGCCATGCCGTTGCTGGGCTTCGGCACCTGGCAGATCGCCGACGACGAGGCCGAGGCGGTGCTCAGCACCGCCTTCGAGGTCGGCTACCGCCACGTCGACACGGCCACCGGCTACGGCAACGAGGCCGGCATCGGACGCGCGCTGGCCGCCAGCGGCCTGTCGCGCGACGAGGTCTTCCTGACCACCAAGATGCCGCCGGACCACGTCGGCCGGGAGCGCCGGACGCTGGAGGAGAGCCTGCAGAAGCTGGGCGTCGACCACGTCGACCTGTGGCTGGTGCACTGGCCGCCCAACCGCGAGGCTACCCCCTCGGCCTGGGAGCAGTTCGTGGCCGCCCGCGAGGAGGGGCTGGCCACCCACATCGGGGTCAGCAACTACTCGCTGGCCCAGATCGACGAGCTGACGCGGGCCACCGGAGTCACCCCGGCGGTCGACCAGATCAAGATGAGCCCGGCCCAGTACGACGCCGAGGTGGTGCAGGGCCTGGCCGAGCGCCAGGTCGTGCTCGAGGGCTACAGCCCCTTCCGCGCCAGCGACCTCGAGCACCCGGTGCTGGCCGAGATCGCCCGGGCCCACGAGGTCACCCCCGCGCAGGTGATCATCGCCTGGCACGTGGCGCACCAGTTCGTGGTGATCCCCAAGTCCAGCCGGCGCGAGCGGATGGTGGCCAACGCCGAGGCGCTGGGCGTCCGCCTCACGCCGGAGGAGGTCATCCGCCTGGACGGCCTCGCCGGCTGAGCCGCGGCCGGCCCTCAGGCCGGTCGGTCAGGCGGGCGGGGCGCCGTGGTTCAGGCTGCGGCGCCGACGCAGCTCGGAGGCGGCGAACACGCCGATCTGGCGGGTGGCCACGCCGTCCACCACGGCGCCGACCCCGCCACCCACGATGGGGATCCGCTTGGTCAGCAGCAGGGCCCCGTTGGTGCCACCGACGCGGGCGGCCATCTCGAGCACGACCCGCTCCGCCACCCGGCGGTCCAGGTCGGGGTCGAACACGGGGGCGGTGGCCACCGCCATCGGGGTGGTGGGCAGCACGCCCTTCTCGATCAGCTTGACCAGCTGCTCACCGCCCAGCAGGCACATCATCATCGCGGTGCGGACCCGCGGGTCGTCGATGTCGTAGCCGCGCAGGTGCGCGATCGCGCCCACCATCCGGATCTGCACGACCGCCAGCCCCGCCAGGTTCCCCGGCAGCGAGACCACGCTGGCCAGCACGCCGCCCACGTTGGCCATGAACCCCTGGGCCGAGGAGAGGCCCACGTGCTGCACGACGACCGCGTCGATGGCGGCGTCCACCGAGCCGTGCTTCTGCAGCTGGCTCACCGCGGCGGCCTTGGCGCCGGGCATCCCGGCCACGCCGTCGATGCCGAGCTCGAGGACCATCCGCATGACGCCCCCGGCTGCCTTCGGGGCCTTCCGGGCCGCGGGGACCAGCCCCCGGGCGAATTCGCTGACTCCCACCAGTTCTCCTCTGCTCGGCGCGGGCCCAGCCTACGCAGCCCGGTGCTCGCCGACCCACGGTGCGGGCCCTGAGCCGACCCTGACCCGTCCCGGCCCCGGACCGCCCGCGCTCGTGCAAGATGAGCCCATGGAGCTCTCCGCCTTCGGCGACAGCGAGGTCTGGCCGAGGCAGGACCTCATCGGGGTGTCGGCGGAGCTCGACGAGACGCTCGTCGTCGAGGCCTACACCTGCGGGGTCTTCCCGATGCCGCTGGAGGAGGGCGTCATCGGCTGGTTCGCGCCGATGGAGCGCGGGGTGCTGCCGCTGGCCTCGCTGCGGGTGACCCGCTCGATGCGGCAGAGCCAGCGGCGCTACCGCACCACCGTGGACGTGGACTTCGACGCCGTGGTGCACCGCTGCGCCGACCCCACCCGCCCCTACGGCTGGATCGACGACCGGATCATCGAGGTCTACACCGGCCTGCACGAGCGCGGTCTGGTGCACTCGGTCGAGGTCTGGGACGAGCAGGACCGGCTGGTCGGGGGGCTCTACGGGGTCTCGATGGGCGGGTTGTTCGCCGGGGAGTCGATGTTCCACGACCCCGAGCACGGCCGTGACGCCAGCAAGGTGGCGCTGATGCGGCTGGTCCGGCTGCTGTCCGCCGACGGCCGCGACCGGCTGCTGGACGTGCAGTGGCGGACCCCGCACCTGGACTCCCTGGGGGCGGTGGGGCTGGACCGGGCGCGCTACCTGCGCCGGCTGGCCGAGGCGCTGGCGATGCCCGAGCCGGACTGGGACGACGGCTGAGGCCATAATGGCGCCATGCCGGAGATGCCCGAGGTGGAGTCGCTGCGGGAGTTCCTCGAGGGTCGGTGCGTCGGGCGGGTGGTGGCCCGGGCCGAGCTGGCCGCGTTCAGCGCGCTGAAGACCTTCGACCCGCCGTTGTCGGCGCTGCATGGGCTGGAGGTGACGGCGGTCCGGCGCTTCGGCAAGTTCCTCGCCCTCGACGCCGACGGCGTGTGGCTGGTGGTGCACCTGGCCCGGGCGGGCTGGCTGCGTTGGCGCGAGCAGATCCCGCCCACCCCGGCCCGGCCGGGGAAGGGCCCGCTGGCGCTGCGCGTGGTGCTCGACGACGACTCGGGGTTCGACCTGACCGAGGCCGGCACCCAGCGCAAGCTCGCCGTCTACGTGGTCACCTCGCCCGACCAGGTGCCCGGGATCGCCACGCTGGGCCCCGACCCCACCAGCGAGGAGTTCGGGCGCCCGCAGCTGGACGAGATCCTCACCGCGGCCGGACGTGCCCAGCTCAAGGGGGTGCTGCGCGACCAGCGGGTGCTGGCCGGGATCGGCAACGCCTACTCCGACGAGATCCTGCACGCCGCGCGGATGAGCCCGTTCAAGGCGGCCAGCTCCCTCGACGACGCAGAGCGCGACACCCTGCTGGCCGCGATCAAGGGCGAGCTGGCCGAGGCGATCGAGCGCTCCCGCGGGCGCCCCGCCGCCGAGCTGAAGGACCAGAAGCGCGCCGGCATGGCCGTCCACGGCCGGGCCGGCCAGCCCTGCCCGGTCTGCGGGGACACGGTGGCCGAGGTCAGCTTCGCCGACAGCTCGTTGCAGTACTGCCCGACCTGCCAGACCGCGGGCAAGAAGCTGGCCGACCGGCGGATGTCGCGGCTGCTCAAGTGAGCGGCCCACCTCGGGTGGGGCGCGGCGTCAGTGCGTGGGCGCCCCGGTCAGGCTGGCCGCCAGCCGCCCGTTGACCAGCGGCAGCCCCGAGGCGGCCACCACCGTCCGCCGGGCCAGCTGGTCCCACCGGGTGCGGGGCACGAACGCGGCAGCGGCCCGGCGGCCGGCCCGCTGCACCGGCTCGACCACGGACCGCCAGGACGTCTCGTGCGCGGCCAGGGCGCTGTCGAGGTCGTCGGTGCGACGCAGCTGGTCGGCCAGCGCCGTCGCCCCCGCCACGGCCAGCGACGCCCCCTGCCCGGCCAGCAGCGAGACCGCGTGGGCGGCGTCGCCGACCAGCAGCACCCGGCCGTACCGCCAGCGGGGGAGGACCGTCTGGGCCACCGAGTCCAGGTACAGGTCGGCCGGCACCAGGTCGACCAGCGGCGCGGCCACCCGGCCGTGACGCCGCAGCTCCGCGCGGGTGGCCGCCACCGGGTCGTCGGGCAGCCGGTCGGCGGCGGTCACCACGAAGGCCGAGACCCGGCCGCTGCCGTCCCCGGGCCGTCCGGGGCGGCCCGCGTCCAGGGCGAACAGGCCGACCTGGCCACCGGTGGTGTCGGTGAGGTGCACCTCGTCGCCGAGCCGTCGGGCCAGCTCAGGCGCCGGGCAGGTGAAGGCCGCCACCGTGTAGCCCAGCGGGCGGACCACGTCGTCCTCGGGCCCGACCACCAGCCGGCGGACGCCGGAGTGCAGCCCGTCGGCGGCCAGCAGCAGGTCCCCGGACAGGGTGGTGCCGTCGTCCAGGGTGACCCTGACCGGCTCGGCCCCGGCCCGCTGCTCCACCGCGGTCATCGTGCGGCCGTGGCGCAGCTCGACCTGCGGCGGCAGCGCACCGCGGAGCACGTCCTCGATCTCGGGCCGCAGCACCGAGAAGTAGCGGCCGCGGGCCGCCCGCAGGAACGAGTCGAGCCGCAGCCTCCCGGTGGTGCGCCCGGCCAGGTCGACGTAGCGGGCCGCCGCGTACAGCCGGCCGTGCCGGCGCAGCGGTTCCAGCACGCCCAGCCGGTCGGCGGCCCGCCACCCCGGCCCGAAGAAGTCGATCATGTACCCGCCGCGCCGGGGTGCCGGCGCGCACTCCACCACGGTGACGTCCCACCCCAGCCGGCTCAGTGCCAGGGCGCAGGAGAGGCCGGCGATGCCGGCGCCGCTGATCAGGACCCTCATGGTGCTCCTCCTTGGTCGTCGGGGACCAGCCGTCCGAGCAGGTCGGCGAGCCGGTGCAGCGGCAGCGCCGGGTCGAGGACGCGGTGCAGCGCGATGCCGTCCAGCGCCGCCCCCAGCAGCGCGGCCAGGTCGCCGGCCTCGGCGGCTGGGACGCCGCCGGCCCGCAGCCACCGCGTCAGCTCGGTGCGGAAGTCCGCCAGCACGCCGCTCAGCGCCGCGGCCACCGCCTCGTCGCGGGACGCCGCCAGGTAGGTCTCGGTGAACAGCAGGTGGGCCGGCTGCCCGGGTCCCAGCCCGGCCAGCGAGCCGACCAGGCCAGCCAGCCCGGAGCGGACGTCGTCCAGCTCGGACAGGGCGACGAGGGCCTGCGAGACGAACCCGGACAGCACCGCCGTGGCCGCCTCGGTGAGCAGCTGCTGCTGGGAGGCGAAGTGGTAGTGCACCACCCCGGGACGCACCCCGGCGCGCTCGGCGACCAGCCGGGTGCTGACCCGTCCCCAGCCGAGCTCGGCGATCAGCTCGCCTGCCGCCTGCAGCACCGCAGCCCGCGTGCTTCGCCCGCGTCCGTTGCCCACGTCCCCACTGTGACACGGATTTGGACGATCGTCCAAGAAACGCCGTGGTTAGCCTGGGTCCGTGCTGATCAACGCCCGCACGGCGGCCGGCATCGCCGACGGCTCCATCACGCTGCTCTTCCGTCGCTGGGAGGCGCCGCGGGTGCGCACGGGGGGCAGCCAGGTCACGTCGGCGGGCGTGGTCTCCTTCGACCGCGTGGTGGAGGTGCCCGACGTCGACGACATCACCGAGTCCGAGCTCGCCGCGGCGGGGCTGCGCGACCGCGACGAGCTGCGCGCGCTGCTCGACCGGCGGCCCGGGCGGATCCACCGGATCGAGGTGAGCTTCGCCGGACCCGACCCGCGGGTCGCGCTGCGCGAGCAGCTGCCCGGCCCCGCGGAGCTGGAGGCGCTGAGCAGGCGGCTGGCGCGGATGGACGCCGGACGTCACGGGGCCTGGGCGGTGCCGACGCTGCGCTGGGTGGCCCAGCACCCCGGGGTGGTGTCCACCGAGCTGGCCGAGCACCTGGGTCGCGAGCGGTACGCCCTCAAGGCCGACATCCGCCGGCTCAAGGCCCTCGGGCTCACCATCAGCCTGGACGTGGGCTACCGCCTGTCGCCGCGGGGCGAGGCCCTGCTGCGCCACCTCGACGCCGTCGACGGCGGCTGAGGCGGCGCACCGAACGGCCGCGAGCTGGTCGACGGCAGGCCGTGTACACCGGTGTCAACCGCTGCCTACACTCGCTCCGCACGACGACGTGAGGAGCAGCGTGGACCCCGACCCTGCCACCCCCGCAGCGACCGACCCGCTGCCCGACGTGCTGGTGGTGATGACCGACCAGCACCGGGCCGGGCTCACCCGGCGCTCCGGCTACCCGCTCGACACCATGCCGTTCACCGACCGGCTGGCGGCCACCGGCACCGACTTCACCCGGGCCCACACGGCGAACCCGACCTGCGTCCCGGCCCGCACCAGCCTGCTGACCGGACGCTTCCCCTCGGCCCACCGCGTCCGGCAGAACAGCACCGCGCGCCACGCCTGCTACGAACGGGACCTGCTCGACGTCCTGCGCGACGCCGGCTACCGCCTGCACTTCGCCGGCAAGCCGCACATCCACCGGGGGCCCGAGGACTTCGACGCCTGGGCCGGGCCCTACTGGCACACCTCCGGACCGCAGCGCAGCGAGGAGCAGCGGCGCTTCGACGCCTGGCTGCACGCCCTCGACCACGGCCCGAGCGAGACCGCGACGCCCTTCCCGCTTGAGGTCCAGCTGCCGTACCGGATCGTCGACGACGCGATCGCCCAGCTGGACGAGGCCCCGACCGGGCAGCCGGGCTTCTTCTGGGTCTCCTTCCCCGAGCCGCACAACCCCTACCAGGTGCCCGAGCCGTACTTCTCGCTCTTCGCCGAGGAGGACGTCCCCGAGCGCGCCAGCGGTCCGGAGGCGGCCGAGCGCAAGGGCGGGGACCACCTGTGGATGCGCCGGCTGATCGAGTCGAAGCGACCCGGCTACGACGAGCGGTGGCGGCGCTACGCGGCCAGCTACCTGGGCATGCTGCGGCTGGTCGACGACCAGCTCGAGCGGCTGGTGGACGCCGTGGGCCAGCGCGGCCGCGACACCGTGGTGGTCCTCCTCAGCGACCACGGCGACTACGTCGGGGAGTACGGGCTGCAGCGCAAGGGCGCCGGCCTGTCCGACTTCCTGACCCGGATCCCGCTGGTGGTCGCCGGCCCCGGCGTGGTGGCGCAGCAGCGCGACGAGCTGGTCTCGCTGGTGGACCTGCTGCCCACCCTCTGCGAGCTGCTCGGCCTCGACGTCCCGGCCGGCGTCCAGGGCCGCAGTCTCGCGCCCCTGCTCGCGGGGGAGGACGTACCGGTGGGGGAGTTCGCCAGCATCTACGCCGAGGTGGGCTTCGGCGGCGCGCGGTACCGCGTCGACGAGCACCCGCCGCTGCACTTCGACTACGCCGGAACCACCTACGACGAGCTCAACTCCGTCACCATGAGCGGTGGCCAGCGCATGGTGCGGGCCGGCGACTGGAAGCTCGTGGTCGACGACGAGGGCCGCAGCGAGCTGTACCACCTCGGCGACGACCCGGCCGAGCTGTGCGACCTCTCCGAGGACGGCGAGCACGCCGACCGGCTGCTCACCCTGACCCGCCTGCTCGCCGCCTGGATGATCCGCACCGGCGACGAGCTCCCCACCGGCGCCTACCGGCCCAAGCGCGTGCCGCACAACTGGCGCTGGGCCGAGCACGCCCCGCCCGGCCTGGCCGAACTCGTCGGCCCGGCCTACGGTGCGGCACCGCCTCGATGAGGCCACGGCTGGTGGCCCGCGAGAGCACGGCGGCCACCGGCCGCTGACGTGGCAGGCGGGTGGCACCGTCCGGTGCCACCCGCCCGTCGTGTCCAGGAAGACCCGCAGGTCAGCGGATCTCGGGAGGGGGAGCGGAGCTGCGGGCGCCCCAGACGCTCTCCTCCTCCTCGAGCCAGGTGCCCTCCAGCTCGGTCTCCTGCTCCTCCTCGCCGTCGTGGGAGCGCCGGGCCACGGGGGCGACGCCACCGGGGCCGCCGGCTGCGCCGGAGCCGGCAGCGCCCGTGGCGGAGGACCCGCCACCCGGACCACCGGCGGCACCCGGACCGCCCGGACCGCCGGGCCCGGCCGAGCCGGGGAGGCTGCCGTGGCTGCCCGCCGAGAGCAGGGGCTTGCCGCCGGGCCCGACCGAGAAGCTGGTGCCCGGCGCGCCACCGCCCGGGGTGGCCATCGGCAGGGCGCCCAGCCCGCCGACGCCGCTGGCCCCCGAGGGCGCACCGGTCGTCACCGGGGGCAGGCTGCCCGCCGCCGGGGCGGCGGGGGCGGGGGCACCGATGGCGGTCACCCCTGCGGCCGAGGTCCCCTCCGCCGCCGGCACCGCACCGGGCGAGCCCTGCGGGCCGCCGATGCCGCCGGGTCCGGCGTCGGGAGGGCTGGTCAGCGACGGGCCGCCGGGGGCGCCGCCACCCGGGCCCGCCCCGGGCCCGGTCCCCGGGCCGGGAGCACCCGGCACCGGGCCGTCCGGACCGGTCGGGGCGTCGGGTCCGCTGCCGACGGGGGTGTGCGAACCGGGGCCGGGCACCTCGGGTCCGCGCGGACCCTGCAGCTGCGGACCGTCGCCGCCACCCGGACCGTCCCCACCCGGACCGCTCGGGCCGGGACCCTGCGGGTACGCGCCGCCGGGACCGCTGCCCGGACCCGACGGACCCGACCCGGGACCGCCGGGGGTGTCACCGCCGGGCGTGGGCGCCTTGTAGCGACCACCGCGGAAGGCCGGCTGCTGCACGGGTGCGGGCTCGAAGGACGCGAGCTCGGTGTCGATGCCTGCGGCGGCGCTGCGGACGTTGCTGCGCACCGAGGTGTTGAGCTGCTCGGTCTCCATCATCCGGTCGAAGCGGTGCTGCTCGGCGGTGACGGCGGTGCCCACCCGCCCGAACACGCTCGGCGGGGCGGTCAGCGGGTTGATCGTCTCGTTGAGCTGCCACTGCTCCTTCGGCACCGACTTCACCAGCGCCTGGTTGCCGCGCTTGATCTCGTACGGCGCGTTGGCCTTGGCCTTCTCGTAGTCCTCGTCCTCGCCCTGGACCGCCTCCTCGATCTTGGAGAAGAGGCCCTGCTCGACCTCCTTGCGGCTGACGAACCACTTGGTGTCGACGTCCCAGGGGATGTTGTTGTGCACGGCCGTGGCGTGGGCGGAGGTGACCGCCTCGATCAGCGGCTGGTACGCCTGGGCGTTGCGCCGGGCGACCTCGGCGTAGTCGCGCAGCGGCTGCACCAGGTCGTGCAGGATCATCGAGCGGTAGGCCTCGGCGCCGGTGCCCGTCCACCCCTCCGGGGCGGTGAGCTGGTCCAGCCGCCGCACCACCACGTCCGCGACGTCGGTGGCCTGCTCGGCCGTCCGCTCCCAGTCGCGCTGGGCCCGCTCGAGGTCGCTCAGCTGGGTGGAGGCGATGTAGGCCATGTTCTCCCGCTGGGTGCCGCGGCTGTACTGGCTGCCGCCGCCACCGCCGTCTGCGATGTGCATGAGAATCCGTCCCCCTCGTCAGGCGCGCTCGGCGCCCTGCTCCATGACTGCGGTGATCTCGTCGGACGCCGCCCGGTTGAGCTCGGACAGGTCCGCGTACTGCTTGGCGAGCTCCTCGGTGCCGGCGACGAGCTCCTCGTGGCGCACGGCCAGCCGGGTGCTCGCCTCGACGGCGGAGGAGACGGCGCGTGCGTGCTGGCGCTCGGCGGCCGCCGCGGAGGGGTGGGCGCCGAAGTCGGGCCTGCGCCGTTCGCTCTCGCTCATCCGTGCCCTGATCCGCTCCAGCCGGCGGCCCTGGGCGTCCAGGAACCGGGCGAAGTCGCGGATGGCCCCCGGGTCCACGGTGATGTTGCTGGGATCGGTCATCGGTGCGTGCTCCTTGTGTGACCTTCGGGCTGGTGTGACCTTCTGGCTGGTGTGACCTTCAGGCGGGTGCGAGCCCAGGCGGGTGCGCGCTCGGGCTGATGAAGGGCTCAGATGCGGACGGCCCGCCCGGGAAGAGCCGGGCGGGCCGTGGGGTGGTGGTCACCGCCGGGGGCGGCTCAGGCCCACTGGCCCTCGATCTGCTTCTCGTTCGCGTCGTAGTTCTCGCTGATCTGGCCCATGGTGGTCTGCATCTTCTGGATCACCGACGCCATGTGCGCCGCCGCGGCGTCCCACTCGGCCTTGGCCTGGGTGTAGGCCTGCCGGGCCGCGCCGTCCCACTGGGCCAGCGAGCCGCTGAGCTGGCTCTCCAGGGTGTCGAGGTGGTCGGACAGCTGCTTGTGGGCGTTGGTGAGGTCCGAGATCCCCTCCGCCATCGCGGCGGAGTTGACCGAGGTGTAGTCAGACATTGGGTGCTCCTGGGTTCTGGTGGTCGCGGGTGGAGGGTCAGCCGTTGAGCAGGGCGCTGATGGCGTTGGTGCTCTGGGCCTGCTCTTCCTCGGTGGTCGTGTACTTCATCTGGGTGTCCACGAGCTTGCCGTGGATGTCGACGAGGGCCTGCTGCACCTTGGCGAACTGGGCGTCGAAGTCGGTGAACGCACGCAGGAAGGCCTGCGCGGCGTTGCCCTGCCAGCCGCTGCCGATCAGGCCGTTGATCTGGCCCTGCAGGTTGCGCTGCACGCCGTCGATCGCGCCGGCCTTCTCCTCGATCTGGCCGGCGGCCTGCTGCATCGCAGCCCTGTCGACACTGCTCTGTCCAGACATGCCATTCCTCCAAGTGGGTTGCTTGCCGGGCGCCGCCCGGGTGGTCTGTGGGCCCCTGGGACCGGGGCGTCCGTCCTGCCTTCGACAGTAGGAGGAGAGGGGGTCACTCCCCGCACCGGGGCCCCCGCGAATTCCGTCCGGGCGGCCGGTCCGGGTGCGTCAGGCCGGCTGGCGGGCCGCGTCGACCGACAGCTCCTGGCCGCGGGGGAGACCGTCGGGGACCAGCTTCAGCAGGGCCGCGGGGACGGCCTGCGCCGGGGTCTGGCCGTAGCCCAGGGCGGCCCGCGACTCGGCGTCGGGGATCCCGTAGCGGCGGCCGGCCACCACCAGGAAGGCCGGCCCGCCCTCCGGTGTCCGCTCGGCCCGCAGCAGCGCCCCCTGCAGGGGTGCGGTCTCCACCAGGTCGGCGGTGCCGGGGACCGGCGAGGCGCCGGCCGGCTGCGGCGTCGGGACGCCCAGCTGCAGCACCGGCTCGGCCCCCTCCTCGCCCCAGGTCAGGCACAGCGAGCTGGTGGCCTGGTCGGGCCGGGACTGCTCGGAGGTGGGGACGAAGTCGGGCATGTCCGGCTGGCGCACGCTGGTGGCGCTGAGACTGCCGCCGACCTCGCCGGGCGTCAGCTCGGTGTTCTCGCGGCCGGCCACCATCATGACCCGGTGCTCCAGCTCGGAGATCTCGGCCAGCCCGTCGGTGAGCAGCACGTAGTAGGAGTCGACGGTCCCCGACACGCTGGCCAGCTGCCCCACCTCGCTCAGCGTGCCCACGGTGACGCGGGCCCGCCCGCCGTCGCCGGGGATCTCGAGCGGAGCCAGCGCGGGACCGCGGGGGATGGTGTTGATCATGGCGTCGGCGGGGGTGCCCGCGTCGGTGAAGCCGAGGTTGACCAGCAGCGGCGGCACGCCGGAGCCCTTCCCGGGGACCGGGTAGGCGCGGCCGTCGGCCAGCAGGTAGTGGGTGCCGGCGCTGTCGCGGACCACCGCCGTGCTGGGTCCGCCCGGTGCCGGGCCGGTGCCGACCTGCAGGGTGGTGTAGCGCACGCCGTCGCCGTCGGGGCTGGTGCTGCACACCCGCATCGGCCAGGGGTCGATGTCCTCCGGCGCCGGCAGCTGCGCCGGCGCGTCCGGGATGCCGATCCGGCCGGCCTGCGGCTCCCCGCGCAGGGTCGCCGACTTCACCCGCACCTCCGGCCCGCCGCCGGTGGCCAGCCGGGCCGAGGTGATGTTCGTGGTCGGGTGCAGCTGGGTGCCGAGCACCGCGAACACCACCCCCGAGGAGGTGTCGATCACCACGGTGCGGTCCTGCCGCCAGTCCTTGCTGCCGCCGCCCAGGACCAGCCCGACCACCCCGAACCCGGCCAGCACCAGCACCGAGATCATGACGCTGACGAACGTCCCGGTGGCGACCCGGCGCAACGGCGGCTCCAGCTCGTCGGGGTTGCGGTCCACGAGGGCCGAGACCAGGCGCTGGCTGGTGAACTTGTGCGCCTTGAGCAGGTCCCTGCGGGTGGCCATGCCCCTCCTCCTCCGCGGCTGGTGGTTCCTCCGCCTCGTCCGAGGTCGGACCGGCGGGCCCTACAGTAACGGCGGAGCAGTGCAGGGACGGTGCAGCGGCCCGCGCACGCGGACGAGGGCAGCTCGAGGAGAGGCAGGGTCGGCAGATGGCGCGAGCGACGTCGGACACCGCCGCGTTGGCGCCGCGCCGCACCGGGGCGCTGACGGGGCTGCGGCCGCTGGTCGTGGCCGAGCTGCTGCTGCTGGCCGCGCTGCTGTCGGGGTTGACCGGCACCGTGCCCGGCTACGTGGTGGCCGCTGTGCTCGTGGTGGTGACCGTGGTGCTGCTGGTGCCTTTCGGCGGGCGCTCGCTGCTGCGCCGGCTGCGGCTGCGGCTGGCCTACCTGCGCCGTCGTCCCGCCCCCGCGCTGGACGCGGACGTGCCCTACGACCTCGTCCCGCTGGCGCAGTGGGTGCCGGGTCTGTCGGTCAGCCAGACCGTCACCGGGCGGGGCGAGGAGGTCGGGGTGATCACCGACGGCAGCGCCTGGACGGCCGTGCTGGCCCTGGACGCCGACGACGAGCTGGTCGCCGACAGCGGCGAGGAGCTGAGCCTGCGCGAGCTGGCCGACCTGACCGTGCAGGACGACGTGGTCTTCGCCGGGGTGCAGGTGGTCACCTACACGGTGCCCGCCCCGGCGCGGCTGCTGCTCGCCGAGGGCTCCGCCGCCGCCCGCGCCTACCTGGAGGTCGCCGACGGCGTGCCCCCCACGGTGCAGCGGACCTGGTTGTGCGTCCGGCTGGACCCGAGGCTGTGCCTGGAGGCCGTGGCCCGCCGCGGCCTCGACAACGACGGCATCTACGCCACCCTCCGCTTCGGGCTGCACCGGGTGCAGTCGGTGCTGAAGCGGCAGGGGATCGAGACCCGGGCGCTGACCCCGCTGGAGATCCACGAGGTGCTCGCGCTCACCGCCGGCTCGGGCCCGGACGGCGGTGAGGTGCGCAGCCGCGAGAGCTGGCAGCACTGGGAGTGCGACGGCCTGCTGCACAGCGGCCGGGCCGTGCGCAGCTGGGGGACCTCCCACTCCCTGGGCTACGGCCGGCTGCTGCAGGCGGTGGCGCAGGCGCCGGTGCTGTTCGCCGTCACCTCCTACGTGCTGACCCCCGGACGGCCCGCGACCGGCGGCATCCGGCTGGTGTCCCCGAACGAGCAGCTGGCGCGCACGGCGGTGCAGGCCGTGGGGGGCGCGCTCGGCCGCGAGGTCCGCCTGGCCGCACCGGGCGGCAGCCAGGTGCCGACCATGCTGGCCACCGTGCCGCTGGGCCGGGGGGTGGCGGCGTGAGCGGGTGGCAGCTGCCGGCCGAGGGGGCGCCGTCGGCGCCGGCGGCCGAGGACTGGGTGATGCCCGCGCCGATGGCCGGCGGCACCCGCTCGGTGGTGCGCACCGGGCCCAGCGGGCTGCTGCTCGGCACCACGCGCAACGAGCGCGGCGAGACCAGCAGCCTGGCCGTCCGGCTGTTCCGCAACCGGCCCACCCGCGTGTTCCTCGCCGTCCCCGAGTACGTCAGCTGGGTGCTGGCCTTCCGCTGCGTCGCCCTCGGCGCCCACCTGACCGTGCTGACCGGCGACCCCCGCCGCTGGGGCCGGCTGGTCCGCGCCGTCACCGACAGCGGCGGCAGCGTCGACCTGCTCGGGCCCGACGGCACCCCGCCCGGGTCGGGGCGGCCCTACCGGCCCTCGCTGGTGCTGGACGACGTGGCGCACTACGACGGCAGCCAGGCGGCGCTGGGGCCGTGGCAGGCCGTGCTGGTCAACGAGAACGCGGCCGCCTCGGGAGCGGTCTTCCAGCTGCGTTCCTGCGACATGGCGGTGGTCGGTCCGTGCGACGCCCGGGTCACCGAGAACCTGCGCCGGGCCTACGCGCTCGGCCCGCGCCAGGTCCGCGACTGCACCGCGCTCGGCCAGGACGAGGTGGTGCTGGCCATGCCGCGCCGGCTGCTGCGGGTGCAGGTGCCACCCACCCCGACCGAGTACGGCGTCCTCTTCCGCGCCTGAGCGGAGGTGCCGGGCGCCCCGGCCGGGCCCGTCACACCGTCTGCACGAGGAGGCCCCGCCGGGCGGCCGCGGCGAGGGCCTCGTCCCGGGAGGACGCGCCGAGCTTGCGGTAGATGCTCTTGCGCTGGTTCTTCACCGTGCTCGGGGAGACGTAGAGCTGCTCGCTGATCTGCTGGATGTTCAGACCGCGGGCGAGCTGCTGCAGCACCAGCATCTCGCGCGGGGTCAGCTGCAGCTCCGCCGGCTGGCTGGTGGGGTCCGTCGGGGCCAGCTCCTCCAGCCGGACGACGATCGGGGCCGCCTCCGGCACCTTGCGCACGAGGTCGGTGAGGATCGGACGGTCCACGCAGGCGAAGGCGTACAGCCAGGCCAGGCCGCGGTGCCCGGTCAGGTTGACCGCCCGCCGCAGCGCGGCCGCCGCCGCGCCCACCTGGCCGAGGTGGTGCCGGGCGCCGCACTGGGCGAGCAGCAGCAGGATCTGCTCCCGGCGGGTGGTGCGGGGCGGCCACCGCAGCGGGTCGGAGAGGGCGGCCGCCTCGTCCGCGCGCCCGCAGGCCAGCAGCAGGTGGGTGCTCGCCGCCAGGTGGACACGGTCGCCGCCCCAGGCGGTCAGCCGCTCCCGCACCTCGGGCAGCTGGCCCAGGCTCACCATCAGCGCCGCCTCCGCCGACTCGAGCAGCCCGCTGGGAAGGGACGGCTCGAGGAGGTACTGCGGGTGGCTGCCGCGGTAGTCCGCGATCTCCTCGGCCACCGCCCGCTGGTTGCCGCGCAGCACCGAGGCCAGTGCCCGGTGGTGCAGCACGTACATCCACTGCTCGTCCTGCTCGATGCGCTCGGCGTCGATCCGGTCGTCGTGCTCGTGGTAGGCCGACCAGTCCAGCCTGTCCAGGGCCAGCAGCGCCCGGGCGCACAGCTGGGGGACCCGCTCGGCCGCACGCAGCGGCCAGGGGCTGGCCCCCGCGTCGGCCGCGGCGGCCCGCTCCAGCCAGCCCTCCGCCCGCGCCGTCTCGCCGCGCAGGGCGCAGAGCAGGGCCAGCCTGCCGGCGGCGTCGGCCGCGTGGTTGGTGAAGGCGGACGGCTGCCGGAAGGCCGTCTCCAGCCAGCGCTCGGCGTGGCGGAGGTCGCCCTGCAGCAGGTGGAGGTTGCCGACCTGCAGGTACAGCCCGGCGGCGAGGCTGCTCAGGTCGGTGCCCTGCAGGGTGCTGGCGGGGACCACCAGCTCCGTGCCCAGCTCGAGCGCGTCGGCGAAGCGGCCACGCCGGCGCAGCGCGTGCAGCACCGCCGCCCCCGTGCTCGCGACGAGCTCGGCGTCGGCGGCCGGGACCGGCATCGCCTGCAGGGTCTCGGCGACGAGCCGGTCCTGGACGGCGGGCGCCCGCCAGCTGTCGGGGTGCAGCAGGTCGCGCACCAGGTGGTGGGTGGGGCGGGTGTGCTCCTGCGGCAGCCGGGCGATGGCCGTGTCCAGCAGCGAGGGCCTGATCCGCACCACGTAGGGCCAGTGCCGTTCCACCCGCTCGGCCACGGTGGCGTGGTCGTGGGTGGAGACGGCGTTCTCGAGCTCGGCGACGACCCGTTCGGCGTTCACCGCTGGAGGCCCGTCCTTCCTCGTCGTCGAAACCTGTCGAGGTGTTCCCCGGTCCACCGCGTACGTCGCTGCGGACGTTAGCAGGCCGGGGTGCCGGAGGGCTACGAGCAGGGCCAAGAATTCCCGCCCAGGGGGCTAAAGAAGGGGCTAAGGAGGAAAGCCGGGGCCGGCGCGGGAAAGGCGGCCAGAATGCAGGGGAGAACCACGGAGAAAGCGCGAGGAAGGTGCCCGCGCGGACGTCTCAGGCGCCGCCGAGCCCGCGGACCAGGTCGTAGAGGTCGAGCACGGCCAGCACCAGCGGCACGACCGCCATCACGGCCAGCCACTCCAGGATGTCGCCGGTGCGGCCCCAGACGGGGGAGACGAAGCGGTTGTAGGCCTGGGCGGCGTAGTAGCCCAGGGCCACGGCCAGCGCCACCACCAGCACCATGCCGACGGCCAGCAGCAGCACGCCGTCCTCGACGCCCAGCGCCAGCCGGACGAGGGTCATCGCCGTCACCGCCAGACCGCTGAGCAGCACCACCAGCCGCTGCGCGAGCCCGACGAAGGCGCGGGCCCGCAGCAGCAGGGCCAGCCCGCAGGCGCCGGTGAGGGCCAGCGCCGACCAGCGTCCGTCGAGCACGAGCACCAGCGAGAGCACGGTGGCGCCGGCGCAGGTGGCGAACAGCAGCCCCGCCAGCAGGCGGTCCGCGGCCACGGCGCGGGCCACGATGTCGGACTGCACCGGCTGGTCGTCGCGGGCCAGCTCCTCGGCCGAGGTGGGCAGGTTGGGCATCGCGACCCGGGCCAGCCGGTAGCAGAGCCCCGGCAGCCAGGGGGTCACCCCCAGCAGCACGGCCACGGCGACCGCGCAGACCTCCACCGGACGTCCCGGCAGCAGCACCACGGCCATCGCCACCAGGATCAGCACCAGGGCCGTCACGGCCACCGCCGCGAAGACGTGGGACCGCACCCCGGTGCCGACCGCCATCGTGCCCGCGGCCACCAGCACCAGCGCGCAGGCGACCAGCGCGCGCAGCCCCACGTCCTCGCTGCCGAGCAGGAACCAGCCGGCCAGCGCGCTCAGCCCGACGGCGAACCAGGCCAGCGCGTGCGCCACCACGGCCCGGTCGAAGGCCCGGGAGAGCAGGATCGAGGCCAGCCCGGACGCCACCGCCAGCCCCAGCGCCGCCAGGCTGACCGGCAGCTCGGGACGGTGCAGGACGATCACCAGCGGCGTCCCGATCAGCACAAGCCCGAGCACGGCCAGCGCCATCCGCCGGCTGTGGGCCGGGCGCCAGGACGGCTGGGTGTTGGTGGAGGTGGCCACGGCGTCGACCACGTCGTCGAAGGCGGCGTCGGGCATCGCGGCCTGGCGCTGCCGCAGGTGCAGCACCTCGCCGTCGCGGATGCCGAGCGCCGACACCAGCCGGGTCGGGTCGAAGGGGTCCTCGCCCAGCCGCTGCAGCACCCAGCTGTGGACCGGGTCGCCGGTGGTGGACCCCTCGTGGCCGGAGAAGCGGACGACGTGGGGCAGCACCTCGCCGATGGTGGCGCTGCCCGGCAGGGCCAGGTCGATCCGCCGGGTCGGCGAGATGACCGTGACGCGCGCGAGGTCCTCTCCAACGCCTGTGCTCACGGCGGCACCCTACTGGGTGACGGTCCACCGGCAGCGGGACGGACAGGCCCCCCGCGCAGCGACCCGGGTGTCCCCCGCGCAGCGGTCGAGGTGTCCCCGCGCAGCGGCCCGGGTGTCCCCCTGGCAGGGCATGATGTGCCCGGTACAGGGCGGCCGCCGGGCCGCCCCGACGCCCGAGGAGGACGCAGCACAGATGGCGGTCAGCATCTTCACCCGCGGCAAGCGGGCCAGTGCTCCGGCCCTGCCGCGCGGCGACCTGCTGCTGGAGTCCCCGCCCGAGATCCCGCCGCCGGCGACCGCGCGGAACTTCGGGGCCATCCTGCGGATGCTGCCCATGCTGGCCGGTGCCGGCGCGATGGCCATGATGATGACCTCCTCCATGGGCGGCGGAGGCGGCCGTGGCGTGATGGGCGCCGTGATGGGCGGCATGTACGGGCTGTCGATGCTCGGCATGATGATCACCCAGACCGGGCGCTCCAACGACGACCAGGCCCAGCAGCTCGACGCCTCCCGCCGCGACTACTTCCGCTACCTCGCCCAGACCCGGCGCAAGGTCCGCGCGACCGCCGAGGCCCAGCGCCGGTTCGTGATGTGGCGCCACCCCGCCCCGGAGGACCTGTGGGCGGTGGCGGGGGACCGCCGGATGTGGGAGCGGCGGGTCGACGACGACGACTTCGGCTCCATCCGCATCTCCGTGGGGCCGCAGCAGTTCGCGCAGCGGATCACGCCGCCGGAGTCCAAGCCGATCGAGGACCTCGAGCCGCTGACCACCGGGGCGCTGCGCCGCTTCATCCGCACCCACCGGACGGTCCCCAGCGTCCCGCTGGCGGTCAGCCTCAAGGGGTTCACCACCATCACCATGGTGGGCGACCCCGACGCCCAGCGCCGGCTGGCCTACGCCATGGTGGCCCAGATGGCGGCCTGGCACAGCCCCGACGACCTCGTCCTCGCCGTCTGCGCCGCCCCCGACGCGGTGGGGGCGTGGGAGTGGGCCAAGTGGCTGCCCCACGTCCAGCACCCCACCCGCACCGACGGGGCCGGGTCGCTGCGGATGATCACCACCTCGGCCAACGAGCTCGCCCAGCTGGCGGAGGGTATGGGCGGGCAGGACCGGCCGCCGGCTCACCTGGTCGTCGTCACCGACGGGGTGCCGGGGGCCAGCGCCGAGATGCTGGCCAGCCCCGCCACCCGCGTCACCACCCTGCAGCTGACCCCGCAGCGGGAGCGTCCCCGCCGGATCGAGCCCGCGGTCGCGGTGCTGGAGGTCTCGCCCACCGAGCTCACGCTGCACCGCCGGCAGGGCTCGGGGCAGGTGGCCTCCACCCCGCTCGGCCGCCCCGACCAGCTGCCGATGGTGCAGGCCGAGCTGCTGGCCCGGGCGCTGGCGCCCTACCGGATGCCGGAGGTCCGCAGCGACGACGCCGACGAGGGCGACGAGACGCCCGAGGTGGTGTTCGAGGCGCCCAAGGACTACCCCGCCCAGCTGGGGGTCGGCGACCCGCTGACGCTGGACACCCGCGTCACCTGGAAGCAGCGGCCGATGCACAAGCGGCTGCGGGTGCCGATCGGCACCGGCGAGGACGGCCGCCCGGTCGAGCTCGACATCAAGGAGGCCGCGCTGGGCGGCATGGGCCCGCACGGGCTCTGCATCGGCGCCACCGGGTCGGGCAAGTCGGAGTTCCTGCGCACCCTGGTGCTCGGCCTGGCCATGACGCACTCCTCGGAGCAGCTCAACTACGTGCTGGTCGACTTCAAGGGCGGTGCGACCTTCCTCGGCCTGGACGAGCTGCCGCACGTCAGCGCGGTCATCACCAACCTCGAGGGCGAGCTGACGCTGGTCGACCGGATGCAGGACGCCATCGCCGGTGAGATGGAGCGGCGGATGGAGGTGCTGCGCGCCGCCGGCAACTTCAAGAACCGCGAGGACTACGAGCAGGCCCGTCAGGAGGGCGCCGACCTGCCGCCGATGCCCAGCCTGTTCATGGTGGTGGACGAGTTCTCCGAGCTGCTGGCCGCCCGGCCGGAGTTCATCGACCTGTTCATCCAGATCGGTCGGATCGGGCGCTCCATCGGGGTGCACCTGCTGCTGGCCTCGCAGCGGCTGGAGGAGAGCAAGCTGCGCGGGCTGGACACCTTCCTGTCCTACCGGATCGCGCTGCGGACGTTCTCCCCGGCCGAGTCGCGGGTGGTCATCGGGGTGCCCGACGCCTACGAGCTGCCCACCCCGCCGGGCAACGGCTACCTCAAGTTCGACACCGTCTCGATGGTGCGCTTCAAGGCCGCCTACGTCTCCGGCCCGTGGCACGGCAGCGCCGACCGCGGCCCGGTGCCCGAGGCGGAGGGCGGCGGCGACCCGCTGCAGCGGCGCAGCTGGGTGCCGCCCGTGCTGGAGTTCAGCGCCCGGCACGTCCCGGTGGTGGTGCCGCCGCGGGAGGACCCCGCACCGGCGCTCCCCGCCACCCTCGACGAGGTGCCCGCCAGCGCCGAGCCCGCCGAGCAGGAGGACGAGGAGGAGACCCTGCTGTCCATCGTGGTGGACAAGCTCCGCGGGAAGGGCTGGCCCGCCCACCGGGTCTGGCTGCCGCCGCTGGACGAGCCGCCGACGGTCGACCAGCTGCTCCGCAGCGACCTGGTCGAGGTGGAGGGCCGGGGGCTGACCACCGCCGACAGCCGGCTGCACGGACGCCTCGGCGCCCCCGTGGCGCTGGTGGACCGTCCCCGCCAGCAGCGCCGGGACCCGATGTGGCTGGACTTCTCCGGCTCCGGCGGCAACATGGCCGTGGTCGGCGGTCCGCAGGCGGGCAAGAGCACCGCGATCCGCACCATGATCGCCTCGATGGCGCTCACCCACACCCCCGACGAGGTCGGCTTCTACTGCCTCGACTTCGGCGGCGGGTCGCTGGCCTCGCTGCGCGACCTGCCGCACGTCGGCTCGGTGTGCTCGCGGCTGGACACCGACCGGGTCCGGCGGACGGTGGCCGAGATGACCTCGCTGCTGCAGGCCCGTGAGGTCGCCTTCGCCGAGCTCGGCATCGACGGCATGAGCAGCTACCGCCGCGGCCGGCGCAACGGCACGGTGGAGCGGGACCGCTTCCCGACCGACGTCTTCCTGGTCGTCGACGGCTGGATGACGCTGCGGCAGGAGTTCGAGGCGATGGAGGCCTCGGTCACCGCCCTGGCGGCCCGCGGGCTCGGGTTCGGCATCCACGTGGTGGCCACCTCCAACAAGTGGTCGGAGTTCCGGATCAACATCCGCGACCTGCTGCAGAGCCGGGTGGAGCTGAAGCTGGGCGACTCCTTCGAGTCCGAGATCGACCGCAAGCGGGCCAACCTGGTCCCGGCCGGGCGTCCCGGGCGCGGGCTCTCCGCCGACGCCCTGCACATGCTGACCGCGCTGCCGCGGATCGACTCGGTGATGAGCACCGACGACCTCTCCGAGGGGTCACGGGCGATGGTGCAGCGGGTCCGCGCGGCCTGGCCCGGTCCCGGTGTCGCGCCGGTGCGGATGCTGCCCGACGACCTGCCGGTCACCGCGCTGCCGCGGATGGAGCACGACACCCGCGACCGCACGCTGTGGTTCGGCATCGACGAGCTGGAGCTGGCCCCGGTGGGGCTGGACCCGCTGGCCGACCCGCACATGGTCATCTTCGGCGCCCCCGAGTGCGGCAAGTCGACGCTGCTGCGCACGATCCTCAACGGCATCACCACCCGGTACACGCCGAAGGAGGCCAAGGTGATGATCCTCGACTACCGGCGCTCCCTGCTGGGTGCGGTCGAGGGCGACCACATGGCCGGCTACGCCGCCTCGGCGGCAGCGGCCACCCAGCTGATGAAGGACGCCGCGGCCGCGGTCCGCTCCCGGCTGCCCGGTCCGGACGTCACCCAGCAGCAGCTGCGGGACCGCAGCTGGTGGAAGGGCTCGGACCTGTTCATCGTCATCGACGACTACGAGCTGGTCGGCACCAGCATGGGACACGCCATGCAGCCGTTCTTCGACCTGGTCAGCCAGGCGGCCGACATCGGTCTGCACATCATCCTGGCCCGCGGCATGGGCGGCGCCGGCCGGGCGGTGTTCTCCGACCAGATCATCGCCCGGGCCAAGGACGCGCAGAACCCGGGGATCGTCATGAGCGGCACCCGCGACGAGGGCGTGCTGCTGGGCGACGTCCGTCCGCAGCCGCTGCCGCCCGGCCGGGGCACCCTGGTCACCCGCGCCGGCAAGGTGCTGGTGCAGACCGCCCACACGCCGCCCAAGGAGCTCTGAGAGCCGGACGCTCCCGAGGGGGCGCCTCTGAGGGGGCGCCTCTGAGGGGGGTGCCTGTGTGGGCGGGCGCCCCGGCGCGGTGGTCAGCGCGGGTCGGGACGGTCGCCGCGCGAGGGCGTCCAGCCCCGCCGGCGACCGGCGGGCAGCGAGGCGGCGACCACCGCGGCCGCCACCACCAGCACCACCGCGCCACCGGCCAGCAGCAGCGCCCGGTCGCGGGCGCGGTGGTCCGGCGGCGGGCGGTCGCGGTAGTCCTCGGCCGGGGTCGGGCTGGCCACCGGTCCGGGCGCGGGCGTCTGGGCGCCGACCACCTCGGTGAGGGCGGCCACCGGGTTGACCACGCCCCAGCCGGCCTGGGCGTCGGGCACGGAGCGGGGGATCGGGTCGGCGGTCCGGCGCAGCCGCCGCGCCACCTGGGCCGGGGTCAGGTCCGGCTCCCGCTCGAGCAGCAGGGCCACCACCCCGCTCACCTGCGGGGCGGCGAAGGAGGTGCCCTCCACCGTCGCCCACGAGACCTCGCCGTGCTGCGAGGGCGAGGCGGTCAGCACCTGCTCCCCGGGCGCGGACACGGTGACCTGCAGCCCCTCGCTGGACTGGGAGAACGCGGCAGGGGCGTCGGTGCGGGTGGTCGCCCCCACCGCGATGACCCCCGGCCAGGCCGCGGGGTAGGGGGTCGGGGCGCCCGGCTGGCCGTTGCCGGCGGCGGCGACCACCACGATGCCGGCGGCGATGGCGTCGGCCACGGCGTCCTCGTAGTCGGGGTCGTAGCTGGAGGTCTGGGAGATGTTGATGATGTCGACCCCCTCGGCGGTGGCCGCGCGGACGGCCTCCACCACGGGGGCGATCGGCTCGCGCTGCTGCTGCTGCGGGGGCTGGCCGTCCTGCGGCAGGGCGGGTCCCCGCTCCAGGGAGCGCATCACGACCACGCTGGCCTCGGGCGCGACGCCGGTGAAGTCGGTGCCCTCCGCCCCGGGCTGGCCCACGATGAGGGAGGTGACCTGGGTGCCGTGGCGGCAGTCGCGCAGGTCGGTGCCGGGCTCCACGGTGGCCTCGAAGCCGGTGTAGTTGACGACGCTGACGTCGGCGCCGTCCAGGGCGGGCACCTCGGTGTCGGCGCCGGTGTCGATGACGGCGATCCTGACCCCGCGCCCGGTGGCCAGCTCGGCGGCCTCGTCCAGCCCCAGCCGCTGCGCCGCCCAGGAGTCCACCGCCGGGGTGGCCTGGAAGTTCTGGCACTCCGAGCTGTCGAACACCTCCCCGTCGCCGACCGCCCCGGCCGGCAGGGCGGCGGGGGACAGCAGCCCCAGCGCGGACCCGAGCGCGAGCGCGGCGGTGCCGGCGCGGACCGTGCGGCGTCTCCCGGGACGGTCGCCGGAGGCGGGCACGGGGATCGGCACGGGCACAGACTACGGCCCGGCGGGGGCGGGCGACCGGTGCCGCCGGGGGGCTATGCTCGGGACGACATCTTCGGGAGCTCGCACCCTGTGGCGGGCTGAGAGGGCGGAGTGGCGACGACGTCGCCGGGTCCCCGACCGACTGAACCTGACCGGGTAATGCCGGCGTAGGGAGGATCCATGAGCACGTCCACGCACCCCTCCAGCCCTGCCACCACCTCTCCGGGGCGCGTCGAGGCCCCCCTGGTGCTCACCACCGAGCCGCCGCGACCGCTCGGCTTCTGGGACCAGTTCGCCACCTGGGCCAACCTCGGCATCTCGCTGTTCGGCCCGCTGACCGGCGCGCTGGTCGTCGCCACCACCGGCTCGGTGGCCAGCGGTCTGCTCGCGGTCGTGGTCGGGTGCGTGCTCGGCAGCGCCCTGCTCGCCTGCGCGGCCGTGTTCGGCTCCCGCACCGGCGCCCCGGCGATGGTGGCGCTGCGGGGGCTGTTCGGCCGGCGGGGCTCGGTGGCGCCCACGGTGCTCAACATCGGGCAGAACGTGGGCTGGGCCACGATGGAGATCATCGTCATCTCGACCGCGGCGGCGCTCGTGCTCGGCGACGGCTGGCGGGTGCCGGTGGCCGTGCTGGCCGGTGCGGCCGCCACCTGGATGGCGGTCCGCCCGCTGGGCAGCGTCCGGCTGCTGCGCAAGGTGATGGTGTGGCTGGTGCTGGCGGCCTCGGTGCTGCTCTACGTCCAGGTGCTGCTGCAGCCGAGCCGACCTATCGACCAGTCCGGGGTGCTCGGCTTCTGGCCGGCGGTCGACATCGCCGTCGCCGGGGTGGTCTCCTTCGCCCCGCTCGCCGCCGACTACTCCCGCCACTCCCGCTCCGGCCGTGACGCCTTCCTCGGCGCCGGCCTGGGCTACGGGCTGGCCGCGGTGGCCTACTACAGCCTCGGCGTGGTGGCCATCTCCCGGGTCGGCGGGGACGACCTCATCGCCGCGCTGATCGCCCTGCCGGCCGGCTGGATCGCGCTGACCGTGCTGCTGGTGGACGAGGTCGACGAGGCCTTCGCCAACGTCTACTCCACCACCATGTCGGTGCAGAACCTCTTCCCCGACCTGGACCGGCGCTGGGTGGCGCTCGGGGTCGGCGGGCTGGCCACGCTGGTCGCCTGCCTGCTCGACCTCAGCCGCTACCAGTCGTTCCTGTACCTGATCGGCTCGGTCTTCGTGCCGCTGTTCGCCGTGGCCGCCGCCGACTTCTTCCTGGTCTCGCGAGGCCGCTGGGACGTGTCGGCCTCCGCCCGGCTGCGGCTGGCCCCGCTGCTCGCGTGGCTGTGCGGGTTCGTCACCTACCAGCTGATCGCCCCGGGCACCGTGCCGGGGTGGTCGACGGCGTGGGCGGCGCTCGCCGCGGCCGTCGGCTTCTCCGCCCCCAGCTGGCTCGGCTCGTCGGTGGCGGCGATCCTCGTCGGGGTGGTGGCGATGTGGGTGCTGGGTCGCGCGGGGCAGCGGCTGCGTCGGCTGCGCTGAACCGTCGCCCTCGCCCCGGGGTTCTGTCAGACTGCTGGCCATGACGCGGACGTCCGACATCGAGGTCATCGCGCACCGTGGCTTCTCCGCCCTGCACCCCGAGTCCACCCGCGCCGCCTACCGCGCCGCGATCGAGCTGGCCCGGCGGACCCGGCACCCGGTCGAGCTGGAGGCCGACGTCCACTTCAGCGCCGACGACCAGCTGGTGGTGCTGCACGACCTGGGCCTGCGCCGCACCGGCGGACGTCCTGACCTGGCCGAGACGCTGACGGTGGCGCAGCTGAAGAAGGTCGACTTCGGACGCTGGAAGGTCAGCGTGGCCACCCCGGAGCAGCGCGAGCTCATCACCTTCGCCGAGCTGCTGGAGATGGTGGTGGAGGCCCGGGACGAGGGCGTGCCGGTGGGGCTCGCCGTGGAGACCAAGCACCCCACCCGGCGGGGCACCGAGGTGGACCGGCGGGCGCTGCAGCAGCTGGCCGAGCTGGGCTGGACAGAGCCCGGCTCACCGGTGCGGATGATCAGCTTCAACCCCGACGCGGTGACCCTGGTCGGGACCCTGGCGCCGGGGCTGCGGCGGTCGCTGCTGGTGGAGAAGGAGCTCGGCGTGTGGTCCGACGGCCACCTGCCCGACGGGGTCGACACCGTCGGCGTGGACCACCGGCTGGCCCGCCGCAACCTGGACTGGGTGGACCGGCTGCTGTCCCGCGGCCACCACCTGCACCTGTGGACCGTCAACGACGCCGACGAGATGGCGTACTGGCTGGACCGCGGCGCCACCGGCCTGACCACCGACCACCCCGACCGCGCCCTGGCCGTGGTGCACGGCGGCGGCCACGTCCTCTGACGCAGCCCGGCCCTGAGTCGCACGTCCCGGCTGAGGGGGTGCGTCCGGGTGGGGTGGCCGGCCCGTCCTCTGCCCCGCTTCACAGCCGTCCGGTGGGGTTCACAGCCGCTGCAGCGGCTGTGGGGCGCGGGTTGTGGCTGTGAAGCTGCGGCTGGGCGGTCGTGGTGGGCGTCTGCGGACCGCTTCACAGCCGTGCGGGGGGGTTCACAGCCGCTGCAGCGGCTGTGAGGCGCAGGTTTTCGGCTGTGGAGGTGCGTCCAGGCGCAGGTTGCGCGGTGGAGCCGCGGGAGGGCCGGGCGTCAGAGCGGGTCGCGGGCGATCGGGCAGGACATGCACCGGGGCCCGCCGCGGCCGGAGCCCAGCTCGGAGCCGCGGATGGCCAGCACCTCGATGCCGGACGCCTCCAGCCGCGCGTTGGTCTCGGTGTTGCGCTCGTAGGCCACGGCGACCTTCGGCGCCAGCGCCAGGGTGTTGTTGCCGTCGTCCCACTGCTCCCGCTCGGCGGTGACCGGGTCCAGCCCGGTGTCGATCACCCGCAGCTCGGGGATGCCCATCGCCTCGGCGGCCGCGTCGAGGAAGTGCAGCGGCTCGCCGACGTCCAGGCCGCCGGCCCCGGCGCGCACGACCCGGGCCGACAGCCGGTGGGCGATGTTGGGGTACATCACCACCGCGTCGACGTCGACCATCGTCACCACGGTGTCCAGGTGCATGGTCGCCCGCTCCTGGTCAACCGGGACGACCACCAGGGTGTGGGCCAGGTCCTGGTCGAACACGGTCCGCGCCAGCCGCTCCGCGCCCGCGGGTGTGGTCCGCTGCCCGACGCCGATGGCCAGCACGCCGTCGGCCAGCGCCAGCACGTCGCCGCCCTCCACCCGCTCGCGGTCCCAGCCGTAGAGGGGGTCGGTGCCGGCGAAGCGCGGGTGGAAGGTGTAGATCAGCTCCGTCAGCTGGGTCTCCCGGCTGCGGGCCGGCATCGCCAGCGAGGTGACCACCGGCCGCTCGCCGATCCAGACGCTGGAGTCGCGGGTGAACAGCAGGTTGGGCAGCGGGTCGATGACGAAGTCGTCCTCGGCCATCAGCGCCGTCACCAGCGTCCGCTGACCGGCCGTCTCGTCGTTGCGCAGGCCGGCGACCAGCACCTCGGCCAGCTCCTCGGCCGCCAGGTCGGCCAGGTGCCGGCGCAGCCAGCCCCGCAGCTGCTCGCCCAGCCGGAGGTCGCGGCAGGTCAGCTCGACCGCCTGCTCCCGGGCCGCGGGCAGCTGCAGCGTCTCGGCCAGCAGGTCGGCCAGCAGCAGCACCTCGACCCCGCGCCCGACCAGCAGCTGGGCGAAGGCGTCGTGCTCCTCCTGCGCGCGGTCCACCCACGGGATGCCGTCGAAGAGCAGGGCGTCGTTGTTGCGTGGCGTCAGCCGCCGCAGCTCGTTCCCGGGCCGGTGCAGCAGCACGGTGCGCAGCCGTCCCACCTCGGAGTGCACGCCCAGCGGGTGGCTCGTCGTCATGGCGTGACTCTAGGACCTCCCGCGGCGCGCGCCGGAGTCCCGTACCGGCCGCCGCGGGAGCGGGGTCGCCATGCCGGGACGAGTGCCGTCGCGGGGGGTGCGACCCGTTAGCCTTGCTCTGGCGTCGTCGGGTCCGGGCGGTGTCCGGCCAGGAAGTGCGGACGTCAGGGAGGCTCGCGT
Source organism: Auraticoccus cholistanensis (assembly GCF_009742705.1). GTDB lineage: Bacteria > Actinomycetota > Actinomycetes > Propionibacteriales > Propionibacteriaceae > Auraticoccus > Auraticoccus cholistanensis. The sequence goes on from NZ_WPCU01000003.1 coordinate 236,691, forward strand.
GCGGAACCGGTTGACGCCCCGGCGGGCGGACGGTCTGCACCCCGCCCCGCCACGGCCGAAGCGGTGGCACCGCGACCACCGCGTCGGCATGGGCCTGGTCGTGAGCAGCCCGCTGATCACCCTCGTCGTCGCCTTCCTGGGCCCCTCGGCCATCACCCTCGACCTCGGTCCCCGTCGCGGCCTGCTGCCGCCCTGGTACCTGCCCGCGGACCTGCTCGGGACGCCCCACGAGCTCGCCGTCTCGCTGGCGGTCGTCGTCGGGCTGGCGCTCGGCGCGGTGGGGGTGTGGATCTGCCTGCGGGCCATGGCCGACGGCTGGCGGCCGCACCACCGGCGGCTCTTCGTGCTCGGCTCGTCGCTGAGCACCGCCACGATCCTGGTGCCCCCGGTCACCTCCGCCGACGTGCTGATGTACGCCGGCTACGGACGCCTGCAGGTGATCGGGCGCAACCCCTACGAGATCACCCCCGCCGAGATCTTCCGCAGCCAGTACGACCCCGTGCTGCGCTGGACCGAGGAGCCGTGGCAGGACACCCCCAGCGTGTACGGCCCCATCACGTCGTGGACGCAGTGGTTCGCCAACGTGCTGGGCGGGGAGAACATGCACGACGTCGTGTTCTGGCTGCAGGTCTTCTGCCTGGTGCCCTTCCTGGTCGCCTGCGCCGGGGTCGTCTGGCTGGCCCACGGCGACCCGCGGCTGCAGGCCCGCGCGGCGCTGCTGAGCGTGTGCAACCCGCTGCTCATCTGGGCGGTGGTGGCGTGCGCCCACAACGAGGCGCAGTCGGTGATGTTCGCCGTCTTCGGCATCATGCTGATGCGCAAGACGCCGTTCGGGGCCGGGGTCGCGATCGGGCTGGCCGGCTGCGCCAAGCTGTCGATCGGCCTCTACGGGCTGGCGATGCTGTGGGCCTACCGGCGCGAGCCCCGCAAGGCGCTGGCGCTCTGCCTGGGCGCCCTGGTCCCGATCGGGCTGGCCTACGGGGTGTGGCAGCCCACGGCGCTGTTCCAGGTGCTGCGCAACACCACCTACGTCTCCTCCGGCTCCTGGGTGTCCCCGGTCTACGGGTTGATGACGCAGTGGCTGGGGATGACCACCAACAGCTCCAAGGTGGTGCTCAACGGGGTGGCGCTGTGCCTGCTGGTGGTGATCGCCTGGATGCTCTCGCGGGTGCTGCCCTGGCGGGCGGCGCCCGGGCTGCGTCCCGGCACGGACCCGATGACCGACCCGATCACCGTGGCGCTGCGGACGGCCCTGCTGCTGTCGGTGGGCTGGCTGGTCACCTCGATCTACACGCTGAGCTGGTACGACCTGATCGCCTGGGTGCCGCTGGCCGTCATCGGCGCCACCCAGCTGGACCGGCTGTTCCTGTGGCGCGGTGCGCTGCTGTCGATGGCCTTCGTCCCCGGCCGGGCGCTCGAGGTCGGCCCGGCCCTGGACCTGCTCAGCTCGCGGATGCGCGACACCTTCTCCCCGGCCGTCCAGATCGGGGTGCTGGTGATGATCGTGCTGTGGTGGCGGCGGATGTGGCTGCTGCCCCGGCGCGAGCTGAAGGCGATGGGCGGGCTGGCCCGGCCGCAGGGCAGCGCGCTGCTGCCCGCCTCGCCGGGGACCCCGTCCGGGGTCGGCTCCCGCTCGGCCAGCTCTCCGGGGTCGGCCACCTGATGGCCACCGCTCCCGGCTGGTACCCCGACCCGCAGGAGCCGAGCACCGTCCGGTGGTGGAACGGGATCGGCTGGACCCCCTGGCGCGCGGAGTCCGCCGACGCGGAGCCGCCGCCCTACGGCGGCGACCCCCGCACGGTGGCGACCGTGGTGCCGGCGGCCGACCGGGAGCAGCGCCACACGCTGCGGATCGTGCTGCTCGCGGTGGCCGTGGTGCTGGCCCTGCTGGCCGCCGTGGCGGTGATGGGCTCCGCCCAGCGCCGGGCCAGCCCGCTGCCCGGCTCCTCCACCTCGCCCACCGCCTACGGCTCGCCGTCGGTGCGGGCGGCGCCGCTGGTGCTCCACCCCGGCCCACGGACCGCCGAGCTGTTCGGCGAGCTGACGGTGCAGCTGCCCGGTGAACCGGCCGAGGCGCCCGTGCAGGGGACCGCCGGCCCGTTCGCCGACGCGGCCGCGTCCAACACCGAGATCCACCCCGACTGGTACGTCAGCGCCTGGGTCGGGCTGCCGCAGGAGAGCGCGGTGCAGGTGACCCCGGCCGCCACCGCGGCGGCGATCGGCGAGTCCTTCCTCAGCAGCTCCTACCCCGGCACCGTCCGGGCGGGAGAGCCCCGGACCGGTCCGCTGGGCGAGCTGCCCGCCGACCGGGCGGCCAGCTGGAGCGTCGACGTCGAGCTCGTGGGGGTGGACGTCCCCAGCCGGACCGAGACGCTGCAGGTGGGCGCCGTCCGGCTGGACGGCGGCCAGCAGGTCGTCATGCTCGCCACCACCACCGACGACACCCCCGAGGACCTGCGGGCCGCGGTCGAGGCGTTCTGGACGAGCCCGGTGCTGGCCTGACCGGGTGCCTATGGTGGCCCGGTGACGCCTCCCACCCACGGCTACCTCGGTCCGGCCGGCACCTTTACCCACCAGGCCCTGCTCACCCTCGGTGACCTGCCGGGGGAGGCCCGACCCTTCCCCTCCGTGCCGGCGGCGCTGCACGCCGTCCGCAGCGGGGAGGTGGAGGCGGTGCTGGTGCCGATCGAGAACTCCGTGGAGGGCGGCGTCAGCGCCACCCTGGACGCCCTCACCCACGGCGAGCCGCTGACCATCACCCGCGAGGTGGTGATCGACGTGCAGTTCGACCTCTACGTCCGCCCCGGCACGGCGCTGGAGGACGTCCGGGAGGTCATCACCCACCCGCACGCCGCCGCCCAGTGCCGCGGCTGGCTCGACGCCCACCTGCCCGGCGCGTCGGTGACCGAGCGCGGCTCCACCGCCGCCGCCGCGGTCGCGGTCGCCGACCCGGCCAGCGGCTTCGACGCCGCCATCTGCGCACCGGTGGCCGGACGGTCGCAGGGGCTGGTGGCCGCGGCGGTCGGCATCGCCGACAACCCCGACGCCCAGACCCGCTTCGTGCTCGTGTCCCGGCCGGCGCCGGTGCCGCCACGCACCGGCGCGGACAAGACGACGCTGGTCTGCTTCATGCGGGTCGACCGCTCCGGGGCGCTGCTGGAGATCCTGGAGCAGTTCGCCAGCCGCGGGGTGAACCTGTGCCGGATCGAGTCGCGCCCCACCCGCACCACGCTTGGCAACTACTGCTTCTCCATCGACGCCGAGGGCCACCTCGACGACGCCCGGATCGCCGAGGCGCTGATGGGGCTGCACCGGATCTGCCAGGACGTGGTCTTCCTGGGCTCCTACCCCCGGGCCGACGCCGTGCTGCCGTCGGTGGCGGCCGGGCACGCCGACGACGACTACGCCGAGGCGGCCGCCTGGCTGGCACGGCTCCGCGACCCCGCCCGCTGACGGGCCGCGGGCAGCGCGGTCTGCGCCTGCCGCAGCACCGCCGCCTGCTCGTCCACCAGGCCGTGCCGGTGGTTCGGCGGCAGCCGCAGCAGCAGCGCCCCCGGGTTCACCTCGGCCACCATCGTCGTGCACTGCCCGACGGTGTCGCCGTCCATCTGGTAGAACTCGCTGCGCTCGATCCGGATCGTCACCCGGCGGCCGGTGATGCGGTCCAGCTGGGCGTCGTCGCGCTCGGCCCGGGTCAGCACCCGCGTGACGAGCCGGGCCCAGTCCCGCACCCCGGCGGGGGAGGCCACCAGCAGGTCGAGCAGCCCGTCGTTGGCGCGGGCGTCGGGGATCAGCGGGATGCCGCCCTGCAGGAAGCCCACGTTGCCGATCACGATGACGCTGGCCCGGCGCCGCAGCACGGGACCGTCGTCGACGCGGATGGTGGCCTGCACCGGCGGGTGGGCCGCGTGGCGGGCCGCGGCGACGAAGTAGGCCGCCGACCCCACCGCCCGCTTCAGCTCGGGGTTGGTGGCGGCCATGATGACCGCGTCCACGCCCACCCCGGCCATCACCGTGAAGTGCTCGCCGCGGGGCTGGCCGTCGACGGTGAGCTGCACCAGGTCGACAGGGGTGTCGACGCCGTCCAGGGCCAGCCGCAGGGCGGTGGTCTCGTCCAGCGGGATGCCCAGGTTCTTGGCCAGCAGGTTGCCGGTGCCGGCCGGGATGACGCCGAAGGGGATGCCGGTGCCGGCCAGCCCGTCGCAGACCACCCGGATGGTGCCGTCGCCCCCGGCGCCCAGCACCAGGTCGACCTCCTCGCGGACCGCCCGCGCGGTCATCGCCCGTCCCGGGTCGGCCGGGGTGGTCTCCAGCCAGAGCACGTCGTAGCCGCGCCGCTGCAGCTCGTAGCCCACCCGGCGGCGGAAGCTGGGCCAGTCGGTGACCTTGGTGGGGTTGTAGACCACCGCGCAGCTGCGGCGGGGGGCGGTGACGCTCTCGGTCGGGGGTCGGATCAGCCGGTCCAGCTCGGGCGGGATCACCCGGACCCGGGCCGCGAGCAGCGTCAGCGAGGTGGCCGTCACCCCCCACAGCAGCCCGCCGAGCACGTCGGTGACCCAGTGCGCGCTCATGATCCAGCGGTCCACCGCGACCAGCAGCACCAGGAAGGTGCCGAGCAGCCGCCAGGAGGCCGTCACGCGCCGCGCCTGCCGGGTGTGGATCAGGGTGGCGCTCACCGTCACCACCAGCACCGCGACGGCGGTGGCGTGCCCGGAGGGGAAGCTGTAGCCGGTGGCGCTGATCAGGTCGTGCGGCGACGGCGGCCGGGGCCGCTCCAGCAGGTGCTTCCAGGCGGTGTTGCCCAGCCAGGCCAGCGGGATCGCCGTGATCACCGCCACCGACAGGTTTCGCAGCCGGTGCCGGGCGCACCAGATGCCGAAGCCGAGCACGACCGTGTAGACCACGACCGGCATCGTCAGCAGCGCCACGGCCGAGAAGATCTCCTCCGCCGGGGACCCCGGCACCAGCGGCGGGGCCGCGGTGGCCCGGTCGAAGCCGTCCAGGGCGCCGCTGGCGACCACCGCGCTGAGCGTCAGGAAGGCCAGCAGCGTCCCCAGCGCGATGACCCAGGAGAGGGTCGAGGGGAGCCGCCGGGGGGTCATGGTCGGCAAGCGTAGGTGGTGCGCCGCCAGCTGGCCCGCTGCCGGTCGAGACGGGGTCCGGGCGTCGGTAGGCTGACGGCCGTGATCGACCCCAAGCTGCTCCGGACCGACCCCGACCGCGTGCGGGACTCGCTGCGCGCCCGCGGGGAGGACGCCTCCCTGGTGGACGAGCTGCTGGCCGCCGACGAGCAGCGCCGCGCCGCCATCGCCGGGTACGAGGCCCGCCGGGCCGAGCAGAAGGGGCTGGGCAAGGAGGTCGCCCGGGCCCAGGGCGAGGAGAAGGCCGCGCTGCTGAGCCGCACCCGCGAGCTCGCCGCCGAGGTGAAGTCGCTGCAGGCCCAGTCCGACCAGGCCGGCGCCCGCTTCGACGAGCTGCTGGCCCGGGTGCCGAACCTGCTGCTGCCCGACGTCCCGCCCGGCGGCGAGGACGACTACGTGGTGCTGGAGACCGTCGGCACCCCGCGCGACTTCACCGCCGAGGGGTTCGAGCCCCAGGACCACCTCGAGATCGGCCAGCGGCTCGCCGCCATCGACACCGAGCGCGGCGCCAAGGTCTCCGGCTCGCGGTTCTACTTCCTGACCGGGCAGGGCGCCGAGCTGGAGATGGCCCTGGTGAACCTGGCCATGGCCAAGGCGCTGTCGTGGGGCTTCACCCCGGTGCTGCCGCCCGCGCTGGTCAAGCCGTCGGCGATGGAGGGCACCGGCTTCCTCGGTCAGGCGGCCCAGGACGTCTACCGGCTGGAGGCCGACGACCTGTACCTGGTCGGCACCGCCGAGGTGCCGCTGGCGGCCTACCACAGCGAGGAGATCCTCGACGTGGACCGGCTGCCGCTGCGCTACGCCGGCTACAGCCCCTCGTTCCGCCGCGAGGCCGGCTCCTACGGCAAGGACACCCGCGGCATCTTCCGGGTGCACTGGTTCGACAAGGTCGAGATGTTCGTCTTCTGCGCCCCCGAGGACGCCGAGGCCCAGCACCGGGCGCTGCTCGGGTTCGAGCGGGAGTTCATCGAGGCCCTCGAGCTGCCCTACCAGGTGCTGGAGCTGGCCGCCGGCGACCTCGGCATGAGCGCGGCCCGCAAGTACGACTGCTACGCCTGGTTCCCCAGCCAGCAGCGCTACCGGGAGGTGACCTCCACCTCCAACTGCACCGACTTCCAGGCCCGCCGGCTCAACATCCGGGCCCGCTTCGAGGGCGGCACGGCCCCCGTCGCCACCCTCAACGGCACGCTGTGCGCGGTGCCGCGGACGATCATCGCCCTGCTGGAGAACCACCAGCAGGCCGACGGGACCGTGCGGGTGCCCGAGGCCCTGCGCCCCTACCTGGGCGGCCGTGAGCTGCTGACGCCGGTCGCCCGGTGAGCGCGACCGACGGCTGGCGACCCGAGATGGTCGCCCTGGACATCGACGGCACGCTGCTGCACGCCGACGGCGAGATCCCGGCGGAGGTGCGTGCCGCGGTCCGGCGCGTGGTCGAGGCCGGGGTGCCGGTGGTGCTCGCGACCGGCCGCGGCTGGCACAACACCCGCGAGGTCTTCGAGGCGCTGCAGCTGCCGACCGGCTGGGTGGTCTGCTCCAACGGCGCGGTGACGCTGCGGCACGCCCCCACCGAGGTGGTCCGCGAGGTCACCTTCGACCCCCGCCCGGTGGTCGAGGGGGCGCTGGCCCACTCCCCGGACGTGCTGATCGCGGTCGAGGAGGTCGGTCTCGGGTTCCGGGTCAGCCGGCCCTTCCCCGAGGGCGAGCTCGGCGGCGACGCCCGGGTCGAGGACGTCGAGACGCTGGTGTCGCAGCCCGTGACCCGGGTGGTGATCCGCAACCCGTCGGCCACCGACGAGGACTTCCTGGCCATGGCCGAGGCCCTGGGCCTGCACGGCGTCTCCTACTTCGTCGGCACCAGCGCCTGGCTCGACATCGTCCCCGAGGGGGTCAGCAAGGCCTCGGCGCTGGCCGAGGTGTGCGCCGCCCTGGGGGTCGACAGCTCGGCGGTGCTGGCCCTCGGCGACGGCCGCAACGACATCGAGATGCTGACCTGGGCCGGCCGCGGCGTGGCCCTGGGGGAGGCGGCCGCGGAGGTCCAGGCGGTGGCCGACCACGTCACTAGCCGCTTCGTCGACGGCGGCACCGTCGAGGAGCTGTCCCGCTGGTTCTGAGCGCCCGCCCCGCGGCGCCCGAGGAAGGAGACCCAGGTGCTGCCCTGGAAGCTGCACGGTGACGGACGCTCGATCGGCTCCGGGGAGGTGGTGCACCCGCGCGAACGGCTGTCCTGGCCGGCGACCGTCGGGCTGGGTCTGCAGCACGTGGTGGCGATGTTCGGGGCGACCTTCCTGGTGCCCCTGCTGACCGGCTTCCCGCCGACGACCACGGTGCTGTTCTCCGGCATCGGCACCATCGTGTTCCTGCTGGTGACCGGCAACCGGCTGCCCAGCTACCTGGGGTCGTCGTTCGCCTTCATCGCCCCGATCACCGCCGCCAGCGCCGGCGGCGGGATCGGCGCGGCCCTGTTCGGCGTGGTCGTGGTCGGCATCGTGCTGGCCCTGGTGGGCCTGGTGGTGGTGCGCACCGGCACCGGCTGGATCGACGCCCTGATGCCGCCGGTCGTGGCCGGGGCGATCGTGGCCCTGATCGGGCTGAACCTGGCGCCCACCGCCCGGGACAACTTCGTCGCCGCGCCGCTGGTGGCCCTGGTCACGCTGACCGCGGTCATCCTGTGCACGGTGCTGCTGCGGGGGCTGCTGGGCCGGATGTCCATCGTGCTGGGGGTCGTGGTCGGCTACCTGGCGGCGGTGCTGTCGGGCCAGGTGGACTTCAGCGGCGTCCGCCAGGCCGCCTGGTTCGGGCTGCCGGACTTCGCCACCCCCACGATGGCCTGGTGGGCGCTGCCGGCGTTCCTGCCCGTGGTGCTGGTGCTGGTGGCCGAGAACGTGGGCCACGTCCGCTCGGTGGCCCACCTGACCGACCCGGGGCTCAACCGGCTCACCGGCCGGGCGCTGCTGGCCGACGGCCTGGCGACCACGCTGGCCGGCTCCGTCGGCGGCTCGGGCACCACCACCTACGGCGAGAACATCGGCGTGATGGCCGCCACCCGGGTGTACTCCACCGCCGCCTACTGGGTGGCCGCGCTGTTCGCGGTGCTGCTGGGCTTCAGCCCCAAGTTCGGGGCGCTGGTCAACACGATCCCGCCCGGGGTGCTGGGCGGCGTCACGACGGCCCTGTACGGGCTCATCGGCATCATCGGGGTGAAGATCTGGGTCGACAACCGGGTGGACTTCTCCCGCCCGGCGAACCAGTTCACCGCCGCCACCGCGCTGGTGGTCGGGGTGGCCAACTTCACCTTCGACCTCGACGGGCTCAGCTTCAACGGGATCGCGCTGGGCACCCTGGCCGCCATCGTGATCTACCACCTGATGACGACGCTGGAGCGGCTGCGCGGCGGAGGCGGCGCCTCGCCCGTGCACGAGTGAGCCGCCCGGGCGGGAGTGGGCCGGGGACTCCAGCACGGGGGACGCCCGCCGCAGCGGCGTCCCCCGTGACCGGGCAGGTCGAGCGGGTCAGGCGGCGACCCGCGGCCGCCGGCCGGTGCCGCTGACCACGTCCTGGGCCACCGCGGCGACCTGCTCCGGGCTGGGGCGGCGGGCCGGGGCGGGGCGGGGCGTCGAGGCCTCGGTGCGGGCCCGGCGCAGGTGGCGCTTGACGGTGGAGAGGGAGCAGCCCAGCCGGTGCGCCAGGGTCTCCAGGCTCTCGTCGGGGTTCGCGCGGCGGAGCCGGAGCACCTCCTCGTGGTCCACCTGGCGGTTGGGGGAGGTGACGCCGGCCAGCGTGTCGAAGTCCTCCGGGGTCACGGTGACACCCAGCCGGCGGCGGATCTCGGCGCGCTGGCGCTGGGTGGTCTGGGCCACGTAGCCGGAGACGTCGTGCTTGACCACCGCGTCGTAGAGGCAGCTCTTCAGCAGCGGGCAGCTCTCGCACAGGTTCTGCGCCTTGCGCACCATCATGGCGGCCTGGCGGCGTTCGTCGGGGCCTGCGCCGGCCGGTAGCCCCTCGTCCATCACCGGGTGCTGGAAGAGGTCGGCGAAATCGACGCAGCTGGGTCGCTTGCGTGCGCTGGCAGAAGTCATTGCGTATTTCCCCCACGGATCTCGTTCGCTGGCGTTTCCGGAGGGTCTGACGTCGCGTCCGGTGTTTCCGGTTCCCTCCACTGTGCCGCGAATCATCGTGGCAGAACACGGCCCGGTGGGACAGGGCCAGATGTGGGAAGACCTACCTGACTGTTCTGGGGCGATCACCCAGAAGGCGGTGAGTACGTGTACTCAGATGCGGAGGAGTCATTCGTACGGGCTTCTGGGCCCCTATTCCAGGCACCTGTCGGGAATTGCACGGCCGGGTTCACCGGCGGTGTCGGGCGCGTGAACGGACGCCTCCCGCGCCGGTGCGGCGGGGAGGCGTCCGGACGTGCTCACGGGCGTGGCTCAGAGGTACATGCCGCTGCCGCGCTGGGGCGCCTGGGCGGCCGCGCGGTCCGCGCCGGGCAGCGCCCGACGCATCTGCTCCAGCTGGGCCCGGGCGGCCATCTGCTGGGCGAAGAGGGCGGTCTGGATGCCCTGGAACAGACCCTCCAGCCAGCCGACCAGCTGGGCCTGGGCGATGCGCAGCTCGGCGTCGGAGGGCACCTCGTCGCTGGTGAACGGCTCGCTGAGCCGCTCCAGCTCCTCGGCCAGCTCCTCCGACAGCCCCGACTTCAGCTCCTCGACCGCGCCCGCGTGGATGTCGCGGAGCCGGGTCCGGCTCGGGTCGTCCAGCGGGGCGGACTTCACCTCCTCGAGCAGGGTGCGGATCATCGTGCCGATCCGCATCACCTTGGCCGGCTGCTCGACCATGTCGGTCACGGAGTCCTGCCCGTCGCGGGACCCGCCCTCCTCGACGACCTCGGAGTCCACCACGTCCTGACCCTGGGAGCCGCCGTCCGGGGCCTGCTGGACAGCCATCCCGTTGGGGGTCACCACGACCGTGCGACCGTCCTCGGTCTGCCCGGCGTAGATGGGGGCCTGCTGTGCGCGTGCGCTCTCCGGCTGGTTCTCGGTCATGCGAGCGAGTCTAGGCCGGGCCCCGGAGGCGATACTGAACCGGTGCTGCACCTGGAGCTGCTCCCCGACCCGGCCACCGAGCTGCGGCTGCGGCAGGACTGGGCGCGACTGGAGGAGCGGGGTCTGCCCAACCTGTCGCGGCACCGGCGGGACTCGAACCGGCCGCACCTCACGGTGACCATCTCCGCCGACGAGGTGGCCGCCGCAGGTGTCGCGCCGCTGCTGCCGGACCTCCGCCGAGCCACGTCGACGCTGCCGCTGCCGCTCGCGCCCGCGGCGGTCTCGGTCTTCGGCACCGGGCCGTGGGTCCTGGTGCGCACGCTGGTGGTGACCCCGGCGCTGCTCGACCTCCACGCCCGCGTGCAGTCGGTGATGGGACGCCCCTGCGTGCCGCACCTGGCTCCGGGGGAGTGGGTGCCCCACACGACCATCGCCCGACGCCTGGACGCCGCCCAGGTCGCCGCGGCGCTGGAGGTCCTGCAGCCGGTGGAGCTCGCCGGCGCGGTGTGGGAGCGGGCGCGGCTGTGGGACTCCGCCCGGCAGCAGGTCACCGACGTGCCCCGCTGAGACGCGCACCCGCCGCCGGCGGCGGGGGGACGTCCGGCTGCCAGACTGGCCGGGTGCGGGCGCTGCTGGTGACCGGGATGTCTGGTGTCGGGAAGTCCACCGTGCTGCGTGAGCTGGGCCTGCGGGGGCTGGAGGTCGTCGACACCGACGACCCGGGCTGGATCGAGGTGGTCGACGGCGAGCCGCTGTGGCGGCTGCCACGGGTCACCAGCCTGCTCGACCGGCCACGGGATCGCCCGGTGGTGGTGCAGGGCACGGTCGCCAACCAGGGTGCCCTCTACCACCGCTTCGACGCGGTCGTGCTCCTGACGGCTCCCCGCGCCGTCGTGCTGCAGCGGATCCGGTCCCGCACCACGAACTCCTACGGCAAGGCACCGGCTGAGCTCGCGCGGATCGAGCAGGACCTCCGCGACGTCGAACCGCTGCTGCGGGCGGGCGCAACCCACGTGGTCGACACGTCGGCACCGCTGCCGGAGGTGGTCCTCGCCGTCGAGCGCATCGCCCGCGGCGCATGAGGTGCGAGGTGGTCAGCGCAGCTGCAGCCGCATCAGCACCCGGGGGAAGCCGCCGGAGACGGAGTCGGTCGGGGCGGCCAGGGTGAAGCCGACCCGCTCGAACAGGGCGCGGGTGCCCACGTAGGCCATGGTCAGGTCGACCTTCTGCCCCTGGTTGTCCACCGGGTAGCCCTCCACCGCGGGAGCACCCTCGCTGCGGGCGTACCCGACCGCGCCGGCGAGGAGGTCGACCGCGACGCCGCGACCGCGGTGGCCGGCGCGCACCTTGACGCACCACAGCGACCACACCGGCTGGTCGTCGACGTGGGGGATCTTGCGCGAGCGGGCGAAGGGCAGCTCCGAGCGCGGCGCGACCGCCGCCCAGCCGACGACCTCGCCGTCCTCGTAGGCCAGCACCCCCGGTGCGACCGGGCGCCGGCACAGCTCGCGGACGTACTCGGCGCGGGCCGGCCCGACCAGCGAGCGGTTGGTCCGCGAGTCCAGCCGGTGGCTCAGGCACCAGCACACCGAGGCCTGCGGGTCCCGCGGCCCGAGCACAGCCGCCACGTCCTCGAACACCCTCGCGGGACGCACGTCTCGCGGCACGCCGACCTCCTCCGCCCAGGTGCACCGGTGCCGTCATCGTAAGGGGGGGCGTCATCGTAGAGGGGCGTCATCGTAAAGGGGTCGTCACTGTCGGTGGGGCTCCCTAGGCTGACTCCGTCATGCCTCTCTTCCCGCCGAGGGTGCGCGCCTACGCCGAGGACGCCACCGAGTTCCCGGACACCCGCAGCCCCTCGGCGTTCCTGCTCTGGATGATCCGCTCCCAGTGGCGGATCTACCTCGCCATGGTCGGGATCGGGGTGCTGTGGTTCCTGCCCGGCGCCGTCGGCCCCTACTTCCTCGGCCGCGCCATCGACTCCGGCGTCTCCAGCGGCGACTGGTCCGCGGTGGTGATGTGGTCGTCGGCGCTGCTGGGTGTGCTGGTGCTCGGCGTGGTCGCCGGCATCGTCGGGCACAGCCTGGAGGTCGCCTCCTGGCTGGTCGCCCTCTACGGCACCGTCATGCGGGTCACCCGCAAGAGCGTGCAGATGGGTCACGTGCTGCCGCGACGGACCCCGACCGGTGAGGTGCTGAGCGTCTCCGCCAGCGACTCCGACACCTTCGGCGCCACCCTCAACGTGGTGGCCCGCGCCACCAGCGGCGCCCTCGCCTTCCTGGTCGTGGCCGCGCTGGTGCTCAGCACGTCGGTGCCGCTGGGGCTGGTGGTGCTGCTGGCCGGCCCCGTGCTGGTCGGGGCGGCCGCCCCCCTGCTGCGCCCGCTGCACCGGGCCCAGGCCGTCGAGCGGAACCGGATCTCCGAGCTGACCTCGATGGCCACCGACATCGTGGCCGGGCTGCGGATCCTGCGCGGCATCGGCGGTGAGGCCACCTTCGGGCGCAACTACACCCAGCAGTCCCAGCGTGCCCGCCAGGCCGGTGTGCGGGCCGGGCGCTGGCAGGCGGCCGTGGACGCCCTGGGCGTGCTGCTGTCGGGCCTGTTCCTGGTCACGCTCACCTGGCTGGGAGCGCGCGAGCTGGTGGCCGGGCGGATCTCGATCGGGCAGCTGATCAGCTTCTTCGGCTACGCCGTCTTCGTGGTGCTGCCGATCCAGCTCTTCTTCGAGGCCGTCCGGGCCTGGGTGCAGGGTCTGGTGTCGGCGCGCAAGGCCACGGCCGTGCTCGGCCTGCAGCCGCCGTGGCAGGAGCCGGAGTCCCCGGCGGCCATCCCCGCCGGAGCCGAGCTGGTGGACGAGCGGTCGGGGGTGCGCATCCCCGCCGGACGTCTGGTCGTGGTGGTCAGCGGCGTCCCCGACGACTCCGCGGCGCTGGCCGACCGGCTCGGCCGCTACCTGCCCGACACCGGCACCCCGCCGAGCCTGGACGTGGACGAGTCGCTGAAGGGCCGGGCCCGCCGCGAGGCCAAGGCCGAGATGCAGCGGCTCCGCCGTGAGCGGGCGGTCGAGGACGAGGTCCGCGCCCGTGCCCGGTGGGGGGTCACCCTCGGCGGCGTCGACCTGTCCCAGCTGCCGGTGGCCGAGCTGCGCCGGCACGTGCTGGTCAGCGACGCGGCCAGCGCCGTGTTCGCGGGCACCCTGCAGCAGGCCGTCGACCCGCACCGCCGCGCCACCCGCGAGCAGGCCGAGCGGGCGCTGGACGCCGCCTCCGGCGAGGACGTCTACACGGCCCTGCCCGGCGGCTGGCAGGGCGTGCTGGACGAGCGGGGCCGCGGTCTCTCCGGCGGCCAGCGGCAGCGGCTGGTGCTGGCCCGCGCGCTGCTGGCCGACCCGCCGGTGCTGGTGCTGGTGGAGCCCACCTCGGCCGTCGACGCGCACACCGAGGCCCGGATCGCGGCCCGGGTGCCGGAGCTGCGCCGGGGACGCACGACCGTGGTGATGACCGTCTCGCCGCTGTGGCTGCACCACGCCGACGAGGTGATCTGGCTCGAGGACGGACGGCTGGCCGGTCAGGGCAGCCACACCGACCTGCTGGCCGAGCGCGGCTACCGCGACGTGGTGGCCCGGGGGATGGAGGTGAGCGATGTCTGAGACGAACGGCACGGCCGTGCTGCCGCTGGAGCCGGACTGGCGTGAGGACTCCGCCCGCACCTGGGTGCACGACACCGACGCCCTGCCCCGCGTGCCGGCCGAGCTGGTGCCGCCCGAGCACGCCGGGCCGCGCGAGCGGCTGCGCGCCTGGCGGCGCCGGCACCGGATCCGCGCCGAGCGGGCCGACAGCTACTACCACTCCACCCGGGCACCCGAGCGGGGGCTCCCGGTGGCCCCCGCGACCGCGGTGGTCGGGTTCGTCTCGGGGCTGCTGCGGCGTCGCCGCAGCCGGGTGGTGCTGCTGCTCGCCCTCAACGTCGCCGCGGCCGTGGCCGGTCTGGTGGTCCCGCGGATGCTGGGCTCGCTGGTCGACCGGGTCTCGGCCGGCGACACGGTGCTGGCGGGGCTGAACGCCCTGGCGCTGGCCGTGGTGGGCGTGGTGGTGCTGCAGGCGCTGCTGGTGTTCGGCGCCCGGTTCTCCTCCACCGTGGTGGGTCAGGACGTGCTGGCCTCGGCCCGCGAGGACGTGGTCGAGACCGTGCTGTCGCTGCCGCTGGGCAGGGTCGAGAGCGCCAGCTCCGGCGACCTGGTGACCCGGGTGACGCGCGACGTGTCGGCGATGAGCAACTCGGTGCAGTACGCCCTGCCGCAGGCCGTGATCGCCGCCGCCACCACGGTGCTGACCATCGTGGCGCTGGTGCTGAACAGCCCGCTGCTCGCGGTGCCGTCGCTGGTGGCGCTGGTGCTGGTGTCGGTGCCGGTGCGCCGCTACCTGCGCGCCGCACCCCGGGGCTACATCACCGAGGGCGGCACCTACTCCCGCATCAACACCACCTTCACCGAGACCGTCGAGGGCGCCCGCACGGTGGAGGCCCTCGACCTGCAGCGCCAGCGGATCGCCGCCGGGGACGACGACGTGGCCGAGTCCGCGCAGGCCGAGCGCTACACGATGTCGCTGCGCAACCTGATGTTCGGCTGGATCGACCTGGCCTACAACACGCCGCTGGTGGCCGTGCTGCTGCTCGGCACCTACGGCTACTCGCGGGGCTGGGTGACGCTGGGCGAGATCACCACCGCCACCCTGTACGTGCAGGCCCTGGTGGAGCCGGTCGACCGGCTGATCGCCAACGTCGACCGGCTGCAGGTGGGCATCGCCTCGACCACCCGGCTGCTCGGCATCCGGCAGGTCCCGCAGGACCGGACACCGGGGGAGGAGCGCCCGGACGGGGTGGACCTGGTCGGCCGCGACCTGCGCTTCGCCTACCGCGAGGGTCGCGACGTGCTGCACGGGGTGGACCTCGCGCTGCGTCCGCGTGAGCGGCTCGCCGTGGTCGGGCCCAGCGGGTCGGGCAAGTCGACGCTGGGACGGCTGCTGGCCGGCATCAACGGCCCGCGGACCGGGTCGGTCACCGTCGGCGGGGTGGAGCTCACCTCGCTGCCGCTCGACGTGCTCCGCACCGAGGTCGCCCTGGTCACCCAGGAGCACCACGTCTTCGTGGGCACGGTGCGCGACAACATCGTGCTGGCCCGCGAGGACTCACCCGACGAGGTGGTCATCCGGGCGCTGCAGACCGTCGACGCCTGGGAGTGGGTGCAGCGGCTGCCCGAGGGCCTGGACACCATGCTCGGCAGCGGGCACACCAGCCTCACGCCGGCGCAGGCCCAGCAGGTGGCGCTGGCCCGCCTGGTGGTCGCCGACCCGCACACCCTGGTGCTCGACGAGGCGACGTCGCTGATCGACCCGCGCACCGCCCGGGACGTGGAGGGCTCGATGAACGGCCTGCTGGAGAACCGGGCCGTGGTGGCCATCGCGCACCGGCTGCACACCGCCCACGACGCCGACCGCATCGCGGTGGTGATCGACGGCCGCATCGCCGAGCTCGGCAGCCACGAGGAGCTGGTCGAGCGCGACGGGGAGTACGCGGCGCTCTGGCGGGCCTGGACCTCCTGAGCCGCAGGCGCCCGCTCCCAGCAGACCGTGGAGGACGCCGTCCTAGCGGCGGGTCACGTCGGCGACGTGGTGCTCCAGGTCGTGCAGGGCGTAGAGGCCGAGCGTCCAGGTGATGAAGACCGACCCGTTCGAGCGTCGTCCGGGTCGCTGCCAGGCGTCCTCGGGCACGTCGGCGAAGGCGGCGGACAGCCGGTCCGCCGCCTCCCGCAGCTCGACGGCCACCCGGGCGGGGTCCTGCTCGGCGTAGCGCTCGGCCACCGCGGTGGCGTCCTGGTCCCAGTCGGCGAACTCCGGGTCGTCGCGGCTGAGCAGCAGCGCGAGCCGCCCGGCCATCACCCGGCAGACGTCGCGGACGTGGGCGCCGTACTCCAGCACCGACCACGTGGACGGGTCGCGTCGCCGGCGCACGTCCGCGCCGGCGAGGGCGTCCGCGACGGTGCCGGTGGCGGCCAGGATCCGCTGCGGCAGCGCCGTGCGCCGCACCTCCGCCGGGTCGAAGCCGCACTCGGCGCAGGGCTGCCGCAGCACCCAGGTCCAGTCCTTGGTGTCTGGGGTGATTCCCATGGGCGAGGGCTAGCCCGCCCTAGGATGCCGACCGTCCGACCACCCCGAGGAGCCGCTGTGCCCGTCGTCCGAGCGTCCGACCTGCCGACGGAGGTCCCGGGAGGGGCGTGGCCGACCAGCCACGTCCAGGGGCTCGCCGTGGACCGGGAGAACGGCTACGTCTACTTCTCCTTCACCCAGCTGCTGGTGAAGACCGACCGGTCGGGCGCCGTCGTGGGGACGGTCGGCGGGCTCACCGGCCACCTCGGCGACCTCACGCTGAACCCCGACGACGGGCGGGTGTACGGCTCGCTGGAGTACAAGGCGCAGGAGGCCTTCTACGTCGCGGTCTTCGACGTCGCCCGGATCGACCGGGTGGGCATGGACGCCGAGGCCGACGGGGTGATGACCACCGTGCACCTGGCCGAGGTGGTGGCCGACTTCACCGCCGACATGGACGGCGACGGGGTCTTCGACGGCGACACCGCCGACACCGCCGACCACCGCTACGGCTGCAGCGGCATCGACGGGATCGCCTTCGGCCCCCGCCTCGGCTCGCGGAGCGGGAGCAGGGTGCTGGTGGTGGCCTACGGCGTCTACGCCGGCCTCCACCGCGAGGACGACGACCACCAGGTGCTGCTCGAGTACGACGTGTCGGGGTGGTCGCGGTGGGAGCAGCCGCTGGACCAGCACGCGCCCCACCGCTCCGGCCCGCAGCGGCCGTCGCGGAAGGTGTTCGTGCGCACCGGGAACACCACCTTCGGGGTGCAGAACCTCACCTACGACGAGCACACCGGCCACTGGCTGATGGCGGTCTACCGGGGCACCAAGCCGCACTTCCCCAACTACGGGCTGTACGTGGTCGACGGGTCGGTCGGCCGACGGAGGCCGAGATCGTGGGTCAGCGGCGGCCTGAGCGCGGTCTGGTCGCGCCGCTGCTGCCGGCCGGGCTGCACCACCGCCCGAGCGACGTCTGGGGCTACGAGCTCGACGGCGGCGTCGGCCTGGAGGCCCTCGGAGACGGCTGCTTCTACGTCGGGCGGGCTGCGCAGGTGGTGGAGGACGGCGTGGTGCTGCAGAGCGGCACGGCGGTGCTGCACCGGTGGACCGGGGACGTCCCGACCCCGCTCGTCCCCGTCCGCTGACCCCGCCGCCCGTCGCGGAGGAGCGGGTGGCGCCGGCCGGGGGCCCCGGTGGCAGGATCGAGCTGTGCCCACCGCCGAGCAGCCGGACGCCGACCAGCCCGCCGGGAACCCCGCCGCGCGGGGGGAGGACGCGCGTCTGGACGAGGCGCTGCAGCAGCTGCTGGACGCCCGCCCGGCGACCGCCTCGATCTGCCCCTCGGAGGTGGCGCGGGCGGTCGGCGGCGAGGAGTGGCGCGAGCTGATGGAGCCGGCGAGGGCGGCCGCCCGTCGGCTGGTCGCCGAGGGCCGGGCCGAGATCACCCAGGGCGGACGGGTCGTCGACCCGGCCACCGCCAGGGGACCGATCCGCATCCGTCGACCCCGCTGACCGGCCCTGCTGCCGGCGGGCGGTCCGGTGCGGTGCGTCTCACCGGTCGTCGTCGGTGGCGGCGGCCAGGGCGTCCAGCTGCTGCTGGGCCTCCTCCTGCTCCGCCCGGGCCTGCTCCAGCGCCTCGGTGGCCTCGTCCAGCCGCTGCTGGGTGGCCTCCGCCGCCTGGTGGGCCTCCTGCTCGGCGGCCTCGGCCTGCTCCAGCTCCGCCCGCAGGTCGGCGACCTCCTGGCTGCGCCGGTCCAGCTCCTCGGCGGCCGCCAGGTGCTCCTCCTCGACCGCCGAGGCGAGCGACTCGGCCTCCACCAGCGCCGACTCGGTCTGCTGCAGGTGCCGGCGGGCGTCCTGGATGGCCCGGATCCGCGCCTGCTCGGCCTCCCGCTCCTGGCGGCTGCGGCGACGTGAGCGGGCCTGGTCCAGGCTGCTGACGGGCTCCGGCTCCCGACGCGGGTGCGCCGGCGCCAGCCCGAACCCGCTGTAGCTGGCCGCCCGGGTGAGCCGGGCCCGTCGCAGCTCCTCGGCCACCTCCGGGTCGGCGAGCGCGGCCTGCAGCGTGCTCGCGACCTCGGAGCGGACCGGCTCCGAGGTCGGGTGGCCGTGCTCGGCGGCCAGCCGGGCCGCCCGGCGGGTCAGCGCCTCCACCACCGCGGTGCGCTGCGCGGCCAGCGGACGCAGCTCCTCGGCCGACAGCGTCTGGTGCGCGGCCCGCAGCGCCTCGCCGAGGTCGAGCAGCTCCCGCACCGACCCGGCCTCCTCGCGGGCCAGCAGGTTGGCCACCCAGGCCGCGGCGGTGGGACGGCGCAGCGCCTTGATGCGGTTGGCCAGCCCGCGCTCGCCGGCCTTGCGGGCGCGGGCGGCGAGGGCGTCCCGGCCGGCGGTGAAGGCGCCCGGGTCGCCGGCGAACAACCGGTCCAGCTCCGCCTCGGCGTCGAGCGGCTCGGCCTCGTCGGGCACCGGCTACACCACCAGCACGATCTTGCCGTGGCTCTGCCCGGACTCCATCCACCGGTGCGCCTCGGCCGCCTCGGCGAGCGCGAACCGGGTCTCGTGGGCGGGCCGCACCCGGCCCTCGGCGAGCATCGGCCAGACCAGCTCGCGCACCCGCTCGCAGATGGCGCTCTTCTGCTCCACCGGGCGCGAGCGCAGCGCCAGCGCCGAGATGCTGCCGCGGCGGGCCAGCAGCGCTCCCAGGTCGAGCTCGGCCCGCCGTCCGCCCTGCATCCCGATCACCAGCAGGTGGCCGTCCGGGGCCAGCACCGAGACGTTGTCGGCCAGGTACCTCGCCCCCATCACGTCCAGCACCGCGTCCACGCCGGCCGGTGCGGCGGCGCGCACGGCGGCGGGCCAGTCGCCGGTGTAGTCGACGGCCTCGTCGGCCCCCAGCTCGCGGCAGTAGCGGCGCTTGTCCTCGGTGCCCGCGGTGGCCAGCACCCGGCAGCCGAGGGCGCGGGCGTACTGGATCGCGAAGGAGCCGATCCCGCCGGCGCCGCCGTGCACCAGCAGCGTCGCACCGGCTCCCAGCCGGGCGTGGTCGAGGTTGGACACCACCGTGGCGGCCACCTCCACCAGACCGGCCGCGCTCACCAGGTCGACCCCGGGCGGGGGCGGCAGCAGCTGCCCGGCCGGGACCACCACCCGTTCGGCGTAGCCGCCTCCGGCCAGCAGCGCCACGCAGGGGTCGCCGGCCTGCCAGCCCGTCACCCCGGCGCCGACCTCGGCCACGGTGCCGGAGCACTCCAGCCCCAGCAGCTCCGAGGCCCCCGGCGGCGGCGGGTAGTGACCCTGCCGCTGCAGCAGGTCGGCCCGGTTGACCCCGGCAGCCACCACCTGCACCAGCACCTCGCCGGGGCCGGGGCGGGGGTCCTCGACCTCGCCGACGTGCAGCACCTCGGGGCCACCGGATCCGTCGCACAGCACCGCTCGCATGCGGCCAGCGTGCCACAGCCGCGCGGCGGCACCGGGGCAGGGCGAGCGGCTACGATGAGGTGCTCCCGAGCCGGTCCGCCCGTCGCGGCGACCCGTCCCGGGTGCCAGGCGGGGTCGCATAGTGGACTAGTGCAGACGCCTTGAAAGCGTCCGAGCGGGAGACCGCTCCGTGGGTTCGAATCCCACCCTCGCCGCCGACCGTCCCACCCACCGCCGACACCCACCGACTCGAGGAGTTGAGCCCGCATGAGCGTGCACCGGTTCCGTCCCCGGCTGCCGATGCGGGCCCTGGCCGTCGGCTCGGCCCTGGAGGTGACCGGTGCCGTGCTGGCGGTGGCCCTCGAGGCCGCCACCGGCCACGTGGCCTGGGTGCTGCCGGGCGTGGTGCTCGTCGTGCTGGGCAGCGTGCTGATCGCCGTGGCCATCCTCTCCACCGTGCGCAACGCCGCCGAGGTGGAGCTGACCGACGAGGGCTACGTGGTCCGCAACCGCGCGGGTGAGCAGCGGGGGAGCTGGAGCGAGGTCACCAGCGTCAAGCAGTCCGTGGAGGGCGACCGGCTCACCTTCGTCAGCGGCGACGGCTCCACGGTGCACGTCGTGGCCGCGCAGGGCTCGATCACCTCGCTGGCCTCGGAGGTCACCACCCGGCTGAACCGCAACCGGGGCTACGGCCGGATCTGAGCCGCCCCCGGGACCGTCCGGGAGACGAGCGGGCGGTCAGGGGATCCGGGTCGGACCGGGGGTGGAGGCCGCCGCGGCCTCGGGGTCGAAGGCGCAGGCGTCGGTCACCGAGTCGCTCTCGGTGGTCTTCTTCGCCGACGGGCTGCCCGGGCGGTCGGAGGAGGAGGCCGAGGACGAGGCCGGCGGCGCACCCGTCTGCGAGGAGGACGCCCCCGAGCCCGGCTCTGGCTCGCCCGAGGCGGTCGGTGCCGGCGCGGAGGAGGCCCCACCCGGGTTCTTGCCGGTCTCGCCCAGCGCCTTGTCGACCCGGCGGCGCACCTGGTCCCAGTCGGGTCGGCTGGAGGAGAAGCCGGCCTTGCCGTTCTGGAACAGGACGCTGCGGGTCTCGCCGTCCTTGACGCGGAACGCCAGCTCGAGCAGCGAGGGCAGCAGCTCCTGCGGGACGTCGGTCTGGATGATGTCCTTCGAGGCGCGGGCGATGGCCTCGTAGCGGGTCAGCACCGTCTGCGGGTTGGCCTGCGCGATCACGGCGCTGATGACGCAGCGCTGCCGGGCCATCCGCTCGAAGTCGTCGGAGCCGTAGCGGCCGCGGGCGAACCAGAGCGCGTCGTTGCCGTTGAGGTGCTGGTCCGGGCCGGGGGCCAGGTAGCGGTCGGGGTAGATGCCCAGGTCGGTGTTCCCGCCGACCGCGACGTGGGTGTTGATGTTGACCGTGACCCCGCCCAGGGCGTCGATCATCTGGGAGAAGCCGTCGAGGTTCACCATCGCGTAGTAGTCGATGTCCAGCCCGAGGGCCTCGCCGACGGAGATCTTCAGCACGTCGGCGCCCTCGTTGTCGGTCTCGCCGACCGCACCGGGGTGGAGCGCGGGGATGTTGCGGTACATCGAGAACAGCACGTACTCGAGGTTGTCGGCGTCGTAGCCGTCGTAGAAGCCGTCCGGGTAGATCCGGCCCAGCTCGGAGTCGGCCGGGAAGGGCATGTGCGCGGTGTTGCGGGGCAGGCTGAACAGCGTGGTGTCGCCGCTGCGGGTGTCGATGCTGGCCACCATCACCGTGTCGGTGCGGACCCCCTCGCGGTGGTCGTCGCCGTCACCACCCAGCAGCAGCACGTTGAGGCGGGGCTGCTTGGCCCACGGGTCGGACTCGGGGTCGTGGGTGGGACGGGTGGCGGACTTGGTGTCCTTGCCGCTCTTGAACACCGCGCCGACCACGCCCGCCTGGTCGTGGGAGTAGCGGGCGGCGACGGCCATCGGCGCGGCCACCACGAACGCCAGCACCGCCACCAGGGCGGCCGACATCGCCCGCTGGGCGGTGGCCAGCCGCTGCGGACGCAGCGCGAGGTTGGTGGCCACGATGACGCCCACCCACAGCACGGCGACGAGGACGAGCACGGCCGAGATGACGTTGAGGCTGGTGGGGTCGACCGCGGCGGCGAGCAGCGAGGAGCGCCCCAGCAGCACCCACAGCGCCAGCCCCAGCAGGGCGGCCAGGAACACCCCGAGGACCACGCCGCCGGCGCGCCGGTGGCCCGCCTTGAGCAGCCCGACCCCGGGGACCAGGGCGCCGAGGGCGGTCCACCCGGCGCTGCGCTGGAAGGCGGTCTGCTCGGGGTCGGCGTGACGGCCGCCGAGGGCGTGCCGGCCGGCGGCGGGGCGGGGCTCCGGAGCAGGCGCGTCGTCCCGGGGCGGCAGCGCGCGGCGCGGCGTGTCGCTCCCGGGGGCTTCGTCGTCGGCCACGGGCGTGCTCCTGGTGTTCGATGGGTCCGGGGGCCGAGTGTAGACGCGGGCCGGAGCGCGGACCGGGTGGTCGGGTGCACCGCGCCCGCAGTAGCCGGCGCCGCGGGTCTTTGCGGCGTCGGCGTCTCGACCGGTAGGCTGGCCCGGCACCACTGGAGGCGTCGCCTAGTCAGGTCTATGGCGCCCGCCTGCTAAGCGGGTTGAGGGCTTCAACCCTCTCGCGGGTTCAAATCCCGCCGCCTCCGCCAGTCGGCCGGCCGAGCGCCGCCCCGCTCCCAGCTCGGGAGCAGGGCGGCGCTCGTCCGTCCTGGGCCGCTCAGGACTGCTGGTCGCCCCAGCGCCGTGCGAGCTCCGCGCGGATCTGCTCGGCCCGGTGCTCCTCCCGCGCCACCAGGTAGCCGTAGGTGAACCCGTTCTGGCCGCCGCCTGCTCCGGCCGCAGCGCCGAGCCGCCGCAGGAACGCCGCGCTGACCACGCTGTCCTGGTGCTCGCCCAGCAGCGTCTGCAGCTCGCTGGTCGACTCCGCGATCCGGGCCGCCTTCTTGCCGCCCGCCTGGGCCAGCAGCTCGGCGGCGTAGCGGTAGCGCTTGGCCGCCTTGCGGGCCCGGTGCAGCGCCTCGACGTCGCCGCCGGCGGCCTGGAGCCGGCGGTCGAGCTTCTTCCCCGCCCTGCGCAGGTGGCGGCGGGCGTCCTTGGCGGGCCGGTCCGCCTCCGCGGTGAGCGGCGGGTCGGTGAGCCACCGCCGCACCAGCCCCATCAGCGCGGCGTACCGTTCACCGGCCATGGCCTCGGTCAGCCGCGACAGGTGCTCGGCGCGCTCCAGCGACAGGGTGGTCTCGACGTGCGCGGCCACCGGACCCAGCACGACCTCCGCCGGGAGCTCGGCGAGCTGGCCGGCGAGCCGCTGGGAGAGGACGTCGCGGTCGCGCACCTGGCCGAGCAGCCCGGCCAGCCACACCAGCTCGGTCTCCAGCTGCTGGGCGGCGTCGGGGTCGAACAGCGGGCCGAAGACCCGCAGCGTGCTGCGCAACCGACGGATCGCCACGCGGAACTTGTGGACGGGCGGCTCCCCGAGACGCGTCTGGACGTCGCCGCGGACGATCTGGCGGCACTGCGCGGCCAGGTAGCTGCGGACGAGGGCGGCCACCGTGCCGTCCCCGGCGTCGGTGGTCCCGCCGGCGGGAGAGCCGAGGGTGCGCTGCAGCTTCGAGGCCGTGGCCGAGGGGGTGGCACCGGCGGCGAGCAGCTGCTGGCCGACCCGGCGCTGCAGCTCCTCGTCCCCGCCGGGACCCAGCTCCACCTCGAGCTCGCGCCAGCTGCTGATCCGGGCCTCCTCACCCATCGCGACCCCGCTGACCCGGTCGTCGGCCAGCTCGAGCAGCAGCGTGCCGTCGCCGGTCAGCAGGCGGTGCACCGTGCGCGTGACCGTGACCCGGGCGACCGGGGACAGCTCCTCGCCCGACCGCAGCCCGACGACCACGTCGGCCAGGGTGGCGGGCAGCTCGTCGCCGGCGGAGCCGTCGCGGACCTCCACCCGCCCGTCCTCCTCGGGGACCTTGAGGTGCCAGCCGGCGTCGGTCCCGCCCTCGCGGTGCCGCAGCGTCACGCCGAACCCGGCCAGGTGGCCGGAGGGGGTGTCGTGGTAGGTGTTCTGCAGGTGGAGCTCCTCGGTCTCCCACCGGACGCCCGCCGGCGCCAGCTCCTGCAGGTCCGGGAGGCGGAAGCTCTCGGGGACGTCGAACTTGTCCTCCCGTTCGAGCACCTGGTCGACCATCAGCACCCCTGTTCTCGCCCGTGCCGCGGTGCGGTCGGGCGGCTCGTTCCGTCGCTCGACGTTATACACCGGGCCGTGCGCCCGCCCGGGGCGGGGAGCAGGCGCGGGGAAGGCGATTTGGACGGCGGGTGGATGGTCGCTAGACTCATCCCTCGGTTCGACCGGCGCTCGTAGCTTAACGGATAGAGCATCTGACTACGGATCAGAAGGTTGGGGGTTCGAATCCCTCCGAGCGCGCAGCACAGCCCCTGACCACATCTCGTGGCCGGGGGCTGACCTGCTTCCGGGTGCCGCTGCCGGATGTCGGAGCAGGACGTCGGCACATCTCGTCGAACCGTCAGCACGAGGCAGCGCTGACGGATACCGTGGCGACATCCCCCGAGAACGACGTCGCGACTGAGCACGGGGGAGACGCCATGCACAAGAACCTGTCCTTCTGGTCCGCGCTGGCGGGCTTCACGCTGGCGGCCCTGGCCCTGACGCTGCTGCTCAGCGGGCAGTCGGGACCCGTCTGGTGGGTGCACGCGTTCATGGCGGTGTCAGGGCTGTACCTCGGGGTGGACCACTCGCGGACGGCGGTCGCGCTCCGCCACTCCAAGGCCAGGCGCGTCGCCGGCCAGCGCTAGCGGCCCGCGGCCGCCCCGCCGTCCTGGAAGTCCTCGGCGACCGCCTCGCGCTCGGAGTCCAGCGCCTCCCCGGGAGAGGCGGAGGCCTGCTCGCCGAGCCGCGGGGTCGGCTCCCGGTCGGTCGGGACGTGCTCGTGGACCTCGCTCGCGAAGTCGTCCTGCTCACCGGAGACGTGGGTCGAGGATTCGCTCATGCCCGGCCCATACCCGTCGGCCGGTCGTCGTCACCGCCCGGCGGCGGTCGCGCGCTGCGGCGACCAGAGCAGCGGGCGCCGCGGCCGCGGCGGGGGGACCGGCGAGCGTCGCAACCGCTCGGCGCGCAGCAGCATCGACTCGTCGCCCTCCCGGGTGCCGATGGTGGTCAGCGCCCGGGCCAGCGGAGCGCTGCCGCACCGGCGCGCCGCCGCGTCGTCGGCGATGAGCTCCACCAGCAGACCGGTCACCCGGTGCAGCTCCCGGGCTCCCGGCAGCAGCGGCAGGCAGGCCGCGTTGAGCCGGGCCAGCCGGACCAGCACCGGGTGGTGCAGCCGCAGGTGCGCCAGCTCGTGCTGCATCACCGCCCGCAGCTCGGCCGGCGTCAGCGCCCGGGCCAGACCCGAGGAGACGACGACCCGGTGCCGGGCCCCAGAGCCGCCGGGCAGGCGTCCCGGCAGCGCGCAGGCCAGCGCCCGCTCCGACTCCACCACGGTGATGACCATCGAGTCCGCGACCGTGCGGTGGATGCCCCGCTCGGCCACCAGGGCGCCCAGCAGCCGCCGGGTGCGGGCCTCCTCGCAGGCGATCCGGTGCGACTGGGTGCTGACCACCACGGCGGCGACCCCGGCCACGGTGATGGCGACCCAGGCCAGCACCATGCCCTGCACCGGGCTCAACGACCCCGGAGGTGGCGGCGCCTGCTGCTCGACCAGCACCGCGGCCAGCGCCATCGCCACCGCCAGGCTGGCCGCGGCCGCCGCCAGCCCGCTGTGCAGGGCGACGTGCCAGAGGCCGAGGGCCAGCCCGGGACGGCGGAAGCGCCACCGGCCGCGGGTCAGCAGCACCGGCGCCAGCCCGGCCATCAGCCCGGCGTGCCCCAGCAGCAGCCCGACGGCCAGCAGCGACCCCCCGACGTCCACCTCAGGCCTCCGGCGGCGGGTCGAGGGCCCGGCGGAGGGCCGCGACGTCCTCGGGATCCAGGCTGCCGGCGAACTTCAGCAGCGCGGCGGTCCGGTCCCCGGAGTCGGCCAGGGTCGCCAGCATGGCCTCACCCGTGAACTCCGACTCCGACCGGGCGGCGGCGAAACGCACCCCGCGGGCACCGCCCACCCGCACCACCTCGCCCTTGACGCGCAGCCGCTCCAGCGCGGTCAGCACGGTGGTGACGGCCGGCGTGGTGCCCGGCAGCCGGCCCGCGAGCTCCTGCGCGCTGAGCGGCTCCTCGCCCTGCCACAGGGCGCGCAGCAGCGCCGCCTCCAGCTCGCCCCGGGCCCGTCTGCGCCCCGTCATCTCCGCCTCCCTGCTCGTGCCGCCCGGGTGCTCACCGGACCTCCACCGTGCCGCTGCCGACCGGCTCGCGGAACTCGTCGACGCGCACCGCGAGCTGCACCTCCCAGCTGCCGGTGACGGGCAGGTCCACCTCGCCGGTCCACCGTCCGCCGCCGTCGTCGGCCGTCAGGGGAGCGGTCAGCGGTCCCACCCCGGCGACCGGCTGGGTGAGCCGCAGCGTCGGGGCCGCGGTGGTCTGCAGCGGACGTCCGTCGGCACCGGTCAGCACCACCGACACCGTGTTCCGCCCCGTCACCCCCGGCTCCAGGGTGATGTCGGCGCGGTCGCCGGCCAGCTCCAGCTGGGTGGCGGCCGGCTCCGGCGGGGCGGACGTGCTCGGGCTGGAGGAGATCAGCAGCCCGGTCACCGCCACCGCGGCGAGCAGCAGCGCGAGCTCGTCCAGCAGGGTCCGGCGGAGCCGGGACAGCAGGGCCGACGGGTCGCCGACCGCGGCCAGCGCGGGCAGCAGCCGCAGCCGGTTCCAGCCGGCGAGCAGCAGGGCCACCCCGACCAGCCCGAGCTTGACCAGCAGCGTCCGCCCGTAGCCGGTGCCCAGCAGCGCGTCCCAGGTCTCGAGCACCAGCACGGCCAGCACCGTGCCCGTGACGGCCAGCGCCGCCACCGACACGGCGGCGAGCGTGGAGAACCGGCCGACCACCGTCAGCGGGCCGGGGTGCCCAGGGTCCGCCCGGGACGGGGAGTAGGCGGGGCGACGCAGCACCAGCACCAGCCCGAGCAGCCCGCCCACCCAGGCCGAGGCCACGACGACGTGCACCAGGTCCGCCCCGACCACCAGCCACGTCGGCGAGGTGCTGCGGGTGTGGCCGGTGACGGCCTGCGCGCCGATCACCACCGCCAGCGCCACCGCGGTGGCGAGGTGCCCCGACTCCGACCGGCGCCCCCAGGCCGAGGAGCTGAGGTCGGCGGCCACCACCGCGCCCACGGCGGTCATCAGCGTCGCCGCGGTCGCGGGGTCGGCGAGGATCCGCTGCCACGCCAGGGCGGAGGCGACCGCGGCCAGGCCGGTGCCCTGCTGCACCACCCATCCCAGCGGCAGCACCACCAGCGTGGCCAGCCCGGCGACCCAGGCCGAGAGCCGCAGGGCGCGCAGCATCCCCGGCGGCTGCTCCGCACCGCGCAGCACCAGCCGGTCGAACAGCACCAGCCCCACCAGCAGCAGCACCCCGGCCAGCGTCAGCCCGCGGGCCAGCACCACGGTCCCGCTCAGCCAGGGCGAGGAGCTGCCGGCGGTGGGGGACCCGCTGTTCTCGCTGGGGGCGCCGACCGAGAAGGTCAGCACGCCGGCGATGGGGTGGCCGTCGGCCGAGACCACCCGCCAGCTCAGCAGCGAGGTGCCCTGCGGCACCGGGGCGGGGAGCTCGACCACCACCGTCTCGTCGCGGGCGGTGGCGGGCAGCACCGTGCTGCTGCCGTCCGGGGCCAGCCACTGCGCGCCCTCCACCGCGGGCGAGACGGGTTCGTCGAAGGTCAGCGTGACGGTGCGGGGCGCCGTCGCCAGCACGGCCCCCTCGGCGGGGTCCGTGCCGATCAGCGAGGCGTGGGCGTGCCCGGGAGCGGCGGGCAGCAGCAGCCCGCCCAGCACGGCCACGGCCACGGCCGCCAGCAGCCGCAGCAGGCAGCTGCGGGCCCGGGTCGCTGCGCTGGTCACGACCGGGACCGCGACCCCCGCAGCAGGGCGGTGGTGCCGGCGACGAGCCCGGCCAGCCCGGCCACCAGACCGGCGATCCCCAGGGCGTCGCCGGAGCCGCCGCTGCCGCTCTCGACGCTCGCCCGCGTGGAGGCCTCCCCGTCCGGCTCCGCCGGGGTCTGGCCGTGCCCGGTGCCCTCCTCGGCGGCCGTCACCGTGAGGGTGGGCGCCGGGGTGTCGAGGCTGTGCGGGTCCTGGCCGTCGGCCGGCACCTGGATCCAGGAGGTGGAGCCGTCCTCGCAGGTCTGCACCGCCGGGAAGGCCAGCGTCTGCCCGGCGGCGTCCTCGGGCACGGTCAGCTGGATCTCGAAGGTCTGCCGGTAGCCGTCGGGGACGGGGGACTCGGCGCGGTACTCGATCGTCTCCACCCGCTCGGTGACCTGGTTGCCGTGGCTGTCGGTGACCGGCGACGACAGCTCGGCCATCGTCTTCTCGACCTCCCAGCCCGGGGTGATGGTGGGGGTGGCGCTCAGCAGCTGCTCGGGCAGCTGGACGGCCAGAGCGGTGGTGGGGGAGCCCTCGCAGCCGTGGCTGAAGCCGAAGGTCAGCACCGTCGAGCTCCCCGCCGCGGCGGTCGAGGGCGACACGGTGACGTGGGCGTGCGCCGGGGCGGCGGAGGCCACCGCCCAGGTCAGGCCGCCGAGCAGCACGGTGGCGAGCACGGCTCGTCCTCGGTTCGGGTCCAGCATGGGCAGCCTTCCGCTCGGATCGGGTGGCCCCACCGTACCGCTGTTCTACAAGATGTAGAGAATCGTCAGCCGAGCAGGGCCGGCGCGGTCATCGCCAGCATCCCGACCCCCATCACGGTGTGGCTGACGTCGAAGCCCCCCGGCCGGTGGTGCGGTGCCCGCGACGCCCGCGCGTGCACGGCCGCGCTGACCGACAGCGCTGTGCCGGCCAGCAGCAGCGCGACCAGGCCCAGCCCGGTCAGCTCGGGCACCAGGCCCAGCCGGGCCGCCGTGTGGTCGTGGGCCGACCCGCCCTCCGGCGGCTCCACCGCCAGCATCCAGACCATGGCCAGCGTCATCACGACGTGGAACCAGGGCAGCCACGCCACCGAGGCGTCCTCCGTGGCGGACGTGGCGGCGTGCCCAGTCCTGCCCGGGGACCACAGGGGTTGGCCCGGGGACCACAGGGCCCGGCCCAGGAACCACAGGCTGGACAGCGCGAACAGCACCAGCTGGGGCCACACCGGCACCGAGGACCCGTGCGTCCAGGCCATCGTCAGCATGGCCAGGCTCATCAGCAGGTGCAGCCCGTGGTCGAGCCGCTCGGGCCAGCGGGAGGGCCGCAGCGTCTGCACGGCGAACCAGCCGCCGGTCAGCGCGAACAGCGCCGAGAGCAGCACCAGGGCCAGCGGGTCGGTGACCACCACACCTCCGGGAGCGGTCGGGGACGGACGTCAGTGCGTCACCCTAGCCCCGCCCGGGCAGGCGCGTGAGAGCCTTGAGTGCATGAACCTGCCGGTCCACCCGCACCTGCTCGTGCTCCGCACCGCCGCGACGCTGGTGCTGGCGGCCCTGATCGGCCAGGCCGGCTGGGCGGCGGCGGGCATCGGCCGCGACCCGCGCTGGTTCGGCCTGCACGAGACCTTCGCCTGGGTGACGCTGGCGGTCTGCCTGGCCAGCCTGGTGGTGTACGTCGTGCTGCGCCGGACGGCCGGACGGCTGCTGGTGACGATGGCGGCCGTGGTGGCCGTCCTGCCGCTGGTGCAGATCGGGCTGGCCGAGGCCCGCGTCATCGACGCGCACGTCTTCGTCGGGGTGCTGACGGTGATGGTGGGGACGGCGTTGACCTCCTGGACCTACCGCCACAAGCTCCCCGCCGCCGACTGAGCGCCGCCCCACCCGGGGAAGCAGAGAGCCCGCCCCCGGACCGCTGGGGTCCGGGTGGCGGGCTCGCGCGGTGGCGGCTCAGGCCGTCACTTCAGCGCGCCTCCGGTGACGGAGTTCTGCACCTGGCGCTGGAAGATCACGTAGACGATCAGCACCGGGGTGATGGTGATGACCACCGCCGCGAACAGGCCGCCGAAGTCGATCTCGTAGCCGATCTGGCCGGCGTAGGCGCCCATGCCCTGGCTCAGCACCCAGTTCTCCTGGCGGGTGTTGATGGCCACCGGGATCAGGTACTGGTTCCACAGCCCCAGGAAGTTGAAGATGGTCACCGACGCGAGACCGGGCTTGGCCATCGGCAGCATCACGCTGAAGAACGTCCGCCAGTCCCCGCAGCCGTCGATGGCGGCCGCCTCGGCGATCTCCTCCGGCAGCGTCCGGAAGAAGGCGTAGAGGAAGAACACCGTGAACGGCAGCGCGAAGGCCACGTAGGTCAGCACCAGCCCCGGCAGGGTGTTGAGCAGCGCCATCCCCCGCAGCACGAAGAACAGCGGCACGATGGCCAGGAACACCGGGAAGGTCAGCCCCGCCAGCATCAGGTAGTAGATGAGTCGGCGACCGGGGAAGGAGTAGCGGGCCAGCACGTAGGCGCACATGGCGCCCAGCAGCATGACCAGCACCAGGGCGGACCCCACCACCAGCACCGTGTTCAGGAAGTAGCGCCCGATCCCCGCCTCGGTCCAGGCCCGGGCGTAGTTGCCGAACAGCCACGTCTCGGGCAGCGCGAACGGCGAGCCGCTGATGATCTCGCTGGAGCTCTTGAACGAGGACAGCAGCGACCACAGCAGCGGGATCAGGATGATGATGGTCCACACCACCAGCACCACGTGGGAGGCGACGGCCACGGCCTTGTCGCCACCGGTGGTCCTGGTCGTGCGCAGCGGCTGGGCCTCGTCCACCGTCGTCGCGGTGGGTCGGGCCTCGTCGATGGTCGTCACGTGCGCTTACCTTCGTCCTTCTCGGCCCCGGTCAGGCGGTTGACCACGAAGACCAGGGCGGCGAACGCGAGGGTGACGAGGGCCAGGACCACGCCCATGGCCGAGGCCTCACCCCAGCGGTTCTGGGTGAATGCGGTGCGGAACAGCTCCTGCGCCATCACCAGCGTGGAGTTGTCCGGGCCGCCGGTCGGGTTCATGGCCTGCATGAACACGAAGGCGTCCAGGGCGGCGATGCCGAGGTAGATGTAGGCGGTCTGGACGTTGTCGCGGATGAGCGGCACGGTGATCGTCACGGCGGTGCGGAAGCGACCGGCACCGTCGAGCCGGGCGGCCTCGAAGACCTCCTTGTCGACGCCGCGGATGGCGGCGACGAAGAGGACCATGTAGAAGCCCACCATGGCCCACACCATCACGAAGATGGTCGCGCCCATCGCGGTGTCGGTGTCACCCAGCCAGGGGAAGGCGGCGAACGCGTCGAACCCCAGCGCGGTCAGGAACCCGTTGAGCAGACCGCCCCGCGGGTTGTAGACCATGCCCCAGATCAGGCCGATGACGATGGCCGGGACCGCGTAGGGGAAGAACGAGACCACCCGGTACAGGCTGGAGCCGCGCAGCCCCCGCACCTCGCCGGTGGAGGAGCCGCTGACCGTCAGCACGCTGGCCAGCGCCAGGCTGAGCACGATGGTGACCAGCGGCACCACGACGACGAGGATGACGTTGTTCCGCATCGCGCGCAGGAACGTGGCGTCGGAGAAGATGCGGGCGTAGTTGTCCAGGCCGACGAAGCCCTTGGGCGGGCTGAACCCGCTCCACGCGGTGAGCGAGTAGTAGAACGCCTGCCCGAAGGGCCACAGCACGAGACCGACGTAGATCAGCAGCGGCAGGCCGAGGAAGACGGCCATGAAGCTGATCCGGCCGAAGGACGGCCGACGGCGCCGCCGCCGGGCCACCGGGGGAACCCCCGGCAGCCCGGCGGCGGGCCGCACGTCGGCAGTGGTGCCTTGGCTCACTGGACTTCGATCTTCTCGACCGAGTCGTCGTTGGCCACGGCGTCGGTGAGCTCCTGCAGCCGGCTGGTCAGCTCGTCGACGCCGAAGGAGCCGTCGAGGAAGCTGTTCCAGACCGTCAGCATGTCCGCGTTCATGCCGTAGGTGCTGACGAAGTTGAACGTGAAGACGTCGGTGCCGGCCGCGTTCAGCATCTCGGTCTGGGACTGCAGCGCGGTGGAGCCGAAGCCGTCCTCGGGCACGGTGCCCTGGACGATCGTCGGGGCCAGCTTCTCCTTGGCGAAGTTGGTGGCCGCCTCCTTGCTGAGCATGGCCCGCAGCAGCTCCTTGCCACCGGCCACGTTGGCCGCCTGGCTCGGCACGATGTAGGGCTCGCCGGCGGTGCTGTGCAGCGCACCGGCGGGCAGCACGGCGGTGGCCGGGTCGACCACGAGGCCGCGGAAGCCCTTCATCTCGAAGCCCTCGGCGGTCTGGGACTTCATCTCGTTCTCGATCCAGGCGCCCGACGGGTAGAGCAGGGCCTCCTGGTCGTTGCTCCACTGGGCCTGGGCGGCGGTGAACTGGGTGCCCGCGCCGCCGGGGGCGAAGTAGCCCTTCTCCACGGCCTCGGCCATCTTGGTGAAGACGTCCTGCACGGCCGGCTTGGACCAGCAGTCCGGCTGCAGGTTCTCCAGCGCCAGGCGCACCTCGTCCCCGCCCTGCATGATGGCGGACTCGATGGCCATCGTCTGGTAGTAGGTCGCGGCCTCCTTGCCCCAGACGAAGAGGTACTTGTCCTTCTCCTTGGCCTTGGCGCCCAGCTCGAGGGCCTCGTCCCAGGTGGTGGGGACCGTCCAGCCGTTCTCCTCGAACAGCGAGGCGGAGTACCAGACGCCGTACACGGTCAGCACGTAGTTGATCGCGGCCAGCTTGTCGCCGAAGGTGCCGGGAGCCAGCACGCCCTCGTACAGGGTGTCGCGGATCGGGGTGCCCTCGTAGTTGTTGGCGTCGATGACGTCGGTGAGGTCCTCCAGCTGGTCCAGGATGGCGTTGAAGCCGATCTGCTGGGCGCCGGAGTTGTCGATCAGGTCCGGCGGGTTGCCACCGGCGAAGCGGGGCTGCAGCTCCTGGGCGATCGCCGTGGAGGGGGAGATCTTCGGGGTGACGCCCATGCTGGCGCCCATCACCTCGGCGGCGAACTCGACGTAGTCGACGCCGTAGCCACCGTTGAAGATCACCGCGTCGACGGTGCTGCCCTCGGGCACGCCGAACGGGTTGTTGTCGGTGGCCTCACCGGTCTCCTGGGGAGCGGCCGGACCGGCGCCGCTGCCGGCGCACGACGCCAGCGCCCCGCCGACCGGCACCATCGCCGCAGCGACCAGGGAACCGCGCAGCAGGGTGCGGCGGCCCACGGTCCCGAACTGTTCACTCATCTTGATATGCCTTCCGTTGTTGGGCTTGCGCTGTCGTCAACCGGCTCGGTGGTCCGGCTGGGCTCTGGTGGGGTGGTCGACGCCGACCGTCCGCCGCTCGGCGGCCGGAGGACGGTGCACCGCCCGCGGGGCGCGGCGGTGCGGGGAGACGGCCAGTGCCGTCGCGGCCAGGGTGCTGGTGGCCCGGCTGTAGTTCTGCTGGGCGATCAGCAGGTACAGCAGGTCGATCACCAGCAGCTGGACGTGCTTGGCGGCCAGGTCGTCGGGCTGCAGGAAGCGCCCGAACGCCGAGGTGGTGATCGTCAGGTCGGCGGCGGCCGCGGCCGGCGAGCTCGGGTTGTTGGTCAGCGCGATGGTGAGGGCGCCGGCCGCCCGGGCCTGCTGCAGCATCTGGATGGTCGACTCGGTGCGCCCGGTGTTGCTGATCGCCAGGGCCACGCAGTCGGCGTCCTGCACGGCCGCGCTGGTCAGCCCCGCGTGCAGCTCGCCCCAGTGGTGGCAGTTGATGCCGATGCGGTAGAGCCGGGCCTCGAGCTCCTTGGCCATCAGGGCGCTGCCGCCGACGCCGTAGATGTCGAAGTGGCGGCAGCCGGAGATCCGGCGGGCCACCAGCTCCAGCAGCTCGAGGTCGAGCTGGGAGGCCGTCTGCTGCAGCGAGCGGGTGTGGGCGCTGATCAGCGTGCTGAGCACGGTCTGCGGGCTGTCCTCGGGACGGAACTCACCGCCGATGTCGCTCTGCCAGGCGGCGGCGCTGTCGCGGCCGACGTCGGAGGCGACGGCCACCCGGAAGGGCACGTAGCCGGCGAAGCCGAGCATCCGGCAGAAGCGGGTGACCGTGGCGGCGGAGGTGCCGGTCTCGTCGGCCAGCTCCACGATGGAGTACTGCAGCGGGGTGCGCGGGTGCTCGAGCAGGAACCGCGCGATCTTGGCCATCGCCGCCGACATCTCGGGCAGCGCGTGCTGGATGCGGCTCACGACGCTGGTCGAGGCGTCCCAGTTCTGGGACGTCGCCGTCTGCTTGGCCGCCATGAAAATCCTTACCCCGAAGAGCCCGATGTCCGGAAACTATTCTCATCGGTATCGGTGGTCAAGGACTCCGGGCTACGACTTGGTAACGATGAGGTGACCAGGTGCATGGGACGTCGCGACCCGCTCCCGAGGGCGGGCGTGGCCGGCCGCGGACGGTCATTCTGGCACCGGCAGCCCCCGGTGTCAGGAGAATTGCGGCTGTCGGGCCGCCCAGGGCTCAGTACTTGGTGACCGAGTACGGGCGGCTGGGGAGCTCGGTCAGCGCGGCGAACCGCTCCAGGGCCGCGTCGTCGCCCTGCAGCCGTCCCGCCCGCCGCAGCGTGCGGGCGGTGACCCCGCCGAGGTAGAGCGAGCCGAGGGTGGCCACGTCGAGACGGACCTCCGGCTCCTCGCCGGTCCGGGTCACCGACGCCCGCCCGGCCGCGACCTCGACGCGGAAGGTGCCGGCGGCGAGGTCCATGTCGTCCTCGACGCCGAGCACCACCGTGCCGTCGCGGTACCACTCCCGCTGCTCGAGCGAGGCGGCCACGTCGAGCACCCGCAGCCAGATGACGTCCTCGAGCTTGCTCACCGAGTACAGCCGCGGGTCGCTCAGCGCGAACTCCAGCGGGTCCTCCATCGGGGCCCGCGAGAAGGTGACGTTCTCGACGAGGTCGATCGAGGCCAGCAGCTGCCACAGCCCCAGGTAGGCCTCGTCGCCCGCCGTGACCAGGTCGTGCACCACCAGGTGCCGCTGCCCGCCGGCCTGCCGCTCCACCCGGTAGGTGACGTAGCCGTCGACCTCGCCCGCGGGGTCGTGGTGGACGGCGGCCCGACGGGCCTGGTCGGGCTCGTTGCTGCCCGGGTCGTAGGCCCCCGACACCACCTCGGGGTACCAGGACGGCCGGTCGACCGAACCGCGCTGCTGGGCGTGGAAGCGGGCGAAGACGGTGCTGAACAGCTCGGCGTTGCGGTGCGGGTCCACCAGCTCCACCCGTCCGGAGGCCGGCTGGCGCAGACCGAACCGCCGGGAGGTCTCGATCGAGATGTGCCGCAGCCAGGTGGCGGGGCCGAAGCCGAAGCGGCCGTAGATGGAGCCCTCGCTGACCGTCAGCGCGGCCATCGGCAGACCGCGCTCGCGGGCCTCGGCGAGGTCGGTGGTCATCATCCGCCGCAGCAGCCCCCGGCGGCGGTGGGTGGGGCGGACGGTGACGTCGGTGATCATGTGCAGCGGCAGCAGCCGGCCCGCGCCCACGTTGAGGGTCTTGTCGAAGCTGATGAAGGTGGCGACCGGGGCCTGCGGGTCCAGCTCCAGCGGCGGCGGGTCGAGGGGGTACATGCCGCGCAGCACGGCTTCGTCGGCCTGCGCCGTGCGGACGGCCATCTCGAGCCCGTGGCCGCGCATGCGGGCGTCGTGGAAGCCCTGGGCCACGGCCTGGAACCACCGCTCGGTGGCCTCGTCCGGCACCGGGCGGCCGTCCGGTCCGGGGACGGTGCGGGCGGGCTGGGCTCTCAGGTCGTAGTCCACCCCAGGAGGGTAGCGACATAGGGTGGCTGCGATGAGCCTGGATCCGACCACCTGGGGATGGCCGTTCCCCGCCACGGTGGCGGCCTTCTTCGTCGTCGTGGTGCTCCGGGCCAACGCCACCTACTGGCTGGGCCGGCTGGTCCGCCGCGGCGCCGAGCGGAGCCGGGCCGCCGCGCTGCTGGCCCGCCCCGGCTACCGGCGCGCCGAGGGCTGGGTCGACCGCTGGGGGGCGCCGGCGGTCACCGTCTCCTTCCTGACCGTCGGGGTCCAGACGCTGGTGAACCTGGCGGCGGGCGTCGGCCGGATGTCGCTGTGGCGCTACCTGCCGGCCGTCGTGGTCGGCTCGGTGCTGTGGGCGCTCGTCTACTCCACGGTCGGCTTCGTGGGGCTGGCCGCCGTCCGGCTGCTGTGGGACCGCTCGCCGTGGCTCGTGGTCGCCGCGGCGCTGCTGCTGGCCCTGCTGCTCCTCGCCCACCTGGTGCGGGCGCGCCGACGTGCCCCGGAGCCGGCGGGGACGGCCCGGTAGCGGTCCTCGGGGCCGGGGTCAGCGCAGACCGGCGGCCAGCGACTGCTCCACCGGCACCGGCTGGGGGTACACGCGGGTGTCCTCGACCGGTCCGCTCAGCTCGGCCACGGCGACCCACAGCGGCATCCACTCGCCCTGCGTGATGGGTGAGAAGCCCAGCGCGGCCGCCTCGGCCCGGCTGCCGCCGACGTAGCGGACCAGCACCAGGTCCTCGACCCGGCGCAGCGGCTGGACGTCCGCCCCGCGCCAGCCGGCGAGGGTGCTCACGCCGACGGTGGCCACCACCCGCTCGGCGTCCACCACGGTCCGGCGGGTGCCGTCGGCGACCGGGTGGAACTCGGCCGGGGCCGCCACCCCTCGTCCCACCAGGACGGTGTGCCGGTCAGTGAGCACCACCGACTCGTGCAGCGTGCCGTCGTCGAGCTGGGCGAAGTGGCCGTTGTCGAGACGCCGGCCCGGCAGCGCGGCCGCGGGGGGCACCTCCGGCCCGCTCCAGGCCGCCGACCGGGCGCTCCAGGTGGCCACGTGCTCGGCGTGGCCGTCGGCGTGCAGCCGCCAGATCTCGGCCAGGTGCGGGACGGCGACCGCGCGCTGCGGCAGCAGCTCCACCTCCTCGATCGGGTGGGTGGAGGTGGATCCGGGCGCCCAGCCGGTGCCGGTCCAGGGACGGGCGTGGTCGCGGACCAGGGCCGGCAGGCCCCGGCGCGGGTCGGCCACGTCGGCGGCCACCGGGACGACCAGGTCGGCCTCGCGCACCCCGGCGAAGCGGAGCACGTCCACGCTCGCCGCGCCGGCGTCGTGCACCCGGACGGACCCGCCGCCGGGCTCGAGCAGCTCGAAGCCCAGGCCCAGGGCGCCGAACAGCTCCGCCGGAGTGCGCAGCTGGACCACCTGGGACAGCGGGTGGAGCAGCCCGGAGAGGGTGTCCTGGCGGCCGTCCAGCAGGGCCTCGGTCTGGCCGGGGGCGAGCACCAGCTGGTACGGGGTGTCCATGCCGGCCGGCAGCACGGCCAGCGGGGCCGGCTCCGGGCCGAACTGCGCCGGCCACAGCGGCCCGCCGACGCCGCCGCCACCCAGCACGGCGGGCACCGGTCGGCGCAGGTCGGTGAAGGCGGCGGCGAGCCCTACGGCCGCGGCGGCCAGGGCCGCCCCGGTGAGCAGGGCGGTGGCCGTGCGGTCGGGATCGTCGGCCCCGGCAGCGGGCAGGGCCATCGGGTCGGGCTGCTGGGGGACCGGTGCCGGCTGGGCCGCGGCGCCGCGCTCGGGCGGTCGCGGGGCGACGACCCCGGGCTGGCCGGACTGGGCGGCCGGCGGCGCGGCCGCCGACCCCGGTGCGACCCCCGACCCGGCCGGGGGCACGGCCGCCGCCGGGGGCGCACCGGCGAAGGTCTCCCGGAGCGGGCCGTAGCCGGGGCCGGTGCTCAGCGGCGCGGAGGGGGCGGGAGCGGGCGCACCCGGGGCGATGGCGCCCGGCGCCTGCACGGCGGGACCCGGCGCCGCCGGGCCGGAGGGTCCGCCGGTGGGCGTGCCGGGGCCCACGCCGGAGGGCTGACCGGGGGCGGCGGGGTAGCCGCCGCCGGGAGCGGCCGGAGCGCCGCTGCCGGCCCCCGCACCGGCTCCGGGCGCGTTCTGCCACGGGGCCGTGACCTCGGGCGCCGGGGCGACCCCGGCCGCGCCCGTGCCGGGCGAGGTGTCGGGAGCGGGTGGGGCGGGCTGCAGCGGCGCAGCCGGGACCTCGGGCGACCACCCGCCTCCCGGGCCGGGCACGGCGACCGCCGGCGGCGGGGTGTGGTGCTGGTGCCCGCCGCCGGACCAGCCGGTCGAGCCGCCGGATGGACCGCGGGGGGCCTCGGCCGCGACCGGGTCCGGCGCGGCCGGCGGGGCGCCGGTGTGGACCGGTGGTGCGGTGGACGGCCAGGAGTCGTGGCGCGGCGGTGAGGCGGGGCTGGCTGGGCTGCCGAGGGGGCGGATGTCGCGGGGGCTGTCGTCCGGGTCCCGGTGACCGGGCGGGGTGTCGCCCTGACGGCCGGGGTGGTCGTGGTGCCCGCCCCGGTCGAGGGGCGCGGCGGGGTCGAGCGGCTCCTCGGGGTCCGGCCCGCCCGTGCCGGAGGGGTCGCGCGGGTCGAGCGGGGGGAGCGGGTCGCCCGGGAGCGGCAGCCCGGGCAGGCGGGGCGGCTCGGGACCCTCGCCGTCCGGGTCGAGCTCGGCGGCGGTCTGGTCCAGGTCCACCTCGGGGACCGGGGTGTCCTCGCCGGGGGCGTTGAGCAGGTCGCGGTACCGGTCCCGCAGCGCCTGCTGCTCCGGGCTGGACGCCGGCGGGGGCACCGGGGGCTCCCCGTCGACGCCGACCGGCTGCCCGTCCGGGCCGGTGACGGCCTCGGGCAGGCCGAGGTCGACCGGCACGTCGGCGGCCGGGCTCAGCCCGGCGTCGGTGAGGGGGTCGGTGCTGGTGCTGACGTTCTGCACCCCACCGCCGCCCGCGCCGGCCGCCGGTGCGGACAGGTCGGGGGAGATGGTGACGTCGAGGTCGACCGCGGCCAGGCTCTCCACCAGGGCCTCGGAGATGGCCTGGACGTGGGCGGCCGCCGCCACCTGCTGGCTGCGCAGCCGCTGCAGCAGCAGCGTGGGCGGCAGCAGGTTGCGGGGGTCGCGCAGCTCCTCGGCGGTGGCGGCCTGCAGCGCCGCGAGCACCAGGTTGCTGGCCTCCTTGGCCCGCACGACCAGCCTCGCCGCTGTCCGGCAGCCGGTGGCCAGGGTGGTGGCCCCCTCGGCCACGGCGCCGACCCACTCGCGGGTGACCGTGCCCTTGCGCTGGACGGCGTCCGCGGCGGGTCCGAGGTGGCTCTGGGCCAGCCGGTCGAACCGCTGCCGCAGCTCGCCGGCGCGCTCGTCGGCCGCGGTCGCGGCCCGGTCCCAGGTCTCGGCCAGGGCCAGCAGGCCGTCCTCGTCGGTCTCGGGGAACCGCCCCTGCCAGACCCAGTCGGGGATGGACCAGTGGTCGGCGACGGTGATCACACCGACACCTCCGGTCCGCGGTTCACCGTGCCCGAGGCGTGCACGGCGGCGTCCTCCACGTCGGCGTAGGTGCCGCCCATCACCGCCAGCCGGTTGGCCACGGCGTGCAGCTGGGTGGCGATCTGGGCGTCGTTGCCGGCCACCCTCCGGGCGGCCGGCGCGTAGCGGGCGAGCAGCGCCCGACCGGCGGCGTCGGCGCCGAAGCAGCCGGCGTGCTCGCGCAGGCCCTGCTGCACGGCCGTCCGGTCCCGTTCGGCGGCGCCGGCCGACACGGCGACCTGCCGGGCGACGTCGGCGATCTCGGACCGGTCGTGGCTGCTGATCGTCATCGGGTCCTCACTCGAAGGGGTTGTCCGGGCGGGGCGGCTCGGCCGGCTCGGGGTCCGGGCCGGGGGACGGTTCGGGTGTGCGGAGCAGGTCGGGGCCCACCAGCTCGCTGACCTCGGGCATCCGCTCCAGCAGCGCGGCGACCGGGTCGGCCCGGGCCGACTCCCGCGCGCCGGCCTCGGCGAGCTGGGCGGCGGCGTCCTCGCTGGCGGCCCGGGCCGCGACGAGGATGGCGGTGCGGAGCTGCGCGATGGAGCCGAGCCGCAGCGCCCGTGGGTCCAGCTGCAGGTCGAGGAGCCGGTTCTGGGCGTCGACCTCCACCACCACGGCCTCGTCCTCGGCCGAGCCGCGGCCGCGGACGGTGCGCAGCGCGTCCAGGGTGGCGGCCAGGCTGCGCCGGTGCTCGTCCAGCTCGCGGTCCACCTCCTCGCGGCGGCGCCGGAGCTGGGCGATCTGGTGGTCCAGGTCGGAGTCGACCGGTCTGGCGCCCGGGCCCGCGGAGGAGGGCTGCGTCATCGGCGGGTCCTTCCGGGGGCGGGCAGGGGTACGGGTCCGTTTCTACCGCGCGCCGGGTTCACCGCCGCGACGAGCGGCTAGCCTGCCCGGGTGAGCGACCCCGCACGTCCTGGCCCCGGTGGGCTGCCCGTCCCGGACTGGGAGCCGGTGCCCGGCTTCGAGTTCACCGACATCACCTACCACCGCTCGGCGTCGGTGCCGGCGGTGCGGATCGCCTTCGACCGGCCCGAGGTGCGCAACGCCTTCCGGCCCCGCACCGTGGACGAGCTGTACCGGGCCCTCGAGCACGCCCGCACCAGCAGCGACGTCGGCTGCGTGCTGCTGACCGGCAACGGGCCCTCGCCCAAGGACGGCGGCTGGGCCTTCTGCAGCGGCGGCGACCAGCGCATCCGTGGGCGCTCCGGATACCAGTACGCCGAGGGCGAGGAGGCGCCGGACCCGGTCGCCGAGGGCGACCCGGCGGCGATGGGCCGGTTGCACATCCTGGAGGTGCAGCGGCTGATCCGCTTCATGCCCAAGGTGGTCATCGCGCTGGTGAACGGGTGGGCGGCCGGCGGCGGGCACAGCCTGCACGTCGTCTGCGACCTCACGCTGGCCAGCCGCGAGCACGCCCGGTTCAAGCAGACCGACGCCGACGTCGGCTCCTTCGACGCCGGCTACGGCTCGGCCTACCTGGCCCGGCAGGTCGGGCAGAAGTTCGCCCGCCAGATCTTCTTCCTCGGCGACGTGCACGACGCCGAGGACGCCATGCGGATGGGCATGGTCAACGCGGTGGTGCCGCACGAGGAGCTCGAGGCCCACGGGCTGGCCTGGGCGGCGAAGATCTGCCGCAAGAGCCCCACCGCGCAGCGGATGCTGAAGTTCGCCTTCAACGCCGTCGACGACGGACTGGTCGGGCAGCAGGTCTTCGCCGGCGAGACCACCCGGCTGGCCTACATGACCGACGAGGCCGTCGAGGGCCGCGACGCCTTCCTGCAGAAGCGCGACCCGGACTGGAGCCGCTTCCCCTACTACTACTGAGCCGGGCGCGTGCTCCCGGGCCCGGCGGGGCCGACCGCCGCGGCGCCCGTCGGAGGGCGGGGATAGCCTCCGGGGATGGACATCGTGGTGATCGGCGGCACCGGGCACATCGGCTCCTTCCTGGTGCCCCGGCTGGTGCGGGGCGGACACGCGGTGGTGACGGTGCAGCGCGGCACCCGCCAGCCCTACGTCGACGACGACGCCTGGGACGACGTGCGCCGGGTGGTGCTGGACCGCGAGCAGGCCGAGGCAGACGGCACCTTCGCCGGCGCGGTGGCCGACCTGGGCGCCGACGTGGTGGTCGACCTCACCTGCTTCACCGAGGCCTCGGCCCGCCACCTGCTCGACGCGCTGGTGGGCCGGGTGTCGCACCTGGTGCACTGCGGGACGCTGTGGACCCACGGCCCGAGCCTGCAGTCGCCGGTGGCCGAGGACGACCCGGACCGGGCGCCGGTGGGGGAGTACGGCACCCAGAAGCTGGCGATCGAGCGGCTGCTGCTCGAGCAGTCCGGGTCGGGGCTGCCCGCCACGGTCGTCCACCCCGGCCACATCAGCGGCCCGGGATGGCCGGCGATCACGCCGCTGGGCAACCTGGACCCGCGGGTGTGGCAGCGGCTGGCCGCCGGTGAGCCGCTGCCGGTGCCGGGTCTCGGCGCGGAGGTGCTGCACCACGTGCACGCCGACGACGTCGCCCAGCTGTTCGAGCTGGCGGTCGAGGAGCCCGGAGTCGCGGCGGGGCACGCCTTCCACGCGGTCGCGGCCCAGGCCACCACGGTCCGGGGCCTGGCGAGCATGGCCGCCGCCTGGTGGGGGCAGCAGGCCCAGCTGGTGCCGGTGTCGTGGCAGGAGTTCCGTGCCGAGGTCGGCGAGCAGCACGCCCAGACCAGCTGGGAGCACCTGTGGCGGAGCCTCACCGGCAGCATCGAGCTGGGACGCGCGCTGCTCGGCTACCGCCCCGCGTACACCGTCGAGGAGGCGGTGCACGCCTCGGTGCTGTCCCAGGTCCGGGCCGGGACGCTCGACGTGCCCGAGCCCGGTCCGGTGGGCAGCTACTGGGTGAGCCCGTAGAGCCGGTCGCCGGCGTCGCCGAGGCCGGGGACGATGTAGCCGACCTCGTTGAGGCGCTCGTCGACCGCGGCCACCACCAGCGTGCAGGGCACCTCCAGGTCGGCGAGCACCTCCCGCAGGTGCTGCACGCCCTCCGGAGCGGCGAGCAGGCAGATGCAGGTGATGTGGTCGGCACCGCGGCGGACGAGGAACTGGATGGTGCCGGCCAGCGACCCGCCGGTGGCCAGCATCGGGTCGAGCACGTAGCACTGCCGCCCGGAGAGGTCGTCGGGCAGCCGCTCGGCGTAGGTGACCGGCTGCAGCGTCTCCTCGTTGCGCGCCATACCGACGAAGCCGACCTCGGCCGTGGGCATCAGCCGCGTCATCCCCTCGAGCATGCCCAGCCCCGCCCGCAGGATCGGCACCACCAGGGGTCGCGGGTCGGTCAGCGCCGTGCCCGTCATCGTCGAGACGGGGGT
Source organism: Auraticoccus cholistanensis (assembly GCF_009742705.1). GTDB lineage: Bacteria > Actinomycetota > Actinomycetes > Propionibacteriales > Propionibacteriaceae > Auraticoccus > Auraticoccus cholistanensis. Next base: position 279,220 of record NZ_WPCU01000003.1, read on the forward strand.
CTCCACCTGCACCTCGCGGACCCGGACGTTGCGGGTGGCCTCGTAGGCCAGCAGCGTGACGAGCTCCTCGGTCAGCCGCCGGAAGGTCGGGGAGTTCGTCTGCTTGTCGCGCAGCATCGTGAGCTTGTGGGCCACCAGCGGGTGGTCGACGACGCAGAGTTCCACGGCGCCAGCCTGTCACACGTGCGCCGTGTGCCCCGCCGCCGCAGCGGTCTCAGCGCCAGGTGGTGGCCGACGTGGCCGACCACTGCTTGCTGGTCTCGGCGACCACGACCCGGTAGGGCGCCTTGTCCTTGCGCTTGAGGCTGACCCGCGCCTTGCCCGAGCTGTTGAGGTCGAAGGTCTTCACCGTGTACCAGGTGCCCTTGTACTGCTTCTGCAGCTTGGCGGCGGTGTCCCAGCCGCGGTAGCGGCCCCAGGACGGGCTGTAGTAGCGCGCGAGCACGTCGAAGCCGACCCAGCTGCCGTTGCGGAAGGAGGTGACCTTGGCTCCGGTGCCTAGCTTGATCTTCAAAGCCCCCTCGGCCTGGGGGATGCTGTTGTAGTCGCGGTCGTACGCCGCGTACGGCCGGACCTTGTAGGAGCCGACTGGGTAGTTCCAGTCGTACACGTCGAGGTAGGTGGTCGTCTCGCCCTCGTCGAAGAGGAGGCCAGCGGCCTCCCCTTCCGGGCCGATGAGATCCCAGGCAGCCCAGTCGACGCGCTCACAGGGGTCGTAGAGCTTCACCGTCACCTCTTTGTAGTAACCGGTGATGGCGATCTTGCTGGGGTGGCTGGCCTTGATGGTGCACGCGGCCTGGGCCTCGGGTGCGGTGGCGACGAGACCGGTGGCGGCGACGGCGAGCGCGGCGGCGCCGACCAGGACGCGGCGGATGGTGCGGAGCATGGGTGTCTTCCTCGGATGGTGCCCGGGCACACGCGACGGCGGTGTCGGAGCGGCTGGTGGACGTCTTGCGGGCTTCGCGGCTGCGCGGTGACCCGGGTACAGGATGGAGCCGGCGCCCGCCCTCTGCCGGGTTCTGGTCAGAGCCGAGACCAGATCGTGACCAGCGATGGCACCCGGCCCCACCGGGTCAGGGGTCGGCGCCCGCGCGGCTCGCGTTCCCGGCGACGCCGGGTGCGCCGAGGACGGACGGAGCTCGTCCGGGGGTTACATCGAACTTCCTCCCCGCTTACAGTTCTTGCACCACCCCCTGCCCTCTGGCTCTGCCGACGGTCGCGGTGACGGGCCAGGGCTGCGTCCCGGAAGGACGTCATGCCTGAACTCACTCCCGGTGCGCGCCGGGCTCCCGAGGTCCGCGGCCGCGCCCGGTCGTCCGACGGCCGCGGCAGCGCGGTGCCGCTGGCGGGGTCGCGCTGCCTGCACCTGGCTCTGGTGACGCTGCTGGTGGCGCTCGCCGCCGTCGCCACCGGACCGGCCAGGACGGCTGCCGCCGCCACGCCGTCGCCGAACCCGACCATCAGCAGGGCCTGCGGCATCGACATCACGCTGGTGCTGGACGCGTCGGGGTCGGTGCAGTCGTCGAGGGCCGTCGAGCAGGTCCGTGACGCCGCAGGGTCCTTCCTCGACGCCCTCGCCGACACGGGGTCGACGGCGCGCGTCATCCAGTTCGCCAGCACCGCCGAGGAGCTGGCGCCGCGTGGCCTGGTGACCGGTGAGAGCCTGGCCGGCGACGCCGTCTTCGGCCGGTCCGTCGCCCGCTACTACAACCCGCTGCCGCCGCGGCCGTCCGACGTCGAGATCAAGAGGTACGTCCGCGGCAGCACCACGTCGGCGGGGAGCTTCGCCGACGCGAACAGCTACACCCAGTACACCAACTGGGACCAGGCGCTGGACCTGACGCAGTCCGACCCGGGGGACCTGGTCGTCTTCCTGACCGACGGCGACCCGACGGCCTACGACTTCGACCGGCCGGGGGACCCGTTCAGCGCGGGGCCACCTCCGGACGTCGCCGTGGGTACCGACGGGTCCCAGGCCGCGGCGGCCACCACCCTCGACCGTGCCGTGGAGGCGGCGAACGGTGTGAAGGGCGAGGGTGCCCGGGTGCTCGCGCTCGGCGTCGGCAACGCCCTGCAGAACCAGGCCAGCGTCGACCGGCTGGTGCAGGTGGCTGGTCCGCAGGTGGCGAACAGCACCGCCGGGTTCGACGTCGAGACCACCGACGTCGCCCTCATCCGCGACTTCGCCGACCTGGCCGACGCCGTCCGGAGCCTGGTGCTGGAGCTGTGCTCACCGTCGCTGACCATCCGCAAGTTCGCCCAGACCGCCGACGACGCGAGCTACGCGCCGCGCCCGGGCTGGGACATCACGGTCACACCGACGGTCGAGGGCGGGCGCTTCGACTGGATCCTGCCCACGGACGCCACCGGAGCGTCGGCGAGCCTGACCACCGACGCGGACGGCTTCGCCCAGTTCCAGTGGGAGCCGGACCCCGCCGAGTCGACGTCGAGCGCCCGGGTGGAGGAGACGGTCGAGGACGGGTACGTCCCCGGCCGTCCGGGCGCCGACGACGACTTCCGCTGCGAGGCCAAGGACGCCGACGGCAACACCCGGGTGATCACCGGTGAGCTCTCCACGACCGGAGGGAGGGCGGGCTTCAGCCTGGCGCCCATCGGTGACGAGATCGTCACCTGCTCGGTGTACAACTCCTACGACTACGCACCCGAGATCGCGATCACCAAGGTGAACACCCCCACCGAGGTGCGCGGCGACCTCACGCCACCGTCGCAGGTGCGGTCGGCCTACGCAGTGACGAACCCCGGCAACACGCCGCTGGACCGGGTCGCGGTGGTCGACGACCGGTGTGCACCGGTCACGCCCGTCCCCAGCGACGGCCCCAACGTGGGCGACAGCAACCAGAACCTGCTGCTCGACCCCGGCGAGGAGTGGCAGTTCAGCTGCGACCGTGAGGCCCGCGCCTCACGGCGACCGGACGGGCCCGTGAACGTCGTGAACACCGCCGACGTGGTCGGGCTCGCTCCCGACGGCCGGGTGGTCACCGACGAGGCAGACGACGACGTGGACCTGTTCTTCCCCGCGGTCCAGCTCACCAAGCTCGTCGAGGGCGCCGACGCGACGACGGTGACCGCGGGGACCGAGGTGGACTACACCTACGCCGCCACCAACACGGGCAACACCCCGCTCGGGTCGGTGAGCCTGGTGGACGACACGCCCCCCTGCGAGGACCCGACCAGGGGCGCCGACGCCCCCGGCGACGGCGACGACGTCCTCGACGTGGGGGAGACGTGGACCTACTCCTGCACGGCGGCCCCGCAGGAGTCGGTCATCAACACCGCGACCGTCACCGGTACACCGCTCAACCCCGCGGCGGACGGGGCCCCCTTCGAGGGGCGCAACCCGGTGGTGACCGACACCGACCTCGCCCAGGTCGTGGTCTTCTCCCCGGGACTGGTCCTCACCAAGGACGTGAGCCGGGACCTGGTGCTCCCCGGTACGGAGGTGACCTACACCTACACCGCGACCAACGACGGTGACGCCGATCTGCGCAACGACACGGGCGGGACCGGCTGGGTCGTCGACGACCGGTGCCGACCGGTCGAGCAGGTCCTCGACGGCGACTCCAACGCCGGTGACGTCAACGGTGACGACCTGCTGAACCCGGGCGAGTCCTGGCAGTTCTCCTGCACGGCGGTCGTCGAGGAGGAGGTCCTGAACACCGCCACCATCGAGGCCCAGCCGGTCGTCGACGGCGACCCGGCCGGAGAGCCGCTGACCAGGACGGCGCAGGCGCTGGTCCGCGTCGTCGAGCCGGGCATCGAGGTGACGAAGCTGGCCCTCGTCGACCCCGTCCTCGACCCGGACGCGCAACCGGTGGCCGGACCCGACACCCCCGAGCCCCGCACCGCGGACTACCAGTACGAGGTGACGAACACCGGCACGGTCCCCCTCGCCGACGTCGCCCTCACCGACGACCTGTGTCCTGAGGTCCTCCTCCTCACCGGTGACGAGGACGAGGACCAGGTCCTCGACGTCGACGAGACCTGGACCTACACCTGCTCCACGACCCTGCAGCGCGAGCAGGGCAACCGGCCCCCGCTGCCGCCGGACAGCGCGATCTCCGGACTCGTGCAGAACACCGCCACGGCGGTCGGGACACCGTTCCTGCCCGACGACCCCGGGCAGACCGGGGACCCGGTCACCGACACGGACCGCGAGCAGGTCACCGTGATCGAGCCGGGGCTGCGGCTGACCAAGACCGCCTCCACCGACGTGGTCCGCGACGGCGGTGAGGTCACCTACACGTTCAGCGTGACCAACACCGGCGACGTCGGGCTCGACGTCCTCGCCCTGGTCGACGACAAGTGCCCCGACCTGACCTACACCGGCGGTGACCGCCGGCCCCGGAACGGGCTGCTCGACGGCGCGAACAGCGGCTCGCCGGAGACCTGGACCTACTCCTGCACCCGATCGGTGGCGGCGCCGGCCGAGCCGGAGACCGTCGACACCAACACCGCCCGCGTCGTCGCCTCGGACCCCCTGGGCAACACCTACGCCGACTCCGCCACCGCGCAGGTCCGGGTGATCGACCCGGCCATCCGCCTGATGAAGACCGTCAGCGCCTCGCTCGTCCCGGCCGGTACGGAGGTGGGCTACCGCTTCGACGTCACCAACGTGGGCACCAGCCCGGTCGCCGCCGACGACCTGCTGGCCGAGGTCGAGCTGGTGGACGTGTCCGACCCGGCGGCCCCGAGCTGCCAGAGCCCGACGCTGGTCGCCAAGATGGGCGGGAACCAGGACGCGTACCTCGAGCGCGAACCCGCCGAGACGTGGCGGTACGAGTGCAGGTCGGTGATCACCGAACCCACGACGGACACCGCCGTCGTCGAGGCCCTCGGCGGCACGCAGTACGACCTGCAGCTGCCGGTGTCCGACTCCGACTCCGAGTTCGTCCAGCCGTTCCGCCCCGCGATCGAGGTGGAGAAGTCGGTGGACCGTGACCGCGTGGAGCCCGGCACCGCGGTCACCTACACCTACCGGGTGCGCAACACCGGTGACGTCCCCTTGTCCGGTGTGTCCGACCGGGTCGTGGACGACACCTGCTCCCCGGTGGCCTACGTCAGCGGAGACACCGACGGCGACGGCCTGCTCGACACCCCGAGGAGCATCTTCGAGGACGCGGCGGACGAGACCTGGGTCTTCACCTGCACCACCACGATCGACGAGACGACCACCAACGTGGTGACCGTCGCCGGCACGCCCACCGACCCAGACGGTGCGCCCCTCTGCGGCGACGGGACGCCCGACGGCGGCGACGCCCCCGTCGCCGGGCGCTGCGACGTCTCCGACCGGGACCAGGTCACGGTCGAGGTGGTGCCGACGCCCACGCCCACGCCCACACCCACACCGACGCCCACACCCACACCGGCGCCGGCACCGCCGACCACGCCGATCCCGGACGTGCCCGGGCCGGATGCGCCCGGGCCGGACGGGCCGGGGCCGGATGCGCCCCGCCCGCCGTCCGGCGGGTTGCCGGGCCAGGACGGCAGCCTGCCCGGCACCGGCAGCGCAGTGCCCTGGCCGGCCCTGGTCGCCGGACCGCTGCTGGTGGCCGCCGGGCTGGCGCTCGTCCTGACGCGCGGCCTCCGGCGGCCCCTGACCGGTCACGGCCGCCGTCGCTGACGCACCGGCACGACCCCCGGCCGGCCCGAGGACGTCGGCGGGCTCGCCGCCCGCCCGGGCAGCTCGCCGTGAGCCGGGCCCGGACCTCCACCGGAGGTCGAGACCGGTCCGGACCCCGGCTTACCGGGTGTGCTGGCCCGAGGGCATCTGACACCATGGGCGCGTGCGTGCCGGGCGGCCCGCCGAACGTTGTCGAGGAGGCACTGTGGGAGACCACGAGGACGACATGGACAGCCTCGATCTCTCCGAGCGGTACCGCGCGTCCGGAGAGGCCCGGGGCATGGTGGCCGACGACATCGACTTCGAGGACGACGAGGTCGCCGACGAGGACGACACGGACGACGACGACCTCGACGACGAGGACGATGACGACGAGGACGAGGACGAGGACGACCTCGAGGACGCCACCGAGGACGAGATCGACCTCACCGTGGCGGTCTACCGGGAGGACGGCGCCGTGGTGGCGCAGGCGCTGCCGATCGAGGTGGCCAACGACCTGGACGAGCTCATCACCCAGCTGCGCCGGATGCCGGGCGACAACGGCGCGATCGGCATGGTCTCGCTCAACGAGGAGGTCTTCGTGCTGGCGCGGGTGCGCGGCGCGACCGTGCAGGTGCTGCTCTCCGACGCCGCCGCCGCCTACGACTGGCCGATCGCCCGCGACGTGGCGGACTTCCTCGGCGCCGAGGAGCTGCCCGACCCCGACGAGGACGAGGAGCCCGTCCCCCTCGGCGACCTCGGCATGCTGGCCGACCAGGGCCTCAGCCAGTTCGAGCTGAGCCGGATCTGCGACCAGCTGGACGAGTCCAGCGACCAGCTGCTGCTCGACATCGCCGAGCGGATCCACGTGGGCCCGCAGGTGCGGCGGGTCGTCGACGCCAGCTTCTCCTGAGCCGTGCCGGGTTGGCGCCAGCCGATGCGGCTCGCCCTCGCCGAGGCGACGCGGGTGGCCGGGCACGGTGACGTCCCCATCGGCGCGGTGGTGCTGGACGCCCGCGGCGAGGTCGTCTCCGCGGCCGGGAACGAGCGCGAGCTGACCGGCGACCCGACCGCCCACGCCGAGGTGCTCGCGCTGCGCAGGGCGGCGGAGGTGGTGGGGGAGTGGCGGCTGGAGGGCCACACCCTGGTGGTCACCCTCGAGCCCTGCGCCATGTGCGCGGGTGCCGCGGTCAACGCGCGGGTGGACCGGGTCGTCTTCGGCGCCTTCGACCCCAAGGCCGGTGCCGTCTCCTCGCTGTTCGACGTCCTGCGCGACCCCCGGCTCAACCACCGCCCCGAGGTGGTGTCGGGCTTCATGGCCGAGGAGTGCGCCGCCGTGCTGCGCGACTTCTTCGCCCCGCACCGCTGAGGGACGCGGATTGGCCACCCGGGTGGCGGCGGATGTACCCTCGTCCGCGGTGGTGTGTCTGAGCGGCCTAAAGAGCGCGCCTCGAAAGCGCGTGTGGGTTCACCCCCACCGCGGGTTCAAATCCCGCCGCCACCGCTGAACGAACCCGTCCCGGATCCCCGGGGCGGGTTCGTCCGTTCCCGGCCGGGTCTGCCAGGGCGCCAGCGGGAGGCCAGCGCCGGGGAGGCCGCGGGGTGAGACCGTCGGCTGGCACCCTTCGGCCATGAGCGTGCAGCAGTCCGGGATGGTCGCAGCGGCGCCGGAGCGCCCCCTGGGGCTCGGCGAGGTGATGTCCACGGCGTGGCAGGCGATGCGGGCCCGGTACGGCCTGCACGTGCTCGTCTCCGCGCTGGCGCTGCTGATCGGTGCCGTCGCCCTGCTGCTCTGGGTCGGCGTGGCCGTCCTGCTGCTCAGCCGCGTCGCGGCCCCGACGGGCGACGGCTACGCCGGGCCCCTGGTGGTGCTCGGCGCGGTGCTCCTGCTGCTGGTCGCCGTCGTCGCGCTGCTGGCGATGCGCGCGGAGGCGATGCGGGTGGTGCTGGTGCGGCACACCCTCGACGGGCGGCGTCCCCGCCTCGGCGACCTGTGGCGCGACACCCGCGGCTACTGGGGACGGGTGCTGCCCTACTTCCTGCTGCTCCTCGCCGGCGGTCTGCTCGGCGTCGTGGTGCTCGCCGTCCCGCTCGCGGTCGCCGCGGCCGGCGACGGCGACCGGGTCGCGTTCGGGGTGGCGATCGGGGCCACCATGCTGCTGTACGTGGCCTACTACGTCGGCGTCTTCTGGCTCACGGGCCGGCTCTACCCCTTCACCGTGGTGACCGCCCTGGAGCGGCACGGCGGGATGGCGGCGGTCGGCCGCGCCTGGGGGCTGACCCGCGGCCACTTCTGGCGGACGCTCGGCTACGCGATCGTCGGTGCGGTCGGACCGGCCATGGTGATCTGGATCGCCTGCGTGATCGCCTACGTGGTCAGCCTGGCCAGCACCTACACCAGCCTGTTCGTGACGCTGTCGAACCTCGACGGTCCCGGGCTCGACGAGCAGTCGCTGGCGAGGCTGCTGGCCGTGACGGTGGCCTCGAGCCTGATCGGGTACCTGCTGCCCGGCGTCGCGACCGTGCTGGTGCAGCCCTTCGTCAGCTGCTTCAGCACCGTCTACGTCACCGACCTGGCCCGTCGCCAGGCCACCCCCCACGACCCGCCGCCCCCGTACGGCGGCTGGCTGGCCCGGCCCTACCCGCCGCAGCCGCCGGCACCGCGGTGGGGAGTCCCGCCCGCCGCGCCGTACCGGCCGCCCGCCCCGCCGTACCGCCCTCCCGCGCCGCCGTACCGCTGACGGCCGTACCGCTGACGCAGGGCCGCTGACGGCCGGGCCGCTCGACGGGGGACGTCACCCCTTCAGCGCGCCGGCGGCGATGTTGGAGATGAAGTGCCGGGCGCCCACCAGGAAGACGACGATGAGCGGCACCACGCTGATCAGCGCCCCGGCCATGACCATCCCGTAGTCGGTGTTGTAGATGGCGTTCAGCGACTGCAGCGCGGTCTGCAGCACCTGCCGCTGGGGGTCCACCATCACGATCAGCGGCCAGACGTAGTCGTTCCACTGGGCCACGAAGGTGAAGATGCCCAGGAACGCCAGCCCGCCGCGCAGCATCGGCAGGGCGACGTGGACGTACGTCCGGAAGAAGCCGGCCCCGTCGATGCGGGCCGCCTCCACCAGGGAGTCCGGGATCGAGGCGGCCGCGAACTGGCGCAGCAGGAAGATGCCGAAGGCGTTGGCCATCCCCGGCACGATGAGCGCCTCGAACCCGCCGACCCAGCCCAGCCAGGACATCAGGATGAAGCTCGGCACGAGCGACAGGCTGCCCGGCACCAGGAAGGTGGCCAGCAGCAGCACGAACAGCACGTCCTTGCCGGGGAAGTCGAACTTGGCGAAGGCGAAGGCGGCCAGGGAGTCGAAGAACATCACCAGCACCGCGGAGGCCAGGGCCACGAAGATGGTGTTGAGCAGCGCCCCCAGCAGGTCGACGCTGTCGAGCAGGTTGGCCACGTTCACCCCGAACTGGTCGCCGGGCAGCAGCCGGGTGGGGTAGCCGAAGATCTCCGCCGTGGACTGGGTGGCCATCGCCACCAGCCAGTAGAAGGGGAAGACCGAGATGAGCGCGGTCAGCGCCAGGCCGACGTGGATCGCGATCCGGCCGGCGAGGCTGCGCCGGACGGCGCTGCGGTCGGCGCGCTGCTGGCCGGGGTCGCCCAGCCGGGGCGTGGTGTCCAGGATCGTGCCGCTCATCGTCCCGCCCTCCGGGTCCGTCGGTCGGCCAGGCCCTCACGCTCGCGGACCAGCCGCCAGTTGATGATCGAGAAGACCGCGGCGATGAGGAACAGCGCCCAGGCGATCGCCGAGCCGTAGCCGAAGTCGAACTGGGTGAAGGCCTGGTTGTACTGGTAGAGCACGATCGTCATCCCCGCCTCGCCCGGGCCGCCGCTGTTCTCGTTGCCGCCGGAGTTGGCCAGCAGCACCTGCGGCTCGGTGAACAGGCTGAGCCCGCCGATGGTGGAGGTGATGACCGTGAACAGGATGACTGGGCGCAGCATGGGCACGGTCACGGAGGTGAAGATCCGCCAGGTGCTGGCGCCGTCCACCTTGGCCGCGTCGTAGAGCTCGGTGGGGATGGCCTGCAGCCCGGCGAGGTAGATGATCGCGTTGTAGCCGGTCCAGCGCCAGATCACCATCAGGACCAGGGTCAGCTTGATCGCCCAGCTCTCGGTCAGCCAGCCGATCTCCTGCGAGCCGAGCCAGCGCAGGAAGCCGTTGGCCAGCCCGAACGAGTCGGAGAAGACCGAGCCGAACACGATCGCCATGGCCACCATCGAGGTGACGTTCGGCAGGAAGAAGGCCACCCGGTAGGCGCCCTTGAAGCGGATGCTCTGGTGCAGCAGGAAGGCCAGCAGCAGCGCCAGGAACAGCATCGGCACCGTCGAGCCGATCCAGATGATGAAGGTGTTCGACACCGCGTTCCAGAACCGCGGGTCCGCCACCAGGTACTGGTACTGGCCCAGGCCGACGAAGGTCATCTCCCCGACGCCGTCCCACTCGTTGAACGAGAGGTAGATGGAGAACAGGATCGGGAACAGCCCGAAGGCCAGGAACAGCAGGTAGAACGGCGCGATCGCCACGTACTGTGGCCAGTAGCTCAGCAGCCGGCGTCGCCTGCGGACGGGCGCGGCCGCGCTGCGGGTGGCCGGGACGGTGGCGGTCGTGGTGGCGGCCATCAGAGCACTCCTCGCTTGCGCAGCACGCGGTTGACCTCGGTGACGGCGTCCTCCCAGGCCCGCTCGGGCTCCTTGCTGCCGTTGGACACCAGCCCGAGCTCGGTGCGGAAGGCGCCGACCTTGCTCTCGTGGGTGCTGATGAAGGTGGTGGGGACGGTCTGGGCCGCCTCGGAGAAGAACTCCAGCGGGTCCTGGTCGCCGAAGAAGTCGCTGCTCTCCATCACGCCCAGCTCGAAGGACTCCGGGGTGGAGGGGAAGAGCTGGACGTCGTTGAACGTCCTGGCCTGCATCTGCGGGGACTGCGCCCAGCGGATCCAGGCGAACGCGGCCTCCGGGTTCTTGCAGGTGCGGGGGACCGCGACGAAGGAGCCGCCGCTGTTGCCGGGTGGGCCGGGCTGCTGCGCGATCCGCCAGCTGCCCGCCGTCTCCGGCGCGGTGTCGACCACGATCTCGCTCCACCAGGCCCCCTCGACCTGGCCGGCGGTGCGCCCGCTCACCCAGGCCGCGTTCTGGTCGGTGGTGCTCGAGGCCCCGGTGACCACCCCGGTCTGCACCGCCCGGACGGCGAGATCCCAGGCCTGCCGGACGGCGCTGCCCTCCTGCTCGTAGAGCGGGCGGTCGGCGGTGTCGAAGTAGCGCTCGGGCGAGGCGTTGAGGAACTGGTTGAACAGCTGGGCGGCCGTCTGCACCATGCCGGCGTCGGCGTCGCGGCGCAGCTTCTCGCCGAGCTCGATCCACTCGTCCCAGGTGCGGGTCGCCGCGGACACCTCGTCGGGCTCGGACGGCAGCCCGGCGCGCTCGAAGATGTCCTGCCGGTAGAAGAAGCCGGTGGGGCCGATGTCGAGCGGGAAGAAGCAGAACCGGCCGGTGGGGGTCTCGCCCAGGCTCCACTTCCACGGGTAGAAGTCCCGCTCCAGCTCCGCCGCACCGAGCTCGTACAGGTCCAGGAACTGGTCCTCGGCGGGGAAGTAGAGCGAGTTGTTGGAGTTGATGTTGGTCAGGTCGGGGATGTAGGCCCCGGCCGCCAGGCTGGTGCGCAGCTTGGTGTCGAAGGTCGTCCCGATGTAGTCGGCCCGGAGCCGGAAGTCCGTGCCCGGGATGCCCCGGGCCGACTCCGCCAGCAGCTCCGGGCTGGCCGAGCGGTTCCACAGCCAGAGCACCAGCTCGTGCGGGTCGCTGGAGAGCGAGACCTCCGAGCCGCAGCCGCTGAGACCACCCGCCGCCAGGGCCGCCGTGCCCGCCGAGGCGAGCCCGAGCAGCCGTCGACGCGATAACCGTGCCACGGTCCACCTCCCACTCCGTCGTGGTGAGTGCCCACGGACGCCGGGGGTGACGTCCGCGTGGAGCCACCGTGGCAGCGGCTGCGGAACCCTGTCAACGCCCTGCGTCGAACCCTTTCGACAGCCGATCCGGTCTGGACCGCCGACCAGGACCTGCTCAGAGCGTGGGGCCGGCGCCCCTGAGTAGGCCGGCCCCCCGCTCTGAGCAGGTCCGTGCTGGGCGCGGCGACGGCGTATGCTCGGCGGCGCACAACACGTACGTGCTCTGGGGTCGGTGCAAGTCCGAACCGGCGGTGACAGTCCGCGACCCGGGAGGCGCCTGGCGCGCCGAGCGGTTGACCTGGTGGAACTCCGGGACCGACGGTGAGAGTCCGGATGGGAAGAGACACGTGGTGGGCGGCCGTGCGGCCGTCCGCTCCCGGCGGTGCGCACCCGCGCGCCGCCGTCCCCGGGGACCCGTGCGTCGTGACCCGGGAGGACGGACGTGGCTGAACCCGCTGCCAGTGGCGCCCTGCGCCGGCGTGCCCGCGCGCGCCGGGCCGCGCTGCCCGCGGTGGTCGCCGGCTCCGGGCCGCTGCCGGCCCTGGTGCTCGGCGTGGTGCTGGTGCTGGTGTGGTGGGCGGTGACCGCGACCGGGACGGTGACGCGGATCGTGCTGCCGCCCCCGGCCGACGTCGTGGCCACCCTGGTCGAGCTGGCCGCCACCGGCGACCTGCTGCCCGCCGTCGCCGCCACCTTCAGCGCCGCCGGCCTCGGGGCCGTGCTGGGGGGAGCGGTCGGGCTGCCGCTGGCCTGGGTGCTGGTGCACGGCCGCTGGTTCGCCGCAGCGCTCGAGCCCTACGTCGCGGCCTCGCAGGCGGTGCCGGCCATCGCGCTGGCCCCGCTGCTGGTGCTGTGGATCGGCTACGGGCTGCCGTCCATCGCAGTGCTCTGCGCGCTGCTGGTGTTCTTCCCGATCGTCATCGCCACCACCCTGGGGCTGCGCACCCTCGACCCCGAGGTGGTGGCCGCCGCCCGGGTCGACGGGGCCAGCGGCTGGCGGCTGCTGCGCCACATCGAGGGTCCGCTGGCGTTGCCGGCCGTGCTGTCGGGGCTGCGCAACGGGGTGACCCTCGCCGTCACCGGCGCGGTGGTGGGGGAGTTCGTGATGGGCGGGGAGGGGCTGGGGCTGCTGCTGGTGGCCCAGCGCGACCGCTCCGACACCGCCGGCCTCTTCGCCACGCTGCTCGTGCTCTGCGCCCTGGCCACGGCGGCCTACGCCCTGGTCCGACTGCTCGAACGACGATGGGAGAACTCATGACACCCGCTGCCCCCGCCTCCGCGCTGACCCGGCGGACCCTGCTCGCCGCAGGTGCCGGCCTGCTCGGGGCCGGCCTCGCCGCCTGCGGCGGGCAGCAGCCGGAGCAGCCGGCGGCCAGCCCCGGTGCCATCCCGCTGACCCTCGGCTTCAGCTACATCCCCGACATCCAGTTCGCGCCCTTCTACGCCGCCGACGCCCACGGCTTCTACCGCGAGGCCGGGCTGGACGTCACGCTGCGCCACCACGGCGGCTCCGAGTCGCTGTTCGGAGCCCTCGAGCAGGGCCAGGAGGACCTGCTCGTGGCCAGCGGGGACGAGCTGCTGCAGGCGTGCTCGGCCGGGTCGGAGCTGGTGTCGGTCGCCCGCGTGTACCAGACCTACCCGGTGGCCCTCATCGTGCCGGCGGACTCCGACATCCAGACCGCGGCCGACCTGCGCGGCCGGACGGTCGGCACGCCCGGGCCCTACGGCGGCAACTGGTTCGCGCTGCTCGCCATCCTGGCCGGTGCCGGTCTGACGCCGGAGGACCTGACCATCGACTACATCGGCTTCACCCAGCAGGCCGCGCTGACCACGGGCGCGGTGGACGGGGTGATGGGCTACCTCAACAACGAGGCGGTCCGGCTCACCGCGGCGGGCACCCCGGTGCGCACCATCACGCTGCCCGAGGACGCCGCCCTGGCCAGCATCGCCATCAACACCACCCGGGCGCTGACCCAGCAGCAGCCCGACGCGGTGCGGGCCTTCGTGGCGGCCTCGCTGCGCGGCATCCGCTCGGTGGTCGAGGACCCGGCCGGAGCGGTCGAGCTGAGCGGGGACTACATCCCCGGGCTGACCGCCAGCGCCCGCCGCGACGCCGAGGCGACCCTGGCCGCCACCATCCCGCTGCTCGGCGACGCCTCCGGGCGCCACGACCTGCAGCAGTGGGAGCGGATGGCGCAGTTCATGGCCGAGGCGGACCTGCTGGAGGGCGAGGTGGACTGGTCGCAGGCGGTCACCAACGACTTCCTCCCCTGACCCCCCGGCCTCCCGGGACGCGGAGCCCGCCGGCACCGCGCGGGTGGCCGTGGTCGCCGACGCGCGGCTGCAACACGGCACTGGAAGAATCGCGCCATGATCGACCTCGACGGCCTCCTGCTGGTGGGCTCGGCCGTCCTGCTGGTCTCGATCATGGCCGCCCGGCTGGGGTCGTCGCTGGGGCTGCCCGCGCTGCTGCTGTTCCTCGGCCTGGGCATGGTGCTGGGGGAGGCCGGGCTCGGCGTCCAGTTCGACGACCCCGACCTGGCCCACGCGCTCGGCTTCGGCGCGCTGGTGCTGATCCTGGCCGAGGGCGGGCTGACCACCCGCTGGGGCGCCATCCGCGACAGCGTCAGGGTGGCCGGGCTGCTGGCCACCGTCGGCACCGGGATCAGCCTCGGGGTCACCGCGCTGTTCGCCCACTACGTGCTGGGGCTGCCGCCCTGGATCGCCGTGCTGCTCGGCGCCGTCTGCTCGCCGACCGACGCCGCCGCCGTCTTCGCGGTGCTGCGCCGGGTGCCGCTGCCCGAGCGGCTGCGGGGCACCCTGGAGGCCGAGTCCGGGCTCAACGACGCCCCCACCGTGCTGCTGGTGGCCCTCGCCAGCGCGGCCGCGCTCGGGCACGAGCCCTCCGGCGGCGTGCTGGGGCTGGTGGGGCTGATCGTCGCCGAGCTGGTCGGCGGGGTGCTGATCGGCGGCGGCGTCGGCTGGCTCGGCGCGCAGGTGCTGCGCCGGGTCGCGCTGCCGGCGTCCGGGCTGTACCCGCTGGCCACCGTGGGCTGGGCCGTGCTGGCCTACGGGGTGGCGGCCGTCGCCCACACCAGCGGGTTCGCCGCCGTCTACGTGTGCGCGCTGCTGCTCGGCAACAGCGCCCTGCCGCACCGCTCGGCCACCCGTTCCTTCGTGGAGGGGGTCGGCTGGATCTCCCAGATCGGGCTGTTCGTCATGCTGGGCCTGCTGGCCTACCCCTCGCGGCTGAGCTGGCGGGTGGTCCTGGTCGCGCTCGCCGTGGGCGTCTTCCTGACCGTGGTGGCCCGCCCGCTGTCGGTGCTGGCCTGTGCCCTGTGGTTCCGGGTGCCGGTGCACCACATCGCCTTCATGTCCTGGGCCGGGCTGCGCGGCGCGGTGCCGATCGTGCTGGCCACCATCCCGCTGTCGGAGGGGGTGCCGGGGGCGGACTTCCTCTTCGACGTGGTGCTGGTGTTCGTCGTCGTGTTCACCCTGGTGCAGGCCCCGACGCTGCCCTGGGCGGCGCGCCAGCTCGGTCTCGACCGGGGGCTGCTCGCCGACGTGGAGGTGGAGTCCGCGCCGCTGGACAAGGTCTCGGCCAGCCTGCTGCAGATCCGCATCCCGGTCGAGTCCCAGCTGCACGGGGTGATGGTCTCCGAGCTGCGGCTGCCGCGGAACGTCGTCGTCTCGCTGGTCATCCGGGGCGAGCAGATGTTCGCCCCCAGCGGGCGGGAGCGGCTCCGCTCCGGCGACGAGCTGCTGGTCGTCGCCCCCGCCGGGCTGTCGGCGACGGTGGAGCGGCGGCTGCGCGCGGTGGGCCGGCGCGGCCGGCTGGCCAAGTGGTGGAACGAGTCCGGCGGGGACCAGCCCTAGCGCGGCCGGCGGGGGGCGGGCTCAGCCGGCCGGGCTGGGGCTGGAGCTGGCCGGCAGGCAGACCGACTCCGTCTCCAGCTCGATCGCCTCGGGGGCGTCCCCGTGCATGCCGGCGTAGGCCGAGCCGATCAGCACGTCCACGATCCCGTCGGGCCGGTTGTCGGGACGGGCCTCGGCCTTCTTGAAGTGCTCCAGCGTCAGCCGCACGGCCGGGTCGTCGGCGCTGACACCCACCACGGTGGTCACGGTGACCGGCTCGTCGGTGTTGCCGACCGACTCCACGACGAACCCGGCCGCCTCCAGGGCCTGGCCGACCTCGGCCGCCTTGCCCCGCTCGGCCCCGCCGTTGAACACCCGGACGCTGACCTGGCTCGACTCCAGCTGCTCACCGACCTCCTGGGGCACGCAGGGCTCCACCGGAGGAGGCGGCGGCGGCTTCATCACGTTGGTGTAGCCCCAGTAGGCGCCGAAGGCGAGGATGCCCAGCAGGACCAGCAGCGTCAGCGGGGTCCTCAGGACCCGCCACAGCTCTGCTCCCTGCATCGATGCTCCTCGCCTTCCGCCCCGCCCGGGGCCGTGTCCGGCACCACCCCGGGCGGGTGGGCGCGACTGGTGGTCCTAGCTGAGCTCCAGCACCCTGGCGTGCATGGTCTGGCGCTGCTGCAACGCCGCGCGCAGCGCACGGTGCAGCCCGTCCTCCAGGTACAGCTCGCCCCGCCAGGAGACGACGTGGGCGAAGAGGTCGCCGTAGAAGGTCGAGTCCTCCTCCAGCAGGGCCTCCAGGTCCAGGGTCCGCTTGGTGGTGACCAGCTGGTCCAGGCGCACCTGGTGGGGCGCGATCGCCGCCCACTGCTTCTGGGCATAGCCGTGATCCGGGTAGGGACGGACGTCGCCGACTCGCTTGAAGATCACGCGGCCACTGTAGTGGCTGGCCCTCCACGGCTCCGCGCACGGCGTCGTAACGATTTCGCCCCGCCCCCGCCGGGGAGCGGCGCCGCTGTGCCACGCTGTGCGCATGGAGCCTGGGCCGAGCACGCCGCCCGCCGACGACGTCGCCGCGGTGCGCGCCGGCTACACCGCCGCGGTGCGCGCCGGCTACACCTTCGACGGGCCGGTGGTCGAGCTCGGTGTGCTGGCGGTCGGGGACGAGCCGTTCCCCGACGTGCGGATCGGCCTCCCGCTGGCCATGCTCAACCGCCACGGGCTGGTCTGCGGTGCGACGGGGACCGGCAAGACCGTCACCCTGCAGGTGCTGGCCGAGCAGGTCTCGGCCGCCGGCGTGCCCGTGTTCGCCCCCGACATCAAGGGCGACCTGTCCGGGCTGGCGATCCCGGCGACCGGGTCGGAGAAGCTGCTGGCGCGGACGTCCCGGCTCGGCCAGCGGTGGAGCCCGGCCGCCAGCCCGGTGGAGTTCCTGGCCCTCGGCGGCGTCGGGGTCGGGGTGCCGGTGCGGGCCACCGTCACCTCCTTCGGGCCGCTGCTGCTGGCCAAGGTGCTCGACCTCAACGAGACCCAGGAGTCCTCGCTGGTGCTGGTCTTCCACTGGGCCGACACCACCGGGCTGCCGCTGGTCGACCTCGCCGACCTCCGGGCGGTGCTGCAGCACCTGACCAGCGACGAGGGGAAGGAGCAGCTGGCGGCCCTCGGCGGGCTGTCCAGCGCCTCGGTCGGCGTGATCCTGCGCAAGATCAGCGCGCTCGCCGCGCAGGGGGCGGAGGTGTTCTTCGGGGAGCCCGAGCTGGACCTGGCCGACCTGACCCGGCGCACCGTCGACGGCGCCGGCGTCATCTCGCTGCTGGAGCTGCCCGAGCTGCAGGACCGCCCGCAGCTGTTCTCGACCTTCCTGATGTGGTTGCTGGCCGAGCTCTTCGAGACGCTGCCCGAGGTCGGCGACCGCGACCGCCCGGAGCTGGTGTTCTTCTTCGACGAGGCGCACCTGCTGTTCAGCGACGCCTCACCCGCCTTCCTCACCTCCGTGGCCCAGACGGTGCGGCTGATCCGCTCCAAGGGGGTGGGCGTCTTCTTCGTCACCCAGTCCCCGCGCGACCTGCCGGAGGAGGTGCTGGCCCAGCTGGGCTCGCGGGTGCAGCACCAAGTGCGTGCACACACCCCCGACGAGGCGAAGGCGCTGCGCCAGACGGTGGCCACCTACCCGCAGTCGGCCTACGACCTGGCGCAGGTGCTGCAGTCGCTGGCCATCGGTGAGGCGGTGGTGACGGTGATGGACCCCGACGGCGCCCCGACCCCGGTGGCCCGGACGCGGGTCTTCGCGCCCCGCTCGGTGATGGGTCGCGTGCCGGCCGAGGTGCTGCAGCCCGGCATCGCCCGCTCCGAGCTGATGGCCCGCTACGGGCAGGCCGTCGACCGCGAGTCCGCCCGAGAGCTGCTGGCCGCCCGGGTCGCCCGGGAGGCGCCGGAGCCGGTGGCCGTCCCGCAGCGGCGGGCGGCCCCCGACGGCGCGGCCCCGCGCGCGCCCGGACGCCCGCGCGCGCCGCGTCCCGAGCCGTCGGTGCTCGAGCAGCTCAGCCGCAACACCCTCGTCCGCCAGATGGCCCGCACCGCGGGCCGGGAGATCCTGCGCGGGCTGTTCGGCACCCGCCGCCGCCGCTGACCACCGCGCGAGACGCTCGTCACACCCGCTGGCCAACGATCAAGGTTCGGCTTACCTTACTTAGGTGATCCTTTCCGGGGGTGTGGCGCTGAGCAGCGCCGGGGTGTGCATCGGCTACGGCCACGGCGACGTGGTCTCCGACGTCTCGCTGCAGCTCGAACCGGGCCGCGTGACGGCGCTGGTCGGGCCCAACGGCAGCGGCAAGTCGACCCTGCTGCGTGGGCTCGCCCGGCTGCAGCGGCTCTCGGCGGGCACGGTGCGCGTCGGCGACCACGAGGTCGACGCGCTCTCCTCGCGCGAGCTGGCCCGCCGGCTCACGGTGCTGGCCCAGAGCCGACCCACCCCGCAGGGCATCACCGTCCGCGACGCCGTCGAGCTCGGCCGCCACCCGCACCGTGGCCGCTGGCGGTCCCGCGACCCGCACGGCCCGGCCGTGGTGGAGCGGGCGATGGGCCTCACCGGTGTGGCGGCGCTGGCGGAGGAGGACGTCGACTCCCTCTCCGGCGGCCAGCTGCAGCGGGTCTGGCTGGCCAGCTGCCTGGCCCAGGACACCGCGGTGCTGATGCTCGACGAGCCCACCAACCACCTCGACCTGCGCTACCAGGTCGAGCTGCTCGACCTGCTGCGCGACCTCGCCGACGACCACGGCGTCACCATCGGGGTCGTCCTGCACGACCTGAACCACGCGGCCCGGGTGGCCGACGTCATCGCCGTGCTGGCCGAGGGCCGGGTCGTCGCCTGCGGCGCCCCCGAGGACGTGCTCACCGCCGACGTCCTCAGCGAGGTCTACGGCATCGACATCGCCGTGGCCCGCGACCCCGAGCACGGCCACCTCGAGGTGCGCCCCCGCTCCCGCGGCCGCGGTCCCGGCCGCCTCCACGGCGACCGCGCGCTCGTCGCGGTCTGACCAGCTCTCCCCGGCCCACGGGCGGCCGGGTCCCCGACGCCGGTCGCGTGACCGGCCCCGACAGAAGGACACCACGATGCGTCTGCGCACCGCGCTGGTCGCTGCCCTGGCAGCGGCCCTCAGCCTCACCGCGTGCGGCACCACCGACGCGCCCGTCACCGACGCCGCGCCGTCGACCGGCTCGGGCGAGGCCGCGATCACCGTCACCGACGGGCGGGGGACCGAGGTCACCCTCGACGGCCCCGCCACCCGGGTGGTGACGCTGGAGTGGGCCTCCACCGAGTACGTCGCCAGCCTCGGCGTGATGCCGGTGGGCGCCTCCGACGTCGAGGGCTACAGCTCCTGGGCCAGCGCCGCACCGCTGGACGACACCGTGCAGGACGTCGGGGTGCGCACCGAGCCGAGCATCGACTCCGTGGCCCAGCTCGAGCCGGACCTGATCCTGGGCGACCTCACCTCCGTCCCGGAGGAGGCGATGGCCCAGATGGAGCGCATCGCCCCGGTGGTGCTCCTCGACGGGGCGAACACCGAGGACCTGGTCGGGCTGGTCAAGCAGAACCAGGCGCTGGTGGGCACCCTGCTGGGCAAGGAGGCCGAGGCCGAGCAGCTGGCCGCCGACTTCGACGCCCGCATGGCCGAGCTGGCCGACCGGGTCGACGCGGCCGGGCTGACCGGCACCCCGATGGTGTTCACCTACCCCTACGCCGAGGCCAACTCGATCTCGATCCGGATGCACGGACCGGGCTCCGCGCCCTCGGTCGTCGGCGGCCTGATCGGGCTCGAGGACGCCTGGACCGAGCCCGGTGACGCCGCCTACGGGCTCTCCTCCGCCGACGTGGAGGGCCTCACCCGGCTGCCGGACGACACCCGCTTCCTGTACTGGGGCAACGAGGGCGAGGAGGACCCGGTCGAGGGCGTGCTGGCCGACAACGCTGTCTGGCAGCAGCTGCCCTTCGTCGAGGCCGGGCACGTGCACCGGGCCGGGGTCGGCATCTGGGTCTACGGCGGCACCCCGTCGCTGGCGCAGCTGGCCGAGGACATCGCCACCCAGATCGGCGCCTGAGGCCGATGACCACCACCAGCCCCGCCCCCGCGGCGGCACCCGCGGAGGAGACCCCCGGCGCGGTGCGGCGACGCCGCGGGTCGGTGGCGATGACCGCGCTGGTCGTCGGGCTGGTGGGCTGGCTGGTGGTGGTCGCGGTCGTGCACGTCACCCAGGGCAGCGCCGACGTGGGCGCGGCGGACCTGCTGGCGCTGGTCACCGGGCGTGGCACCGACGAGACCACCGCCGTGGTCGTCGCCTCCCGGCTGCCGCGGCTGGTGGCCGGGCTCGCGGTGGGCCTCGCCCTGGGGGTGGCCGGGGCGGTCCTGCAGTCGGTCGCCCGCAACCCGCTGGCCTCGCCGGACACGCTGGCGGTCAATGCCGGGGCCTACCTCGCCCTCACCGTGGTGGCCGCGGCCGGCGTCACGCTGCCGCTGCTGTCCAGCGCGGCGGTCGCCTTCCTCGGCGGGCTGCTGACCGCGGCGCTGGTGCTCGGGCTCGCCTCGGGGGCGGGCTCGTCGGCGATCCGGCTGGTGCTCGCCGGCTCGGTGGTCACCCTGGGCTTCCACGCCATCGCCTCGGTGCTGCTGCTGCTCTTCCCCTGGCAGACCCAGGGGCTGTTCGCCTGGGGTGCCGGCTCGCTCGGGCAGGCCGGGCTGGACGGGGTGCTGCGGCTGCTGCCCGCCCTGGTGCTGGCGCTCGCGCTCGCGCTGCTGCTCGGTCGCTGGCTCGACCTGCTGCAGCTCGGCGACGACGCGGCCAGCGCGCTGGGGCTGAACGTCCGGCTGGCGCAGACCGTGATGGTGGTGCTGGCGGTGCTGCTGTCGGCCGTGGCCGTGACGGCCGCCGGCCCGATCGGCTTCGTCGGCCTCGCCGCGCCGGTGCTGGTGCGGCTGCTGGTCCGCTGGGTGCGACCGCTGCGCCGGCACCGCGTGCTGCTGGCCGTGAGCGGCCTGGCCGGGGTGGCGCTGGTGCTCACCGCCGACGTCCTGCTGCGGGCCCTGTTCGGGTCGCTGGAGGGAGTCAGCGTGCCCACCGGCGTGGTCACCTCGGTCATCGGGGCGGTGTTCATGGTCGCGCTGGCGCAGACGGTGCGGACCGGCATCGACGCCGACAGCCTGGTCACCATGCGGGCCGGCACCCGGCTCGGGCTGCGGCACCCGCGGCTGCTCCTCGGCGGCTGCGCCGTGCTGCTGCTGGCCGCCGTGCTGGGCTCGGCGCTGCTCGGCGACGCCCTGCTGCTCGCCGGCGACGTCCTCAACTGGCTCCGCGGCATCTCCTCGGTCCGGGTCGACATCATCCTCGACTCCCGGATGCCCCGGGTGGTGGCCGCGGTGCTGGCCGGGGCCTGCCTGGCGCTGGCGGGCTCGGTGGTGCAGGGCGTCACCCGCAACCCGCTGGCCGACCCCGGCATCCTGGGCGTCTCCGGCGGCGCCGGCGCGGCCGCCGTGCTGATGCTGGTGGTGCTGCCCAACCCCGGCTTCTGGTCGCTGCTGGTCGGCGCGCTGCTCGGCGCCCTGCTGGCCGGGGCGCTGGTGTTCGGGTTCTCCGCCCGCGACGGCGTCGACCAGGCCCGGATGGTGCTCGTCGGCATCGGGGTGAGCGCCGGCACGTCGGCGCTGATCACCCTGATGCTGGTGCGCACCGACCCGTGGAACCAGAGCAAGGCGCTGACCTGGCTCGGCGGGTCCACCTACGGGGTCGGCTTCTGGCAGTCGGTGCCCATGCTGGTGGCCCTCGTGCTGGCCGCCGTGGCGCTGGCCGGCAGCCGTCGCGACCTCGACCTGCTGCAGCTGGACGAGACCACCCCGCGGGTGCTGGGGGTGGCCACCGGGCGCGCCCGGCTGCTGGTGCTGCTGGCCGCCGTGGTGCTGACCGCGGCCGCCACCGCCTCCATCGGCGTGATCGCCTTCGTGGGGCTGGTCGCCCCGCACGCCGCCCGGCTGCTGATCGGGCGCCGGCACGGACGGCTGCTGCCGCTGTCGGCCCTGCTCGGCGGGCTGCTCGTGCTCGTCTCCGACACGGCCGGGCGGACCGTGATCGCCCCCGACCAGCTGCCTGCCGGGCTCACCGCCTCGCTGGTCGGCTGCCCCTACTTCCTGTGGTTGCTCTGGAGAATGAGAGTGAAGACATGACCGTGACCGAACGTCCGCGTCGCACCGCCACCTACCGGCTGTTCGCCGTCAGGCTGGCCGCCCGGCAGCAGCTCAGCCCGTCCTTCGTCCGGCTCACCTTCACCGGCGAGGACCTCGACGAGTTCGGCGGCACCTGCCTGGACCAGCGCATCAAGCTGCTGCTGGCCGACGAGGACCAGCTCGCCGCCGCCCGCTCCGCCGGGGAGGACTGGTACGGCTGGTGGCTGGCCGAGCCGGAGCAGCGGCGTCCGGCGATGCGCACCTACACCGCCCGGGCGGTCCGGCCGGGGCTGCGGGAGGTGGACGTCGACTTCGCCTGCCACGGCACCGAGGGCCCGGCCAGCGCCTTCGCCCAGCAGGCCCCGCTGGGCAGCCCGCTGCTGCTCGTGGGTCCGGACGCCGGCGTCCCCGGCTCGGAGAGCGCCGGGCTGGGCTGGCACCCCGGGGAGGCCTCGGAGGTGGTGCTGGTCGGCGACGAGACGGCCGTGCCCGCCATCTGCGGGATCGTCGAGCAGCTGCCCGCCGACGTCGTCGGCCGCGTGCTGGTGGAGGTGCCGAGCATCGCCGACGCCCTCCCGCTGTCCGCGCCGCCCGGGGTGCAGGTGACCTGGCTGGCGCGGGGCGGACGCCCCCACGGCGAGGCCCTCGAGCAGGCCGTCCGGGAGTGGACGTCCGAGCTCGGCACCGCCGTCGTGGACGGGCCCGGCAGCGTCCCCGACGAGGTCGAGGACGTGCTGTGGGACGAGGTGGAGGCGGCGGGGCAGCGCTACGTCTGGGTGGCGGGGGAGTCCGGCGCGGTGGCCCGGATCCGGCGCCACCTGGTCCGCGGGTGCGGCCTCGACCGCCGCAGCTGCGCGTTCATGGGCTACTGGCGGGCCGGGGTCGCCGGCTAGACCCGCTGCGCCGCCTCGGCGCGCTGCGGCCGGCGCAGGGTGGCGTAGTGGGCCTCGTCCAGCACCCGCAGGTCGGCGTCCAGCTGCGCCGGCATCACCGAGCGGTCGCGCAGCACCGCCGGCATCCCGAGCAGCGCCCACAGCACCCCACGCCAGCGGCCGGGGCGGCGTCGCGGGTCGCGCAGCACGAACCAGGTCCAGCGCAGGGCGCTGCCGAGGGGGCGGTGCAGCCACGCGTTCCACAGCGTGTTGCGCATCCCGTAGGGGCGGACGGCGTCGACGTTCGCCCGGCTCGGGCGGTGCTGCACCACGACCTCGGGCACGTAGCGCATCTGCCAGCCGGCGCGAAGCAGCGGCAGCGCCAGCGTCTCCTCCTCCCCGCCGATGAAGAACCGCTCGGCGTAGCCGCCGACCTGCAGGTAGGCCGACCGGCGCACCACCACGGCGCCGGCCATGAACCCCATCAGCACCGTGCCGGGGAGGTCGTGGCGGTCCGGCAGCGGGCTGTCGGCCATCACCGCCGAGATGGGGTCCAGCCGCTGCTCCGGACCGACCAGGATCCGGGCGTTGACGACCGCCAGCACCGGGTGGCGGTCCATCAGGTCCGCGGCCAGCACCAGCCCCTCGCGCTCGTACCAGCCGTCGTCGTCGCAGCAGGCCACGTAGGGGGTGCGGGCCAGCTCCACCCCCACGTTGCGCGCGGCGGCGCCGATGTTGCGGGGGAGCCGGTGCACCTCCACGCCGCGGCGGCGGAGGACGTCGACGGTGCCGTCGCCGGAGGCGTTGTCCACGGCGACCAGCGGCACCCCGAGCGCGAGCAGGTGGTCGAGCACCTCGTCGAGGCGGTGGGCGCAGTTGTAGGTCAGCAGCACCACGGTGACGCGCTGCGCCAGCGGCACCGGGGCCTGCGGGGTCTCAGTGGTCATCGGGACGCTCCGTCGGGGCGGTGTAGCCCTCGGGGATCTGCGGGCGCCGGGTGACGCCGGTGTCGTGCAGCGCCACGCCGGCCAGCACCGCCCCGGGGCCGTCGAGCTCGACCACCAGCTCCTCGAGCCGGCTGCGGGGGACGGGGACGAGGCGGCGGTGGCCGATGCTGGCCCCGGCGGCCAGCTCGCTCCCGCCGGCGAGGACGCGGAAGCCGGTCACCCGCTGCCCGCGGGTCAGGTCCTCGCGCAGCTCGACCACGTCGACCGCGGTGGGGGCCGGGGCCTCGGCCCGCCAGCGGCCGTCGACGCGGGTGGGGGTGAGGGTCACCGGACGGCCGTAGCGACGCCCCACCTCGGCGCCGTACTCCGCGACGCGGGCGGCGTCGGCCGGGTCGACGGTGCCGGAGGTGGTGGGCGGCACGTTGAGCAGCAGGTTGGCGCCCAGCCCCACCGACCGCTCGTGGATGGCCAGCAGGTGCTCCAGCGTCTTGGGCTCGTCGTCGGGGTGCCAGAACCACCCCCGGCGCAGCGAGACGTCGCACTCCGGGGGCAGGTAGAGGGCGTCGCCCAGCTCGGCGCGGACGTCGGTGTACTGGCTGAGCTTCGTGCCGGCCACCGCGTAGGAGTTGGGGTCGGCGGCCAGCCCGTCCTCGTTGCCGACCCAGCGGATGGTGGGACGGCCCATGTTGAACACCATGGCCTGCGGCTGGTGCTCGTCGGCGACGGCCATGATGGCGTCCCAGTCGTAGCGGTAGCCCTCGGAGCCGGCACCGTCGAACCAGAGCTCGACGAGGTCGCCGTAGCGGGTGCAGAGCTCGGTGAGCTGGCGGGTGTAGAAGGCGCTGTAGGCGACCGGGTCGGGGTAGCAGGCCGCGTTGCGGTCCCAGGGGGAGAGGTAGAGACCCAGCCCGATCCCCGCCTCGCGGCAGGCGGCGGCGACCTCCTCGACCACGTCGCCGCGTCCGCCGCGCCAGGGGCTGGAGCGGACGGAGTAGTCGGTGGTGTCGGTGGGCCACAGGCAGAAGCCGTCGTGGTGCTTGGCCGTCAGCACCAGGTAGCGGGCCCCCATCGCGACGGCGGTGCTGACCCAGTCGCGCGCGTCCAGGCCGGCAGGGTCGAAGCTGGCGGCGGGCAGGGTGCCGTCGCTCCACTCCAGACCCGCGAAGGTGTTGAGCCCGTAGTGGACGAACATCCCGGTCTCCAGCGCCTGCCACGCCAGCTGCTCGGCGGTGGGCACGGGGACGTGGGGAGGAGCCAGCGGGTCGGTCATGGCTCGATGCTGTCAGTCCGGCGGGCGGGCCCGCACCTCGGCGCCGGAGGGTGGGACGAGCAGCGGGCACGGTCGCCGACCGGGGAGGTCGGGACCGTGCCCGCGGGGTGTGGTCCTGGCGGCGCGCCGCTCAGGCACTGCGTGCGGTCAGCTCGAGACCGCGGGGAGCGATCCAGCGGGCCAGCTGCAGGCGGGCGCCGTGGAGGCGGTGGCCGCGGCCGGCACGCAGGTGCTCGGTGAGGGCGTACCGCTCGGCGGCGCGCCGGCTCCGCTCCAGGTCGGAGGGAGAGGTGAGGTCGACGGGCAGGTGGACAGAGGTGTGCAGCTGTGCGTACACGGCAGTTCCTTCACAAGGAGTGGGAGGTCGAGAGGGCCCGTGGGCAGGCCCGGACGAGGTCTCCGGGCGGAGACCGGGATCGGGCGGGGTCAGCGCTGCTGACGGCGGGAGGCGCCGGCCAGGATGGCGGCGTCACACGGCTCGGTGCCGCGGATCACGTCCGGGGTGTCTGTCATCAACTGGGGGCCTCCTCTCGAGGTGCTCGTGCTGCGTGCGGCTACGACAGGGAACCTAGTGACGGGGCCGCGGGCGGGGCAACGGGTTTTTCCCGCGGCGCCACGGCGACGGACCGGGCCGCGGCGACGGAGGCGGTCGGCTGGTCCGGAGCAGGAGGGAGGCACCGCGCGTCCCGGTGGACGCGCGGCTGCCGTCGACCTCGCGGGCTCAGTCCTCGGTGTTGGCCCGGAAGGCGGCCGTGGTCTTGTCGGGGACGGCGTCCGCGCCGCCCAGGTTGGACTCGTGGGTGCTCAGGCTGTTGGGGCCGTCGGAGATCTGGCCCTGACCGTCCTCGTCGCGGGTGCGGTCGTCGTCGTCGCTGTCCTTGGGCTTCTGCGTCTGCGGGCTCATGCGCCCAATGTACGGCGGCGCCCCACGAGCTCGGCGAGCAGGCGGAGCTGGCGCTCGTCGGCCAGCGCCGAGCCGACCGCGACCACCTCGGCGCCGCCGTCGAGGAACCGCTCGGCGTTGTCGGCGTCCATGCCGCCGGTGGCCACGAACCGCGCGCCGGGGAAGGGGCCGTGCATGGCCGAGAACCAGCCCGCTCCCAGCTGGGCGGCGGGGAAGGCCTTGAGCCAGCGCAGCCCCGAGGACATCGCCTGCTGCACCTCGGTGGCGGTGGCCACCCCGGGCAGGTGCGGGACGCCGAGGCGGCGGCTGGCCTCCACCACGTCGGCGTCCAGGCCCGGGGCGACGGTGAACGCGGCGCCGGCCGCGACGCCCTGCTCCAGCAGGCCGGTGCTGACGACCGTGCCGGCCCCCACCAGCCGACCGGCCTCGCGGCCGGCGGCCACCGCGGCGCGCAGCGAGGCGAGGTCGTGCTCACCCTGCACGGGCACCTCGAGGCAGGTGACGCCGAGGGACCAGGCGGTCCGCGCCAGCTCGACGGTGCGCTCGGGGCCGAAGCCGCGCAGGATCGCCATCACCGGCATCGACGACAGCTGCTGGTCGAACCAGCGGTTCAGCTCCTCCATCGCGGGTCCTCCGGGGTCGGGTCCGTGGCCGGTCACGTGCCGGCCGGGGCGGGGGCGAAGTCGCTGGTGCTGGACAGCGCGCGGGCGGCCAGCCGGTGCCCGCGGCGCAGCCGCTCGGCGGGGTCGGCGCCGTCGAGCAGGCCGTCGAGGTAGCCGGCGGCGAAGGCGTCCCCGGCGCCCACCGGTTCGACCACCTCGACCGTCGGGGCCTCCAGGAAGGTGGCGGTGTCCCCGGCGAACTCGGTGGCGCCCACGGGGCCGTCCTTGACCACCACGGTGACCGGGTCGGGGAGCAGGGAGCGGACGTCCTCGGCGGTGGCCGCACCCCACAGCGTCTCGGCCTCGTCGCGGCCCACCAGCACCAGGTCGCAGCGGCGGGCCAGCTCCAGCAGCACCGGTCCGGCCTGCTCGACCGGCCACAGCCCGGGTCGGTAGTTCACGTCGAAGGACACCAGGGTGGAGGTGCCCGCCAGCCGCGCCACCAGGGCCTCGACGAGGTCGGCGCAGCTGGCCGACAGCGCCGGGGTGATGCCGGACAGGTGCACCACGTCGGCCTCCTCCAGCGGCAGGGCGGCCAGGTCGTCCGGGCCCATCCGGGAGGCGGCCGAGCCCGCCCGGTAGTAGTGCACCGCCGTCGCGCCGGGAGCCGGGTCCTTCAGGTACAGCCCGGTGGGGGCGCCTGGGTCGGTGCGGACCCAGCCGGTGTCGACGCCGCCGGCGTCCAGCGTGCTGAGGATGCGCCGGCCGAGCGGGTCGTCGCCGAGCCGGCTGACCCAGCGGGCGTGCCGGCCGAGCTCGGCCAGGTAGAGCGCGACCGTCGACTCCGCGCCGCCCATGTCGAGGCGGCAGAGGTCGGCCTGCTCCAGCGGCACCGGCTCGACCGGGGTGACGAGCGCCATCGTCTCGCCGATGCACACCACCTGCTTCACGGTCGGCCTCCCGGGGCGGGGCGGCGGGCGGGGACGGCGACGTCGGGCATGGCGGCGAATCTAGCAACGCCGCGGTCCCCGGTCAGCCGGCCGGTGGAGCGGCCTGCCGCCACCGCCCTGAGCGGCCCTCAGCCGCCGAAGTGGGCGGCCACCCGCTGCACCACCTCGCGCTTCGCCGGGGGCAGCGCAGCCACGTGGTCCTCGATCAGCAGCCGCGCCAGCGGGTCGGCCCCCTGCTGCTCGCCCGCGCCGACGTCCTGCAGGTGGGTGGCGAAGAGGTCGACGAACTCGGCGACCACGGCGTCGACCTCGGCGCGGTCGGCCTCCTCCAGCTGCTCGAAGCGCTGCCACGCCCGCAGCAGGCGTTCCGAGAGCGCGGGGTCGTCGAAGCCGGCGTAGAAGTCCGCCACGGTCCAGGTGCTGGTGCCGCGTCCGCCGACCGCCTCCGCGAGCAGCACCGCGTCCCGTTCGGCGGCGATCGCGGACTCGGGCACGCCGGCGCTCCGGAGCCGCTCCGCCAGCGGGTGCAGGTGCGCCGGGATGCGCGGGTCGGTGCCGCGCAGCCGTGCGATCACGGCCCGGTGGCCGGCGATGCGCTCGGCCTGGGCGGCCAGCTGCGCGTCCAGGTCGTCGAGCGTGCGGGCGAGCTCGGAGCGGGGCGCATCCAGCAGCCGGTCGACCTCGGTCAGCGGGATGCCGATCTCGGTGAGCCCGCGGATCCGCAGCAGCCGGATCAGGTGGGCCGAGGTGTAGCGGCGGTAGCCGGAGGCGTCGCGGCCGGGTTCGGGCAGCAGACCACGCTGGTGGTAGTAGCGCACGGTCCGCACC
Source organism: Auraticoccus cholistanensis (assembly GCF_009742705.1). GTDB lineage: Bacteria > Actinomycetota > Actinomycetes > Propionibacteriales > Propionibacteriaceae > Auraticoccus > Auraticoccus cholistanensis. The sequence goes on from NZ_WPCU01000003.1 coordinate 307,784, forward strand.
GTCACCCCCGCGAGCTCGGCGAGCTGGCCGACGGTCAGCACCGCTGCTCCGCGGGCGTCTCCTCGCACGTCGTCGCCGGCTCGTCCAGCGACCGCATCCCGGGCACGAGCGCACCGTACAGCGCGGTCGCCAGCCAGAGGGCCGTGGCGGCGTAGAAGGCCCACTCCAGGGAGCTGGCCGCGACGGCACCGGCCAGGCCGACGGCCAGCGGCGCCAGCAGCATGACGACCGCGTTCTGGACCCCGAAGACCCGGCCGCGGTGCGACTCCGGCACCCGCCCGGCCACGACGACCGGCACGACGGGGCTGAGCAGCCCCGAACCGAGCCCGCAGACGAACATGGCCAGCGCCACGACGAGCGGGTGGGCCAGGGAGGCGAGCAGCAGCATGCCGGTGGAGACGCACAGCAGGCACAGCAGGTAGGCGGTGCGGCGCCGCATCCGGCCCGCGGCCACGGCGTAGGTGCCGGCGCCGACCAGCGTGCCGAGCGCCAGCGCGCTCAGCGTCAGCCCGAGCGCCGCCGAGGACCCCGTGGTGGAGAACCAGGCGGGCAGCAGCAGGGCCTGCAGCGGTCCGAGCACGGCCGCGGAGCCGATGCTCAGCACGGTGACGGCCCGCAGCAGCGGGTCGGCGGCGACGACCCGCAGCCCGCCCAGCAGCTGGCGGGCGGCCGGCTCGGCGAGGGCGTCGGCCGAGCGCCGGCCCACGGCCGCGGGGATGAGCAGCGTGCACAGCGCCGCGAGCGCGCTGGCCGCCGCCGTCACCACCAGCACCGCGGTGGGCTCGAAGGCGGTGAGGGCCAGACCGGCGAGGGCCGGGCCGGCCAGGAAGGTGACGCCGAACAACCCCTCCCGCACCCCGGAGAGGCGGTCGAGCGACATCCCACCCGCCCGGGCGACGTCGGGCAGCAGGGACTCGCGCGCGGTCATGCCCGGCACGTCGAAGAGGGCCCCCAGGGCCCCGAGCAGGACGAACCAGCCCAGGTCGAGCCCGGCCGTCGCGTCGACGAGCGGGATGGCCGCCACCGCCAGGGCGCTGCCCAGGTCGCTGATGATGCTGATCCGCCGCCGCCCGACGCGGTCGACGACCCAGCCGCCGACGAGCGCGGCGATCACGGCCGGCGCGGCGGTCGCGGCCGCGACCACACCGGCGGCCGCCGGGTCGCCGGTCCTGGCGAGCACCAGCCACGGCAGCACGACGGCGATGAAGGAGTTCCCGAGCAGGCTGGCGGCGTCGGCCAGCAGGAAGAGGATGGTGCTGCGTCTCACGGGTCCACCGTGCAGGGGTGACGCAGCGTCAGGGTCAAGCCGGCGGGTCCGGCACCAGACGCGGACGCCGCCCGTGCTCGGGGAGAGCAGGGCGGCGTCCGGTCAGCAGGTCTGGCGGAGGATGGGGGATTCGAACCCCCGAGGGCTTGCACCCAACCCGCTTTCCAAGCGAGCGCCATAGGCCACTAGGCGAATCCTCCGCCGGTGAGGATACGCGATCGCCGCGGGCGCGGCCAATCCGCGACGAGGCCGGTCCGCGACGGTGCGGGTTGGGGGTCGGGCGCCGGGTCGGTATGCTGGCTGACGGTCCCCCGCGCGGCGGTACCTCGCCCAACCCCCCCAGGGCCGGAAGGCAGCAAGGGTCAGTGAGCTCTGTCGGGTGCGCGGGGGGCCCCTTCATGTCCGGGCCCGTGCCGCCTCCGGCGCGGTCAGAGCCGCCGCAGCGTCTCCGGGTCCGGCTCGCCGCCGAAGTAGCGCTCCAGCACCTCGACGAACACGGGCTCGTCCGGGTCGGCGGCGGCGAACAGGGTCATCGAGGAGCGCAGCTTCACCGCGTCCACCGGCCCCATCAGCGTCTCGGCGTCATCCGCCGGGCCGGAGGCGACGACCCGGCTGTCCTCCCGCAGCCGCGGGCCCAGCACCGGGTGGGCGAGGTAGGCCCGCGCCTCCTCCAGCGAGGCGAGCGCGAAGAACCGGGCGGTGCTGCTGCGGCCCAGACCGGCGAGCTGGGGGAAGACGAACCACATCCAGTGGCTCTGCTTGCGGCCGCGGCGCAGCTCCTCACGGGCGCGGGCGTGCGTGCCGCCCTCGTCCTGGGCCCGGACGAAGCGCTCCAGGTCGTGCTCGCTCACGGTTCCTCCTGCTGGTCGGGGCGGCGGTGACGACGGGCATGCGGCTGTCGGAGGGGGCGTCTAGGGTGACCGGTGTGGACGACACCCTGACTGACCCGGTGGCGGGGTCCGTTCTGCCCGAGGTGCCGACGCCGCCGCTCGCGCTGTACCGACGCTACCGCCCCGACACCTTCGCCCAGGTGATCGGCCAGGAGCACGTCACCGAGCCGCTGCAGCGCGCGCTGGTCAACAACCGGGTCAACCACGCCTACCTGTTCTCCGGCCCCCGCGGCTGCGGCAAGACGACCTCGGCGCGCATCCTGGCCCGGGCCCTCAACTGCGAGCAGGGCCCGACCCCGACGCCCTGCGGCACCTGCCAGTCCTGCCGCGACCTCGCCCGCGGCGGGCCCGGCAGCATCGACGTGATCGAGATCGACGCCGCCAGCCACGGCGGTGTCGACGACGCCCGAGACCTCCGCGAGCGGGCCTTCTACGCCCCGGTGCACAGCCGCTACAAGGTCTACATCATCGACGAGGCGCACATGGTGACCACGGCGGGCTTCAACGCCCTGCTGAAGCTGGTCGAGGAGCCGCCGCCGCACGTCAAGTTCGTCTTCGCCACCACCGAGCCCGACAAGGTCATCGGCACCATCCGCAGCCGGACCCACCACTACCCGTTCCGGCTCGTGCCGCCGAAGGTGCTGGGCGCCTACCTGGCCGAGCTCTGCGAGGCCGAGGGCATCGCGGTCGAGCCGGCCGTGCTGCCGCTGGTGGTGCGCGCCGGCGGCGGATCGGTGCGCGACTCCCTCTCCGTGCTGGACCAGCTGCTCGGCGGCGCCTCCAGCGAGGGGGTGTCGTACCGGCAGGCCGCGGCGCTGCTGGGCTACACCCCCGACTCGCTGCTCGACGAGATGGTCGACGCCTTCGCCGCTGGTGACGGGGCCAGCGTGTTCGCCGCCGTCGACAAGGTGATCGAGGTCGGGCAGGACCCCCGCCGCTTCGCCGAGGACCTGCTGCGCCGCCTCCGCGACCTGGTCGTCGTCAACGCGGTGCCCGACGCCGTCAGCTCCGGGCTGGTGGAGGCCTCGGACGACCAGGCCGAGCGGCTGCGCAACCAGGCGGCCGGGCTGGGCGCCGGCGAGCTGGCCCGCGCGGCCGAGGTGATCGCCAGCGGGCTGACCGAGATGCGGGGCACCACCGCGCCCCGGCTGTACCTGGAGCTGATGTGCGCGCGGGTGCTGCTCCCCGGCGCGGACGTCGACTCCCGCGGCGTGCACGCCCGGCTGGACCGGCTGGAGCGCCGGCTCGGGATGGACCCGGCCGCCCAGCAGGGCCACACCGGTCCCGCGCAGGCCCGACCCGACCTCGTGACCCCGCCGGAGCAGGAGCGGCCGGCGCGCCCGGCCCGGCCTGAGCCCGCGGCTTCGGCTGCCCCGCCGGCCCGCCGGCCCGACCCCCAGCCCGCGCCGGTCGAGCCGCAGGCCGCGCCCCAGCGGGCCGCGGAGCCGGTGCCGGCCGCTCCTGCCGCCGAGCCGGTGCCAGCGCCGCAGGCCGCGGAGCCGGCGCCACCGCCCGAGCAGCCCGCCCAGCCGACGGCCTCCGGGCCGGCGCCGACCCAGCCCGCCCCGGCCGGCGCCCGGCCGGGCCGCCCGGGTGCGGCTCCGGCCGCCCGTCCGTCGGCCCCGAGCGGTGCCGGCTCCGGTGGCGGTGGTGGGTCCCGCGGTCTCGACGTGGCCGACCTGCGCCGGCTCTGGCCGGAGGTGCTCGAGGAGGTCAAGCGGCAGCGTCGCTTCACCTGGATCCTGCTGAGCCAGAACTCCCACGTGATGGGCGTGGACGACGGCGTGCTGACCCTGGGGCTGACCAACGTCGGCGCCCGCGACTCCTTCTCCCGCGGGGGCAGCGAGGACGTCCTGCGCGAGGCCCTGGTGCAGGTGCTGGGGGTCGACCTGCGGGTGCAGGCCATCGTCGACGACGGCACCCCCGGCGCTGCCCCGACCGAGACGGTGGGTCGTGCCACCCGTCCGGGCGCCCGCCCGGGCTCGGCCGCCTCCCCGGCGGCCGCCTCACCCGTCTCGGCCGGCGTCCCGGCGGAACCGGCCGACGTGGCGGGGTGGGCTGCTGAGCCGCAGTCGCCGCCGCCGGCCGGTGGTGGGGACTGGGCGCCGCGCGACGCCGCCCCGGCCGCCGGTCCGAGGCCGGAGGCGGCCGTGCCCGCGGCGGGTCCCGGCGGGGCAGCGTCGCCCGGCGACGGTGCCTCCTCGGCGCTCTCGGCCGACGGTCCCGGCGGTCGGCCCGGCGGCGGTCCGACCGCGCCGCTGTCCGCGGCCAGGTCCGAGGCCCGGGCCAGCATCCGGCCCACCCGCTCGGGCAGCCGGGAGAGCGGCCCGGACCCCGACGAGGACGCCCGCCGCGACGACACCGACCTCGACGACCTCGTGGCCAGCCACGACGAGCTGCTCGCGCTGCACCTCGGGGCGGAGCTGATCGCGGAGGAGACCGAGGACCGCTGAGCGCGGCTGCGGCGACCACGCCGGTCCTCGCATAGATTTGGGGTTGCACGGTGCGCCGTGCGGAGGCTGCAGGGCGCAGTCCACCGGGCCGAGGCCCGGGAGCGAGCAGGGAAGAGGACGCGATGCTGCCCGAGGGAACGGACATGTCGGGGCTGCTGGCGCAGGCCCAGGCCATGCAGAGCCAGATGATGCAGGCGCAGGAGGAGCTGGCCCGGACGACGGTCGAGGGCACCGCCGGCGGCGGGCTGGTCACCGCGGTGATGAGCGGCACCGGTGAGCTCAACTCGCTGACCATCGCCCCCGAGGCCTGCGACCCGTCGGACACGGAGTCGCTGGCCGACCTCGTCGTCGCCGCCATCCGCGACGCCTCCAAGAAGGGTCAGGAGCTGGCTGCCGCCAAGATGGGTCCCCTGGCCGGAGGCCTGGGGTTCTGAGTTGTACGAGGGTCCGGTCCAGGAGCTGATCGACGAGCTGGGGCGGCTGCCCGGCGTCGGTCCCAAGAGCGCGCAGCGGATCGCCTTCCACCTGCTGTACGCCGGCTCGGAGGACGTCGAGAAGCTCGCCGAGGCGCTGCTGAAGGTGAAGCAGACCGTGCGCTTCTGCGAGGTCTGCCACAACGTCTCGGCCGAGGAGCGGTGCCGGATCTGCCGCGACCCGCGCCGCGACCGGACGTCCATCTGCGTGGTCGAGGAGTCCAAGGACGTGGTGGCGATCGAGCGCACCCGCGAGTTCCGCGGCACCTACCACGTGCTGGGCGGGGCGATCAGCCCCATCGACGGCATCGGCCCCGCCGACCTCACCATCCGCGAGCTGGTGATGCGGCTGGGTGACGGGACCGTCCAGGAGGTCATCGTGGCCACCGACCCCAACCTGGAGGGCGAGGCCACCGCCACCTACCTGAGCCGGCTGCTGCTGCCGATGGGGGTCCGGGTGGCCCGGCTCGCCAGCGGCCTCCCGGTCGGCTCCGACCTCGAGTACGCCGACGAGGTCACCCTCGGCCGCGCCTTCGAGGGCCGCCGCTACGTCGAGGCCTGAGCCCGCCGTCCCGCCCGCGCCCGCCCCAGCCTCAACCGCTGTCCGGGCACCTCCACAGCCCCTCCGGTCCCGTTTCACAGCCGTCCCGGTGCCGCTTCACAGCCGCACGTGGCCCTTCACAGCCGTTGCAGCTGCTGTGGAGCCGACGCACGGGCTGTGAAGCGCACGATGCCGCCCGCACGGAGCTGGGGACGTCCACGCCCGGGATCTGGCTCCGGCCACTCCGACGCCGCGCCTTCACAGCCGTCCGTGGTGCTCCACAGCCGTTCCAGCGGCCGTGAAGGGGACCTAGCGGCTGTGAAGGGGACCTAGCGGCTGTGAAGCGGCGCCGGAGCTGCTGTGAGGGGAGCGAGCGGCTGTGGAGCGGCGCCGGAGCGGCTGTGAAGGTGCCCCGAGGGCTGTGAAGGCGGATGGGTGGGACGGGTCCGGCGGGCGGAGGCGCGCGTCAGGCGTCGGGGTGCTCGGCGTACCAGGCGGCGAGGCGCCGGAAGCCCTCGTCCAGCGGGACGCGCGGCCGCCAGTCGAGCAGCTCCCGGGTGCGGCGCTGGTCGAACCAGTGCGCGGTGGACAGCTGCTCGGCCAGGAAGCGGGTGATCGGCGGGTCGGACTCCACGTCGTGGCCGAGACGGCGACGCAGCGCGACGGCGCCCTCCACCACGGAGCCGGCGGCGACGGCCAGACCCGCCGGCACCCGGCGCTGCGGACGCGGGACGCCGGCGGCGGCGCACATGCCGGCCAGGATCTCGCTGATCATCCGCGGCTCGCCGTTGCTCACCACCAGCGGCTCCCCGGAGGCCACGTGGGCTCGGTCCACCGCCGCCACGACCGCCTCGGCGGCGTTGTCGACGTAGGTGGTGTCCATCATCGCCGCGCCGTGGCCCAGCAGCGGCAGCCGTCCCCGCCGTGCCCGGGCCACGATCCGGGCCACCAGCTGGGTGTCACCGGGACCCCACACCAGGTGCGGTCGCAGCACCGCCACGGCCAGCCGGCCCGGGTCGGCCGCGGCCAGCGCCACCCGCTCGGCCATCGCCTTGCTGCGCGCGTACGGCCCGCGGGCGCGCTGGGGGTCCGCGGGCTCCGCGGGCACCCCGACCAGGGCGTGCCCCGCGTGGGCCACCGACGGTGAGGACACGTGCACCAGCCGCCCCACCCGGTGACGGCGGCAGGCCACCACGACGTTGCGGGTGCCGTCGACGTTGGTCGCGGCGTACTCCTGCCAGGGCCCGACCACGTTGACCTTGGCCGCCAGGTGCACCACGGCGTCCTGCCCGGCGACGGCGGCGGCCACCGCGGCCGCGTCGCGGACGTCGCCGCGCCGCTCGCGCACGCCCTCCACGCTGGCGGGCCGGCGCTGCAGCACGGTGACCTCGTCGCCGCGCGCGACCAGCGCACGGGCCACCGCACCGCCCAGCATCCCGCTGGCCCCGGTCACCAGGATCCTCACCGGCGACGCCCCCGCAGCCGCAGGCGCGGCCGGCGCGGCACCAGCGCACCGGCCCGACCGCCCGCCAGCACCGTCGCGGCCCAGCGCGAGACGGCCGTCCGGTCGATCTTCGACTGGTGGCGGATGTCGACCGGCAGCGCCGGCACGCACAGCACCGCGGCCACCGGCACCCCGGCCAGCTCGCGCACCGCGGCCGCCAGCTCCGGCGGGGCGGGCGGCGTCCTCGGCGTGCCCTCCTCCGGCACCACGACGACGACCACCTGCTGGGTCCCGGCCGGACCGACGCCGGCCACGCAGGCCTGCCGGACGGCGTCCAGGGTCTCCACCCGCTGCTCGATCCCCACCGGGGTGACCGGGCCGTCGGCGGTGTGCACGACGTGCACCCGCCGGCCCTCCACCCAGACGCGGCCGTCGGCGTCGAGGTGGCCGACGTCGCCGGTGCGGTGCCAGCGCGGCTCGGGGGTGGCGGCGTGCTGGGTGGCCCACAGCCGGTCGTAGCGGTCCTTGACGTGGGCGGCGGTGACCTCGAGCTCGCCGGTGGTCCCCGGGGTGGTCACCGGGTCGCCGTCCGGCTCGCCGGGGGTCCGCGGCAGCGGACGGACCCGCAGCTCCACACCCGGGCGCGGACGTCCGACGCAGACGCCGTCGCCGGTGCCGACCTCCTCCAGCTCGGTCAGCGTGATGTCGGTCAGCGGCAGCGCCTCGGTCATCCCGTACGGGGTGTGCAGCTCGGCGGCGGGGACCAGCCCGGTCAGCCGCCGCAGCAGCGACACCGGCACCGGGGCACCGGCCGACATCAGCCGCCGGACACCGGCCAGCGCCTGCCGCTGGCCCGGGGTCAGCTCGTCCGCGGTGCGGACCACGCTGGCCAGGGCGGCGGGGGAGGCGAACACCACGGTGGCGCCCAGCCGCGACACCGCGTCGGCCAGGGTGGCGGCGGTCAGCGTGCCGGGGGCGGTGACGTCCATGTCGGGCACCGAGGCCGGGACCCCGAGCGCCGGCCCGTAGAGCGCGAACGGCGCGAACGCCGCCACGAAGCGGTCGTGCTCGCCGAAGCCCATGGTCTCGCGCAGCACCTCCAGCTGGGCGGCCAGCTGGCTGAGCCGGTACACCACGCCCTTGGAGGGACCGGTGGCGCCGGAGGTGAAGAGCACCGCGCAGTCGGCGTCGCCGTGCGCGTCGAGGGCCGAGCGGCGGACCGCCTCGAGGTCGGCGTCGGAGCGGCGGCCGGCCGCCCGCAGGCCGGCCAGGTCCTGCTCGACGCGGAGCGCCCGACGCAGCCGGGGGGCCAGCTCGCCGGCGACGACCCGGCGTCCGGGCACCCGCATGGCACGGGTCGCGGCCAGGGCGGCCGGGATGCCGACCACGACGTCCGGCCCGGCGCCGCGGAGCGCCCGGGCGAGGGGACGCAGCCCCAGACCGGCGTCGGCGACCACGATGACCGCCCCGATCCGCCAGCAGGCGTAGACCAGCACGGTCAGGTCGATGCCGGGCGGGACGAGGGTGGCCACCCGCTGCCCGGGCCGGACCCCGAGGGACAGCAGGCCGCGGGCCACCGCGGTGACGTCGGCCTCCAGCTCGGCGAAGGAGATCGTGCGTCCCGAGGCCACCTCGACCACGGCGGTGGCGGGGTCGTCGGCGCGCGCGCTCTGGCGCCACCACGGCGGCCGGGGCGAGCCGTCCGCCGCCGCCGCACCCGGCTCGGCGTCAGCCGCTGCGACGCCCTCGGGCCCCGGCGGCTGCGCACGTCGCGGCGCCGGCTCGCGGTCGACCCGCTCGGCCACCCAGGCCCAGACGGTGCCGGCGTACTCGGGGCGGTCCTCGGTCACCAGGTGGGACGCGCCCTCCCAGCGGTGCACGTCGGCCTGCGGCAGCCGGGCCATCAGGTCGCGCAGGTGGGCCTCGGTGAAGACCGGGTCGCGGGGCCCGCGCAGCAGCAGGGCGGGGACGTCGAGCTCGCGCACCGCCTCGGCCACCCGGTCGAGCTCCGCCCGCGTGGGGTGGTCCCGCTCCAGCGGCACGTCGGCCACGAACTGCCCGATCCGGCCCCGGTCGGCGGGGGAGCGGTAGGGGCGCAGCAGCCCCGCCCGGACCGCCCGCGGCAGCGGCGGCCGGGAGAGCGCCGCCGCCCCGTGGACGAAGGTCGGGGTCCGCACGCACACGGTCTCGAGCAGGGCCGGGGTCCGGGCCAGCCGGATCAGTCCGGAGAAGGTGACGGCCGGGTCCTGGTGGAGGGCGGTGTTGGCCAGCACCAGCCCGCGGAGCAGCTCGCGGTGCCGGGTGGCCCAGCCGCTGACGACCGGGCCTCCCCAGTCGTGGCCCACGGCGACCACGGGGCCGGAGAGCCCGAGCGTGCCGGTCAGCCGGGTGAGGTCCTCGACCCGCTGCGCCATCCGGCGCGGGGAGTCCAGGTCACCGGCGGCCGGCTCGGAGAAGCCCATGCCCAGCTGGTCGGGGGCGATCACCCGCCAGCCCTCCGGGCAGGTGGCCAGCAGCCGCCGCCACAGGTAGGACCAGGTGGGGTTGCCGTGCACGCACAGCAGCGTCGGCAGCGCCGCCACCTCGGCCGGCGGCCGGGCGGCGTGGGTGTCGAGCAGGTGCCAGCGGCGGAGGGTGCCCTCGGCGTCCGGGGACTCCACCGTCCGCGACCAGGCGGGGTCGAGGTCGCCGGGCCAGTCCCCGGCCGGCGGTCGCGGCGGGGTGCTCACCAGACGATGTCGGCGAAGGAGGTGTTCAGACCGGAGCCGATGCCCAGCAGCATCACCCGGTCGCCGCTGCGGAAGCGGTCCTGCGAGGCGGCCAGCGTGAACGGCGCCGCGGCCGGGCCCATGTTGCCGAACTCGGGCAGCGAGAGCGGGAACTTCGCCTGGTCCAGCCCCAGCTTCTGGCACAGCGCGGTGATGTGCACCAGCGAGGTCTGGTGGGAGACGAGGTGGTCGACGTCGCTCCAGCCGAACTCCTCCTCGGACTCGAGGAAGGTCTCCAGGGCCAGCTGCAGCCCGGCCTCGAAGAGACCCCTGGTGTCGGTGCGCATGAACGACATGTCGCCGACGCAGAGGTTGTTGTGGTGGGTGGCGGCCCGGTGGGAGCCGCCCAGCAGACGGTGCCCGCCGCTGACCTTGTCGGCGCGGCCCAGCACCATCGCCGTCGCCCCGCAGCCCAGGGTCAGGGTGGCGAACTGCTCGCGCACCTCGGCCACGGTGGTCTCCGGGCGCTGCAGCCGGGCGATCGCCTTCTCCTGCAGACCGCGGACGTTCTCGCTGTTGACGATCAGCGCGTAGTCGATCTGGCCGGCGTCGATCATCGTGCCCGCCACCTGCATGCCGTTGATGAAGCCGAGGCAGGCGTTGGACAGGTCGAAGTTGAGGCAGGTCCGCGACAGCCCGATGGCGTCGTGCACCTGCACGGCCGCCGACGGCTCGAGGTGGTCGTGGCTGACCGAGCTGTTGATCAGCAGACCGACCTGGCCCGGCTCGACACCGGCCTCGGCCAGCGCCTTGGCCCCCGCCTCGGCGGCGCCCTCGGAGAAGCTGACCCCCTCGGGCCACCAGCGGCGGGCGACCACGCCGGCCAGCTGCTCGAACTTGCCCGGGCTCATGCCGAGCCGCTGGTAGGTCTCGGCCAGCTGCTCGTCGATCCACGCCGAGGTGACCCGCTCCGGGGCCTCCACGGCCGTCGCGGAGCAGATGACGGTGTTGCTCAGCCTGTAGGTGCCGTCGTGGTGCTGTGCGTCACTGCCCATGGCAGGCCTCTCTCCCGGTGCCGATACCACCGGGCCCCCGACCGCTACGCCAGCGTGGGAGGGACCTGGTGCTCGGGTCAGTGTTTCACGCCGCCCCAACCCCGCCGGTGCGGCCCGGTCGCTCGCGGGAGGTGAGGGCCACCGCCACCAGGCCCGCGAGCACGGCCGCGCCGAGCAGGTTGACCGAGGGGTAGCCGCCCACGGCGAGCACCGGCCCCGACAGCGCCGCCATCGCGGCGGCGACCAGGTTCATCGCCGAGTCCACGGTGCCCTGCAGCCGCATCCGGGCCTCGTCCGGACCGCCCTGGGCCATCAGCGCCGAGCCCCCGATCAGGCAGGCCGACCAGCCGAGCCCGAGCAGGCCCAGCGCGACCGCCAGCCACCAGTGACCCCCGCCCTCGGCGCCGTGCCCGGCGGGGGAGAAGGCGCCGCCCAGGAAGGCCAGCACGAACAGCACCACGCCGACGGCCAGCACCGTCCGGGCCCCGGCCCGGTCGGCGAGCCAGCCGAAGAGCGGGCTGGCGGCGTACATGCCCAGGATGTGCACGCTGATCACCAGCCCGACCAGGTTGAGCGACATCCCGTGGTGGGTCATGTGGACCGGGGTCATGACCATCACCGAGACCATCATCGCGTGGCCGGCCACCACGGCGACGATCCCCAGCCGGGTGGCCGGGTGGCGCAGCGCGGCACCGACGACCACCCGGGCGGGCGTGCGCGGGGCCGCGTCGGCGGACGTGCGGGTGCGGGTGGGTGGGATGCCCACCACCAGCACCAGGGCGGAGGCCGCGAACACGACCAGCGAGAACAGGTACGGCCCGGCCGGTGCGGGGACCCCGAGCCCGACGCCCAGGTCGGAGCCGACCTGGGACAGGTTGGGCCCGATCACCGAGCCCACCGTGGTGGACCAGATGACCAGCGACATGGTCTGCGCCCGGCGTCCGGGCCGGGCGAGCTCGGCCGCGGCGTAGCGCGACTGCAGACCGGCCGCGGTGGCCGAGCCGAACAGCAGCATGCCCAGCAGCATCAGCACGAACCAGCCCAGCACGGCCGACACCAGGACGGCCAGCGCGCCGAGGGCACCCAGGCCGAACCCGACGCCGAGCCCGATCCGCCGGCCGTGGCGCGAGGCGAGCTCCGACAGCGGGATGGCGACGAGCCCGGCGCCCACGATGGAGGCCGTCTGCGCGGTCCCGGCCGCCGAGGCGGTCCCCGCGAGCTGCTCGGCCAGCACGCCGCCGACGGCCACCCCCGAGGCCACGCCGACCCCTGACAGCAGCTGGGCCGCGACGAGCACGGCCACCCGACGGCCACCGCCGGGCGGATCGGTGACGGGCTGCCCGCCGGCCGGTGGTGCGGCGGCGGTCTCGTCCAGCGGTGCGACCACCCCCGGCTCGCCGACCACCGGCGGCTCGTCCTGCGACGTCGTCCCCGGACGCTCGCTCACGCCACGACCTCCTCCAACGGGTAGTGGCATTCGACCACGTGCCCGGTGGAGGAGACCAGCCGCGGCGGCGCCACCTCGGCGCAGGTGGCGGTGGCGATCGGGCAGCGGGTGCGGAACCGGCAGCCGCTGGGGATGGCGGTCGCCGAGGGGATCTCGCCCTGCAGCAGGACGCGCTCGCGACGGTAGGTGGGGTCGGCCACCGGCTGCGCCGAGATGAGCGCCTTCGTGTAGGGGTGCGCCGGGGCGGAGAAGATCTCGTCGACCGGCCCCTGCTCGACGACCCGGCCCAGGTACATCACCCCGACCGTGTCGGCGATCTGGCGCACGACCGGCAGCCCGTGGGCGATGAACAGGTAGGTGAGCCCGAGCCGCTCCCGCAGCTCGGCGAGCAGGTTGGTGATCTGGGCCTGCACCGAGACGTCCAGGGCCGAGACGGCCTCGTCGGCCAGCAGCAGTCGCGGCTCCAGGGCGATGGCGCGGGCGATGCCGACCCGCTGCCGCTGCCCGCCGGAGAGCGCCTTGGGGCGCTGGCGCATGCGGGAGGTGTCCAGCCCGACCTGCTCGAACAACGCCGCCACCCGGTCGTCGAGCTCGCTGCCCCGGAGGCCGCGGTGCACCCGCAGCGGCTCGGCCACGATGTCGGCGACGCTCATCCGCGGGTCGAGGGACCCCAGCGGGTCCTGGAAGACCACCTGCATCTGCTGGCGGGTCCGGCGCAGCTGGCGGGGCGACATCGCGGTGAGGTCGCGGCCCTCGAAGTGGACACGCCCGCTGCTCGGCTCCGTCAGCCGCAGCGCCAGCCGGCCGAGGGTGGACTTGCCCGAGCCGGACTCCCCGACCAGGGCGAAGGTGTGGGCGGGGGGCAGGTCGAGGGAGACGTCGTCGACGGCTGTCAGCGTCCGCCGCGAGAACAGCCCGGCGCCCTTCGTGGTGAAGTGCTTGCTGACGTGGTCCAGGCGCACCAGCGGGGCGGTGGGGGGCCGCACGGCACGGTCGCCGCCGGGGACGGTGGTGGTGGTGCTCATCGGGACAGCTCCTCGGCTCGCCAGCAGGCGGATCGTCGGCCGCCGTGGTCGGCCAGCTCGGGCACCCGGTCCGCGCACAGGTCGACCGAGTGGGGGCAGCGCGGGTGGAACGAGCACCCGGTGGGCAGGGCGGCCGGTGAGGGCACCCCGCCGGGGATGGTGACCAGCCGTGCGGGCCGCTCGTCGACCATCGGCGGGATGCACCGCAGCAGCCCGCTGGTGTAGGGGTGCAGCTGCTGGTCGAACAGGGCGACCGGTGCGGCGTCCTCGACCACCCGTCCGGCGTACATCACCACGACCCGGTCGGCCAGCTCGGCGGCCACCGCCATGTCGTGGGTCACGAGCAGCACGGCCATCTGCTCCTCGGTGCGGAGCCGGTCGACCAGCTCCAGGATCTGGGCCTGGATGGTGACGTCGAGGGCGGTCGTCGGCTCGTCGGCGATGAGCAGCCGCGGTGCGCAGGCCAGGGCCTGGGCGATCATCACCCGCTGGCACATGCCCCCGGAGAGCTGGTGGGGGTAGGTGTCGAGGACGCGCCGGCCGTCGACGATCCCCACCTCGGCGAGCAGCTCGGCGAGCCGGCTGCGCTCGGCCTGCCGGGAGGCCTTCCCGTGGCGACGGCGCAGCGCCTCGGTGAGCTGGGTGCCGACGGTGCAGACCGGGTCGAGGGAGGACATCGGCTCCTGGAAGACCATGGCCAGGTCGCGACCCCGGAGCCCGGCCGTGACCGAGGGGTCGGAGACGATGTCGTGGCCCAGCACCTCGGCCCGGCCGCCGACGGCCATCGCGGGGTCGCGCTGGGTGAGGCCCATCACCGTGCGGGCGGTGACGGACTTGCCGGACCCGGACTCCCCGACGAGGCAGACGATCTCTCCCGAGCGGACCTGGAAGCTGGCCTCCCGGACCAGCGGCAGCCGGTCGCCGGCGGGGGTGCGGAAGGTGACGGTCATGCCGTCGAGGGCGAGCAGGGTCTCCCGGGTGGGTGCCTCCTCGTGGGACGCCGCCGCGAGGGCGGGCGGTTCGGTCGTGGGGCTGCTGCCGATGCTCATCTCAGACCTCCAGTCGGTCGCGCAGGGAGTCGCCGAGCAGGCTGATCGCGATCACGGTGAGCGTGAGCACGAGGCCGGCGATGGTGGTGATCCACCAGGCGGTGGCCATGTAGGGCTGGCCCGTGGACAGCACCTGCCCCCAGTCGGGCACCTCGTTGCGCGGGCCGAGGCCGAGGAAGCTCAGCGAGGCAGCGAGCACGATGGAGGTGCCGACGTTGATCGTGCCGAGCACGACCACCGGGGCCAGCGAGTTGGGCAGCACGTGCCGCCACAGGATCCGGAAGGCGGAGAAGCCGTTGCTGCGGGCGGCCTCGACGAAGAGCCGGCTGCGGATCACCATCACCTGCCCGCGCGCCACCCGGGCGAAGACGGGGACCAGGGCGAGCCCGACGGCGAGCACCAGGTTGCGGGTGCTCGGCCCCAGCGAGGCCGCGATGAGCAGGGCGGTGAGGATCCCGGGGAAGGCCATCAGCACGTCCAGCAGCCGCCCGACGAGCATGTCGACCCATCCGCCGGCGTACCCCGCGACGAGTCCGATCGCGGACCCGACCACCAGGCCGAGGACCGTGCTGCAGACCCCGATGAGCAGGGCGCTGCGGGTGCCGTGCACCATCAACGTGTAGAGGTCGCGGCCGTACTGGTCGGTGCCGAAGACGCCCTCCCCCGGCGGCATCAGCACCAGCGAAGGGCGCAGCCGCGTGGGGTCGTCCGAGGCGAGCAGGCCCGGGGCCACCGCGGCGAGCAGCAGCAGCAGCACCCAGACCGCGGCCACCCAGGTCACGCCGGAGTGGCCACGCAGCCGGCGCAGTCCCGGGACCCGGCCGGCGAGGCTGACCGGCAGCGCCGGCGTCGTGGTGATCGCCATCTCAGCGCTCCTGCCCGGGAGCCGTGGCCACCAGCGCCTGCTGCTCGGTCTCGAGCAGCTCGGTGGTGACCTCGGTGCGGACGTGGCGGCCGAGCAGCTCCTTGGGCTTGGTGCTCAGCACCATCTGCTTCTGCGCCTCGGTCAGGGTGGGCATCGCCGGCAGCGGGTCGGGGGTGAACGGGGTGCCGGCGGTCATCACCCAGCGCAGGTCGTGCAGCGCGGCGACCCCCTTCCTCGGGTCCCCGGCGACGGCGATCAGGTCGGCGGAGTGACCCACCGACAGCCGTCCGGTCACGTCGGCCAGACCGAGGGCCTCGGCGGCCAGCGAGGTCGCCGCGACCAGCACGTCGGCGGTGGGCATGCCGGCCTGCTCCATGCCGACCAGGCCGTGCACCAGCCCGTAGTGGGGGTTGTTGTTGATGCCCGCGTCGGTGGAGGCGATCACCTTGCCGCCCATCGCGTTGATCTCGACGTAGGGCGGCGGACCCTCGTCGAGCAGGTCCGCGATGACGGGGCCGAGGTGGCTGGCGGTCGGCGAGACGTAGATGCCGCGGTCGACGATGCGCTGGGCGAGCTCGCGGTCGAAGCTCCGGCTGCCGTCGGTGCGCACGAAGGAGCAGTGCTCGAGGGTGTCGACGCCGGCCTCGACGGCCCGGGCGATGCCCTCCACCCCGTGCGCGTGGGCGGCCACCCGCAGCCCCACCCGGTGCGCCTCGTCGACCACCGCCGTCAGCTGGGGGGTGACGAACTGGGCGAACCAGGGGGCGCTCCCGCGGGTCATGAAGCCACCGGTGGACATCACCTTGATCAGGTCGACACCGTGCTTGTGGTGGCGTCGGACGACCTTGCGCACCTCGTCCTCGGTGTCGGCCTCCCCGCCCATGTACCAGCAGTGGCCGCCGGTGACGGTGATGGGGGAGCCGGCGGTCAGCATCCGGGGTCCACGGGCGTCCCCGGCGGCGATGGCGTCGCGGACGGCGAGGTCGAGGTAGCCGCGGGCGCCCAGGTCGCGGGCGGTGGTGACCCCGGCGCTGAGCAGCTGCCGCGCGCTGCGCAGCATCAGCGCCACCTGCCGGGCGTCGTCCTCGGCCAGCATCCGCGCCACCGGGTCGTCGGAGCCGTCGAAGCACAGGTGGACGTGGGCGTCGATCAGCCCGGGCATCACGGTGACGGCCCCCAGCGCGGTGACGGGCAGCTGCCCGTGCTCGGCGGGCAGCTCCGCGGCCGGGCCCAGCCAGGCGATGCGGCCCTCCAGCACCACCAGGGCGCCGTCGTCGACCTGCTGGCCGGTGGCCGGGTCCTGGATCCGGTCGGCGGTGATCACGCTCATGCTGGGTTCCCTTCGTGGTGTTCGGGACGGGCGGTGGGGCTGGTGCCGGCGGCCGGCGGGGGAGCGGCGGCGGGCCGGGTGCCTGGTCGGCGCGACGGGGTGGGCACCGGCCTCACCCCTTGCCCACGGCGACGCGGATGCGCGGGTCGATGACGGAGTAGGAGACGTCGACCACGATGTTGATGAGCACGTAGAGCACGGCGATGACCAGCACGACGCCCTGGATGACGGGGAAGTCGCTGGTCGACACGCCCTGGACGAGCATCTGGCCGATGCCGCGGCGGGCGAAGACCGTCTCCACCACGACGGCGCCGGCGATCAGGGCCCCCAGCTGCAGGCCGACGATGGTGACGGTGGGGATGATCGCGTTGCGCAGCACGTGGCCGACCACCACCTGGCCCCGGGTGAGGCCCTTGGCGTACAGGGCGTCGACGAAGGTCTCACCCATCAGCTCGAGCATGCTGTTGCGGACCAGCCGGGTGACCGTGCCGGCCGCGGACAGCCCGAGGGCCAGGGCGGGCAGCACCAGGGCGCGCACGCCGCCGCTGCCGGTCGCCGGGAAGAGCGGCAGCGTGAAGGAGAACAGCATCAGCAGGATCAGCCCCACCCAGAACGAGGGCATCGCGGTGCCGACCAGCGACAGGGTGCGGATCAGGGCGTCCGGCCAGCGGTTGCGCCACACGGCGGCCACGGTGCCGAGCAGGATCCCCGCCACCGCCGAGACCGCCGCGGCGGCCACCGCGAGCTGCAGCGTGGGGCCGATCTGCTGGCCGATCATCGTCAGCACCGGCTGACGGCTGGCGTAGCTGGTGCCCAGGTCGAGGGTGAGGGCGTCCCCGACGAACTTGAGGTACTGCAGCCACAGCGGTTGGTCCAGCCCGAACTGCAGCCGCAGCGCCTCCTGCGCCTCGGGGGTGGTGGGAGCACCGGCGGTGACCGCGGAGACCGGGTCCCCGGGCAGCACCCGCAGGGCCAGGAAGAGCAGGACGGTCACGCCCAGGATGGTGGGCACGCCGATCAGGACCCGGCGCACGATCAGGGAGAGCACGGCGTCACCTCGTCAGGTAGGAGTCGTAGAAGATGGGGTAGCCCTCACCGTCGAAGCGCACCCCGGCCAGCCCGCTGGCGGCCGAGAGGTAGGTGGGGACGTAGATCGGCAGGCTGTAGGCCCGCTCCATCACCGTGTGCTGCAGCTCGCTGTAGAGCCGCATCCGGGTGTCGGTGTCCAGCTCCTGCTGGGCGGCGAGCAGCTCGTCGTCCAGGTCGGTGACCCGGGCCATGTTGTAGCCGCTGCGCCCCTCCGCGGGGAGGAAGCTGGAGTGGTAGATGCTGTACATCACGTTGGGGTCGGCCGAGACCAGCGAGAGCCCGGCGATGTCGTAGGCCTGCTGCTGCTGCGCGGCCTGCAGCCCGGCGGTCTGCTCGAGGCGGATGTCCACCTCGACGCCGACCTCGCGCAGCCCGGCGCGGACGAACTCGGCGATGTCCTGGCGGTTCTCCCGGTTGGGGGAGCCCTCGATGTAGCGGATCGTCAGCGGCTGGCCGTCGCGGCGGCGCACGCCGTCCTCCCCGGGCGTCCACCCGGCCGCGTCGAGCAGCCGCGCCGCCTCGACGGGGTCGTAGGCGAGGGTGTCCGCCGCGGTGGGGTCGCTCCCGGCGGTGGTCGGCGCCAGCGGGGAGGTGGCGTGCTGGTAGGCGCCGAAGTACAGGGCCTTGACGATCGAGGGGACGTCCACGGCCTTGAAGACGGCCCGGCGCACCGCCTCCTCGGCCAGCGGACCGGACTCGGTGTTGGCGAGCAGCTGGTAGGGGGCGCCCGACTGCTGGGTCTCGGTGTAGGTCACGCTCTCGTCACGTGAGAGCACCTGGGTCTGGGTGGGCGGGACGGCGCCGATCATCTGCACGTCCCCGTTGCGCAGGGAGCCGACGCGCACGGTGGCGTCGGGGATGATCTGGAAGGTGAGCTGCTCCAGGTAGGCCGGGCCCTGGTGCTGGGCTCCGGGCGGCGCCCAGTCGTAGTCGGGGTTGCGCTCCATCACGATCCGGTCGGCCGGCACGTAGGAGACGAAGCGGAAGGGGCCGCTGCCCACCGGCGCCACCGTGAACTCCTGCGGGGTCACCGCGCCGGCCGCGGTCGGGGAGACCATCCCCAGGAACGGTGAGCTGAGGTTGGTCAGGAACGGCGCGTAGGGGGCGGAGAGGACGACGCGGGCCACGTCGCCGGAGGCGCTGCACGACTCGTAGGGGCCGACCAGCCCGATGGCGTAGATGGAGGCCGAGTCGGGATCGACGATGCGGTCGAGGTTGTAGCAGACCGCCTCGGCGTCGAACGGCGTGCCGTCGTGGAAGGTGACGTCGTCGCGGACGGTGAAGGAGTACACCGTGTCGTCCTCGCTGATCTCCCAGGAGGTGGCCAACCACGGCTGCGGCTGGCGGTCCTCGTCGAGGGTCACCAGGGAGTCGAACATCTGACGCATCGCCCGGGCGTCCTGCGCCGCCGCGGTGGTGTTGGGGTCGAAGCCGAGGAAGGGGCTGTCCACCGCCAGCGTGGCCGACCCGCCCGGCCGCGGGGGGCCGGGCTCGGCGGCGGTGGGGCCGGGGCTGGTGCAGCCGCTCAGCAGCAGCAGCGGGGCGGTCAGCAGGGTCAGCAGGCCCCGGACCGCTCGGCGGGTGCGCCGGCGGCCCGTGGAGGGGTCGTGCGGCCGGGGCGGCTGGGTGGGTGTCATCGGGCGGTCCTCCTGGTGCTCGGTGGCCCGAAACTATGACGCCTTGTTGAAGACCTACAATCGTTGTCACGTGACTGTTACGCTCGTTGACACAGTTGTCGCATCCGCCCTCGACAGTGGTGCCAGCACCACAGGCGATGTGCCGTCCCCGCACAGGAACGAGAGCTCATGAGCACCACCGACCACCGGCGTCCGGAGGAGGAGGTCGACGGATCGATCGCCCGCAGGTCCCGGCTGCTGGCCAGCCCGCTGGTGGCCAAGAGCGTGGACGGCGAGCGGCTCATCGCCGTCTTTACACAGCTCGTTGAATCGCTGGGTCCTGCGCTGCCGCCCACGAGCGAGCTCGTCCTGCACGACCTCAGCCAGCTGCCCAACTCGATCGTGGCCGTCAGCGGCGACGTCACCGGACGGAAGGTGGGCGACCCCGCCACCGACATGCTGCTCGAGGCGGTCAGCCGCGGCCGGCTCGGGACGCGGCTGGGCTACCGCACCACGCTCCCCGACGGGCGGGTGCTGACCTCCTCCACCATGGTCATCGACGACGTCGCCGGCCGGCCCGTGGCGGCGCTCTGCATCAACTCCGACCTGGCCGTGTACGAGCAGATGCACGCGGTCGCCGTCACCATGCTCGGCCTGGCCGAGGGGGCGCCGCCGGCTGCCGGCACGTCCCGCGCGACGCCCAGGCCCGACACCGTCGCCGGCGGCGGAGCGGCCGGCGGGACGGTGCCGGCGGTGCGCGAGACCTTCGTCCGCGACGTCGACGAGCTGGCCTCGCTGCTGCTCCACGAGGCCCTGGACGAGGTGGGGGTCCCGGTCGAGCTGATGCGCAAGAAGCACAAGCTGCAGGTCGTCGCGAGCCTGCGCCGGCGCGGCCTGTTCCTGCTCCGGGACGCGGTGGAGATGACGGCGAGCACGCTGCACGTCACCCGCTTCACCATCTACAACTACCTCAACGAGCTCGACTCCGACGGCGACGGTGCCGACGACACCTCCCCGACCCCCATCCCGTGAAGGAACAGCCCGTGACCACCACCTCGACCACCCACCCCTTCGACGACATCAGCATCGACCAGCTGCGCGCGGTCGGCGGGCTGAAGTGGAGCAGGTTCCCCGAGGCGATCGGCGCCTTCGTCGCCGAGATGGACTTCGGCCTCGCCCCGGTGGTGCGCGAGGCGGTGCAGCAGGTCACCGACGCCGGTCTGTTCGGCTACCTGCCGCCCCGGCTCGGTGCCGAGATGCAGCAGGCCACCGCGGACTACTACGCCCGCCACCACGGCTGGGAGGTGCCGGTCGAGCACGTCCGCCCGCTGCCCGACGTGCTGGCCGGGCTGACCGCGGTGATGGAGCACTTCGCCCGGCCGGGGGCGGTGGTGGTGCTGACCCCGGCCTACATGCCCTTCCTGACCCTGCCCGGCATGGCCGGGCGCGAGGTGGTCGAGGTGCCCATGCTGCGGAGCAGCGACCCGTCCGGCATGCTGCGGAGCAGCGACCCGGCGGGCACCGGGGACGACTGGTCGCTCGACCTGGCGGCCGTCGACGCCGCCTTCGCCGCGGGGGCGACGATGCTCGTGCTGTGCAACCCGCACAACCCGATCGGCAAGGTCTACCGCGCCGAGGAGCTGCGGGCCCTGGCCGAGGTGGTCTCCCGCCACGACGGATTCGTCTTCAACGACGAGATCCACGCCCCGCTGGTCTTCAGCGGCCACCGGCACGTGCCCTACCCGACGGTCTCGCCGGAGGCGGCGGCGCACACCGTGACGGCGACGAGCGCCTCGAAGTCGTGGAACCTGCCGGGGCTGAAGTGCGCCCAGCTCATCCACTCCGACCCCGACCTCGCCGCCCGCTGGGCCGAGGTGGGGGTGATGGCCGAGCACGGGGCGTCCAACCCCGGCGTGGTGGCCAACACCGCCGCCTACACCCGGGGCCAGGAGTGGCTGGACGACGTGCTGCGCTACCTGGACGGCAACCGGCAGCTGCTGCGGCGGTGGGCGCAGGAGCACGCCCCCCAGGTCGCCGTCACCGTGCCCGACGGCACGTACCTCGCCTGGCTCGACTGCACGGCCCTGGGCCTGGAGCGGCCGGCGGAGCACATCGCCGAGCAGGCGGGGGTGGCGCTGGTCGACGGGGCCCTGTGCGGGGCCGCCGGTGCGGGCTGCGTCCGGCTGAACCTGGCCACGCCCCGACCGGTGCTCAGCGAGATCCTCAGCCGGCTCGACTCCGTGCTGACCCGCTGAGGCCGGCCGGCCGCGACGGCGGTCGTCCGGGTCGACTGGCACGGCCGTTCGCTAGCCTGCCGGCGTGACCCAGATCCCCGCCCCGAACTCGCTCGAGCGCTTCGCC
The DNA here is from genome assembly GCF_009742705.1 of Auraticoccus cholistanensis. Classification (GTDB taxonomy): domain Bacteria; phylum Actinomycetota; class Actinomycetes; order Propionibacteriales; family Propionibacteriaceae; genus Auraticoccus; species Auraticoccus cholistanensis. Next base: position 329,397 of record NZ_WPCU01000003.1, read on the forward strand.
CTCAAGCAGCGGCTGTCGATGATGACCAACCGCTTCGAGGTCCGCGCCGGCGGACCCGACGGGCCCGTGGTGGCGCTGGCCCAGCAGAAGCGGCTGGCGCTGCGCGAGGCCGTCACCTTCTACGCCGACGAGCAGCGCTCGCAGCCGCTGTTCGGGTTCAGGGCGCGTCAGGTGATGGACCTCAACGCCGGCTACGACGTCACCGACGCCGCCGGAGCCCCGCTCGGCTTCTTCCGCAAGGACTTCGGCCAGAGCCTGCTGCGCTCGACCTTCCACGTCGAGGTCCCGTCGCTGGGGCTGCGCGCCTCCGGCTCCGAGCGCAGCCAGCTGGTGGCCCTGCTGCGCCGCTTCACCGACTTCAGCTGGCCGGTGCACTTCGACTTCGCCACCGCCGAGGGTGTGCCGGTGATGTCGGTGGAGCGGCAGTGGAGCCTGCGCGACGCCTACGCCGTCGAGCTGCCGAGCGGCCCGGGCGGCGCCCGGATGGACTGGCGGGTGGCCGCGTGCCTGGCGGTCGCCTGCGACGTGCTGCTCAGCCGCTGAGACAGCGCCCCGGCCCGGCCCGCCCGGCCCGGCGCGCCGGACGCCACCGGTCCGGGGCGCGCTAGGATGGGCACGCCGCAGGGCGTTGACGGGGCCATCACCTCACGAGCCGGTGGAAGAACGGTGCGCGAGCACTCACTAGACCCACCAGCGGCGCGACGCGAGTGGGCTGTCCCGGCAGGTGACGGGCGGTCAAGGAGGGTGGTACCGCGGGCCAGGTCGGGTGACCGGGTTCGTCCCTCCACCAGGCACGCACGAGGGACCACCCGATGACCGACACCACGCAGACCCGCCCCGGCTACCGCGCGGTCCCGGCCCAGATCGACCTGCCCGCCATGGAGCGGGAGGTGCTGCGGCGCTGGGAGGAGCAGGACACCTTCGCCCGCACCCTGGCCGACAGCCGCGGACGTCCGGGCTGGACGTTCTACGAGGGCCCGCCCACCGCCAACGGCACCCCGGGCACCCACCACATCGAGGCCCGGGTGTTCAAGGACGTCTTCCCCCGCTTCAAGACCATGCAGGGCTACCACGTCGAGCGCAAGGGCGGCTGGGACTGCCACGGCCTGCCGGTGGAGCTGGCGGTGGAGAAGGAGCTCGGTCTCAACGGCAAGCCCGACATCGAGCGCTACGGCATCGAGGCCTTCAACGCCCGCTGCCGCGAGGCGGTGCTGCGCAACGTCGACCTGTTCGAGCAGCTGACCGAGCGGATGGGCTACTGGGTCGACACCGAGCACCCCTACCGGACCATGGACGCCGGCTACGTGGAGTCGGTGTGGTGGGCGCTGCAGCAGATCTTCGACAAGGGTCTGCTGGTCGAGGACTACCGGGTGACGCCCTACTGCACCCGCTGCGGCACCGGGCTGAGCGACCACGAGCTGGCCCAGGGCTACGAGACGACCGTCGACCCCTCGGTCTACGTCCGGCTGCCGCTGACCTCGGGCCCGCTCGCCGGCCAGGCGGACCTGCTGATCTGGACCACCACCCCGTGGACGCTGCCCTCCAACGCCCTGGTCGCCGCGCACGCCGACGTCGAGTACGTCGTGGCCCGGTCCGAGGGCGCGACGCCGGTGGTGGTGGCCCGCGACCTGGTGGCCTCCGCCCTCGGCGAGGGCTGGCAGGCCGGCGAGTCGTTCACCGGGGCGGAGATGGTGGGCTGGCGCTACGCCCGCCCCTTCGAGGTGGTCGAGTGGCCCGGTGACGGCCACTACGTGGTCACCGAGGACTACGTCACCACCGAGGACGGCACCGGGCTGGTGCACCAGGCCCCGGTCTTCGGCGCCGACGACTTCGAGTCGGTCCGCCGCCACGGCGTCGCGCTGGTCAACCCGGTCGACAGCCGCGGCCGCTTCCTGCCCGAGGTCGGGCTCGTCGGCGGGCAGTACTTCCGCGACGCCAACGCCGCCCTGATCGAGGACCTCGGCGCCCGCGGGCTGCTGTTCGCCCACAGCGACTACGAGCACTCCTACCCGCACTGCTGGCGCTGCCACACCCCGCTGATGTACTACGCGCTGCCCTCCTGGTACATCCGCACCACCCAGGTCCGCGACGAGCTGCTGCGCGAGAACGAGCGGACCACCTGGTACCCCGAGACCATCAAGCACGGCCGCTACGGCCACTGGCTGACCAACAACATCGACTGGGCCCTCTCGCGCAGCCGCTACTGGGGCACGCCACTGCCCATCTGGCGCAACGACGCCGACCCCAGCCAGCTGCGCTGCGTCGGCTCGCTGGCCGAGCTGTCCGAGCTCACCGGGCGCGACCTGTCCGAGCTGGACCCGCACCGGCCCTTCATCGACGACGTGACCTTCACCGTCGACGGCGTCCCGGGGACGTTCCGCCGGGTCCCGGAGGTGATCGACGCCTGGTTCGACTCCGGCTCGATGCCCTTCGCCCAGCACGGCTACCCGCACGCCGCCGGGTCGGTGGAGGCCTTCGAGCAGGCCTACCCGGCCGACTTCATCTGCGAGGCCATCGACCAGACCCGCGGCTGGTTCTACACGCTGATGGCCGTCGGCACCCTCGTCTTCGACCGCTCGGCCTACCAGAACGTGGTCTGCCTGGGCCACATCCTGGCCGAGGACGGCCGCAAGATGAGCAAGCACCTGGGCAACATCCTCGACCCGATCGAGCTGATGGACACCCACGGCGCGGACGCCGTGCGCTGGTTCATGGCCGCCGGCGGCTCGCCGTGGGCGGCCCGCCGGGTGGGGGACCAGACGATCGGCGAGACCGTCCGCAAGGTGCTGCTGACCTACTGGAACTCCGTCGCCTTCCAGGCCCTGTACGCCCGGGCCAACGACTGGACGCCCACCGGGGAGGCCCCGGCCGTGGCCGAGCGGCACGTGCTGGACCGCTGGCTCGTCTCGGAGACCCAGACGCTGGTGGAGCGGGTGACGGCCGCGCTGGAGGACTTCGACACCCAGCGCACCGGCACCCTGGTCGGCGAGTTCGTCGACGGGCTCTCCAACTGGTACGTCCGCCGCTCCCGGCGGCGCTTCTGGGAGGGCGACCCGTCGGCGCTGTGGACGCTGCACGAGACGCTGCGCACCCTCACCCTGGTGATGGCGCCGCTGGCGCCGTTCATCACCGAGCGGGTCTGGGACGACCTCTACGTCGCCTCCGGCAGCGTGGACGTCGACTCGGTCCACCAGGCGTCCTGGCCGGTGGCCGACCGCGCGCTGGTCGACGAGGAGCTCGCCGCCGCGATGTCGCTCACCCGCCGGATCGTCGAGCTGGGCCGGGCGGCCCGGGCGGAGGCGAAGCTGAAGATCCGTCAGCCGCTGCGCCGGGTGCTGGTGCCGACCGCCTCGGCGGCCCGGCTGAGCGAGGAGCTGCGCGCCGAGGTGGCCGCCGAGCTCAACGTCGGCTCGGTGGAGCCCTTCGCCGGCTCCGCCGACCTGGTCGACTACACCGCCAAGGGCAACTTCCGCGCCCTGGGCAAGCGGTTCGGCAAGCAGACCCCGCTGGTGGCCCAGGCCGTGGCGGCCGCCGACGCGGGTGCGCTCGCGGCGGCGCTGGCCGACGGCGGACGGGCGGTCGTGACGGTGCCCGAGCTGGGTGAGGTCGAGCTGGGGGCGGAGGACGTGCTGCTCAGCGAGCGTCCCCGCGAGGGCTGGTCGGTGGTCAACGAGCAGGGCGAGACGGTGGCGCTGGACCTGGAGCTGACGCCGGCGCTGGTCCGTGCCGGGCTGGCCCGGGAGG
>NZ_WPCU01000003.1:336388-347260 GCF_009742705.1 Auraticoccus cholistanensis
GCCGCCCTCGGCGCGGAGTTCTGCGAGATCTACACCGACGTGGACGGGGTCTACACCGCCGACCNAGGTCTCGGACCGCATCACGCTGCGGTGGGCCGGCGACGGCGAGCTCGCCGAGGCCCTCACCGAGCACGCCGACCTGGTGGCCGGGGAGGTGCTGGCGGTGGAGATGACCCGGGAGCAGCCCGGCGACGACTGGCGCCGCGACGACGACCTGGGGCTGCGGTTCCGCGTCGAGCGGGTCTGATGTCGCACGGCCCGGTGCGCGCGCAGAGCGCGCACCGGGCTCAGACGGTGAGGGTGGTGTCCTCCGCGACGGGCACGCCCAGCTGGTCCAGCGCGGTCTGCATGACGGCCTGGACGGCGAGCGTGTCGTCCAGGCTCATCACCGGGCTCTCGGTCAGCCCCGCGGCCAGGCAGCGGGCCACCTCGTCCATCTCGTGGCTGTAGCCCTTGCCGGTCGGGGGCAGGTTCATGGCCTCCGGCTCGCGGCCGTGGCGGCGCAGCACCAGGCTGGCCGGGTGGTGGAAGCGGGGCTCGAGCTCGAGGTGGCCCTCGGTGCCCATCACCAGCGAGCGGCCGGCCGTCTGGGACTCCAGCGAGCAGACCAGGGACGCCGAGCGGCCGTCGTCGTAGCCGAGCAGGTAGCTGACGGTGGCGTCCACCCCGTTGGGGTACGTCGAGCCGGCGGCCTGCACCACGCTCGGCGTGCCGAGGAACTGCTGGGCGACGTTGATGACGTAGACGCCGAGGTCGAGGGTGGCGCCGCCGCCGAGCTCGGGGGAGAAGAGCCGGTCGGTGGGGTCGAAGTCGCGGTGGGCGCCGAGGTCGGCCTGCACGGCCCGCACCTCGCCGATGGCGCCCTCGGCGACGAGCTCCCGGGCCCGGACGACCGCCGGCTGGAAGCGCGTCCACATCGCCTCCATGCAGAACACCCCGGCGGCACGGGCGGCCTGGACCACCTGCTCGGCGCCGGCGAGGGTGGCGGTGAAGGCCTTCTCGACCAGCAGCGGCTTGCCCGCCTCGACGGCGGCGAGCGCCAGCCGGTGGTGCTGGGGGTGGGGGGTGGCCAGGTAGACGACGTCCACCTCCGGGTCGGCCAGCAGCTCCCGGTAGGAGCCGTGCGCCCGCGCCGCCCCGTGCTCGCGGGCGAAGGCCTGGGCGCTCTCCGGGCGGCGCGAGCCGACGGCGACCAGCTCGGCGTCGTCGGCGGCGGGGAAGTCCTGGGCGAAGGAGGCGGCCATCCGGCCGGTCCCGGCGATGCCCCATCGAGTCGTCATGGGGCCGAGGCTAGTCCGTGGCGCCCCCGCCCGCCGCCACCCCGGCGGCGCGCAGCATCCGCTCCGCCCGCCGGGCGACCTCGGCGCGGAAGGAGTCCGGGGCGAGCACGGTGAAGTCGGCGTCCAGGCTGTTGAGGGCGTGCAGCGCCCAGTGCGGCTCGTCGGTCTGCATCGTGACCCGGCACCGCTGCTCGCCCAGCGGCTCCACCTCCGCCCACCGTCCGATCCACGCCCGGGCGTGGGCCTCCCCGGTCTCCACCTCCGCGACCACCCGCTCCCCGGCGTGGCTGCCGCTGGTGGACACGGCCACGAACTCGGCGGCGTCCGCGGCCGGCAGCCGGCGCGGCGCGAAGGCCTCGCGGGTGGGGGAGACCGCGCTGATCCGGTCCACCCGGTAGCACCGCCAGTCGTGGCGCAGCAGGTCGTAGCCCACCAGGTACCAGCGCCGCCCCTGGGGCACCAGCCGCAGCGGCTCCACCCTGCGGCGCACCGGGTCGACGTCCCCGCGCCGGTGCTCCAGCTCCACCCGCACCTGGTCGCGGCAGGCCAGCGCCAGGGTGGTGAGGACGTCCGCGGCCAGCTCCGGCGGAGGGTCCCAGGCGCGGGCCTGGGTCATCTGCTCCAGCGCCTCCGCCCGGCGCCGCAGCGGGCGGGGCAGCACCTGCATCACCTTGGCCAGTGCGCGCAGCGACGCCTCCGACAGCCCGGCCGCCGCCCCGGAGGTGGCGTTGCGCAGCGCCAGCACGATGGCCACGGTCTCGTCGGCGTCGACCAGCAGCGGCGGCATGGCGGCCCCGTTCTCCAGCTGGTAGCCCCCGTCGGTGCCGCGGGTCGAGCGGACCGGGTAGCCGAGCTCGCGCAGCCGCTCGATGTCGCGGCGCAGGGTCCGCTCGCTGACCTCCAGCCGGCCGGCGAGCTCCGGACCCGGCCAGAACCGGTGGATCTGCAGCAGGGACAGCAGCCGGAGGGTCCGTGCGCTGGTGGCGGCCATGGCCCCATGGTGACCCAGTCAGCGGTCACATCCTGACCGCTTCGACCGGCTCAGCGGGAGGAGTCGTCCTCGTCGTCGCGCTGACCGCCCGGCTCGCCGTCCTCGTCGAGCCCGAACACGCCCAGCAGCCACGGGGTCACGAAGAGCGGGATGAAGACGAACCACCAGAAGGAGCCCCAGCCCAGCAGCGAGGCCGCGACGATGGCCACCGGCCACGACGCGCCCGCCAGCAGCTTGCCGGTCACCACCATCCGCCGGCTCGGGCCCGTGGGCACCGGCGCCGCCGCCCGGGTCGCCAGCTCGGCGACCGAGCGTCCGGGGCCGATCCGCGGTTCGGGCAGGTCGACGAAGAGCGGCAGCAGGTCGGCCTCCACCCGGGCGGCCAGCGCCCGACCCATCCGCTCGTCGAACTCCGCGGTCGAGAGCCGCCCGGCCGCGTGGTGCTCCTGCAGGTACTCCACGGCCAGGTCGCGCTCGCGGTCGCCGATCCGCGGGGCGGGCTGGTCGGGGACGTCGGGCATGACGTCATTCTGCCGCGCGCGGGCCGCGAGGTCCTCCAGGGCCGTCGCCCGCGCGTGGGACTGCTTCCCACCTGCTGGCCGCGGGACGGGGGCGACGGTGCGCGTGGCACAGTGTTCGCCGTGACTCGAGTCGTGCAGAAGTTCGGTGGATCGTCGGTCGCCGACGCCGAGAGCATCAAGCGCGTCGCCCGCCGGGTCCTCGCCACCAAGCAGGAGGGCCACGAGGTCGTCGTGGTGATCTCGGCGATGGGAGACACCACCGACGAGCTGATGGACCTCGCGCTGCAGGTCTCGCCGATGCCCGCCCCGCGCGAGCTCGACATGCTGCTCACCAGCGGCGAGCGGATGAGCGCGGCGCTGCTGGCCATGGCCATCGCCGACCTCGGGGCCACCGCGCGCTCCTTCACCGGCTCCCAGGCGGGGGTCATCACCACCGGGACCCACGGCAACGCCCGGATCATCGACATCACCCCGGGTCGGATCGAGTCCGCGCTGGACGAGGGCGACATCGTCATCGTCGCCGGGTTCCAGGGGGTCTCCCAGGACACCAAGGACATCACCACCCTGGGCCGGGGTGCCTCCGACACCACCGCGGTGGCGCTGGCCGCCGCCCTCGGCGCGGAGTTCTGCGAGATCTACACCGACGTGGACGGGGTCTACACCGCCGACCCGCGGATCGTGCCCAGCGCCCGCCAGATACCCGAGATCTCCTACGAGGAGATGCTGGAGATGGCCGCGTCGGGGGCGAAGATCCTGCACCTGCGCTGCGTGGAGTACGCCCGCCGCGAGGACGTCCCGGTGCACGTACGATCGTCGTTCTCGGACAAGGCCGGGACGTGGGTCAAGGACCTCTCCGACATGGAAGGACGTCTGATGGAGCAAGCAAAAAAGGCCAAGATCACCATCGTGGGGGTCCCGGACCGGATCGGCNTGATCTCGGGGGTCGCCCACGAGCGCGGCGAGGCCAAGATCACCATCGTGGGGGTCCCGGACCGGATCGGCGAGGCGGCGCGCATCTTCGAGACCATCGCCGCCAACGAGATCAACATCGACATGATCGTGCAGAACGTCTCGCACGTGGACACCTCGCGCACCGACATCTCCTTCACCCTGCCCAAGACCGACGGCCGCAAGGCCGTGCAGGCGCTGGAGGGGGTCAAGGACGAGGTGGGCTACCAGGACCTGCTCTACAACGACCAGATCGGCAAGGTGTCGGTGGTCGGTGTGGGCATGCGCTCCCACCCCGGCGTCACCGCCAAGTTCTTCGCCGCGCTGGCCGAGGCCGACGTCAACATCGGCATGATCAGCACCTCCGAGATCCGGATCTCGGTGGTGGTGGACGCCGAGCGGGTGGACGCCGCCGTCCTCGCCGCCCACACCGCCTTCGGGCTGGACGCCGACTCCGAGGCCGTCGTCTACGCCGGCACCGGACGCTGAGGACGAGCCCGTGGCCGGGTCCGGGATGCTGCTGCTCGCCCTGGTGCCGACGGTGCTGGTGCACACCGCGTTCCTCCTCGTGGTGGGTCTCTTCAGCGCCGGCCGGGTGCGCCAGCTCGGCCTCGCCGCCGGGGCGCTGCTGCTGCTGACCTCCGTGCTCAGCACGGTGACGCCGGCGGCGCTGCTGGGGGCCGGCTGGCGGCCGCAGTCGATCGGGTTCGTCAGCGCCGGGTTCGGCCTGCTGGGCTACGTCGCTCTGGGGCTCATCGCCGCGGCCCTGGTGATCGGTGGACGGCGACGCCGCACGTCCGAGCCGCACCGGCAGCCCTACCCGTCGGGACCGGTCGCCGGTCCCCGCTGAGGCTCAGTCGAGGAGCTCGGGCTCGGTGGCCGCCCGCACCTGCTCCCGGCTGACGCCCGGCGCCAGCTCCACCAGCCGCAGCCCCTCCGGGGTCACGTCGAGCACGCACAGGTCGGTGATGACCCGGTCCACCACCCGGCGTCCGGTGTAGGGCAGCGAGCACTCGCGGACGACCTTGCAGCGGCCGTCGCGGGTCAGGTGCTCCATCACCACCAGCACCCGGCGGGCGCCGTGGACGAGGTCCATCGCCCCGCCCATCCCCTTCACCATGGTGCCGGGCACCACCCAGTTGGCGAGGTCGCCGCGCTCGGAGACCTGCATGGCGCCGAGCACCGCGACGTCGATCTTGCCGCCGCGGATCATCCCGAACGAGTCGGCGGAGTGGAAGGTGGCCGCGCCGGGGCGCAGCGTGACGGTCTCCTTGCCGGCGTTGATGAGGTCGGGGTCCTGCTCGCCCTCCCAGGGGTAGGGCCCCACGCCGAGCAGCCCGTTCTCGGAGTGCACCACCAGCTCCACGTCGTCGGGCACGTGGTTGGGCACCAGGGTGGGCAGGCCGATGCCGAGGTTGACGTAGGAGCCGTCGGTCAGCTCGGCCGCCGCCCGGGCGGCGATCTGGTCGCGGGTCCAGCTCATCGGGCCTCCCCGCCTGCCGGCCGCGGGCGGACCGTGACCTTCTCGATCCGCTTGGCGGCCGCCTGCTCGGCGGTGAGCGGGACCACCCGGTGCACGAAGACGCCGGGGGTGTGCACCTGGTCCGGGTCCAGCTCGCCCGGCTCCACCAGCTCCTCCACCTCGGCCACCGTCACGGACCCGGACATGGCGCAGACCGGGTTGAAGTTCTGCGCCGCCCGCCGGTAGACCAGGTTGCCGTGCCGGTCGCCCTTCCAGGCCCGGACCAGCCCGAAGTCGGAGACGATGGCGTGCTCGCGGACGAACTCCCGTACCCCGTCACGGGTGGCGAAGCTCTCGGTCACCTTGGGCGGTGAGGCGACCAGCACCTCGCCGTCGGGGCCGTACCGCCACGGGATGCCGCCCTCGGCCACCAGGGTGCCCACGCCGGAGGCGGTGTAGAAGGCCGGGATGCCCATGCCGCCGCAGCGCAGCCGCTCGGCCAGCGTCCCCTGCGGGGTGAGCTCGACCTCCAGCTCGCCGGCCAGGTACTGCCGGGCGAACTCCTTGTTCTGGCCGACGTAGGAGGCGGTGACCCGCCGGATCCGGTGGGCGGCCAGCAGCCGTCCCAGCCCGAAGCCGTCGACCCCGCAGTTGTTCGAGGCGACCTCGAGGTCGGTGGCGCCCTGCTCGAGCAGCGCCTCGATCAGCACCTCCGGCACCCCGCAGACGCCGAAGCCGCCGACGGCCAGGCTCGAGCCGTCGGCGACGTCCGCGACGGCCTCCGCCGCGCTGGCGACCACCTTGTCCACCCCGGTGCACCTCCCCGTCGAGTCCTCGGCGTCACCCTAGCCGTGCCCGCCTGGGCGCGCCTCGGACCCGACGGGGGAGGGCTGCTACTTGATCCCGGTGGTGGCGATGCCCCGGATCAGGAACCGCTGGCCGAACAGGAAGACCAGGAACAGCGGGACCAGGGACACGATCGACATGGCGAACATGGCACCCCAGTTGCTGCCGCTGGTGGCGTCCAGGAAGGAGCGCAGCGCCAGCGGCACCGTGTACTTCTCCGGGTCGGTCAGGTAGATGAGCGGGGTGAAGAAGTCGCTCCAGGTCCAGATGATGGTGAAGATGGCCGAGGTGGCCAGCGCCGGACCCATCAGCGGCAGCATCACCCGGGTGAAGATCCGCCAGTGCCCGCAGCCGTCGATCCGGGCCGCCTCGTCCAGCTCGCGCGGGATGCCCCGGATGAACTGCACCATCAGGAAGACGAAGAAGGCGTCGGTGGCCAGGAACTTCGGCAGCACCAGCGGGATGAAGGTGTTCACCCAGCCGAGCAGGTTGAAGATGATGTACTGCGGCACCACGACGACGTGGATGGGCAGCATGATCGTCACCAGCATGATCGAGAACCACAGGGTCCGCAGCCGGAACTTGAGCCGGGCGAAGGCGTAGGCCGCCAGCGAGCACGAGACCAGGTTGCCGACCACCGCCCCGACCACCACCAGCAGCGAGTTCACCAGGTAGTGGCTGAAAGGGCTCCCCAGGGCGTACCAGCCGCCGGTGTAGTTCTCGGTGAACAGGTCGTTGAGCCACAGCCCGGGCGTGCGGAAGATGACGTCCGTCGGCCGGAAGGAGCTCACCAGCAGCCACAGCAGCGGGTAGATCATCAGCAGGCTGGCGGCGATCAGCAGCAGGTGCTTGACCACCGAGCGTGCGCGTCGGGCCGCCACCGGGCGGCTCTCGGGCTCCCGGGCCGGCGACGCCTCGGGAGCGGCGGTGGCGGAGCGGGTCTGCAGGTCAGTCATCGTAGAACACCCAGTACTTGGAGAGGAGGAAGTTGACCGCGGTCAGGGCCCCGACGATGACCACCAGCAACCAGGCCATGGCGGCGGCGTAGCCCATCTGGAACTGCCCGAAGCCACGCAGGTAGAGGTAGAGCGTGTAGAACATCGTCGAGTCCGACGGCCCGCCGGTCCCGTTGGAGACCACGAACGCCTGGGTGAAGGACTGGAAGGCCCCGATCACCTGCAGCACGAGGTTGAAGAAGATGATCGGCGACAGCAGCGGCAGCGTGATCTTGACGAAGCGCGACCAGCGGCTGGCGCCGTCGACCGAGGCCGCCTCGTAGTACATGCTCGGGATCTGCCGCAGCCCGGCCAGGAAGATCACCATCGGTGAGCCGAAGGTCCACACGTGCAGCAGGATGATCGTCCACAGCGCGTACCCGGGGTCGGCGATCCAGCCGATGGTCGCGTCCACGCCCAGCAGCCGGAGCACCTGGTTGACCAGGCCGTCGGTGCCGAACAGCTGGCGCCACAGCAGCGCGATGGCCACCGAGCCGCCCAGCATCGAGGGCAGGTAGAAGATCGAGCGGTAGAACGACAGACCCTTCATGCCCTCGTTGAGCAGCAGCGCGATGGCCAGCGCGACCACCAGCTGCAGCGGCACCGAGACGAACACGTAGACGAAGGTGACGCGCAGCGAGTTGTGCAGCCGGTCGTCCTCGAGCATCCGGACGTAGTTGTCCACGCCCGACCACTGCGGCGCCTGGATCAGGCTGTAGTCGGTGAAGGACAGGTACAGCGAGGCGATCATTGGCCCGATGGTGATGACCACCAGCCCCACCAGCCACGGCAGCAGGAAGAGGTAGCCGGCCTTGTTGTCCCGGCTGTTCTCCTTGCGGCGGGCCGCCTTCTCCTCCGGTGTACGGGCCTTGCTGACCTTGAGGTGCGAGAGCTCGGAGATGGCGCTCATGCGTCAGACCGTCAGGTTGGAGGTGACTTCGTCCACGAACCCCTGGGCCGCGTCGGCCGTGCTCGTGCGGCCGAACAGCACCTCGGTCTGGTACCGGAACATGACCGCACCCAGGGTGCCGCCGCCGGGCAGCGGGGCGATCGGCGTGGCGGCCAGCTCGGGCTCGATGTCGGAGATGAACTTCGACACGGCCTGCTGGGCCGGCGAGAGCTCGCCCTCGATGGCGGCCTGCACCTCGGTGTTGGGCTGGATGCCCCGCTCGGCGAGGTTGATCATGCCGGACTCGGTGCTGTTCATCCACCAGTTGATCAGCGCCACCGCGGCCTCGGGCTCCTCGGTGCGGCTGGAGACCGACCACAGCATGGAGGCCTTGTACCAGGCCTTGCGGTCGGTGGCCTTGCCGGTCGTGCTCGGGAAGCGCAGCAGCGCCATCTCCTTGCCGGAGGCGTTGTTGACGGCCTCGACCTGGTTGGACCAGTAGACCTGCATGGCCCCGGTGCCCACCGCGAGGGTGCTCTGGTCGAGCGTCTTGGTCGACTCCTCGCTGATCTGGGCGGCGGTGCCGATGGCCCCGGCCTCGAAGAAGCGCATCATCATGTCGAACCAGGCGGTGGCGTCGGCCACCTCGAAGCCCAGCCCCTCGGGGGTGAAGAGCTCCTTGCCGTTCTGGCGCAGGAACGCCGAGAACATCGAGTCGGCGCTGAACACCGAGGACGCCCCGAAGTCGAGGTCGGCGCCCTTGGCCACCTCCGCCGCGATCTCCATCAGGTCGTCCCACGTCCAGGTGGTGTCGTCGGGCATGTCCATCCCGGCCTTCTCGAACAGCTCGGGGTTGGCCATCAGGATCGGGGTGTTGATGCCGGCGTTGACGCCGTACAGGGTGCCGTCGATGCGACCGGAGTCCACCGTCCCGGGCAGGAACTTGGAGGTGTCGATGCCGTGCTCCTCCAGGTCGAGCAGGGCGCCCCGGTCGCCGTACTCGCTGATGTAGGCCATGTCCATCTGGATGATGTCGGGGGAGGTGTTGCCGGCCGTCTGGGTCGCGAGGCGGTCCCAGTAGCTGTTCCACTCACCCGGCTGCGGCTCGATCGTCACGCCCGGGTTGGCCTTGGTGTAGGCCTCGATGGCCTCGGTGGTGTTGGCGTTGCGGACCTCGTTGCCCCACCAGGTGAAGGTCAGGGCCGCCGAGCCGTCATCACTGCCGCCCCCCGATCCCGAGCCGCCGCACGCGGTCAGACCCGTCATGCCCGCGGCACCGGCCAGTCCGGCACCGATCAGGAGCTGCCTCCGACTGAGACCCATCTGCTTTCCCTTCGCCATTGCTGAGAAGCGCTGTGATGCCGGGCGGGGACGGGGCCTGCGAGGGGCTCCGATGCCCGGCTGCCTTGGAGTATTCGTTACGCGTACGATCGATGTCAACGAAGGAGGAGCCGCGTTACCAACCCTTGACGTACGCGGCGGAAAGCGCTTCCCCGGACGCCGCGCGGAGCCGCGGGGCGATGGGTCGCGCGCAGGTGTGCGGACGCCGCCGAGCGGTGCGTCCAGGAGGTGGAGGACCGTGCCGGTCCGGGCACGGGAACGCCCCAGGCCTGACCAGCAGACCTGGGGCGGAGGTGGTCGGGGTGACAGGATTTGAACCTGCGACCTCTTCGTCCCGAACGAAGCGCGCTACCAAGCTGCGCCACACCCCGGAGCCCTGACGGGCACCGGGCCCGCTCCCCGGTGGGGGCTGCGGGCCGTCGCCGAGTCTAGCGGATGCGCGCGCGTCCACGCACATCGTCCGCACCGGACCCTCCCGGGCCACCGCTCGACCGGCCGGGTGGACCGGTCAGCCGGTGGTGGCGGAGCGCGGCACGAGGGTCAGCAGGGTGGCCTCGGGGAAGCAGGCGAACCGGTAGGGGGCGTACCGCGAGCCGCCCACGCCGGCGCTGACGTGCAGGGCGGCGGTGTGCAGGTCGCCCTCGGGTGTGCGGGCGGTGTGCGAGCTGAGGCCCTTGACGCGCGCCGGGTCCAGGTCGCAGTTCGTGACGAGGGCACGCCCGCCCGGCAGGCAGACCTGCCCGCCGTGGGTGTGACCGGCGAGCACCAGGTCGACCCGGTCCGCGGCCATGGCGTCGAGCACCCGCAGGTAGGGGGCGTGGGTGACGCCCAGCACGACGTCGTGACCGGGCCCGGCGGGCCCCGCCACCGCGGCGTAGTCGTCGCGGTCGAGGTGGGCGTCGTCGGTGCCGCGCAGCTCGACCCGCACCCCGTGCAGCTCGAGGCTGACCCGGCGGTGCGTCAGGTCCTGCCAGCCGCCCCGGCCGAGCTGCTGCCGGAGCTCGTCGACGGGCAGGTCCACCGGTCGCTCCAGCGACCGGTTGGGGCCGGTGCCGCCACGGCGGAGGTAGCCCAGCGGGTTCTTCGGCACGGGGCTGTAGTAGTCGTTGCTGCCCATCACGAAGACGCCCGGACGGTCGAGCAGGCGCCCGAGGGCCTCACCCAGCGGTCCGACCGCCTCCGCGTCGGACAGGTTGTCGCCGGTGTCGACGACCAGGTCGGGTTCGAGCGCACCCAGCCGGGACAGCCAGCGCTGCTTGGCGTGCTGGTCGTGGTGCAGGTGGATGTCGGAGACGTGCAGCACCCGCAGCGGAGGGGCGCCGGCCGGCAGCAGCGGCACCGTGACCCGGCGCAGCCGGAAGGAGCGGGGCTCGACCGCGGTCGCCCAGACCAGGCAGGCGGCGCCCAGGGCGCCCACCGCGGCGGCGGCTCGGGGAAGCGGCCTCACTCGCCGTCTTCCTCGTCCTCCTGCTGCTTCCTCTCCTCCTCCTGCTGCTGCTGGCGCTCCTCACGCTCCTGGCGCTCCTCGCGCTGCTGCTGCTCGCGCTCCTGCTGCTCTTCGCGCTCCTGCTGCTCCTCGCGCTCCTGCTGCTCCTCGCG
>NZ_WPCU01000003.1:347265-347877 GCF_009742705.1 Auraticoccus cholistanensis
GCTGGCGCTGCTGGTTGGGGTTCTGCTGCGGCCGCGGCGGCGCGGGCGGCGGACCGGAGGAGAAGTAGAGGTAGATCGTGGAGCCCGCCTTCACCCGGCCGGTGGGAGCCGAGCCGAGGTAGGCGCCGGCCGGCGCGGTGCTGGTGGTGTTGGCCCGCACGACGGTGAAACCGGCCTCGCGCAGGGTGCGCTCCGCCTCGTCGGGGGACATCCCGGCCACGCTGGGCACGTCGACGTCGCGACCGTTGCGGACCTCGCTCGAGGGCTCCTTGAACTGGGTCTTCTTCTTGCCCTTGAGGGCCTCGGTCATGGCCGGCTTCCAGATCTTGGCGCCCGCGTCACCACCGCCGGAGCCCTGCAGGAAGTTGCCGCTCTCGGGCAGGCTCAGCCCCTCCAGCGAGCGACGCCGGCCGTCCCAGAAGTCGTTGGTCTTGTCGACGGCGATGGAGGCGCAGCCGGCGACCTCGGGGCTGTAGCCGCAGAACCACACGGCCTCGGTGCTGTTGGTGGTGCCCGTCTTGCCCGCCAGGTCGTGACCGTTGTAGATGGCCGCCGGGGAACCGGTGGCGCTCATCACGCCCTGGAGGAGGTTGGTGACGCCGCGGGCGATGT
>NZ_WPCU01000004.1:0-55799 GCF_009742705.1 Auraticoccus cholistanensis
GCAGCGTTCACGTCGGCGTCCACGTCAGCCGAAGCCGTCGTGGAGGCGTCGGCGTTCGCCGCGGCAGCAGCCGCAGCGGTCGCGTCCACGTCGGCGTCGGCGCTGGCCGCCGAGGTGGCGTCCGCGTTGGCGGCAGCCACCGCCGCAGCCTCAGCTGCCGGGTCGGCGTCCACGTCCGCGTCAGCCGAGGCCGACGCGGAAGCAGCAGCGTTCACGTTCGCGTCGGCGTCAGCGGTGGCGTCGGCCTCGACCGCGGCCTCGGCCGAGGCGTCGACCGAGGAGTCGGCGTCGGCGGCCACGGCGGCGGCGGCCTCGGCGGCGCTGTCGGCGTCGGCCGTGGCGGCAGCCTCGGCTGCGGCAGTGGCGTCGGCCGCGGCGGTGGCGTCGGCCTCGGCGGTCGACTCGGCGGCCACGTCGGCGGCCGCGGTGGCCGCGCCCTCGACGTCGGCGCCGGCGTCCGCGGCGGTGTCAGCCGTGGCAGCGGTGTCGGTGTCGGCCGTGGAGGCGGCGGCAGCAGCGGCCTCGGCCGCGGCGTTGGCGTCGCTGTCCGCGGCGGCGCTGGCGTCGGCGTCGGCCGCGCTGGTGGCGTCGGCTTCGGCGGCCGCCTCAGCGGCGGCCTCGGCGGCGGCGTTGGCGTCGCTGTCGGCGTTGGCCGAGGCAGCAGCGGAGGCGGAGGCGTTCGCGCCACCCTCGGCCGCGACCGGACGCACCGTGGCCGAGGCGAGATCGATGTCGACCAGCGGGGTGCCCGGCAGCAGCGCGATGCTCAGCGCCGACTGGGTGAACGAGTCGGCGTCCTCACCGCGTCCGTCGACGAAGTCGCCCGGCGTCTCCTGGACGTTGACCGTGATCGCCAGCAGGTCCTGGGCCACGTCGGTGAGCAGCGGGTCCAGCGCCAGGCCGAGCCCGTCGACGACCTCGTCCGTGACCGTGGTGAGGGCCTCGGTGGAGAGGACGGCCAGGACGGGAGCACCCAGCTGGGTGACGACGTCCTGGACGGCGGCCTCGACGAGACCGGTCACCGTGCCCAGGAGGGTGGCGACGGTCGACTGCAGGAGCTCGTCGACGCCGGGCAGGACGTTGGGCAGGTCCGGGACCAGATCGATGTCGACCTCGGGGTCAGCGGGGTCGATGCCGGCGAACTGAGCCAGGGTGCCGTCGATGGTCACGCCGAAGTCGACGGGGACGTCGACAGAGGTCAGACCGAGGTCGACGGCGAGGGCCAAGTCACCGTCCACGACGATGCTCAGCTCGGCGTTGTTCAGGGCGGTCTCGACGGCCTCCACCAGGTCCTCGCCGACCCCGGCCAGGATCTCGTCGATCTGGCCGTTGATCGCGGTGATGGTGTCGCCGTCGAGCAGCTCGGTGTTGGCCGGAAGGTCGTTGAGGGTGCCGTTGGCGACCAGCGCTTCCAGGTCGACGACCACCTCACCGGTGCCCAGGTTGAGGGTCACCCCCGCCTCCGGGTCACCCAGGTCAGCGGCCAGGATCGGGTTCGTCGCCGCCGTCAGGTCCAGGTCGAGCGTCGCGGTCGGGTCGCCGAGGTCTGCCTCGACGGCAGGAAGCGCGTCCAGGGTGCCCTCGAGCGTGGTGAAGAGCGGGTCCACCACGGTGTCGATCACGCCGCCCTCGGCCGTGATGCCGTTGGCGGCGGTGGAGACGGTTCCCACGGCCTCGGTGAGGTCGGCACCGGCGGCAGCCACGGTGGGGCTGGTCAGGGTGAGGGTGCCCTCGCTGATCTGGTAGTCGCCGACGTAGCTGCCGTCGTCGTCCACGGTGGCCAGGCCCGAGACGGCGCCGAGCTCCAGGTTCGCCTCGCTGAGCAGGCCGTCGAGGCCGGCGCGGTCGAGCAGCGGGGTGAGGTTCACGCTGGCGTGCTGGGCCTCGTCGTCCACGGCGGCGATGTCGATGGCGCCGGACTCGGCGACCGCGCCGGAGGAGGCGAACGGCACGCCGCCGGTCTCGCTGCGGCCGTACTGCTCGAGGGCGCCGAGCTGGATCAGGCCCTCGGTGCCGAACAGCGGCACGCCCACCTCGGCGTCGACCAGGCCGCTGAGGACGCTGGCGTCGATGTTCTCGAAGCCGGCACCCGGGTTGCCCGGGTCGGCGAAGTAGGCGCCGTCCAGGTCGGCGATCGTGTTCAGGTCCAGGGCTCCGGCGTCACCGGTGAGGAGACGCCCTTCGGCCTCCGCCCGGTCGGTCTCTGCGGCCTCCGAGGTGACCGGGCTGATCGCCCACGTCCCGACGAGGGCGGCGGTGGCGGCGGCAGCAGCGGCTGCTGTCACCTTTCCACCGATACGGAAAGGCATACATCCTCCAGATTCGGCGCGTCCCCCAGACGCGTCGTTTCACTGCTAGGCACCCGTGTCGGGGGAGAGCACAGGTGATGTCAAGTTTGTTGACCATATGGGGGGGCGCACTCCGGGCGCAACCGATACACAGGTGTATTCGTGTGGAACACTCCGCGAACTCCGTCGTCGCAGCAAAACCGCCGCCGACCTGGTGGTCGACGGCGGTTCTCGGTGGTGGGCCTAACTGGACTTGAACCAGTGACCTCTGCCTTATCAGGGCAGCGCTCTAACCGTCTGAGCTATAGGCCCGGGAGCGGATCGCCGGCGGTGCGTGCACCGAGGGGCAAGGTTAGCCCACCGGACGCCACGCCCTCAACTCGGAGACCGGCGCACGCGCTCAGTCGTCGGTCTCGGCCAGCGTCACCTGCAGCCCACCCAGCATGGTGGCCGACAGGTTGTACAGGAACGACGCCACCGTGCACAGCGCGGTCATCAGCAGCACGTCGATCACCCCGAGCAGGGCGGTCAGCCCCAGCACCCGGGAGCCGTTGACGTAGGCCTCGAGCCGGAAGGGGTCGGCGTCGCCGGGAGCGGACAGCATGTCGGCGACGATCGTGTTGATGTAGCCGAACAGGCCGGAGGTCTGGATCACCCACCAGACGAAGGCCACCGCCACCCAGCCCGCGATGCCGAGCGCGATCGAGAACAGGAACGACGTCTTCATCACCGACCACGGGTCGATGCGCGACAGCCGCAGCCGGGCGCGACGCTGCCGGCGGGAGGCCGAGCGCGCGGCCGGCCGGGTCTCCCCCGTCGCCGGCGTCTGGGTGCTGGTCGCCGTCGGTCGCTCCATCGAGGAGGTCACCGCACCCAGGGCCCCGCTGCCGACCAGGGTGCGGGTGGTGTCGGTGTCGCCCGAGGTCGCCGGCGCCGCCGGCTGCCCGCCCTGGGCGGGCTCCTGGCGGGCCCGCTGCGCCGGACGAGCCGGAGCGCCGGCCTCCCCTCGGCCGCCGGGCGACGTCAGCGGGGGCACCGCCGGGTTCACCCGGGTGGGGGTGTCGTCGTCGGAGCCGGGCTTCGCACCTGGCGCCGTCCGCGCCCAGCCGTCGGTGGGACGTCCCGGCTGCGACGTCGGCGCGGCCTCGGCGGCCGGCACGGCGGCGGGACGCTGAGGCGCGGCGCTGCCGCCCTGGCCGGACGTGCCGCCGGCGCGTCCCATGACCCGGTCGGCCCTGGTGGGCGCGTCCTCGGCGGTCCCGTCGGTGACCTTCGTGCGATCACTCACCCGTGTCGTCCTCCCCGGCGTCGGCCTCCGGCGTCCCGTTCTCGGAGCCGGTGGAGCCTGCCGCGTTGTCGGTCACCGGATCGGTACCGTCCGGCGTCAGTGACCCATTATCGCCACGGGAGCCAGATTCGGAACCGGCAGGCGCCGCCACCGTGTCGGACTCGACCTCGATGGCCTGCTCGGCGGCCTCCTGCTCGACCTCCTCGGCAGCGACCGCGGCCTGGTGCTCGACCTCCTCCGCGACGGCCGTCTCGGGGTTGATCGCGATGACGGCGACGGCGTCCCCGTCGCGGACGCCGACGAAGCGGACGCCCATGGTGTCGCGGCCCTTCACCGCCACCTCGGCGACGGCGCTGCGGGTCACCTGGCCGCTGGTCTTGATGGCCAGCACCTGGTCGGACTCGCGGACCACGATGCCGCCGACGAGCTGGCCGCGGTCCTCGTTGAGCCGCATCGCCTTGATGCCCAGACCACCGCGGCCCTGCTGGCGGTACTCCGACACGGCGGTGCGCTTGCCGTAGCCGCCGTCGGTGACGGTGAAGACGTAGCGGTCGTCCTCGGGCATGTCGGAGCCGATGATCGACATCGACAGCAGCTCGTCGCCGTCGCGGAACTTCATGCCCGTGACCCCGGAGGTGGCCCGGCCCATCGGACGCAGCTGGGTGTCGTCGGCGGCGAAGCGGATGGCCTGCCCCTTGCGGGAGATGAGCAGCACGTCGTCGTCGCCGGAGCACTTCGCGGCGCCGATCAGCTCGTCGTCGTCGCGGAAGTTGATCGCGATGACCCCGGCCTGCCGCGGCGAGTCGTAGGCGCGCAGCGCGGTCTTCTTCACCAGTCCCTTGCGGGTGGCCAGCAGCAGGTACTCGGAGTCGTCGTAGCCGCGGATGTCGAGCACCTGCGCGATCCGCTCCTCGGGCAGGAAGGACAGCAGCCCGGCCACGTGCCCGCCGCGGGCGTCCCGCCCGGCCTCGGGCAGCTGCCACACCTTGGCCCGGTAGACCCGGCCCATGTTGGTGAAGAACAGGATCCAGTGGTGGTTCGTGGTGGCGAACATGTGCTCGACCTCGTCGTCGGCGCGCAGCGTCGCGCCCCGGACGCCCTTGCCGCCGCGCTTCTGCACCCGGTAGAGGTCGCTGCGGGTGCGCTTGGCGTAGCCGCCGCGGGTGATGGTGACCACCACGTCCTCGTCGGGGATCAGGTCCTCGTCGGAGAGGTCGCCGTCGGCGCGGACGATCTGGGTCCGCCGGTCGTCGCCGTACTTGGCCACGATCTCGCCCAGCTCCTCGGAGACGATCCGACGCTGCCGGGCCGGGGTGGCCAGGATGTCCTTGAGGTCGGCGATCAGCCGCTCGTACTCGGCCAGCTGGTCGACGATCTTCTGCCGCTCCAGCGCGGCCAGCCGCCGCAGCTGCATGTCGAGGATGGCGTTGGCCTGCAGGTCGTCGATGTCGAGCAGCTGCTTCAGCCCGGTGCGCGCCTCCTCGGTGCTGGGGCTGCGGCGGATCAGCGCGATGACCTCGTCCAGGGCGTCGAGCGCCTTGACGAGACCCCGGTAGATGTGGGCCTTGGCCTCGGCGTCGTCGAGGCGGTACTGGGTGCGGCGCTGGATGACCTCGAGCTGGTGCGCGATCCAGTGCGAGATGAACTGGTCCAGCCTCAGCGTGCGGGGCACGTCGTCGACCAGGGCCAGCATGTTGCAGCCGAAGGTGTCCTGCAGCTGCGTGTGCTTGTAAAGGTTGTTCATCACCACCCGCGGCTGGGCGTCGCGCTTGAGCACGATCACCAGCCGCTGACCGGTGCGGGTGGAGGTGTCGTCGCGGATGTCGGCGATGCCGGTGATCCGTCCGGCGTTCACCAGCTCGGCGATCTTCAGCGCCAGGTTGTCGGGGTTGACCATGTAGGGCAGCTCGGTCACCACCAGCAGCTGGCGGCCCGTGCGGGCCTCCTCCTCGAGGCTGATCACCGCCCGCATCACCACCGAGCCGCGGCCGGTCCGGTAGGCCTCCTCGATGCCCTGACGACCCACGATCAGCGCACCCGAGGGGAAGTCGGGCCCCTGGACGCGCTCCATCGCGGCCTCGAGCAGCTCCTCGGCGCTGGCGTCCGGGTGCTCCAGCGACCACTGGACGGCCGCGGCCACCTCGCGCAGGTTGTGGGTCGGGATGTTGGTGGCCATCCCGACCGCGATGCCGGTGGAGCCGTTGACCAGCAGGTTGGGGAACCGCGAGGGGAGCACGACCGGCTCGGTCTCGCGGTTGTCGTAGTTGGGCTTGAAGTCGACGGTGTTCTCGTCGATGTCGCGGACCATCTCCATGGCCAGCGGCGCCATCTTGCACTCGGTGTACCGCATGGCCGCGGCCTTGTCGTTGCCCGGCGAGCCGAAGTTGCCCTGCCCGGACACCAGCGGCGCCCGCATCACCCAGGGCTGCGCCAGCCGCACCAGGGTGTCGTAGATCGCCCCGTCGCCGTGCGGGTGGTACAGACCCATCACCTCGCCGACCACCCGGGAGCACTTGTTCCAGCCGCGGTCGGGGCGGTAGCCGCCGTCGTACATGGCGTAGAGCACCCGCCGGTGCACCGGCTTGAGCCCGTCGCGGACGTCCGGCAGCGCGCGGCCCACGATCACGCTCATCGCGTAGTCGAGGTAGGAGCGCTGGATCTCGACCTGCAGGTCGATCGGCTCGGTGCGCTCGGTCGGCGGTTCGATCGGGGTGTCGGTCATCGTTCTCTCTCGTCGTGCCCCCGGAGCGGACCGGGGCGTCAGGTGAGGTCGTGCGGGCGGGCCGCGGTGCGGCGTCGCCGCCGCACCGGCCGGCTCAGATGTCGAGGAAGCGGACGTCCTTGGCGTTGCGCTGGATGAAGGCGCGGCGCTGCTCCACGTCCTCACCCATCAGGATGGTGAACATCTCGTCGGCGCGGGCGGCGTCGTCCAGCGTCACCTGCAGCAGCACGCGCTGCTCGGGGTTCATGGTGGTCTGCCACAGGTCGTCGGCGTCCATCTCGCCCAGACCCTTGTAGCGCTGGATCGGGTTGACGTTGGGCAGCTTCTTGCCCGCCGCCAGCCCGGCGTCGCGGAGGCCGTCACGCTCCTCGTCGGTGTAGGCGAGCTCGTGGGGGGCGTTGGTCCACCGGAGCCGGAACAGCGGCGGCTGGGCCAGGTAGACGTGGCCGGCCTCGACCAGCGGCTTCATGAAGCGGAACATCAGCGTCAGCAGCAGGGTGCGGATGTGGGCGCCGTCGACGTCGGCGTCGGCCATCATCACGACCTTGTGGTAGCGCAGCTTGTCGATGTCGAACTCCTCCTGGATGCCGGTGCCCAGGGCGGAGATGATCGCCTGGACCTCGTTGTTCTGGAGGATCTTGTCGATCCGCGCCTTCTCGACGTTGAGGATCTTCCCGCGGATGGGCAGGATCGCCTGGATGCGCGGGTCGCGCCCACCCTTGGCCGAGCCGCCGGCGGAGTCGCCCTCGACGATGAACACCTCGCACTCGCGGGGGTCGGTGGACTGGCAGTCGGCCAGCTTGCCGGGCAGGCCGGCGCTGCCGAGCAGACCCTTGCGGTTGCGGGCCAGGTCGCGGGCCTTGCGGGCGGCGAGCCGGGCCTGCGCGGCCGCCTGGGACTTGCGGACGATGTCCTTGCCCTCGTTGACGTTCTGCTCGAACCAGTCCCCGAGCCGGTCGTTGATCACCCGCTGGACGAAGCTGCGCGCCTCGGTGTTGCCGAGCTTGGTCTTGGTCTGGCCCTCGAACTGCGGCTCGGACAGCTTGACCGACACGATCGCGGTGAGTCCCTCGCGGACGTCGTCGCCGGAGACGCGGTCCTCGCGCTTCTTGATCAGCCCCCAGGTCTCACCCCACTTGTTGACCGTGTTGGTCAGCGCGGAGCGGAAGCCCTCCTCGTGGGTGCCGCCCTCGTGGGTGTTGATGGTGTTGGCGAAGGTGTGCACCGACTCGGTGAAGGAGGTGTTCCACTGCATGGCGACCTCCAGGCTCATGCCCTGGGCGGTGGCCTCGGCCTCGATCCCGATCACCGTGGGGTGGATCGGGTCCTTGGACTGGGTCAGGTGGCGGACGTAGTCGACCAGCCCGTGCTCGTAGCGGAAGGTCTCGCGGACCTGCTCGCCGCCGTCGTCGACGTGGCCCGGGCGCTCGTCGACGATCGTGATGGACAGGCCCTTGTTGAGGAAGGCCATCTCGCGGAGCCGGCTGGCCAGCGTCTGGTACGAGAACTCGGTCGTCTCGAAGATGTCCGCGCTGGGGTAGAAGGTGATCGCGGTGCCGGTGGCGTCGGTCGGCTCACCCCGCTCCAGCTCGCCGTCCGGGACGCCGAGGGAGAAGGACTGCCGCCAGTGGTAGCCGTCCACCTGGACGTCGACCAGCAGCTTGGAGGAGAGCGCGTTGACCACCGAGCTGCCGACGCCGTGCAGACCGCCGGAGACCTTGTAGCCGCCGTCGCCGAACTTGCCGCCGGCGTGCAGCACCGTGAGCACCAGGGTCACGGTGGGGATGCCCTCGGTGGGGTGGATGCCCACCGGGATGCCGCGGCCGTTGTCGGTGACGCGGACCCCGCCGTCGGCCAGCAGGATGACCTCGATGGTGTCGCAGTAGCCGGCCAGCGCCTCGTCCACCGCGTTGTCGACGATCTCCTGCACGAGGTGGTGCAGACCGCGCTCGCCGGTGGAGCCGATGTACATGCCGGGACGCTTGCGGACGGCCTCCAGCCCCTCGAGGACGCTGATGGAGCTGGCGTCGTAGGCTCCCTCGACGCGGTGCCCGGTCGACTCGCCCAGCTCGAAGTGGCTGCCCGCTGCGTCGGTGGGGCCCTCCTCGGACTCGTCGAAGGGCTCGGCAGCGGGGGACTGGCTCACGGGGGCTCCTGTCGGACATGGGTCGCCCGGAGGTGAGAACTCACTCCCCGGGCGACGACGTTGTGCCCTCTCAGTCTACCCGGTCGCGGCGGTGGATGCCCGGATTGGTGGGCGGGTCTGTGCACCCAGATGCCGTCTGGGGGCCGTTGAGGGCCTCCCAGGCCCGTTGCGGGGGTGTCCGACGAGCCCCCGTATGCACCCGGGGGGTCCCAGGGCCTCAGATCGCCGCCGACGGAGGTGGCGAGGAGGACGCCCATCCCCGGCCGGGAGCAGCCCCGCTAGCATGCCGGGCATGCAGCCGGCACCGGGCACGTGGCTCGACCAGCGCCCCCTCAGCCGGGACTGGCCCGAGCCCGCACCCCCGCTCCGGGTGCCGCGGTGGGTCCGTGTCGGGGTGCCGGTGCTGGTGCTGGCCCTGCTGCTGGGGCTGGTGGCCGCCCTCGGCGGGTTCGAGCGCCGCACGGACCGGCTGACGGTGATGGCGCCGGGCGCCGAGCTCGACTGCCACCAGCTGGTGTACACCTTCGACTCCGCCACCGTGCGCCGCACCCAGGGCGTCGACGGCGTCTGGGAGCACCAGCTGACGGTCAGCGGCACCGTCCGCAACCCCACCGACGAGCCGCAGGCCCCGCGCTACGGCGAGTTCGGCAGCCTGGTGGTGCGCGGCGTCCCCGGCCCGCTGACGGCCACGATCGAGGCCGTCGCCCTGGGTTCGAGCTTCGAGGAGCTCAGCGTCAACACCCGCGACTTCGTGGCCCCGGGCGCACCGGCGCTGCCGCTGGAGGTCCGCTTCACGCTCCCCGACGACTACGAACCCAGCGACGTCGTGCTGCTGGGGGCCTTCGAGATGGAGTACACCGACAACTACGTCCTGGGGCTGGGCGGCGGCCAGCGCAGTTGGAACAAGACCGACGACGCCTACGCGGTCTACCTGCCGCTGACCGTGCTGCCGGAGGAGCCCTACTGACGGCCCCTCACCCGACGGGGGCGAGCACCCGCGCCCTAGCCAACCGGGGCGAGCACCCGCTCGACCCCAGGGCCGAAGGAGCGCCGCACCACCACGCCGCGGATCTCGTCGACCTGGGCCGCCGGTACCATGAAGACCTGCTCCATCGGCTGCTCGCGGCCGGCCTCGCAGCTGCTCGGCACCTCCCGCTGCACCACCGGCGCCTCCGCCTGCCAGACCATGCCGTCGGCCCCCAGCAGCTCGGTGCCGCAGTAGACGAACGGCTCGCCGCCGTCGAGCTCGTTCGGGACCGCCTCGGTGCCGCGGGTGTCGACCTCCAGCCGGGCCACCACGAACGTCGCCTGCGGCTCGGGCAGCTGGTCCTCCCCGCCGGCGGCGTCGGTCAGCCGGTCCGTGGTGTACAGCTCCACCAGGCGGTAGCCGGTCCCGCCCACGGTGGCCCGGTCGCCGTCGGCGGCCGGCCGGGTCAGCTCGCCGGTGTTGGCGCTCACCCAGACCACCCAGCCCGCGCACAGCAGGGCGGCGAGGCAGAGCGCCACCACCAGCACCGGCCAGGGCCGGCGGGCCAGCGCCCAGGAGAGCTGGCCGCCGTCGTCGGTGGGGCTCACGGCGTGATCCCCCGGGTGGCGGGGAAGGGCTGGAAGTCGACGATGCTGCCTCCCAGGTCGGCCCGGACCCGCTCCGCGCGCCCGCTGTCCAGTCCCAGGTCGACCTCGAGCAGGGGCGAGTAGCCCGAGTACAGCTCCCGCAGGCTCAGCTCCAGCCGCAGGTTCGGACCGATGTCGGCGGTGTCGACCTCGAAGACGAAGTCGCCGCGGCTGACGAAACCGGCGTCCGGGCCGATGCCGGTGGAGGAGAACTGGCTGGTGTAGCGGCGCTCGCCGTGGACCAGCTCCGCCGCGACCTGCGGACCGCTGCGACCGGGGCTCGCCACCTCGACGGGCACGACGACGAAGGCACCGGGCGTGCCGATCTCGGCCTCGGTGTCGCCCTGGGCACGGAGCAGCTGGCCGAAGGTGGGGTCGGACACGGTGACCACCCGCTCGCCCAGCGGCCCCGGCTCCCCCACCCGGGTGCGGGCGACGTCGACCTCGCCGGTGCGGTCGATGAGCACATCGGCCGCGGCCAGCACCAGGCAGAGGGCGAGGGCCACGCCGAGCTGGCCCACCGGCCGCAGCCGGCGCGTCACCCCGACCGGCAGCCGCGGCGGCCGGGACGCGGTCGCCGCCGGCTCCTCCGGGGCGCGGTCGGCGAAGATGCTGAGCGCCCGGGAGAACGCGACGGCCAGCAGCGTCACCTGCACCGAGGTGGTCAGCACGGTGTCGTCCAGGGCCAGGAAGGGCTGCAGCAGCACCCAGGTGTCGCCGTCGCGGCCGCCGATCAGCGCCCGCACGGTCACCTCCAGCCCCAGGCCGAGCAGCCGCATGGCGGTGAACGTCAGGACGTAGGCGCCGAGGAACACCGCACCGGCGCGGAGCACCAGCCGCAGCGACTGCAGCGTGGGCAGGTACTTGTCGTCGATGTCGCCCAGCAGCGCCTCCTGGGCCTGCAGCACCACGCGGCGCACACCGGTGGAGCCGGTGGCCTCCTGCTGCAGCCGCCGGGCGATCCGCATCCGCCGCGCGCCCGGCAGGCGCGCCGACAGCGGCTCGCCCTTGCGCCACAGGTCTGCCACGGAGACGACCCGCGAGCCGAACACCAGGGCGGCCATGGCCAGCCACGCGACCGGCTCGGTGATCCGCTCCCAGAACACCGGCCACAGCACCTCCCCGCCGAAGGTGCCGATCCGCTGCAGCACCTCGGGGAGGTCGACGCGGAGCACGGCGAAGCCGGCGGCCAGGTCGGCCAGCAGGGTGTCCCACCAGCCGACCAGGCGCCGGTCGCTCCACCACAGCTGCACCTGCTCGACCAGCCGGAAGGCGCTGAGCACCGTCAGCAGCAGGAAGCAGGCCTCGACGAAGGCCGTGGCCAGCCCCAGCAGGCGCCACCGGGTGCGTTGGTAGCAGGCGTCCACGACCCGACGCAGCAGGTACAGCCCGACCACCGCCGCCACCACGGTGAGCACGGCGCGGGTGCTGCCGACCGGGTTGAGCCGGCCCAGCACGCTGTCGCCGAGGCCGGCGGTGTAGCCCGACAGCAGCGCCAGCTCGCTGGCCAGGTCGTCGACGTAGCCGAAGGAGGCGTACACGGCGAGGAAGGGCAGCAGCGTGATGATCAGCAGCCGCACCACGCTGGCGTCCCGGTCGTCGTCCTCGTCGTCGGGTGCGTCGAGCGCCGCGGGGCCGCTGACGCTGCGCACCAGCGCCGTCACCCCCAGCTGGGAGGCGACCAGCCGCAGGGTGATGACGATGCTGGCCAGCAGCGAGACGAGTCCGGCGGCGAAGGTGGGCACCACCACCCAGGCGGCGTTGGTGGTGAGCTCGACCGAGGCGATCAGCGCGAGGTAGTAGCCGACCCAGCCCAGCAGCAGCACCCCGATCAGCTGGGGCCACAGCCGCCACCACAGCTGACCGGTGCGGGCGGCCAGGCGCAGCGCCTCGGCGAGCACGGAGCTGATGGTGGTCATGTCGGAAGCATCGTAGGGTCCGGCGGCGCTCAGCCGTAGGTGTCGCGAGGCCCTCGGGCTCCCCGGATGCTGCGCCGGCCGTGCTTCCAGGAGGGGACGTCGGGGCCCAGCACGGTGATGCGGACCACCGTGCCCTGCCCGAGCTGCTCGTTCAGACGCGCCACCAGCTGCGGGGCCATGGTGCGCAGCGACGTGGCCCACGCCGTGGAGTCCGCCCGCACGGTGAGCACCCCGTCGGCGTAGCCCTCGGGCCGGGAGTGCTCGGCGTTCACCGGACCGACCAGCGCGGGCCAGCGTCCCAGCAGCAGGTGCAGGTTGACCGTGGTCGACCAGCCCTGCCGTTCGAGCAGCGCCTCGAGGGCCTCGCCGATGAGCTGCGGGTCCCGGGCGTCCTTGCCGGCGCCGGAGGACTGCACCCCGCCGGGAGCGTCGCGACGGCGGCGGCGGCGCCGAGCGGCCCCGGCGCCCCGGCCCGCGGCGCGGAGCTGGCGGCTGATGCTGCGGGCGACGTCGAGGCCGGTGTCGTCGTGCTCGACCGGCGGGACCGCGGCCCCGGCCTCCTCCGGCGTCGGGGTGCCCGGCTCGTCTTCACCGGGGCGCTGCGGATCAGCCACCGGGCGTCACCTCCCCCGCAGCCACGTCGAAGCGCTGCCCGCGCAGCACCGGCGGCACCTCCGAGCCGAC
The DNA here is from genome assembly GCF_009742705.1 of Auraticoccus cholistanensis. GTDB lineage: Bacteria > Actinomycetota > Actinomycetes > Propionibacteriales > Propionibacteriaceae > Auraticoccus > Auraticoccus cholistanensis. The sequence continues at coordinate 12,662 of NZ_WPCU01000004.1, forward strand.
CGCGGCGGTCACCAGCACCTGCTCGGCGTCGGCGACCCCGGCGGCCAGCCGCTCGCGGCGGGTGGCGTCGAGCTCGGCGAAGACGTCGTCGAGGATCAGCACCGGGAAGACGTCCTCGCTGCGCAGCAGGGCCATCGCCCCCAGCCGCAGCGACAGCGCCAGCGACCAGGACTCGCCGTGGGAGGCGTAGCCCTTGGCCGGCAGCGGGCCGAGACCGAGCACCACGTCGTCGCGGTGGGGACCGACCAGGGTCAGCCCGCGCTGCAGCTCGTCGGACCGCCGTCGCGCCAGCTCGGCCAGGATCCGCTGCTCGAGCTCGTCCCGTCCGGGGATCTCCTGCTCGCCCGGCTCGGGCGTGGCGTCCTCGGCCCCGGGCAGCAGCGCGCTGCGGTAGCGGGCGGTGGCCGTGTTGTTGGTGGGGGCGATGTCGGCGTACCAGGTCGCGGTGTGCGGCACGAGCTCTGCCAGCGTGCGCATCCGGGCGTGGACGACCTCCGCGCCCAGCCGGGCCAGGTTGTCGTCCCACACCTCGAGGGTGGCGGCCGCGTCCTCGCCGCCGGCCGGCCCCCGGGAGCGTCCGGCGAGCGACTTCAGCAGGGTGGTGCGCTGCCGCAGCACCCGGTCGTAGTCGGCCCGCACCCCGGCCATCCGGGGCCAGCGGCTGATCACCAGCGCGTCGAGGAAGGCCCGCCGCTCCGACGGGTCGCCCTTCACCACGGCCAGGTCCTCGGGGCTGAACACCACGGTCCGCAGCGCCCCCAGCAGCTCGCGCGGGCTCCGCAGCGGCGCCCGGTTGAGCCGGGCGCGGTTGGCCCGCCCCGCGGTGATCTCGATCTCGAGCACCAGCGCCCGGTCGTCGTCCAGCCCGGCCCGCACCCTGGCCCTGGCGACGGCGCGCTCGGCCCCGGCGCGGATCAGCGGGGCGTCGGAGGACACCCGGTGCGAGGAGAGGGTGGACAGGTACTCCACCGCCTCGACCAGGTTGGTCTTGCCCTGCCCGTTGGCGCCGACGAAGGTCGTCACGCCGGCCGTCAGGGCGAGGTCGACCTCCCGGTAGGAGCGGAAGTCGGCCAGGCTCAGGTGGTCGACGAACACCTCGGCCCCTCCCCCGGCCGGGCAACCGGCCCGGTCACACCTTGCTGACGCCCTGCGCGCCCGGGCCGGTCTCGCTGGTGTCGCTGCGGGTGTCGGGGTCCTCGCCGGCGTGCTCGGCCATCGTGGCGTGACCGCCGAACTGGTTGCGCATCGCGGCGACCATCTTCATCGCCGGGGAGTCGTCCTGGCGGGAGGCGAAGCGGGCGAACAGCGAGGCGGAGATGGCCGGGGCCGGCACGGCGAGGTCGATGGCGGCCTCGACCGTCCAGCGGCCCTCGCCGGAGTCCTCGGCGTAGCCGCGGATGCCCTCGAGGTTGGGGTCCTTCGCCAGCGCCAGGCAGGCCAGGTCCAGCAGCCAGGAACGGATCACCGTGCCCTCGCGCCAGGACTCGAACACGGCCGGGACGTCGGTGACCTCGCCGGAGGCGGCCAGCAGCTCCCAGCCCTCGGCGTAGGCCTGCATGATCGCGTACTCGATGCCGTTGTGGACCATCTTGGCGAAGTGCCCCGCGCCCACCTCGCCCGCGTGCACGAAGCCGTACTCCCCCGGCGGCTTGAGGGCGTCGAAGACGGGCTGCACCTTGGCCACGTCCTCCACCGAGCCGCCGCACATCAGCGCGTAGCCGTTCTCCAGCCCCCAGACACCGCCGGAGACCCCGCAGTCGACGTAGCCGATGCCCTTGGCGCCCAGCAGGTCGGCGTGGTGGTGGTCGTTGATCCACTTGGAGTTGCCGCCGTCGACGACCACGTCGCCCTCGTCCAGCAGACCGGCGAGCTCCTGCACGACCGGGCTCACGAACTTGGCGGGGACCATCACCCACACCACCCGCGGCGACTCGGTGAGCTGCTCGACCAGGGCCGGGAGGTCGGCGACGTCGGAGATCTCGGGGTTGGTGTCGTAGCCCACCACCGTGTGGCCGGCGCGACGCACCCGCTCGCGCATGTTGCCGCCCATCTTCCCCAGTCCGATGAGTCCCAGTTGCATGTCGCGTCCCTTTCGGTCGGTGCGGGGCGCACCCGGTCGGTGCTGCCGTCGAGGGGTTACCCCGATCAGCGTGAGGCGGGCAGCCGCATCAGCATGATGACGTGGCGGTAGTCGGTCATCGGCTCGCCGTCCAGCTCGGCCAGCCCGGTCAGCAGGCAGGGCTTGCCCGGGGCGGTGAACGCGAAGTCGACGAACGGGGCGTCCAGCGCGCCGAGGGCGTCCAGCAGGTAGTTCGGGTTGAAGCCGGCGGCCTCCAGCGACGGCTCGGCCGCACCGTGCAGGTCGACGGTGGCGGCCAGCGCCTCCGAGGCCTGCGCCTGGTCGCCGGTGGCCGCCTCGAGGGTGATGGTGCCGTCGCCGATCAGCATCCGCAGCGGGGTGTTGCGCTCGGCGACCAGGGCGACGCGCTTGGCCGCGTCGATGATCTCCGCCGTGGCGCCGCGGACGGTCAGCTGGGGCTGGATGCTCATCAGGTGCCGCACCTTGGGGAACTCCCCGTCGAGCAGCCGGGTGGTGGTCTCGCGCTGACCGCCGGAGCCGGTGCCCTGGAAGCCGATCAGGCCGTCGCCCTGGGAGGCGCCGGAGAGGCTGATCGACACGCTCTCACCGGCCGTCATCGACCGTGCCGTGTCGGCCAGCACCTTGGCCGGCACCAGCGCCGCCCCGCTGCTGGAGGGGGAGGCCGGGGACCAGGTGAGCTCCTTGAGCGCCATCCGGTAGCGGTCGGTCGCCAGCAGCGAGATGGTCTCGCCATCGATCTCCATCCGGACACCGGTGAAGACCGGCAGCAGCTCGTCGCGGCCGGCGGCCACCACGACCTGCGACACCGCGCGGGCGAACTCGTCGCTGGCGACCGTGCCGGTCTGCTCCGGCATGGTCGGCAGCGCCGGGTAGTCCGCCACCGGCAGCGTCTGCAGGGTGAACCGGGCGCTGCCGCAGGTGAGCTCCATCCGGGAGTCGTCGGTGCTGATGTCGACCGGCTTGTTGGGCAGCGAGCGGCAGATGTCGGAGAGCAGGCGCCCCGAGACCAGCACCTGGCCCTCGTCGCTGACCTGGGCCCGGGCGTGGACCTGGGTGGAGGTCTCGTAGTCGAAGCTGGACAGCACGACGGCCTCGTCGGAGGTGCGGATCAGCAGGCCGGCCAGGATCGGGACGCTCGGCCGCGTCGGCAGGCTGCGTGCAGCCCACTGGACGGCCTCGGCGAGAACGTCGCGTTCCAGTCGAATCTTCACCAGTCCTCCTCGCGCGGCGCGGCCGCGTCGATCGTAGTCCTCGACGGCCCCGGTCGGCCCGGTCCGTGGGCGCCGCTGCGGCGAGGCAGTGCTGGAACTCTAGCGATCCGCCGACCGCGTCGGCCACCGCCCGACGGGCCCCGTCCTCGGACGTGCGACATCCACAGCTCGGGCCCGGATGACTTCGAACGGATCAGGACATGTGTCAGTACGTCGTAGTCATCACCGGTGTGGAATCTGTGGACAACACCCGTCCGCGCTCGTCAGCGGCCTTTCGGGGCCGTGGACCGCCCTGGGGACGACCCAGAACTACACGGGGAGTAGTTGTGCTTCGGCTACGCACCGCGGGAGACCCGTCCCCAGCGCGCACCGCCGGCCTGGGCATTTCTCCCCAGTTTTCCACAGGTGTGCACACAGCTGTGGGTAAGACTTCCACCCGTGCAATTCGGTCCAGTACGGCACTGGTCTGTCATTCCACCGGTACCACTGGTCCGGTGCGACGCGGACCCGCGGGCCGACCGTGGGTGGGCAGCACGAGCGCCGCCACCGGCGGGACCCGTGGCGGTGAGGAGGCTGTCCGGTGAGGAGACGGGGCGGTGAGGGAGGCGGTGCGATGAGGAGGCGGGGCGATGAGGAGGCGGGGCCGAGGCGGGGCGTGCGGCCCCGCTCAGCGGGAGGAGGCCTGCTTGATCCGGTTCGTCACCTCGGTGACGTGGTTGTAGGTCGAGCGACGCTCGGACATCTGGGTGCGGATCTTGCGCTCGGCGTGCATCACCGTGGTGTGGTCGCGGCCGAAGGCCTGGCCGATCTTGGGCAACGACATGTCGGTCAGCTCGCGGCACAGGTACATCGCGATCTGACGGGCCTGGACGAGCTGCTGGGTGCGCGAGGCGCCGCAGACGTCGTCGACGGTCAGGTCGAAGTAGGCGGCCGTGGTGGCGATGATCGTCTGCAGCGAGATCTCGGCCTCACCGCCGGGCGGGATGAGATCCTTGAGGACCTCCTCGGCCAGCTCCATGGTGACCGGCTGGCGGTTGAGGCTGGCGAAGGCGGTGACCCGGATGAGGGCGCCCTCGAGCTCGCGGATGTTGGTCTGGATCCGGCTGCCGATGAACTCCAGCACGTCGGGGGTCGCCGTCAGCCGCTCCTGGGACGCCTTCTTGCGCAGGATGGCGATGCGCGTCTCCAGGTCCGGCGGCTGCACGTCGGTGAGCAGACCCATCTCGAACCGGCTGCGCAGCCGCGGCTCGAGGGCCTCCAGCGCCTTGGGCGGGCGGTCGGAGGTCATCACGATCTGCTTCTGCGCGTTGTGGAGGGTGTTGAAGGTGTGGAAGAACTCCTCCTGGGTCTGGATCTTGCTCTCCAGGAACTGGATGTCGTCGATCAGCAGCACGTCGACGTCGCGGTAGCGGCGGCGGAACTCCGCGGTGCGGTTCTCCGAGATCGCGTTGATGAAGTCGTTGGTGAGCTCCTCGGTGGAGACGTAGCGCACCCGGACGCGCTCGAAGTAGTTGCGCACGTAGTGGCCCAGTGCGTGGAGCAGGTGCGTCTTCCCCAGACCGGAGTCGCCGTAGATCAGCAGCGGGTTGTAGGCCTTGCCGGGCGCCTCGGCCACGGCCACCGCGGCGGCGTGGGCGAAGCGGTTGGAGGACCCGATGACGAAGCTCTCGAAGGTGTACTGCGGGTTCAGCCGGCTCTGCGTCCCCGGCGAGGCGGCGCCGGCGTGCTGGGGCACCGGCTCGCGGGCCACGAAGGCCGGAGCCGGGTCGCGGGGGGCCGGGCTGGCGTAGCTGGTGGCGTCGTCGGGGTCCTCGCCGCGGCGGCCGGGCACCGGGTCGGCCTCGGGTGCCGCCGGCGGGAGCTCCTCCAGCCGCGGGTCGACCGTCAGCGCCAGCTGGGTCGGGTGGGCGTAGTGCTCGGAGAGGCGTTCCTCGATGCCCAGGCGGTGCTTCAGCTCGATCTGGTTGCGGGTGAAGTCGTTGGGGACGGCGACGACCAGGGTGGAGCCGTGCATGGTGAGGGGCTGGGTGGCGCGCAGCCAGGGCCGGGCCTCGACCGGTGCGGTGCTGACCACGTGGCGCCAGGCCGAGGCCAGCGGGTCAGCCGCTCCGAGAGGATCCGGGGAGGGCTCGCTCAACAGGACTCCCCAGGCTCGTCTGTGCCCGACGGGGCACGGCTACTACGGTCGTGTCAGTGGTCCACACAGTTGTCCACAGGGTGTGGGTAAACACCCGGCGGGTCTCGGAGGACCGGGACGGCACCGGCGGGCAGCCGGTTGCTGACCCGGGGAACCTAACAACGGGCGGGTGCCTTGGCAACCCTGTGGACAGCGGTCGAACCCGTCGACGGCGTGTCGACTGGACAGCGGCCTCGCAGCCGTCCCGGCTGGTCCGCGGATTTTGACCGTCCCCGGCCGCCCGCGTATCGTGGGCAGGTCGCTGAGCCGGCGCCGCTGTGGCGTGTGCCCGGAAACGGGCGGCAATGACCTCTGCAGATCGACCACTTGGGAGCTCGTCCAATGAGCAAGCGCACGTTCCAGCCGAGCAACCGGCGTCGCAGCCGTACCCACGGCTTCCGTCTCCGGATGCGTACCCGCGCCGGCCGCGCCATCCTGGCCGCGCGCCGCCGCAAGGGCCGCGCGCAGCTCTCCTCCTGACCCGTCGTGCTGCCGGCTCCGCACCGGATGCGGTCGTCGGGCGAGTTCGCCCGCACGATCCGCGCTGGTGTGCGGGCCGGCCGCCCCAGCCTGGTGGTGCACGCCAGGCTCGACGACCAGGCCACCGGCTCCCCCGTCAGGGTGGGTTTCGTGGTCTCCAAGGCGGTCGGTGACGCCGTCTCCCGCAACCGGGTGAAGCGACGGCTGCGCCACCTGGTGGCCGGCGAGCTCGACACGCTGCCGGCCGACTGCCGCCTGGTGGTCCGGGCGCTGCCCGCGGCCTCCGGTGAGCCCGCGCGGCTCGCGGGCGACCTCTCGGACGCGCTCGGCCGGGTCCGGCGACGTCTCGGGAGCGCCTCGTGAGGTACGTGCTGATCGCACTGCTCAAGATCTACCGACTGGTGGTGAGCCCGCTGTACGGCCAGGTCTGCCGCTACCACCCCAGCTGCTCGGCCTACGCGCTGGAGGCCGTCACCGTGCACGGCTCGCTGCGCGGCTCTGGTCTCGCCCTGCGTCGCCTCGCACGCTGCCACCCGTGGGCCCTGGGCGGGTACGATCCCGTACCAGGGACGGCGGCGGCCCGGGAGTGGCAGGCCGAGCAGGAGGAACGGGCCCGGACCCCGGCAGGAGCCCCCTGCCCTCCGCCAGCTCGCAACCTGATCGGTGAGCCGGTCGACACAGAACCCGTCGCGGCCGCCGTGGTCACGACTGCCCCATCCGCAGAGGTCTCCCGCGAGGCCCGGACACGAGGTGTGAATTGCTAGAGGGACTGCTCGGGACGCTGGTGCCGCTGCTGACGCCGCTGAGCGTGTGGTCGGCCATCGGCGACTTCTTCAACATGCTGATGTCGCCGCTGCACTGGGCGGTGTCGGGCCTGCTGGTGCTCTTCCACGCCCTGTGGTCGCCGCTGCTGGGGGCGGACTCCGGGTGGACCTGGACGCTGTCGATCGTCTGCCTCACCGTGGTCGTGCGGATCCTGACCATCCCGCTGTTCGTCAAGCAGATCAAGTCCTCCCGCAACATGCAGCTCGTGCAGCCCAAGATGCGCGAGCTGCAGAAGAAGTACGGCCACGACCGGGAGCGCCTGGGCCAGGAGACGATGAAGCTCTACCGGGAGGAGGGCGTCAACCCGATGGCGTCCTGCCTGCCGCTGCTGCTGCAGATGCCGATCTTCTTCGCGCTCTTCCAGGTGCTCAACGGGGCTGCCCGCGGCACCATCGTCTCCGGCGCCAGCTGGCTCGAGCGCGACCCGATCCTGGTCCCCTCGCTGCGTGACTCCACGATCTTCGGCGCGCGGATCTCCGACACCTTCCTGGGCTCCGACCTCTGGGAGGTCAAGGTCATCACGGTGGTGCTGATCCTGCTGATGACGGCCACCATGTTCTTCACCCAGCTGCAGCTGATGCGCAAGAACATGCCCAAGGAGGCCCTCGAGGGCCCCTTCGCCCAGCAGCAGAAGATCATGCTCTACATCTTCCCGGTGGTCTTCGCCGTCGGCGGCGTGAACTTCCCCGTCGGCGTGCTGATCTACTGGCTGACCTCGAACCTGTGGACGATGGGCCAGCAGTTCTACATCATCCGCCGCAACCCGGCTCCCGGCACCGAGGCCTACGAGCTCTGGGAGCAGCGCCAGCGCGCCAAGGGCAAGGACCCCGAGACCCTGGCCGCGAAGCAGGCCGACAAGGCACGCGAGGACAAGGGCCTCCCGGCCCAGGCCGCCACCGCCAGCACGGGGGTGCAGCGCCAGACCGTGCAGCGGCAGCAGCCGCGCCGGCAGACCCGTGCCCAGCGGGGCGGCAAGACGCGGTCGTAGCAGCTACCGCACCGCCGTCGACCGGCGACCCGACCCCGGAGCGCCCGACGCTCCCCAGCCGATGCAGGAAGTGAGCCCGAATGAGTGACGACCTGACCCAGGAGCGTGGCACCGACGCCGAGCCGCTGGAGGTCGCGGACGCCGTGGCCCCCGACCAGGCGGACGGCGAGGACAGCGACGCCCCCACGGACCCGCTGGACCTCGAGGGCGAGGTGGCCGCGGACTACCTGGAGGAGCTGCTCGACATCGCCGACCTGGACGGCGACATCGACACCTTCACCGAGGGCGGGCGCGCCCACGTCTCAGTGGTCACCGAGGCCGACGTGCTGGTCGGGCGCGACGGCGAGGTGCTCGACGCCCTGCAGGAGCTGTGCCGCCTGGCTGTGATGACCGAGACCGGGCGCCGCAGCCGGCTGATGCTCGACATCGCCGGGCACCGCGAGCGCCGGCGCAAGGAGCTCCGCGACCTGGCCAGCGACGCCGTGCAGGAGGTCAAGCAGACCGGTGAGTCGCTGCGCCTGGCGCCGATGAACCCGTTCGAGCGCAAGATCGTGCACGACGCCGTGGCCGAGGCCGGCCTGGGCAGCGAGTCCGAGGGCGAGGAGCCCCAGCGCCGCGTCGTGGTCCTGCCCGCCTGACCGTGGCCGAGCCCACGCCGCCGCAGCAGGAGGGCGTCCCCGAACCGGTACCTGCGGAGGTCGGTGCCGTCTTCGGGGAGCAGCGCGACGTAGCGGCTCGATATGTCGATATATTGAGAAGTCGTGGTGTCGAGTGGGGTCTGCTCGGTCCTCGTGAGCCGGGCCGGCTCTGGTCGCGCCACGTGCTGAACTCCGCGGCCGTCGCCTCGCTCTTCCCGTTGGGCGCCCACGTCGTGGACGTCGGCAGTGGGGCCGGCCTGCCGGGCATCCCGCTGGCGCTGGCCCGGCCCGACCTCGGCATGACGCTGCTCGAGCCGCTCCAGCGACGGGCGGAGTTCCTGCAGCTCGCGGTGGACGAGCTGGAGCTGGAGGAGCGCGTCCGGGTGGTCCGAGCCCGCGCGGAGGACCACGACGAGGTGTACGACGTGGTGACGGGGCGTGCCGTCGGCGCGCTCTCCAAGATGGTCCCCTGGTGCGAGCCGCTGGTGGCCGACGACGGGCAGATGATCCTGCTCAAGGGCGCCTCGGCCGAGGACGAGGTCCGGGCGGCCCAGAAGCTGCTCTCCCGGGCGCGGCTCTCGGCGGAGGTACTGTCGGTGCGTGCCCACCCCAGCAGCGAGCCGACGACGGCGGTACGTCTCCGCCGGCGCTGAGGTCGCGTCGCTGGGGCTGCTGCTGGTCCTCATCACCGGTTGCACGGTGGTGGATGGTGTGCCCGGCTCACGTGTGGGGTCGATGGTGGCCCGGTGGTCGGTCCCCCAGGTCGCCCAGGCCGAGCTGCAGGCAGTCGTGCCGCCCGGACCGGGTGAGGTCCTCAGCCCCGCCCGGCGCGACGAGCTGCTGGCCCGGTTGCCCGAGGCGGGCCTCTCCGCCGACCCGAGCGCGTTCCAGGGACGTCTCCTGGTGGCCCACGGGTACTCGCGCTGCGGCGACGAGCTGCTCCACCGCGACTGGCGCGGCAAGGAGCTGTGGTTCGCCGTGGCCCGGGAGGACGAGGGCCTGGCCTGCGCCGTGTCGCCCTACACGGTCGAGATCTGGGCGGTGGAGCCGGGTGACCTGCGCGCGTCGGCCGACGAGGTGAGGGTGCGCGAAGCGCGCGATCGGTGACACCGCGTGGCGGCCGGACCAGCCGCGGGATCCCGTTAGGCTGAGCCGGTGCCGGCTGCCGTCGGGTACGTCGCCGAGGCTCGGTAGGAGCCTCAGACCGCACCGCCGCTGCTGGTGTTCCACGTGAAACTCGACCGGAACGGGAGCGCCTGTGTCGCCCAACCCCTCCTCCACCCGCACCGAGACGGCGCCTGAGGTGGCGCACGCCCCGCGTCGCGCCGCGATGGACGACGCGGAGGCCGGACCGCCCCCGCTGACGCCCGAGGAGGAGCAGAGCAGCGGTGTTCCACGTGAAACGTACGGGCGCCAGCTCCCGAAGCCGGACCGTCCGCGCACCGTCGTCATCGCCAACCAGAAGGGCGGCGTCGGCAAGACCACCACGGCGGTGAACCTGGCGGCCGCACTGGCGCTGGGCGGGCTGGAGGTCCTGCTCATCGACCTGGATCCGCAGGGGAACGCCTCCACCGCTCTGGGTGTCGACCACCATTCCGGCGTGGGTGGCACCTACGAGGTCCTCATCGACGGGGACCCGATCAGCCGCCACGTGGTGGCCTCCCCGGAGGCGCCCCACCTGCACGTGCTGCCGGCCACCATCGACCTGGCGGGGGCCGAGATCGAGCTGGTCTCTATCGCGTCGCGTGAGAACCGGCTCAAGCAGGCCCTGACGGCGTACCGCGAGCAGAACGCGGTGGACTACGTGATCCTGGACTGCCCTCCCTCGCTGGGCCTGCTCACCGTGAACGCGCTGGTGGCAGCCGAGGAGATCCTCATCCCGATCCAGTGCGAGTACTACGCCCTCGAGGGGGTGTCCCAGCTCATGCGCACCATCGAGATGGTGAAGGGCGGGCTGAACAACCGGCTGCGGCTCAGCACCATCGTGCTGACCATGTTCGACGGGCGAACCCGGCTGGCCAGCCAGGTGGCGGACGAGGTCCGCGCGCACTTTCCACGTGAAACACTGCCCACCCTCATCCCCCGGTCGGTCCGCATCTCCGAGGCGCCCAGCTACGGCCAGACCGTGCTGTCGTACCAACCCAGCTCGGTGGGCGCCATCGCCTACCTCAACGCGGCCGCAGACATCGCCGCACGCGGCGCGGAAGGAGCGTACTGATGGCCACGGCAGAGCGCAGAGGGCTGGGACGAGGTCTCGGTGAGCTGTTCCAGCGCACGGAGACCCCAGAACCAGCGGTGGCGCCACCCGACGGCGGTGAGCCGGCACGCGAGCGGAGCGGGAACGCCGTCAGCGCCCCCGCGACGCCGGAGGCACCGTCCGAGTCCTACGTCCCCGTCCCGGCCGGCTCCCGGTTCGTCGAGCTCCCCCTGGACGCGATCACGCCGAACCCGCGCCAGCCGCGGACGGAGTTCGACGACGACGCCCTCGGGGAGCTCGTCGGCTCCATCCTCGAGGTCGGGCTGCTGCAGCCGGTGGTGGTCCGCCCGCTCGGGGACGACCGCTACGAGCTGGTCATGGGCGAGCGGCGCTGGCGGGCGTCCCGCCAGGCGGGTCTGGAGCGCATCCCCGCCATCGTGCGGCGGACCGAGGACCACGACCTGCTCCGGGACGCCCTGCTGGAGAACCTGCACCGCGCCCAGCTGAACCCCCTGGAGGAGGCGGCTGCGTACCAGCAGATGCTGGAGGACTTCGGCTGCACCCAGGAGGAGCTGTCTCGGCGCATCCACCGCTCACGACCGCAGATCTCCAACACCATCCGGCTGCTGCGGCTGCCGTCGAGCGTCCAGCGGCGTGTCGCGGCCGGCGTGCTGAGCGCCGGGCACGCCCGGGCGATCCTGATGGTCCCGGACGCCGCCGGGCAGGAGCGGCTCGCTCAGCGGATCGTCGCGGAGGGGCTGTCGGTGCGCTCGGCCGAGGAGCTGGCCGCCATGGGGGAGCAGGGCCAGGAGCCGCCGCCGCGCCGCCGCCGGCCTCGGGAGCTCCCCGAGGGAGCCACCCGCGTCTCGGAGGTCCTGACCGACCGGCTGGACACCCGGGTGCGGGTCGAGGGCAGCGCACGGCGGGGTCGTATCGTGATCGACTTCGCCTCCGCCGAGGACCTGGACCGCATCGCCTCGCTGCTCGGAGTAGCTAGAGAGATCTAACTACTTGTCGACTTAGCGACTGGTCGGTTTGGTCACTCCCGGATGGGACTGGGCGCGTCCTCGGAGGCGGTGCTGGCCAGGCGGCCCTGCACGTCCTTGGTGGCGAATCGCTCGGCGACGAAGGACAGGAACGGCACGGTGCCGGCGAGGGCGATCAGCAGCAGCCAGCGCCACGGCCACTTCACGCGGCGGCTGAGGTCGAAGGCGGTGATCAGCAGCAGCATGTACAGCCAGCCGTGGGGCACGCCGGTGGCGGTCACCACCCAGTCGTCGCCGCCCAGGTACTTCAGCGGCAGCCCGACGCAGACGAGCACCACGAGCAGCACCCCGACGATCCAGGCCATCACCCGGTAGCGCGTCAGCGCGCCTCGTACCCCTCGGACGTCCATGCCCAGCTCCCGTTCGACCTAGTTCGACCTCGGTCGACCCTATCCGAGCTCCCAAGACAAATATGTCGATATGACGTCAAGACGCTTCGTCAATACGTACCGGGGCGGGAAGCGTGACGGAGGCGGGCGCCAGCTGTGGCATGCCGGCCAGCTGGGCGGCCAGGACGAGCGCCCCGAGCACCGGCCGGGTGCTCAGGTGCAGCCGGTGCCCGGCCTCGACCAGAGCCCGCGAGACCCCGTCGCGGACCGGCCCGTCGGCGGTCAGCACGCCGCCGGCGAGCACCACGTCCAACCCGGGGGCGCCGTCGGCCACCACCGCGAAGGAGCCGAGCAACCGCTCGACGGCCGCCTCGACGACACCGGCTGCCACCGGGTCCCCGGCGTCGGCCGCCGACACCACCGCGGGCACCAGCGCGGCCGTCCGCCCGACGGTCAGCGCGGCCGCCGCCCGCACCCAGTCCTGGCGGACGTCCCCGGTCACGGCGCGGACGTCGAGCGGCCCGGCCAGCGTCTCGGTCAGCCGGGTCGGGGCCCCGCGGCCGTCCAGCGCGGCGACGGCGGCCCGCAGCGCCGCCGCGCCGATCCAGTAGCCGGAGCCCTCGTCACCCAGCCGCCACCCGAGACCGTCGCACCGGCGGGTCAGGCGTCCGTCCCGGTACCGCCCCGCCACCGCCCCGGTGCCGCTGAGCAGCAGCACGCCGTCGCCCGCGGGCGCCGCGGCCAGGAACGCGATGTCCAGGTCGGTGCGCACGTCCAGCGGCGCGACCACCCCCACCTGGGCCAGGTCGCCGGCCACCCGCTCGGCGACCTCGGACCCCGCCGCCGACCCGGCACCGGCGATACCGGCGGCCACCGCGACCACCCGCGCCGGGTCCGCGCCGGCGAGGGCGGTGGTGACGGCCTGGCGGAGGTAGGCCGACACGTCACCGGCGGAGCTGCGGTGGTTCCCGCCGGCGGCCGTGGCGTGGCCGAGCGCCTGACCGGCGGCGTCGAGGACGGCCGCCTTCGTCGACGTGCCACCCACGTCGAGGCCGATCAGCAGCGGGGCGGGGTTCGGGTCGCTCACGGGGGCAAGCCTGCCGTACCGTCCGGCAGACTGGGCGGACCCCAGAGGTCGTCCTCGTACCCCGTCAGCCAGCCGAAGGAGCACGATGCCCTCCACCCACCCCCTCCTCACCCGCGCGGCCCGGGGCGTGCTGCTGGGGAGCTTCCCCGGCACCACGCTGCCCGACTGGCTGGTCGAGGCCGTCCGCGGTGGGCTGGGCGGGGTGGTGCTGTTCGGGGAGAACGTGCCCGACCTCGTCACCGCACGTCGCCTCTGCCAGGAGCTCCACGCGTTGAGCCCGGAGCTGGTGGTGATGATCGACGAGGAGGGCGGGGACGTCACCCGGCTGCAGGCGGCCGAGGGTTCCGGGCTGCCGGGCAACGCCGCTCTCGGCGCGGTCGACGACGTGGATCTCACCCTGCGGGCCGGCCGGGCCCTGGGTGCGCTGCTGCACGCGGTCGGGATCGACGTCGACCTCGGACCCTGTCTGGACGTGGCCAGCGAGCCCTGGAACCCCGTGGTCGGCAGCCGCTCCTTCGGGCCTGACGCCGAGCTGGTGGCCCGGCACGGGGTCGCCACGGTGCGCGGCCTGGCCGCCGGTGGTGCCGGCGCCTGCGGCAAGCACTACCCCGGGCACGGCGCCACGCTGGTCGACTCGCACGTCGGGCTGCCGGTGCTCCACGTCGACCTGGAGCTGCTGCAGCAGCGGGACCTGCTGCCCTTCCGGGCAGCGGTGGCCGCCGGCATGGAGTCGGTGATGACCGCGCACGTGGTGGTGCCCGGGCTGGGGGAGCGGCCGGCCTCGCTGTCGCGCTGGTCCTCGGTGCTGCTGCGCCGGTCCGGGTTCGCCGGTCCGGTGGTGACCGACGCGCTGGGGATGAAGGCGGTCGGGGACGACCTGGGGGAGGCAGCGGTCGCGGCCGTGCGCGCCGGTGCGGACCTGCTGTGCCTGGACGCGCCGCACCAGCGCGACGCCGAGGACATGCTGCACCGCTCCACCGAGGCGCTGGTGGCGGCCGCGGCGGCCGGGGTGGTCGAGGTGGAGGCGCTGCGACGCTCGGCCATGCGCAACCGCGCGCTGGGGGCCCGCTGCGCGCTCCGCCGGGAGCGTCCCCGGCTCGAGCTCGACCGCGCCCGGCAGCAGCTGGCGGAGGTGGGGGCCGAGGCGGCCGACCGCTCGCTGGACGTCCGCGGCGAGGTCCGCACGAGCGGGCCGCTGCAGCTGGTGGACCTGCGCCCCACGCAGAACCTGGCCGCGGGACGCACCACCAGCGCCTTCACCGCCGCGCTGACCGGCCGCGCGCAGGCGTCCGGGCGCGGAGAGGTGCCGACGGTGCCCGCCACCGACGTGGATCCCGGGCGGGCCGTGGTGGTGCTGGTCCGCGAGCCCCACCCCGAGCGGCCGGAGGGACGGGCGCTGGCCGAGCTGGTGGGCCGGCGTCCGGACGCCGTGGTGGTCCACACCGGTGTGGCCGCCACCGCTCCCGACGTCCCGCACCGCGTGCTCTGCCACGGGGTGGGGCGGGCCAACGCCGAGGCGGTCAGCCGGCGGGTGGTGGGCTGAGCCGCTGCGCTCGCTCCGACGGGGTGGAGGTCGTGGCGACCACCCCGGGCGAGCCCGGTCAGACCATGCGGCTCCCGTCCGTCATCAGGGCAGGAGGTCCAACTGCGGACGACATCGACGTCGGGCGGTGAGACCATCGACATCATTTCCCACGGAGGGAGCAGGACGTTGAAGGTGCACGTCGATGACTGACGAACGCAGGATCAACGCCCTTCTTCAAGCAGGCCTGGACGACTGGATCTCGCTCCACGACGTCGTCTGGGAAGCGATGGAAGGTGATGACTCCGATGAGAGCCGGCGGAGGACGATCCGGCTCCTCGGTCAGCTGTTCGACGACGGTCTCGCGGTTCCGGGAGATCTGGGCGCATCAGGGTTCGAGGACTGGCCGGGTACACCTGGGACGTGGCTCCACCGGGCGTGGGCTGAGCTCGAGCGGCTCGGGTGGAACCCGATGGGCGCCGGGTTCTGGCTACGGCTGACCGAGCTCGGCGAGCGCGAGGCTCGAGAGAGAGGCCTGGAGTAGTCGGGGACACGTGGGCGTCGCATCAGGTCGCCCGGCCACTCGGCACCGAACCGAGCCACTCCGTCCACGGGTGTCACCACCAGCTCCACCCCCGGGAGCACGTCACCAGAGGACGGCGATCCCGGCGTTGAACAGGGTGAGGGCGCCGACGAGCCAGAACACCCCGGCTGGCATTGGCGACCCCTTACGGGCCCGGCTGCTGCTGATCCCGATCAGCGCGCCGATCACCACCAGCACGACCAGCTTGATGCCGATCTTGGTGTAGTTCAGGTCGCCGTCCAGGCCCCACGGCGCAGCGAGGGCCAGGCCCGCGACGGCGGCGACCAGCAGGCCGAGGTTCATCACCCGCGTCGCCTGGTACCGGCGGGCGGCGGCCTCGACCACCCACGCCCCGAAGAGGACGGCGAAGCCCACGAGGTGCAGCAGCACGACGACGTTCCGGAGGGTCTGCAGGAGTTCCACGCCGGGCACTGTACTGAACCCTGCCCGTGTCCCGCGGTCGACGAAGGGGCGGGCCCGTCGCCGCCGCCCGGCTAGTCGTCGGCAGCCGACCGGCCGGCAGCGGCGGGCTCCACCGGTCCGGCCGGGGCGTGCAGCACCTCCCGGGCCTGCTCGGCCGCGGCGAGGATGCTGGCGCTCATCAGGTCGAGGAACCGCGCGATGTTCTCCAGCCGGGCCGCGGCCGGCGTGTGCGGGCCGAGCACGGCGACCCCGTGCCGGGCGGTCTCGGCCAACTGGTCGTTGGCGCGGGCGCTGGCGATCGTCGACTGGTACCAGACGTCGTTGTCGGCGGTGTAGCGCTCACGGCGCCCGCCGCCGCGCTCGCGACGGACGAGCCCCTGGCCCTCGAGGAAGGCGATCGCCTTCGAGACGGAGGCCGGGCTCGTCCCCAGGCGCGCGACCAGCTCGGCGGCGGTGACGCTACCCGCGTCGGTGGTGAACAGGCAGGCCAGCACCCGGGCCGGCGTCCTCGGCAGCCCCGAGGCCATCAGCCCGGTCGTGAGCACCGCCTCGAACTCCGCCACCGCTGCGGCGTCGCGCCCGGCTGGCACCGGCGCCGGCTGACCGGCACCCCGGGGCGCGGGTCGACGGGCGCGGGCGCGGCGCTCCGTGGCGCGCTGGGCGAGGTCGGCGCGGTAGCCGGCCGGGCCGCCGTTGCGGGTCACCTCCCGGGTGACGGTGGAGGTGGGACGGCCCAGCCGTCGGGCGATCTCGGCGTAGGACAGGTCGTCGGCCAGCCCCGAGGCGATGTGCTGGCGCTCCTGCCGGGTGAGCCTGCCGGCTGGCACTCGCAACCCCCTCGCTGATGACGTCGGTCCCGGGGACGATAACGCCCCGGCCCGTCCGGCCGCAACGGACTGTGCTGGCAGCCATTGCGTTATGCGATGGTCCCGCGCACCGATATCTGGACTCTGACTACGGGTGACACATTGCCGCGCGGCGAACGCTGTTGCCGATGTGCGAAACGCTCCGTAGCGTTTCCGGCATTGGAAACACGGCTGCCAGGCCGGCCACCCACCACTCCGAGCAGGGGAGGACCCCATGACGAACCGCGACACGACCCCGCCCAGCACGACCACCGCGCCCTGGCGGGGGATGGTCCCGGTCGAGGACACCGCCCTGGCGGTGACGGACACCGGCGGCCCGGGCACCCCCGTGCTCTACCTCAACGGCCAGTTCGCCACGCAGGGCTACTGGCGTCGGGTCGTCGCCGACCTGGGCCCGGGCTGGCGGCACATCACCTACGACGAGCGCGCCCGCGGGCGGCGGTCGGGGCGCTCGGCCGACTACTCCTTCGAGGCAGCCGTCCGCGACGTCGACGCCGTCCTCGCCGCCCGCGGCGTGGACCGGGCGCTGCTGGTCGGCTGGTCCTACGGCGCGGTCGTCGCGGCGCACTGGGCGCACCGCAACCCGTCCCGGACGCTCGGGGCCGTGCTCGTGGACGGCGCCTTCCCCCACGACTGGCTCGACGAGGCGATGGCGCAGCGGATCCGCACGCTGTTCCGGCGGCTGTACCCGCTGACGGTGCTGGTGCGACCCACCGGGATCACCCCGCGCATGAGCGCCGCGCAGCAGGCCGAGAGCAACATCGAGCTGGGCCGCCTCTCCCGCGAGCGCGAGCTGGCCCCGGTGCTGGACGCCATCACCGTGCCCGTCCGCTACGTGGTGGCCTCGGGGACTTCCCTGGGGAGCCGGGGCGACGAGCAGGAGCAGATCCGCGCCAGCCTGGAGGCGGTGACGGTCCGCAACCCGCAGATCCGGGTCAGCGCCAAGGTGCCCAGCAACCACGGCGCCATCCTCAAGAAGGACTTCCGCGCGGTCGCCGCCGCCGTGCGGGAGGTCAGCCCAGCAGCAGCGTGACCACCAGGGCGACCGGCAGGCAGGCCATCGTGGTGACCGCGATGACCTCGCGGGCCACGGCCTCGCCGGTGCGGTAGCGGGTGGAGAGCAGGAAGATGTTCTGCGCGCTCGGCAGGGCGGCGGTCATCACCACACCCAGCAGCACCGGCCCCGTCAGCCCCAGCGCGGAGGCCACCCCCCAGGCCACCACCGGCTGCAGGACCAGCTTGAGCCCGGTGGCCAGCCCCACCTCGCGGTTGTGCCCGGAGCGGCCGGGCGGCGGGTTGAGGCGCAGCGAGACGCCGTAGCTGAGCAGCATCGCCGGGATGGCGAAGCCGCTCAGCAGCGTCAGCGGGGCCTCCACCACCTGCGGCAGCCGCCACCCGGTGGCCGCCAGCAGCACGCCGACGGCGGAGGCGACGGTCAGCGGGTTGGTGACCATCCGGCGCCAGGGCGAGCGCCGGCGCGGCGCCGGAGCCTCGGCGTCGGCAGGGCGCTCCCGGCCCCGCGCGGCGAGGTGGTCGAGCAGCACCAGGCTGGCCGGCTGGACCAGCAGCAGCTGCACCAGCAGCGTCGGCACCACCACCGCCGGGTCGCCCACGATGAACCCGGCCACGGCCACACCGAGGTTCCCGGCGTTGACGTAGCCCGAGGTGAGCGCCCCGATCAGCGTCTCGCCCGCTCCGCGCCGCCACACCAGCCCGGCCACCAGCGCGTAGGTGCCGCTGGAGACCAGCAGCGAGACGGCCGAGGCGGCCAGGTTCGCGGTCAGCTCCGCGTCGAGCTCCACCCGGCTGATGGTGAGCAGCATCAGCGCCGGCAGGGCGAGCAAGAACGACACGTCGGCGATCACCCGCAGCCCGCGGGCGTCCAGCACCTTCAGGTGGGCCAGCAGCGTCCCGGCCAGGACGACGGCGACGACCGTGGCGAAGCCGGTGAGGACACCGGCCATCAGTCGCTCACCGGTGCCGCAGCCGCGCGTGCTCCGGCCGGATCTCCTCGACGCGGGTCACGCCGAGCAGCGACATGGTGCGCTCCATCTCGGAGGTGAGGATCTCCAGCACCCGGTCGACGCCGCGCTGGCCGCCGACCATCAGCCCGTAGAGGTAGGGGCGCCCGATCAGCACCCCCTGCGCACCGAGGGCCAGGGCGGCCACCACGTCGGCACCGCTGCGGACCCCGGAGTCGATGTAGACCTCGGCCCGGCCGGCGACCGCGTCGACCACCTGCGGCAGCAGCTCCAGCGGCACCGGGGAGCGGTCGAGCTGGCGGCCGCCGTGGTTGGACAGCACGATCGCGTCGGCGCCGGCCTCCACCGAGGCCACGGCGTCGGCGAGGGAGAGCACGCCCTTGACCACCACCGGCCCGCCCCACTGCTCCTTGATGCTGGCCACGTCGGCCGGGCGCAGCCGCTGCTCGCGGTGGGCGTTGGACATGCCCCACAGCCCGTACGGCGAGCCCTTGGGGAAGGTGGCGAAGCGCAGCGGCTCGGTGGTCAGGATGTTGGCGACCCACCCGGGGTGCGTGGCCATGTCGGCGAAGGTCCGCAGGGTGAGCTGCGGCGGGATGGCGAAGCCGTTGAGCAGGTCCTTGCGCTTCAGCCCGGTCACCGTGGTGTCGATGGTGATCATCACGGCCTCGTAGCCAACCTCGCGGGCCTCGGCCATGTGCTGGTTGGTGACCGCGCGGTCGCGCATCACGTAGAACTGGAACCAGTTCCGCCCGGTGGGCGCCGCGTCGGCCACGTCGCCGATCGAGGTGGTGCCGTAGGTGGAGAGCGTGTACGGCAGCCCGGCGTAGGCGGCCGAGGCCGCCACCGCCCGCTCGCCGGTGTGGTGGCTGAGCCGGCTGTAGCCGGTCGGGGCCAGCACGATCGGGGCGGCCGCCGGGCGGCCCAGCAGGGTGGTGCTGGTGTCGGGGTCGCCCACCGCGTCCCAGGCGGTGGGGCGGAACTCCACGTCGGCGAAGGCCGCCCGGTTGCGGGCCATCGACACCTCCGACTCCGCGCCGCTGTGGACGTAGTCGAACACCGCCCGGGGCACCCGGCGGCGGGCCAGCTGCTCGACGTCGTCCACCGTGACGCAGCGGGCCAGCCGGCGCTCGACCGCGTCGGCGTGCCAGGGCCGGGTCTTGATGAAGGGCTCGAGGTCCTGCCACCGGGGCAGCCGCCGGGGCGGCGCGGGGATGGCCGGCGAGCGGCGCGGCGGCGGCGCCGGGGTGGGCGCGGTGGGCACGTCGCCGGCCAGCGGGACGCCGGTCGGAGGGATCGGGGCGTCGGGCGGGGTCGGGGCTGACACTCTTGCTCGCCTCCTACTTATCGGATAAGTTCTGCGCTCATCATACGAGTGGTCCGACCCGACGGGATACCCATGTCCGACTCCATCGCCTCCCTCACCCTGTCCTCGGTCGTGCTCCCGCTGGAGACGCCGGTCAGCGACGCCAAGGTGCTCACCGGTCGGCAGCGGCCGCTGACCGAGGTGGTGCTGCTCTTCGTCGAGGTGACCACCGCCGACGGCCTGCAGGGCACCGGTTTCAGCTACTCCAAGCGGGCCGGCGGTCCCTCGCAGTACGCCCACCTGCGTGAGATCGCCGAGGTGGCACTGGGCCAGGACCCCTCCGACATCGCCAAGATCTACGACAGCCTGCTCTGGGCCGGCGCCTCCGTCGGGCGCTCGGGCGTGGCCACCCAGGCGATCGCCGCCCTCGACGTGGCCCTCTACGACCTCAAGGCGCGCCGCGCCGGCCTGCCGCTGGCCAAGCTGCTGGGGGCGCACCGCGACTCCTGCCGGGTCTACAACACCTCCGGCGGCTTCCTGCAGGCCTCGGTGGCCGAGATCATGGAGAAGGCCACCGCCTCGCTGGAGGCCGGCATCGGCGGCATCAAGATCAAGGTCGGCCAGCCGGACTGGCGCACCGACCTGGAGCGGGTGGCCGCGGTCCGCGAGCACCTGGGCGCCACGCCGATGATGGTCGACGCCAACCAGCAGTGGGACCGCGCCCGCGCCCGCCGGATGTGCCGTGAGCTGGAGGCCTTCGACCTGGTGTGGATCGAGGAGCCGCTGGACGCCTGGGACGCCACCGGGCACGCCGACCTGAGCCGCACCTTCGACACCCCGATCGCCACCGGCGAGATGCTGACCTCGGTGCCGGAGCACATGGCGCTGCTCGACGCCGGCTACCGCGGCATCGTGCAGCCCGACGCCCCCCGCATCGGCGGCATCACGCCCTTCCTGAAGTTCGCCACGCTGGCCGCCCACGCCGGGCTGGCGCTGGCCCCGCACTACGCCATGGAGATCCACCTGCACCTGGCCGCGGCGTACCCGACCGAGCCGTGGGTGGAGCACTTCGAGTGGCTCAACCCGCTGTTCGAGGAGCGGGTGGACATCCGCGACGGCCGGATGTGGCTGCCCGAGCGTCCCGGGCTCGGCTTCACGCTCAGCCCGCGGATGCGCGAGCTGACTGTGGAGACGGCGCACTTCGGGGCGCCCCGGAGGTGACGACCACGCTGGCCCAGCGGGTGGTCGCCGGCATCAAGGAGCAGATCCTGGCCGGCGAGCTGGCCCCGGGAGCCAGGCTGCCCTCGGAGGCGGCGCTGATGGAGGCCTACGGGGTGTCGCGGACGGTGGCCCGCGAGGCGGTCTCGCGGCTGCAGGCCGAGGGGCTGGTGGAGACCTTCCAGGGACGCGGCTCCTTCGTGCTCGCGGTCCCCGAGCCGTCCCCCTTCACGCTGGAGGCCTCGGCGCTGCGGACCTCGGCCGACGTGCTGGACATGATCGACTTCCGCCTCGGGGTGGAGTGCGAGGCGGCCGCGCTCGCCGCGCGCCGGCTGTCGCCCGCGACCCGGCAGGCGGTGGAGGCGGCGCTGGCCGCCCTCGACGACGACGCCCCCGAGCACGCGGTGGAGGCCGACTTCGCCTTCCACCGCGCGGTCACCGCCGCCAGCCAGAACCGGTTCTTCGTGGACCTGCTCGACTCGCTGGGTCCGATGATGATCATGCTGCCCCGCACCCGGGTAGGGGAGGAGCACTCGCCCAGCGAGGCCGTCCACGCCGAGCGGCTGCGTCGTGAGCACGAGGCGATCGCCGCCGCCGTCCTCGCAGGCGACGCCGACGGCGCCCGCGCCGCCATGCGCGTCCACCTGGCCAGCAGCCGACGCCGCCTCAGCCCCGGCTGACCGGCCCCGGCTGACCCCGCTGACCGGCTCGGCTGACCCCGCCCACCCTGCCCGCGTGTATGTCGTCGCGGTCACGCCCGGCGCGTCGCGGCGTGTCGCGGTGTCCCGGCCCCACGACGTACACGATCCCCGGGCACGTTCGCGGAGCCACGGCTCACCAGCGCAGCGTGTTGGGGGTGAAGTCGGGCTGGATGCTCTGCATGTAGGCGGTGTCGGCCCGGCCGCGGATGCCGCAGGACAGGTACTGCTCGTGCAGCCGTCCCAGGGCGTCGCGGTCCAGCTCCACCCCCAGGCCCGCCCCGGTCGGCACCGGCACCGCGCCGTCGACGAACTCCAGCACCCCGGGGACGACCACGTCCTCGGTCTTCCACGGGTAGTGCGTGTCGCAGGCGTAGGTCAGGTTGGGCGTCGCGGCGGCCAGGTGCGTCATGGCGGCCAGGCTGACCCCCAGGTGGGAGTTGCTGTGCATCGACAGCCCCATCCCGAAGGTGTCGCAGATCCCGGCCAGCAGGGTGGAGCGCCGCAACCCGCCCCACAGGTGGTGGTCGGAGAGGATGACGTCGACCGCGCCCTCGCGCACCGCCGGCGGGACGTGCTCGAAGGCGATCACGCACATGTTGGTGGCCAGCGGCAGGCCGGTGCCCGCCCGGACCCGGGCCATGCCCTCGATGCCCAGCGTCGGGTCCTCCAGGTACTCGAGCACACCGCCCAGCCGCTCGGCGACCCGCAGCGAGGTCTCCACGGTCCAGCCGCAGTTCGGGTCCAGCCGCAGCGGGACCCCGGGGAAGGCCTCGGCCAGCGCCTCGACCGCCTCGCACTCCTGCTCCGGCGGCAGCACCCCGCCCTTGAGCTTCAGGGAGCCGAAGCCCCAGCCCTCGACCATCCGGCGGGCCTGCGCCACGACCTGCTCCGGCGTCAGCGCCTCACCCCACTCGTCGGCGTCCTGGCCGGGGTGGGCGGCCCACTTGTAGAACAGGTAGCCGCTGAACGGCACGCGGTCGCGGACGGCGCCTCCCAGCAGGTCGGCGACCGGACGTCCGGTCTCGCGGCCCTGCAGGTCGAGGCAGGCCACCTCGAAGGGGGAGAACACCTGGTCGACCGCGGAGTCGATGGCCAGCATCCCGCCCACGCTGTCCGAGCCACCGCCGGTCTCGCGGCCCAGCGTCTCGACCACCACCCGGCGCAGCCCGTGCAGGTCGTAGGGGTCGTGCCCTCCCAGCGCGTCGCCGACGGCCCGCAGCCGCTCCAGGTGCAGCTCGCCGGCGTAGGTCTCGCCGAGCCCGAGGCTGCCGGCGTCGGTGTGCACCTCGACCACCGCCCGCAGGGCGTAGGGCTGGTGGACGCCGACCACGTTCAGCAGCGGCGGGTCGGCGAAGGCGACCGGGGTCACCTCGACCCGCGAGATCCGGGAGGTCATCGCGCGCTCCACTCCTTCGTGACGGACGGCGTCGACCGGTCGGCCGCGTGCTGGCGACGCTACGAGGGTGGCCGATGCCTGTCCAACGTCGATACGGCATCACCGGATACCTTCCGGGCATGAGCATCACCCTCAACCAGGTCCGCTGCTTCATCGCCGTGGCCGAGGAGCTGCACTTCGGCCGGGCCGCCGAGCGGCTGCAGATGACCCAGCCGCCGTTGTCGCGGCAGGTGCAGAAGCTGGAGCGCGGGGTGGGCGCGCGGCTGCTCGAGCGGGACAGCCGGGGGGTGGCGCTGACCCCGGCCGGGGCCGCCTTCCTCGACGACGCCTACCGCATGCTGGCCACCGTCGAGGCCTCCGTCGCCCACGCCCGGCGGGTCGAGGGCGGGTCGAGCGGGACGGTCCACCTCGGCTTCACCGCCGTGTCGGCGATCGGCGTCCTCGGCCCGCTGCTCGCGCTGCTGGACCGCGAGCTCCCCGACGTCGAGGTCGTTCTGCACGAGCGGGTCACCGGGGCGCAGGTGGAGGGGCTGCGGCGCGGCGAGCTCGACCTCGGGCTGGCCCGGCCGCCCTTCGACACCGGCACCGTGTCGTCGGCCGTGGTGGTGCGCGAGCCGCTGCTCGCCGCCGTCCCCGCGGGGCACCCGCTCGCGTCGGCGCAGGGGCCGCTGCGTCCGGAGGACTTCGACGGCCAGCCGGTCATCGGCTACCACCCGGCGCAGGCCCGCTACTTCCACGAGCTGTCCGTGCGGTTCCTGCTCAACAGCCAGGCCCGCACCGAGCAGCACGTCCAGCAGGTGCTGACCGCGCTGCTGCTGGTGGCGGCCGGGCAGGGCGTGGCCTTCGTGCCGGCCAGCGCGGCGGCGCTCGGCGTCGCCGGGGTCGTGCACCGGCCGCTGGTGGACCTGGCCGCGACCTCCGCCACCGGCGACCCGGCGCGTCCGGTGGAGCTGCACGCGATCTGGCCGCGCGACGGGCTGACCCCGCTGCGGCGGCGGGTGCTGGACCTGGTGCGGCAGGCGGCGGAGGGTGATGCAGTGGGCGCATAGCCCGATGCGGTAGGAGTGTTGGACGGGTATCGCCGTCGTGCCTACGGTGGCAGTGCGCGCTCCCGGACCCGCCGCGCGCCCTCGCGAGACAAGGATGCCTGCCGTGCCCGCTCTGACCCCCTCCGAGCTCGCCGCCGCCCTCGGCAGCGGCCTGCTGTCCTTCCCGGTGACGCACTTCACCGACGACCTGGCCTTCGACGAGCCGGCCTACCGGGCCCACCTGGAGTGGCAGTCGGACTACCCGGTGGCCGCGCTGTTCGCCGCGGGCGGCACCGGCGAGGGGTTCTCGCTCACCGCGCCCGAGGCCGACCAGGTGGTGCGGGCCGCCGTCGCCGGGGTGCGGGGCCGGGTGCCCGTGCTGGCCCCGGCCACCGGCTCCACCGCCAACGCGGTGGCGCAGGCCCGCGCGGCCGAGGAGGCCGGCGCCAGCGGCATCCTGCTGCTCCCGCCCTACCTGACCGAGGCCGGGCAGGCCGGTCTGGTCGAGCACGTCTCGGCCGTCTGCCGCGCCACCTCCCTCGGCGTCGTCTACTACAGCCGCGCCAACGCCGTGCTGCTCGACGAGGCGGTCGAGGTGGCCTGCGAGCGCAACCCCAACCTGGTCGGCTTCAAGGACGGCATCGGCAGCATCGAGGAGATGACCCGCACCTACGCGCGGATGGGGGACCGGCTGGTCTACATCGGCGGGCTGCCGACGGCGGAGGTGTTCGCCCTCCCGCTGCTGCAGCTGGGGGTCAGCACCTACTCCTCGGCGCTGTTCAACTTCCTGCCCCAGTTCGCCCTCGACTTCTACGACGCGGTCCGCCGCCAGGACCAGGCCGAGGTCTACCGCCGGCTCAACGAGTTCGTGATCCCCTACACCCGCATCCGCGACCGCGGCCGCGGCTACGCGGTGTCCATCGTCAAGGCCGGCCTCCGGGTGGTGGGACGCCCCGCCGGTCCCGTCCGGCCCCCGCTGACCGACCTGGCCGAGGCCGAGTACGCCGAGCTGGAGCAGCTCGTCGCCCGCACCCAGGTGGTGGCGGCGTGAGCGTGGCCCCCACCATCGCGGCCGTCCAGGTCGTCCCGGTCGCCGGCCACGACTCGATGCTGCTGAACCTCAGCGGCGCGCACGGCCCCTTCTTCACCCGCAACATCGCGATCGTCACCGACTCCGAGGGACGCACCGGGGTGGGCGAGGTGCCCGGCGGGGAGGCCATCGCCCGCACCATCGCCGGGGCCGAGCCGCTGCTGGTCGGCCAGCCGGTGGCTCGCTACCGCTCGCTGCTGCGCCTGGTGGCCGCCACCTACGCCGACCTCGACGCCGGCGGGCGCGGGCTGCAGACCTTCGACCTGCGCACCACCGTGCACGCGGTGACCGCCCTGGAGTGCGCGCTGCTGGACCTGGCCGGCCAGGAGCAGGGGGTGCCGGTGGCCGAGCTGCTGGGCGAGGGCCAGCAGCGCAGCTCGGTGCCGATGCTGGGCTACCTGTTCTACGTCGGCGACCCCGACCGCACCGACCTGCCCTACCGGCGCGGCGACACCATCGACGGGGCGGCGGACCGCTGGACCCAGCTGCGCCGCGAGGAGGCGATGACGCCCGAGGCGGTGGTCGCGCTGGCCGAGGCGGCGCAGCAGCGCTACGGGTTCACCGACTTCAAGCTCAAGGGCGGGGTGCACACCGGCGAGGAGGAGATCGCCGCCGTCACCGCGCTGGCCGCCCGCTTCCCGCAGGCCCGGATCACCCTGGACCCCAACGGCGGCTGGCTGCTGGCCGACGCCATCCGGCTGTGCACCGGCCTCGGCGACGTCCTCGCCTACGCCGAGGACCCGTGCGGCGCCGAGGGCGGCTACTCCGGCCGGGAGGTGATGGCGGAGTTCAAGCGGGCCACCGGGCTGCGCACCGCCACCAACATGGTCGCCACCGACTGGCGGCAGATGGCCCACGCGGTCCGCACCGACGCGGTGGACATCCCGCTGGCCGACCCGCACTTCTGGACGATGGCCGGCTCCGTCCGGGTGGCGCAGCTGTGCCACGAGTTCGGGCTGACCTGGGGCTCGCACTCCAACAACCACTTCGACGTCTCGCTGGCGATGTTCACCCACGTCGGTGCTGCCGCCCCCGGGCGCATCACCGCGCTCGACACCCACTGGATCTGGCAGGACGGCCAGGGGCTCACCAAGGAGCCGCTCACCATCCGCGGTGGTGCCGTCGAGGTCCCCACCGGTCCGGGGCTGGGCGTCGAGCTGGACCCCGACCGGCTCGCCGAGGCCCACGAGCTGTACCTGGAGCACGGGCTGGGGGCGCGCGACGACTCGGTGGCGATGCAGCACCTGGTGCCGGGGTGGACGTTCGACCCCAAGCGTCCCTGTCTGGTGCGCTGAACTGCTGTCTGGTGCGCTGAACGCCTGTCTGGTGCGCTGAGAGGTTGCCTGGTCGCTCAGCTCACCGACGGCCCGCCGGGCGGGCGCTGCCGACGGGCCAGCAGGGCCCCGATCCGGGCCACCACCAGGGCGAGGTAGAGCATGCCCGCGATCTGCTCCAGCATCACGACCGAGCGGGCGTGCGCCCGCAGCGGCACGATGTCGGACAGGCCCGTGCTGGTCAGCGTGGTGACCGAGAGGAACAGCAGCTCCATCCAGGACCGCGGCTGCTCGGGGTCGACGCCGGCGGTGAAGGAGCCGGGCCAGACGATCTGCACCGCCGAGTAGGCGTAGGTGAAGGCCCAGGCCAGCACGGTGAAGGCCGCGCCGGTGGCCCACACCTCGTCCACGGTCGCGTGGTCGTCGGCGAACATGTAGCGGATCATCGCGTAGCAGGTGTAGCCGTAGAACAGCGCGTGCACCACCGCCGAGGCGAGCACCGCCCACGGCACCGGGTGGACCGCCTCGACGGCCGTCAGCACCAGCAGCGGGGCGCCGAGGGTGAGCGAGACCCAGGTCAGCGCCGGGGTGGCCCGGACCGCGTAGACCGCCAGCGCGACCGCGGCCACGCTCACCACCGAGAACAGGGTGCGCCCCAGGCTCCGGTTGTCCAGGAAGGGGTAGACCAGGATGCTGGCCAGCTGCACCACCATCAGGACGGCGCAGGGGTAGCGGGCGAGGATGCGGCGGGGCGTCACACGCCGAGCGTAGAGCGCGGCCCGGTCCCGTCCGGGTGCCCGGTGGACTCCGGCGCGCCCGGCTCGCCGGCCGCGTCCCGCCGGCCGATGTCGCGGACGATGAAGACGGCCATCAGCAGCCCGAACGCGGCGAAGACCCACCACTGCACGGCGTAGCCGCCGTTGCGCAGCTCGCCCTCGCCCTCGGGCAGGGTCACCGCCGCCTGCTGCAGCCCCTGCGCCCCGGCGCCGGCCGCGTCCAGGGTGACCACGCCGTTGACCAGCGGCGGGGCCCAGTGCTGGGCCACCTCCGGCAGCCGCACCGACGCCAGCTGGCCGGGAGGCAGCGGGGGCGAGTCCACGGCGGCCTCGGAGGCGAGCAGGATCCCCGACAGCTGCTGCTCACCCGCCGGCGGGGCGGGCGGCTCGGGGTCGGCGCCGGGCAGCTCGGCCACCCCGCGGACCACCGGGACGGTGCTGCCGTCGGCCTGCTTCAGGGCGGTCAGCACCCGGTAGCGGCCGGGGGCGTCGGGGACGGGCAGCAGGAACTGGTCCTCGGGCACGAAGCGTCCGGCGAAGGTGACGGTGCGGCCGTAGCCGTCCTCGGGCAGCGTCCCGGCCGGGGCCACCTCGGTGAGCGGGCGCGCCGGCTCGGCCGCCCGCTGCAGCGCGTAGCCCTGCGCCTGCTGGCGGTAGACGTCGAGCTGCCACCAGCCGAGCCGGACCATGCCCGCGGCGGCGGCCAGGGCGACCACCAGCACCGCGAGCTGCTTGAGCCGGGTCAGCAGCACGGCGTCACTCCCGGTGCCGGCGGCGGGCCAGCGCGACCAGCTCCAGCAGCACCTCGCCGATCCCCAGACCGGCCGACTCCAGCGCGATCGGGACGGTGGAGGTGGCGGTCAGCCCGGGTGCCACGTTGGTCTCCAGGAAGACGGGGGTGCCGCTGCGGTCGATCATGATGTCGGTCCGCGACAGGTGGGCCAGCCCGAGCACCTCGTGGACGCGCAGCGCCATCTCGGCGGCGGCCGCGGCGGTGGCGGGGTCGATCTCGGCCGGGCACAGGAAGCGGGTCTCGCCGGCGGTGTAGCGGGCGGCGTAGTCGTAGGTGCCGGACTCGGGGCGGATCTCCACCGCCGGCAGGGCCTGCGGGCCGTCGCCACGCTCGACCACCCCGACCGCGACCTCGGTGCCCTCGACGAACTGCTCGACCACCGCCACGCTGCCGTAGGCGTAGGCGGCCACCATCGCCCCGGGCAGCTGCCCGGGCTCGTCGACGCGGGTGCAGCCCAGCGCCGAGCCGCTGCGGGAGGGCTTGACCATCATCGGGAAGCCGATCCGCTGACCCAGCGCGCGGACCAGCGCGGCGGCGCCCAGCTCGCGGAAGATCTCGTGCGGCAGCGCCACCTGCACGGGGGTCCGGATGCCGGCCTCGGCGACCACCCGGGTGGCGATCGACTTGTCGAAGGCGACCCGGCAGGCCGCGCCGGTGGAGCCCACGTAGGGCACCTCCAGCAGGTCGAGCACCTCGCGCAGCGAGCCGTCCTCACCCGCCTCGCCGTGCAGCAGCGGCACCACGACCGAGTCGGGGTGCTCGCGGAGCAGCGTGATGAGGTGGGAGTCGACGTCGTGCTCGAGGACGTCGACACCGAGCTCCTGCAGGGCCCGGGTCACCCGCTGCCCGGAGCGCAGCGAGACGTCGCGTTCGTGGGAGAGACCCCCCGAGAGCACGATCACGGAGTCGGCCATGGTGTCCTTCCTGGTGCCACCGCCTCGGTCCGGGGTGGGCGGTGGTGGTGGTCGGTGGTGCGGGCGTCAGCTCTGGTTGGCGCCGGGACCCCGGGTGATGCCGCCGCGCGGGGGGTCGTCGTGCCGCGGGTCGAGCCCGAAGGTCTCGTGCAGCGACAGCTCGTGCTGCAGCACCTCGCCGAGGCGGCGGGTCCCCTCCCGGATGCGCTCCGGCGGCGGGTAGCAGTAGGAGACCCGCATGTTGCGGGCGCCGAAGCCGTCGGCGAAGAAGGCCGGGCCGGGCACGTAGGCCACCCGGGAGGTGATCGCCCGCGGCAGCATGGCCTGCGAGTCCAGCCCCTCGGGCAGGGTCACCCAGACGAAGAAGCCGCCCTCGGGGTGGGTCCAGGTGGTGCCGGCGGGCATGTGCTCGGCCAGCCCGGCCAGCATCGCGTCGCGCCGGGTCCGGTACATGTCGCGGAAGCTGGCGATCTGGCCGCGCCAGTCGCAGGTGGCCAGGTAGGTCGAGACCACGTACTGGCTGAACACCGGGGGGCACAGGGTCGCCGACTCCTGGGCCAGCACCAGCTTCTCGCGGACGGCGTGCGGGGCCAGCACCCAGCCGACCCGGACCCCGGGGGAGAAGGTCTTGGAGAAGCTGCCGAGGTAGATGACGTTGTCGGCGTCGAGGGAGCGCATCGCGGGGATCGGCTCCCCGGAGAAGGTGAGCAGGCCGTAGGGGTTGTCCTCGACCACCAGCAGGCCGAACTCGCGGGCGACCCGCAGCAGCTCGGCACGGCGCTCCAGCGGCTGCGTCACGCCCGCCGGGTTCTGGAAGTTGGGGATCGTGTACAGGAACTTCACCGTCCGCCCGGCCGACCGCAGGGCCACCAGGGCCTCCCGCAGCGCCTCCGGGGAGAGGCCGTCGTCGTCCATCCCGACGTGCACGACGTCGGTCTGGTAAGAGCGGAAGGTGCCCAGCGCCCCGACGTAGGAGGGCGCCTCGGCCAGGATCACGTCGCCCGGGTCGCAGAACAGCCGCGTCACCAGGTCCAGGCCCTGCTGCGAGCCGACGGTCAGCGTCACGTCGTCGCGGTGGGCGTGGATGCCCTCGAGCCGCATCACCTCGGTGATCTGCTCGCGCAGCACCGGCTCGCCCTGCCCGGAGCCGTACTGCATGGCGCGCGGCCCCTCCTTGAACACCATCGAGGCCAGGTTGTCGGCGATGACGTCCAGCGGCAGGTCGGCGATGTTGGGCATGCCACCGGCCAGCGAGACCACCTCCGGGCGGTTCGCCACCTCGAACAGCGACCGCACCGCGGAGGCGGTCATGCCGTGGGTGCGGGAGGCGTAGCGGCCGGCCCAGGTGTCGAGCCGGGTGTCGCGGCGGGCCGCGGGGGCCACCCCCCGGCCTGCCGACGCCGCCGGGTCGGGGGTCTGGTCGGGCTCCGTCACGATCGCCATGCTATGCCCGCCGCCGCGTCGAACCCGGACTACGATGTCGCCATGAGTGCCGCGCGTCGCCGGCTCGCCGGCCAGGACCAGCCGCGACCGGGTGCGCGGGTGCGGCGCTGGGGGCTGTGGGCGGCCGCCGGCGCGGTGACCGCCCTGGCGCTCGGCTTCCTGGCCGGGCTGGCCCGACCACGACCCCCGCGCGCACGATGAGGTGGGGCGCGGCGCGACCCCGCCGGGGGGCCCGGCTACGGACCCTGACGCCCGCCGACCTGGCCCAGCTCGACGGCTGCCCCGCCTGCCCGCCGCTGTCACCGACCCACCCCGACGTCCGCGCCGCCCTGGACACCTGGGGCTGGTGCGGGGTGAGCGCGGTGGCGGACGGGCGCCTGCTGGGCCAGCTGGTGCTGACCCCGCTCCGCGACCTGGACGGGACGCTGCAGCCGGGGGAGGCCCGGCTGCTGCGGCTGCACCCGGTGAGCACGGTCGACGGCGAGGCCCGCTCCTCCGACGCCGTCGCCCGGCAGCTGCTGGAGGGGGCCGCGGCACGGCTGTTGCGCAGCCACGTCGCCGGGCTGCAGGCCACCGGTCACCGGTGGGCGGGCGACTGCGCCGTCCCGCCGGTCGCGCTGCTGGCCAGCCGCGGCTTCGTCGTGGTGGTGCAGCACGCGGTGCACCCGACCATGCGGCTGGGGCTGGACCGGACGGTGCGTGGTCAGCCGGTGCTGCAGGGTGCCTGGCAGCGGCTCACCCAGCTGGTCAGCACCCCGCCGCCACCGGAGCCGATCGGCTTCGTGGACGCCCGGCGCAACCCGCCCGCCGAGGTACGGGGCTTCCTCCAGCCCGCCGAGGCGCGAGGCCAAGGCACGTCCCGGTCCTAGGAACACGAGGGCCCCGGCCCGGTGCTCTCGGGGGATAAGCACCAGAACCGGGGCCTCGCGTGCGAGCAGCACGCTGCCCGCAGCCCCAGTCTGCGTCGCCGCCGATCAAAAAGTCCACAGCGTTGGGCAGATTTCCCGTGAGCTCTTCGTTCTCGTCGCCACCGCTGCGCAGCCGTCGTCGGAGCGGCTGGCGGCCGGTCTCACTGCGGCAGCGCGGCCGCCACGGTCTGGGTGTCGTCGAGCAGGTCCTGCACCGGCTGGCCGGCGATGCCGACGCCGAGCAGGGCGGTGCTGCCGCGCACCACCGCGCACACGTCGTAGCCCGAGGGGTAGCGTCCGCACAGCCCGTCCTCGATGGGGCGGACGGCCTCGGCCTCCACAAGGTCCAGCATGGCGGCCGGGTCGCTGAGCGGCCGTCCGGCGATCACCACCACGGTGGGCTCGGCGGCGCGGGCGTAGGTGGCCGAGACCGTCTCGATGTCGGTGTCGATGCCGGTGTCCTCGTCGGGCTGGTTGGGGTCGCGGCTGAGGTCGCCGGCGGTGAGCGGGAGCTCCAGCGGTGGCGGCGGGGCGCTCGGGGCGGTGGTCGGCTGGCCCGAGGGCCCGGCCTGGGCGGTGAGGTAGGCGACCACCAGGACGACCACCAGCACCAGCACCAGCGCGCCACCGCCGACCAGCAGCGGCTTGGCCCCGGTCGTGGAGCCGCCCGGCCGCGGACCGTCGGGCGGCTGGGGCCCGTCCGGCTGCGCCCCGGGCGGGCCGGCGACGGGTCCCCAGGCGGGCTGCCCCGGTCCCTGCTGCTCCGGTCCCTGCTGCTGGCTCACAGGTACTCCTGCAGGGTCCGCAGCAGCTGGGCCTTGGTCTTCGCCCCCTGGAGCTGCTTGACCAGCTCCCCGCCGACGTACACCTGCAACGTGGGCAGCCCGAGCACCTGCCGCTCGGCCGGCGTCAACGGGTTGGCGCTGGTGTCCAGGGTGGCGAAGGTCACCTTGTCGCCGTGCTCGGCGGCCAGCTCGGCGATCACCGGCGCGATCTGGCGGCACGGGGCGCACCAGTCGGCCCAGTAGTCGACCAGGACGGGGCGCTCGGACCGGAGCACCACCTCCTCGAAGGTGGTGTCGCTGACCTCCACGACCTCGGGCACGGGCTCCTCCTCGTTGCGTCCCCGGCCCGGCGGGCCGGGCGTGGTGCGGCTCAGACCGAGGTGGCGCGGGCCAGCTCGGCGACCTCGAGCGCCTCGTCGGCCAGCTCGGCCAGGAAGCGCTCGGCGTCCAGGGCGGCGGCGCACCCGCTGCCGGCGGCGGTGATGGCCTGCCGGTAGGTGTGGTCGACGAGGTCGCCGCAGGCGAACACGCCGTGCAGGTTGGTCCGGGTGCTGCCGGGCTGGGTCAGCACGTACCCCTCGGCGTCCAGGTCGACCTGGCCGGTCAGCAGCTCCGAGCGCGGGTCGTGGCCGATGGCGATGAACAGGCCCTGCACGTCCAGCTGGCGGCTCTCGCCGGTGACCGTGTCGGTCAGGGTGACCGACTCCAGCGCGTCCTGGCCGGAGATCGCGGTGACCTGGGAGTTCCAGGCGAAGCGGATCTTCGGGTCGTTGTGGGCGCGGGCGGCCATGATCTTGCTGGCGCGCAGCTCGTCGCGACGGTGCACCAGGGTGACCGAGCGGGCGAACCGGGTCAGGAAGGTCGCCTCCTCCACCGCGGAGTCGCCACCGCCGACCACCGCGATGTCCTTGTCGCGGAAGAAGAAGCCGTCGCAGGTGGCGCACCAGGACACGCCACGACCGGAGAGCCGGTCCTCGTCGCTGATCCCCAGCTTCCGGTAGCCGGAGCCGGTGGCCAGGATGACCGCCTTGGCCCGGTAGGTGTTGCCCATCGAGTCGGTGACGGTCTTGACCGGCGCGGTGAGCTCGAGCGAGACCACGTCGTCGGTGACCAGCTCGGCGCCGAACCGCTCGGCCTGGTCGCGCATCTGCTGCATCAGGTCGGGGCCCATCACGCCCTGCGGGAAGCCGGGGAAGTTCTCGACCTCGGTGGTGTTCATCAGCGCACCGCCGGCGGTGACCGAGCCCTCGAAGACGAGCGGCTTGAGGTCGGCCCGGGCGGCGTAGACGGCGGCGGTGTACCCGGCGGGTCCGCTGCCGACGATGATGACGTCACGGACCTGGTCGTTGGCGCTGGTGCTGTCCTGCGGGCTGCTCATCTCCACCTTGTCCCTCGTCTGCATGGTGCTGTCGGGCGGGCTCGGGGGCCTGCTGCCGGAGCGCGGCCCACCCTACCCACGACTTCCCTGAACCGTCCGGGACGCGCGGCTATTCCGCCGCGGGGGCGTCCCCGGATGTTCACCGGGGCCTCACCGTCCGGCCAACCGGGAACGGTCCTGGTGTGCGCCGGACGGCCTTGCATGGGCGGGTCCCACCCCCGCCCGGAGGAGCCCCATGCGCCCGTCGTCCCGTCGTCTCGTCCTGGCCGGCGCCCTCGTGACCGGCCTCGTCGCCGGGGTGGCCGCGCTGCCGCTGGCGCTGCGGGACGCCCCCGCGGCGGGACCGGGCGCGGGCACCGGACCCGGGACCGTCACGGTCACCGGCCCCCGGCTGACCGGTCGTGCCACCCTCCCCGCGGACCGTCTCGGGCCGGTACCACCCGAAGGGCAGCTGCCCGGCCTCTCCGGCGCGGTGGCCGAGCCCGACGGCACGCTGCGGGTGCTGCCGGACAGCGGGAGGGAGGGCGGAGACGCCGAGGACGTCGAGCTGCGGATCGACCACGTGCGCGTGGACTGGGGCGGCGGGGGCGCGCCGGGCGCCCTGGAGGTGCTCGGCCACGTCCGGCTCAGCGACCCCGACCGCCATCTAGGCTCCGCGCTGGTGGACGGCACGCCGGCCCGCAGGCTCACCGGGGCGGACCTCGACGTCGGCGCGGTGCAGCGCGCCCCGGACGGCTCGTTCTGGCTCGGCGACGCGCGTCGCCCGTCCCTGCTGCACGTCGACGCCGACGGCCGGGTGCTGCAGCCACCCGTGCGCTTCCCGCCCGGCTCCTCCCCGCAGCAGGCCGGGCGGGAGGACGAGGGTGCGGGGACCGCGCCGGACGGCGGCTTCGAGGCGGTGGCGGCCTCGCCCGACGGGCACCACCTGTACCCCGTGCTCGCGGCCGCGCCGGCGGGGGAGGAGGACCCGCGCCGGCGCCTGGTCGCCGAGCTCGACACCCGCACCGGTGCCTTCACCGACCGCACCTGGACCTACCGGGTCGACACCGACGCGAACCGGGTCGCCGACGCCCAGATGACCGGATCGGGGCAGCTGCTGGTGCTCGAGCGCGACGACCTCGAGGGCGCGGCGGCCGTCACCCGACGCCTCTACACCGTCGACCTGGGCCGCACCGAGGAGTCGGGGGTGCTGGCCAAGGAGCTGCACGCGGACCTGCTGGCCGTCGACGACCCCGACGGCACTGCCGGCACCGGGGCGGCGGGCGCCCCTGACCAGCCCGCCGGTCCGCGGACGGCGGAGACCTTCGCCGTGCTGCCGGACGGGCAGCTGGCCGTGGCCGGCGCCGCCGCCGAGGCCGAGGCCGAGATCGCGGGGAGGCCGGGCACCCCGGGCGACCTCGAGCTGCTGCGCCTCGACCCGGACGCCGAGCGGTGGCAGACGCTGAACCGGGTGCCGGTGCTGGCGCACCGCGGCGCCAGCGGGCAGCGGCCGGAGCACACCCTGGCCGCGTACGCGCTGGCCATCCGCCAGTGCGCCGACGTGATCGAGCCCGACGTCGTCCCCACCCGCGACGGCGTGCTGGTCGCCCGTCACGAGAACGAGATCAGCGGCACCACCGATGTGGCCTCCCGTCCGGAGTTCGCCGACCGCCGCACCACCCGCACCATCGACGGCAGGCGGGTCACGGGCTGGTTCACCGAGGACTTCACGCTGGCCGAGCTGCGCACCCTGCGCGCGGTGGAGCGGGTCCCCGACATCCGCCCGGAGAACACCCGCTTCGACGGTCTGTACCCGGTGCCCACGCTGGCCGAGGTGCTCGACCTGGCCCGGCACTCACGCACCTGCGCCGGCGAGCCGGTCGGGGTGGCGCCGGAGACCAAGCACCCCAGCTACTTCGACTCCATCGGGCTGTCGCTGGAGGAGCCGCTGCTGGCCGAGCTGGCCGCCGCCGGGCTGGACACCGAGGACGCACCCGTGGTGGTGCAGAGCTTCGAGACGGCCAACCTGCGAGAGCTGGCGCGACGGGCACCCGTCGGGCTCGCGCAGCTGGTCGGCTGCTCGGGAGCGCCGCAGGACCTGGCGCAGGCCGGCGACGGGCGCACCTACCGCGACCTGGTGAGCCCGGACGGCCTGCGCGAGATCGCCACCTACGCCGACTCGGTGGCGCTGTGCAAGGACGTGATGATCCCGCGGCAGCCCGACGGCACCCTCGGCCAGCCCACCGCCGTGGTGGAGGACGCCCACCGCGCCGGGCTGACGGTGGTGGGCTGGAGCTTCCGGGTGGAGAACGAGTACCTGCCGGCCGAGCTCGACAGCTCCGCGGACCCGGCCGCCGACGGCGACATGGCCGCGGAGGTGCGGGTGTTCCTCGACGCCGGCATGGACCAGGTGTTCAGCGACAACCCGGACGTGGCCGTGGCCGCGGTCGCCGGCGCCCGGTGAGCCGCTACTGCGACGTGTCGGTGGTGCCCTCGTAGAGCCCGATCAGGTTGCCGTCGGGGTCGCGCAGCACCGCCCACCAGCTGGTGTCGGTGATCGGGGACCGGTCCATCACCACGGTGGCGCCCCGGTCGACCGCGCGGGCCAGCACGTCCTCGATCGAGTCGACCTCGACGTAGGAGCGGGGCTGGCTGAAGTCCTCCGACCGCGGGGCGAGCCCGCCGCCGCTGATCTTGTTGGGGGCTTGCCACATCGGGTAGCCCTCGAACCCGGGCAGCTCGGCGATCTGCCAGCCGAACAGGTCGGCGTAGAACGTCCGGGCCCGGTCCATGTCGGTGACCGGGATGTCGATGTGGGTGATGTCTCCGTGGGCCATGACGCTCCTCCTCGACGAGCACGGTGGTGGGGGAGGGCCCCAGTCTCGCGCCGCGGTGCGCCGGCGTCGAGACCCGGGAACCGGTTCGTGAGCGGGTGCGGCGGAGCAACTCCGACAGGATCGGGCGGGCGGTGGTCGGGAGGCCTAGGCTCGAGCCATGAAGGCACCCCTGATCGTCGCCGTGATCGCCGCCGTGGGTCTGCTGACCGTGGTCGTCCGCCGCCAGAGCGCCCGGGCCGCCGCGGAGGCGGAGCTGTGGGCGGCGGCCACCGAGCCCGCGCCGCGGCGCTGAGCGCATCGGCGGACCCATCCGTGACCGGCCCGGCTCCGAACTCCCGGGCATGAGCAGCAGCGCCACGACGCCGGCCACCCCGGTCCAGCCGCGTCGCGCCGTCCGCGCGGCGGTGGGTCTGTGCAGCGCGGCGCTGGCCCTGGCGGTGGGTCACCTGGCCAGCGTGGTCAGCGGTGCCGGCAGCTCCCCGGCCGTGGTCGTCGGCTCCCAGCTGGTCGACGCCGCCCCCACCCCGGTCAAGACCGTGGTGGTCGCGCTGCTGGGGACGGCCGACAAGCCCGTCCTGGTCGGCGGTGTGGTGGCGGCGACCCTGCTGCTGGGCGCCGTGCTCGGCCTGCAGGCCTGGCGCCGCCCGCGGCTGGCCAACCTGGGGATCCTCGCCATCGGCGCGGTGGGCGCGGTCGTCGCCCTCACCCGGCCCGAGCTCGGCGCTCCCGGGGCGGTGCCCTCCCTGCTGGCGGTCCTGACGGGCCTCGTCGCGCTGCCGCTGCTGGTGCGGGCCACCACCCCACGCCCCGACCCGGGCGGAGACCCGGTGGGACCGGGACGCCGGCGGGTGCTGGCCGCGGTCGGCGGCAGCGCGGTCGTCGTGGCCCTGGCCGCCGGCGGCGGCACCCTGCTCAGCCAGCTGGCGCGGGCGGGGGACGCCGCCCGTCGCATGATCAGCCTGCCCCGGCCCGCCTCCCCGGCGCCGCCGCTGCCCGCGGCGGTGCAGGTCCCGGGCAGCACCCCGTTCACCACCCCGACCGAGGACTTCTACCGCATCGACATCGCCCTGGTCGTGCCCCGCCACCAGGCCGAGGGCTGGACGCTCACCGTGGACGGCGAGGTCGAGCGTCCGCTGACCCTCAGCTACGCCGAGCTGCTCGCGCTGCCGATGATCGAGCGCGACATCACGCTGACCTGCGTCTCCAACGAGGTCGGCGGGCCCTACGTCGGCACCGCCCGCTGGCTCGGCGTCCCGCTGGGCGACCTGCTGTCCCGGGTCGGAATCCGGCCCGGCGCCGACATGCTGCTGTCGCACTCCCTCGACGGCGGCTACACCGCCTCCACCCCGCTGGCTGCGGTGACCGACGGCCGCGACGCCATGGTGGCGGTGGGCATGAACGGCCAGGTGCTGCCCGACAAGAACGGCTTCCCGGCCCGCATGGTGGTGCCCGGGCTGTTCGGCTACGTGTCGGCCACCAAGTGGCTGTCCCGGCTGGAGGTGACCCGCTTCGCCGCGCAGACCGCCTACTGGACCCACCGCGGCTGGGCCGAGCAAGGACCGATCCTCACCCAGGCCCGCATCGACGTCCCCGTCTCGCTGGGCACGCTGCCGGCGGACCGGCCGGTGCTCGCCGGGGTGGCCTGGGCCCAGCACCGCGGCATCGACAAGGTGGAGATCCGCGTCGACGGCGGCCCGTGGCAGGAGACCACCCTGGCCGCCGAGGCCAGCACCGACACCTGGCGGCAGTGGAGCTACGTCTACGACGGCCCGCCCGGCCGGCACACGGCCGAGGTGCGCGCCACCGACCGGACCGGGGAGACCCAGCCGGAGTCGCGACGCCCCGTGTTCCCCGCCGGGGCGACCGGCTGGCACACCATCCGGTTCACCGTCACGGGCTGAGCAGACACGGGCCCAGCGCGACGGGCCGAGCAGACGAAGGGCGGCGGCGACCTCAGGTCACCGCCGCCCGCCCGTGGTCGCTCAGATGGCGCCGCTGGGGTTCTGCGCCTCGCCCTCGTCGTGCGGGCCGGGCGCGTCCACCGTGCCGGCCGCCGTCCCACCCGTGGCGGCACCGCCGCCGGCCGGCACGTCACCGCGCCAGGCGCCGGTCTCGGCCCCGCGGGACTCGATGAAGGCCTTGAACCGCTTGGTGTCGGCCTTCACCTGGCGGTCGTCGACGCCGACCGCGGCGCCGATCTTCTCGGTCACGCCCTGCGGCTCCCAGTCGATCTGCACCGTCACCCGGCAGCTGGTGTCGCTGAGCCGGTGGAAGGTCACCACACCGGCCTGCTTCACGTCACCGCCCACGCTCGTCCACGCGACCCGCTCGTCGGGGTGCTGCTCGGTGATCTCGGTCTCGAACTCGCGCTGGACGCCGCCGACCTTGGTCACCCAGTGGTTGCGGGTCTCGCTGATCTGGGTGATGGACTCGACGCCGTCCATGAACTCCGGGAAGCTCTCGAACTGGGTCCACTGGTCGTAGGCGACCCGGACCGGCACCTCGACGTCCACGGACTCCTGCACCTGGCTCATGCTGCCTCCTACGCATCGCTGCGGGCGACGACCGCCGCCCTCCGGTGGGCTACCCAGTCCCCCCGGGGTGAACCACCGCACCCGCCCGGGCGTCGCCACCGGCCCGCACCCATCCGCGGCGGCGACGGCACCGAAACAGAGGTGGAGGCTCCCGAGGACCTCCCCCGGCACGGCCGGGCCGACCGACCCAGGAGACCTCCCATGTCCCACACCCACCGCGTCCGCACCGCCGCGCTCGGCGCCGCGCTCCTGCTCCCGCTGGCCGTCGCGGCGTGCGGCAGCACCAACCAGATGGCCGCGCCCGAGGCGTCCTCGGAGGCCAGCAGCCCGATGAGCACGCCGATGAGCAGCGCCTCCGCCTCCCCGAGCGGCACGGCCACCGGCTCGCCCTTCGGCGCCGCCTGCGCTGACGTCCCGACCGAGGGCGAGGGGTCGGTGGACGGCATGGCCGACGACCCGGTGGCCACCGCCGCCAGCAACAACCCGCTGCTGACCACCCTGGTCGCCGCGGTGA
Organism: Auraticoccus cholistanensis; assembly: GCF_009742705.1. Taxonomy (GTDB): domain Bacteria; phylum Actinomycetota; class Actinomycetes; order Propionibacteriales; family Propionibacteriaceae; genus Auraticoccus; species Auraticoccus cholistanensis. The sequence goes on from NZ_WPCU01000004.1 coordinate 51,990, forward strand.
CGGAGGCGGACCTGGTCGACACCCTGAACAGCCAGGAGGCCATCACGGTCTTCGCCCCCACCGACGACGCCTTCGCCGACGTGGACGAGAAGACCCTCGAGGCCGCGATGGCCGACCCCGACGGCCTGCTGACCGACGTGCTGACCGCCCACGTGGTCGCCGAGCGGCTGTCGCCGGAGGACCTCGCCGGCGAGCACGAGACGCTCAACCCGGAGCAGCCGGTGACGGTCGAGGGCAGCGGTGAGCAGTTCACCGTCAACGGCGAGGCGATGGTCGTCTGCGGCAACGTGCAGACCGCCAACGCCACCGTGTACCTGCTCGACCAGGTCCTGCTCCCCGCCAGCTGAGCGGTGCCGGCCGTGCAGGAAGCCAGCGGGCATGACAACGTGGTGCCCATGCGCAGATCCCGGGGGGAGACCGGTGCCTCGAGCCCGTCCTCACCGGGGTCTGCCCCCGGGCTCGACGAGCAGCTCCAGCAGCTGCTGGCCGCCTCCGCGCGGGGCGACGAGGCGGCGTTCGCGTCGCTGTACGACCACACCGCCGCCCGGGTCCACGGCATCGCCCTGCGGGTGCTCCGCAACCCCGACCACGCCGCCGAGGTGACGCAGGAGATCTTCGTCGAGGTCTGGCGCACGTCGGCCCGCTTCGACCCGTCCCGGGGGAGCGTGCTGGCCTGGATCTGCACGATGGCGCACCGCCGGGCCGTGGACCGGGTGCGCTCGGTGCAGAGCTCGCACCAGCGCGAGCAGACCTGGTCGGCCCAGCGCGGTGAGCGCGACGTCGACGAGGTCTGGAGCGGGGTGGAGCAGCACGTGGACGAGCAGCTGGTGCGCGAGGGGCTGGGCTCGCTGACGAGGATCCAGCGCGAGGCGTTGACGCTGGCCTACTACGGGGGCTACACCCACACCGAGGTGGCGGGGCTGCTGCAGCTGCCGCTGGGCACGGTGAAGACGAGGATCCGAGACGGCCTGATCGGCCTGAGAGACGCACTGGGGGTGGGATCGTGAGCGAGGACGTGCACGTCGACGTGGGCGCCTACGTGGCCGACGCCCTCGAGCCGGCCGAGCGCGACGCCTTCGAGGCCCACCTGGCCGGCTGCGCCCGCTGCCGCCGGGAGGTGGCCGAGTTCGCCGAGACCACCGCACGGCTGTCGGTGCTCACCGAGACCGCTCCGCCGCCCGAGCTGCGGGCGTCGGTGCTGGCCGCGATCGGCCAGGTCCGTCCGCTGCCGCCGCTGCCGGAGCAGGGCCGTGGCGGGGACGTGGTCGAGGCCGCACCGGACGCCGCCGCGGCCGTGCCGGACGACGAGCTGGCCCGACGGCGCCAGGCGCGGCTCACCCGGCTGCTGACCGGGCTCGCGGCCGCCGCCGTGGTGGTGGCCCTGGCCCTGGGCGGCTGGGCCGTCTCGCTGCAGCAGCGCGTGGCCGAGGTGACCGCCCAGGAGCAGCTGGTGACCGAGGTGCTGACCGCCCCGGACGCCACCGTGGTGCCGGTGCAGCTGCCCGACGGCTCGCGGGCCGCCTACACGGTCTCGCGCGAGCAGGACCGGGCGGTCTTCGCCGCCGAACGGCTGCCGGAGACCGAACCCGGCAAGGTGTACCAGCTGTGGACGATGCACGTGGACGAGACAGGCGCACCGGAGCCGGGGACGGTCCGTCCCGGGGACACCTTCACCGGCGGTGAGCAGGTCCGGGTGGTGTTCGGCGCCGTCCGCGACACCGAGGCGCTGGCCATCACGGTCGAGGACGCGCCGGGGTCGCAGACGCCGACCACCGAGCCGTTCGGGTTCGCGCAGGTCTGACGGGGCCGGCGGCGCCGGGGGACCTCCCGGCCCGCCGCCGCCCGCACACGGTCGGTGGGGTGCCGGTCGGGTCACCGAGGCGTGGCGGAGGCGCTGCTCCACAGCCGTGGACTACGCGTCGCCGGGGCGGATCGTCCCCCTCACGTCCCTGCGGTAGCGACCCGGCGCCTTGCCCTTGCTGCGCTTGAACGCCATGCTCATGTACTCGCTGCTGGCGAAGTCGAGACGCTCCGCGATCTGGGGCAGCGTCAGATCGGTGGTGGAGAGCAGCTCTGCCACCCGCTCTATCCGCACCCTCGTGATCTCGGCGTGGACCGTGCGTCCCAGCAGGCGCACGAACCGCATGTCCAGCGCCCGTCGGGAGGACCCGACGTGTCGCAGCACCTGGGCGACGCCCACGTCGGCATGGGCGTGGTCGCGGACGAAGCGCAGCGCCTCCGCCACCTGCGGGTCGTCCACCGACAGGATCTCCGAGGACTGACGCGCCACCACCCGCAGCGGCGGGATCAGACGCAGCCCGGGTTCCAGCACCTCGCCCTGGAGCATCCGGTCGAGCATCTCCGCGGCCAGGTGACCGGTGCGTGTGGTGTCGGGTTCGATGCTCGACAGGGGCGGGGAGGTCAGCGTGCCGATCAGCTCGTCGTTGTCGACACCGAGCACGGCCACCGCGTCGGGGACAGGGATGCCGGCGGCGGTGCAGGCCTCGAGGATCTCCTGCCCGGCGATGTCGTAGCAGGCCAGGACCCCCACCGGTTTCGGCAGCTCCTCCAACCACCGGGCCAGCCGCTGGCGATCCCTCGACCGCATGCCGGATCGCTGCATCGCGAAGGTGCGGGCCCGACCGCCCCGTGCGGCCACGTGGTGGGTGAAGCGCTCCCCGCGGGTCCTCGACCACTCGAACCGCTCGTCACCGCAGAACGCGAACTCATGCAGACCGCGCTCGGCGAAGTGCTCCACGGCAAGACGTGCGATCGCGTCGTCGTCCGTCTCGACGCCCGGCAGCTCCGGCACCAGACGGGCCGCGGACAGGTCGACGGTCGGCAGCCCGAGCCGGCGGACGAGGGCAGCTGTCTCGGCCGTCTCGATGCGCGCGATGAGGCCGTGCCCCTGCCACCCGTCCAGCCAGGAGAAGTCCGTCTCGTGCCGGCTGTGCTCGGCGAGGTAGAGGGACCAGCCCGGCCGCGTCCGCACGTACGCGCGGACCCCTCCGAGGAGGCCGCGGGCGTAGGCGTTCGACGTCTCCACCAGGAGGGCCACCTGGCGTCGGACCGGCGTGAGGGCCATGCCAGATACCTTAGGAGTCGTGCGAGATAGCGCATGGTGACTCGGTGGTCGTCTCCCTAGATTCGGGGTGACGAGGAGGTCACTGATGACGAAACAGGTCCGGGTGGGGATCGTCGGGCTCGGCTTCGGCGCCGAGTTCATCCCGATCTACCAGGCCCACCCCGACGCCGAGCTGCTGGCGGTCTGCCAGCGGACACCCGCGGCACTGAGGGAGACGGCGAGCAGGTTCGGGGTCCCACGGCAGTACACCGACATCGGTCAGCTGCTCCGCGATCCCGACATCGACGCCGTCCACATCAACACCCCCATCCCCGACCACGCGGCGCAGTCCATCGCCGCGCTCGAGGCGGGCAAGCACGTGGCCTGCACCGTGCCGATGGCCACGACGCTGCAGGAGATCCAGGCTGTCGTGGCGGCGGCGAGGGCGTCGGGGCGCAACTACATGATGATGGAGACCGTCGTGTACTCCCGGGAGTTCCTCCACGTGCGGTCGCTCGTGGACGACGGCACCATCGGCCGGATCCAGTTCCTGCGCGGCGCCCACCACCAGGACATGACGGGATGGCCCGGCTACTGGGAGGGCCTCCCCCCGATGCACTACGCCACCCACGCCGTGAGCCCCGTCCTCTCCCTCGCCGGCTCGCTCGCCGAGAGCGTCGTCTGCCTGGGCTCGGGGCGGATCTCCGACGAGCTCACCTCACGCTACGGTTCCCCGTTCGCGGTCG
>NZ_WPCU01000004.1:55822-57560 GCF_009742705.1 Auraticoccus cholistanensis
TCGGCGAGCGGGCCACCTTCGAGTGGGAGCAGACCCAGGGGTCCGGGCACGTCCTGCACGTGGGCGAGAAGCCCGAGACGCTCGACGTCGTGGACTTCGCGCACCTGCTGCCGCCCGAGATCGCGCAGTTCACCACCCGGGGGGTGTACGGCGACGACAACGAGCACCTGTCCTTCATCCAGGGAGCCGGTCACGGCGGGTCGCACCCCCACCTGGCGCACGAGTTCGTCCGCAGCATCGTCGAGGAGCGGCCGGCGGCGATCGACGCCGAGACCGCGGCGAACTGGACGGCGGTCGGGATCTGCGCCCACGAGTCGGCCATGTCCGGTGGCGAGCGCATCCGCATCCCGGACTTCGGCAGGACCGCCCCGTGAGCGGGGGTGCGCGGCTCTGCGTCGCGACGATCTGCTTCGACGGGTTCGGGGACGAGGACTTCGCACCGACCTTCGAGCTCGCACCCCGGCTCGGCGTGGAGGACCTCGAGATCAACGCCTGGTACGGCCGCAACCTCACGCCGTCCGGCATCGAGGGGCTCCTCCGGCGCTGTCGTGCCGGCAATCTGCGTCCGGCGTCTTTGCAGGTCTCGCCGTTCGCCCCGGGCCCAGCAGCCGCCGACCTCACCCGCGAGGTGTGCCGCTGGTTGTGGCTGCTCGAGGTCGCCCGCCGCCTCGACGTCGGCGTCATCAAGGCCACCGGCTCCGCCCGCGACACCTGCGGCGGGTTGCCCGCGCTGATCGAGCTGCTGCGGGTGGTCGCTCCCGTCGCCGCGGAACGGGGCATCACCGTGGTCCTGGAGAACCATGTCGGCAACGTCATCGAGCACCCCGAGGACTACCACGCCGTCTTCACCGCGGTCGGCCGCCAGGGCCTCGGGGTCTGCCTGGACACCGGTCACTTCGTGGCCTCGGGACACGACCCCGCCGCCGTCGCCGCCGACCTCGGCGACCTCGTGGTGCACGTGGACCTGAAGGACTGCACGGGCCCGGGCACCGGCCACTTCGTCCGCTTCGGTGAGGGGGTCGTCGACTTCGACGCCGTCCTCGCCCGGACCCTCACCCCGGGGTGGTCGGGGTGGGTCGTGGTCGAGCTGCCGCTCCTCGACCGGGCGCGTGTCATCAGCGACCTCCGGGCGGGGGTTCACATCGCCGCCCGCCACCTCCCACTGCAAGCCCAACTCGCCACCTAAGGAGCACCATGTCCCACGCAGGCAACGACGCCGTGCGCACCTCACCTGTCCGCCTCCGGTGGGCCGTTCCCACCGCAGCTCTCACCCTCAGCCTCTTCCTCGGTGCCTGCTCGTCGGGTTCCACCGACGTGCCGTCCGGCGGTGAGCTGCCGGCCGAGGGGCCGCTGACCCTGGCCTGGTACGGCTCCGACGTACGCAACGCCGCGGTCCAGGAGGTCGTCGACGCCTTCGGCCAGGAGAACCCGGACCTCGTCATCGAGACCCAGCCCACCACGTTCGACGGCCACTGGGACCGGCTCTCGGTCCAGGCAGCGGCCAACAACCTGCCCTGCATCCCCGCCATGCAGTCGCGGTACCAAGCCCGCTACGAGGACCGCGGCTCGCTGCTGCCCCTCGAGGGACTCATCGAGGACGGCACCATCGACGTCTCCGGGATCCCGCCGGAGGTCATCGAGAGCAACCGCAACGAGGACGGCCACATCTACTCGATCCCGTACGGCATCTGGTACGAGGGTGCGGTCCGCAACGTGCCCGCGCTCGAGGAGGCCGGGG
>NZ_WPCU01000004.1:57579-133813 GCF_009742705.1 Auraticoccus cholistanensis
ACGCCCTCGCCTCGCAGGGTGGCAGCATCACCCAGTTCCAGATGTGGGCGCTGAGCCGGCAGGAGGACCTCTTCGCCGAGACCTCGGCAGGGTTCTCGCGGGAGACGCTCGTCGAGTGGTTCGAGCTGTGGCTCGGTGCGATGGAGGACGGCGTCACACCCTCCGCCGACGTCGCCTCGGAGTACGCAGGTGTGCCCACCAACCAGGGCATGATGGCTGTCGGGCTCACCCTGGTCAGCGCCACGGGGGACAACAACACCTCCGACATGCAGATCTCCCTCGACCAGAACGGCCGCGGTGCGGTCTCGATGGCACCCGCGCCGACCGGCGGGGCGCCGCAGGTGGTCGGCGCCAACTCCTGGTCGATCGCGGAGAACTGCACGAACGTGGCAGCAGCCGCCGCCTTCATCGACTACTTCATCAACTCCTCCGAGGCCGCGGTCACCCTCGACACGCAGACCGGCCTCCCGCCGGTGACCAGCATCGCCCAGGAGCTCGTGGCCTCCGACGAGGTCGCGCCGTCGATCAAGGAGCGGATCGCGCTCTACGAGGAGCTGCTGGCCCGGGGCGCGACGGTGGACGTGTGGCCCGACGGCACCCAGCAGCTGGTGACCCAGTTCACCACCCAGTGGGAGGAGGTCGCGTTCGGGCAGTCGACTCCCGAGGCCGCCGCGGACGCCTTCATCGCCCAGGTCGAGACCGCCCTCTCCGGGTTCTGACCGGAGGCCCCGATGGTCGTCACGGAGAGAGGCGCGTCGCGACGGGTCGAGCGGACGCAACCCGAAGCACCCGACAACAACCCCGCCCGGCCGCCGGGCGTCGAGGCCCCCACCCGAGCCTGGTGGAACGAATCCGCTCGTACGACCGCGGCGGCCTACGTCTTCCTGTCGCCGTGGCTGCTCGGCTTCTTCGGGATCACCGTCCTGCCCATGCTGGCCTCGCTGGTGCTCTCGTTCACCAACTTCTCGGGTTCCTTCGCCCGGATGGAGTGGGTCGGGCTGGACAACTACCGGATCATGTTCACCGTCGACCCGGCGTACTGGGGCTCGGTCCGCGTGACGTTGCTGTACGTGCTCGTGTCGGTGCCGGTGATGCTCGCCTTCGCCCTCGCGGTCGCGGCGCTGCTCAACAAGGGGATCCGGGCCCTGGGGCTCTACCGGACCGTCTTCTACATCCCCTCGCTGCTCGGCGGCAGCGTGGCCATCGCGGTGCTGTGGCGCTTCGTGTGGGGCGAGTCCGGACTCCTCAACGGGGTCCTGTCGCTGGTCGGCGTCGAGGGCCGCAGCTGGATCGGCAACCCCGACACCGCGCTCATCACGATCATGGTCCTCAACGTGTGGACGTTCGGGTCGCCCATGATCATCTTCCTCGCCGGCCTGCGGCAGGTGCCGGTCAGCCTCTACGAGGCCGCTGCCCTCGACGGAGCCGGTCGCCGGGCACGGTTCTGGTACGTCACCATGCCGTCGATCTCGCCGGTGGTGCTGTTCAACGGCATCCTCGCGATCATCGGCGGCTTCCAGGCGTTCACCCAGGTGTACGTGGTCAGCGGCGGCACCGGAGGGCCAGCAGGTTCGACACTCTTCTACACGCTGCTGCTCTACCAACGAGCGTTCACGGAGCTGCGGTTCGGCTACGCGTCTGCGATGGCATGGGTCCTGCTGGCCGCCATCGCGGCGGTGACCGCGGTCGTCTTCGCCAGCGGTCGCTTCTGGGTCCACTACGGGGAGGGGGAGGAGCGATGAGCAGTGCCACCTCGGCCCGGCGGCCCCGGAGCACGGCGGGCCACGCCGCCCAGCGCACCCTGATCCACGTCGCGCTGGTCTCCGCGGCGTTCGTCATGTCGTACCCCCTGCTGTGGATGACGACGTCGGCCTTCCGGCCGTCGGAGCAGGTCCTCATCGAGGACAGCCTGTGGGTGTCGAACCCGACGCTGGAGAACTTCGTGCACGGATGGACCAGCGTGGCGCAGACGAGCTTCGGGACGTTCTTCGCGAACTCGCTCATCATCTCGGTGCTCGCCGTGGTGGGCAACGTGACCTCGTGCGCCCTGGCCGCCTACGCCTTCGCGCGGCTGCCGTTCCGCGGGAGGAAGATCTGGTTCGCCCTCATGATCGGCACGATCATGCTGCCGTACCACGTGCTGCTCATCCCGCAGTACCTGCTGTTCAACTCACTCGGCTGGGTGGACACGTTCCTGCCGCTCGTGGTGCCGCGCTTCCTGGCCACCGAGGCGTTCTTCGTGTTCCTGCTCGTCCAGTTCTTCCGGCTCGTGCCGAAGGACCTCGTCGACGCCGCTCGCATCGACGGCTGCGGGCATGCCCGGATCTTCGCCCAGATCATGGTGCCGCTCGCCGTCCCGGCCCTGGCGACCACCGCGGCGTTCTCCTTCATCTGGTCCTGGAACGACTTCCTCAACCCCCTCATCTACCTCACGAGCCAGGCCAACTACACCGTGCCCATCGGGTTGGCCCTCTTCGTCGACGCCTCGGGCACCTCCAACTACGGCGGCCTCTTCGCGATGTCGCTGCTCTCCCTGCTGCCGGTCATCGGCTTTTTCCTCGCCTTCCAGCGACTGCTGCTGGACGGCATCTCGACGACAGGAATGAAGTGACTCCACGACATCGACCCCTCGACCGCTTCACCGACCGAGTCATGCTGGTCACCGGTGCCGCCTCCGGCATCGGCCGCGCCACCGCCGTCCTGCTGGCGGCCGAGGGCGCGCACGTCGTGCTCCTGGACCGGGACCACGCCGGCGCGGTGGCGACAGCAGCTTCCATCACCGGCTCCGGCGGCACCGCCACGGCGCAGGTGCTCGACCTCGCCTCGGAGGGCTCGGTCTCGGAGGCCGCGGCCGCTCTCCGTGCCGAGCACCCGCGGATCCACGGCCTGATCGGTTGCGCAGGCCTGGTGCACGTGGACGGCTCGCAGGAGAACCCCTTCCTGGAACGGGGGCTGGCCGGCTGGGACCTACTCTTCGCGGTCAACGTCCGCGGCATGGCGCAGCTCGTCCACGAGCTGGTGCCGGCGCTGGTGGCCACCCGCGGAGTGGTGGTGACGGTCTCCTCCGAGGCGGCCTACCGGTCCAGAGCTGGTCGCTGGATCTACGACGCCACCAAGGCGGCCCTGGTCTCGGTCACCCGTTCCATGGCCGCTGCCCTCGCTCCGCAGGGGGTCCGTGTCGTCGGCATCGCTCCCGGCGGCACGATCACCGAGATGCACCTGCAAGACCACGCCGACCCCGAGGCCGCACGCGAGCGGATGCGAGCGGCCGAGGGCTCCAACCTCCTCCGCCGGCTCGCGGAGCCGGAGGAGATCGCTGCCGCGATCGCCTTCGCGGCCAGCGACGACGCCAGCTTCATCACCGGAACCACGATCCCCGTCGACGGGGGAGGGGCAGGAAGCCGATGAGCACGTCCTTCGGTCTCATCGGGCTCGGGAACGTGGGCCACGACCTCGTGACCTCCGCCCGGGCGTCCGGGCTGCAGGTCCATGGCCACGACATCGACGCAGACGCCCGTGCGCGGGCGCGCGAGGCGGGCGCGGTCGTCCACGAGGACCCGCGGTCCCTGGCGGCTGCGGTCGACGTGGTCGTGCTGTCGCTGCCGAACGCCGACGTCGTCGACGCGGTCCTGCTGGGGGGCGGGGTGCTCGAGTCCATGGCTGGGGGATCGGTCTGCGTCGACATGAGCACCAACCTGCCGGCGCGCACGCTCGCGCTCGTCGAGCTCGGCCGCCGTCGGCAGGTGGCGATGGTCGACGCGCCGGTGAGCTACGGGCCGGAGGGACTGGTCTCCTTCGTGGGGGGCACGGAGGAGGACGTCCGACGCGTGCGGACCTGGCTCGACGCCGTGACAGTACGCGCCTTCCACATGGGGCCACCCGGGCACGGCCAGTACGTCAAGCTGGTGCAGAACACGCTCAACGGCGTCTTCATGGGCGTCATCGGTGAGGTGCTGGGCTTCGCCGAGCACGCCGGTGTCGATCTCGCGCGGCTGCCCGAGGCGCTGAGCTGGACCGGTGCGCGTTCGGGGATGCTCGAGCGGGTGCTACCAGCGATGGTCGAGCGACGCTACGGGACGTCGGGCACCATGGCGCTGCACTCGAAGGACATGGGTTACGTGCTGCAGACAGCCGCGGAGATCGGGGCTCGGGTGCCGTTCACCGCCGCGCTGCGGGAGGTCTTCGAGGACGTCCTGGCGGCAGGGGACCGGCGTTGGACGCAGACCGCTCTGGTCGAGTGGTACCTGAGTGACGGAGTGGCGGCGCAGCCGACCGCGGAGGAGGGCGGGCGATGAGCAGGCGACCGATCGGTGTCGGCATCATCGGGCTCGGGAACAGCGGCTGGTTCTACCACGCCGAGGGAACGCTGGAGCACTCCCCGGACTACGACGTCGTCGCCGTCAGCGCCCGCCGGCCGGAGCGCACGGCGGAAGCAGCGCGACGCTTCGGGGCGACGGGTCACGCCACCTGGCTCGACCTCGTGCACGACGAGCGCGTCGACCTGGTCGTCGTGGCGACACCGCACGACCAGCACGCGCCGATGACCATCGCCTCCCTCGAGGCCGGGAAGCACGTCGTGGTGGAGAAGCCGATGGCCTCGACCCGGGCGGAGGCCGAGGCGATGATGGCGGCGGCACAGCGGAGCGGGCGCATCCTCACCGTCTTCCAGAACCGCCGCTGGGAACCGTCGTTCCAGATCATCCGCCAGCTCCTGGCCGAGGGAGCGATCGGGCAGGTGTGGCGCAGCGAGGAACGCCGGATGCACCGGGGCAGGTACACCGTCTCCGGGAGCGAGCGCGCGCACGCCGGGACCGAGCCGGCTGCCTGGGCCCACAGCACCGCCGGCGGTGGCGGAGTCGTCAACCTGATCGCCCCGCACCTCGTGGACCACCAGCTGCTCCTGCACGGCGGGCTCCCGGAGTGCGTCTCGGCCACGATGCACCGCTACGAGGGGGATGAGGTCGAGCACCACGGTGACGTCCGGCTGCACTACGGGGACGGCGTCGTGGCCCGTATCGAGGTCTTCCGTGAGTGCGACGTCGACCTGCCGAAGTGGGCGGTCTTCGGGAGCGCCGGGACGATCGTGGCCGACGACTTCGACGCCCTCCGGCTGGTGCGACCGGGACGGGACGTGGTGCGGTTCGACGGGCTGGCCCCGTTGCAGGCCTGCGACGAGTTCTACGAGTCGCTGGCGCGCGCCGTCCACGGCGACGGCCCGGTCCCCGTCGATCCGCAGGAGGCGGCGGCGGTGGTCCGGGTGCTCGAGGCGGCCCACCGGTCGGCTGCCTCCGGCGGCGTGACCGTGGCACCGTGACGGGGGTGCGACCGGGCGCATCCCGTGCCGGGAGCTCTGCCGTCAGTCGTTGACGCAGAACTCGTTGCCCTCGGGGTCGAGCATGACGTGCCACGACATCGGGCCCTGGCTGTGCGTGGCCACGTACCTGGCGCCGCGGGCCTCCAGCTCGGCCCGGGCGGCGTCCTTGTCGCCGGTGCGGACGTCCAGGTGGAGCCGGTTCTTGACCGTCTTCGGCTCCGGCACGTCCTGGAAGAGCACGCGCAGCCGGTCACGGCCGGCCTCTGGGTCGGGGGTGATGGCGGCCGCCCCGCGCCACACCAGCCGGCCGTGGTGGGTGGTGGTGTCGGCCTCGGTGGCGTAGCCCTGGTCGACCATCCGACGCACGAACTCCTCGTCGGTCGGCTCGACCGTCCACTGCAGGGTCTCGGCCCACCAGTCGGCCAGGGTCAGGGCGTCGGCGGTGTCGACGACGACCTGGAGGGTGCGGGGTGCAGGGTCCATGAGCCGATCATGCCGGTCGGCAGGCCGCGGCGGCAGCCCCCTCGCGCACGCATCCGGCCCGGGGTGACCCGCTCAGATGGTGCCCAGGGCCATCATCGCGTCGGCGACGCGCTTGAAGCCCGCGACGTTGGCACCGAGCGCGTAGTTGCCGGGCTCGCCGTACTCCTCCGCGGTCTCGGCGCACCGCTGGTGGACGCCCACCATGATCTCGGTCAGCCGCTCCTCGGCGTGCTCGAAAGTCCAGGAGTCGCGGCTGGCGTTCTGCTGCATCTCCAGCGCGCTGGTGGCCACACCACCGGCGTTGGCCGCCTTGCCGGGGCCGAAGAGCACCCCGGCCTCGGTCAGCACCCGCACCGCGTCGGGCGTGCAGGGCATGTTGGCCCCCTCGGCGACCGCCAGCACGCCCGAGCCGACGAGCGTCCGGGCGTGGTCGACGCCCAGCTCGTTCTGGGTGGCGCAGGGCAGCGCGATCTCGCAGGGGACGTCCCAGATGCTGCCGTTGGTCGAGTAGGTGGCGTCACGGCCCTGGGCGTAGTCCGACAGCCGTCCCCGTCGGACCTCCTTGACCTCGCGCAGGGCCTCGAGGTCGATCCCGCCCTCCTCGACCACGTAGCCGTCGGAGTCGGAGCAGGCCACCACGGTGGCGCCGAGCTGCTGCAGCTTGGCGATGGCGTAGATGGCCACGTTGCCGGAGCCGGAGACGACCGCGCGCCTGCCCTCGAGGTCCTGGCCCCGGGTGCGCAGCATCTCCTGGGTGAACAGCACGGTGCCGTAGCCGGTGGCCTCGGTGCGCACCCGCGAGCCGCCCCACGTCAGGCCCTTGCCGGTGAGCACCCCGGACTCGTAGCGGTTGGTGATCCGCTTGTACTGGCCGAACAGGTAGCCGATCTCGCGGCTGCCGACGCCGATGTCGCCGGCCGGCACGTCGGTGTACTCGCCGAGGTAGCGGTACAGCTCGGTCATGAAGGACTGGCAGAAGCGCATCACCTCGCCGTCGGAGCGGCCGCGGGGGTCGAAGTCCGACCCGCCCTTGGCGCCACCGATCGGCATCCCGGTCAGCGCGTTCTTGAAGATCTGCTCGAAGCCGAGGAACTTCACGATCCCCAGGTAGACCGACGGGTGGAAGCGCAGCCCGCCCTTGTAGGGGCCCAGGGCGGAGTTGAACTCCACCCGGAAGCCGCGGTTGATCTGCATGGTGCCGCGGTCGTCGTGCCAGGGGACCCGGAAGATGATCTGCCGCTCCGGCTCGCAGAGCCGCTGCAGCACGGCCGCGTCGGCGTACTCGGGGTGCTTCTCCAGCACCGGGCCGAGGCTGGAGAACACCTCACGGACGGCCTGGTGGAACTCGTCCTCGCCAGGGTTGCGGCGCAGCACCTCGTCGTACAGAGCGGTCAGCGTCGGGTGGGGCACGGGTTGCCTCTCGTCGTCGAGCGTGTGTCGCGGGTCTGCCGGCGTGGTCCCGCAGGAAGTACCCCCGACATCCTGCTTGATGTCGCCGCGGCGGCAGCCGACCTGCCTACCCGCTGAGACGGCAGCCGGTGCGGGGTGCCGCGGCGCGGGGCAGGGGTCCTACCCTGCTGGTGCCGAGAAGCGTCCTCAGGAGGTGCCGGAGTGGCGACGGTCGACCGGTGGTTCGTGCGGACCGCGGTGCCCGACGACGTGGCGGCGGTGTGCGGGTTCGGCGAGACGCACGTCGTCGCCCACTACGCCCCGTTGATCGGCGAGGAGGCGGCCGCCGAGCAGGTGCGGACCTGGTGGGAGGAGTCCCACATCGGCGCCGCCGTGGCAGCGGGGCAGGTGGTCGTCGCCGTCGCCGTCGCCGACGGGGAGGTCGTGGGTGTCGGGCAGCGCGGCCGCAGCGGTGAGGACCACGTCATCTACAAGCTGTACGTCGCCCCCGACCACCGCGGCGCAGGCCTCGGCCCCCGCCTGGTCGACGCCCTCGTCGCCCAGCTGCCGCCCGACGTCGACCGGGTCGCCATCGAGCACTTCGCGGCCAACGAGCGCGCCGGGGCGTTCTACGAGCGTGAGGGCTTCCGGGTCGAGCGCGTCGAACGCAGCCCGAGCGGCGATCCCGCCCGGGACGTCGTGTGGCGGGCCCGTGCCGTCCAGCGTCCGTCCGGTGCGGCGGGCGGCTAGCGCGCGCCGTCACCTCCGGACGGGGCCTGCCGCCGGCTGAGCTCCTCGACCGAGGCCACGCCCTCCTCCAGCACCGCGGTGTACACGGCGAGGCCACCGGGGTAGTCGGGCCCCTCGCGGAGAGCGGTCTTGACCGCCAGGATCGTGCGTCGCTGCCCCGGGGTGAGCCGGGCCCTCAGCTCGCGGTGCCACGCCGCGACGTCGGCGTGCTCGTCGTGCAGGATGAGCGAGATGTCCAGCGTCCAGACGGCACCGGCGACGACGATCACTTCCTGATCTGCAGTGAGGCGCGCGATGAAGATCTTGAGTCACGACTCGCGTTGGTCCGGTGACGATGAATCCGCCGACGACACGTTGATCATCGCGACGACCCGGGAGGAGCTGGCGACCATGGCCGCAGCCATCAACGAGGCGCTTGAGGCTGTCGAGGAGTGGGAGTTCGGCACCAGGCTCGGCGTTACGTCCGACCAAGCTCGGGCGCTGCGGGACGGGCTCAGCGAGGTCCTGCGAACGGCACACCGGCCCAAGTAGGGACTGCTGCGCGAGTAGTCGGAAGTGGTGCTCCCGCGGCGCCTGCGGCCTGAGTGCGCCGTTGATGGTCCCGTGCCTCATGGGGGTGAGTCGATCGAGCGGGCTTTGTCGTCAGCGGGAACGCCCGACCCTGAAGGCGGAGATGGAAGCTCCGGAGTCGATGACTGTGGTCAACGGGGGATGGATGTTCCATGGCGAGGAGGAGCAGGTGTGGCGGCCCGGCGGGCAGGTGGAGTTGCGTGATGGGGAGAGCCATCTGGTCTTGCTGACGTTCGCCGACATGGTGGCTGCGGCAGGGAACCCGGAGTGGGTGACCCTGGAACGGCTTCGTCGGCGGCCTGGACGCTCCCACCCTCGGACTCGTGGGCATCGGCGCCCGGGACTACGACCCCGCGACCGGCCGATTCCCAACTGAGCGCCGACGGCCGAGTCGGCCCAGTAGTATCGACGCCCCAGGCCAGGAAGGCGTACAAGGCACCTAGAAAGACGGTGCCCATTGATTGAGCCAATGAGAAATCCGCGCGGCGCTCAGCATGAACAGTGAATGTTGAGTAACGATCCGTCGGGGCACTCCGAGCTCCACTTGATAGATTAGGCAAACGATGACGTCATCGTCGCCACAGGCAGGGATCGTGCCAAGTGCAACGCGAAGCAGCGTGCTGTCCACAATTGGTTACTTCGACGCGCCGGTTCCGGACCTAGCGGATTGGCTTACTCAGTCTCTGACTGCCACGGTCCTCCTCGCGCCTGGACCGGAGCTTCGGGGTGAGCGGGGGCCCTGGCGTGCAGGCAACGACCCCGCACCCGAGTTGCACACAGTTGAGAGACCTTTGCGGCGAGCCGGGCACTTCTGGCGGGGTATGGACGACGCAGTGGCTTCCCTACGCTCAGTGGCTTCCCCATTTCGCACTCACCATGCGCTAATCCCCCTCGGTCGCTGGACAGTCATGCTGAACAACGCTCAAAACGGGACCGATCTGGGAGTTCTGCCTATTGCCACGATAGGTGACGGCGTTTGCTCTCGGGTCGTCGCGGCACTCTGTGTCGAAGACGGCCATGAGTATCCGGCCCGTTCACTTGCAGTGCACGAAGCCAGCACGGCGCGGGACCATTCTTACAGTCGTCGCGTGGTAACCGTGGCCCGCGACGGCTCGCGCTGGTCGTTCAGCGGATTCGGTGAGCCGTTCGAGTTCGAACAACTGGAGCGGTACAAGGCACGCCTCATTAAGAAGCGCCTCACGCCTGAGGTGTTGTGCCAGTATCTGGCGGACTACGGCATCCCCATCGAGGATTCCCCAGATTGGGGGCGTGCTGTGTTGCTAGAGCCACTCCCGCTCCCATGGGACGTATGAGCGTCTGAAGTGTCTGATTAGCACTTGGCAGTATCCGCATAGGCCCTGCTTCGCGATGCCAGCGGCTTGAGCTATCCCGAGGGGTAGTTCGATGAGTTCGCCTGTTCGCCATACAGATTGTGACCGAATCTGATGGCTCGGCGTACTGGACCACTGACCATCATGAAGGGTTCCTGATGATTCGAGGGGCAGTCAAGAAATGACGGATGCGAACATCTGGACGGATGTGGATGCATCCTTCCGACCGCGCTCTTCGGTACCTACCATGAGGTGGCGGCTCCGCAGTACTGCGCTGGTTGTCTTGGGTTTGACGGCCTGAGTTGTGCGCGGTCGAAAGAGGCGCACGCTGCACGGCGTCATCAACGAGCTGCAGCGCAAGGGCCTCGGAGTCCGCGGCTCCAGTCCCGGGCCAGACGCCTGAGACTCGCGGAGTCAGATCCAGCCGTTGCGGCGGGCCAGGTGGACGGCCTCGTGGCGGTTGGCGACGCCGAGCTTGCCCACCACGGCGGACAGGTAGTTGCGGACGGTGCCCACCGACAGCGAGGCCCGCTGGGCGATCTCGTCGATCGGGTTGCCCTCGGCGGCCAGCGCGAGCACGTCGGCCTCGCGGGGCGAGAGCGGGGAGTCGCCGGCGCTGATGGCGTCCGCGGCCAGCTCGGGGTCGACGTAGCGGCCCCCGCCGGCCACCGTCCGCACCACCGAGGCGAGCGTGCTGGCGCTCACCGTCTTGGGCAGGAAGCCGCGCACCCCGACCGCCAGCGCGTTCTTCAGGTAGCCCGGACGTCCGTGCGAGGTGACGATGATGCACCGGCAGCCGGGCAGGTCGCCGGCCAGCCGCTCGGCCACCTGGATGCCGTCCAGCTTGGGCATCTGCAGGTCGAGGACCGCGACGTCGGGACGGACCTTGGCCGCCACCACCACGGCCTCCTCGCCGTGGGCGGCCCGCCCCACCACCTCGATGTCGTCCTCCAGCTCGAGCAGGCTGCACAGCGCGTCGCGGATCAGCCCCTCGTCGTCGGCCAGCAGGACGCGGATCGGGTCGCTCATCGAACTCCTTCGGCGAGGGTGGGGGAGCCCGCCGGCGGCGCGGCGGGTGCGGCGCCGGCGTCGGCGGTGGCCAGCGGGGCCACGGCGGTCAGGGTGAACGTGTCGGCGTCCGGGTCGATCCGGTGGCTCAGGCCGCCCCCCACGGCGGCCAGCCGCTCCGTCATCCCCAGCAGGCCGTTGCCGCGGCTGCCGTCGTCGTGCTCGGGCTCGCGCAGCCCGTCGTTCACCACCACCAGCTCGACCGCCGGGGTGGGGCCGTCGAGGAGCCGGAGGGTGATCCGGGCGCTGCGCGCCCGGCTGTGGCGGATCACGTTGGTGACCGCCTCCCGCACCACGGCACCGAGCACCGCACCGACCTCGGGGGCCACCCGGCCCTCGGGCAGCTGGTTGGACAGCACGCACTCGATGCCGGCCGAGGACAGCAGCGACCGGGCGCCCACCAGCTCCTGCGGCAGGTCGGAGCCCCGCACCCCGGCCACCACCCGGCGCACCTCCTTGCCGGCCTCGTCGGCGATCCGGCGCACCTGGGCCATCTCGTCCGCCGCCCGCTCCGGACGCCCGCGACGGGCCAGCTCCGCGGCCAGCTCGCTCTTGACCGCCACGGTGGCCAGGGTCCGGCCGAAGACGTCGTGCAGGTCGCGGGAGATCCGCAGCCGCTCCTCGGCGATGGCCAGCTGGGCCGACTGGCCACGGGCGTCGTCCAGGGCGTACATCACCCGCAGCATCCACCCCGACAGCCAGAAGCTGGCCACGAAGAAGGCGTAGATCAGCGAGACGGCCACCATCTGGCCGGCGACGGTGGGCAGCTCGTTCCCCAGCACCGGCGCGAGCACCGCCGTCACGAGGGCCGCGGTCACCACCGGCGTCGCGGTGACCAGCCACCACGGCAGCCGGGGTGCGAAGGCGGCCATGCTCAGGCTGGTCACGATGACGGCCACGCTCGGCCAGCCGGTGGCCAGACCGCCCAGGGCCACCGGGGACAGCAGCACCGTGGCGAGGGTGAAGAGCACCCACAGCGCCAGCAGCGGACGGAGCCGGCGCGGCACCGGGACGGGGTGCCGCACCGTGTGCAGCGACCAGCGCATCCAGGCGAGGTTGCCGGCGGTGTGCAGCACCACCGCGACGGCCAGGGCGAGGGCCGGGCCGGGGGGCGCGCCGTCGTCGGTGGCGGCGGCCACCAGGACGGCCGCGCTCAGCTCGACGAGCAGCAGCACGTACAGCGACCAGTGCACGTACAGCACGAAGCGGCCGGTGCTGCGCCGCAGGTCACCGGGGCTGGGGCTCATGGCCTCGATCCTCCCATCGGCGCACATCCTCCCATCCGGCGTGCCTCGTCCACCGGCATCAGGCCGCCCGACGGCCGCGGCGCGAGCGCAGGTAGTCGCTGACCACGTACTCGCCGAGCCGGCCGAGCTGGGGGCTGAAGACGCGTCCGCCCGCACGCCGGGCCACGGCGTCGAGGAACCGCTCCAGCCCGGGGTCGTCGCCGAGCCGGAAGAAGTTGAGGGTGGCCCGGGCGCGGGTGAGCCGGTCCACCTGCTGCAGGGTGGCCCGCAGCGTCTCGCGCTCGGTGGGCCAGGCGAAGTGCGGGCTGCCGTCGGGCAGCAGGTGCGCCGTCGGCTCGCCGTCGGTGACCACCAGCACCACCGGCTCCGCCTCCGGGTGGCGGTGCAGGTGCCGTCCGGCCAGCGAGAGCGCGTGCGCCAGGTTGGTGCCCTGCACCCACGCCGGCTCCACGGCGGCCAGCTCGACCGGGGACAGCCGCCGGGCCATCAGGTCGAAGCCGATGATCTGCAGGGCGTCGGAGCGGAACCGGGTGCCGATGAGGTGCGCCAGCGCCAGCGACGTCTGCTTCATCGGGCCCCACCGGTCGGCCTGGATCATCGAGAACGACAGGTCCACGCACAGCGCCACCGCGGCGCTGGTGCGCCGCTCGGTCTCGGCCACCACGAAGTCCTCCGGCGCCAGCCGCAGCCGCTGCCCGGGCTCGGGGCGGGGCTGGCGGGCCACGGCGTTGATCACCGTGCGGACGGCGTCGACCGGCTTCTCCCCGCCGAGCTCCCAGGGCAGGAAGGCGCCGGTGCGCTCGTCGGCGGCGCCGGTGCGCTGGTCGTCGTGGCTGCCGGTGCGGGGGGCCTCCAGGCTGGCGAAGATCTGCCGCAGCGTCGTCTCGCCCAGCCGGCGCAGCGCCTTGGGGCTCAGGCTGAGACCCTCGGCGTCGCGCTGCAGCCACCCCTGGCGCTCGAGCTCGCGCTCCAGCCGGCGCAGCTGCTCCAGGTCGCGCACCGCCTCACCGCCCAGCTGGCGCTCCACCGCCTCGACGTCCACGTCGTCCAGACCGGCGCCGGCGTAGTCCTGGCCCAGCTGGCGCTGCAGCGACTCGACGTCGGCCAGGTCGGAGACCACCCCGACGGCCTCGCCGTAGCCGAGCTGCTCCTGCCCGTCGACGTCGAAGCCGCGGCCGTTCATCATCCCCGGCCGCAGCGCGCTCAGGTTGTCCCGCAGCTGGGAGAGCTGGCTGGCCAGGTCGGGGTCGCCGCCCAGGGCCTGCTGCATCAGGTCGGCCAGCTCGGCGCGCTGCTCCGCGCTGAGGGAGCGCATCAGCCGCTCTGCGTCGGCCTGCCGGCGGGCGAGCAGCTCGATCAGCTCGTCGGTGTCGGCCGGCTGCTCGGGGAAGAAGTCGCCGTGGGCGGCCATGAAGTCGGCGAAGGCCTGG
Organism: Auraticoccus cholistanensis; assembly: GCF_009742705.1. Lineage (GTDB taxonomy): Bacteria > Actinomycetota > Actinomycetes > Propionibacteriales > Propionibacteriaceae > Auraticoccus > Auraticoccus cholistanensis. The sequence continues at coordinate 71,162 of NZ_WPCU01000004.1, forward strand.
GTGGTGTCCTCGCCGCGGGCGTGGGAGGCGAGCAGCGAGTTGAGGTCGGCCAGCATGTCGCGCAGCCGCTGCGACGACTCCGGGTCCTGCCCCGACAGGGCCTGCTTCATCCCCGCGAACTGCTGGTCCAGCACCTGCTCGCGGAGCATCTGCGTGATCTGCTGGTAGGTCTGCCGCGCCTCCTCCGAGCGCCACTCGTAGTCGGCCAGCCCGCGGACGGCCGCCGCGGTGGAGTCCGGCAGGGTGTCCAGCTCCATCTCGGCCCAGCGGGCCTCCTCGCCCGGGTCCTCGGCGAGGGCGTCGCGCTCGGCGGCCAGGGCCTGGTCCAGCGCCGCCCGGACCTGGTCCAGCACCCCGCCGAGGTTGCCCCGGCGGCGCAGCTCGCGGCGCCGTTCCGCCAGCCGGCGGCGCAGCGCGTCCACCCCGGGGGTCTGGCGGGTGCCGTGGCGGCGCAGCTCGTCGAGCACGTCGCGCAGGCTCTCGCCGGCCAGCACCCGCTCCCCGACCTCGTCGACGACCCGGCGCAGGTCGAACGGCGGCGCCAGCGGGTCGGGGCCGTCGTGCCAGGCGCGATAGGACCAGCGTCCTCGGCGGGTGCTCATCGGCGTCCTCCTCAGCTGCCGTAGACGGTGCGCTGGCCGCGACGGTGCTCGTCCACCGTCGCCTTGGAGAGCCGGCGGGTGAGGTACAGCCCCTCGCAGACCAGCTCGATCGCGGCGGCGGCCTGACCGGGGGAGACGGTGTCCTCGTGCACCCGCAGCGCCGCCATCACGGTGGACAGGCCGGGCACCCGCTCGAACTGGGCCAGCAGCTCGGTGGAGGTGACCAGCGGGCCGGTCTCGACGGTGGCGTCCTCGGCGAACAGGTCGGTGAAGCCGGTCAGGTCGACACCGGCCAGCAGGTCGCGGAAGACGGTCGCGGTGGCCATCCGCAGCAGGTGCTCGACCACGTCGTCCTCACGGCCCTCCTCGCCCATCTCGAACTCGAGCTTGCCGCGCAGGGTGGGAAGCACCGCCGCGAGGTCGCCGATGCGGGCCACCGGGTGCGGGTCGCCGGTGATGGCGGCCCGTCGCAGCGCCGCCCCCGACAGCTGCTCGACCGCCGCCACCGCGAAGCGGGCCGAGACCCCGGATGCCTGGTCGATGGCGCTGGAGCCTCGCAGCTCGTCGGTCAGCTCGGCCACCACCCGCAGCAGGTGCTCCGGCACCGCACCGACGACCTCGGTGCCGTCGGGCAGCCGGCCGACGGCCAGCTCGGCCTCCTGGCGCACCAGGGCGACCTCGTGCTCGATCTCGGTGGGGTAGTGGGTGCGGATCTCGGCGCCGAAGCGGTCCTTGAGCGGGGTGATGATTCGGCCGCGGTTGGTGTAGTCCTCGGGGTTGGCCGAGGCCACCACCAGCAGGTCGAGCGGCAGCCGCAGCGCGTACCCGCGGACCTGGATGTCGCGCTCCTCGAGCACGTTGAACAGCCCCACCTGGATCCGCTCGGCCAGGTCGGGCAGCTCGTTGATGCCGAAGACGCCGCGGTGCCCCCGCGGCAGCAGCCCGTAGTGGACCGTCTCGGGGTCGCCCAGCGAGCGCCCCTCCGCCAGCCGGGTCGGGTCGACGTCGCCGATCAGGTCGCCGATGCTGGTGTCGGGGGTGGCCAGCTTCTCGGTGTAGCGCTCGTCGCGGTGCCACCAGCTGACCGGGAGGTCGTCACCCAGCTCGGCGGCCCGCTGCCGGCTGCCCACCGTGATCGGGTCGTAGGGGTGCTCGTGCAGCTCCGAGCCGGTGATGTAGGGGGTCCACTCGTCCAGCAGCCCGGCCAGCGTCCGCATCAGCCGGGTCTTGCCCTGGCCCCGCTCGCCGAGCAGCACGAAGTCGTGCCCGGCGAGCAGGGCCCGCTCGACCTCGGGCAGCACGGTGTCGTCCAGCCCCACCAGCCCGGGGAGCGAGGGGGCGCCGGCGCGGAGCCGCTCGAGCAGGTTGTCGCGGAGCTCGGCCTTGACGCTGCGGTGCCGGTGGCCGGACGCCCGCAGCTCGCCCAGGGTGGTGGCGGCGGGTGGTGTGCTGGCTGTCATGGACCGAATCTACGCCGCGGTCCCGACAGCCTGCGGGTCGGCGGCCCGGGCCGTCCCCGCGCGGTGCGACCACCACCAGAGGGCGGCCGTGGTGAGGGCGATCATGGCGGCCGGGATCAGCATCATGGCCCCGCCCGAGCCGGCGCTGCGGTCGATCACCACCTCGCTGGTCACGAACGCCGAGAGCCCGAACAGCGTCGTGTTGTTGACCGCGTGCAGCACCACCGCGGCCTCCAGACCACCGGTGCGCCAGACCAGCACGGTGCAGGCCAGCCCGAAGAACAGGTAGTACAGCGCGAGCGTCCAGTCCCCGGCACCGTGGGCCACCATGAACAGCAGGTTGGGCCCCACCAGCGCCGCGATCAGGGCGAGGCGGGGCGAGGCGAACCAGGAGCCGAAGCTGCGGGCCAGCAGCCCGCGGGCGGCGTACTCCTCACCGGCGGCCTGGAAGGGGGTGCTGACCACGACGACCGCCAGCATGAGCAGGGTGCTGGCCAGGGTCGGAGCGGCCCCACCCGCGCCGGCCGCCTCGGGGAAGAGCCAGATCAGCAGCCCGGCGTAGACCAGCCACACCGGCAGCAGGACGGCGGTCAGCCGGGCGGCGAAGCGCCACCGGAAGCGGCCGTGCACCGAGTGCAGCCAGCGCGCCGGCTGACCGAACAGCGAGCGCTGCAGCAGCATCGAGATCGGGATCATCGCCGCGATCGAGACGTTGGTGACGGCCAGCAGCGTCGGGGTGAGGACCATGGTCGTGCCCTGGAAGCGCAGCAGCTCGGTGCCGGTCAGCGCCTGGACCAGGGTGAGCGGCACCAGCAGCACCACCTGCACCACCAGGAACAGCACGCAGGTCAGCACGACCGCGAGCGCGCCCCGCCACCAGGCGCTGCGCGGGGTGCGCAGGAAGTGGTGGTACTCGGTGGGACCGACCGGCAGCGGGCTGGGGCGCACCGGCCCGGCGGGGGCCGGCGGAGGTGCGGGCGTCTCGTCGACGGTGGGGACGTCGCGGAGCGGGCGTCGCAGCGGTGCCGGCGGCTGGCCGCCCGGAGGTGTCGAGGTCATGCCCCCAGCCTCGCCGCCGCCGCGCCGCCCGGGCAGGGCCGTCGCTCACCGCTTCCGGTGGCCCCTTCCCGGGGCCGCGGTGACAGGTGTCACGACGCGTCGGAGGTCATCCGCTGACGGCGAAGCTGGTGCTGGTGCTCGCGGTGGAGTCGCCGCCGACGTGCACGTCGAAGGTGGCGGCGTCGACCACCCAGTCCCGGGCGGCGGCGTTCCAGTAGCGCAGCTCGTCGGGACCGAGCGGGAACCGCAGGGTCCGCGACTCGCCGACGGCCAGGCCGACGCGCTCGAACCCCTTGAGCTCACGTACCGGGCGTGCCGCCGTGCCGGAGCGCTGGGATAGGTAGACCTGCACCACCTCCTCACCCGGGCGGGGACCGGTGTTGGTGACCGTGACCGTGACGGTGACGGTCTCGCCGCGCCGGAGGGTGTCGCGGTCCAGCGACAGGTCGCTGTACTCGAAGCGGCCGTAGGACAGCCCGTGCCCGAACGGGAACAGCGGGGTGCTGGCCTCGTCCCAGTACCGCCGGCCCTGGTTGGCCGGCTCGTGGGAGCGCGTGTGGCTGTAGACCATCGGGACCTGGCCGACGGTGCGGGGCCAGGTGAAGGGCAGCTTCCCACCGGGTGCGGCGTCGCCGAAGAGCAGGTCGGCGACGGCGGCACCGCCCTGCGTGCCGGGGTACCAGATGTCGAGGACGGCGGGCACGTGCTCGGCGGCCCAGCGCAGGTCGAGGGGACGTCCGTTCATCACCAGCAGCACCACCGGGGTGCCGGTGGCCACCACGGCCTGCAGCAGGGCCAGCTGGTCGCCGGGCAGCTCGAGGCTGGAGCGGGACGCGGCCTCGCCGATCATGTTCTGCCACTCGCCGAGCACGACGACGGCGACGTCGGCCTCCCGGGCCAGCGTGACGGCGCGGTCCAGCTCGGCGGCGTCGTCGAAGCCGGCCGGGTCGACCGGGGCGTTGTCCCCCCACATGTCGAACATCGACGGGAAGGTGCGCTGGGCGGGACGGATGCCGGGGGCGTAGGAGACCTCGGTGTGCTGGCCGGCCCGCTCCCGGATGCCCTGCAGCACCGTCACCGTCTCGGACGAGTCGTAGTCGAAGACCCAGGGGCCGAGGGTGTCGCGCGGTGAGTCGGCCAGCGGGCCGACCACCGCCAGCGAGGCCGGACGGTCGAGGGGGAGCAGGTCGCCCTCGTTGCGGAGCAGCACCGCCGCGCGGCGGGCGGCGGCGCGGGCGACGTCGCGGTGGGCCGGGTCGGCGAGGACCTCCCGGGCCCGCGCCTCGTCCACGTAGGGGTCGTCGAGCAGCCCCATCCGCACCTTGGCCGTCAGCACCCGCCGGACGGCCGCGTCCAGGGCCGCCTCGTCCACGAGCCCCTGCTCCACCGCCTCGGGCAGGTGGGTGTAGGCAGGGTCGGCGATGGCCATCTCCAGGTCCAGCCCGGCGGCGACCGCGCGGGCCGCGGCGTCGACCTGGTCGGCGGCGAAGCCGTGGGTGCGCAGGTTGTGCACCGCCTGGGCGTCGCTGACCACGAAACCCTCGAAGCCCCACTGCCGGCGCAGCACGTCCTCCAGCAGCCAGCGGTTGGCGGTCGCCGGGATGCCGTTGAGGGGCATGTAAGCGGTCATGATGTTGCCCGCACCGGCCGCGACGGCGGCCTCGAACGGCGGCAGGTAGACGTTCCACAGCTGGGCGTCGGAGAGGTCCACCTCGTCGTAGTCGCGGCCGCCGAGCGCGGCGCCGTAGCCGGCGAAGTGCTTGGGGCCGGCGATGATCCGATCCTGCTCGCCGAGCGACGCGCCCTGGAAGCCGCGGACCTGGGCCGCGGCGACCGCGCTGCCGAGGTAGGGGTCCTCGCCGGCGCCCTCGACGATCCGGCCCCAGCGCGGGTCGCGGGCGATGTCGACCATCGGCGCGAAGGCCCAGTGGATGCCCACCGCGCGGGCCTCCCGGGCGGCCACCGCCTGCCCCTGCTCGACGGTCCGCAGGTCCCACGAGGCGGCCATCGCGATCGGGACGGGGAAGATCGTGCGCAGGCCGTGGATGACGTCGAAGCCGAACAGCACCGGGATGCCGTGCCGGTTGCCCGCGACCGCCATCCGCTGCAGCCGGTTGACCTCGGCCGGGTCGGTGACGAACAGCAGCGAGCCGACGCGGCCCTGGCTCAGCTCGGCCTCGACCATGGCGGGCTGCCGGGCGAAGTCGGCGTTCAGCGTCTCCTCGATCTCCTCCGCCGGCGGCAGGTCGAAGTAGAAGAACTGGGTCAGCTGCCCCGCCTTCTCGGCCAGGGTCATGTCGGCCAGCAGGGCCTCCACCCGGCTGGCGACGCCGTCGTCGCTGGTGCTGGTCGGGTCGGTCATGGCACTCCTCGTCGAGTGGTGGCGGCTGGTCGGTCGCGACGAGCGGAGGCTCCGGCTGTGTCGTCCCCGCCCACGGTGATCATCAGTGAAGCAGGGACCGGGCCCTCAGGGCGACGGGGCCGCCGCTGTGCTCAGGACGTGCCGCTCAGTCCACTCACCTCGCCGGCTCACCTCGCGGGCCGTCGCTGCTGCTGACGCCAGGTGCGACCGCGCTCGCGACCGAACCGGATCCTCGGGTCGTTCCGGTCGAGGTCGGCGACGACCGTCTGCACGCTGCCGTCGGGGCGGCCCTGCGCGAGCCAGCGGAAGCCGGCCGCGGCCACGCCCGACACCATGTTGCCGGTCGCGGTGGAGGGGACGGCGAGGACCGTCCAGCCGTCGATCATCGTGGCGTGGGCCAGGGCACGCTGGTCGTCCTGGGCCTGTGCGGGCGGCTGGTCGGTGAAGGTCGAGATGACGACGGCGTCGACGTCCAGCTCCTCGTACTCGATCACCGCATCCGGCAGCAGCGCCTCGATGCAGAGCAGGAGGCCGATCCGGAACCCGTCCACCTCCACCACGACCGGGTGCTGACCGGCGCGGTACAGGAACGAGGACTCGGTGCGGGAGAGGTAGCGCTTGTCGTAACGGGCGGCGAGCCCGCCCCGGTCGTCGACGACGAGGAGGCTGTTGGTGGGCCGGCCCACCTCCGCCACCCGCCACACCGACCCGACCACCACCCACAGCCGGAGCTCGGCCGCGAGGCGGCGGATGAGGGCGAGCTCCTCGTCGACCACCGACCACGGCATCCTGCTCCAGTCCGCCTCGGCCAGGCGGTCCGGGTCGGACGACATCCGACGCTTGCCCGGGTAGCTGGACAGGGCTCCCTCGGTGAAGACGGCGAGCCGCGCACCGGCCTCGCGCGCCTCGCGCATCACCGCCCGGATGGCTGCCCCGTTCCCCCGCACGACGGCCGCGTCCGGCACCTCGGACCCGATTCCCTGCCCGACCGCCACCCTGAGCACCGTCACCCGACCAGGATGGTCGGTGACGGAGTCGTATCCGTGGTCCGCCACGACGGTGCCTGCGATCGGCCCGGCCACCGGCGGGGTGTGACCACGCCGATCGTGCGCCCTAGGTTGGCCGTATGAGTCTGCCCCTGACGGAGATCCAGGAGCAGACCGGACTGGAGCTGAGGGTGGTCCGCCGTCTGCCTGGAGGTGAGCAGGGCGGGGCGCATCTCGTCGCGGCCCACGACCAACCCCTCGTGCTCAAGCTGCAACCGGATGCGGCACGGGCCCGGCGGCTGCTCGCGGCGGCTCCGGTGGCCCGTCACGGGGTGGCCCGCGGGTGGCCGGGAGCTGAGTGGCTGCATGTCGGCACGCTCGCGGACGGAACGGCGTTCCTGCTGCAGGAGCTCGTGCCCGGCCGCCCGATCTCCCAGCTGGACGAGACGACGGTGCGCGCCGTCGTGGACGCGAACTCCCGGCAGGCGGGGCTGGCCGTGGCGGGGGCGGAGGACGACTCCGCGCAGCTGGGGTCGGTGCTCTCCGGTCAGCACCCGTGGCGGGCCCTGGTGCAGGAGCGCACGCCGGCGGGTGCCGCTCTGGTGCGTCGTGGTGATGGTGTGGTGAGGCGCCTCGGACCCGTGGCGCTGCCCGTCACCGACCTCACCCACGGCGACTACAGCAGCTCCAACCTGATCCTGACCCCGGACGGCGCGGTGCGGTTCATCGACTTCGAGACGGTCGCCCGCGGCACCCGGGTCCGGGACCTGGCCGACCTCTACCGGCAGTGCTTCATCTACCCAGGCGCCTCCGCCGCAGCGGTGGAGACCCTGCGCGCGGAGGCCTGTGCCGTCGCAGGGCCGGCGGTGTTCGCCACCTGCGCCGTCGCCGTCAGCTACAACAACCTCGCCTGGTGGGCCGTCAACCGGTCCGTGACCCAGTTCGAGGGGGTGTGCGAGCGCGTCCACCTGCTGCTGGACGACCTCAGCTCCGGTTGGGCGTGAACGAGGGTCAGCAGATCGGGCGCGGCACGAGCAGCCGTGCGCCCGCCGCAGAAGGCGCCAGACTGGTCGCATGTCTGGACGGCTCACGAGCTTCACCTCCGACGGCCTCACCTTCGACGTCCGCGACGAGGGCCCGCTCGACGGCCCGGTCGTGATCGCCCTGCACGGTTTCCCGCAGACCTCCGCCAGCTGGTCCGGGGTCGTGCCACCCCTGGTCGCCGCCGGCTGCCGGGTGCTGGCGCCGGACCAGCGCGGCTACTCACCCGGCGCCCGACCGGCCGACGTCGCCTCCTACGACCTGGCCCGGGTGGTGGCCGACGTGCTGGCCCTGGCCGACGCGGCCGGCGCGGACCGCTTCCACCTGGTGGGTCACGACTGGGGGGCCGCGGTCGGCTGGGCGCTCGCGGGCCGGCACGCCGACCGGGTGGCCACCCTCTGCGCGGTGTCCGTCCCGCACCCCGCGGCGTTGTCCCGCTCCTTCCTCGGCAGCCAGGCGCTGCGCTCCTGGTACGTGCTGGCCTTCCAGGTGCCCGGTCTGGCCGAGCGGGCGTTCCGGGCGCGTGGTGGTGCGGTCGTCCGGCGGATGCTGGCTCGCACCGGCATGCCGGAGCCGGAGGCGGCGGTGCGGCTGCTCGCCGACCCGGCCACGGCGACCGGGGCCGTCAACTGGTACCGGGCCCTCCGGGTACCCGGCCGGCTGCGCGCCGGCAGGATCCGGGTGCCCACCCTGTACGTGTGGAGCGACCGAGACACCGCCCTCGGCCGGCGCGCGGCCGAGGGCACCGCCGCGTTCGTCGACGGCCCGTACCGGTTCGTGGTGCTGCCCGGCGTCTCGCACTGGGTGCCAGAGGAGCGACCTGACGAGCTGGCCGGTCTGCTGCTCGAGCACCTGGGCGCGCACCCGCTCGAGCGCTGAGCAGGTCGTCGGGACCTCCTGCGCCGTAGGGTCGCCGCCGTGAGCAGCACGATCCCCGATCGGGGCGCCACCGCCTCGGGCCGTCCCGGCCTGTTCCGTCCCACCGTGTCCCGCGACGGCGAGGGCCGCGCGCCGCGGCGCGGCTCCGTGGTCCCTGTTCTGCCCGCCCCGCTCTACGTGCTGGCGGGCGTGGCCGGGTTCGCCCTCGGGCTGCTGCCCTGGCTGGTGACCGGGCTGCGGCTCCCGCTGCAGAACCTGTGGGCGGTGGAGGTGCTGCCGGAGCAGATGCCGCGGGTGCTGCTGCCGTTCAGCCAGTACGCCCTGACGCTGATCCTCGGCCTGGTGGTCAGCGGGGCGGCGGCCGTCGGGCTCGTCGCCCGGCTCGGCCGCGGCGGACGTCCCCGGGTGGCGCTGCTGGCCGGCGTCGGCTGGTTCGTCGCCGCCGTCTTCGCGGCGGGCCAGACCGGCGAGACCGTCTCTCGCGGTCTCGCCGACGACCCGCGGGCCGACCTCTACCTGACGGCGCTGCTCGCCACCACGGGCGTGGCCATCGTGCTCGGGATGGTCGTGCTGGCCCTGATCGCCCTCGCCTCGCCGGCCGGGGCGTCCATCGGCGGCGCGTTTGGGGCGCTGGCCGCCGGGGTCTGGCTGGACGCCCTGGTCGTGCCCTTCGGCAGCATCGGGTCGGACTGGCAGACCACCCTGCTGGGCGGGGCCCGCTGGGTGCCGGCGGTGCTGGTCGGCGCGGTGCTGGCCTGGTGCGGGGTCCACGGCGTCGGTCGGGTGGTCGCCTGGGTGGTCGACCTGCTGCTGCTGTGGGTGGTGCCCGCGGGGCTGACCGCGGTGTCCTACGCCACCGGGTCACGGGTGCTGCTGGGGCAGCCGGCCGAGGCGGTGGCCGCCGGGCTGCAGGTGTTCGCCGCCGCGCTCACTCCCGCCGGCGTCTCGTGGCAGCTGGTCGTGGTGGCCCTCGTCGTCGGCCTCGCCGGCCTGCTGCTGCGCCGGCTCCGCGGGTCCAGCAGCCGAGCGGCCCACTGACCGGGGCGGAGTGCCGGTGCACGGGCGGTCGGCGCGCAGCTGGGCCCCAGACACGCACGGTGTACCGCCTCGGGCCTGACCGTGACGACGGTCCCCGAGCAGCGGGAGGCTCTGTGAGCCCTCCGGGCGGAGGTCCCGGCTGCTAGCGTCGGGAGCGCCCACGCGACCTCCAAGGAGCTTCGATGTCCCTCTCCCTGATCCTCCGCGCGGCCCTGGCTGCACTGGCCCTCGTGCTGATGACCACCGCGGTCAGCAACTGCGGCGCAGAGGCGCCCGTGCCAGGCCAGCAGCAGCCGGCCGAGGACGGGGACGAGGACGGCAGCAACCAGGGCGGTGACGACGAGGGAGACGAGGGTGACGAGGGTGACGACGACTGATTGAGCCAGGCCTCGCGCACCGTCTGGCGCTCGACCGAGCCGCCGCACCGCCAGTGCTCGTGCCCCTCCCGGCACGGACGGGCGATCACGGGATGCCGATGAGGGACCACGCGCCTGCGCATCAGAAGCCGACAGCTCCCGGGCTCACGGAACGGGCTCGCCGGCCCGGCCACTCCATGCCGGACGAGGCGATGGAGTCCAGGTAGCTGACCACCACCGCCCACGGCGCTGTGCATGGGGCACCGGATGCACTGCTCGCTCGACGTCTCGACCGGATGGTCTCGGCCACGCCGGGATCGGTCAGGGTCTGCTCGAGGGCGGTGCCGGCGGAGGCGTCGCTGTAGGCCTTCTCCACCGGAGGTTCGCCCTCGGCTGGTCCGAACCCTTCCACCCACTGCCACCCGGGCTGTCACGGGTCAGCCCATCATCGGCCGGACCCGTCAGGCGAGCTCATGCAGCTGTGAGGTCATCTCGCCGCCGGCGTCGCCGGTGTTCACCGTGCCTTTGGGTTCGAACAGGAGGGCGTGCACCTCCGCGGTGGCTTTCGGACAGTGCTGGACGCCCTTCGGTACGACGAAGACGTCGTCGGGGCCGAGCGTGACATCACGATCGCGCAGCTGGATCGTCAGCTCTCCGCTGAGCACCATGAAGAGCTCATCGGTGTCGGGGTGGGTGTGCCACACGAACTCGCCCTGGATCTTGACCACCTTGACGTCGTAGTCGTTGACGCTCGCGAGGCGGTGTGGTTGCCAGTGCTCGGTGATCGTCGCCAGGGCATCGTCGATGTTCCTCACCTGAGAGCTCATGTGGGTTCCCTTCTGGTCGTCGGTGGTTCCTGTGCCAGCCAGCAGTGACGCTGCGCGGTGGCAGGGATGACACAGTTCTACGTCGTCGGCGAGCCGGGAGAGCTGCCGCCACGACGACATCAGACGTGGGCGGGTCAGTGCACGGGCACGACCTCCTCCCATGGGCGGTGGTCCCCGGGGGCGGGCTGTTGCGGGCCAGCAGGCCGCTCACCAGGAGTCCCGGCCGTTGGCGTCCAGAAGCGCAACCCCCTCGCCTTCGGCAGCGGCATCCCGCTCTTCGGACATGCGCCGTACCGCCCGGTGCAGTTCGGGCACGAGCGCACCCGGGCGTTCAGCTCCGGCGTCGTCGTGCAGGAGTACCGGCGCTCGCGCATGGCAGCCTGATCATCTCGATCGAGCCGACTGCGGGTGGCGACGTCACGCGGTGGCGTCCCGGCCGGAGGTGGTCCAGGTGCGCCACAGCCGGGCGTACATCCCGCCGGCCGCGACCAGCTCGTCGTGGTGGCCGAGCTCGACCGCACGCCCGTCGGCCATGACGAGGATGCGGTCGCAGGCCCGCGCCTGGGTCAGCCGGTGCGCGACGACGACGGCCGTCCGGCCGGTCAGCAGGTCGTCGGCCACCCGTTCGAGCTCGCGGGCGCCGGCGCTGCTGGCCTCGGCGGTGGCCTCGTCCAGCACCACCACGGGTGGGTCGCGAAGGTACAGCCGGGTCAGCGCCAGGTGCTGCTCCTGCGCCGCGGTGAGCGGGTGGCCACCGGCTCCCACCACCGTGTCGAGGCCGTCAGGCAGCGCCCGCGCCCACGCCGCGGCTCCCGTGCCGTCCAGCGCCGCCCACAGCTCCTCGTCCCCGCACCCGGGCCGCACCAGCTGCAGGTCCTCGCGCAGCGTCCCGGCGAAGACGTGGCTCTCCTGGCTGACCATGCCCACCAGCGAGCGCAGGTCGATCTGGTCGAGGTCGGCCAGGTCGACCGCCGTGGCGGGGTCCTCGCCGTCGACCAGCTCGACGGTCCCGGCCGACGGCGGGAAGACGCCGGCGGCGATGGCGGCCAGCGTGGTCTTGCCCGCGCCGCTCTCGCCGACGACCGCCAGCGAGGTGCCGGCCGGCACGACCAGGTCGATCCCGTGCAGCACCTCGTGGCCGTCGTCGTAGGCGTGCCGGATGCCGGTCAGCCGCACCGTCGCGGTCGCCAGCCGCGGCGGCCGCACCCGCGAGGTCGGCGGGTCCATCTGCGCCACGCCGACGATCCGGGCCAGCGCCGCGGCCGCCCGCTGCACGTCGTCGAAGGACGTCAGCAGGATGCCCAGCGGGCCGAACAGGCGGTGGAACAGCAGGGCGGCGGCGGTGACGTCGCCCACCGACACCAGGTCGGCGCGGACGAGCAGGAAGCCGGTGGCGATCACCGCGCTGAGCCCGACCGCCTCGGCGGCGTTCATGGTCCAGGCGAAGGCGGCGAAGGCCCGCCGGGCCCGCAGCGCCGCGGCCAGCCCGGCCTCGGACGCCCCGCGCACCCGGTCGGCCTGCAGCTCACCCATGCCGTAGGCGTGCACCGTCCGGCTGCCGTGCACCGACTCCAGCAGCACCCGGGAGCGGGTGGAGGCCCGTGACCGCTCCTCGGCGTACAGCACCGCGGCCTTGGGCAGGTAGGAGCGCAGCGACAGCACGTACACCGGCACGACGGTGAAGAAGGCCAGGGCGATCCGCCAGTCCAGCGTGACGAAGGCGACCACCGACACCCCCACGGTGATCAGTGAGTTGATCACCGCCGAGATGGTGGGCACGGACCGGGTGAACACCTCGACGTCCTCGGTCACCCGCGTGCTGACGTCGCCCACGCCGGCCCGCTCCAGCGTCTGCGGCGCCATCCGCAGCGACCGGTCGACCACCCGCTCACGCAGGTCCGCCGCGATGGAGGCGCCGAGCCGCTCCGCCTCCCGCAGCGCCAGGCTGGTGAGCACCGCACCCACCACCACCGCCACGGCCACCGCGGCCAGCAGCGGCGTCAGCGCGGCCTGGACGTCGGTGCGCCGGTCCAGGGCCGCGATCACCACGTCGACGACCCGGCCCAGCAGCACCGGGGTGGCGATGGTGGCGATGCTGCCCACCACGGCGGCCGCGGTGCTGGAGGCCACCAGACCCGGCAGGGCCATCGCCGCACGACCGACGGCCGCCGCGGTCACCCGGCCGCTGGCCACCGGCAGCTGCTGGTCCCGCGACGGCCCGGCCACGGCGTCCTGCCCCCGCGCGGTCATCGCAGCACCACCGAGCGGTAGGCGTCGAGGGCCAGCAGGTCGCCGTGCGGCCCGGTGGTGGACGAGCCGTCGGCTCCGACGAAGAGCACCCGGTCGCAGCGGCTCAGCAGCAGCGGGGAGGTGGTGAAGACGACGGTGCCGCGGCGGCCGGCGCGGACCCGCCGGAGGCCGTCGGCGATCGCGTCCTCGGTGACCGCGTCCACGGCGGAGGTGGGGTCGCGGAGCACCAGGAGGTCCCGGTCGGCCAGCAGGGCGCGGGCGAGCGCCACCCGCTGCCGCTGGCCGCCGGACAGGTTCGCGCCGTGGTCGAGCAGGGCGATGTCGCTGAGCGCCGGCGGGCCGGAGCCGGCGGGGCCGGTGTGGCCGGTCAGGTCGTCCACCCGCAGGGCGGCGGCGTCGAGCGCCGCCGGCAGGTCGACCTGGCCGTCGCCGGCGCCCGTGTCGAGGGCGGCGGCGAGGGAGCCGCCCAGCAGGTGCACCGCGTGCGGCTCGACCAGCAGCCGGGAGCGGACGCTCCCGGGGTCGAGGTCGGCGACCGGGACGTCCCCGAGGAGGACCGTGCCGGCTGCCGGCGCCCGGGAACCGGCGAGCAGCTCGCTCAGCGTGTCGGCGGTGGCGACGTCGGGCGTCACGACACCCAGCAGCTCCCCCGGCGCCAGCTCCAGCGACAGCGGTCCCAGCCCGTCCTCGACCACGTCGGTGAGCCGGAGCGGGCCGTCGGCTCGCCCGTGGCTCGGCGCCGTCGGGGGAGCGGAGGAGGTGAGCAGCTCGGCCACCCGGCGCCCGCTGGCCCAGCTCACCGCCAGGTCCTGGACCGAGCGGGTGATGCCGCTGATCGGGTCGAGCAGGAAGGTCGCCATGCCGATGACGGTCACCAGCTCGGCGAGGCTGATCCGTCCCTCGACCGCGTAGCCCGCGGCCACGGCCGCCGTCAGCACGACGAGGGCGCCGGTGGCGAGCCGGCTCGTGGTGCCCACGACCGCGTTGGAGGTGGTGGCGCGGACGGTCGCCTCCAGCGACAGCCGGCTGGCCGTGCGGTAGCGCCGGACGGCCTCGGCGACCCCGCCGAACCCGCGCAGCGAGCGCAGGCCGGTCAGCAGGTCGGAGGCGACCGCCGCCGAGAGCCCGACGGCCTGCTGGCGGGCGCTGAGCCGGCGTTCGAGGTAGGGCGAGAGCAGCCGGACGCCGCCGACGAGGACCGTCAGCATGACGAGGACGCCGAGCCCGAGGACGAGGTCGATGCGCAGCAGCACCACGGCGGCGACCGTGAGCCCCACCGTGGCCGCCACCAGGCTGCCGACGGTCTCCATGACCTGGGTGGCGCCCTGGGTGTCGGAGCTGGTGATGGACAGCAGCTCACCGGCCTGGCGGTCCCGGCCGACGGACGGGTCGGTCAGGATCCGCCGGACGACCGCCACCCGCTGCAGGTGCGCCTCGGTGACCGCCGCCTTGCCGATGAGGTAGTAGCCGTAGGCCGCCGCGGACGCCAGCACCGCGAACAGCACCAGGATCGCGCCGACCCCGACCAGGATCGCGGGGACGCTGGAGGAGGCGACCGCGAGCCCGATCACGTAGCCGGCGGCCACCGGCACCAGCGCCTCGCAGACCTGGTGCGTGGTGGCCAGCAGGTAGCCCAGGGCGAGCTGGCGGCGGTGGCGGCGGAACATCGGACGCCACAGCGGGGATCGCCCGGTCGCGGCGGCACGCGGCGTGCGGCGGTTCACTGCATCCTCCTCGGGACCGCGTGCCCGGGCCAGGGGCGGGGTCGCGACGCGTGGTCGGCGCCGGTCGGTGGGCCCTGGGAGCGTATCCGGTCGTCGTCGCCGCCACCCCGGCTTTCCGCCGGGGCGTGCGGTCGTGCGGAGCGCCGCGTGAGCCTCGGGAAAGAGGGCGGGAAGTGTCGGCCCCCGGCGATAGCGTTCGGCCAGGAGGTGCGATGACCGCGATCACCGTCGACCGGCTGCACAAGACCTACACCGTCCCCGAGCGCGAGGGCGGTCTGCGCGCTGCCGTCGGCAGCCTGGTGCGCCGCCGGACCCGGCAGGTGCGGGCCGTGGCCGAGGTCAGCTTCGAGATCGACCACGGCGAGGTGGTCGGCTTCCTCGGCCCCAACGGCGCGGGCAAGACCACCACGCTGAAGATGCTGGCCGGGCTGCTGCACCCCACCTCGGGCGAGGCGCGGGTGCTGGGCAGCACGCCGTGGCAGCGGGAGCGGTCCTACCTGTCGCGGATGGCGCTGATCATGGGCCAGCGCAACCAGCTGCAGTGGGACATCCCGGTGCTGGACTCCTACCGGCTCAACCAGGCGGTGTTCCGCATCCCCGACGCGCAGTTCCGCTCCCGGCTGGACGAGCTCACCGAGCTGCTCGAGCTGCAGGCGCTGCTGCGCAAGCCGGTGCGCAACCTGTCGCTGGGGGAGCGGATGAAGTGCGAGATCGCCGGCTCGCTGCTGCACGCCCCGCAGGTGCTCTTCCTCGACGAGCCGACCATCGGCCTCGACGTGGCCATGCAGCGGCGGATCCGCTCCTTCGTGGCCGACTACAACCGGCGCACCGGCGCCTGCGTGATGCTCACCAGCCACTACATGGCCGACGTCGAGGCGCTGTGCCGGCGGGTGATCGTGATCCACCACGGCCGGCTGCTGTTCGACGGCGGCCTGACCGACCTGGTGCACCGCTTCGCCGCCGAGAAGACGATCACCGTCGAGCTCGAGGAGTCCCGCGCCGACGACGCCGACCTGGCCCGGCTGGTGGGCGGGCACCCGCTGGAGCGCTCGGCCACCGGGATCAGCGTCCGGGTGCCCAAGGCCGAGACCGCCCGGGTGGCCGCGCGGCTGCTGGCCGAGCTGCCGGTGGTCGACCTGGTGGTCGAGGAGCCGCCGATCGAGTCGGTGATCGAGCAGGTCTTCGACGCGCCCGAGGAGCAGCCGAGCGGGCAGGAGGTCACCGGTGGCTGAGCAGGCCGTGGCCGGCCCGACGACCGCGGGCCGTCCGGACTTCTCCCGGGTGTCGTGGCCGGCGCTGGCCCGCTACTACCGCGGTGAGTTCAGCGCCGCCACGGCGAACAACCTGGCCTACCGCGGCGCGGTGGCGATCTGGGTGGTGACCACCGTGATCCAGCCGCTGGTGTCCATCGTGGTGTGGCGGACGGTCGCCGGTCCCGGCGGGCAGGTCAGCGGCTACAGCAGCGCCGAGTTCGTCACCTACTTCGCCATCACCATGCTGGTGGAGCACCTGACCTTCATCTGGCTGATGTGGGAGTTCGAGTACCGCATCCGCACCGGCTCGATGTCGCCGCTGCTGCTGCGCCCGATCCACCCCATCCACAAGGACGTCTGCGACAACCTCTCCTACAAGGTGATCGGTCTGCTGGGGGTGGTGCCGGCCATGGTGCTGCTGGTCGTCGGCTTCGGCGGGGACGTGTCCGACATCGGGGTGGCGCAGGTGCTGGCCTTCCTGCTGGCGCTGCTGCTGGCCATGGCGCTGCGGTTCGTGCTCGAGTGGGTGCTGGCGCTGTCGGCGTTCTGGCTGACCAAGATCTCCGCGCTGAACAATCTGTACTTCTCGGTCTTCCTCTTCCTCGGCGGCTCCTTCGCCCCGCTGGCGGTGCTGCCGGAGGCGGTGCGCGCGGTGGCGCTGGTCTCGCCCTTCCCGTGGATGCTGGCCTTCCCGGTCGAGGTGGCGATGGGCCGGCGGAGCGGGGCCGACGTGCTCGTCGGCTACGGCGTCCAGCTGCTCTGGCTGGGGCTCGCGCTGCTGCTGCTGCGGCTGGTGTGGCGCCGGGCCGTGCGGCGCTACTCCGCGGTGGGGGCCTGAGGTGGCGGGCCCGCTGCTCGACCGCGTCGGCCACGACGCGAGGATCGTCGCCACCTACATCTCCCTGGGCGTGGTCAACCTGGTGCAGTACCGCTCCGACTTCGTGCTGGCGGTGGTCAACGGGCTGATCACCCTGGTCACCCAGCTGCTGGCGCTGGCGGTGGTGTTCGGCCAGACGTCGGAGCTGGGCGGCTGGAGCCGGCACGACCTGCTCGTCCTGGTCGGGGTGCACTTCCTCATCGGCGGGCTGATCGGGCTGGTGATCCGACCCTCGATGGAGACGATGATGGAGGGGATCCGGCTCGGCACCTTCGACTTCACCCTGGTCAAGCCCGCCGACTCCCAGCTGCTGGCCAGCGTCCAGGTCGTCCGCCCACCGGCGCTGGTCGACGTGGCCATCGGGGTGGGGGTGGTCGTCTGGGGGGTCGGGGGACGCGGCGGTGCGCTGTCCGCCGGCGACGTGGCGCTGTTCCTGCTCACCCTGCTCTGCGGCACGGTCACCATCTACAGCTTCGTGCTGGCCCTCAGCACGATGGCCTTCTGGTTCGTGCGGCTGGACAACGTGCTGGCCATCTTCCAGTCGCTGTTCGGCCAGGCCGGCCGCTGGCCGGTGACCATCTTCCCCGGCTGGCTGCGGCTGCTGCTCACCTTCGCCGTGCCGCTGGCCTTCGCGGTCACCGTGCCCTCGGAGGCGCTGACCGGGCGGCTGGACCTGGCCACCACCCTGGGCGCGGTCGCTCTGGCGGCGGTCTTCTTCGCCGCCGCCCGCTGGTTCTGGTTCTTCGCGCTGCGCCGCTACACCGGCGCCTCGGCCTGAGGTCAGCGGCCGGCGGCGTAGCCCTGCATGCCGCGCGGGTTGGCCGCCGCCAGCAGGATGCCGGTGTCGGGGTGGCGGGCGACGGCGCTGAGCCGGCCCTCCGACCACGCCCCGCCCACGGCGACCTGGTGGCCGCGGCGCCGCAGCTCGGCGACCGTGGCCTCGGGCACCCGGGACTCCAGCACCAGCGAGGCCGGCTCGTAGCCGCGGGGGTAGAAGGAGTTGACCAGGTGGTTGGTGTGCCAGTTCGGGGCGTCGATGGCGCCCTGCAGGTCGAGGCTGCGGTCGCGGGCGAAGCCGGCCAGCAGCCGCAGCAGCAGGTGGGTGCTCCACTGGTCCTGCTGGTCCCCGCCCGGGGTGCCGAAGGCGATGGTGGGGCGGCCCTGGTAGGAGGCCAGGCTCGGGGTCAGGGTGGTGCGCGGCCGCCGCCCGGGGGTGAGGGTGTTGGGCAGCCCGTCGTCGAGCCAGGCCATCTGCAGCCGGTTGCCCAGCGGGAAGCCGAGCCCGGGCACGACCGGGTTGGACTGCAGCCAGCCGCCGCTGGGGGTGGCCGAGATCATGGTGCCCCAGCGGTCCACCACGTCGAGGTGGCAGGTGTCGCCGCGGGTGGTGCCGTCGGCGTCGACCGGCGGGGCGACCGGGTCCGGGCCGTCGGAGTGCTGGGTGGTCGGCTCACCGACGCCACCGGCGAGCTCGCGGCTGACCTCGCCGGCGACCACCCGGCGGATGTGCTCGGCCACCCGGGCCTGCTGCCCCGACGGGGCGCCGGGCCGCCACTCGGTGGAGGCGTGCTCGCTGATCAGGGCGCGGCGCTGCTCGGCGTAGCCGGTGGACAGCAGCGCATCCAGGTCGACCGGTGCGGCGTCGCCGTACCAGGCGTCGCGGTCGGCCATCGCCAGCTTGGTGCCCTCCACCAGCCGGTGCAGGGTGGCGGGGTCGTCCACGTCGAGGCCGGCCAGGTCGACGTCGCCGAGCAGCGCCAGCTGCTGCAGCATCACCGGGCCCTGGCTCCAGGCGCCGGCCTTGGCCACCGTCCAGTCGCCGAGCTGGAAGGTGACGGGCTGCTCCCAGGTCGCCTCCCAGCCCGCCAGGTCGTCGCCGCTGAGGTACCCCGCGTGCGGCGTGCCCGAGGAGTCCTGGGTCTCGGTGGCGGCCGCGGCGACCAGCGCCTCGGCCACGAAGCCCTCGCGCCAGGTGCGCCGGGCGGCCTCGATCTGGGTCTCGCGGTCCGGACCGGCGGCCTCGGCCTCGGCGACGAGCCGCTGCCAGGTGCGGGCCAGGTCGCGGTTGCGGAACAGCCGGCCCGGGGTGGGCCCGTCGGCGCCGAGGTACAGCTCGGCGGAGCTGGTCCAGTGCTCGGCGAAGAGGTCGCGCACGCTGGCCACCGTGGCCGCCACCTGCGGGACGGGGGAGTGGCCGTGCTCGGCGAGGCCGATGGCGTGCTCGAGGACGTCGCGCAGCGTCCAGGTGCCGTGGTCGCGGAGCAGCAGCAGCCACGCGTCCACGGCACCGGGCACCGGCGCGGCCAGCGGCCCGGTGCCGGGAACGATGTCGAGCCCGAGCTCGCGGTAGCGCCCGGCGGTGGCGCCGGCCGGGGCGACGCCCTGCCCGCACAGCACCTGGGGCTCACCGCCCTCGACGCTGATGATCAGCGGCACCTCGCCGGCCGGACCGTTGAGGTGCGGCTCCACGACGTGCAGCACGAAGGCCGCGGCCACGGCGGCGTCCGCGGCACGCCCGCCGCGCTCCAGCACCGACATCGCGGTGGCCGAGGCCAGCCAGTGGGTGCTGCCCACCATGCCGAAGGTGCCCTGCAGGGTCGGACGGGTGGTGAAGGCCATGGTCACCGACCCTACGCCGTCTCCCGGCGCCCGATCGGCTGCGCAGTCGCAGCGGATCGGGCGCCGCTGGCGGGCGAGCACGCCCGTAGGCTTCGGGAGTGCGCCTCGCTACCTGGAACGTCAACTCCATCCGCTCCCGGATCGCGCGGGTCGAGGACTTCCTCACCCGCCACGACGTCGACGTGCTCGCGCTGCAGGAGACCAAGGCGCGCGAGGACCAGCTGCCGCTGCTCGGCCTGGAGTCGATGGGCTACGAGGTGGCCGCCGCCGGGGTCAACCAGTGGAACGGCGTGGCGGTGATCAGCCGGGTCGGCATCGCCGACGTCGAGGTCGGCTTCCCGGGCATGCCCGGCTGGGGCGATCCGCTGGTGCAGGAGTCCCGGGCGATCGGGGTCACCTGCGGCGGGGTGCGGGTCTGGTCGCTGTACGTGCCCAACGGCCGCAAGCCCGACGACCCGCACTACGTCTACAAGCTGGACTGGCTGGCTCGGCTGCGGGACGCCGCCACGAGCTGGCGCGACGTCCCCACCGCCCTGGTGGGGGACTGGAACATCGCCCCCACCGACGACGACGTCTTCGACATCGCCCAGTTCGCCCGCTCCACCCACGTCACCCCGGCCGAGCGGGCCGCCTTCCGGGCCTTCCTCGACGACGGCTGGGCCGACGTCGTCCGCCCGCACGCGCCGGGGCCGAACGTCTACACCTACTGGGACTACTACCGGCAGCGGTTCGAGCGCAACCGCGGCATGCGGATCGACTTCGTGCTCGGCTCCCCGCCGCTGGCCGAGCGGGTGACGCACGCCTGGATCGACACCGACGAGCGCGCCGGCACCGGGGCCTCCGACCACGCGCCGGTGGTCGTCGACGTCGACCTCTGAGCCCCTGCTCCCGCCGGGGCGTTGTCGCGCCCGCCGCGCGGGTAAGGAGCGGGAGAGGAAGTCCACCCGTCCGGGTGCGACCTGCCGAGCTGAGGAGCGAGCCGTGAACAGTCGGAGCTGGTGGATCGTGGTCTTCCCGATCGGCATCGTGGCCATCGTGGTGCTGCTCGGCCTGATCTTCTACTTCAACGCCGGCTGACCCGGAGCTCTCCGGCCCCGCCCGAAAAGTTGTTCACAGATTGGTCAGATCCTCTGGCCAATGAGCCCGTCGTCTGGTGGGCTCGTCACCGAGGACGGCCGCCGCGGGCCGTCGCCGGCGACGAGGAGGGCTGTGAGCAGCACTGCCAGGAGCACCCGCCCTCGCCCTGACCCCCGCCCGCCCGGCGCCGCGGCTGCGCCCCCGCCCACTCCTCCGGGCCGGCCCGACCTCAGCGCCCTGGAGCAGGGGAACCGGCTGCGGGCCCGACGCTCACCCCGCTGGATCGCGGCCGGGGTGCTCGCCATCTCCCTCGGCGGGATCGGCGCGGTCCTGCTCTGGGACGGCGCCGTCAGCTCCCAGCAGGTGCTGCGGGTCAACACGCCGGTGGCCCGCGGCGAGGTCGTCGAGCCCGGTGATCTCGGCGCCGTCACCGTGGGGTCGGTCCCCGGGGTGTCGGTGGTCCCCGCCGGTCAGCTCGACGAGCTGGTCGGCCAGCACGCCCTGGTCGACCTGGCCGCGGGCAGCCTCGTCCCCGCGGGCGGCATCGGCGCCCCCGACCTGGCGGAGGGGACCGTCCGGATGGGGCTGTCGCTCGCCCCCGGGCGCGTCCCGTCCGGGCCGCTCACACCGGGCCAGGACGTCCTGCTCATCCCCGTGCCCGCGCCCGACGACACCGCGGCGGCGCCGGGCGAGCGGGCCGTCGCCGCGGTGGTCGACGGACGACCCACCGTCGCGCCGGACGGCGTCTCCACCCTCGTCGACGTCACACTGCGCGCCCGCGACGCCGAGCTGGTCGCCCGGCTGGCCGCCACCGAGCGCCTCGTCCTCGCGCGGGTGTCCTGAGGTGGCGCTGCTCGTGCTGGCCGCCGCGCCCGGCTCGCCCGGCGTGACCGCCACCTGCGTCGGGCTCTCCCTGGTCTGGCCGCGGGACGTGCTGCTCGTCGACGCCGACCGCGACCCCGCCCAGGCGGTGCTGGCCGGCTTCCTGCAGGGCTCCGACGGCCGGGGCCGCGGCCTGGTCGAGCTCGCCCGCGCCCACCGGGAGGGCCGTCCGCTCGAGCGCGAGGTGCTGCACCACACCCTCCCGCTGGCCGAGGACGGAGCCCGCCGCCGGCTCTTCCTGCCCGGCTTCACCCGACCCGGCACCGCCCTGCTGTTCGCCCGGGTCTGGGGCGACCTCGGCCGCGCGCTGCAGAGCCTCGACACGGCCGGGTTCGACGTCGTGGTCGACGCCGGGCGGATCGGCGCCGGAGGACTGCCGCGGGAGCTGCTGTCCGTCGCCGATGCCGTGGCGGTGGTCACCCGCTCCTCGCTGCGGGCCCTGGCCGCCACCCGGCTGTACCTGCCCGACCTGCAGCAGACGGTGGGGCTGACCCGAGGCCAGCTGGGGCTGCTGCTGGTCGGCGAGGGGCAGCCGTACTCCCGCGCCGAGATCAGCGGCCAGTTCGGCCTCCCGGTGTGGTCGGTGCTGGACGACGACCCGGCCGGAGCCGCGGTGCTGTCGGAGGGCGCGCCCCACCCGCGCCGCTTCGGGCAGTCGGCGTACGCCCGGTCGCTGCGGCAGACCGCGCAGACCCTCTCCGAGCTCGTCGCCCGCTCACGCCAGCTCGTCACCGGGGTCGCGCGGTGACCCACTCCCCGCTCGGCGCCGTGCCGCTGTTCCAGCAGCCCCCCGTCCCCGGTGACGCGCCCGCCCCGCCCGCCCCACCCGCGGACGGCCCGCGCACCACCTTCACCGCCGCAGAGGTGGCCGGGACCCACCAGCTCCCCGGCGGCGGCGTGGACTGGGGCCTGGTGGTGGTGCTGCGGCGGCAGGCTTCCTCGGAGATCTCCGCCTCCACCCGGCAGTACCAGGAGGAGCACGGCCGGGCCATGCCCGACGTCGACCGCCGGCTGATGGGGCGGGCCACCATCCGCTCGGTGGTGCGCCGCCACGCCGAGCAGCTCAGCGCGCTCGGGCACGAGCTGTGGCCGATCGAGGTGGAGCGCCGCTACGCCGCCGCGGTCGAGGACGCCGTCTTCGGCTACGGGCGGCTGCAGCCGCTGTTCGACCTGCCCACCGCCGAGAACATCGAGATCCACGGCTGCGACACCGTCACCGTCCAGCACGGCGACGGCCGCCGGGTGGCGCACCCGCCGGTGGCCGACAGCGACGCCGAGCTGGTGGAGGCGATCCGCTTCCTCGGCGAGATGGCCAGCCCCAGCCGGCCCTTTGACGACGCCCACCCGACCATGACCCTCGCCCTGGGCGACCGGTTCCGGCTCCACGCCATCGGCTTCGGGCTCTCGCACCGGCCCTCGGTCACCATCCGTCAGCACCTGCTGACCGACGTCACCCTCGCCGACCTGGCCGACACCGGTCTGCTCCCCGACGACGTGGCGGCCTTCCTCCACGCCGCCGTGCTGGCCCGCAAGTCGGTGGTGATCTCCGGCGACCAGGGGGCGGGCAAGACGACGCTGCTCCGCGCGCTGGTGGCGGCCATCCCGCTGACCGAGCGCTTCGGGACCATCGAGACCGACTACGAGCTGCTGACGCACCTGCTGCCCGGTCGCGGCAACGTGGTCGCCCTGCAGGCCCGGGTGGGGCTCGGCGAGGTCGTCGACGGCCGCCGCCTGGGCGAGTTCAACGTCTCGGACCTGCTGCCGGAGGCGCTGCGGCAGAACCTCACCCGGCTGGTGATCGGCGAGGTCCGCGGCAGCGAGGCCGCGGCCATGTTCGAGGCCATGCAGGCCGGCCCCGGCTCGCTGTCGACCACGCACTCCCGCTCGGCCGCCAGCACCGTCGACCGGCTGGCCTCGCGGGTGGCCCAGGGCGGGGTGCTGACGATGGAGGAGGCCTACCGCCAGATCGCCCACAACATCGACCTGCTGGTGCACGTCAGCCTGGTCGACGACACCTGGCGCGGCGGGCCCCGCACCCGGCGGGTCAGCGAGATCCGCCAGCTCACCGGGGCGGTCGAGAACGGACGTCCCAGCACCCACCTCGTCTACGCCGACGGCCCGGGCGGTGCCTGGTTCAGCCCCGACCCGCAGTTCCTGGCCGACCTGCAGCCCTACGCCTCGACCTGGCGGGCCGACGCGGGAGCCCGACGGTGAGCGAGCTGCTCGCCCTGCTCACCGGTTCGCTGCTCGCGGGGGGCGCGCTCGCCCTGGCCCACGGCCTCCGGCGCCGCCCGCACGGCGAGGCCGTCCGGCCGCGGCTGGGTCTCCGGACCCGCTGGGCCCGGCTGACCCGCCGCCCACCGGGCCGTGCCGGGCGCCGCCGCGACCTGCTGCTCCTCGCCGGCGTGGCGCTGGGAGCCGTCGGCTACCTGGTGACCGGGATCCCGCTGACCCTGCTGCTGGTGCCGGCGGCGGTGGTGGGGCTGCCCTGGCTGCTGGCCGAGCCGGTCAACCGCGACCTGGAGCTGCTGCGGGCCCTGGACCGCTGGGTCCGCACGATGACCGCGACGCTGCAGACGGGGCAGTCGGTGCCGGACGCGCTGCGGGCCTCCGTCCGGCAGGCACCGGACCTGCTCGCCGACGACCTCCGGCTGGTCGCGGCACGCCTGGACGACCGCTGGACCGTCCGCGAAGCGCTGCTGGCCATGGCCGACTCGCTCGACAGCCCGGACGCCGACACCGTGCTGGCCGCGCTGGTGCTGGCCTCGGAGCGGGGCGGCACCGGCGTCGCCACCACGCTGCGCGAGCTCTCCGAGGCCAGCCAGGACCGGCTCCGCTCGATGCGCGAGGTCGAGGTGGAGCGGGCGAAACCCCGCATCGTCGTCCGCCAGGTCACCGTCATCACCGTGGTGGTGCTGGGCGTGGCCCTCGTCGTCGTCCGCGACTTCTTCAGCCCCTACGCCACGCCGCTGGGCCAGGCCCTGCTCGCCGCGCTGCTGGCGGCCTACGCCGCGTCCCTGGTGTGGCTGCGCCGGCTGACCGTGCCGCCCCGCCGTGAACGCATCCTGACCGCGGAGCCGCTGCGGTGACGGCGCACCTGAGCACCCTCCTGGTGGTGCTGACCGGCGCCCTGCTCGCGGGTGGGCTGGTGCTGCTGCTGCGGGCCCTGGTCCCGGCGACGCCGCGGCTGGCCGACGCGCTGGAGCTGCTCGCCGTGGAGACCGGGCCCACCGCCCGGGTGGAGCCCGACCCCTCGGCCGCGCCGCGCGGTCGCGGCGAGCGGCTGGGCGCCTGGCTGCACCGGCACTCGCCGCAGCCGGTGACCGCGCGTCAGCTCCAGCTGCTCGACCTGCGGGGCCAGACGCTGACGGCCTTCTTCACCGAGAAGCTGCTGATGGCGGTGGTCGGTGCGCTGCTGCCGCTGCTGGTGAGCGCCTGCCTGATGCTGCTGGTCGACGTGTCCCTGGCGGTCCCCGTGCTGGCGACCCTGGCCGGGGCGGTGGCGGGCTGGTTCGTGCCCGACCTGGGGCTGCACCGCGGCGAGCGGGCGGCCCGCACCGCGGCCAGCGAGGCGCTCTTCGCCTACTTCGACCTGGTGGTGCTGGAGCGGCTGGCGAACCGCTCGGCCACCCAGGCCCTGCAGGCGGCCGCCGCCATGTCGAGCAGCCCGCTGTTCCTGCGGATCCAGGCCGCGCTGGAGCGGGCGAGGCTCGAGCAGCGTCCGCCCTGGCCGGGGCTGTCCCGGCTGGCCGAGCAGCTCGACCTGCCGCAGCTGGCCGACCTGGCCGACGTGATGAGCCTGGACGAGACCGGCGCGCCGCTCGCGGCGACGCTGCGGGCCCGCGTCCGCGAGCTGCGCGACGCCCACCGCAACGACGTCACCATCGCCGCGCAGGAGGTCTCGGAGCGGATGTCGGTGGTGATGGTGGTGCCGGCCATGGTCTTCGGGCTGATCTTCCTGGTGCCCCCGCTGCTGCGGCTGGTGGGCCCGTGACATCCGCCTGTGGACAACTCCCCCGGGGCGCCCTGCCGCCCCGTCGACCCGTGCAGACTTCGAGCTCGAGGAGGAAGCAGATGCAGAAGCTGTTGGCCCTGGTGGTCGGGTTCTGGCTGGAGCCCGGCCCGCGCCGCGACGAGCGAGGGCTCTCCCAGTCGACCGAGAACGCCATCCTGCTCGCGGGCGCCATCGCGGTGGCCACCATCGTGGTCACCGCGGTGACGCTCTACGTGCGCGCCAGGATGCCGGGCGGCGAGTGACCGGCCCGGGTCGCCGCGACGAGCGGGGCATGACCGAGTCCGTGCAGTGGGCTCTGGTCGTCCCCGTCGTGCTGGCGACCCTGCTCGGCGCCGTCCAGGTCGCCACCTGGGTGCACGGACGCAACACCGTGCGGCACGCGGCGGCCGCCGCCGCCGAGGCGGCGGCCGTGTCCACCGGTGGTGCCGCCGGCGCGGAGGCGTCCCGGGTGGCCGAGCAGGTGGCGGCGGCCGGCGGCCTGGACGCGGTGCAGGTCGTGGTCCGCAGCCATCCCGACCGGGTGGAGGTGGCCGTCACCGGGGACGTGGCCCTGGTCGTCGACCTGGGGCTGGGCTCGGTCTCGGCCCAGGCCGCCGCACCCCGGGAGCGGGTCTCGTGACGGCCGCGACCCACCGCGGCGAGCGCGGTGCCGTGGCCACCGAGCTGGTGCTGCTGGTGCCGTCCCTGGTCGTGGTGGTCGGCCTGCTGGTGGCCGGCGGGCGGATCTGGCTGGCGCGGCAGTCGCTGGAGGAGGCCGCCGCCGGCGGGGCGCGCGCCGCCTCGCTGGCGCGCAGCGCCGCCTCGGCCCGGCAGCTGGCCGAGGAGTCCGTGCAGGCCAACGTGACCACGGCCGGGATGACCTGCGCCCCGATGGTGCTGGACGTCGACACGTCCGGCTTCGCCGTCGCGCCCGGGGTGCCGGCGTCGGTGACCACGACGGTCACCTGCCGGATCTCGCTGTCCGACGTGGCCGTCCCCGGGCTGCCCGGCGCCATGACCCTCAGCGCGGACGGCGAGTCGGCGCTCGACACCTTCCGGAGCCGGTGATGAGGCTGCTGCGCGGTCTGGCCGCCCTGACGGCGCTGCTGGCGCTGCTGGTCGGCGCCCCGGCGCTGCTGCTCGCCGGCGGACGGCTCCCCGAGGTCCCGACCGGTTGGTCCTCGCTGCGGCAGTCGCTGACGGCCGTCGACGACGGCTCCTGGGTGCTGGGCGTCCTCACCGTCCTCGGGTGGCTGGCGTGGTGCGCGCTGCTGGCCTCGACCGGGGCGGAGCTGGTGGCGCTGACCCGCGGCCACCGGGTGCGGCTGCCCGGACTGGCCCTTCCCCAGCAGCTGGTGCGGCCGCTGCTGGTGGCGGTCCTCGGGCTGGCGCTGAGCCCCTCGGCCAGCTCGTCGGCGGCGACCCCCGTGACGGGCCCGCCGCCGGGTCCGGACCCGGTCCTCGCCGGACCCTCGCGGCCGGTGGACCCGCCGGCGGAGAGCAGCCGTCCCGGCGAGACCGTGCACCAGGTCGTGGCCGGCGACGACCTGTGGAGCCTGGCGGAGCAGTACTACGGCGACGGGTCCCGGTGGCGCCGCATCGCGGAGGCCAACCCCACCCTGCTGACCGGCGGCGCCGACCACCTCGAACCCGGCTGGCGGCTCGTGGTGCCAGGGGCCGCCCGTCCGGCGGCCGGGACCGTCACCGTGGCCGCCGGTGACACGCTCAGCGGGCTGGCCCGGCAGCACCTGGGTGACCCCGGGCGGTGGCCCGAGCTCGCCGCCGCCAACCGCGAGGTGCTGGACGACCCGGACCTGCTGCCCGTCGGGCTGGTGCTCCGGCTCCCCGACGCGGCCGCCGCCCCCGCCGTCGAGGAGCAGCCGGACGCCCAGCCGACCCCGACGGCTCCCAGCACCCGGACGGCTCCTCGCACCCCGACGGCTCCCCGCACCCCGGGAGCGACCCCGACCCCGGAGGCGAGGCCGACCCCGGAGGCGAGGCCGACCCCGGAGGCGAGGCCAACCCCGGCCCCCGACCGGCCGGCACCGGAGCCCGGGACGGCACCTGCGCCGGTGGAGGCCGGGCCCGGACGGTCCGACGACGACCTGGACCGGTTGGCCCGCGTCGGGATCGTGGGCAGCACCGGCGGGCTGCTGGCCGCGGCCGTGGTGGGTGGCCTGGCCTACCGCCGCTCGGTCCAGCTCGCCACCCGGCCGGCCGGACGACGCCCGCTCGTCCCGGCAGCGGCCGCGCAGCGGGTCCGCGCCGCGCTGGCGCAGCACCAGGAGCCGCTCACCCTCGCCCACCTCGGCTGGGTCCAGCGGGCGGTGGCCGGGCACTGCCGCCGGGCCGCCGCGCCGGTGCCGGAGCTGGACCACGTGCGGGTGGAGGCCGAGCGCATCAGCCTGCTGCTCACCAGCACCCCTGTGCCGGCGCCGCCCGGGTTCGACTCCCGGACCGAGCTGGTGCCCGGGCCGGACGGCCCCCGCCTGCTCACCACCTGGGAGCTGGACGCCGTCCGCTGGCAGCAGCAGCGGGACCGGCTGCCGGCGGAGGACGAGGACGTCGCCTGGCCGGCGTTGGTGTCCCTCGGTGTGCAGGACGACGCCACGGTGCTGGTCTGCCTGCGCCGGCTGGGGCTGACCGAGGTCGTCGGCCCCTCGGCCGGCGTGGTCGAGTCGGCGGTCGCCGCCCTGCTGCTCGAGCTCGGCTGCAGCGGCTGGGCGGGGCAGGTCCGGGTCGGCGTGGTGGGCCGCACCGGACGCGACGTGGCCGCCGCCGCCGACCTGCCCTCGCTGACCGTCCACGACCACCTTGAGCCGGTGCTCTCGGCCGCCGAGCGGCGCTGGCAGGCACAGCGGGTGGCCCAGGGTCATCCCGACGTGCGCCGGCTGCACCCGGAGGCCGACACCGCCTGGGCGCCGGAGGTGCTGCTGGTCTCGACGCCGCCGGAGCCCTCGCAGTGGGCGCGGCTGCGGCGCCTGGTGGACGAGGGAGCCCCGCTGGGGGTCGTGGTCGCCACCACCGGCGGGCCCGAGGCCGGCGGTCCCCGGAGCGCAGCCACCTCCCGGCTCGCGCTCGCGGGCGACGGCGACCGCGCCGAGCTGGTGCGGCCGGGGCACCCCCCGCTGGTCCTGGTCCCGCAGCTCGTGGCGCCCGAGGTGCGTGCCGCGGTGGCCGAGCTGCTCCGGGTCACCGGCAGCGACAGCACCCAGCCGGGGCCCTGGTGGGCGGCCGAGGACGACGTGGCCGCCCGCAGAGGGGCGGGACCACCGCCGGCCCGGTCGGCACCGGACGCGCCCGAGCTCATGGCAGGCGGCCTCCAGTCCGGTGCAGCAGCGCCCCTGTCCCGCCTGCCCAGCACCCACCCCGAGGAGGTCCCGGTCGTGAGCAGCGCCCCCGCTCACGCGGCGATGACCGCCGCGGGGCCGACGGTGCTCCTGCTCGGCCCCGTCGAGCTGGTGGGCGCCCGCGGCACGCCGCCGAGCCGGGCGGTCAAGCAGTGCGTGGAGTACTGCGCCTGGCTGCTGGAGAACCCCGGACGGACCGCCCCCGCCATGGCTGCCTCGCTGGTGGTGGCCGAGGGCACCCGGCGCTCGAACATGAGCCGGCTGCGCAGCTGGCTGGGGACGGACGAGGACGGCGAGCCCTACCTGCCCGACGCCTACTCCGGCCGCATCTCCCTGCACCCCGGGGTCGGCTCGGACTGGGACGAGCTCCGCGCCCTGGTCGGCGGCGGGGTGCCCACCGCCCGCACCGAGGCCCTGGTCACCGCGCTCCGCCTGGTCCGCGGGGCCCCGCTGGCCGACGCCGCCCCCGGGCAGTGGGGATGGGCCGAGGAGCTGCGGGTCGAGATGCTCTGCACGGTCCGCGACATCGCCCTCGTGGTCGCCGACCGCGCGCTGGCCGCCGGTGACCTCGACCTGGCCCGGTGGGCGGCGGCGCGCGGGTTGACCGTCAGCCCCGACGACGAGCGGCTGCTCACCGCGCGGCTCCGCACGGAGCACCAGGCGGGCAACCGGGGCGAGGTGGAGCGGCTGGCCCGCCGGATCACCCGCTCCGCACGGGTGCTCGGCGTGGACCTGGACGAGGAGACGGTGCTCGTGCTGCAGCAGGTGATGGAGGGGCGGCTGCGTGCCCGCGACGCCTGACGCAGAAGACGCCGGACCCGTAAGTCGGAGAGGATGGTCGGATGGACCTGGAGCAGAACCTGCAGACCCTGGTGTCCCAGGCGCAGCGCGAGCAGCGCGCGCCCTCGGTCACGGCCGCGCTCGTCGCCGACGGGAAGGTGGTGGCCAGCGCCAGTGCGGGGTCGAGAGACGGCCGGCGCGGCAGCCCGCCCGCCGACGCCGACACCCAGTACCGGATCGGCTCCATCTCCAAGACGTTCACCGCGGCGCTGGTGATGCGGCTGCGTGACGAGGGCGTGCTCGCCGTCGAGGACCCGCTGGAGCGCCACGTCCCCGGCACACCCATCGGCTCCGTCACGCTGGGCCAGCTGCTCAGCCACACCTCGGGGCTGCGGGCCGAGACCGAGCCGCCGTGGTGGGAGCGGAGCGCCGGCTACCCCTTCGACGAGCTCGTGCCGCAGCTGCGGCTGGTGCACCCGCCGGGCTCGCGCCACCACTACTCCAACGTCGGCTTCGGCGTGCTGGCCGAGGTGGTGGCCCGCCACCGAGGGGTGTCCTGGGACGAGTCGGTGCGCACCGAGCTGCTCGAGCCGCTGGGGATGACGCGGACGTCCGCCCGTCCCGAGGCCCCGCACGCCGAGGGCCGCGCCCGCCACCCCCACGCCGACCTGCTGATGCCCGAGCCGGAGCACCACCACGGCTCGATGGCCGCCGCCGGGCAGCTGTGGTCCACCGTGGCCGACCTCGCCACCTGGTCGGAGTTCCTGCGCTCCGGCCACCCCGACGTGCTGTCGGCCGACACGCTGGCCGAGATGCGGCGCCCGATCGGTCTGCACGACCTGCCGGGGCAGCCCTGGGGCTCCGCCCACGGGCTCGGGCTGGAGGTGGCCAACGTGGCCGGGCGGCGCCGGATCGGCCACGGCGGGTCGATGCCGGGCTTCCTGGCCGCGCTGCGGGTCGACGTCGAGTCCGGCCGCGGGGTGCTGGTGATGACCAACACCACCGCCGGGCTGTCCGCCACGCTGCTGCCGTCGCTGTGGGAGCTGGTCGAGGAGCACCTGCCCGTCCCGGTCGAGCCCTGGTACGCCGACCCCGCGCAGACCGAGCTGCTGGAGCTGGCCGGGCCCTGGTACTGGGGCCCGGCGCCCTACCACCTGTCCACGCTGGCCGACGGCTGGATCGACCTGTCCCCGGTGGGGCTCGGCCGCGGCTCGAGGTTCCGGCCGACCGGCTCGGACCGGTGGGTCGGCACCAGCGGCTACTACGACGGCGAGACGCTGGCCGTGGTCCGCCGCGACGGCGTCCCCCACCACCTTGACCTGGCCTCGTTCCGCTTCACCCGCACCCCCTACGACCCCGACGCCGACCTGCCCGGTGGCGTCACGGGGGAGTGGGGCTGAGCCGGCCCGCCTACGAGGCGGCGGGCTCCACGTCGGAGAACAGGCCGGTGAAGGTCGTGCCTGTGGCGGTGAGCCTGCCGACCAGCTCCGCGGCCGCGGGCGTGGTGACCGCCGCGGCGGCGTCGTCGTAGGTGTCGAAGTACAGGTCGAGCGTCCGGTAGGCCGGGGTGGGGGTGCCGTCCTCCTTGGGCCACACCTTGGCCGCCTCCTGGCGCCGAAGCCGGGGGAGCTGCCCGGCGAGGTCGGCGACCCCGGCGTAGGCGGCCTCGAACGCCGCCGGGTCGGTGGGTTGTCGACGATGAACGTGATCTTGGTGGTCATGGTGTCCTCCTGCTGGTGGTCGTGGGTGGTCGTGGGTCTGGTCAGCGGCCGGCGGTCTCGAGCAGGCGCAGCCAGATCTCGCTGACGGTGGGGTAGGCGGGGACGGCGTGCCAGAGCCGGTCGAGGGGCACCTCGGCCGTGATGGCGATGGTGGCGGCGTGGAGCAGCTCGCCGACGTCGGGTCCGACGGCGGTGAACCCGACGAGCCGGTCCGTGTCCTCGTCGACGAGCATGCTGGCCCGGCCGGTGTAGCCGTCGGCGTGCAGGGCGGCGCCGGCCACCGCGCCGAGGTCGTACTCGACCGCGCGGACGGCGAGCCCGGCCGCCGCGGCGCTGGCCACGGTGTGGCCGACCGAGGCGATCTCGGGGTCGGTGAAGACGACCTGCGGGACCGCCCGGCTGTCGGCGGTCGGCGTGTGGCGCCCCCAGGGGGCGTCCTCCACCGCGGCGCCGGTCGCGCGGGCCACGATGACGTCGCCGACGGCGCGGGCCTGGTACTTGCCCTGGTGGGTGACCAGCGCCCGCCGGTTGACGTCGCCGGCGGCGTACAGCCAGCCGCCGTCGACCGGACGGCCGTCCGCGTCCACCACGCGCAGGGTGTCGTCGACCGGCAGCCAGGCCCCGGGCGTGAGGCCCAGGACCTCCATCCCGAGGTCGTCGCTGTTGGGCCTGCGGCCGGTGGCGACGAGGACCTCGTCCGCGACGACCGTCTCCCCGTCGGCGAGGGCGATGTGCACGCTGCCCGAGCGGTCGCGGGTCACGGCGGTCGGCGTGGCGCCGATCATCACCCGCACCCCCGCCTCCTCGAGGGCGGCGACGACCGCGGCGGACGCGTACGGCTCCACGGTGGGAAGGACGCCGTCGCGGGCGAGAAAGGTGATGTCGGAGCCGAGGGCGTTGAACGCAGTCGCCATCTCCGTGCCGACCACCCCGCCGCCGATGATGGCGAGCCGGGCCGGGACGTGGTCGGTCGAGACCGCCTCCCGGTTGGTCCACACCGCGGCGTCGGACAGACCGGGGACCGGCGGCAGCGCCGGGCTGCTGCCGGTGGCCACCACGACGGCGTGCCGGGCGGTGAGGGTGACGGTGGAGCCGTCCGCGGCCGTGACGGCGACCTCCCTGCGGCCGGCGATCCGGCCGTGGCCGCGGACCAGGGTGATGCCGGCCTGCTCCAGCCAGGACACCTGGCCGTCGTCCTGCCAGCCGGAGGCGAACCGGTCCCGTCGCGCCAGGACGGCCGCGGGGTCCAGCTCGCCGGTCACCGCCGCGGCGGCAGCCGGCAGCCGGCGGACCGCGCGCAGGGCGGCGGCGTCCCGGAGCAGCGCCTTGGTGGGCATGCACGCCCAGTAGGAGCACTCGCCGCCGACCAGCTCGGACTCGACGACCGCGGCGGTGAGACCGCCCTGCACGACCCGGTCGGCGACGTTCTCCCCGACCGGACCGGCGCCGATGACGACGACGTCGTACTCGCTCATCGGTCCGAGCCCTTCGAGACGCGGTGCAGGCGGACGGCGGAGACCAGGAAGAACACGCCGCCGAGGGTCGCGTAGCCGGCGAGGCCGACGAGCGAGGCCGAGGGTCCGCCCGACTGCAGGACGAACCCGGTGCCGGCGAGGACGGAGATGCCGCCGCTGAGGATCATGGCCCACTGCCCGCCGAGGGAGCGGCGGGTGATGGCCACGGCGAGCTGCACGGCTCCGGCGGTGACGGCCCACACGCCCCACACGACGAGCACGCCGCGCAGCCCGGAGCCGACCGCGACGGCGAGACCGACGGCGGTGAGCAGGCTGAGGCCCATGTTGACCAGCAGCAGGGGAGCCGGACGGCTGGCGCGGGAGGCGCGGTGGTCGACCACCGCGGCGGCCAGGTCGAAGGTCGGGTACAGCAGCAGGAGCACGGTGGTGACCGCGCCGATGGTGGGCGAGGCGGTCAGGGCCAGCAGAGCCGCCCAGACGACGGCGAAGCCGAAGCGGACGAGGTAGAGGTTGCGCAGCGCGGTCGAGATCGTCGCCGGACGCTGCTCGGTGGAGGTGGTCATGGAGGTCCTGTCAGTCGGATCGGAGGTAGAATGACTAGTCACTCTACTAAGCAGGACGGTAGCCCTGCGGTGTTCGATGCGCAAGGCCGGGGAGGGAGGAGCGCCTATGATCGGGGCCGTGACGGGGTCGATGCGGGACCGGTTGGTCGACGCCGCGACCGAGCTGTTCTACGCCGACGGGCTCCGCGCCGTGAGTGTGGACAAGGTGATCGAGCGGGCCCGGACGACGAAGGTGACCTTCTACCGGCACTTCAAGAGCAAGGACGACCTCGTCGTCGCCCACCTGCAGCGCCGTGCCGAGCAGGAGCGGGAGGGCATCACCGCGGCTGTCGAGCGCGCCGGCGGCGACCCGGACCGGGCGTTCCAGCTGATCTCGGAGGCGCTGGGCACGATGGCCTGCGAGCCAGGGTTCCGCGGCTGCCCGTTCATCAACGCCGCCGCCGAGTACCCCGAACCCACCAGCAGCGTCCGCAGGACCGTGGACGCACACCGCGCCTGGTGCAAGGCCGCCTTCGCCCGGATCGTCGAACCCCTGCAGCTGGCCGACCCCGACGGGGTCGCCGACGACCTCATGCTGATCCGCGACGGCGCCATGGTCGCCGGCTACCTGGACGCCGGTGAGGCCGTCGCCGCCTCCTTCCTGCGCAGCTGCCGGGCCGTCACCGGCCGCTGAGCCCAGGGCGTCGTAGCCTGCCGGCGTGCCCAGCGAACGTGCCCTGCTGACCAGCTTCCTGCGGTCGGTGGACGTCGGAGACGTCGTCGCGCTGCCGCCGGACCCGGCCCGCCTCGACCAGTCCGAGGGGCACGACGAGGCCCGCGAGGTGGCGCGACGTCGCGGCATCGCCCGGCCGCACTGGCTGTTCTGGCACAGCCAGGCGGCCACCGCCTTCGACGCCGACGGGCAGCTGACGTCGGCGCTGCGCATCAACTGGGGCGGTGACCACGCCCGGGTCGCCGAGGTCCTGGCCGGCCTCCCCGAGCCCTTCGAGGTCACCAGCACCGGCCCCGACGGCGTCTTCCTGGTCACCAGCACCCGCATCGGCGAGCGGGCCGCCGCACCCTTCCCCGACGTGCAGGACACCGCAGCGGTCAAGGCGCGGGTGGAGC
Organism: Auraticoccus cholistanensis; assembly: GCF_009742705.1. Taxonomy (GTDB): domain Bacteria; phylum Actinomycetota; class Actinomycetes; order Propionibacteriales; family Propionibacteriaceae; genus Auraticoccus; species Auraticoccus cholistanensis. The sequence goes on from NZ_WPCU01000004.1 coordinate 105,444, forward strand.
TGGTCGCCGCCCGCCCGGTCGCCGAGCGCAGCGAGGCCGAGTGGAGCTGGCTCAACGCGGTCCTGGTCGGTGGCGAGCTGGCCGCCCAGGGCTACGTGGTGCGCCACCTCGTCGACCCCGACCGGCTGAGCGACGAGGCGCTGGAGGTGCTGCTGGCCCGCTGGCCGCAGATCTACGGCGCCGCTCCCGCGGACGTGCTGGTCTGGGCCTTCCTGCGGGTGCTGCACCGTCGCGGGCTGCCGCAGCTGGAGGAGGCCGTCGCCACCAGCGCCTCGCGCCGGGGCTGGAGGTTCCAGGCCGGGCTGGCCCACTTCCTGACCGAGCTCGGCGACCCCGCCCGGCTGCCGCTGCTCCGCCAGCTGGCGCTGACCCCCGGCCGGTACGCGCACACGCCGGGCAACGGCCCCGCGCTGCGGGGGTGGCTGAGGATCCGGGCCGACCACGAGGGCCGCCCGGTCGCCGAGGTCGCCGCCGAGGCGCTGCGCGACCCCGCCTTCGACGCCGCGGCCCGGCGAGCGCTCGAGAAGATCGTGCAGCGCGGGTACTGACCGGTGACTAGCGGACAGGAACTGACCGGAAGGTCCGGTGGAATGAGATCACCACCGACCGAGAGGACCCTCCCCATGCCTGGCACCGTCGCTCCCAGCACCTCCGAGAACACCCTGCTCGCCGAGTTCGTCGTCGCCCAGCTCGACGGCATCCGCGGGGCTGCCCACGGCCTCACCGAGGAGCAGCTCCGTCGCACCCCCACCGCCTCCGCGCTGAGCGTCGGCGCGCTGATGGTGCACGCCCTCCACACCACCTCCGGCTGGCTCGACCGCGCCGAGGCCGCTCCCGGGCGGGCGGCTTCGGACCAGGAGGCCGCCGAGGACTGGCAGGCCAACTACGCCGACGACTTCACCGTCCGCGACACCGACACCGTGGCCTCGCTGGACGCCCGGCTGGACGCCCTCGCCCGGCGGGTCCGCAGCGTGGTCGCCGGGCTCGACCTCACCGCCCACGTCCCGGTGCCCGACGACTCCCCGTGGTGGCCGGCCGGCGTGGACGGCTGGTCGGTGCGCTGGGTGCTGCTGCACCTGGTGCAGGAGGTGGCCCGGCACGCCGGGCACGCCGACATCATCCGCGAGTCCCTGGACGGGGCCACGATGTACGAGCTGATGGCCGCCCGCGAGGGCTGGCCCGCCACCGAGTGGCTGACCCCCTGGACGCCGCTGTCCTGAGGGCAGCGGGGCCGGAGAAAGCCCGGAAACGCAAGGTCGGATCCGCCCTCGGGGGATAGGCGGATCCGACGTGCGTCAGCGTATAGGAAAAGGTTCAGACTGTCGACAACGCCGTTTTCACCTCAAGTCGACGTCCACGTGGCCGGAAGGCGTCCGCCGCCGGGTGGCCGACGTTGACCACCACCAGGGCCCGGGTGTGGCCGTCGGGGAAGAAGCGGGCCTCCACCTGGGCGGCGTCGAAGCCGGTCATCGGCCCGGCGGCCAGCCCGGCGGCGCGGATGCCGGTGATCCAGTAGCCGATCTGCAGCGCGGCGTTGAGCGTGGCGGTCCGGCGGCGCTGCTCCAGCTGCGGCTCCAGCACCTCCAGCGCCCGCGGGAAGTGCGGGAACTGGGTGGCCATCTGCTCGTGGTAGCGCTCGTCGGCGCCCATCAGCAGGGTGAGCGGGGCGGCGAGCGTCTTGGCCCGGTTGCCCTCGGCCATGGCGGCGACCAGGTCCTCGCGGGCGGCGCGGGAGCGCACCTGCACCACCCGCAGCGGCTGGGTGTTCATGGCGGTCGGACCCCACTTCACCAGGTCGTGCACGGCCTCGACCTGCTCGGGGGTGACGGGCTCGTCGGTGAAGGCGTTGGCGGTCCGGGCCTCGCGGAAGAGCAGGTCCTGGGCCTCCTCGGACAGGGCCAGCAGGGCGGTCGACGTCATGGTGCTCATGACGGTTGAAGCGTCAACCACCCGGGGCGGGATTCCCGCCGGCCACGTGGTGCGTGTCACGTCAGGCGGTGGCGGGGATGCCCGGCATGACTGGCGGGCCCTGCACCCCGTTGGCCCGCAGCACGGTGGTCGCCCGCTCCAGGATCTCGCGCTGCAGCCCCCAGTGGGTGTTGGTCTGGGTCTTGCCGATGATGCGGATGGTCATCGTGTTGCCGACGATGGACTCCACGCCCACCACCGTCGGGTCCTCGATGATGTTCTCGGCGAACTCCTCCTCCGCGGCCACCGCGCTCACCACGCTCTGCAGCAGCCCGATCACCTTCGCCGGGTCCTCGGTGGCGGCGACCGGGATGTCGACGACCGCGGTCGACCAGCCCTGGGACTGGTTGCCGACCCGGACGATCTCGCCGTTGCGGACGTACCAGACCACGCCGCTGGCGTCGCGCAGCCGGGTGATCCGCAGGGTGACCTCCTCGACCGTGCCGACGGCCTCGCCGGTGTCGACCAGGTCGCCCACGCCGTACTGGTCCTCGATGATCATGAAGATGCCGGCGAAGACGTCCTTCACCAGGGCCTGGGCGCCGAAGCCGAGCGCGATGCCGCCGATGCCGGCCGAGGCCAGCACCGGGCCCAGCGGCAGCCCGATGGCCGACATGATGGTCAGCACGGCGATCACCGCGATCGCGCCGGTGGTGACGCTGCGCAGCAGCGAGCCGAGGGTCTCCGCCCGTTGCCGGTAGCGCTCGGAGCCGAGCCCGGTGGCGTGCTTGAGCAGCTTGGTCGCGCGTCCCGCCTGGCTGTGCCGCTCGCTGCGCCGCACCGCGGTGGTGACCACCTGGGTGATGGCCCGGGCCAGCAGCAGCCGCAGCACCACCGCCGCCACCACCACGATGGCGATCGTGATGAGGGTGTCCGGCCAGACGACGGTCAGCGCCTGGGGGACGGGCAGGTGGGGGATCGGCACGGGTCAGCTCCTCGGGGACGGGGACGGGCGGTCGGGTGCGGGCGGGCGGTCAGGAGGCGGTCTGGCCGGCGCTGCGGCGGGCGCGGTAGGCCGCGACGTTGGCGCGGTTCCCGCAGCCGGCGTCGCAGTAGCGCCGGGAGCGGTTCTTGCTCAGGTCCAGCACGGGGTTGTCGCAGTCCTCGGCCGCGCAGGTGCGCAGCCGGTCGAGCTCGCCGGAGCGGATGACGTCGGTGAAGGCCATCGCCGCCTCCACCACCATCCGGGCGGCCAGCGGCGCGTCCGGGGTGGTGGCGTGCAGGTGCCAGTCCCAGTGGTCGTGGCGGACCAGCTGCGGGGTGGCGCGGTACTCGGCCAGCAGCTGGTTGGTCAGCTCCACCGCCGCCACCTCCTCGGCCTGCCAGAGCCGGCGCAGCACCGGACGCAGCGCCCGCACCTCCGCGAGCTCCTGCTCGCTCCGGTCGAAGCGGCCGGTGAACTGCCACCGCTCGACGAAGCGCACCAGGTCGTCGACGGTCAGCAGGGTGTCGGGGTCGTCGCTGGCCACGAGGGCCGCGGCACTGGCCAGCGACACCTCCGTGTCAGCAGCGAAGATCACGTTGACTCCTTACGCGGTGCGTCCTAGTGTCATGGGTGTAGACCGGTTTCGGTCCTGACAAGCCGTCCATCACCCCAGAGGCGACACATGACTGCTGTTCCGGTTCCCGAGGTTAGCGCGCCGCTCCGGCGAGACCGGCCGTCGCGCGCGGCGTCGGCCCCGGCCACCGGCCTGCTGCTGGCGGTGCTGTCGGCCACGGCGTTCTCGACCTCCGGGGCCTTCGCCGCCTCGCTGCTGGCCACCGGGTGGACGCCGGCGGCGCTGGTGACCGTCCGTCTCAGCCTGGCCGCGCTGGTGCTGCTCGCACCGGCGCTGTGGCAGCTCCGCGGTCGGATGCACCTGCTGCGCCGTCACGGCCTGCGGATCGTCACCTACGGCGCGGTCACCATGGCCGCCTGCCAGCTCTGCTACTTCTACGCCGTCAGCCGGCTCTCGGTCGGGGTGGCGCTGCTGCTGGAGTACACCGCCCCGGTGCTGATCGTCGCGCTGGTGTGGCTGCGCACCCGCACCCGGCCCGGCTGGCTGCGGCTGGCCGGCGCGGGGGTCGCGATGGTCGGGCTCGCGCTGGTGCTCGACGTGGCCGACGGGATGCGGCTGGACCCGGTGGGCGTCGCCTTCGGGCTGGCCTCGGCCGTCTGCTGCGCCGCCTACTTCCTGATGTCCTCCCGGGCCGATGACGAGCTGCCGCCGCTGGTGCTGGCCGGCGGCGGGCTGGCCAGCGCGGCGGTGGTGCTCGGGGTGGTGGCGGCCCTCGGGCTGGTGCCGACGGCCTGGTCCGCCGACCCGGTGGTGCTGGTCGGAGCCGAGGTCAGCCCGCTGGTGCCGCTGCTGGGCATCGCGCTGGTCGCCGCCGTCCTCGCCTACCTGACCGGCATCGCCGCCAGCCGCCGCCTCGGCGCCACGCTGGCCTCGTTCGTGGGTCTGCTCGAGGTCGTCGTCGCGGTGGTCTGGGCCTGGCTGCTGGTGGGTCAGCTGCCCACCTCGGGGCAGCTGGTCGGCGGGCTGGTGATCCTGCTGGGCGTCGTCGCGGTCAAGGCCGACGAGGTCCGCGCCGCCCGTCGCGGCCGCCTCGACGGCAGCGCGCCACCGGTCCCCGTCCTCTCCTGACCCTCCCGGGCAGCCCGCCGGCGTCCTACCGTGTGGCCATGGCGCACCAGCGGGTGAGGTTGCGAGGGACCCAGGCGACGATGCTCGGGACGCTGCTCGGCCGGGCGGTGGACGCCCGTCGCGCGCGTCCGCTGCTGGCCGACCGGGCCGCCCTGGCGGCGGTGGAGCGGATCGACCCGGCCGACCTGGAGTGGGCCGGCGTCGACGAGGACCTCGCGCTCTCGGTCGCGGCCCGGGCGCTGCTGCTCGACCGCTGGGCCGGGGCCTTCCTCGACCGGCACGCCGACGCCGTGGTGCTCCACCTGGGCTGCGGGCTGGACACCCGCTACCAGCGGCTGGCCCCCGGCGCGGGCGTGGACTGGTACGAGGTCGACCACCCCGAGGTGGTGGCCCTGCGGCAGGAGCTGCTGCCGCCGGCCGGTGAGCACCAGCACACCGTGGCCGCCGACGTCACCAGCCGCGGCTGGCTGGACGCCGTCCCCGCCGGCCGGCCCACGCTGGTGGTGGCCGAGGGGCTGACGATGTACCTGCGGCCCGAGACCGGGGGCGCCCTGCTGGGTCGGCTGGTCGACCGGTTCGGCGCCGGTGCCGGCGCGGGCGGGGAGATGGTCTTCGACGTCTACTCGACGCTGGGGGTGCGGCTGCAGGGCGCCAACCCGGTGGTGCGCCGCAGCGGCGCCCGGCTCGGCTGGGGCGTGGACGACCCCCGCTCCCTCGAGGCGCTGGGTCTCAGCCTGCTGGAGCAGCTGGACGCCGGCCAGATGCTGACCCCCGACCTGCGCGACCAGATGTCGCCGCGGCTGCGGCTGCGGCTGCGGACCGCGCTGGCCGTCCCGGCCTTCCGGCGGATGGGCCGGCTGCTCCGCTACGCCTTCTGAGGAGCGGTTCTCACCGCCTCGTGCGAACCAGCTCCACCGCGTCGCAGCCGGCGGGGTCGCGGTAAACCACGCTGCCCCCGCGACCTCCTGCTGCTAGCGTCCGCGCCATGTGACAGCCCCTCCGGCGAGCTGACCCGTGTGCGGCTGCCGCCGCCTCAGGCGCACCCTCGCACGCTCAGCCGCCGCCTCCGAGATGTCGTCCCACGCCTCGGAGGGCAGCGTCGCCTCCGCCCTTCCCCGCCCGCTGCCGCCGGGGTGCTCACCCAGTCACCTCCTGGAGCACACCCATGCCTCGTTCCCGTCACGGGGGCCGTCACGAGCTCGGCCAGAACTTCCTGCACCACCGACCGACCATCGACCGCATCATGGGCCTCGTCGCCGCCACCGAAGGGTCCGTGCTGGAGATCGGAGCCGGTGACGGCGCCCTGACGTCCGCGCTCGCGACGTTGGAGCGCCCCCTCACCGCCATCGACCTCGACGAGCACCGGGTACGGCGGCTGCGACGGCGACTGCCCGGCGTGCGGGTCGAGCACGGTGACGCCCTGACGTACCCGATCCGCCTGGACGTGGTGGTCAGCAACGTCCCCTTCCACCTGACCACACCGATCCTGCGCCGCCTGCTCGCCGCCTCCCGGTGGCGGGACGCCATCCTCCTCACCCAGTGGGAGGTGGCGCGCAAGCGTGCCGGCGTGGGAGGACGGACGATGATGAGCGCCCAGAGCGCCCCGTGGTTCCACTTCGACCTGCACGGGCGGGTCCCGGCGTGGGCCTTCACCCCCCGACCCAGCGTCGACGGCGGCGTCCTCAGCATCAGGCGGCGCGGATCGCCGCTCGTGCCGTCGGAGGAACGGTCCTCCTACGAGCGCTTCGTCCGCGCGGTGTTCACCGGTCCCGGAAGGAGCCTGGACCGCGTCGTCGCCGGTGTGCTCGGCACCGACCACCGCACCGCGGCGCGGCTCCTGGCGCGCGCCGGGATCCCGACCGAGGGTCTTCCCCGCCAGATCACCCCGACGCAGTGGGCGGCGCTGTGGGTCCTGCGGACCGGACGGCTCCGGGACTGAACGCGCCTGGGCACCTTCCGCTCCGGCACGCTGTCGGCTACGGCGCTCACCATCCGGTCGGCGACCGTCTGCCTGGTCGCTGCCGCCGCCCCCGGTGCGGCTCTGACTCCAGGCGTCACCGACCGCCACGCGGGCGCGCGCCGATCCGTTCAAGACCCCGGGTGGGTGCGTGGGGCACGCTGACCGGCATGCAGTCGAGCCGGGGTCATGCCCGTGAAGCGCACCACCTCACGGGTGAGGTGCGCCTGGTCGCTGTACCCGGCGATCGTCGCGGCCTCAGTTGCTGCCCTCCCGGACGCGAGCAGGCGTCGTGCGCGGCGGAGGCGGACCAGCTGACGCAGCATCACGGGCGAGACCCCGAACGTCGTCACGGCGAAGCGGTGCAGCCGCCGCGGCGACCACCCGAGCTCCCTGGCCGTCTCGGCGACAGGCACCCCTCGGGCCGAGGCGGCCACCAGCAGGCGGGAGGCGCGGACCGCGTCCCCGTCGACGGGCGCCTCCTGCAGCAGCCGGGACACCGCCACCAGCAGCCCACCGCGTTCGTCGGGCCAGGAGCGGAACGCGTCGGTCAGCCGGGCCACCGTCGACGGCGTCAGCACCTGGCTCAGCTCCAGGCGCTGGTCCACGGCGACGGCGGCGGAGTCGCGCAGCACAGCCGGGATGGTGCCGGCGGGCAGCCGGACACCGTGGGTACGGCTGCCGCTGGCTTCCTCGAACGTGTGCGCGGTCGTGTCGATCCCGGCCAGCCACAGGCCGTCGCGCCACCACATCAGGTCCGCCTCCGCGTCGGGCAGCACCGTCGCCCGGCCCTCGTGGGACGCCCGCCAGGCCACGAGCCCCGTCCGCGGGTCCCGCACCTCGTCGTAGGTCACACCCAACCCCCGTCCGGAAGGAGTCACGCTCTCGTGGAGCCCCACATCTTCGCCATCACGCTGGCGGTCGAGGACCTCGACGCCTCCGTCGCTTTCTACCGTGACGGTCTCGGTCTGCCAACCGCCGGGATCGTCGGTACCGAGTTCCCCGGGTCGGAGACCGAACCGGCCGGACGGGTGGCGATGTTCCAGCTCGCCAGCGACGTCACGCTGTCGTTGTACCCGGCCGGGGAGCTGGCCAAGGACGCCGGTGTCCCCGGCTCCTACACGTCCGGACACGGGTTCTCCCTCGGCCACCGCGTGCCGTCACCGCGCGACGTCGACCGGCTGCTCGCCGCGGCTCAGGCGGCTGGGGCCACGGTCGTCGGACGGGTGGGCGAGCGGCCGTGGGGGATCTACTCGGGCTACTTCGCCGATCCCGACGGTCACCTGTGGGAAGTCGTCTGCTTCCTCCCCTGAGGTGGCACGCCTCCGCCGGCTCAGGCGCCGGCGGTGATCTCGTCCAGGGCGGCGAGGTCGTCACGGCTGGGCTGCCAGCGCAGCGCGGCCGCGTTGGCCCGCACCTGCTCGCCCGAGGTGGCTCCCGAGATGACCGAGGACACGCACGGCTGCGCGGCCAGCCCCGCCACCGCGACGTCGAGGACGGACAGGTCGCGCTCGCGGGCGTAGGCCTCGACGGCCTCGATCCGGTCCCAGTCGGCCGCGGCCAGCCAGTCGGCCCGGGTGTCGACGGCGGCCCGCGAGCCCTGCGGGGCGGCCTGGCCGCGGCGGTACTTGCCGGTCAGCAGGCCGTACTCCAGCGGGAAGTAGGGCAGGATCCCCAGCCCGAACCGCTCGGCCGCCGGGGCCACCTCCGCCTCGATGCTGCGGTCCAGCAGCGAGTAGCGGTTCTGCACCGAGACGAAGCGCTCCAGCCCGGCGGTGCGCGACGTCCAGTCGGCGTCGGCCAGCTGCCAGCCGGCGAAGTTGGAGCAGCCGATGTAGCCGACCTTGCCCTCGTGCACCAGGTCGCTGAGCACCGACAGCGTCTCCTCCAGCGGGGTGACGTCGTCGGGGCGGTGCAGCTGGTACAGGTCGATGTGGTCGGTGCGGAGCCGGCGCAGGCTGGCCTCCACGGCCCGGCGCACGTAGCGCCGCGAGCCGCGGACGCCGTGGTCGTCGCCGTTGGCGCCGCGCATGTCCAGCCCGAACTTGGTGGCCACCACGAAGGAGTCCCGCTGCCCCTGCAGCGCCTGCCCGAGCAGCTCCTCGCTGCCGCCGGGCTCGGCGCCGTAGACGTCGGCGGTGTCCAGCAGGGTGACGCCGGTGTCGCGGGCGGCGGCCAGGACGTCGCGGACGCCGTCCAGGTCCACCCGCCGGCTGAAGGCGTTGCAGCCGATGCCGACCGCGCTGACCATCAGCCCGGAGTCGCCCAGCGGGCGGTACGTCATGTCGGTCACGTCGTCCCCTTCCTCAGCGCTGCCCGTAGGCCTTGCGGGCCAGCACCAGCCCGACCAGCGACAGCACGCAGATGCCCATGTAGTAGAACGCCGGCGACTCCAGCACGCCGGTGGAGCTGATCAGCGCGGTGAAGATGGCGCCGGCGAACCCGCCGAAGGCCGTCACGCCGATGTTGTAGGACAGCGCCAGGCCGGTGCTGCGGATCTGGGTGGGGAACATCTGCGACATCAGGGCCGGCAGCGGGGCGAAGTAGGCCGACATGATGACGCCGAGGACCAGCTGCACCAGGGTCAGCGTGAGCACGCTGGGGGAGGAGGTGATCAGCGCGAACATCGGGTAGATCGCCAGCGCGCCGACCACCGCGGCCACCAGCATCACCTTGGTGCAGCCGACCCGGTCGGCCAGCAGACCCACCAGGGGCGATAGCACGAAGAGCGTGATGCCGGCGACGATGTTGCCGAGGAACCCGGCCCAGCTGGGGAGGCCGAGGTTGTTGATCGAGAAGGTCGGCAGGTAGGAGACCAGGTAGATCGAGATGGTCGCCGCGCCGACGCAGATGGCGGCGGTGAGCACCCGGCCGACGTTGTGGCCGAAGGTCCGCACGAAGTTGCCCAGGGTGAGCGGCTCGGTGGCGGCGAACTCCGGGGTGTCGTCCATCGAGCGCCGGATCCAGATGCCCACGGGGCCGATCAGCAGCCCGAAGAAGAAGGGGACGCGCCAGCCCCAGGACTGCAGCGCCTCGGGGCTGAGGGTGCCGAACAGGGCGAACCCGAAGCTGCCGGCGAGCAGCAGCGCGACGCCCTGGGTGGCCACCTGCCAGCTGCCCAGGAAGGCCTTGCCGCGGCGGGTGCTCTCGGTCAGGAAGGCGGTGGCGCTGCCGAACTCGCCGCCGGCGGAGAAGCCCTGCAGCAGCCGGGCCAGGATCAGCAGGCCGGCCGCGGCGGCGCCGATGCTGGCGTGGGTGGGGGCGACGGCCATCAGGCCGACCCCGAGGGTCATGATGCCGATGGTCAGCGTCAGCGCGGCCTTGCGCCCGGCCCGGTCGGCGTAGCGGCCGAGGAAGATCGCGCCGACGGGTCGGGCGAGGTAGCTGACGGCGAAGATGCCGAAGGTGAGGATCAGGCCGGTCGCGCCCTCGGAGGTGGGGAAGAACACCCGGCTGATCACCGAGGAGAAGGAGGCGTAGACGATGATGTCGAACCACTCCAGGGCGTTCCCCGTGCCCGCGGCCAGCACCGCCCGGCGTGCCCGGCGGCGCTCCTCGGCCGTCGGCGGGGTCAGGGTCTCGGCGTTGCTGCTCATCGCTGCTCCTCCTCGGTGCTGAGCTGCTCGACCAGGCGGTCGACGAAGGCCTCGCAGGCCAGCAGCTGGTCGAGCTCGACGTACTCGTCGGCGGCGTGGGCCTGGGCGATGTCGCCGGGGCCGCAGACCACCGTGGCGATGCCGGTGCTGGCGAACTGGCCGGCCTCGGTGCCGTAGGTGACCTTGCCGTCGGAGGGCTCGGCCCCCAGCCGGGTGGCCAGCGCCACGGCCGGGGAGTCTGGCTCGGTGGCCAGGCCGGGGACCTGGGCCAGCACCTCGACGCGGACGGAGGCGCGGGGGTTCTCGGCGACCATGTCGGCCTCGATCCGCGCCGCCTCGGCGCGGAAGCCCTCGATGACCTGCTCGACGTCGAGCTCGGCCAGCCCGCGGAACTCCAGCTGCACGGTGCAGCGGTCGGCGACGGTGTTGCCGGCGATGCCGCCGTGCACGACGTTGACGCTGCCGGTGCTCCACGGCACCACGTAGGCGTCGTCGAAGGGGCCCTCGGCGCGCCAGCGGTCGGCCTGCTCGCGGGCGTAGCGGATGAGGCGGGCGGCGTGCTCGACGGCGTTGACCCCCTGCGGGGTCAGCGAGGAGTGGGCGGCCACGCCGGTGAAGGTGACCTCCAGCAGGTTGATCGACTTGTGGCCGCGGATCACCCGCATGCTGGTCGGCTCACCCACCACGCAGGTGTGCGGGGCCAGACCCAGCCGGGCGATGTCCTGCACCAGCCGGGCGCCGCCGACGCAGCCGACCTCCTCGTCGTAGGACAGCGCCAGGTGCACCGGCTCGCTCAGCCGGGCCGAGGTGAGCTCCGGCAGCCGGGACAGCACGACGCCGAGGAAGGACTTCATGTCGGCGGTGCCGCGGCCGTACAGCCGCCCGTCGCGGACCTCCGGTCGGAACGGGTCGCTGTGCCAGTCCTGGTCGTCGACCGGGACGACGTCGGTGTGGGCGCTGAGCACCACGCCGCCGGTGCGGGTGCCGTGCGCGGCGGGGACGGTGGCCACCAGGTTCGCCTTGGTGCCGCTGTCGTCGGGCAGCACCACGGGGTCGAGGCCGGCGTCGCGCAGCTCCTGCGCCACGAGGTCGATCAGCTCCAGGTTGGAGTTGCGGCTGGTGGTGTCGATGGACACCAGCCGGGTGATCCAGTCCAGGGAGCGGGGCTGTTGCGTCACGGCGTGCCTTTCGGGAAGTGCGGGGGCGGTCACCCGCCCAACCGGCTGAGCGTAGCCCCGGGCCCGGACACGGCCGTGCCCCGTCCACCGGGGACGGGGCACGACCGTGTGCGGGTGTTCGGCGGTCCTGCGGCGTCAGCCGTCCTGGGGGCTGGTGTTGTCGGTGCCGCCGAGCTGGACGAGGAACTCGTGGCAGCGGTGCGCGCGCGCGGAGTCCTCGGCCATCACCTGCTCGAAGAACGCGGCGATCTCCTCCTGGCCGGCGTTGCGGGCGTCCCGCACGTACTGGCCGTAGTCGTGCCCTGCCTTGAGGGCGTGGTACTGGACCGAGACGAGGTCGTAGGTGACGTCGTCGAAGCCGGTCTCACCGGTGGCCATGGCATCTCCTCTGGTGTCGTTGCGGCGTCGCACGGACGTGCGGCGTCTCCTGCTGGTCGGCTACCCGGGAGCGGGCAGCCGACACCTCACTTCAGGGCGTCCTTCGCCTTCTCGACCAAGCCCTTGGTCTCCTCGAGCACGCCGGTGCCGTAGAGGCGGGGGTCGCCGGGCGGGGGCTCGGGGGTCTCGCCGGTGGCCGCGATCACGGCCGAGCGGAAGTCGCCGCGGCCGTCCGGGGCGGCGCCGTGGGCCCAGCGGCCCTCGGTGGCCTGCTCGCCGTCGCTGGCCTGGATGAAGGTGCGGCTGAACTCGTCGAACTCCTCCTCCAGCGGGAAGGCCTCGGGCACGGGCAGCCCGCCGAGGCCGTCCTCCTCGAGCTCCTGGATCGCGGCCAGCCACTGCATCTGGTGCATGTGGTCGCGGGTGATCAGGAACCGGATCATCTGCTTGACGCCCGGGTCGTCGGTCATGTGGAACAGCCGCGCCACCTGCAGGCGGCCCTGCATCTCGGCGGTGGCGTTGAGGTGGAAGTCGGCCATCAGGTTCCCGCTGGCGGTGATGAACGCACCGCTCCACGGCACCCCGTTGCTGTCGGCGGGGTAGGCGCCGCCGCCGTTGACGATGGTGTGCTGCGGGTTGTGGTGGGCGTACTCCGCCGTGGTGGTGTTGCGGGCGCTGTCGTCGGCCGCCATCGGCGGGGCCTTGTCCAGCAGCCGGTCGATCATGTTGGTGATCATCTCGACGTGGCTGAGCTCCTCGGTGCCGATCGCCATCAGCATGTCGCGGTACTTGCCCGGCAGCCGCGTGTTCCAGCCCTGGTACAGGTACTGCATCGCCACGGTCATCTCCCCCCACTTGCCGCCCAGGACCTCCTGCAGGCGTCGGGCGAAGGCGGGGTCCGGGCCGTCGGGGGTGGCGTGGAACTGGAGCGCCTTCTGGTGTGTGAACACAGTCGATGTCCTCTCGTCGATGGTGACGAACCACCACGACCGGTCGAGTTCGTGCTGGCACGCCCTTACCGCTGTGGCTACTACCCGGTAACGCCGCCGCGGAACGTCGGAGGAGGTCCGGGCTTCGTCTGCCTCACCCCGGTCAGGGACGTCGCGGACCGCCGACCCGGACGCGGCCGTCGGCCACCTCGACCCGGTGCAGCGGCTGCGGGCGGGTGGCGGGGNCACGGGCACTGGATCGCGCCGTCCTGGATGCTGCCCTCGTGCAGCGGGCCGCCCCGGTGGGTGCAGCGGTCCGACATGGCCACGACGTGCCCGTCGGGGTGGCGGGTGAGCAGCACCGGCTGACCGCCGACGTCCACCACCGTCAGCTCGCCCTCCTGGACGTCGGCCTCGGCCGCCACGTCCTGCAGCTCCTGCTCGCGCTCCTCGAAGACGGTGACGTCCACGCCGACGCCGCGGGCGTAGATGAGGTGCCCGCCGAACCACCCGGAGAGCCCGAGCAGGCCCATCGCGGGCAGCGTCAGCAGGAAGCCGGTGCGGTGCATCCCGATCCGCCGGACCAGGTAGCTGGTGGTGTAGAGGCTGAGCGCGCCGGCGTTCATGGCCGCGTGGGCCAGACCGACGCGGCGGCTGGCGCCGGTGGTGCTGGCCCAGTCCGACAGACCGCTGACGACGGCGACGGGTGCGGTGAGCACCCCGACCCCGACGGCCGCCCGGGCTCCCGCGCGCAGGTGCAGCACGTCGAGCACGGCCGCGGTGCTCCAGGCGCCGATCGGCACGGTGACGGCGAGCGGGTGCAGCGGGTGGCCGAGGAAGGTGCCGCTGAGGAGGTCGCGTGCCCACCGCTGCTCGGACACCTTGCTGACGACGGCGGCCAGCTGGTCGGCGGGGCCGTCGAGCCACTCCGCCTCCTCCACGGCGTTGACGACGCGGTCGAGCACGCGGGCGATCAGGGCCGACGGCGTGGGCTGCGAACGGGGCACGGTGCTTCCTTCCTCGGGGCGCGCGAGGTCACCACGACCTCGTGCCTTCCCTACCCCGCCTCCGCCGACCCATCCCTCCGGTCGCGTCCCGGAGCCGGAGGGCTACTGCTGCGGGCGGGCGAGCGCCAGGTCGACCGCGTCGGCGACGCCGTCGTGCCAGGGCCGGCCGTGCCCCGGCAGCACGTTCTTCGCCCCGCACCCGCGCAGCCGGGCCAGCGAGGCGCCGGCCCGGGAGGAGGAGGCGGTGGCGGCGCCGGCCACCAGGCAGGGGCCGGTGCGCGCGGTGTAGGGGTCGAGGGTGACCAGCGCGTCCCCGCTGAGAACCGCGTCGCGGCCGGGCAGCAGCAGGCTGCAGTGCCCCCAGGTGTGCCCCGGCGTGGCGAGGACCTGCAGCCCGCCGGGCACGGGGAGCTCCTCCCCGTCGACCATGGCACGGCAGCCCTGCACCGGCGGGACCCGCAGCGCCCCACCACGCACCATGCTCGTCAGCACGGGCAGCGCCCTCGGGTGCTGCAGCGGGTAGAGCCACCGGGACCGTTCGTGGCCGTAGCGGTAGGGGTGGGCGGCCAGGGCGTGGTCGTCGGCGTGCAGGTAGACCGGGACGCCCGCCTCGACGAAGCGCCGCGCCGTGCCGATGTGGTCGAAGTGGGCGTGGGTCAGCACGAGGGCCGCGGCGCGCTCGACCGACCGGCCGAGCCGGCGCAGCGCGTCCTGCAGCGGCTCCCACGCCGCCGGCAGACCCGCGTCCACCACGGTGACCTCGCCGCCGTCGCGCACCAGGTAGCTGTTCACCCCGTGGTCGGAGACGCACAGGACGTCCTCGGCCACCTCCCACACCCGCGTCTCGTCGCGCATCGTCGTCCTCCCGCCGTCACCGGGGCACTACCCCGCGGCGGGGGAGGCACTCCCCGCGCGGCACGGGACCCCTCACCGCCGGTGGGTCCGGCGGGACGTCCCCTCGACGAGCGACTCCAGGGTGGCGCGGGCGCCCCGCTGGTGCAGCGAGGCCAGGGTCCTCCGATAGGCGGCGAGGAAGCGCTCGGACGAGGCCAGGTCGCCGAAGAGCCGCTCGTCGCGCACGAAGACGTCCGGGTCGTCGCCGTGCACCTGGGCGCGGGCCAGGGGCACCAGCTGCTCCGCGAGCTGGTCGACCACGATGATCGGCTCACCCTGCTCGTCGGTGCCCTCGGCGTACCGGGCCCAGGAGGCCACCACCGCCGCCGAGAGCTCGACCGGCCCTCCGGCCGCGAGGTTCTCGCGGATCACCGGGACCAACCACGTCGGGATCCGGTCGGAGGACTCCGCGCACAGCCGCGCCACGGTGTCCTTGACGTGGGGGTTGGAGAACCGCTCGACCAGCGTCGCGCGATAGGCGGGCAGGTCGACACCGGGGACGGGCGGCAGCGTCGGCGTGGCCTCCTCGCTCATGTACGCCAGCAGGAAGTCGGCGAAGAGCGGGTCCTGGCACGCCTCGTGCACCAGCCGGTAGCCGGCCAGGTAGCCGAAGTAGCACAGGGCCTGGTGCGAGGCGTTCAGCAGCCGCAGCTTCATCAGCTCGTACGGGGTGACGTCCGCGACCAGCTGGACGCCGACCCGGTCGAGCTCGGGACGGCCGAGCGGGAAGTGGTCCTCGAGGACCCACTGGGTGAACGGCTCGGCCACCACCGGCCAGGGATCCTCGACGCCCCACCGGTGCAGCACCTCGGCGCGGTCGTCGTCGGTGGTGACCGGGGTGATCCGGTCCACCATGCAGCTGGGGAAGGCGACGTGCTCGAGCACCCAGTCGCCGAGGGCGGGATCGACAGCGCGCGCGAAGGCGCCGAAGGCCCGGCGGGCGACGTCCCCGTTGTGCGGGATGTTGTCGCAGCTCATCACGGTGAAGGGCTGGATGCCGCGCTGACGGCGCAGGTCCAGGGCGGCGCTCACCAGGCCGAAGATGGTGGCCGGCGGCTGCGTCCCGCTGAGGTCGGCCCTGACGGCGGCAGCGCCCAGGTCGAACTCACCGGTCGCCGGGTCCAGGTTGTAGCCACCCTCGGTGACGGTGAGGCTGACGATGCGCACGGCGGGGTCTGCCAGCCGGTCGACCACCCGCTGGGGGTCGTCGGGGGCGTACAGGTAGTCCACGACCGAGCCGACCACCCGCGGCTCGAGCGTGCCGTCGGGGTGCTTGAGGACCAGGGTGTACAGCCCGTCGGTGCGCCTCAGGGCGTCGCGCATGGCGGCGTCCCGCGGCATCAGCCCCACACCGCAGATCCCCCACTCCATCGCCAGACCCTGCTCCATCAACGCGTCGAGGTACATCGCCTGGTGGGCGCGGTGGAAGTTGCCGAGACCCAGGTGGACGATGCCGGTGCGCACCCGGCTCCGGTCGTATCGGGGCCGCAGGACCTCGGCGGGCAGGGCGTCCAGGGTCGAGGCACGCAGCGGCACCGTCCGGGTGGGGGCGGGTTCGTGACGGGTCGGTGGCATGGGATGGCCCTTCTGATCGTCCTGCTGTCTGGTCCCGGGGCCCCGGTCAGGCATGTTCTTCGTCCTCGTCGAGGTCCGAGAGGTGGCGCAGAGCCACGCGGTCCACGCCCGGCAGCTCCACCAGCTGGGGGATGAGGTCGCGGACGGGCGGCCGGCCGTGGAACCGGATGTCCATGATCACCACCGTCCGGTCGCCGACCGTCGAGCGTCGGCTCCGCTCGATCGAGCTGGTGAACCCGCACGACGTGGCGACGGAGAGCACCTCTCGCAGCACACCGGCGCCGTCGGCGTAGGTCACCCGGAGCAGACGCTTGCGGTCCGGGTCGGGGAGCTTGCGGACCAGCGGGGCCACGACGAACAGCGTGACGAGGTGGAGGACGGTCAGCGCGACGGCCAGCGAGAGCATCCCCGACCCGCAGGCCATGCCCACCGCCGCGGCGACCCACACCGTGGCCGCGGTGGTCAGCCCGCGGACGACGCTGCGGCCCTTGAAGATCACCCCTGCTCCGAGGAACCCGATCCCGGACACGATCTGGGCGGCGATCCGGGAGGGGTCCAGGTTGACGTCGCTGCCGAGGACGGCGGAGAAGCCGTAGGCGGAGACCAGCGTGAAGGCGCAGGAGCCGAGGCCGACCAGGACGTGGGTGCGGTACCCGGCCGCCTTGTGACGGAGCTGGCGCTCGATGCCGACGAGGGAGCACAGCACGAAGGTCGCCAGCAGGAGCTCGAGCTCGATCAGGCTGGTGCGGGTCAGGATCCCGACGAGGGGCTCCAAGGGTGGTACCTCCGTAGATCTTCGGCAGGACCCGGACATACGCTGCTCGCGGCGGCCACCGCTGCGCGGCGCGGACGGTGCCGGACGGGCTGCCCGGGTCGGTCTGCCGTCCTGGGTGACGGGCCCCGCCATCTCACGAGCGTCGCGGAGCGGCCCGGTGGCGGCCGCTCAACGATGCACCATCCTGCTCCGATGTGGACAGGCCGTGCTCAAATGAGCGCCCGGTCGCCCCGCTGCCACGGAACCCCTAGCCTCTCCCGGGTTGGACGCCCGACCGCGACGGAGCACGGGGCAGAAGGGATACCGAGGATGACCACAGTCGACGCCGCCCCTCCGGCCCCGTCTGCTCGCAGACGCTCGGCGCTGCGGCGTCGCCAGCGCCGGGGCGCCGCCCTCTTCGCGCTGTTCGCCTTCCCCAACCTCGCCCTGATCGCGGTCTTCGCCTACTGGCCCGTGCTCGCCAACCTGTACCTCAGCCTCACCAGCTGGGACTTCATCGCCCCGGAGCCGATCTTCGTCGGGCTGGCCAACTACACCCGGTTGCTCACCTCGGCGATGTTCCTCGACGTCATGGCGACGACCCTCACCTGGGTGGTCGTGGTCGTCGGGGTCAGCCTCGTGCTCGGCGTGGCGCTGGCTGCCCTCTTCTCGATGAAGGTCCCCGGGACCACGGTCGTCACCGGCATCGTCTTCACGCCCCACGTCGTCTCCGGAGCCGCGATCGCGGCGGTGTGGCTGTTCATCTTCGACCCCAACTACGGACTGGCCCGGGTCGCGTTCGACCTCGTGGGCATGAGCTCGCCGGCCTGGACGACCGACGCGGAGTGGGCTCTCCCGGCCCTGCTCGTCGTCTCGATCTGGAAGGGGGTTGGCTTCGTCTCCATCGTCTACCTCGCGGGCATGCAGGGGCTCCCGTCGGAGGTGCTCGAGGCGGCGCGGATCGACGGTGCGAACCGCTGGCGGACCTTCACCCGGGTCGTCCTGCCGCTGCTCTCCCCGACCACCTTCTTCCTGGTCATCACGCAGACGATCGGCGCGTTCCAGGCCTTCGACGTCATCGCCATCATGACCGGCGGCGGGCCCGCCGGCGCCACCACGACGCTCAGCTGGCTCATCTACGACCAGGCCTTCGCCCGCTCCAACGTGGGCTACTCCGCAGCAGCCGGGACGGTCATGTTCGTGATCCTGATGGTGATCACCGTGCTGCAGTTCCGGTTCGTCGAGAAGAAGGTGCACTACTGATGACTGCCGCGACGATCCCGCCCGCGCACCTGCAGGACCCGGACGGCACGCAGGGGCCGCAGCCGGCGCCCCGACGCTCCCGCGGCGTCCGTGCGCTGCGCCGCCACTGGTGGGGCTTCCTGCTGCTCGTCGCCGCCGCGCTCGTCTTCGTCATCCCGCTCTACCTGCTGGTGACGACGGCGTTCAAGACCAACTCCGAGATCTACGTCTGGCCCCCCAAGCTCCTGCCCACCGAGCTCACCTGGGACAACCTGCGCACGGCGTGGCAGCTGGCCCCCTTCGACGCCTTCATCGCCAACTCGGTGGTCGTCACCGTCGTGGGGTCGATCGGCAAGGTCCTGCTCGCCGTGTTCACCGCCTACGCCTTCGCGTTCCTGCCCTTCCCCGGCAAGAAGATCCTGTTCCTGGTGATGCTGGGCGCCCTCATGGTGCCCGGCCACGTCACGCTGCTGGTCAACTACATCACCATCGGCAACATGGGCCTGATCAACACCTACGCCGGGCTCATCCTCCCCGGGGTCGGGTCGGCCTTCGGCACCTTCCTGCTGCGTCAGCACTTCATGTCGCTGCCGAAGGAGGTCTTCGAGGCCGCGGAGGTCGACGGCGCCGGCCACCTCCGCAAGCTGGTCTCGATGGTGCTGCCGATGTCGGTCCCCGCCGTGGCGACCGTCGCCCTGGTCGCGGTGATCGACGAGTGGAACAGCTTCGTGTGGCCGCTCATCATCACCAACTCCGTCAACATGCGGACCCTGCCCGTCGGCCTGATGTACCTGAAGGCGAACGACGGCATGACCTCCTGGGGCGTGCTCATGTCGGGGACGCTCATCGTCGTCCTGCCCATGCTGCTCGTCTTCCTCCTCGCCCAGCGCTACATCGTCACCGGGCTGACCGGTGCCGCCGCCGGCAGCGGGCGCTGACACCGCCGGACCCCTCCACCCGCCATCCGGACCACCGAAATCGAAGGAGAACCATGCCCATCCCCAGATCGCCACGACGAGGCCACGCCGGTCGCCTGGCGACCGGTCTCACCCGGCGGCAGGTGCTCACCGCCGGGGCCGTCACGGCCACCGTGCCGCTGCTGGCCGGCTGCTTCGGCGGCGGAGCGGGATCCGACACGGTCTACGAGCAGCCCAGCGGCGACGTGCCCGCGGAGTTCCAGGACCGGCAGCGGGTCGTGCTGTGGAGCAACTGGACCTCGAACAACGCCAAGGTGCTGCAGGAGAACATCGACGCCTTCCACGAGGCCCAGAGCGACATCTTCTGCGAGATCCAGATCTTCGAGGGCTACGACAACGTGGAGGCCAAGCTCGCGGCCAGCCTGCAGGCGAAGCAGGTCCCCGACATCTCCGTGCTGAGCGACGTGGTGTGGAACCGCTTCTACCTCAACGACGCCCTCGAGCCCCTGACCGGCTACTTCGACGACAGCTTCGGCACCGACTCGTTCCACGAGCGGTTCCTGGCCGAGGGGACGGTCAAGGACGACATCTTCTGGCTGCCCTTCGGCCGCTCGACCCCGCTGTTCTACTACAACCGCGACATCTTCGCCGAGGTCGGCCTGCCCGACCGCGCCCCGGAGACGTACGAGGAGTACCGGGAGTGGGCCAAGGAGCTGAAGGGCTACTCCTCCGGCGGCAACGACGTGGCCATGCGCGCCTACACCGGCGCCGACGACTGGTACTTCCAGGGGTCGTCCTGGGCCTTCGGGGGCGGCTACTCCGACGGCCTGGACATGCTCCTCACCTCCGAGGCCACCGTGGCGGCGCTCGAGTTCGACCGCGCCTTCATCCACGACGACGGCGCCGGGTACCTGTCGAGCGACCCGTCCGGGGACTTCGTCGCCGGCTCTGCGGCGACCGTGCTGGAGTCCACCGGCTCGCTGCGCGGCATCCTGGACGCCGCCGAGTTCGAGGTCGGCTGCGGGTTCCTACCGACCCAGCAGACCACCGGTGTCCCGACCGGCGGCGGCGGGGTGTCGATCTTCCGGTACGCCTCCGACGAGCGCAAGCAGGCGGCGTGGGAGGTCATCAAGTTCCTCTCGACGGGCGAGCCGTCGGTGCGGTGGACGCTCGGTACCGGCTACATGCCGACCACCAAGGCCGCCCTGGAGTCCGCCGAGGTGCAGCAGCGCGCCGAGGAGAACCCGAACTTCCGCGTCGCGATCGACCAGCTCGACGTGGCCCGCGGTCCGGACGTCGTGCGCCGGTACGTGCCCGAGTGCGTCCCGGAGGCCAAGACCGTCATCCAGGCGGTGTACTCCGGGGGCGCCGACCCGGAGCCGACCCTGGCGACGATGCAGGCCAACCTGGAGCCGGCCGTCGAGAAGATCCGTCCGCTCTACGAGCAACGAGTGGGGAGCTGAGATGACGTTGCTGATCGTCGGCCACCGCGGTGCGATGGCCCACGCGCCCGAGAACAGCCTGCAGTCCTACGCCCTGGCCGAGGAGGTCGGCGTGGACGAGATCGAGCTGGACGTGCGCCTCAGCAAGGACGGGGAGCTCTTCCTGCTGCACGACGCCACCTTGGACCGGACGGCCGGGGACGACGCGGCCCGCGGGCTGGGCCCCGCG
Source organism: Auraticoccus cholistanensis (assembly GCF_009742705.1). GTDB lineage: Bacteria > Actinomycetota > Actinomycetes > Propionibacteriales > Propionibacteriaceae > Auraticoccus > Auraticoccus cholistanensis. Next base: position 126,137 of record NZ_WPCU01000004.1, read on the forward strand.
GCCGAGCTGACCCTGACCCAGCTGCAGGCCGTGGTGCTGAACTCCGGTCGCGGCGTCGTGACGCTCGCGGAGATGTACGCCGCGACGACCACCTTCATCCAGCTGGAGATCAAGGACCCCGCGACGGTGCCGGCGCTGGCCCGGTACTTCGCGGCGCACCCGGCGGATGCGGGGCGGACCATCCTGACCAGCTTCCACCCCGACGCCCTGCGGCACGCCGCCGAGCTGATGCCGACGATCGGCCGGTGCATCATCGTCCAGGCGCTGGCCGATGCGGAGCGCTTCGAGGGCGGCTGGCGGGGCCTGCTGGACCACACCCGCGCCACCCGGTTCGCCTGCGGCTTCCAGGACCTCACCCAGGACGTCGTGGACGCCCTCCACGACCTGGGCGTCGAGGTCCACGTGTGGCCCTGCCGCACGGTGGACGACGTCCGCCGGGCGGTCGAGCTGGGCGCCGACGGCACCACCTCCGACGACCCCGCCCAGGCGATGTCGTGGCTCCAGCAGGTGCTCGGCGAGCGGACCGCGGCGAGCTGAGCCGCCCTCCGACGGGTCGCCGCGGGCCGCACCGGCCCGCGGCGACCCGGGGGAGCACGGCGTCACACGGCCAGCGCCGCCCGGGCGCAGCGCGCGTCGGTGATCACGACGTGGCAGATACCTGAGCGGAGCGTCGCGATGAGTGCGCGCTCCTTGCCCGCACCTCCGCCGATGCCCACCCGGGCGGGCACCCTGCGCAGCGACTCCTCGGAGATGCCGACGAACCTCCCCTCCAGCCCGGGCACGGTGTTGCCGTCGATGTCCAGCAGCATGGTCCCGATCTCGGCGACGACCCCCTCGTTCTCGAAGGCTTCGCGCTCCCCGAGCTCGGTCAGCTGGCGGGCCAGCAGTGACGCCTCGGGCCAGCCACCGATGGTGAGGAAGGTCTTCACCACGTGGTCCATGCGGCGCATCGTCCGCTGGATGGAGGGGTGCTGCAGCAGGACGTGCGCGCGGGGGTCCTTCATGAGCAGCGCCGGCGCGTACAGGGGGTAGGTGGCGCCGCCGCTGGCGCGGCCGATGTTGGAGATGACCTCGACCCCGTCCTCCAGCCGCGGGGCTCCCACGCCGGTGAGCTGCACGATGTCGGCGGAGGGCAGCTGCGAGATCAGCCGGGAGGCGAGCACCAGGGTGCGTCCCGGCGCGAAGCCGACGACGTCGTCCTCCTCGATGTCGTCGAGGATGTAGCGGGCCGTGATCCGGGCGATCGCCTCGCGGGCCTCGGTCGCGTTGGTCGACTGCGTGGCCACGACGAGCGCCGAGCGCAGCCCGTAACGCTGGGCCAGTCGTGCGGAGAGGTCGACGTCGACCGGATCGGGGACCTTGGCCGTCACCTCGATCAGCCCCAGCTCCCGTGCCCTCCTGACCATGCGCGCCGTGGCGAAGCGGGACTTCCCGATCTCCTCCGCGATGTCGTTGACCGCCCGGCCGTGGGCGAGGTTCTGCATCGCGACGTAGGTGTGGAGAACCACCTGGTCGATCGGTAGCCGTCTGCTCATACGAGCATGGTAGGTCAACGGATGTGCGGTTTGTCCTACCGTGACGTCCACACCCCGGAGACGACGGGAGACAGCTGCCGCCATCGGGCAGCCGGCCCCGGAACGGAGACCCCCCATGGCGAGCACGACCCCTCCCACCTTCCCGACGGGCGGTGCAGGACCGGTCGACGGTGCCCCGGGCGCTCCCGGCACCGACGAGCACGAGGCCTGGGCCGCCGACCTCGCGGCGGGTCGGCAGGTCGAGATCGCCGGCGTGCTGTGCGACATGGACGGCACGCTGGTCGACTCCGTCCCGGCGGTGGAGGACGCGTGGCGCGCGCTCGCCGGTGAGTACGGCGTCCCCGTGCCCGGGGCGGGTCTGCACGGTCGCACCGCCGAGGCGGTGGTGGCCGCACTCGACATCCCTGCCCAGGAGCGCCCGCGGGCGGTGCAGCGGCTGAACGAGATCGAGTCCCGCGACGGGCAGCTGCTGGACCCGCTGCCGGGCGTGCGGGCGTTCCTCACGGCCCTCCCCGCGGACAGGTGGGGGATCGTCACCTCCGCCTCGGGGCCCGTGGCGCGTGCCCGGTTCGGCGCCGCGGGACTGCCCCGCCCCGCGTTCGTGGTGAGCGGCGACGACGTCGCAGCCGGCAAGCCGGCCCCGGAACCCTTCGCCCGAGGGCTCCGAGAGCTGCGACGGCGGGGTCTCCGCGGCCCGGTGCTCGCCCTGGAGGACACCCACGCCGGACTGCGGTCCGCGCGGGCGGCCGGCTGCCTGGCCGTCGGCGTCACCGGCACCCAGCGCCACGACGAGCTCGCCCTGCGCGCCCACCACGTCATCGACTCGCTGGAGGCGCTGCGGGTGCGCGTCAGCGGTCGTCGGCTCACCGTGGCCGCCGTCGGCGCCGATCGCCCCGGCCTCTGACCCGGCCGACGTCCGCCCGGGTCTCCGCACCGGGGCCGCGCCGGGTCGGGCGGCTGACGAAGCCGTTGCCACCGCCACCCACGTAGGAGAGGAACAGCGTGACGACCACCAGGTCACCGATCGGATGCCACGGCTCGGTCTGGACGGGCAGCTTCGACGAGGCAGGTCTCAGGACGGCCTTCCGCGGCACCGCGGAGGCCGGCTTCGACCTCGTCGAGCTGCCGGTCTTCGACCCGCAGAGCTGGCCCGTGGAGCTCACCCGGAGGTTGGCCGCCGAGTACGACCTGGCGACGACCGCCTCGTTGGGTCTGACCGACGACGTGGACATCAGCTCCGAGGACCCCGCGACCGTCCGTCGCGGGGAGGACCACCTCAGGGCGGTGCTCCAGGTCCTGCACGAGGTGGGCGCCTCGCACCTGGTCGGGGTCATCTACGGCCCCATGAAGAAGCACCAGCGGCCGGCCACCGAGAGAGAGGTGCGCAACGGTCAGGAGGCGATGCGCCGACTGGCCACGTACGCCGCCGCCCTCGGCATCCGGCTCGGGGTGGAGATCGTGAACCGCTACGAGTCGAACATCTTCAACACGGCTGCCCAGGGACGCGTCTACGTCGAGGAGGTGGGCGCTGACAACCTCGGGGTGCATCTCGACACCTACCACATGAACATCGAGGAGTCGGGCATGTTCGCGCCGGTCCTCGAGACCGCGCGGTGCCTGGAGTACGTCCACGTCGGCGAGAGCCACCGTGGCTACCTCGGCACGGGGACCGTGGACTTCGGGTCCTTCTTCCGAGCCCTCCAGCTGGTGGGCTACCGGGGACCGGTCGTCTTCGAGTCGTTCTCCTCGGCGGTCGTGGACCCCGATCTCACCGCCACCCTCGGCATCTGGCGGAACCTGTGGCGCGACGGCGCCGATCTCGGCGCCCACGCCAGCACGTTCATCCGCAGCAGCCTGCGCGCCGTCGAGACGCTCGACCTGCACCGACCCCCGCGACCCGGCACCGACCCCGCACGAGAGGACACGACCCCATGAACACCGCCGCTGTGATGACCGCCCTGGGCCAGATCACCCTGCAGGACCGGCCGATGCCGCAGGCAGGTCCTGGCAGGGCGGTGGTCAAGGTCCACGCCGTCGGTGTCTGCGGATCCGACACCACCTACTACCGCCACGGCCGCATCGGCGACTGGGTCGTCGACGGGGAGATCGTCCTCGGTCACGAGGCCGCCGGTGAGGTGGTGGAGGTCGGCGCCGGCGTCACCGGGCTCGCCGTCGGGACCCGGGTGGCCATCGAGCCCGGCACTCCCTGCCGTGGCTGCGCGCAGTGCATGGCCGGGCGCTACCACCTGTGCCCCGAGCTGGAGTTCCTGGCCACCCCGCCGTTCGACGGCGCGCTCGTGCAGTACCTGGAGCTCGACGCCCGCACCCTCTTCCCCATCCCCGACACCATGACCTACGAGCAGGCGGCCATGGTGGAGCCGCTGTCGGTCGGCATCTGGGCCTGCCGGCGGGCGCCGTTGCGACCGGGCGACGACGTCCTGGTCACCGGCGCGGGTCCGGTCGGAGTGCTCGCCGCGCAGGCCGCACGGGCCCTCGGTGCGCGCTCCGTCACCATCAGCGACGTGTCGGACTTCCGCCTGCAGCTGGCGGAGGGGCTGGGCTTCACGGTCGAGAGGGCCGACCAACCCGGACGGGGCCGCTTCGACGTGCTCCTCGAGTGCGCCGGGGCTCCCGGGGTCCTCGCGGCCGGCATGGACCGGCTGCGGGAGGCAGGGCGAGCGGCCATGGTGGGCCTGCCGAAGCAGTCCGTGGAGCTGCCGCTCTCGGTCCTGAACCGCAGAGAGGTGTCGTTGGCGCTGGTGAACCGCTACCAGGACACCTGGCCCCTGGGGATCGCGCTGATCGCCTCCGGCCGGGTGGTCGTCGACGACCTGCAGACCCACTCCTTCCCCCTGGCGGACACCGCGACCGCCCTGGAGACCGGCTCCCGGGACCCCCGGTCCATGAAGTCGATCATCTACCCCCAGCAGGTCTGACGACCGGTGCACCGCCATCGCCTCGGCGGCCTTCCGCGAGGCGGCGGAGGAGAGCGGGCTGCAGCGAGTCGTGCCGCTCACCCTGGTCCTGGCCGAGTTCGAGGCGCGGCTGCGCGCGGTGGTGGAGACGGTCCGGCGGCTGCAGCGGACGCGACAGGGGCGGTGGCCCGCGGTCACCGCCCCTGCGCCGTGCTGGTCAGGGCTCGAAGGCCCGGTGGTGTCAGGCCGTGGTGGTCAGGGCTTGAAGGCGTCCTTGACCTTCTCGCCGGCCTGCTTGAGGCCGCCCGCGGTCTGGTCCGCCTGTCCCTCGGCCTGCAGGTCGCGGTCGCCGGTGGCGTCTCCCGCGGCCTCCTTGGCCTTGCCGCCCATCTCCTGGGCCTTGTTCCTCAACTTGTCGTCGGCACCCATCGTGTCTCCCTTCGTTGGAATCGCTGACGGAGAGCTCCGTGGTTCCAGTGAACCACCGGTGCGAAGCACGGGGGGTGGGTGGCGAGCCCACCGGCCGCTTCTTGACCGATGGGCTCACCGGGGCAGCGCGAGGCTGCACCCTCGTCCTACCCCGCTCGCGGCGAGATAACGAACATCCGGTTCGTCGGTGTCGGGGCGGGTGCGCCGGGCGGTCTGCTGGAGCCCTCCCCGGGCGGTCAGGTGCCCAGGTCGAGCAGGACCTGCGGGTAGTTGGTGATGATCCCGTCGACGCCCCAGGCGCGGGCGCGTCGCATCGCCCGGCCGTCGTCGACGGTCCAGACGTTGATCGCCAGGCCGTGGTCGTGGACGGCCGTCACGGTGGCCTCGTCGAGCACCTCCAGGCCCGGGTTCACCTGGTGGGCCCAGCCGGCGGCGGCGGCGATGTCCTCGACGCCCGGGCGAGCGGCGAACAGCGCGCCGACGGTCATCTCGGGGGCCAGCTCGGCGTAGCGGCGCAGCCAGCCGTGGTCGAAGCTCTGCACCACCATCCGTCCCGCGCGGGTGGACTCCTCGTGGTGCGGCAGCGACCGCAGCACCTGGTCGAGCTGGTGCTCGATGCCGGGGTAGAGCGCCGGCGCCTTGACCTCCAGCAGCATGCCGGAGCGCGTGCCCACCGCGTCCAGCCACTCCTGCAGGGTGGGGACGCGCTCGCCGGCGAACTCCTCGGCGAACCAGCTCCCGGCGTCCAGCCGCCTGATCTCGGCCAGGGTCAGGTCGCCGACCCGCCAGGGGGCCCGGTCGGGGAAGACCTGCTCGACGTCGGTGGTGCGGGACAGGGTCGCGTCGTGCACGACCACCAGCTCGCCGTCCGCGGTCCGGTGGATGTCGTTCTCGACCATGTCCGCGCCCTGGCGGACCGCCGCGTGCACGGCGGCCAGCGTGTTCTCCGGCGCGATGCCCGACGAGCCGCGGTGGGCGATGACGGCGACGTCGTCGCGGCCGGGTGCCCTCGCGGCCGTCAGCACGCCGGTCGTCGCCGGGGCCGGCGGCGCGAGCAGGTCCGCCTCGACAGCCGGGGCGGCAGGGAAGGGGGAGCGACGCACGGGACCTCCGGCGGAGTGGGGACCACCGGGGAGGCGGTCGGCTGCCCCCGATCCGAGTGCCGGGCGGTGAACGGGCGGTGACGCCCGTCCGTGCCGGGCCCCAACGCCGCCCCAACCTTCGGCGACCCCGCGGGCCCCCGGGCCCGGCCGGCGCGGGAGCCGCCGCCCGGCTCACCTGCCGACGGCGTCCAGGGCGGAGCGGGTGCGCTGGTACTGCTCCGCGGTCAGCGGGCCGCGCTGCAGCGCCGCCACGTCGTCCTCGACCTGCCCGCGGGTGCGGAAACCGGGCAGCGGGACGGTCCGCGGGTCCCGGGCCCAGATCCAGCCGAGGGCGCCCTGGGCCAGACTGCGCCCGTCCTCGGTCAGGATCTCCCGCACGGTGTCGACCGCGGCCAGGTAGCCCGGGTCGGGACGCCCGCCGGTGAACCACCGCAACCACTCCGGCTGCCGGCCACGGACGTCGTCGTCGGGGAGCCGGCTCTCGGCGGTGTAGCGACCACCCAGCAGGCCCATGGCCAGCGGCGAGCGGCACAGCGCCGCCAGGTCGTGCTCGGCGCACAGCGCGAGCATCGCCGGGTTGTCGTCGAGCACGTTGAGCTCGATCTGCATGGCCGTGCAGTGCGGCGCGTCGGCGAAGAGCCCCGCGATCTCGGGGTCGTCCGTGCTGACCCCCCACCAGGCCACCGAGCCCTCGGCGACCAGGTCCTCCAGCACCGCCACCAGGTCCTCCGCCTCGGCGGTGCTGACCCCGGAGTGGTGCAGCTGGTAGAGGTCGATGCGCTCGCGGCGCAGCCGGCGCAGCGACGCCTGCGCGGCCCGGCGGACGTAGCCGGGGGAGACGTCCACGCCGGTCAGCTGCCGGGTGGACTCGTCGATGACGTTGCCGAACTTGGTGGCCACCAGCACCTCGGGGTGGTCGCCCAGCACCTCGCCCAGCAGGCGTTCGCTGTGCCCGGCGCCGTAGGCGTCGGCGGTGTCGAACAGCGTGACGCCGAGCTCGACGCCCCGCCGGATCGCGGCGCGGGACTCGTCGTCGTCGGAGCCGGTGTAGCCGAGCGGCTGGTCGCCGGAGGCCATCGCCCCGCCGATGGCCCAGCCCCCGAGCCCGAGCGCGCTCACCTCGATCCCCGAGCGGCCGAGTCGCCGGGTCCCGGTCCAGCCGTCGTGCTGCGTGGTCATCTGCGTCCACCTCCCGTAGGCCGTCGCCCGGCTGGCGACCGCTGGGGGCCAGCCTGCCAGCCGGCCGGGCGGGCCGTCGCGGGCGTTCCCGGACCGCCGACCACCGAGAGCCTGCCGGCCGACCGAAGAAACCTCTTGCGGCTGCAAAACGATACACGTATCGTTTTGCGTAACGATACGCACGCGGAAGGAGAGGTCCATGTACCTGCTGAACACCATCGAGCCGGCCCTCCGGTTCCCGAGGTCGGCGCGACCCGACGCGGTCGCCACGACCCCGGACGAGACCCTGCGCGACGAGCGCTCCAGCTGGGCGGTCGTGCTCGCGGCCGTCCGACCCGGCGCGGCGCCGGCGCCCCGGCCGGCGGACCGGGAGCCGGAGCCGTCCCCGGCCCTGCCGGTCGCGACCGTCGCCTGCGGTGCCCTGGCCCGCGGCTAGGCTCGGCCCAGGGCAGGACGACCTGGGAGGTGCCGGTGTGGGTGGGGTGACGATGAAGGACGTCGCCACCCGGCTGGGGG
>NZ_WPCU01000004.1:133840-158197 GCF_009742705.1 Auraticoccus cholistanensis
CGGCCGAGCTGGGCTACCACGGCCCGGACGCCGCCGGCCGGGTGCTGAGGTCGGGCCGGGCCAACGCCTTCGGGGTGGTGTTCGCCGACCGGTTGTCCTACGTGTTCACCGACCCCTTCGCGATCGGGCTGCTGGCGGCGTTCACCGAGGTGCTGGAGGACGCCGGGGTCGGGGTCTTCCTGGCCCCGGTGCCCGCCGGGCCGGGTGGCCACCCCGCCGACGCCGCCGCCATCGGCACCGCGGTGGTCGACGGGGTGGTCGGGCTCTGCGCCGGTCCGGGTCACCCCGGCATCGTCGCCGCCGCCCGCCGCCAGCTGCCGGTGGTCCTCACCGACACCGCGGCCGAGCACGACTACGTCAGCATCGACGACCGGGCCGCCGGCCGGACGGTGGGGGAGCACCTGGCCGGCCTGGGCCACCGGGTGGTGGGGCTGGTCTGCGAGATCCCCGGCGGCGACGGCACCCGGGTGCTCGGGCGCGACGAGCTGCCCGCGCAGGTCGAGGCGTACCGGGCCCTCGGCTGGGACGACGCCGCGAACCGGATCGAGGGCATCGCCGAGAGCCTGGCCGACCTGCAGCTGCTCACCGTCACCGCCGGGCGCAACACCCGCGAGGACGGCCGACGGTGCGCGGCCACGCTGCTCGACCGGGACCCGCGGCCGACGGCGGTGGTCGCCGTCAGCGACGTGCTCGCCCTGGGCGTGCTGGAGGAGGTGCGCTCGCGCGGCCTCGTCCCCGGGCAGGACGTCTCGGTGACGGGCTTCGACGGCATCCCCGAGGCCCGGGCGGCGGGGCTCACCACGCTGGTCCAGCCGATCGCCGAGAAGGGACGCTGGGCGGCCCGGCTGCTGCTGGACCCGTCCCTGCAGCCGCGCCAGGTGGTGCTGCCCACCGAGCTGCGCGTCGGGACGACGACCGGACCTGCTCCCGGCAGCCGCTGAGCAGGGGCGCGTCAGCGCGGCGCCTGCGGCTCCCCGCCGGGCCGGCAGGCGCACCACCGCCGCCAGGCCGCCCAGTCCTCGCGGGTGACGCTGTGGCCGCCCGGTCGCAGGCCGTAGGCCAGGGTGCCCGGGGTGGTCTGACCCGGCTCCGGGACGTCCACCACCTCGGGCTGGTCGGCGCCGAGGAAGCGGAACACCGGGGCCGCCGCCTGCAGGCAGTCCCAGGTGCCGGCCGGGTCGGCCCAGAGGTCCTCGGTGCCGTTCCACAGCAGCGTGGGTCGTGGGGCGGAGAGGGCCAGCAGCTGGTGCTGGTCGACCGGCAGCTCGTCGGTGCGGTCGGCGTGGCCGGCGAAGGCGGGCGCGAACCAGTGCGGGAAGCGGCGGGTGATCATCTTCACGGTCTCCGCCTCCGGCCGCCCGTCGGGGCCGGGCACGCAGCGCTCCGGCGCCTTGCGCGACGGCGACGCGCCGCCCGTCCCGCTCTGGGTGGCCACCACGGCGGCGAACCGGTCGTCCCAGCCGCTGGCCACCAGGGCCGCCTTGCCCATCCGGGAGTGCCCCACCACGGTGACGGCCGAGGGGTCGACCTCGGGCCGGCTGCTCAGCGCGGCCCGGGCGGCGGAGAGGGCCCAGGCCCAGGCCATCAGCGCGCCCGGCCGTCCCGCGGGGGTCGCCAGGGCGTCGAGGTCAGGACCGGCGAGGTCGGGGTGGTCCTGCACGACGTCCCCGCAGAAGACCGTGGCCACGGCGTACCCGGCGGCGACGCTGCCGGCGACGTCCCAGCTGTCGCGGTGGTCGCCGCGACCGGCGGCCCCGTCGACGGCGTAGCGGTCGTGGACCGTGACGGCCGGGTGGTCGAGCACGGTGTGGTTGCCGTGGAAGTTGAGCCCGAGGAAGCACGGGTGCGGTCCAGGGGCGGCCGGCGTCACCAGCAGCAGGGGGAAGGTCGCGGCGGGCGAGTCCACCCGCACCTGCGCCTCGACCAGCCGGGCCGTGCCGTCGAGCGCGCTGGTCTCGGTGACGCTGACCAGCTCGACCCCGCGAGGGTCCCCGGGCCACGGGCCGTAGACGTGCGCCTCGAAGAGCCGGCGCAGCTCGTGGCGGCGCCGGTCCCAGGCGGTGGCGTCGGGGACCGGACGACCGTCGGTGCCGGTCAGCGGGTCGAGGTCGGCGAGGCTGCTCACGCCGGCCACGCTACGGTGCCCGGCGGCCCCGCCGGAGGGGGGCTAAGAGGGGGGCTAGGGGTCGGCGCTGAGGGGGCTAAGCAGCCGACCGACGGGGGGCTACGTGGGGGGCTAAATCCGCCGGTCCGGCTGTCTGTCGTCGGTGCGGGTGCTAGCCGAGCACCTCGGCGCGCCGGTATCCATGGGGCGCACGCGTCTCCTCGTGGGACGGGTGCTTCAACAGCTCCAGGCACGTTCCGGTCGTCCCGGGGTGCCGAGCTCGGTTCGCTCGAAGGTGGATGAATGGAATCACGGCACGACGCTCCGGTTGCTGGTCGGCGGGGGCGATCTCGGCTCACCCGCCGCTCGCGCAGCATGTTCGCGTCCCGGCGGTCACCGCGGGGCCAGCGCGCCCTGTCCGGGCTGCTCGCCTACTCCCTCGTGGCGGGACTGCTCGCCACCCTCCTGGGACCGGTCGTCGCGCCCGCGCCGGCGAGCGCCGAAGACGGTCCTGGAGGCACGAGGATCCGGCAGGCCAACACCTTCTACGCCTATGTCGGGGCGGGCGAGAACCTCGACGTGCTGTTCACCAAGGCCGCCCAGAACGGCACCACCCCGAGCGACGTGGTGGTGACTGTGCGCGGGCCCGGTGGTGAGACCGACAGCTGCACCGTCACCGACGCCGCCGCAGTCGACGCCACCTGCTCGCTGACTGACCTCACGTCCCCGACGGCGGGTGTCTGGTCGGTCGAGTTCCGCCCTGTCGGCACCTTGACCGACTACTTCACCTGGGAGATCGAGGTCCAGGACGGCACCACCGCGATGCCCGGCCGGGTGTGGACCGACCGCTACGTCATGGCCCAGGGGACCACGGGTTCGGTGGACTTCGGCCTGACCTACGTCAGCCGGGAGGGTTTCGTCTACGACGCCCAGTACCGCGGCTACAACGGGGTCGACTCCGTCATCACCTCCGACGCGGCAGGCAACACCTTCGCCGGCACCTGCACCTCGGCCTACCTCAGCTACGACGCCGGTGATGCCCGATACGCGACGCCGGGCACCTGTGGCGACCGGTACAAGATCTTCTTCGACTCACCGGCCGCTGACCTGCCCGAGACCGCCACGTTCCCCGGCGGCTCGAGCAGCTGGGTGCTGCCGGAGGTCATGCTGCCGGACCTGACGAGCCTCGAGTTCGACCAGACCAGCCCGACCGGCCGCAGCGGTACCTTCACCGTGGCGGCGGCCAACTTCACCGGTCAGATGCAGGTGCAGATCGACGTCAACGGCGACGGCGACTACAGCGACCCCGAGGACGTCGAGCTGCCCCTGGGGGTCACCGGCGACGGCACCGCGAGCGTCGAGTGGGACGGGCTGGACGGGCAGGGCAATCCGGTCCCGTACTTCACAGACCTGAACGCCCGTGCCCTGATCGACCGCACCGGTGAGATCCACTTCACCATGAACGACGTGGAGCTGCGCGCCGGCGGCATCGAGGTGACCGCGGTCAACGGCCCAGGTGCTGGTAGCAACACCTTGTACTGGAACGACACCGGTCTGGCGGTCGCCGGCCGTGACTGCCCGACACCGCAGCCTGACGGCACCGCGGGTGTCGACAGCACCGGCGGCGTGCACGAGTGGACTTGCTTCATCCCGGGCCAGCAGTCCTGGGGCGACGTCCGTGCCATCGACGACTGGACCTACCACTCCATCGAGGAGGAGTTCGAGATCGAGCTCCCCGGGGAGCCGCAGCCCGTGTGGCAGTGCACGCCGGGTGGCCTGCTGTTCCAGAACCCGAACGGGCAGCCGCCGCTGGACATCATCGACGTCGACCTGGCCAGCGGAGCGGCGGGTGCGCCCACGGTGACGCCGGACTGGCTCGTCAACGCGGTGGGTTACAACACCGTCGACAACTACATCTACGGCTGGGGCGGCAACGCCGACGCGGGCGTCTCCCCGCAGCTCGTGCGGGTCGGCTCCGACGGTTCGGTCGACCCGCTGGGGGACATCCCCGGCTTCACCGGCACGAACGCGGCCGACGTGGACGAGAACGGTCACTACTGGGCCTTCCACCCCATCAACGGTGACTGGTGGCAGATCGACCTGGCGACCCTGACGCTGGTCGACAGCGGGAACGTCGGTCTGGGCAGCTTCACCACGGGCGGCGCCGACTGGGTGTACATCCCGGGCACCAACAAGCTGTGGCGGATCGCCACCACGGCGGGTGCGCCGGCCGCGTACCTGATCGGCTTCGACCGCACCACGAAGACCTGGACGACTCCGGTCAACCTGGGACAGGTGGGCGACAACATCACCGGTGCCTCGTTCGGTGACGCGAACGGCTTCATCTACGCGTCCTTCAACAACACCGGTGAGATCTGGCGGATCGACCCGCGGACGAACGACGCGGAGCTGTTCGCCGAGGACGGTCCTCCCTCGGCGGGCAACGACGGCGCCCGCTGCGTCGACGCGCCGCTGCCGATCGACTTCGGCGACGCGCCGGAGGGGTACGGCACGCTGCTGTCCGACAACGGCCCGCGGCACTCGCTGCCCGGGTTCGACGCCGACACCAGCACGGCTCCGCTGATGATCGGTGAGACCGTCGACATCGACACCGACGGCGTGCCGACCGCCGCCGCGGACGGCGACGGAGCCGACGAGGACGGGACCGCGAACCCCCTCGAGATCTCGGCCACCACGCCGACCGTGGTCCTCTCGGCCACCAACAACACCGGCGAGCCGGCCACCCTGGCCGGCTGGATCGACCTGGACGCCGACGGCACCTTCGAGGCCGGCGAGCGGGTCACGGTGACGGTGCCGGCGAGCTCCGGCACCGCCGACTACACCCTGGAGTTCCCGGCGGCCACGGCGTCGGCAGGCGTGTTCGCCCGGTTCCGGCTGTTCCCCGGGAACGTGGCCGACCCGGCCCCGACCGGCACGGCCGCGGCCGGTGAGGTCGAGGACTACGCCGTGCTGGTCCGCTCGCTCGAGGTGGAGAAGACCTCCACGGCGACGGCCGAGTCCCGGATCGGCGACACGGTGACCTACACCGTGACGGTGACCAACACCGGCTCGGTGGCCTACACCGACGAGGCCCCGGCGCGGGTGCAGGACGACCTGTCCGGCGTGCTGGACGACGCCACCCTGGACGAGACCAGCATCGTGGCCTCGGCCGGCACGGCGACCCTCACGGGGTCGCGGTTGACCTGGTCCGGTGCGCTGGCTCCCGAGGAGTCCGTGACCATCACCTACGACGTCACGCTGACCGCTGCCGGTGACGGCGTGGTGGAGAACGTCGCCTTCCAGACGGTCTGCCCGACCGACGACGCGGACTGCGACCCGACTCCGCCGCCGCTGGAGGAGTGCGCCGAGGGCGGGATCGACCCGGACACGGGTCTGGCGTGCGACTCCGTCTCCTTCGAGCTGCCCAAGCTGGAGATCCTCAAGACGGTCGACCCGGCTGAGATCCTGCGCGAGGGTGACGTGCTCACCTACACGGTGACCGCCACCAACACCGGCCCTGGGGACTACACCGCGGCCCGCCCGGCCGTGGTGCTGGACGACCTGACCGCCGTCCTGGACGACGCGACGATCGACCCGGCCACCATCACCGCCAGCGCGGGCGCCGTCCCCACCTACAGCGAGCCCATCATCCGCTGGAGCGGTGAGCTGGTGAGCGGGGCGACGGTGACGATCACCTACGAGGTGACCTACACCGCGGCCGGCGACACCGAGTTGGTCAACGTGGCCTTCGGTCCGCAGTGCGCGGCCGACGACCCGAGCTGCACCACCCCGCCGCCGACGCCCCAGTGCGACCCGGCCGAGGGTGGCGTGGACCCGACCACGGGCATCCCCTGCGACCGGGTGCGCCTCCCGGGCCCGCTGCTGGAGGTGACGAAGTCGGTCGACCCGGCCAAGGGCACCTCGGTGGCCGCGGGTGAGGAGCTGACCTACACCATCACCTTCGACAACGACGGCACGGCTCCCGCTGCGGTGGACGGCTGGACCGACGTGCTGGCCGGGGTGCTGGACGACGCCGAGATCACCAGCGGCCCCGCTGCCGGTGAGGGTGACCTGACGGTGTCGGCGGTCGCCGACGGTGAGCTCACCGTCGACGGCACGGTGCCGGTGGGTGGGTCCTACACGGTGACGTACACCGTCGAGGTCCGGCCCGACGGCGAGCGCGGGGACAACCTGCTGGGCAACTTCGTGCTGGAGCCGGGTGTCGTCGACCCGCCGGCCGAGTGCCTGGCCGACGACCCGCGCTGCACCACCAACCCGGTCTCGGAGATCGTGGACACCAAGTCCACGACCCCGGAGGACGGCTCGGTGGTCCAGTCGGGAGACGAGATCACCTACACGCTGACCTTCTCCAACATCGGTGAGGGTGCCGGTGCGGTGGACCGGGTCGACGACCTGACCCACCTGCTCGACGACGCGGACGTCACCGTGGCCCCGGTCCCTTCGGACCCGGCGCTGTCGGTGTCGGAGATCGTCGACGGCCGGTTCTCGATCATCGGTGAGCTGGCGGCCGACCAGACCGTCACGGTGACCTACACCGTGGTGGTCAAGGACGCCGACGCGATGGGTGACGCGGTGCTGGCGAACTACCTCCTCGACCCCGAGGAGGAGACCCCCGAGGAGCCCGTCTGCGAGGAGGGCGACGAGGACTGCACCACCCACACCGCCCCCAAGGTCGTCGACTCCAAGTCGGTCGACCCGGAGACGGGCAGCGAGGTCGTCTCGGGTGACGAGCTGACCTACACGCTCACCTTCAGCAACGAGGGCACCGCTGCCGGTCAGGTGGACCGGGTCGACGACCTGACCCACCTGCTGGACGACGCCGACGTGGTGGCCGCCCCGGTCGCCTCCGACGCGGCGCTGACGGTGTCGGAGATCGCCGACGGTCGCTTCGCGATCACCGGCGAGCTGGCTCCGGAGCAGACCGTCACCGTGACCTACACGGTCGTGGTGCGCGACGCCGACGACATGGGCGACGGCGTGCTGGCCAACTTCCTGCTGGACCCGGAGGACCCGCCGGTCACCGAGCCCACCTGCGAGGAGGGCGACGAGGACTGCACCACCAACCCGGCTCCGAAGGTCGTCGACACCAAGTCGGTCGACCCGACGAGCGGGACCGCGGTGCAGCCGGGCGCGGAGCTGACCTACACCCTCACCTTCACCAACGAGGGCGCTGCGCCGGGCGAGGTGGACCGGGTCGACGACCTGACCCACGTGCTCGACGACGCCGAGGTGGTCAGCGGCCCGGTGGCCTCCGACGACGCGCTCGCGGTGTCGGAGCTCGCCGACGACCGGTTCTCGGTCACCGGTGAGCTGGCGGCCGGTCAGACGGTGACGGTCACCTACACGGTGCAGGTGAACGGCGCCGGTGAGCTGGGTGACTCGGTGCTGGCGAACTTCCTGCTCGACCCGAGCGACGAGACCCCGGAGGAGCCGGTCTGCACCGACGCCGAGGACTGCACCTCCAACCCGGTCTCCGACATCTCCGTGGTCAAGTCCGCGGATCCCGTGTCGGGTACCGAGGTGGAGCAGGGTGAGGAGATCACCTACACGCTGACCTTCACCAACATCGGTGCTGGTGCCGGGGCGGTGGACTACACCGACCACATGGCCGGTGTGCTCGACGACGCCACGGTGACCGAGTTCCCGACCCCGTCGGAGGACGTCCTGACCGTCGCCGAGGGCGACGACCAGTACACGGTCCAGGGCACCCTGGCCGCCGGTCAGACGGTGACGGTCAGCTACACCGTGCAGGTGCGCGAGTGGGCCGAGCAGGGTGACCACGTGCTGGGCAACTTCGTCACCCCCACCGGCCAGGAGCCGCCGGCCGGGTGCGAGGCCGACAGCCTGCTGTGCACCGAGCACCCGGCGGAGGAGCCGCCGGCCGACGAGCCGCCCGCCTCGGGCGGCAACGGCGAGCAGCCGCCGGCCCAGACCCCGGGTGGGGGCGGTCAGCTGCCCAACACCGGTGCTCCGGCCGTGCTGCTGCCGCTGCTGGCCGGGCTGGTCCTGGCCCTGGTCGGGAGCGGGCTGCTGGTCCGCCGCCGCACCGGGCTGAGCCGCCGCTAGCACCGCCCGCGGGTGGCGACCCCCACCGGGGTCGCCACCCGCACCACCTCCCTACCTCCCCCGAGCGGACCGCGGCCCGGTCCTCTCGGGGGAGCTCCATGTCCGGGTCCGTACGGGCACCGGCTGGGCGTCGGCCGCGAGCCGACAGCGGCGGGTCGGCTCCCCGCGCCACCGCTGGCAGCATGGTCGCCATGACCGCCGGCCCCGTGCGACGTCTCGACGCCGCCGCACTCACCGCAGCCGTCAACGAGACCTCGGAGCTGGGGCTGACCTTCCTCGGCCCGGCCCGGGGCGGCAACGTCGGCGCCGGCTACGTCACCGACCGCGAGGGACGCCGCGGCGTCCTCACCTGGCAGCCGGGGACGCCTGCCGCCCGGCACCGCCAGGTCGCGGAGCTCGTCGAGGTGGCCCGCACCCGGGGCGTCCCCGCACCGCGGTACCAGCACGTGCTGCAGGTCGGCGACGACGTCGCGGTGGTGCAGGAGCTGCTGCCCGGCGCCGCACCGGACGACCTCTCGCCGGACCTGGTGCACCAGCTCATCGAGCTCAACCGGCGGCTGCGGGGCGCCCTCACCGACCGGCCCGGGGTGCCCGCGGCCGAGCTCCACCTGACCTCCAGCGGTCCCGGCTTCTGCCTGCACGAGACCCTGCTGATCCACAGCCGCCGCACCCGGCGCCTGCTGGACCAGGTGCGCGAGGTGGGAGCCGTCACCCCGCCGGCGATGGCCGGCCACGACCTCGTGCACCTGGACTACCAGCCGGCCAACGTGCTGGTCGACGGGGCCGGCCGGGTGAGCGGGGTGGTCGACTGGGACGGCACCGCCCGCGGGGACGGCGACCTGGACCTCGTCACGCTCTGCTTCGGGCTGCACACCGCAGCGGCGTCGCCGACCGCCGCGGACCAGCTGGAGCACCTGCTCCGCACGGGCGTCGAGCCGGACCGGCTGCGCGCGTACTGGGCCCACATGAGCCTGCGGCTCGTCGACTGGGCGATCCGCCACCACGGTCCGGAGGACGTCGACCGCTGGCTCGCCCTCGCCGCCCGCGGCCTGGGCTGAGAGCCGCCGTTCTGTCGGTGCCGGCCCCTAGGGTCGCAGCGTGCTCACCGCCGAGGTCGCCGACGTCCTCACCGCGCTGGGGGTCGTCCCCGACGTCGCGGCCAGGTCGCCGGGCGCCATCTCCTCGTCCGGCGGCATGTCGGGCGCTCGCGTCGTGCCCGGTCACGACCGCCGCGGCCGACCGGTGGTGGTCAAGATCGCCGGCCACGACCTCCCCGGGGCCGCCGCCGCGGCGGCCCGCGAGCTCGCCGTCTACACCCGGCTGGCACCGTCGCACCGGCTGCCCACGCCGCGGCTGCTGGCCGCCCGGGTCGAGGAGCACCGCACGGTGCTGGTGCTGAGCCGGCACCGACCCGCACCGGCGGCGGAGCGCTGGCCGGCCGAGCTGTGGCGGGCCCTGGTCGACGCCCTCGTCGTGGTGCACCAGACCGACGTGCCGACCGGCACCGGCACCTGGTCGTGGACGCCGGAGCCCGGGCTGCTGCTGAGCGGGCCGGACCGGGCCGTGGTGGACCGGCTGTGGTCCGAGCCGGACGACCAGCGCTGCCTCGCGGTGGTGCACGAGCAGCTGGCCGAGCTGGAGGCGGCCGCGGCGGGGCCCGACCGGGTGCTCAGCCACGGCGACTGCCACCCGGGGAACGTCCTGCTGGACGGCGACCGGCTGCTGCTGACGGACTGGCAGGGCGCCCGCCTCGGTGCGTCCTGCGCCGACCTCGCCTTCGTCCTCATCCGGGCGGTGCCCTCCGGTGCGGTGGTGCCGCGGGACGAGCTCCTCGCCCGGTACGCGGCCGGTCGCGGTCTGGCCCCGGCCGAGCTCGGCCGCGCGGTCACCGCCGCCCAGCTGCTGACGCTGACGCGGCAGTACCCGCACTTCGCCGGCTACCTCGGCGCCGGCGGCAGGGCCCGGCTGCGGTCGGCGCTGCACCGGCTGACCGCCGAGTGGCGGGCCAGCCGGTGAGGCGTCTGCTGCCTGGCTCAGGCGGTGCCGAGGGTGACCTCGGCGGTGGCGCTGCGACCGTCGCGCTCGTAGCTGACGGTCACCGGAGTACCGGGGGCCCAGTAGCGGATGGCGGCGATCAGTGCGTCCGCCGACGGCGTCCGGACGTCCTGCACCGCGGTGATGACGTCCCCGGCCTGGAGCCCGCCGTCCTCCGCCGCGCTGCCCGGCTGCACCGACCGCACCTGGGCGCCGGTGCCGTCCTGCCCGGAGTCGTCCCCGGTGAGCGTGACGCCGAGCGAGGCGTCGGGCGAGGAGCCGGTGGCGATCAGGTCGTCGGCCACCCGTCGGGCCACGTCGGCGGGGATGGCGAACCCGATGCCGATGTTGCCGGCCTGCTCGCCGGAGTCGGCCGTGCTGGCGATCGAGGAGTTGATCCCCACCACCCGCCCCGACAGGTCGACGAGCGGGCCGCCGGAGTTGCCGGGGTTGATGGCGGCGTCGGTCTGCACCGCCTGGTACACGGCCTCGTCGGTCAGCCCGGAGCGGACCGGCCGGGCCGTGTTGGACACCACGCCGCTGGTCACGGTCTTGCTCAGCCCCAGCGGGGCACCCACTGCGACCACGGTCTGGCCCACCGTGACGCTCGCCGACTCGGCGAAGGTCGCCGGCGTCAGCGTCGCCACGTCCACCTCCGAGCCGTCGAGCCGGATCACGGCCAGGTCGGTGCTGGTCGACTCGCCGACCACCGTCGCGCCGACGGTGCGGCCGTCGTCCAGGGTCACCCGGATGCTGCCGCCGGGCCCGGCGCCCTCGACCACGTGCTGGTTGGTCAGCACGTGGCCGTCGGTGTCCACGACGATGCCCGTGCCCAGCCCGCTGGAGCCGGCGCCGGCCACCTCGATGGTCACCGTGCTGGGCGAGATCACCTCCGCGGCCGCGCCCACGGTGCCGTCCTGCTGCACGCTCACCGGCGCGGTGCCGGCGTCGACCTGCACGGCGGACGTCGGCGCGGGCCGGTCCAGCACGGCGTAGCTGCCGACGCCGGTGCCGGCGCCGACCACCGCCGACAGCGCGACGGCCGCCACCAGGGTGCGGAGGTTGCGCCGTGGCCGGGTGGCCGTGGCGGTGGCTGCCGTCGGCGTGCCGAAGGCGGTGGTGGGGGCGGTCGTCGGTGCCGAGGTCGCCCAGGCCGGACGCGGCGGGGCGACGGCGCCGCGCTGCGGGTAGGTGGTCTGGGGTCCGGCCGGCTGGCCGGGGTAGCCCGAGGGGCTCTGCTGCGGGGCGGTGCCCTGTCCCGCCGGGGCGAGCTGCTCGCCGGAGGTGCTCTCGTTGTCCATGGCTCCAGGGAACCGGCGCCCGCTGTGGGTCGGCTGTGAGTCCTCTGTCGCTCCGCTACGACTCCTGCGCCGGGTGCCCGCCGGCGGGCTGCGGGGGCAGGCGTAGGTTCGGGCGATGGCGACCTCGATGCTGTGGTTCCGCCGCGACCTGCGGCTGGCCGACCACCCCGCGCTGGCGGCCGCGGCCGCCGCCGGCCCGGTGCTGCCCGTCTTCGTGCTCGACCCCGGGCTGCTGGCCTCGGCCGGACCGGTCCGCACCCACTGCCTGCTGGACGCCGTCCGGCACCTGCGACGCTCCACCGACGGCGCCCTGGTCGTCCGCACCGGCGACCCTGCCGAGGTGGTGCCCCGGCTGGCCCGCGAGGCCGGCGCCGGCAGCGTCCACGTCTCGGCCGAGACCACCCCCTACGGGCGCCGCCGCGACGACCGGGTCCGGGCCGCGCTCGGGCCGGTCGAGCTCGTGGCCACCGGCAGCCCCTACGTGGTGACGCCGGGGCGCATCCGCAGCGCCTCCGGTGACCCGTACCAGGTGTTCAGCCCCTTCTACCGCGCCTGGCTCGAGCAGGGCTGGTCGGAGCCGGAGGGGCGGCCGCGCGGGCTGCGGTGGGCGCCCCCGGTGGACTCGGAGGAGGTGCCGGCCAGCCCGCTCGACGGCGTCCCGGACGCCCCCGAGCTGCCGGAGGTGTCCGAGGCGGCCGCCCAGGAGCGCTACCAGCTCTTCGTCGACCGGCTGCTGGGCAGCTACCCGACCGACCGGGACCGTCCCGACCGCGACGGCACCTCCCAGCTGTCGGTGCACCTGAAGTACGGCACCGTGCACCCCCGGACGCTGCTCGCGCCGCTGCGGCGCGCCGCCTCGGCGGCGGGGGAGAAGGCGGTCGACCGGTTCCGCAGCGAGCTGGCCTGGCGCGACTTCTACGCCGACGTGGTCTGGCACCGGCCGGACTCGGTCTGGTCCGACCTCAAGCCCACGCTGGCCACGATCGAGTACGACGAGCCCGGCGAGCAGCTGCAGGCCTGGTGCGCCGGACGCACCGGCTACCCGGTGGTGGACGCCGGCATGCGCCAGCTGCTGGGCGCGGGCTGGATGCACAACCGGGTCCGGATGATCACCGCCAGCTTCCTGGTCAAGGACCTGCACCTGTGGTGGCCGCACGGCGCCCGCCACTTCCTGCGCCACCTGCGCGACGGTGACGTGGCCTCCAACAACCACGGCTGGCAGTGGGTGGCCGGCACCGGCACCGACCCCTCGCCCTACTTCCGGGTCTTCAACCCCGTCACCCAGGGCCGCAAGTTCGACCCCCGGGGCGACTACGTGCGGCGCTGGGTGCCCGAGCTGCGCCACGTCCCGGGGGCGGACGTGCACGAGCCCTGGACGGTCGAGGGCGGCTACGACCACGGCTACCCGCAGCGGATCGTCGACCACGGGCACGAGCGGGCCGAGGCCCTGCGCCGCTACGAGCTCGCCCGCGGCTGAGGCCGGGCGGCCCGGAGCCAGTTCACCTCCGAGGTCGACGTCCGGCACCGCGAATTCGTCGTCGCGTCACGAGTTATCAGCGGCTGAACCATTGACCCCCACGCCGAGGCGTCAATACCGTGAGGTCCGTGGGGCGCCCCCGCCCCTGGTCGTCGACGGGATCTCGGGGCTTCGTGATGGGCCGGAACATCCTCAGCGCGGCGCACACTCTCCACCCCCCGACCCCTGGAGGAACCACATGAAGCGCAAGATCCTCGCTCTCACGGCGAGTGCCGGCATCGTGATGGCATCGAGCATCGCGCTGGCCAGCCCGGCGGAGGCCGCTCTGGTCACCCGCTGCATCGGTGAGGGCGGCGCGGTGACCGTCCCGGGCGACCTGGTCGTCCCCGCCAACCAGGTCTGCACCCTCGACGGCACCACCGTCCAGGGCAACGTCCGCGTCCAGGCCGGTGCCGACCTGGTCCTCGACGGCGTCACCATCGAGGGCAACGTGGTGGCCAACGCCAACTCCTACGTCGAGGCCGTCGACTCCACCGTCGCCGGGCAGGTCAACCTCCGCGGCGCCTTCGGCAGCTACCTCGAGGGCACCTCGGTCGCCGGCAACGTGGCCACCCGGCCCACCGCCGAGGTCGAGACCGCCGGCTTCGTGCTGACCGCCGACTCCTCCGTGGGCGGCAACCTCGTCTCCCAGGCCGGTGAGGTCCTGCTGGAGACCAGCGAGGTCGCCGGCAACGTCAACTCGGCCGGCAGCTACTACACCGACCTGTACGAGTCCTGGGTCGACGGCAACCTGTCCGTCACCGGCAACGAGCTGGGCGGCATCGCCTGCGCCGTCAGCATCGGCGGCACCACCACCTACGACGGCAACGCCGACCTGGTCCAGCTCGGCTCGGACGGCCCGACCACCAGCTGCGAGGGGTCCAGCTTCTTCGGTGACGACGTCACCCTCTCCGGCAACACCGGTGGGGTCTACGTCGACAACGCCATCGTGAGCGGCGACCTGGCGCTCTCCGGCAACGACCCCGTCGCCCAGGTCGGCGCGGGCAACCGCGTCCGTGGCGACGTGACCGGCGAGTACGAGGACTGGGCCGGCGACGCCGACGCCCAGCTGCGCACCCTGGCCAAGGCC
Source organism: Auraticoccus cholistanensis (assembly GCF_009742705.1). Taxonomy (GTDB): domain Bacteria; phylum Actinomycetota; class Actinomycetes; order Propionibacteriales; family Propionibacteriaceae; genus Auraticoccus; species Auraticoccus cholistanensis. Next base: position 147,973 of record NZ_WPCU01000004.1, read on the forward strand.
GAGCAGCCGCAGAGCCGCAAGGACGCCCTGCAGAGCAAGATCGCCGACCGCGGCGCCGACGCGGAGGCCGAGGCCGCCGAGGCCGGTCCCGCCCGGCTCTGACCGACCGCGCACCCGGTGACGGGCCCGGACGCCGAGCGCGTCCGGGCCCGTCCCGCGTCCGGGGGTCGGACGCCCGGTGAGGAGCACCGAGATGCTGCCCGGCGGGGCTCGTCGGGGCTCGGCGCCGCCGGTGCGTGGAGGACGGCGGTGGATCAGGGCCGACGGGGTACGCCCACGCAGAGCGCCGCGGTCCGCAGGTCGACCGTGCGGTGACCGCCGCGGCGCAGGCGCGGAGGAGCGACCATGATCCACCAGAGGATGCTGGAGACCTACCCGAAAGACCTCGGCGGGGTCGACCGGGAGAAGCTGGCGGCGTGCATCGCCGCGTGCTTCAAGTGCGCCCAGGCCTGCACCGCGTGTGCGGATGCGTGCCTGGCGGAGGACATGGTGGCGGAGCTGACCACGTGCATCCGCACCGATCTCGACTGCGCCGACATCTGCCAGACGACCGGACGGGCGCTCTCGCGGCGCACCGGCTACGACGCCGCCGTGACCCGCGCCTTCCTGGAGGCGTGCGCGACCGCCTGCAAGGCGTGCGGGGACGAGTGCGAGTCCCACGCCGGGATGCACGAGCACTGCCGGGCCTGCGCCGAGGCGTGCCGTCGCTGCGAGCAGGCCTGCCGGGAGCTCCTCGACACCCTCTGACCGCGCGTGACGCCTCCGACGCCTCGGGCGTCCTAGCATCGGGACGTGATACGACCCGAGCAGCGCCATGTCCCTGTCCCCGCGGCGGGCGAGGACGTCAACCGGTGGCAGCTCCTCCTCGACCGGGACCCCGCCCACTCCGACCGCTACGCCGAGCGGTTCCGCCAGATGCGGCGCGAGGGCATGGACCTGGCGGGTGAGGCCCGCCTCGTCGACGCCATGGTCGGCCGCCGCAGCCGCGTGCTCGACGCCGGCTGCGGGTCCGGCCGGGTGGCCGGCCACCTGGCCCGCCTCGGCCACCAGGTGGTCGGCGTGGACCTCGACCCCGCGCTGGTGCAGGTGGCCCGCGCCGAGGAGCCGGGCACCTACCTCACCGGCGACCTGGCCGAGCTCGACACCGTGCTCGCCGACGCCGGCCAGCAGGCCGGCTTCGACGTCGTCGTCTGCGCCGGCAACGTCGTCACCTTCCTCGCCCCCTCCACCCGGCGCCCCGTGCTGGAGCAGCTGGCCGGCGCCCTCGCCCCGGCCGGACGGCTGGTGGTCGGCTTCGGCGCCGGCCGCGGCTACCCCTTCGAGGAGTTCCTGGCCGACGCCCGCGAGGTCGGGCTCAGCACCGACGTGCTGCTCAGCACCTGGGATCTGCGTCCCCTCGCCGACGACAGCGACTTCCTCGTCGCCGTCCTCTCCCGCTGAGTCGGCTCGGGCGCGTTCGCTAGATTCTGCCGTCGGACGTCCACGAGCGGGAGGCAGGCGATGAGCGAGGGCATGAAGGTCGCGACGGTGTCGGACCTGGAGGCCGGGGAGGCCGTGGTCGTCGAGGCGAAGGTGACCGGCACCGAGGACGACATCGCCCTGTTCCGCGACGACGACGGCACCTTCTACGCCCTCGACGACACCTGCTCCCACCAGGAGGCCTCGCTGGCCGACGGCTGGGTCGAGGACGGCGAGGTCGAGTGCCCGCTGCACGCCGCCCGGTTCTGCCTGCGGACGGGGGCCGCGCTCTGCCTCCCCGCCACCGCGCCGGTGCGCACCCACCGGGTCGAGCTGCGCGGCGAGGACGTCTGGCTGTTCCCCGGCGAGCCCGCGGCCTGAGCCGTGGCCGACGTCCCGGAGCCGCTGGCGGCCTCCGCCCGGGTCGTGGTGGTCGGCGGCGGCCTCGCCGCGACCGCCCTGGTCGGCTCGCTGCGCGAGGGGGGATTCGCCGGCCCGGTCACGGTGGTGGAGCAGGGCGGTCCCCCGCACGACCGGCCGCCGCTGACCAAGTCCTACCTCGCCGGCGAGCTCGCCCCCGAGGGACTGCTGCTGCGCCCGCCGCAGTGGTGGGGCGAGCACGACGTCGACCTGCGCACGGCCAGCCGGGTGGGCACGGTCGCCCGGCAGCCCGACGGCACCTTCCTCGTGGAGGTGGGCGCCGACGCGCTGACCGCCGACCGGGTGGTGCTCGCGACCGGCGGCGAGCCGCTGCTGCCGCCCGTCCCGGGGGTCGAGCACGCCCTCACGCTGCGCGACCGCGCGGACGCCGACCGGCTGCGGGACCGGCTCCAGCGCGACCACCGGCTGGTGGTGGTGGGTGCCGGGCTCGTCGGCTCGGAGGTGGCGGCGACCGCCACCCGGCTGGGGTGCCGGGTCACCGTCGTCGACCCGGTCGTCCCGCTGGTCGACGTCCTCGGCACCGAGCTCGCCGTCTGGCTGCACCTGCTGCACCGCGAGCACGGCGTCTCGCTGGTGGCCGAACGGGCCGGGCTGATCGAGCCCGGACGGGTGCACGTGCCCGGCGCGGTGCTCGAGGCCGACACGGTGCTGGTCGCCACCGGGATGCGGCCGGTGCTGCCGGTGACCGCCGTGGCCGACGCCGGAGCCGGCTCCGCGGCGCTCGAGCTCGGCCTCGACGGCACGGTCACCGTCGACCGGTACGGGCGGACCTCGGTGCCCGGGCTGCTGGCGGTGGGCGACTGCTCCTCGCGCGGCAGCGGCGGACGCTCCGCGGGCCACTGGGAGTCCGCCCGGCTGGACGGGGAGTCGGTGGCCGCCGGGCTGCTCGGACGGACCCCGCCGGAGCGCGGGCCCTCCTGGTTCTGGACCGACCGCTACGGCCACCACGTCGAGGCCCTCGGCACCCTGGCCGCGGCCGAGCACGTCGTCACCCGCGGCACCCTGGGGCAGCCGCCGTTCAGCCTCTTCGGGCTGGCGGGCGGCACGGTCGTCGCCGCCGCCGGGGTCGACGACCCCAGGGCGGTCAAGGTGGCCCGGCGGCTCGCCGTCTCCGGACGTCCGGTGGCGGCCGAGGCGCTGGCCGACCCGGGCCAGGACCTGCGCCGCCTGCTCCGCTGATCGCTGCTCCGCCGGCCCTACCGATCCGCGACCGACCGATCCGCTGACGAACCGAACCGCTGACGAACCGATCCGCTGACAGGGTGGCCCCGCCGACCTACGCTGAGGAGGTCGGGAGGACCCGCCGGCAACGGCGCCGGGGTGATCCACCGGCGGAGGAGCTCCCCATGCGCAGTCACCGAGCCCTGACCGTGGCCCTCGTCTCCACGGGCCTGCTGCTGAGCGGGGTGGCGGCGGGTCCGCCCGCCCACGCCGCCGGCTGCCGGCCCAGCGCCGTACCGGACGACATCGACCGCGACGGCCGCTCCGACCTCGTGGTCGGCGACCCCTACGCCGACCGGAACGAGGGCCGCGTCGAGGTGGTGTACAACGACGGCCGGCGGGCCATGATCCGTCGCTCGCAGCTGCCCGGCGACCCCGGCGACGCGTCCTTCTTCGGCAGCGCCGTGGCCCTGGGCGACTTCACCGGCGACGGGTGCCTGGACCTCGCCGTCGGCTCGCCCTCCGACGGCTACGTCGAGCCCGAGGACGCCGACGACGGCGGCGGCGACCCGGGACGTCCGGCCGAGCCGAAGGTCTTCGTGCTGCGCGGCACCAGCACCGGCATCACCACCAGCGACCCCGTCGTCGTGCTCGACCCCGAGATGGGGGAGTACAGCGGCTTCGGCAACGACCTGGCCGTGCTGCAGCCCTACCCGGACTCCAGAGCCCAGCTGGTGGTCGGCATGCCCTCGCGCGACGGCGGTCGCGGCGGGGTGGCGTTCTTCGCCTTCGACGACGACGGGCAGCCGGGCGAACCGGTGCTCGTGGACCGCGACACCCCCGGCGTGGACGGCAGCGCCACCCCCGACAGCATGTTCGGCGCCAGCCTGGCCACCATCGGGCACAGCGTGCTGGTCGGCGCCGACGGCACCGCGGTGTCGGGGCGGCGACGGGCCGGGTCGGTGACCATGCTGACGAACACGGACGCGGCGCCGCAGACGTTCAAGGGCGTCTCCTACAGCCAGGACAGCGCCGGCGTCTCCGGCGGGGCCGAGACGAACGACCGTTTCGGCTACAGCGTGGCCGCCCACGGCGGCTGGGTCGCGGTCGGCGTGCCCGAGGAGAACCTCGGCGAGGACGTCGACGCCGGAGCCGTGCAGCTGTTCCGCCGCAACGCCGGCGCGGGCACACTCACCCCGGTGCAGATGGTGAGCCAGGAGACGGCCGGCGTGCCCGGGGGCAGCGAGGACTACGACCGCTTCGGCAGCTCGGTGACTGTCGGCCGCGGGCTGCAGCGGGCCGGGGTGCTGGCGCTGGCCGTCGCCGCCGAGAACGAGGAGGACGACCCCGACGTGCCCGACACCGGCGCGTGGACCGTCCTCGACCTGCCCACGCTGAGGGGGAGCCGGTACAGCCTCTCCTCGCCGGGCGTACCGGGAGCCGACGCCCGCGGGGCCGGCGCCTTCATGCACGTGGCGGTGCTGGGCGGACCGCAGGCGGCCACCGCCGAGCGGCGCGACGCGCTGGTGGTCGCGCTGCCCAGCCGGTCCCGCGGCCGGGTGCTGGTCTCCCCGCCCTGGCTCGGCAGCTGGGAGTCCTTCCAGAGCGGCGACTACCCGACCAGCGCGGAGTTCGGCGCCGCGGTCAGCTGACCCCCTGCACCGGCGGCCGACCGGCAGTACAGTCGGGCCATGCCGCACACCTCCGGGACCGCCGACGCGGTCTCGCCCGCCCCGGGCACGGCCGCCGGCACGGCGACCAGCGAGGCCGAGGTCGACGCCGACTTCATGGCCCTGGTGGCACCGCTGCGCCGCGAGCTGACGGCCCACTGCTACCGGATGCTGGGCTCGGTGCACGAGGCCGAGGACCTCGTCCAGGAGACCTACGTCCGCGCCTGGCGGGCCCAGCAGCAGTTCGAGGGCCGCAGCAGCCTGCGCACCTGGATGTACACCATCGCCACCCGGGTCTGCCTCACCGCGCTCGAGAAGGGCAGCCGCCGCCCGCTGCCGACCGGCCTCGGCCAGCCGGCCACCGACGCCCGCGCCGAGCTGGTGCAGCGCCCCGAGATCACCTGGCTCGAGCCCTGGCCCGGCGCCGCCGAACCCGCCGACCCCGACCCGGCCGCGGTGGTCGTCGGCCAGGAGAGCATCCGGCTGGCCTTCGTGGCCGCGCTGCAGCACCTGACGCCGATCCAGCGGGCGGTGCTGGTGCTGCGCGAGGTGCTGGGCTACAGCGCGGCGGAGACGGCGGAGGTGCTGCAGACCACCGTGGCGGCCGTCAACAGCGCGCTGCAGCGCAGCCGGGCCCGGCTCGCCTCGGCCCAGCCCTCCGACGGCGCCCGGCAGGACGACCTGGACGACCGCGCCCGGCAGCTGGTCGAGCGCTACGCCGAGGCCTTCGAGCGCTACGACATCCCCGCGCTGGTCCAGCTGCTCACCGAGGACGCCACCTGGGAGATGCCGCCCTTCGAGGGCTGGTACTCCGGGCCCGAGCAGATCGGCACCCTGATCCGCACCCGCTGCCCGGCCCGCGGACCGGGCGACATGCGGGTCCGGTGGACCGTCGCCAACGGCCAGCCGGCCTTCGGGCTGTACATGCGCGGGGCCGACGGCGTCCACCGCGCCTTCCACCTGCAGGTGCTCTCGGTGCGGGACGGGCGGATCGACCACGTGGCCGCCTTCTTCGACCTCTCGCTGTTCCCCCGCTTCGGCCTGCCCGAGACCCTGTGAGGTGTCGCTCCCAGGACCCTCCCGTCGCGGCCGGGTGGCCCCGTTCGAGGTGATGAGCATCCTCGACACGGTGGCCCGGATGCGCGCGTCGGGCCGCGAGGTGGTCAACCTGTGCGTGGGCGAACCCTCGCAGGGCGCCCCCGGACCGGTGCGGGCCGCGCTGGCCGAGGCGCTCACCGCCGGGGTGCCGATGGGCTACTCCGAGGCGTTCGGGCTGCGCCCGCTCCGCGAGCAGCTGGCGCAGCTGTACCAGACCCGGTACGGGTTGCCGGTCGAGCCCGAGCGGATCGCGCTGACCACCGGCTCGTCGGGGGCCTTCCTGCTGACCTTCCTGGCCGCCTTCGACCCGGGGGACCGGGTGGCCCTGGCCCGTCCCGGCTACCCCGCCTACCGCACCATCCTCAGCAGCCTCGGCTGCGAGGTGGTCGAGCTCGACTGCGGGCCCGGGCAGCGCTTCCAGCCCACCGTGGAGCTGCTGGAGGCCGCCGCCGCCGACGGCCCGCTGCGGGGGCTGGTGCTGGCCTCGCCGGCCAACCCGACCGGCACCATGGTCGACGCCGAGCAGCTGTCGGAGCTGGCGGCGTGGTGCCGCGCCCACGGCACCCGGCTGGTCAGCGACGAGATCTACCACGGCATCACCGCCTCCGGCGACGCCGGCGCCTGCGCCCGCAGCCACGACGAGCAGGCGGTGGTGGTGTCCTCCTTCTCCAAGTACTGGGGGATGACCGGCTGGCGGCTCGGCTGGACGGTCCTGCCCGACGACCTGGTCGAGCCGGTCGACGCGCTGGCCGGCAACTACTCGCTCTGCCCGCCGGTGCCGGCCATGCACGCCGCCCTGGCCGCCTTCGAGCCCGCGTCGCTGGCGGCGGCGGAGGCCGCGGTGCGCGCCCACGCCGAGGCCCGGCAGGTCGCGCTGGCCGCGGTGGAGGAGCTGGGGTGGGTCGACGTCGCCCCGGCCGACGGCGCGTTCTACCTCTACGCCGGCATCACCCCGGTGCTGGGCGGGCACCCCGACTCCCGCGCCTGGTGCGCCGCCCTGCTGGAGGAGCAGGGGGTGGCGCTGACCCCCGGGCTGGACTTCGACGCCGTCCGCGGCCACGGCACCGTCCGGCTGTCCCTGGCGGCGGGGGCGGAGGCCGTCGACACCGCCCTCACCCGGGTCGGCCGCTTCACCGACCGCACCTCGGGCTGACCTCGGTCCCGCCGCCGGCCGGGCCGGCGGGGCCCGTCGGCGGCGGACGACGAGCCGGGCGTACGGTGGCCCGGTGGTGGACCCGATGCACTTCGAGGCCCAGGCCGACCGCTACGACCGCGCCCGGCCGCCGTACCCGCCCGAGCTCTGGCAGCGGCTGCACGACCTCGGGCTGCTGCGCCCCGGTGCGCGTGCCCTCGACCTGGGTGCCGGCACCGGTCAGGCCACCGGGCCGCTGCTGGAGGCGGGCCTGCGGGTCACCGCCGTGGAACCGGGGGAGCGGCTCGCCACCCGGCTGCGGGCGGCCTTCCCCGCGGCCGAGGTGCTGCTGGGCCGGGCCGAGGACGTCCAGCTGCCGGCGGACGCGTTCGACCTCGTCGTGGCCGCCACCTCGATCCACTGGATGGACCTCGACGTGCTGCTGCCGGCGGTGCACCGCTGGCTGGCCCCCGGCGGGCGGTTCCTGGTCTGGCGCAACGTCTTCGGCGACCCCGACGTCAGCACCCCCTTCCGGGACCGGGTGGCCGACGTGGTGCGGGCCCGACGGTCCCCCGCCCGGCCCGGGCCCGACCCCCAGGACGTCGCGGCGACCCGCGAGCGGCTGACCCGGGGCGGGCACTTCACGGTCGACGAGACCACGACCTACCGGTGGTCGGTCGAGCTCGACGAGGAGCAGGTGCACGCGCTGTTCAGCACCTTCAGCGACTGGTCTGCCGACGAGGTGGACCGGGTCGCCGGGGCCGTCGGCGACCTGGGTGGCCGGGTCGTCGAGCACTACCGCTCCTGGCTGCTCGTCCTCACCCCGACGCCGCAGGCGTAGGGTCGCCCCGTGCTCGCCGCTCTCGGCTGGGGGCTCCTCGCCGCCTCGTCCCTCCTCGTCGGTGCCCTGCTCGGGGTCGTCCGCAGCTGGCGCGACGGCCTGGTCGGCGCCGTGCTGGCCTTCGGCGCCGGCGCGCTGATCTCGAGCATCTCCTTCGAGCTCGCCGCCGAGGGGTTCCGCGTCGGCGGCGCCGTGCCGGTGGCCCTGGGCATCGGCGTCGGAGCCCTGGCCTTCTTCCTCGCCGACCGCGGCGTCGAGAACCTCGGCGGTCGCGAGGGCGGCGGCGCGGCGGGTCTGCCGCTCGCGCTGGGGGCGCTCCTCGACGGCATCCCCGAGCAGGCGGTGCTCGGCATCGCGCTGGCCTCCGGCGAGGGGCTGAGCGCCGCGCTGCTGGTGGCCATCATCGTGTCGAACCTGCCCGAGGGCGTCGGGTCCGCCGCCGACATGCGGGCCGCCGGCCGGTCCCGCGGGCAGGTGCTGGGGCTGTGGGCGGGGGTCGCCGTGTTCGCCGCCCTCGCCACCCTGGCCGGCTACCTGCTGGCCGACGTGCTGAGCCCGGCGTGGCAGGCCGGCATCGACGGCTTCGCCGCCGGCGCCCTGCTGGTCATGCTGGTCGACTCGATGGTGCCCGAGGCCCGGGAGAAGGCCCGCGACTACGCCGGTCTGGCCACGGTGCTGGGGTTCGCCACCGCCGCCGCGCTCTCGGCGCTGTCCTGACCGCTCCCGGGCCCCACGTCGGCGCCGGCCCGGCCCGGGGCCGTCAGCCGGAGTGGGGTCCGACCGCGGCGATCGGGGCGTCCAGCTCGGGCAGGTTGCGCCGGATCGACTCGTCCCAGGCCAGGGTGACGCCCAGGTCGTCGGCCAGCAGCCGCTGCAGCCGGCTCCGCAGCTTGGCGTCGGCGTGCACCTGCGGAGGCTGCACGTCCTCGTCGTGGCACAGCGAGACCAGGGCGCCGACGGCCTCGCCGATCGACCACTCCACCGGGTGCAGCCGGTAGGCGCCGTTGGTGATGTGCGTCGTCCCGATGTTCTTGTTCGCCGGCAGCAGGTTGCTGACCCGGACCGGGATCAGGGCCCCGAGCGGGATCTGGAAGGGGAAGCAGTCGATGTCGACGTAGGTCCGTCCGGCCGTCGAGGGGTGCAGGTCGATCCGGTAGTAGCCGGTCCCGACCGAGTCCTCGAAGACCTCCGAGCCGGTGCCCTCGCCGCGCATCTCCTTGCCGATGTGGCCCTCGTGCACGGTGAACAGCGCCCGGATCCGCCGCGACTCGCGGATGTAGGGCTCCAGGGCCAGTCCGTCGCTGGTGCCCAGCACGTCGCCGCGGAGCCGGAGCTCGGGGTAGCCGGTGCCGCCCTCCGTCCGCGGCGCGGCCGTCTGCAGCCAGTGCACGAAGGAGAGGGTCAGCTGCCGGGAGTCCTCCAGCGCCGCGTCCCGGGCCCGGTCGTCCACACCGAGCAGCGGCGCCTCCCAGTAGTCGATCTGCGGCCAGTTGACCAGCGTGATCTCCCCGCCGGGGAAGTCGGGGCTGAGGTGGCGCCGGGCGAGCACCCGCCGGTAGTGCCACAGGTCCTTGTCGTGGCTGGTCACCGCCTGGTCCGGGTGGCCGGCGAAGACCGGCCGGGTGCGGCGCGCCAGCGAGATGGGCTCGACGTCGGTGAAGGACAGCTGCGGGCCGGGCCAGAAGGGTGCGACCTGGGTGGCGAAGAAGGAGTAGCGCTCCGGCTGCGGGATCGTGTTGTCCTGCCCCGGCGCCCACTCCAGGGCGCAGCACCACGAGATGGCCTGCTGGTCCAGCGGGTCGGCCTGCTCGGGGGCGTGCAGCTCGCCGTGCTCCGCCCGCGACTCCGCACCCACGACGTGCTCGACGTCGGCCATCGGCAGCAGGTCGCCCAGCTCGGTGGCGTCGACGAAGAAGGGGGCGACCAGCCGCGTCTCGGCCCCGGTCCGGGTGCTGCGCACCACCACCGAGGCGACCTGGTCCCCCGACCGGGTGGCGGCCACCGGCTCGTGCTCGCGGAGCCACTGCAGCCGTCCCGACGCCAGCAGGGGGGAGACCAGCTGCTCCAGCACCAGGGCGGCGACCCGCGGCTCGGCGCAGAGCCGCGAGACGAACCCGGCGCCGGGGTTGAGGTGCGGGTCCGCCGCCGCCTCCTCGGTCAACGGGTAGAACCGGCGGTAGTGGTCGCGGATCCCCTCCCGCAGCTCGGTGTAGCTGGGAGAGGCGGCGGGTCCCTCGATCCAGGCGTGCTCGTCCGGGGGCACCCCCTGGGTGGTCAGCTGGCCGCCGAGCCACGGCGAGCGCTCGGTGAGGACGACGCGGCGGCCGAGCCGGGCGGCGGTCAGGGCGGCGGCGACGCCGCCGAGGCCGCCGCCGATGACGACGAGGTCGGCGTGCAGCTCGTCGACGGGGGTGGTGGGCGCTG
>NZ_WPCU01000004.1:158216-164198 GCF_009742705.1 Auraticoccus cholistanensis
GGGTCAGCCCTTGACGGAGCCGTCGGCCAGGCCGGAGACGAAGTGGCGCTGGTTCGCCAGGAAGATGACCAGGACCGGCAGCGTGGCCAGCACCGCGCCGGCCATGAGGGTGCCGTAGCGGACCGTCCCCGAGGCCAGGAACTGGGCCAGCGCGAGCTGCACCGTCTGCACCTCGGGGGACTGGGTGATCACCAGCGGCCAGAGGAAGTCGTCCCACACCCCGGTGAAGGTGAAGATCGCGATGACGGCCACGATCGGCCGCGACAGCGGCAGGTAGATCGAGCGGAAGATCCGCCACTCGCCGGCGCCGTCCACGCGGGCCGCCTCGGCCAGCTCGGCGTTCGCGGTGCTGAAGTACTGCCGGGCCAGGAAGATGTTCATCGTCATCACCAGGTGGGGCAGCATCAACCCCGGCAGGCTGTCGAGCAGCCCCGTCCCGCCGTAGCCGGCCAGGTCGTTCCCGCCGGCCAGCGGGAACCCCTTCGCCATCAGGAACAGCGGGATCAGGGTGACCGAGGTGGGGATGGCCGCGGTCGACAGCAGCAGGTAGAACAGCGCGGTGCTGCCGCGGAAGGGGAGCAGCGCGAAGGCGTAGCCGGCGGCCACCGCGGCGACGCAGTTGGTGAGCACCGGGACCGCCGTCACCACCAGCGAGTTGAGCATGGCCCGGCCGAGGTTGGCGTCGGTGACGGCCTCGACGTAGTTCACCAGAGTCGGCTCGGCCGGCAGCAGCGAGACCGAGGAGAAGGCCTGCTCCTCGGGGGTGAACGAGATGCTCACCATCCAGGCGAAGGGCACCAGCACCAGCACCGTCGCGGCCAGCAGCGCCAGCCGGCTCCAGCGCACGCCCGCCCGGCTCACGACCGCCTCCCCGCGACGCCGCGGATGGAGAGGAACGAGAAGGCGGCGATGAAGGCGAACAGCACGAACGCCATGGCGCTGGCGCTGCCGAAGCCGTTGTACTGGAAGGCCTCGGTGTAGATCAGGTAGTTGACCGTGGTGGTGCTGGCCAGCGGTCCGCCGCCGGTGAGGATGAACAGCTCGGCGAAGCCCTGGGCGAGGAAGATGATGTCCATCGCCACCACGTAGGTGAGGATCGGCCGCAGCCCCGGCAGGGTGATGTGCCGGAACCGCTGCAGGGCGCCGGCGCCGTCCGTGCTGGCCGCCTCGTACAGCTCGCCGGGGATGGACTGCAGACCGGCCAGCAGCAGCACCATGTTGCTGCCCAGCGCCTTCCACACCCGCATGGCCGCCACCGCGGGCAGCGCGGACTCCTGCTCTAGCAGCCAGGACTGGGGGGCGAGCCCCACCGTGGTCAGCACCTCGTTGACCAGCCCGTTGGGCGAGTAGATCCACAGCCAGACCACCGCCACCGTGGTCAGCGACACGATGTGGGGGACGTAGAGCGCGGACCGGAACACCCCCACACCCCGGAAGGGGCGGGCCGCCAGCAGAGCGAGCCCGAGCGCGATCGCCACGGTGGGCGGCAGCACCATCAGCACGTAGCGGCCGGTGACCAGCAGCGCCTGGCCGAAGTCGGGGTCGTGCAGCAGCGCGGTGTAGTTGGCGGCGCCGACCCACTCGGGGCCGGACCGGCTCAGCGGGCTGTACTCGGTCAGGCTCAGCACGAAGCCGTAGACCACCGGGACCAGCTGGTAGACGAGGACGTACACGGTGGCGGGGAGCACGAAGAGGACTCCCACCCACCGGGTCGGGCGGACCCGCCGCCGTCGCGGGGACGGCGGGGCGGTCGCCGGGGCCGCGGCGGGCGCGGCCACCAGGGTGCTCTGCGAGGTCGACACGTCAGCGGGCCTTCGCCAGCACGTCGTCCACCTCGGTCGCCGCCTGGCGCAGCGCCTCGGCCGCCGGCACGGCGCCGTTGGTGGCGCGCTCGAGGTGCTGGGCCATGGTGTCGCGCACCTGCACCCAGCCGGGGACGTTGGGGTTGGGCACCATCGCCGGCGCGGCGGCCAGGAAGGCCTGCAGCGTCTCGGACTCCTGCACGTAGCCCGAGTCGGCGGCCGAGGCCCGCATCGGGATGGCCCCGATGCCCTCGGTGTAGGCGACGGCGACCTCGGGGGAGGCCATGTACTCGATGAAGCGCCATCCCAGCTCCTGGTCGGGGCTGTCGGCGTTGATCATCAGGCCGGGTCCGGCACCGCCGAAAGCGGCCGGGTCGGTGCTGCCGTCGAAGCTCATCGGCGGGGCCACCCGCAGGTCGAGGTCGGGGTCGGCGGCCATCATCTGCTGCACCTGCGGGGCGGTGGCGATCATCATCGCCGCGTCACCGGTGACCAGCGGCTGCTGGCTGGGCGGCAGGGTGCTGTAGTCGCGGCCGAGCCCGGTCGCGACGGCGTCCTCGCCGGAGAAGAGGCTGGTGATGTAGTCCAGCACCTCCTCGCCCTCCGGGGTGGCGAAGGTGGCGGTGGTGCCGTCCTCGCTGAGCTGACGGCCGCCGTCGGCGTAGAGCAGGGTGGCGAAGCTCTGCTGCAGCCCGATGGGGTGCGTCGGCAGCAGCAGCCCCGAGCGGGTGATGCGGTCGCCGCTGCGCTCGGTCAGCTCCGCCCCCATCTCAGCCGCCTCCACCCAGGTCGCCGGCGGCTCGTCGGGGTCCAGCCCGGCCTCGGTGAAGGCGTCGGCGTCGTAGACCAGCAGGTTGGCCTGCAGGGACAGCGGCATCAGGTACTGGGTGCCGTCGACCTGCCCGCCGGGCAGCGCCGCGGCCATGTCCTCGCGGTCGGCGGCGTCGAGCTGGTCGAGGAAGGGACCCAGGTCGACGACCCGCTCGTTGGCGACGAAGTCGGCGACCGCGGCGGGGCCGTGCCCGAAGACGTCGGGGGCGGTGCCGCCGGCGAAGGCGGCGTTGAGCTTGGTGGACATGTCGGGCCAGTCCAGGAACGTGACCTCGACCTGGGCACCGGTCTCCTGCTCGAACTGGGGCACGATCGTCTCGGTCACCAGCTCGATCTCGGTGGTGTTGGTGCCGGGGAACCAGACGGTCAGCTCGCCGCTGCCCGACTGGTCGGCCTGGGGCGCGGCGGGGCCGCCCAGACCGCAGGCGGTCAGCGAGAGGACGGCTCCGGCGGCGGTGAGGGCCAGGACGGACCGGCGGGTCGGCGGGTGGGGGATCTGCATCGGAACTCCTTTGTCCGGGATGACTGATGATTCGTATTAGTGGACGGGTGCGGTGAGGTCGGGGGCGTGGTGCCCGGGATCAGCGGCGGTCGGGTGGTGCGATGGTGCTGAGCGAGACGTCTGAGCTGCAGGGCTGGAGCTCCTGGTGGTCGATCGGCAGCCGGCCGTCCAGGATCTCGGTCAGCACGGTGAGCGTCCGTGCCCCGATCGCCCGCTTGGGGATGTGGAGCTGGCTCCAGGAGCTGGTCGGCGACCCCGCCGGGACGGCGTCCAGGCAGACCGCGGACAGCTGGTCCGGGACGGTCACGCCGGTGGCCGCGGCGAGCTCGGCCACGTGCGGCGCGTCCTCGGGGGACTCGACCACCACGGCGGTGATCCCGTCGGCGACCCAGCGCGCCGGACCCGTGCTCTCGGTGGTGTCGGCCCGGTCGTACCAGTGCTCGACCAGGCCCAGCGCGGCGACGTGGCGGGAGAACGCCGTCCGCCGGTCGCGCTGCGGGGTCTCGTCCTTGCGGCCCCGCAGGTAGGCGAGGTGGCGGTGACCGGCCTCGGCCAGCAGCGAGACCACGTGCTCGACCGCGGGGGCGTAGTCCACCCCCACCGAGGCGGCCTCGGGGAGCGAGTCGCGCCGGCCCAGCACCACGAAGGGGTAGTGCTCGGCGCTGAGCCGGCGCAGCTCGTCGTCGTCGCGCTCCAGACCGATGACCACGGTGCCGTCGGCCAGCCGCAGCCGGTTCCCGCTGGCGCCGTAGATGCTGCGGCGGCCGTCGGGGCGCTGCGTGGAGGCGAACAGCACGAGGTCGCGCCCGAGCTCGGCCGCCCGCTCCTCGATGCCGACCAGGAAGTCGTGGAAGTAGTCGCCGGGCCCGACCGGGAAGACGGACTCGTAGGTGTGCACCCCGATCAGGTCGTTGCGCCCGCCCCGCAGCGAGCGGGCGACGGCGTCGGGCACGTAGTTCAGCTCGGCCATCGCCCGGCGGATGCGGGCCTGGGTGGCGGCCGAGACGCTGACGCCGGCCTTGCCGTTGAGCACCAGGGAGACAGCCGTCTGCGACACCTGCGCGCGCTCGGCGATGTCGCGCTGACTCGGCTTCGGCATCAGTGCCCCCTTCCGAGGTAATACGAAACACCACGGAGGTGCGGGCGTCAACCCCCGTCCTCGGTCGCTTCTCCGCGTCGTCCGGCGGGCGCGGGCCGCCGCGTGGCAGGATGCTGACGGACGTCCGCGGCTCGGTGCCGCCGGCGAACGGAGCGAGGGGAGCGTCGGTCCGATGGCCAAGGCTCAGTCACCCGGGGTCGAGATCGAGGTCGACGACCGAGTGGTGCGCGTCACCAACCCCGACCGGGTCTACTTCCCCGCCCGCGGCGAGACGAAGCTCGACCTCGTCGAGTACTACCTGGCCGTGGGCGACGGCATCGTCAACGCGCTCCGCGAGCGTCCCTGCATGCTGCATCGCTTCCCCACCGGGGTGACCGGCGAGAAGGTGCACCAGAAGCGGCTGCCGCACGGCGCCCCGCCGTGGGTGGACACCGTCCGGGTCCACTTCCCCCGCTACGACCGCACCGCCGACGAGCTCTGCGTGACCGAGCTGGCGCAGGTGGTGTGGGCGGTGCAGATGTCTACCGTGGAGTTCCACCCCTGGAACTCCCGGCGGGCCGACACCGAGAAGCCCGACGAGTGGCGGATCGACCTCGACCCCATGCCCGAGTGCGACTTCGCCACCGTGCGCCGGGCCGCGGCGGTGTGCCACGAGGTGCTCGACGAGCTGGGCGTCGTCGGCTACCCGAAGACCTCCGGCGGCAGCGGGCTGCACGTCTACGTGCGGATCGAGCCGACCCTCGGGTTCAAGGACGTCCGCCGCGCCGCCTGGGCCTTCGCCCGCGAGGTGGAGCGACGCAGCCCCGACGACGTCACCACCACCTGGTGGCGCAAGGACCGCGACCCGGCCGCGCTGTTCGTCGACTACAACCAGAACGCCCGCGACCACACCATCGCCAGCGCCTACTCCGTCCGCGGCAACGAGCACGCCACCGTGTCCACGCCCGTCACCTGGGAGGAGATCGCCGACGTCGAGCCCCAGGACCTGACCATCGCCACCGTGCCGGAGCGCTACGCCCGGCTGGGCGACCTGCACGGCGACATCGACGCCCGGGCCCACACCCTCGACACGCTGCTGGAGTGGGCCGAGCGCGACGAGCGCGCGGGCCAGGCCGCCCCCGACGAGGACTGAGCACCCCTCCCGTCGCAACCGTCCCGCCCGGGGCTCCGACGGCCCCCGCCCTGGTCGGCCGCCGGGGGTCGTTGTTACGGTCGAGGGGACCGTCCGGCCGACACGAGGAAGTGACCCGACATGCTGAACCGACGTCAGGTGGTGCTCGGAGCAGGGCTGGCGGGCGTGGCGGCCCTCGGTGCCCGCGGCGCCGGGACCGCCCGCGCCGACGGACTCGGGGGCTGGCAGGCCGACCCGGCCGTGGTCGCCCGCAACGAGGCCGAGCGTCCCGGCTTCATCTTCGACGAGGCCGACGTCCCGGCCTACCGGCTGCCCGACCCGCTGGTGGGCGAGGACGGCTCACGGGTCACCTCGGTGCAGGAGTGGCAGCGACGGCGCAAGGAGCTGCTGGAGCTGTTCCGCAGCCAGGTGTACGGCCGTCGGCCGGCGCCCGCCGTCCACGCCCGTCGCCGCTTCGAGGTGCTCGAGCACGACGCGACCGCGATGGACGGCGCGGCCACCCTGAAGCGGGTCGAGGTCCGCACCGACCACGCCGGCCGCTCCCACCGCTTCGAGGTGGTGCTCTTCGTGCCCAACGCCGCTCCCGGCCCGGTGCCGGCGTTCCTGCTGCTGAACA
>NZ_WPCU01000004.1:164208-190747 GCF_009742705.1 Auraticoccus cholistanensis
AGATCATCGCCCGCGGTTACGCCATCGCCGCGCTGCAGGTCGGCCAGCTGGCCCCGGATGATCCCGACACCTTCGACGAGGGCATCATCGGGCTCTTCGAGCGTCGCGGCCGCGCCGGCCAGCGCCCGGAGGACGCCTGGGCGGCGCTGTCGGCCTGGGGCTGGGGCGGCAGTCTGGCCCTGGACTACTTCGAGACCGACCCCGACATCGAGGCCTCCCGGGTGGCCGTGGTCGGTCACTCCCGCGGTGGCAAGGCCGCGCTGTGGGCCGGTGCGGAGGACGAGCGGTTCGCCCTCGTCGTCTCCAACGACTCCGGCTGCGGCGGTGCCGCGCTGAGCCGCCGCATCTTCGGCGAGACGGTCGCCGAGGTGAACCGGGTCTTCCCGCACTGGTTCTGCCGGGCCTTCCGCCGCTACGACGACGCCGAGCAGCAGCTGCCGGTGGACCAGCACGAGCTGATCGCGCTGATGGCGCCGCGGGCGGTGTGCGTGGGCAGCGCGGACGAGGACCTGTGGTCCGACCCGCGGGGGGAGTTCCTCTCAATGGCCCACGCCTCGCCGGTGTACCGGCTGTGGGGGGCGCCCGGCATCAGCCCCGGCGCCATGCCGCCGCTGGACCGGCCGCTGAGCCGGCTGCCGCGGCAGTACCACATCCGCAGCGGCGGGCACGACCTCACCGTGCAGGACTGGGGTTACTACGCCGACGTGGCCGACGGCCTCTGGCGCTGAGCCGGGGGCGGCTGTGGGCGGGGACTCCGGGCGCTAGGGGCGGGGGCCGGTGTAGACCCCCTGCAGCCGGAAGCGCAGCGGCGGCTCGCGGTACTCCTCGAGGGCGTGGGCGGTCCAGCCGACCAGCCGGGCGTGCAGGAACAGCACCTCCGGCAGCCGTGACCCGCCGCCGAGCAGGTGCGCGCCCAGCGCCAGCGCGAGGTCGACGGTGCGGACTAGCCCGCGGCGCTGCCAGAGGCGGTCGCTGAGCAGCTCCACCGAGGCCAGCAGCGGGTGGTCGACGAGCTCGGCCAGCCGGTCGAGCAGGAACTCCGCCCGGGGGTCCTGCTCGGCGTAGACCAGGTGCCCGAAGCCGGGCACCGGGCGGTCCTGCAGGCACTCGGCCAGCGTCGCGGCGGGGTCCTCGGCGAGCGCGCCGAGGAGCCGGTGCGCCCTCCGCCCGGCGGTGCCGTGCAGCGGGCTGTCGAACGCCCCGGCCGCGGCGGCGACCACCGCGTACGGGTCCGCGCGGGCGCTGGCGGCGACCCGGGCGGCGGTGGTGGAGCCGGCCATGTCGTGGTCGGCGAGCAGCACCAGCGCCTGCTCGACCCAGCGGACCTGCGAGATCCCCAGCGCGCCGGCCAGCGTGGCGGGGACGTCCACCGGCTCGGGCGGAGGGGTGCTGCCGTCGGTGGTGGCCACGTCGCCGGGGGTCACCGCGCCGGTGGTCACCGCGCTGGTGGCCAGCAGCCGTCCCATCGCGGTGGTCACCTGGTCCGGCGCGAGGTCGTGGCGGTCCACCGTCCCGGCGGCGCAGGCCCGCGCCACCAGCGCCAGCCGGTCCGCCGCGGAGGCCTCGGGGGGTAGCTGGTGCAGCAGCCGCCGGGCCCGGTCGACGTCTTGCGGCCCGGCCACCAGCCGGGCGGGCCGCTGCCACAGCAGCTCGACCACCTCGACGAAGGTGCGATCGGCGGCCAGCACCGTGGCGTCGTGGCCGCGGTAGCTGAGCCGGTCGTGCTCGATCAGGGTGATGGCGGTGCGGACGTCGTCGCTCAGCCCCGGTGGCCGCCGTCGTCCGGTGCCGCCGCGTCCGGTGCCGCCGGTGAGCGCCTCCACCTCCGCCAGCGCGAAGTAGCTCTCGCGCCGTCCCGGGAGGCGTCGGCGGTGCAGCACCCCCCGGCTGGCGTAGGCGTAGACCGTCTGCAGCCGCACCCCGAGCCTGCGGGCCACCTGCTCGCTGCTCAGGTGGTCCGCGCCGTCGATCCGGATGCTCTCCTCCACCCCGCCATCGTCCGGCTCGCCCCTCCACCCGCGCCACCCGCCCCGCCCCCGAACGCCTGTATGTCGTCGCGGTCCCGGTCGGCGTGGCGCGGCGTGTCGCGGTGTCCGGGGCGGACGGCGTACACGTTCTCAGGGACTGCGGGGGTCGGACCGGCCGTCCGGACGGACGGTCGTGCGGCGCGGTCCAGGCCCTGGCCGTGCCGGCGGTCGGGCTGGGCAGGGCGCGGGTGGTGGAGGTGCTCCCCTGGGAACGTGTCGCTCGTCGGGCCCGGACACCGCGACACGCCGCGACACACCGACCGTGACCGCGACGACATACACGCGTTCAGGGGCGGGCGTGCGTGCGCGGTGGGTGGGTTGGGGGGGGTCAGGCGTCGGCGGGGCGGGTGGCGTCGGGGAGGCCCTGGGTGCGGGCCCAGGCCAGCACCTCGTCGGCGACGGCCTCCCAGTCGGCGTCCGGCGAGATGACCGGGTGCTCCAGGTGGGTGGCGAGGTTGGGGGTGACGGCGTAGAGCAGGTGCGGCTCGGTCTGGCGGTGGGCCCGCAGGTTGAGCGCGATCCGGAAGGGCACCAGCACCAGCGCGCGGACGACACCCCGCGCGCTCGGCTCGAAGTCGTCGAGACCGAAGAAGAACTCGCGGCCGTGGTAGGGCGGCACGCCCTGGTAGAGCAGGCAGGTCTCGTGGTCGAAGAAGCGACGCCGGAACGGCCGCATGCACTGCAGGAAGATCGGCATGTCGGCCCGCACCGCCCCCAGCCGGCCGGCGAACGTGCTCGTGATGGACGCCTGGTGGAACCAGGTCCGTGACCCCACCACCCGGTCCGGGCCCGGACGCCAGCCGCGGGGCAGGCCCAGCTCACGCACCGACTCCGGGTCGTCGGGGTCCGGGCGGACGCCGTAGACGGAGAAG
Organism: Auraticoccus cholistanensis; assembly: GCF_009742705.1. Classification (GTDB taxonomy): domain Bacteria; phylum Actinomycetota; class Actinomycetes; order Propionibacteriales; family Propionibacteriaceae; genus Auraticoccus; species Auraticoccus cholistanensis. The sequence continues at coordinate 167,108 of NZ_WPCU01000004.1, forward strand.
TACGACGCCTCCGGCAGCCCGGCGGCGGCCTCGGCCAGCGCCACCAGCGCCTCCTCGGTGAAGAGGTAGTCGTCCTCGACCAGGAACACCACGTCCTCGTCCGGCCAGTCGCTGCCCGTGGCCAGCTCCAGGGCCGCCCGGTAGCTGGCCCGCATCCCCTGCGGCTCGTCGCCGAGCTGCACCACCCGGCCGGCCCGCTCCATCACGGTCAGCCGCTCCGCCGGCACCGGCCCGTCGTTGAGGAAGACCACCTCGACGTCGGGGACGCGCGCGGCGGCGCGGGCCAGGGAGGTGAGGGTCAGCAGCTTCGAGTAGTACGCCGGACGGCGCTTGAGGTTCTCGCCGCCGTAGGACCGGTAGACCACACGCAGAGTCATCGTCGGGGTTGCTCCTCGAGCTGGGCTTCGTGCGTGGGGACGGCGTCGGCCCCCTGGACGTCGGAGGTGGTGGTCACGGCGTCCGGCACCACCGGACGGTTGCGGAGCGCGTGCCGCAGGGTGAGCACCCAGGCCGGCAGCACGGCGGCCTCGGTCAGCGCCAGCGCCCAGGCCGCCCCCACCGCGCCCGCGCTGAGGGTGCCGACGGTCACCGCCACCAGCAGCACCGGCCCCTTCACCGCGTGGATGCGGAAGGTCAGCTTCGCCTGCCCCAGCCCGTACAGCACGCCGGCCGGCCCGTTGGCCATGGCGGAGGCGAGCGAGCTCAGCCCCATGGCCAGCAGCACCGCCGCCGCCCCCGGCCAGGAGTCGCCGAACAGGGTGACGCCCCAGCGGTCGGGCAGGAGCAGCAGGCCGACGACGTAGAGGGCGGTCACCAGCCCCAGGCTCCCCGCGACGGCGCTGGCGAACACGGCGAGGGTGCGGCTCGGCAGCAGCTGGCGCCGGGCCACCTCGGGCACCACCATCTGGAACACCCCCGCCCCGATGACGCCGAGCGGACCCAGCAGCACCTGGGCGGCTCGCAGCGCACCCACCGACTCCGTGGCCGCGAGGAAGCCGACCAGCAGGATGGCCAGCTGCATCGCCCCGAGCCCGAGGAGGTACTCCGGCAGCAGGTAGCGCGTCAGGTCCCAGTGCGTGCGCAGCCAGCCCCGGGCCCTGCCCAGGGCGGGACGCACGCGCAGCAGCGCCAGCCCGAGCCCGGCCGCCGCCGCGGCACCGACGCCCCAGGCCAGCGTCAGCTCCGCCAGGCCGCCGCGGCCGAGCCCGATCAGCAGCCCCATCAGCGCCAGCATCACCACCGTCCACAGGGCGTCGATCGCGGCGGCGTCACGGGGTCGCCCGACGGCGAAGAACGCCATCCGGCAGCTGTCCTGCACCAGCAGCGCCGGCAGCACGACGGCCATCGCCAGCAGCGCCTCGCGCAGCGGCGGCGGGCACACGAGCGCGGCACCGGCCATCAGCACGGCGCCGACCAGGGCCAGCAGCAGGGCGGCACCGAGACCGTCGGCGGTGGCGTGCCGCAGCCCGGCGGGACTGCTGCTGGCGAAGCGCATCTGCAGCGGCTGGCCCACCAGCGAGCGGGCGAGGGCGATGAGGACGCCGAAGACCACGAAGGCGATGGAGAAGGCGCCGAAGTCGCCGGCGCTGACCGAGCGGGCGATCAGCACGGACAGCAGGATGTTGCTCAGCGCCGACAGCCCCTGGTCGACCAGGCTCCAGCTGACGGAGCGGAGCAGTCGCGTGCGCAGACCTGCCACCCCGGTGTTCCTTCCCCCGACGGCCCCGAGCACCGGGGACGACCCGAGTCAGCGTAACGACGGAGCTCCCGCCCGATGGTGGGTTCGGGGAAATCCAGCAGCACAGGTTGATGCCGTCAACGTTGACCGCCGATCAACGTGGTCGCAGCCTGAGGGCATGACCGAGACGCTGATCGCCCCGCCCGGACTGCGCAACGTGGTGGTGGCCGACACCGCGCTGGGAGAGGTCCGCGGCGAGCAGGGCTTCTTCCACTACCGCGAGCACGACGCCACCCGGCTGGCGGTCGAGCGCTCCTTCGAGGAGTGCTGGCACCTGCTCTTCGACGGCCGGCTGCCCTCGGCGGACGAGCTCGCGGCCTTCGTCGAGGAGGTCGGCGCCGCGCGTGAGCTGCCGCCCGAGCTCGAGCAGCTGCTGCCGGCGGTGGCCGGAAGCGGCGAGGGGCGGGACCTGATGCCGCGGCTGCGGACGGTGCTGTCCCAGCTGGGTGCGGTGGAGGGCTTCGCCCCGGTCTGGGGCTCGACCCCGCAGCGGGTGCGGGCCGAGGCGCTGCGGGTGGCGGCGGTGACCCCGACCCTGCTCGCGTCGCTGCACCGGCTGCGGCGCGGGCTGGAGCCGATCGCGCCGGACCCGTCGCTCTCGACCGGGGCGAACTGGGTGCGGATGGTCACCGGGTCCACCCCCGGGGCGGCGGTCGAGCGGGCCGTCAGCACCTACCTCGGCCTCACCCTGGACCACGGCTTCAACGCCTCCACCTTCACCGCCCGGGTGATCGCCTCCGCCGGCGCCGACGTGGTGGCGGCGGTGTGCGGGGCCATCGGCACCTTCACCGGTCCGCTGCACGGCGGGGCGCCGGACCGGGCGCTCGACGCCCTGGACGAGATCGGCTCCCCGGAGCGGGCGCCGGCGTGGGTGCGGCAGAAGGTCGCCGCGGGGGAGCGGGTGATGGGGTTCGGCCACGGCGTGTACACCACCGAGGACCCCCGCGCCCGGGTGCTGCGCGGGATCGCCGCCGAGCTGGGAGGCGAGCTGTACGAGCTGGCCGCCGGCGTCGAGACCGGTGTGCTCACCACCCTGGCCGAGCTCAAGCCCGGTCGCCGGCTGGACGTCAACGTCGAGTACTGGGCCGGTGTGGTGATGGAGCAGTGCGGCATCCCGCGCTCGATGTTCACCCCGACCTTCACCTGCGCCCGGGTGGTGGGCTGGGGCGCCCACGTGATGGAGCAGGCCGGCGGCGGTCGGATCTTCCGCCCGCTGGCCCGCTACACCGGCCCCGAGCCGACCCGGGAGGGGACGCCCGGGCCCCGGTGATGCGCCCGCGTCAGCGGCCGGGACGGACCCTGGCCGGCGGTGCGGCCACCGAGTCCCGCTGGATCAGCGGGCCGGGGATGGCCACCTGCGCCGGCTGGTGCGGCTCGCCGGCCAGCTGGGCCAGCAGCGCGCCCATCGCCTGCTCACCCATCTCCCGGTGCGGCAGCCCCACGGTGGTCAGCGCCGGGACCATGGCGGGTGCGGCGTTCTCGTCGTCGTCGTAGCCGACCACGGAGACGTCCTGGGGCACGGAGAGCCCGAGCGCCGTCGCGGCCAGCACGGCCCCGATGGCCACCCGGTCGTTGGCGCAGACGAGGGCGGTGGGACGGTCCGGGCGGCTGAGCAGCGCGGTGGCCACCCGGTGACCGTCGCGGATCTCCCAGCCGCAGGGGTGGGTGCCGCAGCCGGTCACCCCCGCGTCGGCCAGCTCCAGCTCGAACCCGCGGGCCCGCAGCCCGGTGGCCATGGTCTGCGCGGCGCCGGTCAGGCAGGCGATGTCGCGGTGCCCGCGCTCGAGCACGGCCCGGGTGGCCAGCCGGCCACCGGCCACCTCGTCGGGGAACCAGGCGCCGTGGTGGCCGCCCGGGTCGACGCAGTTGGCGAGCACCGCCGGCGTGGCGCCGACGAGGTGGTCGACGGGGTGCTCGCGCAGCGACTGGGCGGCGAACATCAAGCCGTCCACCTGGCGGTGCTGCAGCGCCTCGAAGGCACGGGCCTCCGCGTCCGGGTCGTCCTCGGTGTCCACCACCATGGTGAGGTAGCCGTCCTGGCCGGCGCGTTCCATCGCCCCGGCGACCACGGCCCCGCCGAAGGCCGTGGTGGCGATGGTGTCGGTGACCAGGCCGATGGTCCGGGTGCGCTGCACCCGCAGGTTCACCGCCGCCGCGTTGGGGACGTAGCCCAGCTCGCGGGCGGCGGCGCGGATGAGTTCCTGCTTCTCGGGGGCGATGTTGCCGCTGCCGCGGCCGTTGAGCACCAGCGAGACCGCGGCCCGGGACACCCCGGCCCGCCGGGCGACGTCCTGCGAGGTCACCTTGCGCACGCCGTCCCTCCCGACCACACCGGAATTCTGCCAGCACGGATGCCGTGCGCACGGCTCAGGGCGCCAGCTCCAGCACCCGGGCGTCGCCGCGCACGCGCCAGCCCGCCACCGGGTAGCCGCGCGTGGTGAAGGTGCGTCCGTCGGCCTCGAACACCTCGACCAGCGAGCCGTCGACCAGCACCCGGGCCCCGGCACCCCAGCGGGCGAGCTCGACGTCCCCGCCGGCACCGGTGACCGCGAGCCCACCAGGGCCGGCGGCCTGCAGCTCGAAGGAGGACGCGGTGAGCCGGCCGTCGGCGTCGGGCCGCAGCTCCGGCCCGCGCAGGGCGTCCAGCTCGGGGGCGGGCCGGACCACCACCGCGCCGTCGACCACGTCCAGCTCCCGCGGGCAGGTGAGCACGCCGGCCCAGCCCTGCCGCGCCACCTGCTCCTCGTCGCGGCCGTGCTCCCAGGCCCAGCCCCACAGCAGCACCCGGGAGGAGGCGGTGTCGAGCAGCAGCTGGGGCGCGTAGAAGGTGGGGCCCTCGTCCAGCACCCCGCCGCGGGCGCCCACGAAGCGCAGCCCCCCGCCGTCGGGGACGAGGTCGCCGACCACCCAGCGGACGCCGGAGAGCGCGTGCCGGCCGTCCACCGTCCGCCACAGCGAGACGACCAGCACCCAGTCGTCGCCGACCGGCACCAGGTTCGGGCACTCCCAGATCTCGGCCGGCGCCACCTCGGCCAGCACCGGGTCGGACAGGTCGACCAGCGTGCCGCGCGGCTCCCAGCGGGTGAGGTCGTCGCAGCGCCACAGCAGCAGCCGCGGCTCGCCGCCGACCGCCCCGGCACCCTGCACCCCCCACCGGACGCCGCGGTGGACGAAGACGAAGGGGTCGCGGACGGCGGTGACGCCGTCCACCTCGGGCATCGGCACGGTCGCGTGGCCGTCGACGTGCCACTCGCGCAGGGTCCGGTCGGAGCGGGCCAGCACGACGTCGGCCCGCCCGGAGGCGTCGGCCACCGCGCTGTAGGCGATCGTCGGGGTACCGGCGTCGTCGACCAGGCAGCCCGTCCAGCAGCCGTGGGCGTCAGGCCTGCCCGGGCGCGGGGTGAGGGCGATCGGCTCCTCCCGCCAGCGGACCAGGTCGGTGGACGAGGCGTGACCCCAGTGGATGGCCTGGTGGGTCACGGAGGTCGGGTGGTGCTGGAAGAAGACGTGGTAGCGCCCGTCGACCCGGGCCAGGCCGTTGGGGTCGTTCAACCAGCCGCTCGCCGGGCGGATGTGCCAGCGCGGGCGCGCGTCCGAGGTGGCGCTCACTTGCTCGCTCCCGCCGTCAGGCCCTCGCGCAGCGGGCGCTGCCCGATCACGAAGACGACCAGGGCCGGGATCATCGACAGCACGACCCCTGCCAGCACCGTGGACACGCTGCCGGTGCCCAGGTTGCCCTGCAGCGTCACCAGGCCGAGCGGCAGGATGTGGTTCTGCTCGGAGATGGTCAGGATCAGCGGGCGGAAGAACTCGTTCCAGTGGTAGTTGAAGGCCAGGATGCCGACGATGGCCATGCCGGGCAGCGCCAGCGGTGCGTAGACGGAGAAGAAGGTCCTGAACGGTCCGGCGCCGTCGATCGAGGCGGCCTCGCCGAGCTCGACCGGTAGGCCGAGGAAGTACTGGCGCATCAGGAAGGTGCCGAAGGCGGTCGGCACCGCCGGCAGGATCAGCGCGAGCAGGGTGTCGGAGAGCCCCATCCCGCGGATCAGCATGAACACCGGGACGATCGTCACCTGCATCGGCACCATCATGGTGGCCAGGATGGCTCCGAAGACGAGCTGGCGGCCGCGGAAGTCGATGGCGGCCAGCACGTAGCCGGCCATCGCGGCGGTGATCATCTGCCCGGCCACGCAGAGGCCGGTGACCAGCACGCTGTTGAGGAACAGCAGCGCGAAGTCGACCTGGGCGAAGACGTCGACGAAGGCGCTGAACCCGGGGCGGACGGCGCCGGTGCCCTCCTCGGTGGGGGTCAGCGCGGTGACCACGGTCCACACGACCGGGCCGAGGGTGAGTGCGGTGGCGAGCAGCAGGACGAGCAGCCGGGCCGCCGTGCCGGCGGCGGCGACGGGGGTGGTGGCCCGGTGCCGGGCGGGCAGGGCGGGGGCGAGCGCGGTCATGGTCGGGTCCTCACTGGTAGTGCACGTAGCGACGGCTGAGGCGGAACTGGAGGGCGGTGACGGCCACGATCACGCAGGTGAGCACGATGCCGATGGCCGAGGCGCGGCCGAACTGCAGCTGCTGGAAGGCGGACTCGTAGATCACCATCACCGCGGTCCGGGTGGTGTCGCCGGGGCCGCCGCGGGTCAGCACGTAGGGCTGGTCGAAGATCTGCAGGGCGCTGATCATGGCCATCACCGAGGCGACCAGCAGGGTGGGGGAGAGCAGCGGCAGGGTCACCAGCCGGAACCGGCGGCCCGCCGTGGCACCGTCGATCGCGCTGGCCTCGTCCACCTCCTTCGGGATCGAGGAGAGCCCGCCCAGGAACAGCAGGAACGAGAAGCCGAAGTTCTGCCAGACGTAGACCATGACGACGACCGCGGCGGCGCCCGGCCCGGTGGTCAGCCACGGCACGTCGCCCAGCCCGAGCGTGCGCAGCACGGCGTTGACGGCGCCGAAGTCCTCGTTGAAGAGGTAGGCCATCACCAGCGAGACGGAGGCGGCCGACAGGATCAGCGGGAAGAAGAACACCGAGCGGAACACCACCCGCAGCCAGCCGGGCAGCCGGGACTGCACCAGCACGGCCAACCCGAGGGCGACCACCAGCTGCAGCACCACCGCCACCGCCACGAACCCGAAGGTGTTGAGGAAGGACCGTCGCACGGTGGGGTCGGTGACCAGGTCGGCGAAGTTGGCCAGCCCCACGAACTCGGGCGCGGTGATCACGTCCCAGCGGAAGAACGACAGCCCGATCGAGGCCAGGATCGGCACGAAGGTGAAGATCCCCAGGCCGAGCACCGTGGGGGCGAGGAACAGCGCGGCCACCAGCCGCCGGCCGGCGGTGGGGGTGCCGGTCGGGGTTCGCGGCGCCGGGTCGGCGCTGGTCCCGGCGGGTCGGTCGGCGGCGAGCGGCGCCGCGGTGCCGAGGGTCGTCATGCCGTCCTCCTCAGAGCCAGCTCGAGATCGCGTTGCAGGGTGGCCAGCGCGGTGCCGGTGTCGCCGTTGATGGCGTTGACCACGTTCTTGACCAGCGCTGTCTCGACGGCGGCCTGCTGCGGCGGTGCCGGGATCGGGGCGGTGTCGGAGAACTGGTCGAGGGTGTCGTAGAAGACCTGCCAGTGCCGGGGACCGGCGTCGGCGTAGAAGTCCTCGGTGAGCATCGAGCGCCGCACCGGGGTGGTGTTGGGCTCGGGGAACTGCAGCCGCATGCCCTCGCGGCTGGCGCAGAACTTGATCCACTCCCACGCTGCGTCCTTGCGCTGGGACGTGCGCATCATCGCGTAGCCGGCGGCTCCGAACTGGTGCCGCTGGCTGCGCCACCGCGGGAAGAAGGTGACGTCGTACTCGTCGTCGCCCATCCCGCCCTCGGCCAGCCCGGACACCCAGTAGCCGCCGGCCGGGGTCATCCCGATCAGGCCGTCGGCGAAGCGGGAGACCAGCTCGGTGCCCCCGCCCTGGGCGGGGCTGGAGGCGAGGTCCTCGCGGACCAGGTCGGCCAGGAACTCGAAGGACTCGAACACCCGCGGGTCCTCGGCGTTGGGCTCCAGCCACTGGAAGCCGCCGCCGCGACCGTCCGCCGCCGGGTCGCCGGCGTAGAACTGCTGCCACATCCNNNNCCACGCCGCCGAAGAGCCGGTTGGTCCAGAAGTACGGCCGGAAGGTGCCCTTCGCGCTGTCGCGCAGCCCCCGGGCCACGGACAGGAAGTCGTCGACCGTCCAGTCGTCGGCCGGCCGCGAGAGGCCGGCGCGCTCGAAGGCCGAGGTGTTGTAGTAGACGTTCGCGGCGTTGAAGTCGACCGGGACCTGGAACAGGCTCCCCTGGTACATGAACGCCTCGACCAGCGCCGGGTGCACGTCGCCGAAGTAGTCCGACATCTCGGCGGCGTCGCGGCGGACGTAGTCGTCGAGGGGGTGGGCCAGCCGCTCGGCGAACAGCTGCGCTCCCTCGGTGGCCACGACCACCAGGTCCGGCGGTGTGCCCGCCGCCACCATGGTGAGGATCTTGGCGAAGAAGTTGCCCCAGTCCTGGCCCTGGACGGCCTGGATCTGCACGGCGATCTCGGGGTGGCGGCGCCGGAAGGCGGCCACCAGCTCGGTGCGGGCCTCGGCGTCCTGCGCGGTGCCGAGGATGGCGATGGTGAGGGCGTCCTCACCGCGGCCGGGGATGTCGGCGGAGGTGAGCCGGGGCCACGAGACCGCCGTACCCACCGCCCCGAGCCCCGCCACGGTGAGCAGCGCGCGGCGACTGAGGTCTGCCATGAAGATCTCCTCGAGCGACGTCGATCGGGAACCTGACACGTGTCAGGTCATCAGCATGCGATGTGACCTGACACGTGTCAACCCCTTCCGCGTCCAGGTGCCGCGCCCAGGGGGCTAAGAGGGGGGCTAAGTCGGTATTAGCCCTGTCGCCGCGGGTGCGGCAGGCGGTAGGAATAGCGCGGATGTGTCTCGGGGGAGATCGCTGTCTGGCAGCGTCCGACCCGTGGGTGTCGTGCTCCGGGTCGGTCGCTGCGACCTACTACGGATCAGGTGAGATGAGAGCAGCAGAGAACGTGGCCCCGATGGGGGCGGCGCACCCGTCGTCGCGGAGGGGCGGCCTCGCCGGCCGCCTCCGCAAGACACTGGTGGGGACCACGTCGCTGGCGGTGCTCGCATCGTCCTTGTCGGCGGTCGGCCTGGTGGCCGGCCCGTCGCCGGTGGCGGAGGCGGCGCCCGGCAACCCCGGTGTGCCTTCGGCTCCCGTGGTGCTGTACGCGGAGGGCTTCGAGAACGAGCTCGGCAGCACCGCGCCGGTGAATCTCGAGGACTACGTCGGTGAGACCGGCCAGACCTACACCGCGGACGACGTGTGGCTGACCGCCTGCAACGGCCAGATCGTCGACTACGACACGCCGGTGTCCCGGCTGGGCAACTGCGCGCAGCAGATCTACTCCGCGAACCTGCGCCAGCTCGCCTGGGCCCTGGGCGAGCACGCCGGCGCACCCAACCCGGCGGTCAACCACGCCGTGGCGGCCTACACCCAGGGCAACCCGGGCGCCGGTGCCACCCAGTTCCAGACCGTCGACCCGATCGCCCTGCCCACGTCCACGGGTCGCTACCTGACCTTCAGCGTCGACACCTCGGCGGTCAACTGCGAGGTGTCCGCACCGCGGTACCAGTTCAGCCTGCTCGACGACGCAGGCGCCGCGACGCCGGTGGGCGGCGTGGTCAACGCCTGCTCCTCCGGGCAGACCGTCACCGCTCCCGCCGTCGGCACCCTGCCGGAGCGCGCGGTCAACGTGGGCACCTACACGTCCGACGGGTCGGTGCTTTTCAGCGGCTCCTCCCTCGGGGTGCGGATGGCCAACCAGAACGGCTCCGGCATCGGCAACGACGCCGCCTTCGACAACATCCAGATCCTCGACGTCACGCCCCAGCTGGACAAGTCGTTCGCCCCGACCCAGGCCTTCGTCGACGCTCGGTCGACGCTCACCTTCACCGTCACCAACACCTCCGAGCTGGCGGCCAAGGACGGGTGGGCGTTCACCGACACCCTGGCCGACGGACTGACCGTGGCCGAGCCCGTCACCACCGGCGGCACCTGCGACGCGGACGTCGACGCCTCGGGCTCGACGATCGCGGTGACCGGCGGTGCGCTGGCAGCCGGTGAGGTCTCCTGCACCATCACGGTCGACGTCACCTCCGACACGGCGGGCAGCTACGACAACGGTCCGGACAACCTCTCCGACATGGTGGGTCTGAACCCGCCCGGGGACTCCACGGTGACCTTCGTGACCCAGCCGGTGTTCTCCTGCGCCCCCGGTGCTCCCGGCCTGCTGTTCCAGTACCCCACCAACGCCCCGCCGACCTCGATCATCGGCGTCGACCTGGTCACGGGTGCCTACGAGACCGTGGACACGGTCGACGACCAGACGGTCAACGCCGTGGGCTACAACGTGCTGGACAACTACGTCTACGGCACCAACGGCTCCGGCGACATCGTCCGGGTCGGTGCCGACGGCGTCGCGATCCCGATCGCGAACCCCGACGAGATCCCCGACGCCGCCTTCCCCGTGGGCGAGGTCGACGACGAGGGCTTCTACTGGGCCGGCGACGGCGGCGGAACCTGGTGGCAGGTCGACCTGCGCCCCGGTTCGGCGACCTACGGTGAGGTCGTCGACTCCGACAGCTTCACCCTGCCCGCCGGGATCGTCCCCGGTGCCGACTGGTCCTACCTGCCCGGCACCGGTGCGCTGTGGACCATGCTCCGCTCGGCCGGCGCCTCCCACCTGGGGCGCTTCGACCTGGCCACCCAGGAGATGACCGTGGAGGCCGACCTCGGCTCCCTGGGTGGGAACCTGTTCGGTGCCACGTACGCCGACCCGGACTTCCTCTACGCCTCCGACAACGTGACGGGGAGCATCTTCCGCGTCGACGTGACCGCGGGCACGGCTCCGTTCTTCGCGGCCGGTCCGGCCAGTGGTCTGAACGACGGCACCCGGTGCGCCAGCTCGCCGCTGCCGATCGACTTCGGTGACGCGCCGGACTCCTACGGCACCACGCTGGGTGCGGACGGGCCTCGTCACTCGATCCCCGGCTTCGCCGACGACGACGCCCCGCTGGTGCTGGGCGGGTCGGTGACCAGCGAGACCGACGGCACCGCTGGTGCGGCCGCCGACGCCGACCTGGACGACGCCCTGCCGGGCCCCATCACGTTGAACGCCAACGCCGACACCACCGTGTCGGTCACCGTGACCAACGACACCGCCGAGGCGGCCACGCTGGCCGGCTGGATCGACCTGGACGGGAACGGCACCTTCGACGCCGACGAGCTGGTCACGGTCGCGGTGCCGGCTGGCTCGGGGACGGCGCAGTACGCGCTGACCTTCCCGGCCGGTGCCACGGTGGAGGGCAACACCTACGCCCGCCTCCGGCTGTTCCCGGGTGCTGTCGACGCGCCGCTGCCGACCGGTCCCGCCTCGGCCGGTGAGGTGGAGGACTACCTGGTCCTGCAGCGTCCGATCGAGGTCGCCAAGACCTCGACGGCCACCGCCGACTCCCGCCCTGGTGACGTCGTCACCTACACGGTGACCGCCACCAACACCGGCACGGCCGACTACACCGCAGACGACCCGGCCGTGATCTTCGACAGCCTGGCCGGCGTGGTCGACGACGCCACCTTCGACGAGGGCAGCCTGACCGCCGTCGTCGACGGTGCGGCTGCCGGTGAGGCCGGCTACGCCGAGCCGCTGATCTCCTGGACCGGGGCCCTCGGCGCCGGTGACACGGTGACCCTGACCTACTCGGTCACGCTGACCGGTGCCGGGGACGGGGCCGTGCGCAACGTGTCCTGGGTGCCGGCCGACCCGACCGACGAGACGCCGGAGCCGCCGGTGTGCGAGGAGGGCGGCAACGACCCGGTCACCGGTGAGCCCTGCGCCACCACGGAGCTGCTGCTGCCGTCGCTGTCGATCGAGAAGGTCGCCGACCTCGACCAGACCCTGCAGCAGGGTGACGAGGTCACCTTCACCGTCACCGCGACCAACGACGGACCGGGCGTCTTCACCGAGGCCGCTCCGGCCTCGGTGGTCGACGACCTGACCGACGTCCTGGACGACGCCGACCTCGACCTCGAGTCGGTGCAGGCCTCGGTGGGCGGCGAGCCGGTCGTGGTGGAGCCGCGGATCTTCTGGACCGGGGCGCTGGCCGCCGACGAGTCGGTCGAGATCACCTACACGGTGACCTACACCGGTCCGTCCGACGGCGACGCCACCCTGGCCAACGTGGCCTTCGGCCCGGCCGACCCGGTGGACCCGGAGAACCCGCCGGCCACGCCCGTCTGCAACCCGCGCGACGAGGACGGGCTCGACCCCGAGACCGGTCTGCCGTGCGCGTTCGTGACGGTGCCCGGCGGTCGCGTGGTCGTGACCAAGGACGTCTCCCCGGCTGACGGCAGCACCGTCTCCGCCGGTGAGGACCTGACCTACACGCTCACCTTCGACAGCACGGGCTCGGCTCCGGCCGAGGTCGACGGCTGGCGCGACCACCTGGCCGGTGTGCTGGACGACGCCGAGATCACCTCGGCCCCGGCCGCCTCCGACCCGGCGTTGACGGTCTCGGAGATCGCCGACGGCGAGTTCACCGTCACCGGCACGGTGCCGGACGGCGAGGCGTTCACGGTGACCTACACCGTGACGGTGCTGCCCGACGGCGATCGCGGCGACAACGTGCTCGCCAACTTCGCCCTCTCACCCGATGAGGAGGTGCCGCCGCCCGGCACGGTGTGCCAGGACGGTGACCCCACCTGCACCAGCAACCTGGTCGCGGAGGTCGTGGACTCCAAGTCCGTGGCACCGGAGTCGGGCACCGCGGTGGTCCCGGGTGAGGAGGTCACCTACACGCTGACCTTCGCCAACATCGGTACCGGTGCGGGCGGCGTGGACCGGGTCGACGACCTGACCCACGTGCTGGACGACGCGGACCTGGTCAGCGCCCCGGTGGCCTCTGACCCGGCGCTGACGGTGTCGGGGGTCGAGGACGGCCGGATCTCGGTGACCGGTGAGCTGGCTGCCGGCCGAACGGTCACGGTGTCCTACACGGTGCTGGTGCGTGAGGCCGTGGACATGGGTGACGCCACGCTGGCGAACTTCCTGCTCGACCCGGAGGAGGAGACTCCGGAGGAGCCGACGTGCGAAGAGGGCAGCGAGGACTGCACGTCCAACCCGGCGCCGAAGGTGCTGGACTCCAAGTCGGTCGACCCGGAGTCGGGCACCGAGGTCGTCTCGGGTCAGGAGCTCACGTTCACCCTGACCTTCCGCAACGAGGGCACCGCCGCGGGTGCGGTGGATCGGGTCGACGACCTGACCCACCTGCTCGACGACGTGGACCTGACGGTGGCCCCGTCGGTGTCGGACCCGGCTCTGAGCGTGTCGGAGATCAGCGAGAACCGGTTCTCCATCACCGGTGAGCTGGCCGCCGGCCAGGTCGTGACCATCACCTACACCGCCACGGTCAAGGACGCCGACGAGATGGGAGACGCCACCCTGGCGAACTTCCTCCTCGACCCGGACGACCCGCCGATGACCGACCCGGTGTGCGAGGAGGGCAGCGAGGACTGCACCAGCAACCCCGCCGCCAAGGTGGTCGACAGCAAGAGCGTGAGCCCGGAGACGGGGGCCTCGGTGCAGGCCGGCAGCGAGCTGACCTACACGCTGACCTTCAGCAACGAGGGCAGCGCAGCCGGTGGCGTGGAGCGGGTCGACGACCTGACCCACGTGCTCGACGACGCCGAGATCACCTCCGACCCCGTCGTCTCCGACGACGCCCTGTCAGTGTCGGCGCTGACCGACGACCGGTTCACCGTCACCGGTGAGCTGGCGCCCGGTCAGACGGTCACCGTCACCTACACGGTGACGGTGCTGGACCCGGACGAGCAGGGGGACTCGCAGCTGGCGAACTTCCTCCTCGACCCGAGCGACGAGACCCCGGAGGAGCCGGTCTGCACCGACGGCGAGGACTGCACCTCCAACCCGGTCTCCGACGTCTCCGTGGTCAAGACGGTGGACCCGACCACCGGCACGGAGGTGCAGCAGGGTGACGAGCTGTCCTACACCCTGACCTTCACCAACGAGGGCGCAGGTGACGGTGCGGTGGACCACACCGACCACATGGCCGGTGTGCTCGACGACGCCACGGTGACCGAGTTCCCGACTCCGTCGGAGGACGTGCTGACCGTCGCCGAGGGCGACGACCAGTACACCGTGCAGGGCACCCTGGCTCCCGGGCAGACCGTGACGGTCACCTACACCGTGCAGGTGCGGGACTGGGCCGAGCAGGGCGACCACGTGCTGGCGAACTTCGTGACCCCGACCGGTCAGACCAGCCCGGCCGACGGGGTGTGCGTGGAGGGCAGCGTGCTCTGCACCGAGAACCCGGTCCAGGAGCCCGAGGCCCCCGCTCCGGGCCCGGGCCAGCCGCAGGATCCCGCTCCTGGCCAGCCGCAGGCTCCCGGCCACTCCCCGGCCGGTGGTGGGCAGCTGCCCGACACCGGTGCACCGGGTGCGATGGTCGCGGCCCTGCTCGCCGGTCTGGTGCTGGTGCTGGCTGGGGGCGGGGTGCTGATCGCCCGCCGTCGCCGGTCTCGAACCGGGCTGGGGCGGTGACCGACCGAGCCTGACCAGCGTCGAGCTCCCCTGCGGGAGCACCGTCCCGACGGTGCTCCCCGGGGGAGCTCTCGCGTTCCCCGGTGGGGTCGCCCTGGTGGACGAGGGGCCTCGTCACTGCGAGGACGTCCGGTGCCACGCCTCCGGGTGGCGCCGCCGGCTCCGCCGGGCCGCGGCCTCGTGCGCCTCCCGCAGCAGCCGCAGCGCCAGCGCCCCGGTCCGCGGGCCGGGGTTCACGACCGCCACCCACCCCTGCGTCCGGTAGAGGGGGTGGGGGAGCAGGACGTCCGAGCCGCCGTAGTCCCAGGACCGCGCCTCGTCCCCGCCGTCGTCGCCGGTGAGCTCGAGCAGCGCCCGTCTCCCGACGTGGATGTTCAGCCGCCAGCGATCGGGGTCGTCCAGACCGCACAGGGTGTCGTCCGGGTAGTCCTTGGTGACGATGGTCGCGTACGGCTGCTCCCGCTGGGGCACCTGGCCGTCGGGGCTGACGTAGAAGAAGTGGTCACCCCAGGCGAGCGGGGGGAACGCGCTCCCCTCGGTGGGTGAGAGGACCAGGACGTGGTCGAGGCCGCGGACGGTGGCGAGGATCTGCTCCATACTCATGGTTCGAGCATGGAGCTGAAGTGCTTATGGAGGGTTGGCACGGTGAACACCGCCGACGTCGTGGCCGCGAGCGGCTACTCGGCGCAGCAGGTCCGCGACCTGGAGGCGCTGGGTGTGATCCCCGCCGCGGAGCGCCGGGCCAACGGGTACCGGCGCTTCACCGACGCCCACGTCCACGCGCTGCGGGCCTACCGCGACCTCGCGCTGGCGGTCGGTCCGGTCGAGGCCCGGCGGGCCCTGCGCGAGGTCCGGCACCTGCCGGAGGTCGAGGCCGTCGCCCTGGTCGGCTCCCTGCACGCACGTCTGGGCCGCGAGCGCGCCCAGGCGCTGGTCGCGCGCGAGGCGCTGCTGGCCATCGGCGAGGAGAAGCGCACCGACGCCCCTGCCGTCGACGCCGACGCGATGACCATCGGCGAGCTGGCGCAGGCCCTGGGGGTCAACGCCTCGGCCCTCCGCTTCTGGGAGCAGGTCGGCCTGGTCAGGCCCCAGCGGATCGCGACGCGGGCCGGGACCGCGCGGCGCTACGACGTCACGGCCGTCCGGGAGGCGCGGATCACCGCGGCGCTGCGGGCGGGCGGCTACCGGGTCCCGGAGGTGCGCGCCGCTCTCACCGCCGTCCGTGAGCTCGGCGACGTCAGCTCCTCGGTCGAGGCGCTCGACGCCAGGCTGCTGGCCCTCGCCGCGCGGTCCCTGGCCCTGCTGCGGGCCGGGGCCGCGCTGGCCGAGATCATCCGCCCGGCGTCGGCTCCACCTGCATCTCACCCATCTCGCCCCAGCCCTCACCCTCCACCTGCCGGCTGACGATCTTCGGGGTCGAGGCGAGGGCCTGGGGGAGGTCCTTCATCGCCTTCTGGAAGTGCTCGCTCTGGACGTGCGGGGCGGCGCCGTCGTCGGTGAAGGCCTCGACCAGGACGAACTCGTGGGGGTTCTCCACGCTCCGCGACCACTCGAACCACAGGTTGCCCGGCTCGGCCCGGGTCGCGCGGGTGAAGTCGTCCACCAGGCCGAGCCACCGGTCGGTCCACTCGGGCTTGGTCTGGAACTTGACCACGATGAAGTACATCTCTTCCCTTTCGCAGGCGTTGGGCGGGCTCATGCTGCCCACGCCGGCGCCCGCCCTGTCAACCAGCGACGGGAGGCGTGCCGCGCCCGGGCAGGACCGCGCGCCACGCCCGGGCGGCACCGGGGTGCATCCACCGCAGGGCGCCGGGTAGGAACCCTGCACCGGCCGCCACCGCGGCCAGCACACCATCGGGAAGGAAGTGCCATGCCCACGAACACCGTGTCACGCGCCCTGCACGACGTCGGCCTGTCGGCCTGGTTCGGCGGGACCCTCGCCAACGCCGTCGGTCTGAACAAGGCCGCCGGAGCCGCGGACAGCGCCCGCGCGGCCGGCAAGGTCGCCAACGTCGGCTGGGACGCCTGGACCCCGGTCAACGCGCTCGCCATCGGCGCCCACCTGCTCGGCTCGGTCGGGCAGCTCGCCGGCAACAAGGAGCGGATCGCCGCCCAGCAGGGCGTGGGGACGATGTCGGTCGTCAAGACCCTGCTGACCGCCGCCGCCCTCGGAGTCACCGCCTACAGCCGGGTGCTCGGCAAGAAGGTCTCCAGCGCCGAGGCCCCGCCCGCCGAGTCGGGCACCGAGCCCTCGGTCGGCACCCCGCCCGACGTGGCCGCGGCGATGCGCAAGCTGAAGCTGCTGCAGTGGGCCGTCCCCGTGCTGACCGGTTCGCTGCTGGTGCTCAGCAGCTACGCCGGGGAGCAGCAGCGGGCGCAGGTGCAGGCCGGCGGTCTGCTGAAGCGCCTGATGCCGGGCGACTGAGGATCAGACGGCGGTCAGCAGGTACCGGACGAACATCCGGTCCTCGCTGACCGCCCGGTCCCGGACGGCGAAGCCCGCGCGCTCCAGCATCGGCTCCAGCAGCCAGCTGAAGGTGGAGTGCTCCTCGCGCAGGTGCTCCTCGAAGTCGGCCCGGCTCCAGCCGCCCGTGCCCGCGTCACCCGCACTGGCGCACCAGGCCTCGAAGCGCTGCTCCGCCTCCTGGGCCGGGAAGTCGAGCACCAGGTCCCAGAGCCGCAGCGTGCCGCCAGGTCGCAGCAGCGCCCGGGCGCGGGTCAGCGCGATGGCCTTCCAGGCGTCGGGCAGGTGGTGCAGGGCGTACCTGGAGTAGACGAGATCGGCTGGGGCACCTGTGTGCCGGTAGCTGAGGAAACCTGCCTGGACCGTCTCGACACCCTCCACCCCGTCGCTGACCAGCTTGGTCCGCAACCGGGCCAGCATCGGGGTCGAGACGTCGACCGCCACGACGCGCCGGGCGGTGCCGGCCACGGCGAGGGTGAACTGCCCGGTGCCCGCCCCCAGGTCCACCACCACGTCGCACGGCAGCACGCCGGCGGCCCGCAACCAGGCGACCTCCTCGGCGGCGGCGTCCTCGATGGCGTCGTAGCGGGCGACGTGGTCGGGATCGAGGTTCTCCCGGCCTGCGCTGCCGACCTCGTCGAGCGCCCACCCGGGTCGACGGTCCGGGCTCACCTCGGCACCTGGGCCGCCACGAAGGCCCGCGACTCCAGCACCAGCGGCAGCGCGGTCGCGGCGTCGGCCACGGCGAGCTGCACCCACTCGCGCATCGGGTGCCCGGGCCGCGGCGAGCAGGGGCTGCCCTGGCCGCCCGCGATGAGCTCCTGCACCCGCGGCGCGGGCAGCTTGAGGACGAGCTCGTCGGCGGTCACGAAGACGTAGTACCTGCCGCCGGTGCGGAAGCCGGGCGCGTGCAGCATGCGCCCCTCCTCGTCGCCGGGGTGCCGGCCGAGCAGCTCCTCGCGCAGCTCGGCCACCAGCCGGTCCCGCCAGTCGCTGCTGCTGGGCACGTCGTCCCCTCCGCTCGGTGGTGGCTCCCATGCCAGCACAGCGGCGGCCGTGGTGTCAGCCCCCTGCCCGGGACGCGGGACGTGTGGCCTCGACGAGGGGCGTGACCCGCGCGGTGCCGCGACGTGGCACGGCCGTGGACTCCCGCGGGACGAGCAGGCACTCGACCGTCACGACCCCGCCCTCCCCGGAGAACTGGTCGATCTCGGCGGCCATCCGGGTGGCCGCCGTCCGTCCCACCTCCGGCAGGGACAGGTCGATGCTCGACAGCCGCGGCCGGTTGCCCTCCACCATGACGTCCCAGTTGTCGAAGCCGATGACGCCGACGTCCTCCGGCACCGAGAGCCCCAGCTCGTGCAGCGCGCCGGTGGCGCCGCGGGCGATCAGGTCGTTGCCGCAGACCAGGCCGTCGAAGGGCGTCTGGCTGTGCACCAGCTGCATGGCGGCCTGGCGCCCCCACTGCTCGTCCCAGTGCCCGTACAGGGGCTCCGCGGCCAGCTCCAGCCCCGAGGCCGCCAGCACCTCCACGGTGGCGGCCGTCTTGACCTGCGCGGCCTCCTCGCGGCGGGGCCCGAAGATGCAGGCCAGCCGCCGGCGGCCCGTGGCGACCAGGTGGGCCACGGCCTGCTCGGCGCCACCCCGGTTGTCGGGCACCACCGAGAGGTCGCGCGGGTCGGTCGAGGCCGCCATCACGTACACCACCGGGACGTCGAGCCGGCCCTGCAGCGGCGACCGGGAGAAGCTGCCGCGGCTGCCGCCGGCGACCAGGATGCCGTCCACCCCGCGGCGCAGCAGGGACTCGACGAAGTACTGCTCCCGGATGGCGTCGCCGCGGCCGTCGCACAGCAGCAGCGCGATGTCGCGCTCCGCCAGCGCCTCGATGGCCCCCGTCACGACCGGGGCCGTCCGGCGGGCGAAGGGCTCGCGGATGACCAGGCCGACAGTGCGGGCACGGACCGGCTCGTGCCCCACCGGCCCGCGGTTGGAGCGGAACCCCAGCTCCCGGGCCGCGGTCAGGATCCGGTCGCGGGTGTCGGGGTGCACCGCCCCCTTGCCCGACAGCGCCTTGGAGACGGTGCCCGGCGAGACACCCGCCCGTGCGGCGACGTGGCGGGCGGTCACCCGGGGCCAGCTGGTCATGGCTGGACCCTAACAGCGGTTTCCGGATGTTCCTCTTCGTTGCCGGCCGGAGCGCTCACAGCAGCGCCGAGGCCGAGTCGAGCAGCCGCCGGCCCAGCGTCTCGGCGCCCAGGTCGAGCAGGTGCAGCGCGGTGGACACCCGCTCCAGGAAGGCCCACTCCCACACCGCCTGCGCCGGCAGCCCGGCGGCCTCGGCCAGTCTGGCGCACGCGCCCTCGAGCCGCTCCCGGGGGCGTCCGCCCAGGTCGGTCCAGTCCCGCAGCACGACCCCCAGGTCGTAGGCGGGGTCGGCCAGGAAGCCGTCGGGGTCGATCAGCCGGTAGGGGAGGCCCCCGTCGTCGCTGGCCAGGGCGTTGCCCGCGTGCGGGTCGCCGTGCACCACGACGCAGCGGTCGGGCCGGTGGTCGGCGGCGCGGCGGGCCGCGTGGTCGAGGGCGCGGTGCAGCACCTCAGGTGGGCACGGGTGCCCCAGCCGGGCGTCGGTGTCCAGCACCAGCCGGGTCAGGCCGCTGGCCTTGTCCTCGCCGGGTCCCGGGACCGGGAACCGGTCCGCGGGCAGCCGCCACACCTCACGCAGCGCCGCCACCAGGTGGTCGAGCTTCTCCTCCGGCGGCAGCCGGGTGCTGCCCAGCGGACGTCCCAGGGCCTCCAGCAGCACCGCGTCGGCCTCCGGGTCGTGGCCGTGCAGCCGGACCAGCCCACGTCCCTCAGCGAGGGACAGCACCAGCGCCTCGCCCGCCAGGTCGTGCCCGGGGACGGCGACCTTGACCACCCGCGGCGACCCGTCGCGGGCCACCGCCCGTCCCACCCAGGAGGCGCTGCCGCCGGGCAGCCCCCGGCCCTCCAGCCGGACGTCCCAGCGGCGCTGCAGCTCCTCGAGCAGCAGCGGGAGCCCGTCGAGCCACCGCTGCCCGGCCTCGCCGAGGGAGGCCACGCGACCCCGGGCCAGCGGCTGCAGGCGGACGTCGGGGGCGGGCACGCACCGCAGGCTAGCGCCGCCGGCCGCGGGGGCGCTCAGAGCCGGAGCAGGGCCTGCACCGGCACGTGCCGGCTGGGCACCCGCCCCAGGAAGGTGGTGGTGTTGATGGCCGAGCGCAGCACCCGCACCCCCGGGCTGGCCAGCACCTGGTCGACCCGCGGGCCGTCGGGGTCGAGGCCGTCTGCGGTGCGGGTGGTGCCCACCAGCGGGGTCAGCCGCTGGCTGGCCGAGGTCCAGGTGTCGCACAGGTGGGCGGTCCGGGCCAGCGGGCAGTCGTCGTCGAGCTCACGGCCGAAGCCGCCGGTGACCACGGTGGGCAGGGCGTCGCGGCGGACGCGGCGGGCCAGCAGGGTGGCCGCCTGCTCCCGGGCCTCCGGCGGGTCCGCCTCCAGCCGGGTGTTGACCACGGCGAAGGCCCGCTCGGTGGCCAGCTCGACGAACCGTGCCCAGACGGTGACCCGCGGGGTGGTCGCGCCCCAGGCGGTCGAGCCGGTCAGCCCCGGCGTCTCGGAGTGCCACCACTGCTCCCAGGCCTCCAGCCGCAGCCGGCCGCCGTCGTAGAAGATCGGGCAGTGCGCCCCGCGGGAACCCCCCTCGGCGCCGGAGCCGACCATCCGGTAGCGCAGCGGCAGACCGTCCTCGACCGCCCGCAGCTGCTCGAAGCCGACGTCCTGGACGCCGAGCACGGTCGGCTGCTCGAGCTCCAGCAGCCGGGTCACCAGCGGCTCCCGCGCCGGCCAGGGGTCCAGGCCGCTGCCGGCGTCCTCGTCGTCGGGCCCGATCTCGAAGCTCATCGCGTGCACCTCGCCCCGGCGGGCCTCGCCGATCAGGGTCCGCGGACCGCCGGCGCGGCGGCGCTCCCGGGAGCCGGCCCGCGCCGCACCGACGGGGCGCACGGGGCCGTCCCGGACACCCGGGTCGTGTCGGTGGCTCGTGGTGCTCATGCTGCTCCTCGGCGGGGTGGGTTCGGCCCACCCCATCGGGTGCGGGTGTCGAGCGGGTGAACGAGGAAGGAGCAGGGCGTGAAACGTCCCCCGGGCCCGCGCGAACGATCCCGGCGTGCCCACGGCGGCGCGGGTCGAGGACGCCTCCTCAGCGGGGGAGCGGGGCCTCGGCCGGTCCGAGGACGAGCTCCACCTGCGCGCCGCCGTCGGGACGCGCGCCCAGGCTCAGCCCGCCGCCGGAGCGCTCGGCGGTCCGCCGGGCGATGTCCAGCCCCAACCCGGTGGAGAGGCCGCCGGTCTCCCCGCGGGCGAGCAGCTCGGGGTCGATGCCGGGTCCGGAGTCCGCCACCACCAGCCGGGTGAGCCCGTCGGGCCGGTCGGTGAGCTGCACGGTCACCGCCACCCCCTCGTCGGTGTGGGCGAAGACGTTCTCGAGCAGGACGTCCACCGCCGCCGCCAGGTCCTCCTCCGGCACCCTGACCGGGCGGGGACCGTCGGGCAGCCGGACGGTCATCGGGCGCTGCTGGTCCTCGGCCAGGGCCGACCAGAAGTCCGCCCGCTCGGCCACCACCGCGGTCGCGTCGCAGCCGGGATTGAGCCCTTCGCGGTCCGGGCGGCGGGCCTCGGAGATCACCGCGTCGACGTAGGCGCCGAGGGTGGCGACCGCCGCACCCACCCGCTCGCGGTGGCCCTCGGGCAGGTCCTCGGCCTCCAGCCGCAGGGCGGTCAGCGGGGTGCGGAGCCGGTGCGACAGGTCGGCGGCGTGCTCCCGCTCGGCGGCAAGCAGCTCCTGGATCCGGTCGGCCAGCCGGTTGAGGGCCTGCCCCACCTCACGCACCTCGGGCGGTCCGGACGGCGTGGCGCGGGCGCTCAGGTCGCCGGCCTCCAGCTGGCCGGCGGTGGCGGCCAGCCCGCCGACCGAGGTCACCACGGTGCGGGCCAGCCGGTCGGCGACGAGCAGGGCCAGGCCCAGCAGCGCCAGCGCCAGCACCGCGAGGATGCTCCAGGCCAGCGCGACGTCGGAGGCCAGGGCCGTCTCCACCAGCACCACCCGGATCACCGCCCCGGCCACCTGCTCGGCCCCGCGCTCCTGACCGGCGCTGTACGTCACCGGCACCAGGACCTCGATGCCCTCCTCGGTGGTGTCGGTGATGGCCTGCCCCGACGCCAGCGCGCGGGCCACGTCGGGGCCCGGGTCGCGGTCGGGACCGATGGCGTCGCCGTCGTCGAACAGCACCGTCACCCGGGTGCCCGGCTGCTGGGCGTTGAGGTCGTCGATGAAGACGGTGAGGTCGGCCCGCTCGCGGAAGGCCACCACGCTCTCGATGGCCTGCACCTCGAGCCCGACCCGCGCCAGTGCGTCCTCCTGGGCGTAGCGCTGGATCAGCACGGCCATCGGGACCAGGGTGGCGATCAGCACCAGCGAGGTGGTGGCGGCCACCATCCACACCAGCCGGCGTCTCACCGGCGGTCCCCCCGGGCCCGTGCCATGGGCCGACTGTAGTGCCGGGGACCCCTCCAGACGGCGCCGACGAGGCCCGGAGGCGCGCACCGCCGGCGCGCGCCGCGCATACTGCTGGGGTGCGACAACGCGGCGTCCTGGTGCTGACCTGGCTGCTGGCCACGGCGGTGGCCACCGGCGTCGGCTTCCTGGCGATCTCGACCGTGGGGGACGTGCTGCGCGGTGCGGGGCCGCTCGGGGCCTCCTTCGCCAGCCCGCCCGCCACCCCCGAGCCCTCGGAGAGCCGGGCGGTGCGGGCCGCGCTGGCCACGGAGCACGTGCAGCTGGTGGCCGAGTGCCGCGGCCGGGTGGCCACCCTGCTGGAGGTCGAACCGCTCGGCCGCTGGCAGCTGCGGGCCACCGAGGAGGGCCCGGACGAGGACGTCGAGGCCGTGCTGGCCCGCGACGGGCACCAGGTGCGGGTCGAGGTCTACTGCAACCGCGGCGAGCCCAGGCTGGTGCTGTTCGGCTGAGCCCGTGCAGCTGAGACCAGGGTTCGTCCGGCTCAGACGACCGGCTCAGGGGGTGGCGTCCAACCGGCGCAGACCGGTGCCGACCACCACGGCCGCGCCGGCGGCGTCGCTGGCGGCCAGGTCGACCCGGGCCTCGATCGCCCAGTCGTGGTGTCCCTCGGGGTCCAGCACGACCTGGCGGAGCCGCCACACCCGGTCCCCGCGCTCGATCTGCAGGTTGCGGGGCGAGCGGGCGTCGGCGTCGATCCGCATCGAGTCGTGCTCGTCGTAGTAGTCGTCCAGGTCCTCGCCCCACGACACCGCGTCGCGCTCCACCTCCGTCGGCGGGTCGCTGAGCTCGGCGACCCGGCGTTCGAGGGCGGCCAGACCCTCGGCGTCGTCGCGGGCGGCGAGCTCGAGACGGGCCCACATGGCGTTGCGCACCAGCACCCCGAAGGCCCGTTCGTTGGTCGTGATCGGCCGCGGCGCGTCGGAGGTCTGGCCCGGGCGGACGGTCACCTCGGGGTCGGGGTCGACCAGAGCCTCCCACTCGTCGAGCAGGCTGGAGTCGGTCT
Organism: Auraticoccus cholistanensis; assembly: GCF_009742705.1. Taxonomy (GTDB): domain Bacteria; phylum Actinomycetota; class Actinomycetes; order Propionibacteriales; family Propionibacteriaceae; genus Auraticoccus; species Auraticoccus cholistanensis. The sequence goes on from NZ_WPCU01000004.1 coordinate 190,544, forward strand.
GGCGGATCACCTCGCCGAGCCACTCGACGAGGTCCTCCAGCTCGGGCGTGCGGCGGTGCTCGGGGACGGTGTGGCGCAGCGTCCGCCAGGCGTCGCTGAGGTAGCGCAGCACGAGCCCTTCCGACCGCGACAACCCGTACTCGCTGACCAGCTCGCCGAAGGTCATGGCCCGCTCGTACATCTCCCGCACCACGGACTTGGGGC
>NZ_WPCU01000004.1:204442-218349 GCF_009742705.1 Auraticoccus cholistanensis
CGGCCGCGACCGCTGGTGCGGTGGTCGTGGAGGGTGAGGGTCTGCGTTGGGACGGCGACCTGGCCGTCGGCGACGTGGTGACCATCACCTACTCGGTNCCTCGACGGTCACCTCGAGCAGGTCGGCGAGCGGCTTGGGCCAGGTGACCTGCTCGACGAGCTCCATCCGCTCGTCGTAGTCGATCCCCTCGGCCTTCATCGCCGCGATCGCCTCGCCCCGGGCCCGGTGCTGCTGGGCGAGCAGGACCTGACGCGGGTCCTCCAGGATCGCCTCCACCACCGAGACGACGTCGCGGGCGTACTCGTCCGACTCCGGGTCGAGGGTGTCGAGGACGGCGAGGGCGAAGGGGGCCAGCGGGTGGTTGAGGGCGAAGTCGCGCTGCAGGTCCACCGTCAGCGCGTGGCGCCGGCCGTCCTCGCGGACCTCGGTCAGCCGCTCCACCACGCCGGAGGTGATGAGCTCGCGGGCCAGCACCAGCGCGTGACGGCGCAGCCGACGTCGGGCCGCCGGGTCCTGGTGGTTGTCGTTGATCAGCCGGGCCGCGTGGGCCACCGGGTTGCCGCGCCGGGCCAGCAGGTTGACCAGCACCGAGTGCGACATCCTCAGCCGCGGCTGCAGCGGCTCGGGCTCGGCGTTCACCAGCCGGGTGAAGGTCTCGGCGTTCCAGCTGATGAAGCCGTCCGGCGGCTTCCTGCGCTGCACCTTGCGCTGCTTCTTGGGGTCGTCACCGGCCTTGGCCACCGCCCGGGCGTTCTCGATGACGTGCTCGGGGGCCTGCACCACCACCCAGCCGCGGGTGTCGAACCCGGCGCGACCAGCCCGGCCGGCGATCTGGTGGAACTCCCGGGCGCGCAGCATGCGCATCTTGGTGCCGTCGAACTTGGTCAGCCCGGTCAGCAGCACGGTGCGGATGGGCACGTTGATGCCGACGCCCAGGGTGTCGGTGCCGCAGATGGCGGTGAGCAGCCCGTCCTGGGCCAGCTGCTCCACCAGCCGGCGGTACTTGGGCAGCATCCCCGCGTGGTGGACGCCGATGCCCTGGCGGACCAGCCGCGACAGGGTGCGGCCGAAGCCGGCGGCGAAGCGGAACCCGCCGATCCGCTCGGCGATGGCGTCGCGCTGCGCCCGCGAGGTGAGCTTGAGCCCGACCAGCCCCTGCGCCTGCTCCAGCGCGGCGGCCTGGGTGAAGTGGACGACGTAGACCGGTGCGCGCTCGGCCTCGACCAGCTGCACGATCTTCTCGTGCAGCGGCACCTCCGACCACTCGAACTCCAGCGGCACCGGCCGCTCGGTGCCGGCGATCACCGCGGTGGGACGTCCGGTGCGGCGGGTGAGGTCGTCGGCGAAGAAGGTGACGTCGCCGAGGGTGGCCGACATCAGCACGAACTGGGCCTGCGGCAGCTCCAGCAGCGGCACCTGCCAGGCCCAGCCGCGGTCGGGCTCGGAGTAGTAGTGGAACTCGTCCATCACCACGCAGCCGACGTCGGCCTCGGCGCCCTCGCGCAGGGCGATGTTGGCCAGGATCTCGGCGGTGCAGCAGATGATGGGGGCGTCGGCGTTGACCGAGGCGTCGCCGGTGACCATGCCGACGTTGTCCGCGCCGAACACCGCGCACAGGTCGAAGAACTTCTCGCTCACCAGCGCCTTGATCGGCGCGGTGTAGAAGCTGACCCGGTCCTCGGCCAGCGCGGTGAAGTGCGCGGCCAGCGCCACCATCGACTTCCCGGACCCGGTGGGGGTGGCCACGACGACGTTGGAGCCGGAGGCGATCTCGATCAGCGCCTCCTCCTGGTGCGGGTAGAGCGGACGCCCGCCCGCCTCGGCCCAGCCGGTGAAGGCGGTGTGCAGGGTGTCGGCGTCCACCTCCGCCGGCAGCGCGGCGATCAGGGGCGGGGCAGGAGCGGACACCCGGCCAGTCTCCCACCTGCGCACGGGCCCGCCGACCGGTGTGGTAGGACCGTGGCATGCCCCGGAGACCGCGACAGCCCGCAGGCCACGCGTGGCAGGACGGGCTCGGCCGCGTGGTGCTCGGAGCCGGTGCGGTGGCCGGCGGGCTGGCGCTGGCGGGGCTGACCGGCGCGGCGGCGCTGCGGCTGGCCACACCGGGTCCGGTGGCCTGGACGGTGCGCCGGCTGACCCGGGGTGGTCGCAGCGAGCACCCCGACGTCCCCGAGCTGGCGGCGCGGGTCGTCGTGGAGCGTGACCGGCGGGTGCCCGTGCCGGGGGCGCCGGACGTGCGCTACGACCTGTACCGACCGGCCAGCGGCGGCAGCAACCCCACCCTGGTCTGGTGGCACGGCGGCGGGTTCGTCGGCGGCGACCGGGCCGCCGGCTACGACTTCGGCGTGCTGGTGGCCAGCCACGGGTTCACCGTGGTGCAGCCCTCGGTGGCCCTCGCCCCGGACGCCGGCTACCCGGCGCAGCTGCGGCAGGGGCGGGCGCTGCTGGCCGCCCTCGTCGGGCAGGCCGCCGAGCTGGGGATCGACCCGGGTGTGCTGGTGCTGGGCGGGGAGTCCTCGGGCGCCACGCTGGCCGCGCAGCTGGTCGGCCTGCACACCGACCCCGAGCTGGCCGGGCTGGTGGGGCTGGAGCCGGTCGTGCCGGCCTCGCAGCTGCGCGCGCTGGTGCTGTACTGCGGCATCCTCGACCTGTTCACCGTCGCCGACACCGGCTTCCCGCTGATCGACCAGATGCTGTGGGCCTACCTGGGACGCCGTGACTGGCGCCGCTCGCCGGTGCTGCGGCAGGCGTCCCCGTTGGCGTGGGTGAACGGCGACTGGCCGCAGACCTTCCTCTCGGTGGGCGACGGCGACCCGCTGCGCCCGCAGAGCGTCGCCCTGGCCGACCGGCTGGAGGAGGCCGGGGTGCCGGTGACCCGGTCCTTCCACGAGGACTCGCGGATGAACCTGCAGCACGGCTTCCAGTTCGCCTACCGCACCGTCGACGGCCGCGCCGAGCTCGACCGCACGCTGGCCTTCCTGGAGCGCGCCGTCCGCCGCTGAGCCGGGGGCTCGTTCCTGGACCTGTCGATGGCGTGGGGGCAGGCCCGTACCGGGCACGGCCCCACGCCATGGACACGTTCTGGAAGGTCACACCCCGGTGACCACCTGGACCAGCGTGTCGGCGGCGTGGTCCAGCTCGGCCTCCGACGTCGCCGCCCCGAAGCTGAACCGGACGGCGGTCTGGGCGACCTCGGCCTCGAACCCCATCGCGGTCAGCACGTGGGAGGGGTCGCTGCGGCCGGCGGCGCAGGCGGAGCCGGAGGAGCAGGCGATGCCGCGGGCGTCCAGGTCGACCAGCACCGACTCACCCGAGGTGCCCGGCAGCACGAACGAGGCGTGCCCGGGCAGCCGACGGGTCGGGTGGCCGGTGAGCCGGGCGCCGGGGACGCCAGCCAGCACCCGGGCGACGAACCGGTCCCGGCGGGCGGCGACCTCGGCGGCGGCGACCGGGCCGACGAGCTCCAGCGCGGTGGCCAGCCCGACGGCGCCGGCCACGTCCTCGGTGCCCGAGCGGAGCCCGCGCTGCTGGCCGCCGCCGTGCACCAGCGGCTCGACCGGCTGGCGGCGGTGCAGCCACAGCGCGCCGACGCCCTTCGGGGTGCCCAGCTTGTGACCGGAGAGGCTGAGCGCGCGGACGCCGAGCGCGGCGACGTCGAGACGCTGCCAGGGCGCGGCCTGCACCGCGTCGGTGTGGAAGGGCACCCCGCGGCCGGCGGCCACGGCGGCCAGCTCGGCCACCGGCTGCACCGTCCCCACCTCGTTGTTGGCCAGCTGCACGCTCACCAGGGTGGTGTCGTCGCGCAGCGCGGCGGCGAGCACCTCGGGCCGGACCAGCCCGTCGCCGTCCACCGGCAGCAGCTCGACCTCGAACCCGGTCCGTGCCAGGAAGGCCGCCGACTCCAGCACCGCCGGGTGCTCGACCGCGGAGACCAGCAGGTGCCGTCCGCGGGGCTCGGCCAGGGCGATGCCCTTGACCGCCAGGTTGTCGGCCTCCGTGCCGCCGGAGGTGAGCACGACCTCGCCGGGACGCCCGCCGAGGGCCCGCGCGATCCGCGCCCGGGCGTCGTCGAGGCCGCGGCGGGCGGATGCCCCGGCCTCGTGGGAGCTGGCCGGGTTGGCGAAGTCGCGCACCAGCCAGGGCCACATCGCCTCCAGCACCTGCCGGCGCACCGGTGAGGTGGCCGCCTCGTCGAGGTAGGTCATCGCCGCAGCACGACGTCCAGCCCCAGGTCGAGGGCCCGGACGCTGTGGGTCAGCGCGCCGACGGAGATGACGTCCACGCCGGTGGCGGCCACGTCCGCCACCATGTCGAGGGTGATGCCGCCGCTGGCCTCGACCAGCGCCCGCCCCGCCACCCGCTCGACGCCGGTGCGCAGGTCGGCGAGGGAGAAGTTGTCCAGCATCACGGTGTCGGGCTCGGCGGCCAGCACGGCATCGAGCTGGTCGAGGGAGTCGACCTCGACCTCGATGTGCGTGGTGTGCGGCAGCGACGCCCGCGCCCGCCGCAGGGCCGCGGTGATGTCGGCCACCAGCGCCAGGTGGTTGTCCTTGGCCATCACCGCGTCCGACAGCGAGTAGCGGTGGTTGTGCCCGCCGCCGGCCCGGACGGCGTAGCGCTCCAGCGCCCGCAGCCCCGGGGTGGTCTTGCGGGTGTCGACCACCCGGGCGCGGGTGCCGGCGACGGCCGCGACGTAGCGGGCGGTCGTCGTCGCGATCCCGCTCATCCGCTGCACGAAGTTGAGCCCGATGCGCTCCCCGCGCAGCACGGCGAGCGCCGGGCCGCCGACCCGGGCCAGCACGTCGCCGGCGGCGAAGGAGTCCCCGTCGGGGACCAGCTGCTCCACCTCGACGGAGGGGTCCAGCAGGGTGAAGGCGGCGGCGAAGACCGCGCCGCCGGCCATCACCCCGGCCTCCCGCGCCACCAGCTCGGCCTCGGCGACCGCCTCCGCCGGCACCAGCGCCTGGCTGGTGAGGTCGCCGGAGGGCGCGTCCTCCTCCAGCGCGGCACGCACCACCCGCTCGACGGCGGCCGGGTCCAGGTTCATCGGGTCTCCTCGGTGGCGACCAGGCTGCGGTGGCGGGCCTGGGCGGGGTCGGTGGCGGGGTGGTCGGTGCGGTGGTGGCTGCCGCGGGACTCGGTGCGGGCCAGCGCGGCGGCCACCACGGCGCGGGCCACCAGCAGCAGGTTGGCGTCCTCGGCGCTCTTGGCGTCGGTGACCTCCGGGGTGCGCCAGCCCGCCAGCGTGTCCGCCGCCGCGCGCAGCCCGTCGGCGTGGCGGTGCAGGCCGCAGGACGACCACATCAGCTGCTGCAGCTCGGCGCGCGTCGTCGGGACGGCGTCGGCCCGCTCGCCGAGCGGGACCGGCTCCGGCTCGGACCAGCTCGCGTCGAAGGGTTCCGGTGCGGGGTGCTCGCGCAGCGCGGCCGCCGCCCTGGTGGCGAACACCGCACCCTCGAGCAGCGAGTTGGAGGCGAGCCGGTTCGCCCCGTGCAGCCCGGTGCAGGCCACCTCGCCGACGGCCAGCAGCCCCGGCAGCGAGGTCCGTCCCCAGGTGTCGGTGCGCACCCCGCCCATCGCGTAGTGGGCGGCCGGGGTCACCGGCACGGGCTCGCGCGACCAGTCGAGCCCCTGCCGGCGGCAGGCGGCGTCGATGGTGGGGAAGCGGGTGGCGAGGAAGTCCTCGCCCAGCGCGGTGGCGTCGAGCACGACGGGCCGTCCGGGCTGGCGCGCCATCTGCTCGGCGATGCCGCGGGCCACCACGTCGCGCGGGGCCAGCTCGGCGTCGGGGTGGACGTCGAGCATGAAGCGCCGGCCGTGGGCGTCGCGCAGCACGGCGCCCTCGCCCCGGACGGCCTCCGAGACCAGGAAGCTGCCGGGCGTGGCCAGAGCGGTCGGGTGGAACTGGTACATCTCGAGGTCGGCCACCACGGCCCCGGCCCGCAGCGCCAGCGCCACCCCGTCGGCGGTGGCCACCGCCGGGTTGGTGGTGAAGGGGTAGAGCTGCCCGGCACCGCCGGTGGCCAGCAGCACCGCGTCCGCGGCCAGCTGCCCGCCGTCCAGCAGGCGCACCCCGACCACGCGACCGTCCTCGACCAGCAGGTCGCGGACGCCGGCGCCGGTGACCACCTCGACCGGCGACCCGGCCAGCCGGGCCGTCAGCGCCCGCACCACGTGGGCGCCGGTGGCGTCCCCGCCGGCGTGCAGGATGCGGGCGGCGGAGTGCGCGGCCTCCAGCCCGTGGGCCAGCCCGGCCACGCCGTCGGGGCCGCCCGGGCGGCGGTCGAAGTCGACCCCGCGGGCCAGCAGTGCGGCCAGCGCCGACGGCCCGCCCTCGCAGAGCACCCGGGTGGCCCTCGGGTCGCCGAGCCCGGCCGCGGCGGTGAGGGTGTCGCGGACGTGGGCCTCGACGCTGTCGTCCGGGGTGGACACGGCGGCGATCCCGCCCTGCGCCCAGCGGGTGTTGCTCTGCGACAGCTCGGCCTTGGCCAGCAGGGTGACCCGGTGGCTGCCCGCCGCCTCCAGCGCCGCCGTCAGCCCGGCGATGCCGCCGCCGACGACCACCAGGTGCGGGCGCCGGTCGGCGCCGACGGCGCTCATCGGGGCAGGGCGGCGAGCATGCGCTCCAGCGCCACCCTCGCCTGCTCGGCCACCGTCGGGTCGACGGTGATCTGGTTGCGGACCTCGCCGGCGACCAGGCCGTCGAGCACCCAGGCCAGGTAGCCGGGGTGGATCCGGTACATCGTCGAGCACGGGCAGATCACCGGGTCCAGGCAGAAGATCGTGCGGTCCGGGTACTCGGCGGCCAGCCGGTTGACCAGGTTCACCTCGGTGCCGATGGCGATCACGTCGCCGGGGGAGCTGGCGGCCACGTACCTGCGGATGAAGTCGGTCGACCCGGCGGCGTCGGCGGCGTCCACCACCGGCATCGGGCACTCCGGGTGGACGACGACCTGGACGCCCGGGTGCGTCGCGCGGGCCTGCTCGATCTGGGCCACGCTGAAGCGGCGGTGCACCGAGCAGAAGCCGTGCCAGAGGATCACCGCGGCCTCCCGCAACGCCTGCTCGCTGTTGCCGCCGAGCGGGCGCCGCGGGTCCCACATCGGCATCCGGTCCAGCCCGATGCCCATCGCCTTCGCGGTGTTGCGCCCCAGGTGCTGGTCGGGGAAGAACAGCACCCGCCGGCCCCGCTCGAAGGCCCACTCCAGCACCGTGGCGGCGTTGGAGGAGGTGCAGACGATCCCGCCGTGACGACCGCAGAACGCCTTGAGCGCGGCCGAGGAGTTCATGTACGTCACCGGGACCACCGGCTGGCGCCCGTCCGTCCCCGGCTCGTCGCCCAGCAGCTCGACCAGCTCCTCCCAGGCCGCCTCGACCGACTCCTCGTCGGCCATGTCGGCCATCGAGCAGCCCGCGGCCAGGTTCGGCAGGACGACGTGCTGGTCGGGCCGGGACAGGATGTCGGCGGTCTCGGCCATGAAGTGCACCCCGCAGAAGACGATCGCCTCGGCCTCCGGGCGGGTCAGCGCGGCGTTGGCCAGCTGGAACGAGTCACCGACGAAATCGGCGTGCTGGACCACCTCGTCGCGCTGGTAGAAGTGCCCCAGCACCACCAGCCGGTCGCCGAGGGTCTGCTTGGCCGCACGGATGCGCCGGTGCAGCTCGGCCTCGTCCATCTGCTGGTAGGCCGCCGGCAGCTGCCCCGGGCGGACCACCGGGTCGGGCAGCAGGTCGGCCTGGGAGGCACCCGGGCCGTAGCCGGGGGAGAGGTCGAAGACCCAGGGGCCGGCGGCCAGGTCGGTGTCGCAGCTGGCCTGCGGGTCGCGGGTGATGGTGGTGTGGACCGAGGTCACGTGAGCTCCTCCTGCTCGGGGTGGCCGGCCGCGACGACGCGCGCCGGGTCGGCCGAGGGGATCGGGACGGCCAGCCGGTAGAGCGCCGGTGGCCGGTGGGCGGTGCCGGAGAGGTGCCGCCCGGTGGGGACGACCCGTTTGCTGGCCAGCACCTGGCGGCGGAAGTTCGCCGGGTCGAGGGGACGCTGCAGCACCGCCTCGTACACCTGGCGCAGCTCGGCCAGGGTGAACTCGTCGGTGAGGAAGGCGTGGGCGATGGCCGAGTAGCCCATCTTGGCCCGCAGCCGCGCCAGCGCGTAGGCCAGCACGGTGTCGTGGTCGAAGGCGAGGTGGGGTGCCTCGTCGGCCACGAACCACTCGACGTTCTCGCCGTCGATGGCCCGGGCGTCCTCGTCGGCGCGGATGATCGCCCAGTAGACGACGCTCACCACGCGGTCCTCGCCGCTGCCGGCGGGGGAGCGGTCGACGGCGCCGAAGGCGTAGAGCTGCTCCAGGTAGTGGGGGGCCAGCCCGGTGGTCCGCTCCAGGGTCCGCCGGGCCGAGGTGGCCAGGTCGTCCTCGGGCCGCAGCGGCTCCCCGGGCAGCGCCCACATGCCGCGGTAGGGCTCGCGGATGCGGCGGACCAGCGGCAGCCACAGCGTCAGCCGACCGGTCTCGGGGTGCGGGCGCAGCGCGACGACGACGGTCGACACCGCCAGCACCAGCTGCTCCGCTCCCACGTCCACCCCTTAAGGTAGCAATGACTCTAAGTCGTCGAGATGAACGGTAGCACGCTTCTGGTCACTCTGACCAAGAGGTGGCGACGGTGATCCCGCTCACGTTCCCGGCAACTGCGTGCTGGCGTCGTCCGCCCTCCACAGCCTCTCCGCCCGGTTCACGGCCCCTGCAGCGGCTGTGAGGGTGACGGGACGGCTGTGAAGCCGGGCGGGTGGGGGCTGGCCCCCAATCGAACACCTGTGCGACTCTGGTGCGGTGCCGGGGCCACTGATCCACGCCGACGCGGACGCGTTCTTCGCCTCCGTGGCCCTGCGCCGGCACCCCGAGCTGCTGGAACGGCCGGTGGTGGTGGCGGGCGGTCCGGTGGTGGCCTGCGCGGCGTACCCGGCGCGCGCGCACGGCGTCCGGGCCGGGATGTCGCTGCTGGAGGCCCGGCGGGCCTGCCCGGGTCTGGTGGTGCTGCCGCTGCCGGGGGACGAGGTCGAGGCCGTCAGCGACGCCCTGCTCCGGCTGTTCGCCGAGCTGGTGCCCGCCGTCGAGCCGGGGTCGATGGAGGAGGCGTTCCTCGACACCAGCGCGCTGTCCTGGTCGGCGGCCGAACGGCTGGGGCACGAGCTGCGGGCCCGGGTCCGCCGCGAACTGGGGCTGCCGGTCACGGTCGGGCTCGGCCGCACCAAGCTGATGGCCAAGACGGCCTCGCGGGCGGCCAAGCCCGACGGTCTGCGCGCCATCACCCCCGACGAGGAGACCGCGCTGCGCCACCACGCGCCGCTGGGCGAGCTGTGGGGGGTGGGCGAGCGCACCCGCGCACGCCTCGAGCTGGCGGGGGTGACCACGCTCGGCCAGCTCGACCGGCTCGACCCGCCCACGCTGCACCGGCTCTGCGGCACCACCATGGCCCGGCGGCTGCGGGCGATGGCCGACGGCACCGACGACGCGGTGGTCCGGCCCGTCCGCGCCCGCCGGACCCTCTCGGCCGAGGCCGCCACCTCCGGCTGGGGACGACCCGACCGCACCCTCGCCGAGCTGGTCGACGTGGTGGTCGAGCGGGTCTGCCACCGGGCGGCCGAGGCGGGCCTGGCGGCCGCGACGGTGACCGTCCTGCTCCGTTCGGGCGGGGAGGTCAGGTCGGGCGGGGAGGTCGGGTCGGGCGGGGAGGCTCGGACGGTGCGGCGGGGCAGGCTCCCGCGTCCCGGTGCCGACCCCGCGGAGGTCCGGGCCGTCGTCTCGGAGCTGCTGGCCGACCATCCGGAGCCTCCCGAGATCCTGTCGGTCACCCTGGGTGACCTGGTGCCTGCCGACCGGCCGCAGCAGGACGCCCTGTTCTGAGTCCGCAGGGCGTCGCGGCCGGCGCACCACCGCCGACCGCCGTCGATACGCCGACGAAGAAGGAGATGGCGTCGACCACCGCCAGCGGGTGTGACGCGGATTCAGCGTCTCGAAGGCGTGCCGGCACCCGCGCCGGGGGACCTGCCGCTCGTACCCGCGCTCGTCGACCAGTCCGCGGCGTCGGTGAAATGCAAGGCGGTGCACAGGCGAACTCGAAACTTGGCCATTTCCTGGGGAGGGCTAGAAGGGGGGCTAAATGGCGACTTAGCCCTCCCGCTATCGACGAAGTTGCTGATACCTAGTCCTTGGACGTCTCGAGAAGAAAACCCCGTCTTCTGCGTTCTCGGGGATGAGGCGTGCGTTGGGTCCATCGTCCCCATCTCTTTCCGTGCGGACGGTGGCACGTCCTGCTACCGAGGAGCACGGTGAGTTCACAACTGAGGGCCGGACGCGGGACGACCGCGTCCGGAGGGCCGCGACGACGGCCGAGTCTGATCACGCTGGTCCTGGCGATGGTGACCGCCCTGGTCAGCATGTCCACGGTCGGCGTCGGCGTCGCGCACGCCGCGACCGTCTACGAGATCGAGGCCGACTGGGAGGCGAACACCCCCGGCACGGTCGCCAAGGGTGACGTCGTCACCGGCATCTGGCGCGTCAACGTCAACGACGACGCCGAGGCGCCGGCGAACGAGCCGGTGGAGGACGTCACGGTCACCGTGACCGTGCAGCACGGGCTGCTCACCGAGCTCCCCGGCGTGTGCCTGACCGGGGACGACCTGGACCCGGTGTCGAGCATCTCCGAGGACGGCCGCACCCTGACCTGCAACCTCGGCACCGTCGACCAGGGAACGGCCGTCGTCCTCCAGACCCCGGTCGTCGCCGACGGGGTGACCGGCGACCAGATCACCGCGACCGGGCAGATCGGTGAAGAGACCGATGAGCTCGACCCGATCAACATCCGGAACGTCTTCGGCATGGACATCGCCTTCGGCACGCCGTCCACGGCCAGGGTGTTCCGCGGTGATGACACCTGGGACTTCAACATGGAGTGGACGCTGTTCCAGGACCGGGGCAGCGATCCCGGTCCGGACACGATCACCTACGACCTCGACATCAGGACCGACACGGGTCAGGCCCTGGTGCTCGGCTACCAGAACAACATCGAAGGCAGCCCCTTCAACGCGCCGTGCACCCCGTTCCGCATCACGCCGGGGGCGCCGGGTCACCCGTACTCGTCGGGTACGGGTAACAACGTGGCCCCCTTCGTGGAGAGCTGTGAGCTCGTCAAGACCGGTGCGACCACGTTCACCCTGACGCTGAGCGGCATCGACTACTCCCAGCTCCAGGTGCCGACGCACGACTCGCTGGGCAACCCGCTGCCGGTCGACACGGTCGCGGTCGCCAGCGGCGACCTGTGGTTGCGGATCCCGGCGCTGACCGAGCCGACCACGGTCGATCTCCGGGTGCTGGACATCGACCCGTCGCCGTACGAGTCGACGACCGGTCTGACCGACCCCGACGAGACGCCCAACAACACCTCGCAGAAGCTGCTTCCCCTGGGCGGAGCCTGGGACCACTACTGGGACCGCACCGGTCACGGTGGTACCCGGCACGACAACACGCTCAAGGGCGGGCCCGGCGCAGCGTTCCGGTCCCACACCGATGACACCCGGATGTTCGACCGGGACTACCCGGCCAACTACCTCCTGGGCGGCTGTGACGTGCTGGACAACAGGTACACCGACTACGTCGATGCGGCGCTCACGCAGCTGAACTACGACACCAACACCTGGGAGCCGGTGACCTTCGGGTCGATGCAGTGGTACGTCGGTCCTGATCCGACGCTCGACCCGGCCAGTGCGCAGTACAACCCCGATGCCTTCGAAGGCTGCGGTGGTGGCGCCGGTTGGGTGAACACCGAGCCCACCGACAAGACGAGCATCAAGGCGGTTCGGTGGACGGCCACGGTCGCCCAGACCGACCGGACCCCGGTGTCCTTCCGCGTCGACCAGGTGATCGAGACCGACGCCCCGATCGGCATGGACGTCTGGAGCTGGGGCGCACGCAGCTACAACGGCGTATGGGACTACCCGACGCGCGGCGTGGTCCCCAGTGGCGGTGCGGTCATCCCCGACGGTCGGTACAACCGGACCGGCGGTGGCCGCGACGTGCTGCACGTCGTGTTCGCCAACCCGGCCGTGAGCAAGACGGTCAACCGTTCAGTGGTGCAGCCCGGTGTGCCGGCCACCTTCACCCTGACCTACTCCGCCAACGGCACCGGGAACATCCCGACCACGGTGGACGACTACACGATCGTGGACACCCTGCCGGTCGGTCTGACCTACGTCGAGGGGTCGGCCGATCCGGCGCCGACGGTCACCACCGACGGCCAGGGCCGCCAGGTGCTCACCTGGAGTCTCGACGGCGTCCCGACCAACGCGAACAGCACGCTCACCTACCAGGCGTCGGCTGGAGACTCCGTGACCCCTGGTCAGACGCTGACCAACACGGTGACCACGTCCCTGCGAGGCGTCGAGTCCCGGCCCGACACCGCGCAGGTGACCGTCAGCACCGCGGGTTACACGCTGATCGGCAAGACCACCGAGCAGTGGTTCATGAACAACCCCGACGGTGAGGGCAACAGCACGGGGTCGTGGACGGTGACCCTGCGGTCGGCGGACCCGCTGCCGCAGGCGTGGACCGACACGATCGACGTCCTCCCCTACAACGGGGACGGTCGTGGGACGGATTTCGAGGGCACCTACTCGGTGACCTCGGTGGAGGCTCCGGCGGGGGCGACGGTGTACTACACCACCGCCGACCGCGAGACCTTGTCCGACGACCCGGCGGATGATGTCAACGGTGCACCGAACGCTCCGTCGGACATCTGGTCCACGGAGGCCGTGCCGAACCCGACGGCGATCCGCGTCATCGGTGGCGAGCTCGCTCCCAGTGGCACCTTCTCCTTCGACATCCACATCGCCACCGAGGGTGCTGATGCGGGTGACGTGTGGGTGAACCGGGCGCAGGCCCGGGCCGAGCACACCGGGCTGGTGATGCGTACCTCGGAGCCGCTGACCATGGGCACCAGGTACTCGGCGTCGCTGAAGAAGTACGTGCAGGACCGTGACGGTGAGTGGCACGACGCCCAGGACGCCTCGGACTACCCGGTGTTCCGGATCGGTGACGAGGTCACCTACCGGATCGGCGTGACCAACACCGGTCAGGGCACCATCAGGAACACCGCCATCACCGACGACAAGTTCGACCAGGGGTCCTTCACCATCGAGGAGCTCGCTCCTGGTGAGGTGGAGTACCACGAGTTCACCACGACGATCGAGGGCAGCTTCGAGACCTCCTACGTCAACACCGCCTGCGCGACCGCGGACCAGCCGGAGGACAGCGAGGACCCTGTCCTCATCAACTGCGACCCGGCCGGTATCGAGGTGGTCAACTACAAGACGGTGAAGACGTCTGACCCGTCGGGTGCAGACGTCCAGCCCGGTGACACGGTGACCTACACGGTGACCGTGACCCAGGAGGGCTCCTACCCCGCGGCTGCCGAGTGGGGTGACGACCTGAGCGACGTCCTGGACGACGCGACGATCGACGAGGCCTCGATCACGGCGAGCACCGGTACCGCGACTCTGGACGGTGAGTCCATCAGCTGGTCCGGTGAGGTCGGTGTCGGTGAGGTGGCCACGGTCACCTACGAGGCCGTGGTGAAGTCCTACGAGGAGATCACCGAGGGCGGCAACTGGGTGCTGGACAACGTGGTGTTCTCCGACGGCTGTGCGGCGGAGGGTGACTGCAACCCGCCGCCGAACCCGGTGGGGACCTACACCCAGGCCAAGACGTCGGTCCCGGTTCCGGGTTCGTCGGTGGGTCCGGGTGACGTGGTGACCTACAGCGTGACCGTGGCGCAGGTCGGTGAGGCCGGCGTGGCGGGTGCGTTCATCACCGACGACCTGTCCGGGGTGCTGGACGACGCCAGCTACAACGGTGACG
>NZ_WPCU01000004.1:218382-275776 GCF_009742705.1 Auraticoccus cholistanensis
GACGGTGACCGGCGCCGGTGACATGCAGCTGGACAACGTCCTGGGGGACAACACCCCGTGTGTGCCGGCCCCGGATGAGAACCCCGACTGCAAGACGGTCCACCCGATCGGGAAGTACGTCTACTCCAAGGTCTCCGACCCCGAGACCGGGTTCACCGTGGTGCCGGGTGACGTGATCACCTACACCGTGACGGTGACCCAGGACGGTCCGGGCGAGGTGCCCGGGGCGCGGCTGGTCGACGACATGGCCGACGTGCTCGACGACGCCAGCTACAACGGTGACGTGGAGGCCTCGGTCGGTGAGGCCACCGTGGACGGGGACACCCTGTCCTGGACCGGTGACCTCGAGGTCGGCGCGGTGGAGACCATCACCTACTCGGTCACGGTGACCGACACCGGTGATGACGACGTCACCAACGCCGTCACCAGCGACGACCCGCGCGGTTCCTGCGACGAGGCCGTGGGGTGCGAGGAGCAGCACCTGAAGGGCCGCTTCCTCTACTCCAAGACCTCCGACCCGGCCTCGGGCTCGACGGTGGAGGTGGGTGAGGTGGTGGAGTACACCATCACCGTGACCCACCAGGGTCAGGCCGAGGTCGTGGGTGCCTCGCTGGTGGACGACCTGTCCGACGTGGTCGACGACGCCCGCTACAACGGCGACGCCGCGGCCTCCGACGGTGAGGTCAGCGTCTCCGGCGACAGCCTGGACTGGAGCGGTGACCTGGAGATCGGCGAGGTCGTGACCATCACCTACTCGGTGACGGTGACCGACAGCGGGGACGACCGGCTGGCCAACGTGGTCACCAGCGAGGACCCGCGTGGCGCCTGCGACGAGGCCGTGGGCTGCCAGACCGAGCACCCGAAGGAGGACGGTGGTGTCGGCGGTGGCGGGCTGGTTCCGGGCGGGAACGGCGGTCAGCTGCCCAGCACCGGTGCTCCGGACGTGCTGGCCCCGCTGGTCGGTGGTCTGCTGCTGGTCCTGACCGGAGCCGCGGTGGTCCTGCGCCGTCGCCGGCTGCTGGCCCACCGGATCGGGGGCTGATCCCGTAAGCACCCTGCCGGTGACGCGCTGACGACCTCATCCACCGTCAGCCGTCACCGGCGGGTGAGGCGCCGCGCCCCCCGCCCCCCAGCGACGGGGCTCGGCAGGCGCGCCGGACCGCCCGCGTCCTAGCGACGGGGCCCCGGCGACGCGACAACGGTTCCCCCGAGAGCACCGTCACCCAACCGGTGCCTCTCGGGGGAACTTCGCGTTCCCAGCCCGCCCGGCCCCTCTCGGCGGACGGGAGGAGCGCCTCAGCGGACGGAGCCGTAGACGTGCTGGGCGCGGACGCTCAGCACCTGACGCCGCTCCGCGATCATCGCCCGGGTGTAGTCCTCCCAGTCCGGGTGCTCGCCGCGCAGCGTCCGGTACAGCTCCACCAGCTGGCGCACGCCCTCGTCGCCGGGCTCGGTGGCCACCGGGCCCAGCTCGGCGTCGCCCTCGAGCACGGCGTAGCTCCAGAAGTCGGAGGAGGTGACGTGCAGCGACGCCCGCGGGTCCCGGGCGGCGTTGCGGGTCTTGGCCCGGTCCGCGGTCACCGAGATCCGCGCCGTGGCGGTCCGGGGATCCCAGGCGTGCAGCACGTTCGACAGCTGTGGGCGCCCGTTGCGGCGCAGCGTGGCCAGCACGGACGTCCGCTGCTCGCCGAACAGCGCCAGCAGGGCGGGGTCGAGTTCGCTCATGGCTGCGGCAACCGGCATCGGTTCGGTCACATTCCGCCCTGCCCGGTTCCCGTGCGGCGAGGACCGGCATAGGGTCTCGAGCAGGGGGTCGGCCCGTCCGGTCGACACGAGCCCAGCGAGCCTGCTGGTCCTCGCCCACTCCGTGGCGCCACGGCGCCGGTCACCGCGACAGCCCCCGGTCACGGTGAGCGCGGGAGCACCATGATCGAGGTTCCACCCACCGTCCAGAACGACGACGTCACCGGCCGGATCCACTCGGTGGCCGGCGACATCACCCTCGCCCGGGCCCGACGAGAGCACCTGCCGGGTCTGGTCCGGCTGCTCAGCGACGACGAGATCGGGGCCACCCGTGAGGTCACCGCCGACGACCTCGCCTACGCCCGGGCCTTCGCGGCCGTGGACGCCGATCCCCAGCAGGTGCTGGTGGTCGGGCTGCTGGCCGAGGAGCCGGTGGCCATGCTGCAGATCAGCTTCATCCCCGGGCTGTCCCGCCGCGGCGCGCTGCGGGCCCAGCTGGAGGGCATCCGGGTCGCCGAGCCGCTGCGGGGCACCGGTGTCGGGACGGCGCTGATGCAGTGGGTGATCGACTACTGCCGCGACCACGGCGCCACCCTGGTGCAGCTCACCACCGACCGCCGCCGCGACGAGGCGCACGAGTTCTACGCCCGGTTCGGCTTCGTCGACTCCCACCTGGGTCTCAAGCTCGAGCTCTGAGCCCGGCTCGGGCGGCGGCACCACCGCCGCCGCCGCGGCGAGCCCGGGCTCAGTCCTCCGGGCCCTCCGAGCCGGCCGGGTAGTCCAGCAGCGGCACCTCGCCGTCGGCCCACGCCCGCTGCACCGGGGCGATGATCTCCCAGCAGCGCACCGCCACGTCCCCGCGCACCGACAGCCGCGCGTCGCCGTCGAGCGCGGCCCGCAGCACCTCGCCGTAGGGCGACATCCGCGCACTGCCGACCTCGGCGGCCAGCGTGCTGCGCTCCAGCCGGAAGGGGTCGCCGCTGGCGTTGGTGCTCAGCTGCAGGTGCAGGTCGCCGGTCTTGAGGTCGATCACCATCACCTCGGGCAACGCCGGGCCGTCCAGCCCCGGCGGGACGTGCGCCGGCGGTCGGAAGGTCAGCCGCAGCTCGCGCCGGTTCTGCGCCAGCGCCTTCCCCGACCGCAGCCGGAACGGTACCCCCGCCCACCGCTCGGTCGCCACCTGGCAGGTGATCTCGGCGTAGGTCTCGGTCTCCAGCGAGGGGTCGACGTCCTCCTCGTCGACGTAGGAGGGCAGCTCCCTGTCACCCACCGTCCCGGCGGTGTAGCGGCCGCGCCGGCTGGAGCCGACCGGGTCGTCGTCCCAGATGCTGGTCGAGCGCAGCACGTGGGCGATCTGGTCGCGCAGGTCCAGGTCGTCGATCCGGGCCGGCGGCTCCATGGCCACCAGTGCCAGCACCTGCAGCAGGTGGCTCTGGATCATGTCCACGAGGGCGCCCGTGCCGTCGTAGAAGCCGGCCCGGCCCTCCAGGCCCAGCGTCTCGTCGAAGACGACGTCCACCCGCTCGACGTGGGCGTTGCTCCACACCTGCGAGAACACCCGGTTGCTCAGCCGCAGCCCGAGCAGGTCCAGCGTGGACGACATCCCCAGGAAGTGGTCGACGCGGTGCACGTCCTCCTCGCCGACCAGCGTGTGCAGCGCGGCGTTGAGCTCGCGGGCGCTGTCGGCGTCGGTGCCGAAGGGCTTCTCGGCCACGATCTTGAGGCCCTCGGGCAGGTCGAGCTCGTGCAGGCGCTCGCAGACGGCGATCGTGACCGCCGGCGGCAGCGCGAAGTAGAGCACCAGCCGTCCCTCGGCGCGGCCGATCAGCTGCTCCAGCTGCTCCTTGTCGGTGGGGTCGGCCTGCACGTACTCCGTGCGGTCGAGCAGGTAGGCCTCGGCCTCCCGGCTCCGGGCCTCCTCGTCGATCGCCTCGCCGACCGCGGCGCGCCACTGCTCGTCGGAGCGCTCGGAGCGGCCGCTTCCGACGAGCTTGATCCGCCGCTCGGGCTGCTCGGCCAGCAGGTCGGCGAGCCCGGGCATCAGCAGCCGCGCGAACAGGTCGCCGGAGGCGCCCAGCACCACCAGGGTGACGGGCTCGGCGGAGCGCTCCTGCTGCGTGGCGCTCACGCGGCCGACACCGGGCCGGGGCTCTGCGCCGAGCCGTGGTGCAGGGCCTCGAGCAGGGCGTCGTTGAACGCGGGGATGTCGCCGGGGTTCCGGCTGGTGATCAGGTTGCCGCTGATCACCACCGGCTCGTCCACCCACTCCCCGCCGGCGTTGCGGACGTCGGTCTGCAGGCTCGGCCAGGAGGTGAGCCGCCGGCCGCGCAGCACGTCGGCCTCGACCAGGGTCCAGGGGGCGTGGCAGATCGCGGCCACCGGCTTGCCGGACTCGACGAACTGACGGGCCAGCGCCACCGCGGCGGCGTCCATCCGCAGGGCGTCGGGGTTCGCCACGCCGCCGGGCAGGACGAGGGCGTCGTAGTCGTCGACGGCGGCCTCGGCCACGGTGACGTCCACCGGGTGGGTGCCGGCCTTGTCGAGGTGCTCGAACAGCTGCACGGTCCCCGGCTCGGGGCTGATCAGGACGGCCTGGTGCCCGGCGTCGGTGACCGCCTGCCAGGGCTCGGTCAGCTCGGCGGACTCGATGCCCTCACCGGCGACCAGGAAGGCCACGGTCTTGGGAGATGCGCTCATGCTGCCTACTGTGCCCGCACCCGGTGCGGCCAAACAGCGCGGGCTGCAGGGTGGACGCCCGTCCTCGGGGCGGTGAACAGCCGCCGAACAGCGGACGCACGTCGGTCGACACCGCTGGCGTCGGTGCGTCCGCCGCTGCTGGTGTGGAGGGGTGATCCCCACCTCCTCCCGTCCCGTCCACCCCGTCCCCGACCTCGCCGCCGGACGTCGCCGTGCGTCGCTGCGGATGATCGGCGCCGCCACGGCCCTGCTGGTGCTGGCCGTCCCCTCGCTGCCCGCGGCCGCCGCCGGCCCCGAGTTCGACCTGCAGGCGCACCGCGGCGGCGTCGGGCTGACCACCGAGAGCACGCCGGAGGCCTTCGCCAAGGCGCTCGAGCTCGGGGTCAGCACCCTCGAGCTGGACACCCAGCTCACCGCCGACGGCCACGTCGTGGTGACCCACGACCGCCAGATCTCGGCCACGAAGTGCCGCGACACCGGCCCCGTCACCGCGGACGACCCGCAGTACCCCTACGTCGGCAGGTACGTGGTCGACCTGACCCTGGAGCAGGTGCAGAGCGTCGACTGCGGCATCCAGGCCCCCGGTCACCCCGACCAGGAGGTGGTGGAGGGGGCGCGCATCGTGGAGCTGCGCGAGGTGTTCGACGTGGTCCGTGCCCACGGGGCCGAGGGGGTGCGGCTCAACATCGAGACCAAGGTCGAGGCCGGAGCGCCACGGGAGACGGCGCCGCGCGGCCGCTTCGTCCGGGCGGTGGCCCGCGAGGTGCAGCGCTCCGGGATGGCCGACCAGGTCACCATCCAGTCCTTCGACTGGGGCGCGCTGCAGGTGATGCACCGGGTGGCACCCGAGCTGCCGCTGGTGGCGCTGACCAACGGCAGCTTCCTCGAGGTCGGCCAGCCCGGCCGTTCCCGCTGGCTCGGCGGGCTGGACGTCGACGACTTCGACGGGAACTGGGTGGCCGCCGCCGACACCATCCCGGGGGTGACCGCGGTCTCCCCGGTGCAGGGGAACCCGCAGGGCGGGGCCATCGGCGACCCCGACTTCGTCCCCTTCGTCACCGCCGAGATGGTCCGGGACGCCCACGAGCGGGGCCTCGACGTGATCCCCTGGACGGTCGACGACCCCGAGACCATGGCCTGGCTGATCGACCTCGGCGTCGACGGCATCATCACCGACTACCCCGACCGGCTCCGCCAGGTGATGGCCGACAAGGGCCTGCCCCTCCCGAAGCCCTACCCCGCCCCCTGATCACCCCGCGCCCCCCGACCTGACCACGGTGGCGCCCGATCCGCTGCGCAGTCGCAGCCGATCGGGCGCCGCTGGACGCGGAGGGGGGCTCAGGCGCCGGTGGCCTCCACCTCGCGGTGCCGGCGGCGGAAGTCGCTCGGGCTGCAGCCGTGCACGCTGCGGAACTGGCGCGCGAAGTACTGCGGGTCGGCGTAGCCCACGGTGCGGCCGACGTCGCCCACCGGCGTCGCGGTGGTGATCAGCAGCTCGCAGGCGCGGGCCATCCGCAGCCGCTTGCTGTACTCGACCACCCCGCCACCGGTGGCAGCGCGGAACAGGGCGGCGAAGTGCGAGGGGGACAGCCCGGCGGTGCGCGCCAGCCCGCGCACCGAGACCGGTGCGGCCAGGTTCTCGCGCAGCAGCTCCTGGGCCTGCCGCACCGGCTCGCCCCGCTGCGGGTCGCCGGCGAGCGCGTCGGCGCTGACCTGCGCCAGCACCGACCAGGCGGTGCCGGCCGCGCGGACGAGCGTCGGCGTGGTCTCGTCGGTCTCCAGCAGCTCGACCACCCGCTCCATCTCCGCCGACAGCCGGAAGGGGTCGTGCACCCCCAGCACCCGCGGCTGGGCCGGCGACCCGCACAGCTCCTCGACCGCTGCGGTGGCGTCGGGCCCCTTCAGGTGCAACCACCAGATCGTCCACGGGTCGGCGTCGTCGGAGCCGTAGGTGTGGCCGACCCCGGCCGGGATCAGCAGCACCTGCCCCGCGGCCACCCGCAGCCGTCCCTGCTGGGCCTCGCACCAGCCCTGCCCGGCCACGCAGAAGATCATGATCGTCCCGCTGGCGCCGTGGGCCCGGCGGCGGCCGTGGTGGCGGGCACGGGGGAAGTAGCCGGCGTCGGTGACCAGCAGCCGGCTGGTCAGTCCCGACCGGACCGCGGCGGCGACCACCTGCCCGGGCAGCACCCGCAACCGCTGCCCGGGGAAGCCGTCACGGATGCGCACGACCACGAGGGTACGCCACGGCCGCGGTGCAGGATCGTCGGATCGTCCACGTCAAAGGGCAGGATCGTCACTTCAGCAGGGGCCGGCGGCTGACCTAGCGTCGGAGCATGCTCACCGACGAGTCCGACCCGCAGCTGGCCCGTCCGGCCGAACTCGCCGACGCGCCCGTCGCGGCCTGGGAGGCGGAGCTCACCCTGCCGACCTACGCCCCGGCCGACCCGGAGCAGCTGCCGATGTACCTCGACCGGCGCGTCTACCAGGGCTCCTCCGGCCGGGTCTACCCGCTGCCGTTCCACCACCGCATCGAGGAGCGGCCGACGCCCCGCCGGTGGCGGGCCGTGCACCTGCAGAACGCCTGGCTGCACGTGGTGGTGCTGCCCGAGCTGGGTGGGCGCATCCACCTGGCGCGCGACCGGGCCAGCGGCCGGGACATCTTCTGGGCCAACCCGGTGATCAAGCCGGCCCTCGTCGGGCTGGCCGGCCCCTGGCTGGCGGGCGGGGTGGAGTTCAACTGGCCGCAGCACCACCGACCGGCGACCTACCTGCCCACCGACTGGACGATCGTCCACGACGACGACGGCTCGGTGGTGGTCTGGTGCTCCGACCACGACCCCTTCACCCGCATGAAGGGCATGCACGGCGTCCGGCTCCACCCCGGCAGCTCCCGGCTGCAGGTCGACGTCCGGCTGTTCAACCGCTCCGAGACGACCCAGTCCTTCCTGTGGTGGGCCAACGTCGCCGCCCGCGTCGACGACGACTACCAGTCCTTCTTCCCCTCCGACGTCACCGTCGTGGCCGACCACGCCAAGCGCGCGGTGACCTCCTTCCCGCACGCCGACCGTCCCTACTACGGCATCGACTACGCCGCCCGGGCCGGTGACGTCAGCCGCGCCGCCGACGGGACCCCGCGCCGGGGCGACCAGCTCGACTGGTACCGCAACATCCCCGTGCCCACCTCCTACATGTGCCTGGACAGCGCCGAGGACTTCTTCGGCGGCTACGACCACGCCGCCCGGCTGGGGTTCGTGCACGTGGCCGACCACCAGGTCGCGGTGGGCAAGAAGCAGTGGACGTGGGGCAACTCGCCCTTCGGCCACGCCTGGGACGCCAACCTGGCCGACGACGGCTCCCACTACATCGAGCTGATGGCCGGCGTCTTCACCGACAACCAGCCCGACTTCAGCCACCTCGCCCCCGGCGAGACTAAGGTGTTCTCCCAGACCTGGTACCCGCTGCGCGACATCGGCCCCGTCGACCGCGCCGGGCCGGAGGCCGCCGTCCGCCTCGAGCGCGACGGCGACGAGGTCACGGTCGGCGTGGTGGTCACCCGGTCCCGGCCGGGCCTGGAGGTCGAGCTCGGCGACGGCCGCGGCTGGCACGCCTCCGACGTCACCGACCTCGACCCGGGCACGGCCTACACCCGCCGGCACCGGGCCGCCCCCGGCCCGCTCACCCTCACCGTGCGCCACCGCGGCGAGGTGCTGCTCAGCTGGACCGAGCCCGGGCAGGGGGCCCGGGCGGCCACGACCGACGTCAGCCCGGCCACCGAGCCGCCCGCCCCGGAGCTGATCGACAGCGTCGAGGAGCTGGCCCTCACCGGTCAGCACCTGGAGCTCTACCGCCACCCCACCCGCGCCCCCGAGCCCTACTGGCAGGAGGCGCTGCGCCGGGACGGCGAGCAGCTGGCCGCCCGCACCGGGCTGGCGCTGCGGGCGCTGCGCGCGGGCCGGTGGAGCGCCGCCGAGGAGCACCTGCTGGTCGCCCGCGGACGGCTGCTGCGACGCCACCCCAACCCCGCCGACACCACGGTGCTCTACCTGCTGGGCCTGCTGCGCGAGGGCCAGGGCCGCGACGCGGAGGCCTACGACGCCTACGGCCGCGCCAGCTGGACCCGCGCCTGGCGCGGCGCGGCGGGCTACCGGATGGCCCGCATCGACGCCCGCCACGGGCGCCACGCCAGCGCGCTGGCCCGGCTGGCCGACGTCCGGCGGGTGGAGCCGGAGCACCTGCAGGCCGCGGCCCTGGAGACGGTCTGCCGTCGTCGCCTCGGCGACCCGTCGGCCGGGACCGTGCTGCGCGCCGCCCGCGAGCTCGACCCGCTCGACGCCTGGCTGCGGCACCTCGACGGCCAGCCGGCCAGCAGCGACGCGCAGACCTGCCTCGACGTCGCCCTCGAGCTGGCCGGGGTCGGCGAGTTCGAGGACGCGCTCGCGGTCCTCGACGCCGCCGAGGAGCGCGAGCAGGACCGCCCCTCGGGGCAGACCGCGACCCGGCCGCTGCTGCACGTCCACCGGGCGGTGCTGCTGCACCGGCTCGGCCGGGACGAGGAGGCCGCCACCGCGGCCGCACGGGCCGGGCAGGTCGACGCCCGCTGGTGCTTCCCGGGACGGCTGGCCGACGCCGCCGCGCTGGCCCTCGCGCTAGCCGGCGACCACCCCTCGGAGTGCTCGTCGCCCGGGGACGTCCGTCCCTCGCCGCTGCTGGACGACCTGACCGCGCTGGCGGCCGGGGCGGCCCACCACCCGCGCGCCGCGACCCTGCTGGGCACCTGGGCCTACGCGGTGGGGCGCCACGACGAGGCCGCGGCGCTGTGGCGGGCCGCCACGGCGGCGGCACCCGACGACGTGCTGGCCTGGCGGAACCTGGGGATGTACGACGTGAACCAGCGCGGGGACGTCGAGGCCGGCCGCCGCGCGTACGCCGCCGCCTGCGCGGCGGCGCCCCACGACGCCCGGCTGCGCTACGAGGCCGACCAGCTCGCCGCCCTGGCCGGGACCGCGCCCGAGCAGCGGCTCGCGGAGTGGCAGCAGCACCGGGAGCTCGCCGCCGAGCGGGACGACGCCTCGGTCGAGCTGGCCCACCTGATGGTCACCGCCGGCTCCGCGGCCGAGGCGGTGGACCTGCTGGTGGGACGCACCTTCCAGCCCTGGGAGGGCGGGGAGGGGCAGGTGCTGGCCGCCTGGGAGCGGGCTCACGTCCGGCTGGCCCTGGCCGCGCTCGCGGACGGTCGCGCCGTCGAGGCGGTGCAGCACCTGACCGCCGCGCTCGAGCCCGACCCGGCGGTGCTGGGGGAGACCCGCCACCCGCTGGTCGCCACCGCCCAGCTGCACCTGCTGCTGGGCGACGCCGAGGCCGCCGCCGGACGTCCGGACCGGGCGCGGGCCGCCTGGGCCGAGGCCGCCGAGCAGCGCGGGGACTTCCAGGCGATGGCCACCCAGCCGCACAGCGAGACCACCTTCTGGTCGGTGCTGGCGCTGCACCGCCTCGGCCGCGCCGACGAGGCCCGGGCGCTGACGGCCGAGCTGGCCGCCTTCCGCGACGAGATGGCCGCCACGGAGCCGCGGGTGGACTACTTCGCCACCTCGCTGCCCGACCTGCTGCTGTTCGCCGAGGACCCGCGGGTGGCCCGCGACCGGCGGGTCGCCTTCTTCGACGCCCAGCTCGACGTCCTGGCCGGACGTCCTCAACAGGCGGCACGGCGGCTGGCGCAGGAGCAGGCGTCGCGTCACGGCGCCGACCTGCTGCTCGCCTGCACCGTCCTGGGAGCCGACACGCTGCTGTCGGGACCGGTGCCCGCCGACGGGGCCCGGGCCGGGGCGGACGGGCTCCCGCTGACCGAGGGGGCGACGCGGTGAGCGCCCCGACGCCCCACGACTGACCCGCGGCCGGGCGACCGCCCGGCCGCGACCGGACCGACCAGCGCCAACGACGACGCACAGGAGGACACCATGACCACATCCCTCAGCAGGCGCGGCCTGCTCGGAGCCGGCGCCGGACTCGGGGCCGCCGGACTGCTCAGCTCCTGCGTGGGCAGCGGCGGCGGCGGCGACGCCGGCGGCGACGCGAGCAGCGGCGGCGGCGGACCGCTCGTCTTCCAGAACTCCATCCAGGACACCGCACCCAAGGCGGCCCTGGAGCAGATCGTGGCCGGCTACGAGCGCGAGGTCACCATGAACTCGGTGGCCACGGAGCAGTTCCGCGCCCAGCTCACCAACTACCTGCGGGCCTCCGACCCGCCGGACGTCATCAGCTGGTACGCCGGCTCCGTGGCCCGCGCCTACGCCGCCGAGGGACTGCTGCTCGACGTCTCCGACCTGTGGACCGGCGACGGGGCCTGCGCCGGCTTCTCCGAGGCGCTGCGGGAGCTGTCGACGGCCGAGGACGGCAAGCAGATCTTCGTCCCCACCAACTACTACTGGTGGTCGGTGTTCTACAAGCGCTCGGCCTTCGAGAAGTGGGGGGTGGAGCCGCCGAGCACCTGGGACGAGTTCCTGGCGCTGTGCGAGAACCTGTCGGGGCAGGGCGTCATCCCGCTGGCCAACGGCATCGGCCCCACCCCGTGGATGGCGTCGGGCTGGTTCGACTACCTGGACCTGCGGATCAACGGGCCGGAGTACCACCTCGCGCTGCTGGCCGGCGAGCACTCCTTCACCGACCCCGAGGTGGTCGACGTGATGGAGCAGTACGAGCGGCTGATCCCCTACTTCGACCCCAACATGGCCTCCTACGACGCGCAGCAGGCCGCGACGCCGCTGGCCCAGGACGAGGCGGGGATGTACCTGGTGGGGGCGTTCGTCTCGCAGTACCTGCCCGAGGACCAGCGCGACGACCTGGACTTCTTCTCCGTGCCGGTGATCAACGACGCGGTGCCGACGGCCGAGGAGGCGCCCACCGACGGCTTCTTCGCCGCCTCCGGCACCGACGACCCGGAGGGCACCAAGGCCTTCCTGTCCTACCTGGCCTCGCCCGAGCAGCAGGAGGCCTTCATCACCGGGGCGGGCTCGTCCAACCTGCCGACCTCGCCGGAGGTCGACCCCTCGCAGTTCTCGCCGCTGGTGCAGAAGGGCCTGGAGCTGCTGAACAGCACCGAGCGCATCACGCAGTTCTTCAACCGCGACTCCTCCGACGCCCTGCAGACCACCGCCGACGCCGCGCTGACCAAGTTCCTGTCCGACCCCTCGCAGCGCGACTCGGTGCTGCAGGAGTGGCAGGCGGCCGCGGAGCGGGTCCACGGCTCGTGAGCACCAGCACACGGGACCCGGCGGCGGCACCGGGCCGACGACGCGGACCGGTGCCGTCGCGGCGCGGGCAGCCGCCGGCGTCCTCACCGCGACCGCCGACGCCGTCGCTGGCGTCGCGGCTGCGGCGGGTGCCGCTGGTGGTGTGGCTGTTCCTGGCCATCCCGCTGGCGGTGGAGCTGGCGTGGGTGTTCTGGCCCGCCGCCAACTCCTTCTCGCTGGCCTTCACGCGGTGGAACGGCATCGGGGCCGCCGAACCGGTGGGGACGCAGAACTTCGTCGACCTGGCCTCCGACCCGATCTTCCGCACCGCGCTGACCAACAACGTCATCTGGGTGGTCGGCTTCGGCGGGCTGTCGGTGCTCGGCGGGCTGGCGCTGGCCGTGGCCCTCAACAAGCCCGGCCGCGGCATCGGCCTCTACCGCAGCGCCATCTACCTGCCGATGGTGGTCTCGATGGCGGTCACCGGCCTGTTCTGGCGGGTGATGTACCAGCCGGGCGGGCCGATCAGCGCCGGCCTGGACGTGCTGGGGCTGGGGTCCCTGGAACGGCAGTGGCTGGCCGACCCCGACCTCGCCCTGTACGCGGTGCTGGTGGCCGGGATCTGGCGGCAGGTCGGCTACATCATGGTGCTCTACCTGGCCGGGCTGAAGGGCTGCGACGCCAGCCTGGAGGAGGCGGCCTCGGTCGACGGCGCCTCGTCGTGGCAGACCTTCTGGCACGTGGTGATGCCCCAGCTCAAGGGCGTCAACATGGTGGTCTTCGCGGTGACCGTGATCGACTCGCTGCGCACCTTCGACCTGGTCTGGGCGATGACCCGGGGCGGTCCGTTCAACAGCACCCAGCTGCTCAGCACCTACATGTTCGAGCAGGCCTTCACCGCCGGGAACCTGGGCTACGCCTCGGCGATCGCCGTGGTCATCTTCGTGCTGGCCATCGGCTTCATCATCACCTACCTGGCCCGCCAGGCCAGAGCGGAGGACTGAGCGATGAGCGCACCGGTGCTGGTGGCCGGTCGGGCGCGGCCGCAGAGGCGGCGCCGCCGCGGCCGTTCGCCCTGGCTGCACGTGGTGATGGTCCCGCTGACGCTGGCCTGGGTCAGCCCCATCCTGTTCGTGCTGATGATCGCGCTGCGGTCCTTCGACGACATCGCCGGACGCGGGCTGGGCGCCCTGCCGGCCTCGCTGACGCTGGACGGCTTCGTCGGCGCCTTCGCGGGCGGTGGGCTGCTGGTCGCCCTCGGCAACAGCCTGCTGGTCACCGCCGCCGGGGTGGTGGCCTCGCTCGCGCTGTCGTCCTGGGCGGCCTACGCGCTGAGCCGCTACCGGATCCCCGGGCGCAAGGCGGTCCTGCTGGTGATGCTGGCGGGCAACCTGCTGCCGCCGCAGATCCTGCTGGTGCCGGTGGCCCAGATCACCCAGTCGATCGGCATCTACGACACGCTGTTCGCGCTGACCCTGGTGCAGGTCGGCTTCGGCATCGGCTTCTACACCTTCGTGCTGCACGGCTTCATGCGCGGGCTGCCGGAGGAGATGTTCGAGGCGGCCCGGCTCGACGGCGCGGGAGCGGCGCGGATCTACGCCCAGCTCGTGCTGCCGCTGTCGCGGCCGTCGCTGGCCGCGCTGGCGGCGCTGGCCACCACCTGGATCTTCAACGACCTGATCTGGGCGCTGACGGTGCTGCGCAGCGAGACCAAATTCCCCATCACCGCGGCGCTGCTCAACCTGCAGGGCGGCTACTCCAGCCAGTGGAACGTCATCGCCGCCGCCTCCCTGGTGGCCGCGGTCCCCACCGCGGTCGTCTTCTTCATCTTCCAGAAGCAGTTCGTCTCCGGGCTGCTGGTGGGCAGCAACAAGTGAGCCCCCGGCACCCCGCGACGCCCCGCACCGACCCCGACCCGAAGGCCTCGACCCGATGACCTCATCCCCCACCACCGACTCCCGCCCGGCCGCCGGTCACGACGCCGTGCTGGACCTGGCCGGCACCTGGTCCCTGCGTCTCGACCCCGAGGGGGTGGGGGATCGGGAGCGGTGGTTCGCCCAGGACCCCGACGGCGGGCAGGACCGGGTCGAGCTGCCCGGCTCGCTGCAGGAGCAGGGGTTCGGCGACGAGGTGGGCGTCGACACGCCCTGGACGGGGCTGGTGGTCGACCGCTCGTTCTACACCGACGAGCGCTACGCCCCCTACCGCGAGCCGGGTGCGGTGTCGGTGCCGTTCTGGCTGCAGCCGCGGCGCTACTACCGGGGCGCGGCCTGGTTCTCCCGGGTGGTCGAGGTGCCGGAGTCCTGGCGGGGGCACCGGGTGGTGCTGGAGCTGGAGCGGGTGCACTGGGAGTCCACGCTGTGGCTGGACGAGGACCGGGTCGGCAGCGGGCGCAGCCTGAGCACCCCGCACCGCTACGACCTCGGCGAGCTGGAGCCGGGGTCGCACCGGCTGACCCTGCGGGTGGACAACCGCACGGTCGTCGACGTCGGCCCCAACGCCCACAGCATCTCCGACCACACCCAGGGCAACTGGAACGGGGTCGTCGGCGCGCTCACCCTGACCGCCCGGCCGCCGGTGGTGATCAGCCACGTGATGACGCTGCCCGACGTCGAGCGGCGCGCCGTGCGGGTCCAGGTCGACCTGGCCAGCGGCACCGCCGGGGTCGGCGCGGGCACGGTCACCGCGACCGTCCGCCGCCTCGGTGGCGACCCCGCGCCGGTCTCGGTGACCGCGCGCTTCGAGTCCGAGCAGAGCCGGGACCTGGTCGAGCGCGGCATGGTCGCCGGCGGCGGCCACGTCGACCTCGACGTCGAGC
Source organism: Auraticoccus cholistanensis (assembly GCF_009742705.1). GTDB lineage: Bacteria > Actinomycetota > Actinomycetes > Propionibacteriales > Propionibacteriaceae > Auraticoccus > Auraticoccus cholistanensis. The sequence continues at coordinate 232,870 of NZ_WPCU01000004.1, forward strand.
TGGGTCAGGACGCGCCCACCTGGGACGAGTTCTCCCCGGCGCTGTACGAGCTCACCGTCGAGCTGGAGACCACGGTGGACGGGATCACCTCCACCGACGTCCGCACGCTCACCTTCGGGCTCCGCGAGGTGGGCACCGAGGGGACGCAGATCACGGTCAACGGCCGTCCCACCTTCATCCGCGGCACGCTGGAGTCCTGCGTGCACCCGCTGACCGGCTACCCGCCCACCGACGTCGGCTCCTGGCGCCGGATCATCGACGTCTGCCGCGCGCACGGGCTCAACCTGCTCCGCTTCCACTCCTGGTGCCCGCCCGAGGCGGCGTTCGTCGCCGCCGACCAGGCCGGCTTCTACGTCCAGGTGGAGGGGCCGGTCTGGGCCAACCAGGGGGCGGCGATCGGGGAGTCTCGGCCGGTGGACGCCTACGTCTACGAGGAGACGACGGCCATCCTGCGCACCTTCGGCCACCACCCCTCCTTCCTGATGATGGCCCACGGCAACGAGCCGGCCGGCCGGGACGCGGAGTTCCTCGGCCACTGGGTGGCCCACGTCCGCCGGCTGGACCCACGCCACCTCTACACCAGCGGCGCCGGCTGGCCGGTCATCCCCGAGAACGACGTCGACAGCATCTCCGAGCCCCGGGTGCAGCGCTGGGGCGAGGAGCTGGAGTCGCGGATCAACGGCCGCGCGCCGGAGACCACGACCGACTACACCGAGTACGTCCGGGCCACGCCGCGACCGATCATCAGCCATGAGATCGGGCAGTGGTGCGCCTACCCGAACCTGGCCGAAAGGGAGAAGTACACCGGGCTGATGCAGGCCCGGAACTTCGACATCTTCGCCGACTTCCTCGCCCAGGGCGGCATGGCCGACCAGGCCGAGGAGTTCCTGCTGGCCTCCGGTGAGCTGCAGAAGCTCTGCTACAAGGAGGACGTCGAGGCCGCGCTCCGCACGCCGGGGTTCGGCGGCTTCCACCTGCTGGGGCTCAACGACTTCCCCGGCCAGGGGACCGCGCTGGTCGGGGTGCTGGACGCGTTCTGGGAGGAGAAGGGCTACTGCACCGCGGCGGAGTTCGCGCGGTTCTGCGGTCCGACGGTGCCGCTGGCCCGGCTGCCGAAGCGGGTGTTCACCGGCGGCGACGACCTCACCTTCGGCGTCCAGGTCGCGCACTTCGGCCCGGCCCCGCTGGAGCAGGCGACCGTGTCGTGGGCGCTGCTGGACGACGACGGCGAGACGCTCGACGAGGGGACGGTCGGCGCCAGCACGGTGGCCCTCGGCAACAGCGAGCGGCACGGGGAGGTGACGACGACCCTGCCGCAGCTGACGGCGGCCGCCCGGCTCACCCTGGAGGTGTCGGTCACCACCGCCGCAGGGGAGCGGTACGCCAACGACTGGCGGCTGTGGGTCTACCCGCCGGCGACGCCGCCGCGCCCCACGGACGCGCTGACCACCCGCGACCTGGAGGAGGCCCTCGAGGCCGCCGGCGCGGGCCGGACGGTGCTGCTGCTGCCCGAGCTCGGCCCGCCCCACACCGACGTCGCGCTCGGGTTCTCGCCGGTGTTCTGGAACACCGCCTGGACCCGGAACCAGGCCCCGCACACGCTGGGCATCACCCACGACCCGGAGCACCCGGCACTCGCCGGGTTCCCCTCGGACGGGCACACCGACTGGCAGTGGTGGGAGCTGCTGCACGGCGCCTCGGCGATGGTCCTCGACGAGCTGCCGGTGGAGGTCCGCCCCATCGTGCAGCCCATCGACACCTGGTTCTCCGCGCGCCGGCTGGGCCTGCTGTGGGAGGTCCGCGTCGGCGAGGGGCGGCTGGTCGTCTGCTCGATGGACCTGCACTCCGACCCCGGCTCGCGTCCCGCCGCCCGTCAGCTGCTGGCCGCCCTGACCGCCTACCTGGAGGGCGACGCCTACCTGGACGGCGACGGTTGCCCCGCCCCGGCGGTGGACGCGGACGTGGTGCGGCGGGTGCTCGCCCCGGCCGTCGCCCGATGAGCGGCGGCCGGGGGAGGGACGGCGGAGGCGGCGGCCGGACCTGGACGCTGCCGACCGCCTCCGGCGTGCTCGTGCTCGGGGTCGACCCCGGCGGGTGCGGGCTGACGACGCTGCTGTGGGGCGCCGTGGACGCCCCGCTGACGGTCCCCGCCCCGGTGGCGCGCCGGTCGGCGGCCACCCTGGACCCGGCCGGGCAGGAGGTCACCGCGCTGGGCACCCGCAACCGGCTGTCCGCCGAGGTCGTGGTGCGCCGGGCCGACGGGCTGCGCGGCGCCCGGCTGGAGCTGGTGGACGGCTCGGTGTCGGTGCGACGTCCGGACGCGGACGTGCACCAGCTGAGCGCCGAGCTGGCTGACGAGCTGGTGGGCCTGCGGGTCCGCCTGCACGTGCGGACGTCCACCGCGCACGACGTGGTGGAGAAGTGGGCCGAGCTGAGCAGCACGGCCGACCATCCGCTGGAGCTGCTGCGCGCCTGGGGTGGCGCCTTCACGGTGCGCACCGGCTCCCCGGGCGCCCGGGTGCGGACGCTGACCGGCGGCTGGAGCCGGGAGTTCGAGGAGCACACGGTGCACCTGCCGGTCGGCACCTTCTCGCTGGGCAGCCGGGAGGGCATCACCTCCCTGCACGCCGGCCCGGCGCTGGTGGTCACCGCGGCCGAGGGCGAGGAGACGCAGAGCTGGGCCTGCGGGCTGTCGTGGAGCGGGTCGTGGCGGCTGCAGGTGGAGGCCGCCCCCTTCGGCGACGGCGTCCGCGTCTCCGGCGGCACCGACGACGAGTCCGGCATCCGGGTGCTCGCGCCGGGGGAGAGCCTGACCACGCCGGTGCTGACCGGGCTGTGGGTCCCCGGCGGGACGGCCGAGGTGGCGCAGGCCTGGCACGCCTACCAGCGGACGCTCGCCCGCTCCACCGGCCCCGAGCACCGTCCGGTGGTCTACAACTCCTGGTACGCCACCACCTTCGACGTCGAGGTCGGGCAGCAGCAGCGGCTGGCCGACACCGCCGCCGAGCTCGGCGCCGAGGTGTTCGTGGTCGACGACGGCTGGTTCCGCGGCCGCACCAGCGACCGCGCCGGGCTCGGCGACTGGGACGTCGACCCCGCCAAGTTCCCGCGCGGGCTGGACGAGCTGGTGGAGCACGTCACCGGGCTGGGGATGCGCTTCGGGCTGTGGGTCGAGCCGGAGGCCGTCAACCCCGACAGCGACCTGTACCGGGCCCACCCGGACTGGGTGCACCGCGGTGGCGGACGTCCGCAGCTCCCGGTCCGCAACCAGCTCACCCTCGACCTGGGACTGCCCGAGGTGGAGGAGTTCGTCGGGGCCATGCTGTCCCGGCTGCTGACCGAGCACGACATCAGCTACCTCAAGTGGGACATGAACCGGCCGATCAGCGACGGCGGGGCGCCGCTGCCGGGCCACGAGGACTGGTCGGTGCGCCACACCGAGGCCTACCTGCGGATCATGCGACGGCTGCGGGAGGAGTTCCCCCACGTCACCGTCGAGGCCTGCGCGGCCGGCGGCGGGCGGATCGACAACGCCGTGCTGGCGGTCAGCGACGTCATCTGGCCCAGTGACGAGACCGGCCCCAGGGACCGGCTGCTGATCCAGCACGGGTTCCTGTCCGCCTACCCGGCCTGGACGATGAGCTCGTGGGTCACCCACCTCGACGACGTCCGCGACCCCGACCCCGCCAGCCTGGAGTTCCGCTTCGTCACCGCGATGGCCGGGGTGCTCGGCGTCGGGGCGGACCTGCGCAGCTGGGACCCCGGGCAGGTCACCCGGGCGCGGGAGCTGGTGGAGCTGTACCGCGAGATCCGCCCGGTGGTGCACGGCGGGCTCGTCCGCCGCCACGGGCACCCGTCGCAGGACGCCTACGCGGTGCAGTACACCACCGACGACACGGTGGTGGTGCTGGCCTGGGCCCGCCCGGGGCGGACCTCGGAGCTGGTGGTGGCGTTGGGCGACCTGCCGGCCGGCGTGGGGCTGCGGTCGCGGCGCGGCGGGGTCGTCGAGGACGGCGGTCGGGTGCGGGTCGGCTGGTCGATGGGCGACTGCGACGTGGTGGTGCTCGACCGGGTGGGCGATGGGTGAGCAGCGCGAACCGCTGACTGTCGAGGTCGACCTCGAGCACGGCGGCCGCTGGACCTCGCTGGGGACACCGCGGCGGGAGTGGCTGTGGCAGCGTCCGTCGGTGCGGGCGGAGCGCGAGGCGGTGCAGCCCGGTGACGCCTTCGTGGACGCCGGCGGGGTCGAGGAGTGCTTCCCCACCGTGGCCGGCCGGCTCGACCACGGCGACGTGTGGGCCCGGCGCTGGTCGGGGACCGCGGAGGACGCGCACGTGCAGGCGTCCGGCTGGGAGCTGCGCCGGCGGATGGACGTCACCGACGGGGTGCTGACCGTGCGCTGCACCGTGACCGGCGAGCCCGGACGCGGCCTGCTGCACGCTGTGCACGGGCTGTACGCGCTCTCGGCGTCGGCGCGGGTGGAGGTGGCGCCGGGGGCGCCGCTGCGGGTGCAGGACGTGGCCGCCGGCAGCGACTGGGTCGCCGGCCGCTGGCCGGGTGCGGAGCCGCTGGAGCGTTGCGGACCGGTGGACGGAAGCGCCCGGCTGGCCGTGGTGGCCACCGACACCGTCCGGCTGGTCGACGGCGAGGACGTCCTGGAGCTGCGGTGGCGCCTGGAGAGGGGCAGCGGCCCGGTCTCGCTGCTGCTGTGGCGCAACCTCGGCGGCTGGCCGGCCGGAGCCCCGTACCGCTCGATCGGGGTCGAACCCCTGCTCGGGGCCGCCACCGACGTCGACACGGCCCGCGCGGACCAGCTGGCCCGCACCGACGACACCGGGCGGCTCGACTGGGTCGTGCAGGCAAGGGCCCTCACCCGCCACGGCGGCGCCCGATCGGCTGCGTAGTCGCAGCGGATCGGGTGCCGCTGCGGCGGGACACCTCAGAACAGGGTGGGCTGGGGGTCGGGGCGGGCCGGCTTCAGGGGCGGGAAGGCCTGGCGGGAGCGCCACTCGGCGTGCACGTCCCAGGGCAGCACGTCCACGTGGCGGGGTTCGGGGTCGCGGGGCTCCAGCCCGGCCAGGCAGCGCTCGGCGACCCGGGCCGTGCCGGGCAGGCCCTCGCCGACGAGCACCCGACGCACCACGTCGGGGGAGAGCGGGATCCGGCCGGTCCCCCGCTCGGGGTGCAGCCCCAGGTCGACGTCGTCGGAGAAGGCCATCACGGCGCAGTTGAGCTCCCAACGGGCCCGGGCCTCCGGCTCGGCCAGCTGCCGCCGGACGCCGGCGCCGACCAGCTCGGCCACCCGCCGGCCGCCGTCGGCGACGTCGTCGAACACCGCCTGCGCGCTGCCGAGCCCGGACAGCAGCCGGGCCGCCCGCTTCGGGCCGATGCCGGCCACACCCGGCAGGTTGTCCGACGGGTCGCCGCGCAGGGCGGCGAAGTCGCGGTACTGCCCGGGACGAACGCCGAGCAGCAGCTCGAGCCGGTCCGGGGTCATCAGCGGGGAGGCGTCCACGCCGCCGTTGATCACCCGCAGCACGCTGGTGCGCTCGTCGATGAGGGCGAAGGCGTCGCGGTCGGAGGTCACCAGCACGGTCCGGCCGCCGTGCGCGGCGGTCAGCCGGGCCGCCGAGGCCAGCACGTCGTCGGCCTCCAGCCCGCCGGGGATGACCACGTGCACCCCCAGCTCCCGCAGCTGGTCGGTGGCACGCCGCAGCTGGGCGACCAGGGTGGCCGGCTTGGGCAGCCGCTGCGCCTTGTACTGCGGCCACCGCTCCCGGCGGACGCTGCGGTCAGGGTCGTCGAAGCCGACCACCACGGTGGTGGGTCCCACCCGGTCCGCGGCCGCCACCACCTGGGTGAGCAGCCCGCGGACCGCCCACACCGGCTCCCCGGTGACGCTGCGCGCGCCGGTGCCGGCGAGCGCGTGGAAGCTGCGGTGCAGCAGCGAGTTGCCGTCGACCGCCAGCAGCACCGGGGAGTTGCTCACCCGACCATGATCCCCGCCCGCACCAGCCCGCGGGCGCTCTCAGCCGCGGCGGTCGCCGGAGTCAGCGGGTGGTCAGCTGGTGGGCCAGCCGTCCCAGCGCCTCGATCGCCTCACCGGCCTGGTCGTGCTCCATCCCGCGGGTGCAGACGGCCACCACCAGGCAGTCCGGGCCGGGCTCGCCGAACCAGGCCACGTCGTGGCGGATCGCCTGCACCGAGCCGGACTTGCTGCCCCAGGGAACCCCCTCGGGCAGGTCGGCGGCGAGGTTCGGGTACTGCTGGCGGGCCAGCATCTGGGTCATGTAGCGGGTCCACTCCGGGCCGCACAGCCGGCCGGTGACCACCGCCGACATCAGCGACGCCAGCCCGCCGGCGGTGACCACGTTCGCCACCCCGTCGCGCCGGGCGGCGGCCACGTCGCCGAACTGCCGGCCCATCCGCACCCCGGTGGCGCAGGCGTCCTGGAGGACCTCGCCCACCGGCCCGAGCCCGAACCGCTCGACCAGCAGGTTGGTGGCCTCGTTGGAGGACACCACGACCATCCGCTCGACCACCTCGGCCAGCGGCATGGTCTGCCCGGGCGGCGCCATCCCGTGGTCCACGTCGTCGGGGGTGAGTCGGTAGTCGGGGGCGCCGGGGACCTGGCTGGAGAAGGTGTCGCGGCTGACCAGCCGCTCGGCCAGGTCGGCGGTGCCGGCCTCCAGCTGTCGGGCGACGGCGGCCAGCACGGCGAGCTTGACCGTGCTGGCGGCGTAGAAGGACTCCTCGGGGCGGCGGTCGGCGAGCACCGTGCCGTCGCCCCGCGACACCCGGTAGGACAGCCGGGGGGTGCCGTCGCTGTAGTCCGAGCTCAGTCCCATCGGGTCGCCTCCTGGCGGGTGTCGGGTCCGCCCGTCCTCCGGGCGCGGTGGTGGTCGTCGACGACCCGGGCGAAGGCGCCGGCCAGCTGGCGGGCCTGGCGGGTGTTGGTCTCGGCCACGGCCTCGGCGGCGGCGATCATCTCCGCCCGGTCCAGCCCCTGCGCCGCCAGCGCCGACTCGTCCCAGCGGCGCAGCCGCTGAGCGTCCACCTCGGGGTGGAACTGCAGGCCCCAGGCCCGCGGGCCGACCCGGAAGGCCTGCACCCGGCAGGCGTCGGAGGTGGCCAGCAGGACGCCCGCCGGCGGCGGGGTGGTGATGCTGTCGCGGTGGTTCTGGATCATCCACAGCCGGTCCTCGCCGGCCAGCGGTGCGAACACCGGGTCGTCGCCGGCCGGCTCCAGCAGCCGCACCGGGCAGGAGCCGCGCTCGGTCTCACCGGAGCGGCCGGTCACCACCCCGCCGGCCACGTGGGCCAGCAGCTGCCCGCCCAGGCAGATGCCCAGCAGCGGGACGCCCGTGCGCAGCGCGTCGGCGGTCAGCGCGCGCTCGGCCGCCAGCCACGGGGCCGCGGTGTCCTCGTCTGGCAGCAGCCCGCCACCCAGCAGCACCACGGCGTCCACCCCGGCCGCGGACTCCGGCACCGGCTGCCCGTCGCAGGCCTGCACCACCTCGCAGGTCAGTCCGTCCTCGTCCAGCCAGTCCAGCAGCCGGCCGGGTCCGCTGCCGGCGGCGTTCTGCACGACCAGGGCGCGCGGTCCGGCGCTCACCGCGCCACCGTCCGCAGGCCGTCCGCGGCGCCGCCCGCCCCGGTCGGTCCGGCCACCGGGAAGTGGCAGGCGCTCAGGTGGTCGCCGTCGCCGGTCAGCCGCGGGTCCTCGCCGCGGCACGGCGCGGGGACGCTGCCGTCGGCGGTCTGGCGACCCGCCCACCAGCAGCGGGTGTGGAACCGGCAGCCCGACGGCGGGGAGCTGGGGGAGGGGACGTCGCCCTCGAGCACGATCTCGTCACGACGCCCGCGCAGCGTCGGGTCGGGCAGCGGGACGGCCGACATCAGCGCCCGCGTGTAGGGGTGGCGCGGGGAGCCGTAGACCCCGGCCCGGGGACCGGTCTCCACCACCCGGCCCAGGTACATCACCGACACCTCGTGCGCGATGTGGCGGACCACCGCCAGGTCGTGGGCGATGAACAGGTAGCTGAGCCCCAGCTCCCGCTGCAGCCGTCGCAGCAGGTTGATCACCTGGCCCTGCACCGACACGTCCAGCGCCGACACCGGCTCGTCGCACACCAGCACCGAGGGCCGCACCGCCAGCGCCCGGGCGATCCCGATCCGCTGCCGCTGCCCGCCCGAGAACTGGTGCGGGTAGCGGTGCACGTGGTCGGGGTCGAGACCCACCAGCTCCAGCAGCTCCTGCACCGCCGCCTGCCGGCTCCCCGCCGGGGCCGAGGCCGGGTGCAGCTCGAAGGCCTCGCCGACGATCTCCCCGACCGACATCCGCGGGTTCAGCGAGGTGTAGGGGTCCTGGAAAATCATCTGCACCTTCTGCCGCAGCGCCCGCCGGGCGGTGCGGTCCATCCGGGTGACGTCGGTGCCCTCGAGCAGGATCTGGCCGGCGGTGGGCTTCTCCACCCCCACCAGCAGCCGGGCCAGGGTCGACTTGCCCGAGCCGGACTCGCCCACCAGACCCAGCGTCCGGCCCCGCCGCAGGGCGAGCGAGACGCCGTCGACGGCCTGCACCGAGCCGACCGTGCGCTGCACCACGACCCCGCGCCTCACCGGGTAGTGCTTGACGACGTCGCGGACCTCCAGCAGCACGTCAGCCACCGCGCACCTCCTCCGCCGGCGCCGGTGCGGCGACGGGCACCGGCGGGTCGGCCAGCTGCTCCTCGGCCAGGTGGCAGGCCGCCCGCCGTCCCGGGGCCACCAGCCGCAGCGCCGGCCCCGGGTCGACCCGGCAGCCGGCCACCGACCGCTGGCAGCGGGGGTGGAAGGAGCAGCCGGGCGGCAGCGCCACCAGCTCGGGCGGACGGCCCGGGATCACCGCCAGCTCGGCGTCCTCGTCCTCGCCCGGCAGCGCCTCCAGCCGGGGGACCGAGCGCAGCAGGGCGGCCGTGTAGGGGTGGGCCGGGCGGGTGAAGGCGTCCAGCACCGGGGCCTGCTCGACCGCGCGCCCGGCGTACATCACCGTCACCCGGTCGGCCACGCTGGCCACCACGCCCAGGTCGTGGGTGATGAGCACCAGCGCCATCTGCCGCTCGGCCTGGATCTCGGCCAGCAGGGTCATGATCTGGGCCTGCACGGTGACGTCGAGGGCGGTGGTCGGCTCGTCGGCGATCAGCACCTGCGGGTCCAGCGCCAGCGCCATCGCGATCATCACCCGCTGCCGCATCCCGCCGGAGAACTGGTGCGGGTAGTCCCGCACCCGCTGCGCGGCGTTCGGCACCCGGACCAGGTCCAGCAGCTCCACGGCCCGGCGGCGCGCCTCGCGACGGCTGGTGCCGGTGCGGGCCACCAGCGCCTCGGTGAGCTGGAAGCCGACGGTGTAGACGGGGTTGAGGGCGGCCAGCGCGTCCTGGAACACCATGGCCACGTGGTCGCCGCAGTAGCGGCGGTGCTCCGCGCGGGGCAGCGACAGCAGGTCGGTGCCGCGGAAGCGCACGGAGCCGCGGACGATCCGGGCGGGCGGGGTCTGCAGCAGGCCCATCACGGCCAGCGAGCTGACCGACTTGCCCGAGCCGGACTCGCCCACCACGGCCAGTGTCTCGCCGGCCGACACGCTCCAGGACAGACCGTCGACGGCGCGCACCACCCCGTCGGAGGTGGCGAACTCCACCACCAGGTCCTCCACCTCGAGCAGCGGCTCGGTGGAGGAGCGGTCGCCGCCGGTCGGGTCGTCGGTCACGGTGCTCACCTCAGCTTCGGGTCGAGGGCGTCGCGGAGGCTGTCACCCAGCACCACGAAGGAGAGCACGGTGGCCAGCAGGCAGCTCAGCGGCACCACCAGCAGGTGGCGGGTGCCGGGGGTGAACCACTCCGAGCCCTCGGAGATCATGATCCCCCAGCTCACCGCCGGCGGGCTGATCCCGATGCCCAGGAAGGCCAGCACCGCCTCGGTGCTGATCACGCCCGCGATGGCGGTGGGGACCAGCGCGGTGACCGGGCCGATCGCGTTGGGCAGCACGTGGCGGAACATCACCCGCAGGTCGGAGGCGCCGAGGACGGTGGCGGCGGTGACGTAGTCCAGGTTCCTGGCCTCGAGCACGCTGGCGCGGACGTAGCGGGTGTAGCCCATCCAGCCGAAGGCGGTCAGCACCAGCGCGGGTTGCAGGATGCTGGCCAGCTGCCCGGTGCCGAGGTCGACGTTGCGGAACAGCGACAGGGCCAGCAGCGCCGCCAGCAGCAGCGGGATCACCAGGAACACCTCGACCAACCGGGAGGTGAGGGCGTCGACCCAGCCCAGGTAGTAGCCGGACAGGGTGCCCAGCACGAGCCCGATCAGCACCGAGGCGCCGACGACCACGAAGGCCAGCAGCAGCGAGGGCTGGGCGCCGTGGATCACCTGCGCCCAGACGTCGCAGCCGCGGACGTTGGTGCCCAGCGGGTGCTCGGCCCCCAGCCCCTGCGGGGTCAGCCGGGACTCGCCGATGTCGCAGCGGCGCGGGTCCTTGGCGGTGAACAGCCCGGGGACGAGGGCCACCACGGCGAAGAACAGCACCACCACGGAGGCCGCGACGACGCTCGGGCGCCGCCGCAGGGTCCGGAAGGCCTCCGACCACAGGCTGCGGGAGGGATCGCGGCGGGCGGGGCCACCGGGCCCGGAGGCGTCGGCCTCGCGGGCCACCAGGGCGCTGGTCGTCGGGTCAGTCAAAGCGGATCCTCGGGTCGAGCGCGGCGTAGAGCAGGTCGACCACGATCATCACCACGACCGTGACCACGGCCAGCAGGGTGACGATGCCGACCACCACGGAGACGTCGGAGTCGCGGACCGCGCTCCACAGCACCCCGCCCATCCCGTAGACGTTCATCAGGCCCTCGGTGACCACCGCGCCGGCCAGCGCCTCGGCGAACACGAAGCCGATCGCCGTCACCACCGGGATGGAGGAGTTGCGGACGATGTGGAACAGCGTGACGTGCCGCTCGCCCAGGCCCTTGGAGCGGGCGGTGCGGACGTGCTCGGCGTTGTAGTTCTCCAGCTGCGCGGCGCGGACCAGCCGGATGAAGGCCGCCGACCCGGCCAGCCCGAGCAGCACCCCCGGCACCAGCACGGTGGCCCACGGGTGGTCGGGGGAGAAGGACGGGCGGAACAGCAGCGCGGGCAGCGACTCCGCGCCGAAGGTGTCGCGGGCCCAGGTGCTCATCGGCACGGTGACGACGAACTTGTAGACCAGCAGCATCACGAACACCGGGAAGGCGTCGACGAGGATCGACCCGGCCCGGATGCCGTGGTCGGCGGCCCGGCCGCGGTAGCGGGCGGCCAGGCTGCCCAGGGTCATCCCGACCACCAGCCAGGTCAGCCCCACCACGGCGAACAGCCGCAGCGTGTTGGGTGCGGCGACCGCGACGATCTCGGTCACCTCGCGGCCGCGCAGGTCGGTGCCGAAGTCGCCGGTGGCGTAGGCGGCCAGCCGGTCCAGGAACGGCCCCACGCAGGGGTTGCCGAGCTGGTTGTAGCAGGCGTCGCCCAGCCCGTAGCGCTCCGAGACCGCCTGCAGCTGGGCCGCGGTCGGCACCCGGTCACCGAAGAAGGCCAGCGCGGGGTTGCCGTTGAGCTGGATCGCGGCCGTGGTCAGCAGGTGCAGCAGCACCATCACCAGGAACAGGGTCAGCAGGCCCTGCAGCAGCCGTCGCGCGACGTAGCGCCCCACCCGGTCGTCCTCGCCCTCCCCGTCCCGCCGTCCTCAGGCCACCTCGAGCAGACGCAGCTTCACCGAGCCGCTGAACGGGTCCAGCACGACGTTCGAGACCCGGTCGCTGTGGAAGACGGTGACCTGGCTGAAGCTGATCGGCACGGTCGGGAAGTCCTCGGCCAGCACCTTCTCGGCCTCGGCGTACTTGGCCACGGCGGCGTCCAGGTCGGCGGCCCGGTCGCCCTCGGCGATCAGCTGCTCGAACTCCTCGTTGTAGTAGCCGAAGCTGGTGTTGCCCTCGTCGGGCTCGCCGCCGCCGTACACCGGACCCAGGTAGTTCTCGTTGAGCGGGTAGTCGGGGAACCAGTTGGCCCGGAAGGGCCCGCTGAAGTCGCGGGCGGCGCGGCGGGCGAAGTAGTCCGGGCTCGGGTCCAGCTCGTAGGGGATCCCCAGGTTGAGGGTGATCTGGTCGCCGATGGCCTGGAAGTACTCCAGCTGGGTCTCGTCGGTGCCCAGGTGGATGGTCAGCGTCTCGCCCTCGGGCCAGCCGCCGGCGGCCTCCAGGGCCTGCTTGGCGGCGTCGGGGTCGAAGGTGCACCACTGGCAGGTGCCGGCCACGCCGCCGGGGACGCGCTCGGGCACCACCCAGCTGTCGGCCGGGACGCCCTGCCCGGGCAGCACCGCGTCGATCACGGCCTGCCGGTCGATGGCCATCGAGATCGCCTTGCGGAACTCGACGTCGGTCCACGGCTCGCCCTCGTAGAGCGGGAAGCCCAGGTAGGTCAGCGCCGCGCCCGCGACCTCGACCTTGCGGGTGGACAGGTCGGGGTCGGCGTTGGCCTGCTGCCACTCCGCCGGCGGCGGGGTGCCGGTGTCGAGGATGCCGGCCTGGAAGTCGGGCCAGGAGGAGGAGCCGGAGTACTCGGTCCACTCGATCCGGTCGAAGTTCGGGGCCTCCTCGCCGGTGTAGCCCTCGAACTTGGTGGCGGTCAGCGACTGGCCCTGCTGCCACTGCTCGACCTGGAAGGGGCCGTTGCCGATCGGCTGGGTGGCGCAGGCGTCGATGTCGTCGAGGCAGGCCTGCGCGATGGGGAAGAAGCCGGTGTAGCCGAGCATCGTGTCGAAGCCGGCGAAGGGCCCGTTGAGGGTCACCTCCAGGGTGGTGGGGTCCACCACCTCCAGCCCGGACAGGGTGTCGGCGCTCGGCTCCTCGTTGACGGTGACCTCTCCGTCCTCGCTCACCTCGTAGTCGCCCTGCATCGCGTCGTAGCCCTCGATGCGCTCGAAGAAGTAGTTGTTCTCCATCGCGTTGGGGCCGTAGGCGGCGTAGTTCCAGGCGCGGGCGAAGGCCTCGGCGTCCACCGGCTCGCCGTTGTGGAAGGTGGTGCCCTCCTTGATGGCGATCGTCCAGACCACGTTGTCCTCGGTGCTGATGTCCTCGGCCAGGTAGTTGTACGGCTCGGTGGTCTGCGGGTCGTAGCGGACCAGCCCGTCGTAGATGACGTCCAGCACGGCGATGTTGTCGCCCACGTTGGAGTCCATCGGCAGCAGCGTGTCGACATCCTGGGTCAGCGCCAGCCGGACCGTGGCGTCGCCGCCGCCCTGGTCGCCGCCGCCCCCGCCGTCACCCCCGCTCGAGCAGCCGGTGGCCACCAGGGCCAGCACGACGGATCCTGCGGCGAGTCGGGCGATCCTCACGAGTGTCCCTCCGGTAGCAGCGGTTCCGTGCGAGGAACCGGCGTTTTCCGGCATCCTGCCGCACCTGCTGCGTGGAGTCACCGTTCGTGACACAGCCGTTACCTGGCGTGTCGGCCGGCGGGCCGGAGCCCGGCGGTGCCGCGCGCGGCCCTGCTGTGAGACTGGCGAGGTGAGCGGCCCCCTGATGCGAGCCCAGACCACCGAGCGCCTGCCGGTCGGTGGGGGCTGGGTCTTCGAGCCCAAGTACGACGGCTACCGGGTGCGGGCGGGCGTCACCGGCGGGGTCGCCCGGCTGGTGTCGCGGCGCGGCACGGTGCTGACCGGGCTGTTCCCGGAGGTGGCGGGCGCGGTGGCCGAGCAGCTCGGCGACGGCACCGAGGTCGACGCGGAGCTGGTGGTCTACCGCGACGGGCGGCTCAGCTTCGACGCCCTGCAGCAGCGGATGGCCGGCGGGCCCCGGCGGGCGGGCGCCTCGGCCAGGAGCGACCCGGCCACGCTGATGGTCTTCGACCTGCTCGCCGAGCGCGGCAGCGCCACCGTGGCCGAGCCGTGGACCCGACGGCGGTCGCGGCTGGAGCAGCTGGCGACCGGCTGGCGGCCACCGGTCCAGCTCACCCCCTTCGCCCGGGAGGTGGAGGAGGCGGCCGCCTGGATGGAGGCGCTGGCGCCGATGGGCATCGAGGGGGTGGTGGCCAAGCGGGCGGCGGCGCGCTACGGCGCGGCCGGCAGCTGGCTCAAGGTGAAGCACCGCGAGACCCTCGAGGGGGTGGTCGGCGCCGTCGTCGGCCCGCTCGAGCGGCCGGAGGCGCTGGTGGTGGGCCGCTGGGACGACGGCGAGCTCACCATCCTGGGCCGCGCCCCGCTGACGCCCCGCCAGGCCGAGCAGGTGGCACCGCTGCTCTCCGCGCCCCGCAGCCCGCACCCGTGGCCCGACCGGATCCGCTCGGCCCACTTCGGCGGCGACCCGGTGGCCATCACCCACGCCGAGCCGGAGGTGCTGGTCGAGGTGCTGGCCGACACGGCGGAGTCGGGCGGGCGTCGTCGTCACCCGCTGCGCTTCCTGCGGGCGCGGTTGGACTGAGCGGACACGGCAGCGCGGCGCCGTGTCTGCCGCCATGATGGACCCGGCCCCATGATGGTGTCGCGGGCGGCCTCAGGAGGGACCATGGAAGAGTTTACGGTGGACTACCAGGCGTTGTTCGACGCCGCCCCGACCCCGTACCTGGTGCTGACGCCGGACCTCGTGATCGTCGGCGTGAACCGGGCGCGGGAGCAGGCCACCGGGATCCGCCGCGAGGACGTCCTCGGCCGTCCGCTGTTCGAGGCCTTCCCCGACAACCCCGACGACCCGGCCGCCACCGGCGTGCAGAACCTGCGCGCGTCGCTGGAGCGGGTGCTGCGGACCAGGCAGCCCGACACCATGCCGGTGCAGAAGTACGACCTGGTCGACCCGGCGACCGAGACCTTCACCGAGCGGTGGTGGAGCCCGGTCAACGTGCCGGTCCTCGACGAGGACGGCGAGGTCGTCCTGCTGATGCACCGGGTGACCGAGGTGACCGAGTGGATGAGGGCCCGGTCGCAGCGTCAGCTGGAGGCCGAACCCGCCCTCGACGAGGCCGACAGCGACCTGTACGCCCGGGCGCAGGAGCTCCACGCGGCGTGGATGGACGCCAGCGCGGACGTGGAGCACTTCCGGGTGGCGATGCGCTCGCAGCGGCTGATCGGCCAGGCGGTGGGGATGCTCATGGTCCGGCTCGGGGTGGACGCCGAGCGCGCCTTCGCGCTGCTGGCCGAGGAGTCGCAGCACCGCAACGTCAAGCTGCGCGAGGTCGCCCAGGAGCACGTCGACCGCCACCGCCGGTGAGCCCGGGTTCCCCCCTTGGCGCGGTCGGCCACGAGGTGCCCCGTCAGCAGGAGTGCACGGCCAGCAGGAGGGCACGGCCAGCAGGAGGCGCACGGCTAGGAGGAGGTGCCCGGCTGCGGCTGCCGGGTGGTCGCGGAGGAGGTCCCCGGGTCGCCGGGCTGCTGCTCGTCCGCGGTGTCGTCGGGGGCGGTGGCCCGGTACCGGCGTGAGAGCCGGCGGTACTGCGGGCTGCAGAGCGCGGCGACGGCCAGCAGGGCGCAGCAGGTCCCGGTGACGACGAGGACCAGGGCGATGCCTCGGGTGTCGCCGGTGCCCAGCAGCCACTGCCACTGCCGCTGCCCAACCTCGGAGCGCAGGTGCGGGATCACCCACAGCTGGGCCAGCGGGGCGACCAGCAGCGCGGTGACCGGCGCGGCCGCGGCCTCGAAGGTCATCGCGAAGCCGAACACCCGGCCCTGCTTCTCGTAGGGCACCACCCGCTGGATGACGGTCTGCTCGGCGGCCTCGATCGCGGGGTACAGCGCCATGGTCAGCCAGGTGCCCGCGACGAACAGCCACCCCCACTCGCGCAGCGTGAACACCGCGCCCACCACGCCGACGCACCCGGCCACCAGCAGCATGGTGCGGACGGGGTTGCGCCCGAGCCCCGTGCTCGCCACCAGCGCCCCGCCCGCGATGAAGCCGGTGGAGGCGACCGCGAACCAGATGCCCCAGCCCTGCACGCCGAACAGCTCGATGCCGTACGGGTCCATCAGGGCCATCGAGGCGCCGCTGAAGAGGTTGTTGAGCGTGGTGAACGCCACCAGGGCCAGCAGCCCGGGCACGGCCAGCACGGCCGCCCACCCGCCGCGCAGGTCGACCCAGCGGCTGGGCTGCTGCGGCGCGGGGACGGGACGCTCGGGGATCCGCAGCGCGAGCAGGTGCACCATGGTCAGCGCCAGGGCGGTGATGCCCAGCACGAGCGTCCAGCCCATGCCGAGGAAGCCCACCGACAGACCGCTGAAGACGCTGGTGACCAGCATGGCCAGCCCCTGCACGGCGCCGACGAGGCCGTTGGCGTTGGCGTGGCGCTCCTCGGGCACCAGCAGCGTGACGGTGGTCGACAGGGCGATGTTGCGCAGCTGCTCGACCACGGCCCCCGCGAGCATGACGACCGCGAAGACCCAGAACCACGGCTGGCGGAGGTCGGTGATGGCCTGCTCGCCCACGACCACGAAGAACAGGGCGTCGGCCAGGAAGACCGCGAGGGTGGCCGAGGTGGACCACACCATCACCGACTTCTTGCGGAAGCGGTCGACGAGCGTGCCGAAGAACATGCTGAACAGCGAGACGAACAGCATGTACACCCCGCCGATCACGCCGGTGGCGATGACGTTGCGGGTCTCGGCGTAGATCCAGAAGGTCAGCGCGAACCAGAGGAAGCTCGTGGTGACGTTGGCCACCGCGGTGTTGACCAGCACGTGCAGGAAGGTGCGGAACCCCCGCTCCGGGACGGGCCGGTCGCCGGACGGCGGCGGGGCGCCGTCCTCCCGGACCCCGCTCATCCCTGCCCGGCCGACCGGGAGGCGGCGTAGCGCGCCTCGGCCTCGGCCCACTCCACCGCGCGGAGCCTGGCCAGGCGGATCTCCTCGGCCTCGTCGAAGACGTACCACTCGGCGCTGGGCCGGTCCGGCAGCGCCCCGCGCAGGTACTCGACGAGGTAGTGCAGCGGGCTCTCCCAGCCGATGGCCGGGCTGAACTTGTCGCCGGAGAGGTCGGTGGTGAAGACGTCGGCGACGGAGGCGTGCTCGAGCTCCAGCCAGGTGGCGTCCGGCCCGTCGGCGCTCAGCCGGAGCTCCACCTGGTCCACCTCGTCGCGGTCCGGCGGCAGCCACTCCACCCGCAGCAGGTCGGGGGCGCGGCAGACCAGGATCCGGCCGCTGGCCTGCCCCTCGAAGGCGTAGGACCCGCCCTCGCGGAGGTCGCCGCCGACCGGCAGGAAGAACCGGTCGATCTTGTCGGGGGTGGTGAGGGCCGACCAGACCTGCTCGACCGGGGCGTCCAGGCGGCGCCGCAGCACGGCCGCCCGGCCGGGGCCCTGGGGGAGCTCGCGGTCGACCAGGCGGCGCTGCACGGCCGCCAGGCTCTCGTCCTCGCGGATGGTCTCGTCCACTGCTGTCTCCTTCGTCGGGTGCTTCGGGTGGGGTGGTGGTGGGCTCGGGGGAGGGGCCGGGGGGCTGGGGGAGGGCCTCAGGGGGTGGGCGACGGGGCCGGGCCGGGCTCGGCGGGCGGTGCCCACTGGTGGATCTGCACGAGGTTGCCGCAGGTGTCGTCGAGCACGGCCGTGGTCGTGTCCCCCATCACGGTGGGCGGCTGGGTGAAGTGCACCCCGAGAGCGCGCAGCCGCCGGTGCTCGGCGTCGACGTCGTCGACGGCGAAGGAGGTGAAGGGGATGCCGTCGGCCACCAGCGCGTCCCGGTACGCCTCGGCGGCCGGCAGGTCGCTGGTCTCGAGCACGAGCTCGGTGCCGTCCGGGTCGGCGGGCGACACCAGGGTGATCCACCGGGCCTCGCCGACCGGCACGTCGTGCTTGACCCGGAAGCCCAGCACCTCGGTGTAGAACCGCACCGCCTTCTGCTGGTCGTCGACGAGCACGCTCATCAGCGCGATCCGCAAGCCGGACCCCTTCTCCTCGCTCGTGCCGGTGTCCTCGGCAGCCGTCGGGCGGGTGGCCGCGGGGCGGTCCAGCCAGCGTCCGACGAGCGGCTCCAGCGGAGCCGTGTCGAGGTGGTGGATCTTGTAGCGGCCGTCCCGTCGGGCCCGGACCAGGCCGACGTCCTGCAGCACCTCCAGGTGCTGCGAGACGGCCTGCCGCGACGACGTCAGGTCGTGGTTGGTCGCCAGCCGGCCGCACAGCTCGAACAGCGTCTGGCCGTCGCGCGCCGACAGCTCGTCGAGGATCGCCCGCCGCGTGGGGTCGGACAGCGCACGGAAGACGTCGGCCACGTCCGGAACGTTAGGCAAGTAGCGACTTGCATGTCAAGGTCCCGGGCGGCGGGACCGCCTCACCCGTGCGACGGCCCGGATCACCCGCGCGGGGGAGGAGGCGGCGGCCGGCGTCCGGAACCGTGGGAACCACCGCGAACCTGCCACGGAAGGACACCCATGAACCGCCTCACCGGCACCTCCCGGACCGCCCTCGCCGGCGCGACCGCGACCAGTGCCGTCGCCGCCCTGCTCGGGCTGGGCTGGCTGCTGCTGCCGGCCACGAGCTTCTTCTACAGCCAGCCCTCCAGCGCCTGGCTGTCGGCGCTCGCCGGGCCGCTGCCGACCACGGTCGTCCACACCGTCGCCGCCCTGACCGGGGTGGCGGTGGGGCTCGCCGCGCTGGCCCGCGCGGTGCGCCGCCACGTCGTCGTCGCCGGCGGCGTGGTGCAGCTGCTGTGCTTCGGCGTGCTGCTGCAGAGCATGGGGACGCTGTCCATCGCCGGCTACCTGGTGGCGATGGCGATGCCGGTGGTGCTCGCCGTCCTGCTGGTGCAGGTGGTGCGCCGCTACCCCGTCGCCCGCTGGCTGGTCGGGGTCCCGGCGCTGGTCGCGGCCGTCGTCGGCGTGGTGCTCGGCCGGGAGGCGCTGGCCGCGCTGGCCGCCACCCTCGGCGCCGGGCTCGCCGCCCAGGCGCCGCGGATGCTGGTCGCCCTGCTGCTCCTGCTGGTCGGCACCAGCTGGGCCGCGGCCGTCGCCGCCGCGCTCGCCGGGACGCCGGGTGCCGCCCGCGCCACCGCCTGGGTGACCCGGCACCGCACCGTGCTCACCGTCGTCGCGGCCTGCGGCCCGCTGCCCTACGCCGTGCTGCGGCTCAGCTGGCTGCTGCCCTCCTCGCTGGTGCCGCCGGCGCTCGCGCCCGAGGGTCTGGACCTGTCCATGCGGATCTGGGGGCTGCTGCTGTCCAGCGGCGCGTGGCTCGGGTCCGTGCTCACCCTCGGCCTGGTCCGGCCGTGGGGCGAGGTCTTCCCCCGCTGGGTGCCCGGGCTGGCCGGCCGGCCCGTGCCGGTCGCCGCGGCGGCCGTCCCCGGCGGGCTCGTCGCCGCCGTGCTGTGCTTCACCGCCGTGCCGATGCTCTTCGGGCTGCCCGAGGGCACCGTCGTGCAGGTGACCACCCTGGCGCTGGTGTTCCCCTGCTGGCTGTGGGGTCCGGCGCTGGCGCTCGCGGTGTGGGGCTACGTCGGGCACCGCCGCCAGGACGCCGCCGCATCCACCCCCGCTGCCCCCGACGCCCCTGCGGGCGACGCCGGCACCACGAGCACCGCGGTGTCGGCAGGATGAGCACATGACCCGGCGTCTCCTGCGGCGGTTCGCCTGGCTCATGCTGGGCGCCGCGATCGGGCTGGCCACGGCACTGCTCGTGGTCAGCCTGCTCGCCGTCGTCGCGCCCGGGCTGCCGCGGGAGGTGGTGGTGCTCGTCACCGTGCTCGCCGGCGCCGGCCTGGGGCTCGTCCCCGGCGCGCGGGAGCTGGAGGTGACCGCCGCCCGCACGATGCTGGACGCCGACGCGGAGCTGGTGGTGCCGCGCAGGCCGCGGTGGGCGCACCGGCGCCAGACCATGGCCTGGGTGGTGCTGCACCAGCTGGCGGGCGTGCTGGTCGGGGTGGGGCTGTTCGCGGCCGTCCCGGCAGCCGGGCTGGTGCTGGTCGAGACCGTCACCGGGCGCGCCGGCACGGTGGTCGACGTCCCCGCCGCGCCCGCGGCCCGCGCCGCCCTGGCCGCCGCCGCGGTCGTCGTCGGGCTGGCCGGGCTGGCGGCCTGCTGGCCGGTCGGTGCGGTGGCGGCCCGCTGGGCCGGCCGGTTCCTCGGCCCGACCGCCTCGGACCGGCTGGAGCTCGCCACCTCGCGGGCCGCCCGGGAGGCCGAGCACACCCGCCTCGCCCGCGAGCTGCACGACGGCATCGGGCACGCGCTGACCATCGTCAGCGTGCAGGCCGCGGCCGGTCGCCGGGTCGGCGGCCAGGACCCCGCCGCCGCGGCGGCCGCCTTCGCCACCATCGAGGACACCGCCCGCGACGCCCTGGCCGAGCTCGACGAGCTGCTCGCCGTGCTGCGCGAGGACCGGCCGGGAGCGGTGGCGCCGGTCGACCTGGCCGGTGTCGTCGAGACCCACCGCCGTGCCGGTCTGGTGGTCGACGCCCGGCTCGACCTGCCGGCCGGGCTCCCGCCGCTGCTGCAGCGCACCGTGCAGCGGATCACCGCCGAGGCGCTCACCAACGCCCACCGCCACGGCACCGGCCCGGTGCGGCTGGTGGTGTCCGCCGGCGCCGGCGTGCTCACCGTCGAGGTCAGCAACCCGCGCGGCGGCCGGACGTCCCGGCGCGGCGGCGGCCGGGGGCTCGCCGGCGTCCGCGAGCGGGTGGCGCTCTTCGGCGGCACGGTCGAGGCCGGGCCGGAGGGCGAGCACTGGGTGCTGCGGGCCACGCTGCCGCTGCCGGAGAGGAGCGACCGTGCCTGACGTCCCCGTCCCCGGCCGACCGGTCCGGGTCGTGCTGGTCGACGACGAGCCGCTGGTGCGACGCGGGCTCGCGCTGATCCTCGACGCCGAACCCGACCTGGAGGTGGTCGGCGAGGCCGGCGACGGCGCGGAGGCGGTGGCGCTGGTGCGCCGGCTCCGCCCCGACGTGGTGTGCATGGACGTCCGGATGCCCGAGGTGGACGGCATCCGGGCCACCGAGCTGGTGCTGCGTCAGCCCGCACCGCCCAAGGTGCTGGTGATCACCACCTTCGCCAGCGACGACCACGTCGTCGACGCGCTCGCCGCAGGGGCATCGGGGTTCCTGCTCAAGCGGGCCCGCGCGGAGGAGATGGTGCAGGCGGTGCGCACCGTCGCGACGGGGCAGAGCCTGCTGTTCCCCGAGGCGGTCCGGGCGCTGCTGCGTCCCCGCCGGCGCACCGCCCGCCACGACGGGCCGCCGCTGACGCCGCGGGAGCAGCAGGTGCTGGCCCTCGTCGGGCAGGGGATGACCAACGCCGAGATCGCCGCGGAGCTCGTGCTGGGCGTCGAGACCGTGCGGACCCACGTCGCCTCGGTGCTGGCCAAGCTCGGCGCGCGGGACCGCACCCAGGCCGTGGTGATCGCCTACCGCACCGGTCTGGTCGAGCCCTGAGTCCAGACGTCCCCCGGGGACGACGACGGCGAGGGGACCAACCCCTCGCCACACCCAAGCTATAGCGCACCCCCGCTCTTGCGGCAAGGCCCCGGTGCTGCCGGAGAATCGGGCGCCTCGGCCCCGCAACCACCCCAGCCCGGGGCCACCACACCCCGAGGAGATGGACGTGCACGACGTGGTCATCGTGGGCGCCGGCCCCACCGGCTCCCTGCTCGCCGCCGAGCTGCGGCTGCACGAGGTGTCGGTGCTGGTGCTCGAGAAGGACGAGGAGCCGCCGACCTTCGTCCGCTCGCTCGGGCTGCACGCGCGCAGCATCGAGGTGCTCGACTCGCGCGGCCTGCTGGAGCGCTTCCTGGCCGCCGGCCGCACCTTCCCCCTCGGCGGCTACTTCGCCGGCATCGAGAAGCCGGCCCCGACCGGGCTGGACAGCGCCCACGCCTACGTCCTCGCCCTGCCGCAGCCGGTCACCGACCGGCTGCTGGTCGAGCACGCCGTCGAGGTGGGCACGGAGATCCGCCGCGGCTGCGCGCTGGTCGGGCTCAACCAGGACGAGGACGCGGTCACCGCCGAGCTGGCCGACGGCAGCCAGGTGCGGGCGCGCTACCTGGTCGGCTGCGACGGCGGCCGGAGCACCGTGCGCCGGCTGCTCGGCGTCGGCTTCCCCGGCGAGCCGTCCCGGGTCGACACGCTGCTGGGCGAGATGGAGGTGACGGCGACGGCCGAGGAGGTGGCCGCCGTGGTGGCCGAGGTCCGCCGGACCGAGAAACGCTTCGGCCTGGGTCCCGTGGGCGGCGGGGTGTACCGGGTGGTGGTGCCCGCGGCGGGCGTGGCCCGGGACCGCTCGGTGCCGCCGACGCTGGAGGAGTTCCGGGAGCAGCTGCAGACGACCGCCGGCACCGACTTCGGAGTCCACTCACCGCGCTGGCTGTCCCGCTTCGGCGACGCCACCCGGCTGGTCGAGCGCTACCGGGTCGGGCGGGTGCTGCTGGCCGGGGACGCGGCGCACGTCCACCCGCCGGTGGGCGGGCAGGGGCTCAACCTGGGCCTCCAGGACGCGTTCAACCTCGGCTGGAAGCTGGCCGCCGAGGTGGCCGGCTGGGCGCCGACGGACCTGCTCGACAGCTACTGCGCCGAGCGCCACCCGGTCGCGGCGGACGTGCTGGACAGCACCCGCGCGCAGATGGAGCTGCTGTCCACCGAACCCGGGGCGCAGGCGGTGCGCCGGCTGCTCGCCCAGCTGCTGGACTTCGAGGAGGTGAACCGGTACCTGACCGAGAAGGTGATCGCGACCGGCGTCCGCTACGACCTCGGCCCCGGGCACCCGCTGGTCGGTCGCCGGCTGCCCGACCTGGCGGTGGGGTCCGGGCGGCTCTACGAGCGGATGCACCGCGGACGCGGGCTGCTGCTCGACCCGACCGGGCACCTCTCGGTGGCGGGCTGGGCCGACCGGGTGGACCACGTCGTCGAGCCCGTGGCGCCGCTGGTCGGGTCCGTCGAGGAGCTGGATCTGCCCGCCGCGCTGCTGCGCCCCGACGGCCACGTCGCCTGGGTCGGGGAGGACCAGCCCGACCTGGAGAGCCGGCTGTCGCGGTGGTTCGGCGCCGCGCGCTGAGGGGCGCGTGCGGCCCGGGCGGGGGTCAACCGCGGAGGGCGAGCCACAGCAGGAGGGCCATCACCGCACCGCCGGCCAGCGTCCCGACCAGCACGGCCAGGGGCAGCGCCGCCCGCACCCGCTCGCCGCGCACCGGCTCGGAGCGCAGGCTCCGCAGGAGCACGACCACGCCGACCCCGCCGAAGGTGCCGAACACCACGCCGCCGACGACCCCGGCCACGACGCTGGCGGAGCCGAGCCCCCAGACGGTGCCGAGCACGACCGCTCCGACCACCCAGGTGTGCAGAGCCAGCGCCCAGTCCGGCCACGTCCGCGACATGGCAGGACGCTAGCCCGCCGGCGGGCCGCGCCGGGGCGGAACCGGGAGACCGGGCCCGTCAGCTGGTCGGGCCGCCGCTGGTGGCGTCCTCCACCTCGCCGACCAGCTCCTCGATGATGTCCTCCAGGAACAGCACGCCGGTGGGGTTGCCCTCGCTGTCGTAGCTGGTGGCCACGTGCGAGCCGGCCTGGCGCATCGAGGCCAGCGCGTCCTCCAGGTCGGCGTCGCGGGACACCGAGCTGAGGGTGCGGATCCGCTTGGCCGCCACCGGCTCGTCCCGGTCGTCGGGGCCGGTGGCGTCGAGGACGTCCTTGAGGTGCAGGTAGCCGGCCGGGGCGCCGTCCGGCCCGGTGAGGATGTAGCGGGAGAACCCGTGCTCGGCCACCGCCTGCTGCACCTGCGCCGGGGTGGAGCGGTGCGGCAGCACCACCATCTCCGCCAGCGGCACCTCCACGTCGGACACCTTCTTCTCGGTGAACTCGAAGGCGGCGGTCAGCGCGCCGGTGTTGTCGCTCAGCGTGCCCTCGCGGGTGGACTGCTCGACGATGGTGGCCACCTCGTCCAGCGTGAAGGTGCTGGTCGCCTCGTCCTTCGGCTCGACCCTGAACAGCCGGAGCACCGCGTTCGCGGCGGCGTTGAGGGTCCAGATCACCGGCCGGAAGATGCGCGACACCATCACCAGCGGGGGCGCCAGCAGCAGCGCCGCCCGGGTGGGCAGCGAGAAGGCCAGGTTCTTGGGCACCATCTCCCCGAACACCACGTGCAGGAAGGTGACCAGCACCAGGGCGATCACGAAGGCCACCCCGCCGATGGCCTCCACCGGCAGCGGCGTCGCCTCCAGCGGGTACTCCAGCAGGTGGTGGATGGCCGGCTCGGAGACGTTGAGGATCAGCAGCGAGCAGACGGTGATGCCCAGCTGGCTGGTGGCCAGCATCAAGGTGGCGTGCTCCATCGCCCACAGCGTGGTCTGGGCGGCGCGGCTGCCCGCCTCGGCCCGCGGCTCGACCTGCGAGCGCTTGGCGGAGATGACCGCGAACTCGGCCCCCACGAAGAAGGCGTTGAGGGCCAGCAGCACGAACAGGGCCGCGATGCCGGGCACGTACTCAGCCATGGTCGGCTCCTGTCGCGAGCTGCTCGTCGGTGGGCTCGGGCGGGGTCGGGGTGAAGCGCAGCCGCTCGATCCGGGCGCCGTCGATGCGCTCCACCCGGAGCACGCCCTGGTCGACGGCGACCTCGTCGCCGACCTCGGGCAGCCGGTCGAGCTGGTCGATCACGAACCCGCCGACGGTGTCGTACTCGTCGTCGTCGGGGACCCGGACGCCGGTGCGCTCCAGCAGCTCGTCGGGACGCAGCCCGGCGTTGAACACGATGGAGTCGTCGCCGTGGCGGACCAGGCCGACGCGGGAGCGGTCGTGCTCGTCTTCCAGCTCGCCGACCAGCTCCTCGACCAGGTCCTCCAGGGTCACGATGCCGGCGGTGCCGCCGTACTCGTCGGTCACCACCGCGATCTGGAAGCCGGCGGTGCGCAGCAGCCCGAGCAGCCGCTCGACGCCCATCAGCTCCGGCACCCGCAGCGGTTCGACCATCAGGTCGCGCACCGTGCGGCGGGCGAGCTCCTCGGCGTCCAGGGCGAAGGCGGCCTTGACGTGCACCACGCCCACGATGTCGTCGACGTCCTCCCCGGTGACCGGGAAGCGGGAGAACCCGGTGCGGCGGGCCAGCTCGATGATGTCCCCGGCCGGGTCGTCGTCGTCCAGCTTGGCCATCCTCACCCGCGGCGTCATCACGTCGCCGGCGGAGTGGCTGCTGAAGCGCAGCGTGCGGTTGAGCAGGGTGGCGTGGTCGGCGTCGAGGATGCCCTCCATCGCCGAGCGCCGCACCAGCGAGGACAGCTCCTCGGCGCTGCGGGCCCCGGACAGCTCCTCCTTGGGCTCGATTCCCATGGCGCGGATGACCGCGTTGGCGGTGTTGTTGAACAGCAGCACCAGCGGCTTGAACACCGTGGTGAAGGCGACCTGCAGCGGCACCACCACCCGGGCGGTCTGCAGCGGCAGGGCCAGCGCGAAGTTCTTGGGCACCAGCTCGCCGATGAGCATCGACAGCAGGGTGGCCAGCGCCACGCCGAGCACGGTGCCCACCGCGCTCACCAGCGCCGAGGGCAGCCCGAGCGCACCGAGCGGGCCCTCGAGCAGCCGGCTGAACGCCGGCTCGAAGGTGTAGCCGGTGAGCAGCGTGGTCAGCGTGATGCCGAGCTGGGCGCTGGAGAGGTGGGTCGAGGTGGTCTTCAGGGCGCCGATGGTCGGGCCGAGGCCCTTCTCGCCGCGCTCCTGGCGGGCCTCGAGCTCGCTGCGGTCCAGGTTGACCAGCGAGAACTCCGAGGCGACGAAGACGCCGGTGCCGACGGTGAGGACCAGTCCGACGGCCAGCATCAGCAGGTCGAAGGTCATGTCACCTCGACCCGGTCGGGCGGGCACCGGCGCGCCGTGGCGGCCGGGCGGTGGTGTGGGGGACCCCCGTCAGGGGGTCAGGACTAGGAGGATCACCCATGCCGCGTGATCGTAGCGGCCGGCCCGTAACGCCCCGCCCTCCGCCCACCTCCGCCGCCGCTGCGCCACCGCGACCGGCCCGCCCCACCCGGCCCGCCCCCACCCCCGCTTCAGAGCCCGTCCGCACGCTTCACAGCCCGTCCGCCCCACGGGCCCACCCCCGCTCCACGACCCGTCCGCCCCACGGGTCCGCCCCACCCCCGCTTCACAGCCCGTCCGCACGCTTCACAGCCGCTGCAACGGCTGTGAAGTCGCTGAGACGGCTGTGAGGCGAGCTGGTGTGCGCCGGTCCTGGCTCGGGTCCGGTCCGTCGGGGTTCACAGCCGGTGGGTGCGCCTCACAGCCGCTGCAACGGCTGTGAAGGTGAGCGGACGGCTGTGGAGCTGGGCGGGGGCGGCTGTGAAGTCGCTGGGACGGCTGTGAGGGCGAGCTGGTGTGCGCCGGTCCTGGCTGGGTGCGGTCCGGGGGGGTTCACAGCCGGTATGTGCGCCTCACAGCCGCTGCAACGGCTGTGAAGGTGAGCGGGTGGCTGTGGAGCGGGGCGGGGGCGGCTGTGAAGGTGAGGGGACGGCTGTGAAGTCGGGCGCGGGCGGCTATGAGGGTGGGGGACGGCTGTGAGGCGGTGGAGGGAGGCGGGGGCGGGGGTCAGCGCGGTTCGAGGACGGACGCGGTGAAGCCCAGCTCGCGCAGGGTGCGGGTGAACTCCGACCCGGTCCGGTTCGGCCGCGGCGGCCACGAAGCCGTCGGGACGCACCAGGAACCAGCGGCCGGGTGCCAGACCCAGGTCGGGGCGCGGGTCGAACCGGTGCGCCTCGGTGACGAGGCGCGGCAGGCCGGTCAGCTCGGGCAGGACGGGCCCGTACCCGTGGACCTGCCAGCTGAGGTGGTCCAGCACCTCGTGGTTGGCCCCGGTCCAGGGCAGCCGACGTCCGACCACCGGGTCGCGCCGCCCGCCGCTGCGGGCCCGCGCCTGGGGGGACATCCAGTAGTGGATGCGCAGCTGGCCGACGTAGCCCGCCATCCGGCGCCCGAGGGGGAGCCGGCCGACGACGACCGAGGCCACCGGGGCGAGCCAGGGCACCAGCACCCGGCGGGTCAGCACCGCGGCCGGCGTCTGCGAGACCACCCGGCTGAAGACGGCGTCGGTGGTGCGGACCAGCCGCTGCGCGACCGGCCGGCGCTCCTGCTCGTAGTGGTCGAGGTGCTCCTCGCCGGCGTCCCCGCGGAGCACGGCGGCGAGCTTCACCGCCAGGTTGGCGGCGTCCTGCAGCCCGGTGTTCATGCCCTGCCCGCCCACGGGGGAGTGCACGTGCGCGGCGTCCCCGGCCAGCAGCACCCGGCCCGCGCGGAACCGCTCGGCCAGCCGGTGGTGCACCCGGTAGGAGGAGAACCAGCGAACCTCGCCGAGCTCGACGGCGAAGTGCTCGGCCAGGTCGGCGCGGGCCCGCTCCGGTCCCGGTTCGTCGCCGTCGCCGACCAGCCCGATCACCCGGTGCCGGCCCGGTCCCAGCGGGAAGGTGAGCAGGAACCGGTCGGTGCCCGAGCGCAACGTGATCCGGCCGTCCTCCAGCCCGGTCACCACGTCGGCGTCGGCCACGAAGAAGGTCTGCGGTGCGGTGTGCCCGACGAACTCGATCCCGGCCTCCCGCCGCACCAGCGACCCGCTGCCGTCGGCGCCCACGCACCAGCGCGCGGTGACGCTCCGCGGCCCGTCGGGTCCGGCCAGCTCCGCGGTCACCGCGTCGCCGCGGTCGGTCAGCGACAGCAGCCGGTGGCCCCAGCGCACCCCCGATCCCAGCTCGGTCAGCCGCTGCACCAGCAGCGCCTCGTTCGCCGACTGCTCGAGCACGTGCGCGCCCGGGAACGGGGACTGCGAGCGCATCAGCCGCGCCAGCGGCACCACCCCCGGGGCGGGGCGGCGACCCCACCCGGGACGCAGACCCGACACCCACGTCGTCCGGTCCCGGACGGCGTCGATCATGCCCAGCTGGGCGTAGTGCTCCATCGAGCGCGCCTGCACGACGATGGCCCGCGACTCCCGGGTGGGGCCGTCCCCGTCGTCGACCAGCAGGTGGTCCACCCCGAGCCGGGCCAGCCAGGTCGCGAGCGCCAGACCGGTGGGGCCGGCGCCCACCACCAGCACGTCGGTGTCCATGCCGTCCACGCTAGGCCACGCGGCTGCCCGGGGCGCGTCAGTCGAGGTTGCCCGCGTGCGGCATCTGCCAGTGGTGGTGGAGGGCCAGCAGCCGGATGACGATGCACACCGCGGCGGCCAGCACCGCCACCCAGGGGGCGTACCAGCCGCCCGCCCAGGCGACCACGGCGACGCTCGCGCCGGCCAGCGCCGCCAGGGCGTAGATCTCCTCGCGGAGCACCAGCGGGGTGCGCCCGGCCATCAGGTCACGCAGCACGCCCCCGCCCACCCCGGTCAGCATCCCCAGCAGGGCGGCGGCGAAGGGGTTGAGGCCGAACTGCAGCGCCTTGACCGCCCCGGTGACGCAGAACAGCCCGAGCCCGAGGGCGTCGAAGCGGGCGATGTGCCGCTCGATGCGGCTCAGCCGCGGGTGGAAGCGGAAGGCGACCAGCCCGGCCACGACGGGCACCACCAGGTAGCGCCAGTCGGCCAGCGACGCCGGCGGCACCGCGCCGATCAGCAGGTCGCGCAGGATCCCGCCGCCCAGCCCGGTGAGGGCGGCCAGCACCAGCACCCCGAAGACGTCCAGCCGGTTCCGCACGCCGGCCAGCCCGCCGGACAGCGAGAACACGAAGATGCCGGCCAGGTCCAGGACCAGCAGCAGCGGGCTCACCGGCGCCGGCCCGGCAGGGCGTGGCCGGGGAAGACCTCCGCCGGACTGGACGGGGTGCGCACGCCCTCACCCTATCCAGGGCGCGACCGGGTCCGGCCCGGCGGACGGGCCCCGCGTCCGACGGTTCCCGGTCCGGTCAGGCGCGCTGGAAGGTGAGGCAGTCGGCCGGGTCGGCCCCGGCGCCCACCCGGATGAACTCCGCGTGGCACTCCAGGTCCTGGTTGTGGATGCAGTCGGCGCGGTGGCAGGCCCCGACGAAGGCCACGTTCTGGGTGAGCCCGCCGTCGGTGCCGAGCTGGATGAAGGTCCCGCAGCCGGCGTTGGCCCCGGTGACGCTGATGGCACCGGCGTGGCAGGCGGTGTCGTGGTTGTAGGAGCAGCCCTCCACGGTGCACTCGTGCACGGGTGGGAGGTCGGTGACGGTCATGGTGCCTCCTGGTCGTGGTGCGTCCTGCTCGCCACGCTACGACCGCACCCCCGCGGTCAGGGAAGACTCAGAAGCCTGAGCGCAGGCTCACCTAAGCGGCCTCAGTCGTCGCTGGAGTGCAGCCCGCGGTGGGCCGACAGCAGCTCGACCTCCGGACGTCCGGCCACCGCCCGCTCGACCCGGTCCAGCACGTCCACCACGTGGGCCCGGTCGGCGGCGACCACGCTGGCCCCCACCGCGGCCCGCCGGTGCAGGTCCAGGTGGCCGCACTCGGCCACCGACAGCTCGAAGCGCCGCCGGAGCTCGGCCACCAGCGGCCGCACCACCGAGCGCTTCTCCTTCAGGGAGTGCACGTCGCCGAGCAGCAGGTCGAACTCGATCCAGCCGATCCACACACGGCCCACCCTAGGACCGGGGCGGGCCCGGCCGGGCACCCGCCAGGGAGAGCCCTGGTGGGTGCCCGGTCCGCCCCCTGTGCTGCTGGCTCAGCTCCCTCCGGAGCCGATGCGGTGCTCGTGCGGGATCAGCGGCTTCTCGCCCCGGACCCGCAGCTGCTGCACGGCCCAGGTGTTGCCGTCGGGGTCGCTGAAGCCGAAGAAGGTGCCGCCGTCGCGCTCGTCGAGGACGACGACCTCGCCCGCCTCGACGCCGCGGGACAGCAGCTCGGCGCGCGCGGCCCCGGCGTCGGCCACGCAGAGCTGCAGCCCGCGCAGCGAGCCCGGAGCCATCTCCTGCTGGGCGGGCAGGGTGCCGACGACGATCGAGCAGCCGGAGCCGGTGGGCGTCAGCTGGGCGAAGCGGTGCTCCCCGGCCCGGGTGTCGTGGTCGAGAGCGAACCCGACCCGGTCGCGGTAGAACTCGATCGCCCGGTCCACGTCGCTGACGGGGACGACGACGACCTCGAGGGTCCAGTCCACGGGAGTCTCCTTCCTTGTGGTGTGGTCGTCCGGTGCGTGGTCAGCCGGCGTCGAGGATGTCGTCCAGGCGCTGGTAGCCCTCCTCGACACCGGTCTGCATGCCGCTGGCCACCATCGCGTCGCGGGTCTCGACGCTGGGGTAGACGGCGTGGCCGACGAGACGGGTCCGCCCTCCCTCGAGCCGCTCGAAGGTGAGGTACTCCAGGCTGATCTGGTCGGGAGCGCCCTCGAACTCGAAGGTCTGCACGGCCAGCTCGTCGCGGCGGACGACGTGGAAGACGCCGTTGAAGGCGTACTCCTCGCCCGTCGGGGTGCGCTGGACGAAGCGGTAGCCGCCCCCGGTGGTGAAGTCGTGGCGCTGCAGGTCCGTCTCGTAGCCGTGGGGGCCGATCCAGCGGGCGTACAGCTCGGGGTCGGCGTGGGCCTGGAACACCTTCTCCACCGGCGCCTCGAACTCGCGCACGATGTCGATGAAGGGCAGGCCCTCGGGGGCGGAGATGGTCACGGGGTTGGTCATGTCTGGTCCTCCTGCTCGGTGTGGTTGTGGTCGCTGTCGTCGTGCTGCGTGTCGTCGTGCTGCGTGTCGTCGTGCTGCGTGTCGTCGTGCGGGGGGTGCTGTGCCGGCCCGTCCCGGTCCTCCTCGGCCATCGAGGCCAGGACGTCGTCGAGCGAGCGGTAGCGGGCCTCGGCGACGAGGCGGTAGCGGTCGATCCAGGCGGTGAGCTGCTCGAGCCGGGCGGGCGCGAGGTGGACCGGACGTCGTTGCGCCTCGCGGGTGCGGGTCACCAGCCCCGCCCGCTCGAGCACGGCGATGTGCTTCGACGTCGCCTGCTTGGTGATCGGGAACAGCTCGGCCAGCTCGTTGACCGTGGCCGGGCCCCTGCTCAGGCGGGCCACCACCGCCCGGCGCACCGGGTCGGCCAGGGCCAGGAAGGCCCGGTCGAGCTGCTGATCCGCCGTCTCGTCCACCCTGCTCCTCCGTCGTGATCAACCGATGGGTTGATCACACCACCACATCGCCTGGTTGTCAACCGTCTGGTTGATCACGGTCGGGGTCGGGCGCCCCGCCGGGGTGGGGCAGACTCCTGGCATGCGCATCGCGGTCACCGGAGGGTCGGGCAAGCTCGGGCGGACGGTCGTCCGCGAGCTGCAGCGGAACGGGCACGAGGTGGTCAACCTCGACCGCCAGGGCGCCCGCGGGCCCGGCTACCTGCCGGTCGACATCACCGACCTCGGGCAGGTGGTGGACGCGCTGGCCGGGGTGAACCGGAGCGAGCCGGTGGAGGCGCTGGTGCACCTGGCAGCCATCCCCGCGCCCGGGCTGGCCACCGACGCCGCCACCTTCAGCCACAACCTGGTGGGCACCTTCAACGTGTTCTGGGCCGCCGTCCGGCTGGGCATCACGAAGATCGTCTACGCCTCCAGCGAGACGGTGCTGGGGCTGCCCTTCGACACGCCGCCGCCCTACATCCCGGTCGACGAGGAGTACCCGGCCCGGCCCGAGTCGGTGTACTCGCTGGTCAAGCACCTGGAGGAGACCATGGCGGTGGAGCTCTGCCGGTGGTACCCCGAGCTCTCGATCAGCGCCTTCCGCTTCTCCAACGTGATGGAGCCGGCGGACTACGCCGCCTTCCCGGCCTTCGACGCCGACGCCCGGGCCCGCAGCTGGAACCTGTGGGGCTACATCGACGCCCGGGACGGCGCGCACGCCGTGGAGTGCGCGCTGCGGCGTGCGCCGCAGGGGTTCGAGCGCTACGTCGTCGCCAACGCCGACACGGTGATGAGCCGGCCCAACGCCGAGCTCGTGCAGGAGGTCTTCCCGGGGGTGGAGTACCGGCCCACGGCCGGACCGAACGACACCCTGCTCTCGATCGACAAGGCACGCCGGCTGCTGGGCTACGAGCCCCGGCACAGCTGGCGCGACCACGTCGAGGCCGCGCCCGCCTGAACCGGCCGGGCCGACCCGGGCTCAGCCGAAGAGCTCGCCCAGGAAGCCGCCGCGGCGGTGCCGGGAGTGCCCGTACCGGTTCGGGGAGCCGTACCGGTCGGGGGAGTCGGGTGACCCGGGGCTGCCCCAGCGCCCGTGCGGCGGCATCGCCGCCTGCTGCTGGGGCGGGCGGTAGCCGGCCGCGGGCGGCGGCGTCGCCTGCCCGGAGTAGGTCGCCTGCCCGGCGTAGTACGCGCTCTCCGCGTCCGCCAGCCGCTCCAGCTCACCGCGGTCGAGGAACACCCCGCGGCAGCCGGTGCACTGGTCGATGGTGACCCCGCTCCGCTCGTACTGGCGCATCGGGGACTCGCACTTGGGACACCGCAGCTCCATGCCGGGAGTCTAGACAGCCTGCCCGGAGTCCGCAGAGGGCGCGTACCCTGCGCCCATGGGTCACGACGTCGCGGTCCCCGCCGGAGTGGACGCCGCGCGTCTGGCGCGGGCGCTGCTGGACGCCCACGACGCGTTCCTGGCCACCGGCGCCGTCTGCCCGACGATCCGCCCGGTGGTGCTGGACTCGTGGCGCCGCAGCATCGCCGAGGGGCTCGACCCCGAGCGCGACCTGCCCCCGCTGCGCCTGGACGAGGACGCCCTGGCCGAGATCCGGGCCGCCCACCCGCTGCGCACCGCGATGCCGGTGATCCGCCGGCTGCTGGTCGACAGCGCCACCGAGGCCGGGCTGCTGGTGGCGGTGAGCGACGCCGTCGGGCAGCTGCTGTGGGTCGAGGGCGCCCCGCACCTGCGCTCGCGGGCCGAGCGGGTGAACTTCGTCGCGGGGGCGGACTGGTCCGAGTGCAGCGCCGGCACCAACGCTCCGGGCACGGCGCTGGCGCTGGGGCGTCCGGTGCAGCTGCTGGGGCCCGAGCACCTGGTGCGCCCGGTCACCCCGTGGAGCTGCTCGGCGGCCCCGATCCACGACCCCGACACCGGCGCGGTGCTCGGCGTGCTGGACGTCACGGGCGGGCCGGAGGTCGCCAGCGCGCAGAGCCTGGGCCTGGTGTGGGCCACCGTGGCCGCGGTGGAGGCGGAGCTGCGGATCGAGCGGCTCAGCCCGCCGGGTCGCCGCCCGCCCGCGCGGCCCGGCCCGCGGCCGGCGCGGCTGGACGTCCTGGGCTGCCGTGCCGCCACCCTGCACCACGGCAGCAGCACCACCCGGCTCAGCCTGCGCCACTCCGAGCTGCTGCTGCTGGTGGCCACCGCGCCGGAGGGGCTCACCGCCAGCCAGCTCGCGGTGGCGCTCAGCGAGGAGGAGCAGGCCGACGTCACCATCCGCGCCGAGATGTCGCGGCTGCGGACCGTGCTGGGCGACCTGGCCCTGCGGTCGCGGCCCTACCGGCTGGCGGGGTCGCTGGAGCTGGACGTCCGCCGGGTGCGCCGGCACCTGGCCGCCGGCGCGCTGCGGCGCGCCGTCGCCGCCTACCGGGGGCCCGTGCTGCCCGACTCCGAGGCTCCCGCGGTGGTGCGGCTGCGGCGCGACCTGCACCGCCAGCTGCGATCGGCCCTGCTCGCCGGCGACGACCCCGACGCGCTGCTGTCCTTCGCCGACACCGAGCACGGCCGCGACGACCTGGAGGTGTGGCAGCGCGCGCTGGAGTGCCTGCCCGCCGGTTCCCCGCGTGCCGCGGAGGTCGCGGCCCACGTCGCCGCACTGGACGCCGAGCTCGGCTGATCCCGCTCGTCCGCAACGTCGTTGCAACGTCGCGTGGCTACCGTCCTTCCCAACCACCGTGGGGAGAGGGGTTGCCGATGAGCGGGCCAGCCGGCCAGGGGCGCAGGACGCCGCCGCCCGGCCCGCCCGCGCCGGCCCGCCCCGCGGCAGCAGGCCCCCGTCCCGGGCGACCGGGCCGGGTACGGGCGCGCACGGACGCCGAGCCACCAGGGTGGCCGGACACGCCCGTGCAGCGCGTCGCTGTGACCCCGGAGGCTGCTGCCACGACGCGCAGCCTCCGGGCCCGGCACGTGGGCGTGCCGGCGCCGGGGCGGTGCCGGTCGCCGAGGACGTCGACGGGCTGACCCGGCCGGGGGAGGTCCGTCGACCGGCGCACCCGCGAGGTGCGCCGCGCCCGGTGTGCCGTCGCTACCCCCGAGGCGACGGCACACCGGTGCTGCCGGTCACCGCCCGGACACCGACGGGAAGGCCGCGGGGCGCTCAGCGGGACGGCGGGGCCGTGGAGGCGCGGACGTTCAGCCGGGGCAGCAGCGTGGTGCGGGTCAGGGTGGTGCCGGGCCGGCCGGCGTGGCGCACCAGGTCCAGGCAGGCGCGCACGGCTGCTGCCCCGACGTCGCTCTTCGGCGGGCAGACGGCCGTGAGCGGGATCGCGGCCAGGGCGGCCACCTCGTCGTCGTAGGCCACCACCGACAGGTCCTCCGGCACCCGCAGGCCCCGGTCCTGGGCGAGCCCGACCAGGCTGATCGCCGCCTCGTCGGGGAGCACCATCACCGCCTGCGCGGCGACGTCCCGCGCGGTGTCCAGGACGGCCTGCAGCCGGGCCGCCGACTCCTCCGGCGCCACCCCGGCCAGCGCGATCGGCACCTCCACCAGCAGCCCCTCGGGGCACCGCGCGGCCATCGCCCGGGCCACCCCCTCGCGGACCTGGGTGGCGGTCGTGCTCTCCCGCCAGGCCAGCACCAGCCGACGGTGGCCGAGGTCGGCCAGGTGGTGCACCGCGAGCGCCCCGCCGTGCTGGTGGTCGCTGCGGACACCGCCCACCACCACCTCGGGTCCGCCCTCCTCCACCCGCCGCTCGACCACCACCACCGGCACCGGCGCCTGCTCCAGCACCCGGTAGGTCGAGGTGTCCTGGCCCAGGTCGAGGCTGGGGGTGACCAGCAGGCCGTCGACGGCGGAGGCCACCAGCCGGTCGACCTGCTCGACCTCCAGCCGCGGGGAGTACTCCGAGATCGCCAGCACCAGCCGGACCCCCAGCTCGGCGGCGGCGGCCCGGGCCCCGCGGACCACGTCGGCGTAGTAGTAGCTGGCCGAGGGGACCACGAGCCCCAGGGTGGCCACCGGCTCGCGGCTGCGGGAGCGCGGCTCGCGGGGGCGGACGGCCACGGCGCCGCCGTGCACCCGCTCGAGCAGACCCCGCTCGGCGAGCTGCACCAGGTCGCGGCGCACCGTCATCCCCGAGACCCGCCAGCGGCGGGCGAAGTCGGCCACCGCCAGCGTCCCGCGCAGCTCGAGCTCGTGCAGGATGCGGGCCTGCCGCTCGGCGGGGATCATGGGCCCATCCAAGCCAGCCGGCGGCGCCGCGGGGAAGGGGTCCGCCGCCGCCCGGCTCAGCCTGCCACCTCGACCGTC
This sequence comes from Auraticoccus cholistanensis, assembly GCF_009742705.1. Classification (GTDB taxonomy): domain Bacteria; phylum Actinomycetota; class Actinomycetes; order Propionibacteriales; family Propionibacteriaceae; genus Auraticoccus; species Auraticoccus cholistanensis. The sequence goes on from NZ_WPCU01000004.1 coordinate 268,177, forward strand.
AGCGGCTCGCTGCTGGTGACGCCGGCCGCGTTGAGCAGCTCGAAGCGGTACACGTGCCGGCCGGGGGCCAGACCGTCCAGGGCGACCTGCACCCGCTGGGCGCGGGGGCTGTCGGCGGTGAGCCGTCCGCTGCGGATCACCACCCCGTCCTCCCGCAGCCGCCAGTCCTCCCCGTTGGTGCCCCACCACAGGTCCGCGGTGAGGGTGTGGGAGCTGGCGCCGCGACGGTGGTCGGTGCGCAGGTCCGGGCGCCCGGGGGCGGCGTCGGCGACCTCGACGGTGACCGGGCGGGTGGGCGTCCGGCCGGCGCCGTTCACCAGCTCGGCGGTGTAGGTGTAGCGGCCGTCGGGACGTCCGGCCACCGCCACCCGCACCCGCTGCGGCACGGCCTGCTCCGGGTCCAGCCGCCGGGCCGCCAGCAGCGCACCGTTCTCGTAGAGCCGCAGCAGGCTGCCCGGCTCGCCCCGCCACAGGTCCATGGTGACGGTGTAGGACCCGTCGGAGAGACCGGTGTCCCAGCCCTCGTCGGCGGAGAGCCGGCCCTCGCCCGGGGCGGCGGTGGCGTCGTCCTCGGGCACGGTCAGCGGCAGCGGGTCGCCGGTGCCCAGCGCCTCGAAGTCGACCACCCGCCCGTCCACCACCAGCTCGCCGCCGGCGGTGGTGGTCGAGGTCAGCGGACCCTCGGCGGAGGTCGCCAGCACGACGCGGAAGTCGGCGCTGGTGCCGGTGGTGGAGAGCCGCAGCGCGCCGTCGACCACCTGGGGGCGCAGCCCCGCCGGGCTCACCACGAACCCGCTGAGCACGGCGCCGCCGGCGGAGGTGAAGGTGAAGTCCGGCTGGTTGGGTCCGGGCTCGGCGGGGACGCCGATCTCGACCCCCGGCTCGGGCCGCAGCTGCCAGTCCCAGCGGTGGGAGGTGTCGTCGGCGAACCGGTCGTGGACCACCACCAGGGCGTCGGCCCGGTGACCGGCGGCCAGGTCCACCACCTGCTCGCGGCGGGCGACGTCCACGCCGAAGTTGGCCGAGCCGTCGAGCTCCAGGTGCCCGCCGCCCTGGCCGGCGAAGGCGGTCGAGGAGAGGGTCCGGCCGGCGCCGGTCACCGTCTCGTACTGGTTGCGGTACGGCTCCAGCCGGCCGTCCACCAGCGGCTTGCTCCACAGCGACGGGTCGGTGCTGGCCTTGCCGCCCTGCTGGGCCCAGGTGGTGTCGTGGCTCATCCACGACAGCGAGAAGGTCTCCGCCGCCGACCAGCCGCGGTGCTGGGTGCCGCGGTTGGAGGTGACGACCAGGGTGTCGTCGGCGTCGGCGATGCGGTTGCGGAAGGCGAAGAAGCCGGGCTCGTCGTCCAGCAGCGCCCGCCCCAGGGAGGGCTCGGTCGCCTCGTCGGGGTCACCGCTGCCGCCGGGGTGGTAGAGCACCGACCACAGCGAGTGGACGTCGTCGAAGCGGGGCGAGGGCGCGGCCGTCCCCTGCACGGCGTCGTAGGTGTGCTGGAGGGCGGGCAGCGCACCACCGGGGGTCAGGGGGAACAGCAGCGGGAAGATGCCGCTGACCTGGCCGGAGGGGCCGCTGACCCCGAACTGGGCCACGTCGCCGTCCTCGCGGCTGGAGGCCACGTGCAGCGCCAGCTCCCAGAACCGGGGCCGGGCCAGGTGCTCGTCCAGCACCTGCAGCCCGGTCCCCTGGGCGAAGTAGAGCGAGGGCAGCATGTACAGCGCGGTGTAGTGCAGGTAGTCCCAGCCCTCCTGCGTCCAGCCGGTGCCGGAGTAGCCCTGGTCGAGGTGCTGGGCCACCTGGTCGGTCAGGTAGGCGATCCGGCGGTCGTGCAGGCCGAAATCGCCGTCGCCGCGGGCCGACAGCAGCAGCGCCAGCTCGGTGGTGCGGGCCACGCCGACCCAGTTGCTGGTCTTCTCGACGTCGTCGAGGCCGTCGTGGTGGTAGGTGGAGAGCAGGTCGACCGAACGGGTCATCAGGTCGCGCACCTGCCGGCGCTGCTCCTCGTCCCAGCCCTGGTAGGCCCAGTCGTACACCGGCGCGAGCAGCAGGTTGGCCCGGCCCAGCTCGAGCCCGGTGTTGATCTCGCGGGCGACCACGAAGCCCTCGGCCGACATCACCGCCGCGTGCGCCTGCTGGGCGTACCCGCGGTCCCCGGTGACGACGTAGGCGAAGGCGGCGTCGCGTCCCCGGTACAGCCCGGCGCTGCCGTTGGTCGGGTAGGCGGCGTCACCGCGCGCCAGCCGGTCGAGCAGCGCCTGCCAGGCGCCGGTGGCGGTGGGGTCGCCGGCGGCCAGCCGGTCGCGGACGTCCTGCACGGTGTCGGTGTCCATCACCGCGCGGGGGTGCTCCGAACGACCGACCACCGCGCTGGCCAGCAGCTCCTCGCCGCGGACCATCCGCACCAGCGTGCCCGGGCCGGCGGCGAGCGTGGTGGCTCCTCGGCGTCCGGGCAGCGGCGTGGTGCTCGACCCGACGACCAGGCTGAGGCCGCCGTGGTCCAGCTGCGGCGGCAGCGACCAGGAGACGTGGGCGCCGTCGTCGCGCTGCAGGGCGGTCAGCGTGACCACCCGCTGCTGGATGGTGAACTGCTCCGGGGTGGTGACCGTGGCCGACGGCGTGCTGGCCACCGGCTGCCCGGCGGCGTCGAGACCGACCACCCGGTAGCTGTAGGTGGTGCCCGGCAGGACGTCCTCGTCGGCCGTCGTCGCGGCCTGGGCGTGGTCGAGCAGGTTGGCCGGTGCGGGCACGACCTCGGCCGAGCCCGGCACCCGGTGCACGGCGTAGCGGGCCACCCGGGGCGCCCGCTCGCCGAGCGACCAGAACAGCTCGGTGGTGCCGGTGCCGGTGGCCGAGGCGGTGAGGGTGGGGCCCTCGACGGTCTCGGCCAGCTCCAGGTCGGCGAACCACAGGGTGCCGGCGGCGCGGTCCAGCATCGGCTCCACCGAGATCTGGGTCGCCTCGGCGGGTAGCACGACCGAGGCCGAGTAGGTGCGCCAGTCGAAGGTGCCGCTCAGGTAGGGCCCGCGGGCCGCCGGCAGCACGTTGCGGCCGTCCGCGGCCCAGGCCTGCACCCGGATCATGCTGAACCCGCCGCTGAGCCCGTCGCCGCGGACCCGGGCGGTGACGGTCAGCTCCCGCGGCGTGCCGGCGGCCACCGGCAGGCGCTGGGTGAGCGCCAGCCGGGCGTCGGCGCCGGACACCGAGCTGATGGCCAGCGCCGGGCCGCCGTCGGGCCCACCCGTCTGGTGGACCGTCACCCGCGCCGTGCCCGCCGGGGCCCAGCGGGACCACCCGACGGGGAAGCCGTTCGCGTCGACCTGGGCGAAGGTGGGGTTGGTCAGCGCCGGGACCGCGGCCGCGGCCGGCACGGCCACGGTGAGGGAGGCCAGGGCGAGCAGGGCCGCCAGCAGCACCACCGGCAGGCGACGCGCCCGTCGTGGTGCTGCTGGGCTGGTGGTGCGGTGTCGCATGGTCCTCCGTCCGTCGGGCCCCACCACCGCTGGGGAGGTGGTGGGGGTGCGGCCGAGGCTAGGGAGGGCTGCGCGAGGGGGGCGAGAAGGTGAACAGAAGTGCACACCGGTGCTCGCAGGGGTCAGCGGGTCAGCCGGACCAGGAACTCGACCTGGCCGGACTCCTCGACCTGGACGAAGCCCAGGTCGGGTGCGTCGATGCCCCAGTTGGCGAAGGTGACGTCCACGCTGCCGGAGGCGGCCACCGCCTCCCCGTCGCGCACCACCTGGATGTCGGCGACCACCTCGCGGGACACCCCGACCAGCTCCAGCTCGCCGCGGGCCTGCACCTCGACCGGCTCCTCGCCCAGCGCCGGCACGCTCACCGGCTCGGTGAGCCTGAAGGTGGCGGTGGGGTGCTCCGAGACCCGCATCGCGGTGCCGGTGAAGTAGCTGTCGCGGCGGTCGGAGTCGGTGGCCACGGTGGCGACGTCCACCTCGACCACGGCGCTGGTCAGGGCGCCGTCGGCCACCTCCGCGGTGCCGGTGACGTCGTCGGTCCGGCCCACCACGGTGACGTCCTCGCCGTTGAGCACCTCGTCGACCCGGTACCCGGCCTGGGAGCCGTCGGAGACGGTCCAGCGGCCGTCCAGGTCGCCGGTGCCCGGGTTCTGCGGGTCGGATGTCCCGGTGCCGGCGGTTTCGCTCCCCGGCGTCGGCGGATCAACGCTCTCCGGGGCGGACGGGGAGGTGGCGAGGTCGTCGACCGACAGCGGTGCGGGCGCGGCGTCCTGGCTGCGGGCGTACAGGATCGGACCGAGCACGACGGCCAGCACGACCACGACGGCCACGGCGGCGACGACGAGCAGGGTGCGGGGGCGGGGGGTTCTCACGGCGGGCTCCTCGGAAGTTGATGCTTCAACATCCAGTGCACGAACCGCACCGCGACGGAGTTCCGGCCGCGGCCCACCGTCTCAGCGGCGCGCCGGACCCTGCTCGGGCAGCTCGAGCTCGTCGAGGCCGCGGATGCGGGGGACGTCGACCCCGGCGTGGGCGTCGGTGCGGTCCAGCAGCACCGCCGACATCCCGGCGGCCAGCGCCCCGCGGACGTCGTTCTCCAGCGAGTCGCCCACCATCAGCACCTCCTCGGCCCGGACGCCCAGCCGCTCGACGGCCGCGGCGAAGGCGAGCGGGTGCGGCTTGCCGAAGGGCAGGGTGGAGGAGGCGATGAGCACGTCGATCTCGGCGGTGAGCCCGACGACGTCCAGCTTGTCCCGCTGCTGCGCCTCGTCGCCGTTGGTGAGCACGCCGACCCGCAGCCCCTGCCGCCGCAGCCGTCTCAGCGTGGGCACGGCGTCGTCGAAGCAGCACCAGCCGGCCCGGTAGTGCTCCAGGTAGCCGGCGAACCGCCGGTCGGCCTCGGCGTCGTCGCTGAGGTCCAGGTGCGGGGCCAGCTCACGGACCCGGGCCCGGCGCTGCTCGGCGAAGCTGATCTCCCGGGCCTGGTAGCGCCGGTAGTGGGGTTCGCTCAGCTCGGCCCACCGGCGGGCCAGCTCGGCGGGCTCACCCGTCACGCCGAGGGTCGGTGCCCAGGCCACCACCGCCGCGTCGGCGGCGCGGACCTGGTCGACCAGGGTGTCGTCGAGGTCGAGCAGGACGGTGCTGATCACCGGCTCATGCTCGCACCCGCCGCGCGCCCACGGGGAGCGTCCCGGCGCGGGGCCGGTCAGTTGGAAGGGTCGGTCAGCCGGGAGGGCCGATCAGCGGGGAGGGTCGGTCAGCGGGGAGGAGCGCCGCGGGCGGCGAGGGCGTCGCGGAGCACGCGCAGCGCCTTGGGCCCGAGGCCGTGGAGCCGGAGCAGGTCGGCGTCGGACCAGCCCGCGGCCTCGTCCAGGCTGCGGATGCCGGCCGCCCGGAGGGCGCCGAGCGCGGGTCGGCCCATGGCGGGCGGCAGGTCGCCGTCGGTGGTCGGGTCCGGTGCTGCCACGCGGGTGTCCTCTCCTCGTCCCCGGGATCTCGTCGTGCCGAGGGTGTCAGCCGTGTGGACCAGGCCGGCAGCCCGGGCTCATCGCGACCGGAGGTGGGCGAGCAGCAGCAGGACGTCCTCGGCGGGCGTCGGACCGCTCACCGGCGTCCGGGCTCCGGCGGTGCCGGGTCCCCGTCGACGAGCCCGCTGGCGATCACGCTGGCCCGGCCCAGCACGTCGAGCTGGGCGGGGTTGTACAGCGCGACCACCGACTCCAGGAAGGTCTCCCGGGTGACCCGCTCGCCCTTGGACGGGTGCTCGCCCGGGTCCCTCAGCCACGGGTAGTCGGCCAGGTGCTGGGCCAGGGTCACCGCGTACCGCTCGGCGAGCGCCTGCCGCGTCGCCTCGTCGGCGTCGGCGGCGAGCCCGTCGAACTCCTGGCTCACGTCGTCGGGCTCGGACTCCAGCATCTGACGCAGGTCGGCCATGGCCGACTCGTCGTAGAGCTGGGAGTAGATCAGCATCAGCGACCGCTCCGACGGCGACAGCCGCGAGGCGAGCGCCTCGAAACCGGCGGGCAGGTCGGTCACCGTGGACCCCTGCAGGATGGCCTGGATCTCGGCGCGGGCGCGCTGCAGCCGCTCGATGCTGGCGGCCAGGTCGGCGTCGACGGCCCGCAGCGCCGCCGTGGCGGTGTCGCCGCTCGAACCCACCTGCTCGATCTGGTCCAGCGGCACCCCGAGGTCGCGCAGCCGGCGGATCTGCAGCAGCCGGACCAGGTGGCGGACCTCGTACTGCTTGTAGCCGTTGGTCATCCGCCCGGGCTCCTCGAGCAGATCCACCCGGTGGTAGTGGCGCACCGTGTTCACCGTCGTGCCGGCGAGGTCGGCCAGCTCCCGCGTGCTCCAGACCATCGCGCGCCTCCTCTCCCGGCCGGTTCCCGGGACGGAGCCATCCCAGACCCTGTTCCCACCACAGGGTCAAGACGCGCCGACGGCCCGGCTGTCGAGATGCAGCCAAGATTGCCGAACCGCAGGCGTGGAACTTTGACGAAGCCGCCCCGATCTGCAGAATCCGTCAAAGTATGGACCCGCGCGAGACTTCGCTCGCTTGGAGATCGCAGGTCACGGACGAGTACGGTCGCAGACCGATGTCTCGGATCGGCGCTGGGTCAGCTCCTGGACCATAGCTCGAACTCGGCCCAGTCTTCTGGGACACCCATGGAGGCCGGCGACAGTGCGTGGGACGATGGAAACTCCTCGATCAGGTCGACGAGCCACCGACACCACCCGGGGTCATCCTCGATCGACCTCAGCAGGTAGGCGATGACGGCGAGCGTGTTGTAGGTGCCGAAGACGCCTTTGGCCGTGGCCTCGTCGCGGAGATGGTCGAGCAGGGGCAGTTGCCCCTTCTTCGGACGTCCTGGGGCGTATTGCAGCTTGCGGTTGAACAACCGGGCTTGGTGTGCGGCAACTTGGCGCATGTAATTCAGGCTGGCCAGCCAGCTGACCATTAGCGTCTTGGTCGGAACAGCGAATGAGCGTGCGATCTCCTCCGCGTACTGCTGGTGCAGTCCGCGGTAGAGGCGCGCGAGGTGCTCCATCTCCATGACCTCGGTGAGCGCCCAGATCGGCATCTGGCCGTCGTGCTTGTCGCGGAAGTGTGCCACGAACCCTTCGTCGGAGCCGTCACGGCGCTCTAGCACCCGCCGGAGCCACTCGGCGTGTTGGCTGGGTGCCGCGTCTCCGGTCTGGGGTCTTCCTGCGGTGCGGTGAACGTGTCGGTGAAGACCAGGGTCTTCGTGCGCGAATACCGGGCTGCGGCCAAGTACGTAGCCGACCTGCATTCGCACAGCGACCTCGATGCGCTCTACACCGTCCATGACGAGCATACTGAGCCGTCGGTCGAAGTCGATGACTTGGCGGGCGTGCTCCAGCGTGGTTCCCGACTGGTAGTCGCTGAGGACCCGCCGAGCGGGTCCGTCCCTCTTCGTCCTTGCAGGGCTCCGACTGGCGGAACGGGTAGAGGTAACCCGTCAGCCGGTAGTAGCCGACAGCCGCAGGAGTGCGTGGGCACTCTCGAGAGAGCCGAGTTCGATGCCCCGCGCGGCCAGCTTCGCGGCCTGGTCCTCGATGGGGAGCCAGGGCTTCGTGTACGCCACCATGACCACTCCCTGGAAAGACAATCA
>NZ_WPCU01000004.1:275802-290582 GCF_009742705.1 Auraticoccus cholistanensis
CCCAGCGGACAGATTTCTTCCCTCCACCAACCCTGAGCCACGCAGCGGGCAAGGGTGACAGAGCCGGCCGACGTCGACCGCCGTCTGGGCAAGGGGCAAACCGCCTGCTCGAGCTTGGCCCGTCAGCGGCATGAGAGCGTGCGGTTGTGGGAGATGCTTAACGCATGGCAACGCGGCGCGGACAGGGGGACTGCTGCACGATCAGGTGTCAGCGAACCTGCAGCAGATCCCGTCAGCTCTCGAACCACCGCCGCACGACATCCTCAAGTTGACCGCTGACGTGCTCCCACGGCCGGTTGAGGTCGAGGGTTCGCGCCCCGATCCGGTTGCCTTGTACGACGACGTCGACGTCGGGCTGCTCCGTGGCGCCAGTTCGCGCGTACAAGAGCAGCCCGCTCACGGAGCCGTCGCGGGCGGTGTCCTGGTTCTTCACGTAGGCCAGCACTTGGTAGAGGTTTCCCGAGTGGATGGTCGACTTGCCCCAGGCTCCGGTCTGCATCGACTGGCTGTAGTACTTCGCATCGATGATCAAGGTGCGATCGCCGTGACTCAGGGTGACGTCGGTGCGCATCTGAGGCAGCTGCGTACCGGGGTCGCTCAGTTCGTCGAGGTCCCAGGCGACTATCCGAGCGGCGGGCGACAGCTCGGGATGGTGGTGGGCGTAGTATTCACGTAGGAACCGCTCGTACAGGCTGCTCATAGCCTCGTCGGAGATCCACGAGGTGAGCTTGGTGGTGCCGGCGTCCTGGGTCGGGAGTAGTCCGCGCACGATGAGCTCGCAGACTCCCAGAAGCAGCCGGTAGGTGGCGTTGGCACGGTGATAGGTCAGGTCGCTCCAGCGGATTGAGGTCGGTGCGATCAGGGTGACGGCGTCGAGGTGCGGCAGGAGCCTGCGGAGTGCGTCCTTGCGGTCCGAATCGACGTCACCGTGGCGGAGCAGGAGCACCATCACGGACTTTAAAGCCTGGTTGTGGGGCGTATCGGCTTCGTATTCGTCGAACTCGCACACCAGCCGCCCTGGTGTGTTCGAGCGGCTCGCGATTGTTCGAGTGAGGTCGATGCGCCCACGGACGCCGACGAGTTCCTCACGTCGGTGCAGATAGTCGTGGTGGAGGCCTCGTTTGACCTGCGCGCCAACGCCGCGGACCAAGATCTTCGCGAGCAGGTCGTGGAGGTGGTCGAAGTGCTCTGAGGCGATCTGTTCGGTGCCGGCGATGCGGATGGCTCGGAAGGCGTACGCCATCATCACGTACACGTTCCGGATGGCGATCGAGCTGGTTGTCATGCCACTGCGGCCCGCAGCTTGCTGGTCCACTCCTTTGCCTTCGCGGGTTCGTCGAACCAGTACTCCTCGAGCAACGGAACCAGTTCGTCCTCGACGACGGAGTGCAGCCACGCGTCGTCGGCGTCGCCATTCAGCGGCTTGGAGAGGTAGCTGTGTCCGATGGCGAAGCCCGGTCCGAGCGCGGGGTCTTCGGCGATGGCTTCGTTGAGGCCGACTACAACTGCCACGAGAGCGTCGAGGCTTGGGCTGCCGGCCTCTTGCTGCCAGCGAAGGAACCCGGCGGAGTCGAAGCCAGGTGAGATCTGGAAGAACCCGAATCGGCGACGTAGTGCGTAGTCGAGGACGGCCAGGCTGCGGTCGGCCGTGTTCATCATGCCGATGATGTGGACGTTGGGCGGGACGGAGAACGTCTCGTTCTTGTACAGCAAGCGCAGGTCGTGGCCGCGCTTGTCGGCCTCGATGAGCATGAGGAGTTCGCCGAAGATCTTGGAGATGTTGCCGCGGTTGATCTCGTCGATGATGAAGAAGTACGGCCGGTCGTTGTCGTCCTCCCGAGCGGCCTCGCAGAACCGGTAGAACGGGCCCTCTGCGAGGACGAATCCACCGGACTCGGTGGGGCGGTACCCCATCATGAAGTCCTCGTAGGAGTAGCTCTGGTGGAACTGCACGGTCTGGACCCGGCTGGGGTCCTTCGCTCCCATGATCGAGTAGGCCAGTCGCTTGGCTGCGAAGGTCTTCCCGACGCCAGGCGGACCGGCGAGGATCGCGTTCTTCTTGCGGGTGAGGAGTGCGCTCAGGCGGTCGTATCGCTCCTCGGTGAGGTAGACCTCGCTGAGGAAGGCTTCCTTGTCGTACGCCGGGAGCTCGGTGACCAAGACGGGCGGCTCTGGCTCGGCCTCACCGGTGACCAAGGTTTCGAGTTGCTCGACGTAGTCGCGGTAGTTGGTGATGTCGGTGAGCGTCTTGATCGCAGCGTCTCCGGGGTGTTCCCACGAACCGGTGTGCGTCCAGTCGACCGACCGCATGTGACGGAAGCTTTCGCGTTCTGGCTCGTACCGGGCTTCGGAGGTGACCACGCCCCGGCCGACGATCTCCCGTCGCCCACGCTTGGCATAGACGACGTCGCCGACTGTGATCTCGTTCTGGAACTGCCACAACGCGAGTGATGCGTTCCGGTGGGATCCGCCCGTTCCGTCGACGTCCAAGGCCTGCCGGACCGCCTCCCGGCTCGCAAAGGTCGCGAGATCCTCAATGCCGTCCCACCCGAGCCCCATCACACCGCGGGAGGAGAAGTCGTCCCACTCCGATGCCTGCGCTCCGGGCGAATACAGCCAGTAATGGCGTGGGCGGGGCTCGTCTGAAGCCGCAGTCGAGTCTCCGCTCTCGCTGGAGGTTCGGGACGAGTCCCAGAGTTCGCGCACGCCTGGCGTCCAGAAGTGAAAGGCGCCCTCTACCTCGGGGGTCAGCGCCGCGCGGATTGCGAGGAGGTCGCGGTCGATAGCGATGGCATCGCTTCCGGTAGCTCCGCCGATCCTGTCGGCCAATCCCGTGCGGATCTGCTCCTTCATCCGTGCGGACGAGATCGGCTCGAAGACGTCAGGGCGAGCGAGAAACTGAAGCGCGTTGCGGATGTCAGAGCGGTCCTCACCCGAGGCGAGCATGACTCGCTGCAGTTCCCACGGATCGTTTCGTGCACTTGCACGATCGGCCTCGGGCAGGCCGCTCCAGTAGCGCACGAAGGTCGAGGCCCAGATGACGTGGCGCCACAGCGAGCCGTTGTACGCCTGCCCCGGTTCGAAACCGGCTGTACCTGAAGGTCGAGACAGCCAGGTCGACATCGACGGTGGGATGGCGACCGGTGAGTCGAGGTGGGCAAGGACTCTTTCGACATGAGCTCTGCGAGTTTCAGGCAGAGCCGACCGGACCGGATGCTCGCGCAGGAATACGAGTTCCGCCGCCAGCAGGACGACCTCGCGCGATGCTCCGGCCAGCTGTTTGTCGAGCTTGTCCCACTGGCCCTGCCCGGTGCCGACGAGTGGGTTGTCGCCGATCCTCGCGCGGAGGTCCTCTGCCGCCGATGCCGTCCAGATCGTCGTCGCGGGGTCGATCACGGACACGCCGTCGCCGAGCATGTTTGCGATCAACGGTCTGACCTCGCGCCCGAGCTCCATGTCGTACTTCGGGCGTGACGGCGCGGTGAGGTCGGTCAGTGCGTCGACGTCTGCGTTGCTCATGACTGCAGTCTCCCCGTTCGCGACCGCTGATGGCAGATGAACCATTCCGATCTCCTGCGGCCGAACATGTTCTCTCGGGCCGGAGGTCGAGCGCGGCGGCAGCCTTGCGGAGGTCACCAGCGCTGCCTGGCCCGCCAGTACATCCGGTCCGCGGTCTCCCTCTCCAGGTCGGCCGGCGGGAGCCCGCCGTCTCGCTTGTAGTGCCCCATGACGGCCTTCGCTGCGCGGATGGACAAGCCCATCTCTAGGAGCTCCTTGAAGGCATTGAACGAGGCGACGGTGACGCGGTAGCGGCTCTGTTCTGGGCCGTAGAAGCGGCGGTCGAGGCACCAGCAGATCTCGTTCGCTCTCGAGATCGAGATGTCCAGTTCGGCGGCGACCCGCTTGGCCGAGACGGACGAGGAGCTTGGGTGGATCCGGTGCGTTCCATTCGTTCGGGTCGTACGTCACCACCAGCTCCTGTTCGAGTGCCGGCGCATGTCGTTGACCCACGCCAGCAGGGAGACGTAGACAATCCGGAATTCTTGGTTCCTGCGCCAATGAAGACCCGGTCGACGTCGCCGGAAGTGACGGCCTGGCGGATCGCATGCTCGGGCAGCGAGAGCATCCAGGCGGCTTCCTTGACGTTGATCAGGATCTTCTCGTCCCACGGATCCGGACGGTCGTTGCTAAACAGGCCGTCACCCCTCGGCGCCTTGCCGGCCCGTCGCTTGCCAGCTGGGGAGTCGACGGTCGTGTCCGGTACCGGGGCCGCGTTGGCTGCGGTTCGGGTTCGCCGGGCACGGATGCCACGTTCACCCATACTGGCGGGCACCTGCGGAACTGGCACCACAGCCAGGCGCAGGCCGGTTGGGCATAGTCGACTCGTCCTGCCTCCTTCATCGCGACCCTGGCGCGGCGCAAGATCTCCTTGTTGTTGACCCTCCGAGCTGTCGCGAACGTACATCGGCACGGACAGGTGCGGGTCGACGAGGTGCCTGCTGGCGATGTTGTGCTCGGCGTACGCACGCTCGACCTGCGCTTTGACTGCCTGCTCGGTGCGCTTCTCGTCTGACCGGGCTTTCCGTCGATCCGGTGCCACCACGAGAACTGAATGTCCTCCCCATTCGGCGTCCGGCCCGTCAGGGTGTTGCCCCGCACGATGTTCGTGCCGATGAGGAAGGCTGCCGCCCGCTGAAGATCCGTGTCCGGGCCGCAGGGCACACCGTGCCGTTCGTGAAAGCCCACGAACTCGGCGAGCATGAGCTCCTTGGCATCGCGGTGGTTGTCCTCCAGCAGCTCGATGCCGTAGATCGAGGCGAGGGCGAACAGCGACGTCTCCGGCCATTCCTCGCGTGGGTACCGCCTCTCGACCGCACGGAGCTTGCGATGCAGAATCGCCACCAGGAAATTGCCATCCCCGGCTGCCGGCTCCAGGAATGTCTTGTCGACGAAGTCGGCGCCAGTCTCGAGTTCCTCACGCACCAGGTCGAGCATGCGGTCGACCATGTGGCGAGGCGTGAGCACCTCTCCATAGGTCTTGACGCGATGCTTGGACCTGACCACGATTGGCTCCTCGGCGATCGTCTTGGTCACCGTCACTGCAGTCTCCCATTCCGCCAGCCCGGAGCAGCAGCGCCCGTGGCAGCGGTCTCCTCGACTGACTCGTCGAGCAAGGCGGCCAGTCTGTGATCTACGTGTGATGGCGCCACGAGTCCTCCGCAGTCTGCGAGTCGAAGTTTCACATCAACCTAGCGGTCAGGACCGACAAGTTCGTTCTCCCATCGGCGTGTAGCAGAGCGAGTGACGCGTTAACGCCGCGCTCCATGCACGTGAGGGAAGCCGTACCTTCGCGCTGGGGGAACCTGACCACCTTGGCCGCCTGCCGGACCGGACCTCGGGACCATGGTGCCCTCACCGCCTCTACGCCGCGCCAGGTTGACTCGACTGAGGTTGTTGAACAGTACGTAGGCATTCTCAAGATTCGCTGCATCTCGACACCGGCCGGCGGCTCAGTGCTGCATGTCGACGAAGCGGCTGTAGTGGCCCTGGAAGACGACCTCGACGGTCTTGGTGGGCCCGTTGCGGTGCTTGGCCACGATGAAGTCGGCCTCGCCGAGCCGGGCGGACTCCTTGTCGTAGATGTCCTCGCGGTGCAGCAGGATCACCATGTCGGCGTCCTGCTCCAGCGAACCGGACTCACGCAGGTCCGACAGCATGGGCTTCTTGTCGGTGCGCTGCTCGGGGCCACGGTTGAGCTGCGACATGGCCACGATCGGCACCTCGAGCTCCTTGGCCAGCAGCTTGATCTGGCGGGAGAACTCCGAGACCTCCAGCTGGCGGGACTCGACCTTCTTGCCCGACGTCATCAGCTGCATGTAGTCGATCACGATGAGCTTGAGGTCGTGGCGCTGCTTGAGCCGGCGGGCCTTGGCCCGGATCTCCATCATCGTCAGGTTGGGGGAGTCGTCGACGAACAGCGGCGCCTCGCTGACCTCACCCATCTTCTTGGCCAGCCGGGTCCAGTCCTCGTCGGTCATGGTGCCCTTGCGGATGTGGTTCAGCGGGATCTGGGCCTCGGCCGAGAGCAGCCGCATGGTGATCTCGGTCTTGCTCATCTCGAGGCTGAAGATGGCCGCGCAGAGCCCGTTCTTGATCGCGCAGGCGCGGGCGAAGTCCAGCCCCAGGGTGCTCTTCCCGACCGCGGGGCGCGCGGCCAGGATGATCATCTGCCCGGCGTGCAGGCCGCCGGTGAGCTCGTCGAGCTCGATGAACCCGGTGGGCACGCCGGCCATGTCGCCCGAGCGCGAACCGAGCGCCTCGATCTCGTCCAGGGTGGACTCCATCAGCGCCGACAGCGGCTGGTAGTCCTCGCTGGTCTTGCCGTCGGTGACCGCGTACACCTCGGCCTGCGCGGCGTCGACCAGGTCGGCCACGTCGCCCTGGCCCGCGTAGCCCATCTGGGCGATCTTGATGCTGGCCTCGACCAGCCGGCGCAGGATCGCCTTCTCGTGCACGATCTGGGCGTAGTAGCCGGCGTTGGCGGCCACGGACACGCTGGCCAGCAGGTCGTGCAGGTAGGGGTGGCCGCCGACCTTGCCGATCTCGCCCCGCTTCGTCAGCTCGGCGGCGACGGTGATGGCGTCGGCGGGCTCGCCGCGGCCGTACAGGTCGAGGATGGCCTCGTAGATGAACTCGTGCGCCGGGCGGTAGAAGTCGGCCCCCTTGAGGGTCTCGACGACGTCGGCGATCGCGTCCTTGCTCATCAGCATGGCGCCCAGCACGCTCTGCTCGGCGGCCAGGTCCTGCGGGGGAGTGCGGTCGACTGCGCGCGCCCCCGGATCCAGCTCGCGGATCTCGGCGACGCTCATCGGACACTCCTGCGGCTCATCGGCACCCTTCCCTGCGTCAAGCGGGTCTGCGCCCGTCCCCATCACCTGCTCGGGGCGTCAGCGCGCAGGCTCGCCGCAGCGAGGCGGGCACGCTTCTGAACCCCTGGTCGACGACCTCCTCCCGCCTCGCGGCCGGCGGCTCGACGACCTGCGGGACCCACGTTAGGCAGCGGGTCGGACAGTTCCGTCGAGCGCCACGACCGTGTCGGGAGAGGTGCTCGCCGGGCAACCATAGGGCGGCCCGAGGCCACCGCCAAGCACCGTTGTCCACAGCCCCTGGGGACAACCGGCAGATCGTTGTGGAGACACGCGACAGCCTTGTGCAGAAGCTGGGCACACCGGTGTGGACACCGCGGGCGTCCCGCTCCCAAAGTGCTACTGACTAGGGGTGATGCCGCCGTCCGCCGGGGGATTCAACTTTTTTCCCCACGTTCTCGCCGCCGCCGCGCCGACGTGGCCGGGGTTGACAGGGAGGCTCCGGGCGTGCAGTCACCCCCAGTTGTGCACAGCGGCTGTGGATCACCGCCCGACACGCCGCCGGGTGCGGGCCGACACGCCGTCGACCACGTCGACGGGCTGGCGCCGGGAGGCGGCGAGGTGCTATCGCGCGCGCACCGCCGCCCCACCCGGAGCGGCGGTGACCTGTTGAGCGCCGGGAGCGGCGTGTGGTTGGCTCGCCTGCGCACCCGTCTCCGGGGTGCGCAGCCCCCGACGCGGAAGAGTGGTCTCGACGATGAGCAGCAGCGCCTCCCGGCCTCCCGGCGCGGACGTCGCCGGACCGCCGACCCGGTGGAAGGTGGTGGGACCGGGGCTGATGGTGGCCGCGACCGGCGTCGGCGCCGGCGACCTGGTGGCCACCCTGGTGGCCGGGCAGCGGTTCGGCTACGCGCTGCTGTGGGTGGTCGTGCTCGGCTGCGTGCTGAAGATCATCCTGGTCGAGGGCGCCGGCCGGTACTCCCTGGCCACCGAGCGCACCATCTTCGAGGGCTGGCGCTCGCTGGGCCGCTGGACCACCGTCTACTTCGCGCCGTACATCGTGATCTGGGGCTTCGTCTACGGGGCCTCGGCCATGCTGTCCACCGCGCTGCCGCTGGCCGCGCTGTTCCCGGCGGTTTCCATCGAGGCCTTCGCCATCGGCTCGGGGCTGATCGGCTTCGTGCTGGTGTGGTTCAACAAGTACGCCGGCTTCGAGAAGATCACGGCCGTCCTGGTCGGCATCATGTTCCTCACCGTGGTCGGCGCCGCGGTGCTCGCCACCCCGAACCTGCTGCAGGTCCTGAACGGTCTGGTGCCGCGCATCCCCGAGGGGTCGATGATCAACGTGCTCAGCGTGGCCGGCGGCGTCGGCGGGACCATCACGCTGGCCGCCTACGGCTACTGGCTGCGCGAGAAGGGCTGGCACACGCCGCGGTTCATGAAGGTGATGCGGCTCGACAACGCCATGGCCTACGTGGTGACCGGCGTGTTTGTCGTGGCCATGCTGATCGTCGGGGCCGAGCTGCTCTACTCCAGCGGCATCGCGCTTCAGTCGGGGGAGCGGGGGCTGCTGTCGCTGTCGGACGTGCTGTCCGAGCGCTACGGCGCCGTCTACGGCAAGCTGTTCCTGGTCGGATTCTGGGCCGCCTCGTTCTCCTCGATCCTCGGCGTGTGGAACGGCGTCTCGCTGATGTTCGCCGACTTCGTCGGCCACGCCCGCGGCCTCGAGCCCGGCCACCCCGAGACCCGGACCGGCGGGAAGTGGTTCAAGCTCTACCTGGTCTGGCTCACCTTCCCCCCGATCGTGCTGGTCTTCGCCGGCGAGCCGGTGCCGGTCATCCTGGCCTACGGCGTGCTGGGGGCCTTCTTCATGCCCTTCCTTGCCGTCACCCTGATCTGGCTGCTGAACACCGACCGCACTCCGCGGCAGTGGCGCAACAGGATCGGCGGGAACCTGGCGCTGGGCCTCATCGCGGTGTTCTTCGTGGTGCTGGCCGTGGTCCAGCTGCAGTCGACCATCTCCGACGCGCTGGGCGGCTGAGCCGGGTCACGCCGCGGCGGTGCCGGCGGACCGGACCAGCTGGAACATCGGCCAGCCGAACCAGGTGGGTCCGGACGGGACCGCGACCGAGCCGCGGCTGAAGCCGAGCCGGCGGTAGAAGGCCTCGGCCCGGTCGTTGCCGGTCATGATCCACAGGTAGGCCGGCTCGCCGCCGACCAGCTCCGCGGCCAGCGCCCCGCCCAGCCCGGAGCCGTGCGTGCGTCGCAGCGTGTACAGGGTGGTCAGCTGCCGCAGCCCGGGCTCGTCCACCCCGCGGTGCAGCCCCAGGCCGTGGTCGGGGTAGCTGGCCAGCAGCCGCCGCTCCCACTCCTGCGCGCCCCGGCAGGAGTGCCCGATCCCCACCACGGTGCCGGCGGCGTCCAGCCCGACCCACCAGCGGTCGTCCCGGCCGTCGGCGGCGGCGATCCCGGCCCGCGTCTGGTCCACCAGCTCGGCCTGCTGGCGCCGGCGGGAGGCCACGAACTCCGCCGGCTGGGCGGGGTAGGTCTCGGCCAGGGCCTGCAGGTGGCACTCCACCCAGCCCTCGGCGTCCTGGGGTCGGGCGGGACGGATGGTCCAGGCGGCGTCGTGCACCCGCGCATCCTGCCCCACGCCGCTGGGACGCAGTCCGGGCGTCCGGCCGGCGCGGCCATCATGGCTGCCCATGAGACGACTGCGCGAGGACCAGGCCCGGATGCACCTGGTGATGATGCTGGCCCTCACCTTCACCACCGGCATCGTGGACGCAGTCGGTTACCTGGGGCTGGACCGGGTCTTCACCGCCAACATGACCGGCAACGTGGTGATCCTCGGCATGGCGCTGGCCCAGGCCGACGACCTGCCCATCCTCGGGCCCACCATCGCCCTGCTCGCCTTCATGCTGGGGGCCGCCGTCGGTGGACGCGCGCTGCGGGGCGCCCGCACCGGGTGGAGCGGACGCAGCACCTCGCTGTTCGCCCTCGTCGGGGTGGCGCTGCTGCTCACCGGTGCGGCCAGCCTGCTGCAGGTGCCCGTCCACGGCACCGTCTGGGGGGCCGTGGTGACCGGTCTGATCGGGCTGGTGATGGGTCTGCAGGCGGCGACCGCGCGGCGGCTCGCGGTGGCCGACGTCACCACCGTGGTGGTCACCTCGACCATCGTCGGGCTCGCCTCGGAGTCCCGGCTGGCAGGCGGCGACGGCAAGAACTTCCCCCGCCGGCTGCTGGCGGTGCTGCTGATCCTGCTCGGTGCCTGCGCCGGTGCGCTGCTGCTGCGGCTGCACATCGCGGCCGGGCTGGGCGTCGCCGGGCTGCTGACCGTCCTGGTGGCGCTGCTGGGGCACGCGGCCCGCGAGCGGAGGCCGGTCCCGGGGCGCTGAACGGCGCCCCCGCCCGACGGGTGGCAGGATCCGGGGCATGCACCGACTGGACCCGGGTGAGCTGGTCGACCTCGAGACCGAGCTGCTGGCTCCCGGCCCGGCGCACCTGCGCACGGTCATGGTGTCCAGCGTGGACGGGGCCGCGACCCTGGACGGCCGCGTCGGCGCCCTCACCGGACCGGCCGACCAGCGGCTGCTGCACGCCGCCCGCTGCGTCTCCGACGTGGTGCTGGTCGGCGCCGGCACCATCCGGGCCGAGGGCTACGGGCCGCTGCTGGCCGCGCCGGAGGAGTCGGCCCGCCGGGTGGCCCGCGGCCAGACCCCGCACCCGGGGCTGGCCATCGTCACCAGCAGCGGCGACCTGGACCTGACCCACCCGCTGTTCACCGAGGCCCGGACCCGGCCGGTGGTGCTGGTGCCCCGCTCCTGCCCGCGCCTCGCCGCCCTGGCCGAGGTGGCGGAGGTGCTGACGGCCGGCGAGGACGTCCTGGACCTGGTCGAGGCGGTCGGCCGGCTGCGGGCGAGCGGACGGGGACGGATCGGCTGCGAGGGCGGGGCCCGGCTCAACGAGACGCTGCTGGCGGCGGACCTGGTCGACGAGCTTGTGCTGACCACCTCCCCGCGGCTGGTGGGCGGGGACGCGCCCCGCATCGTGCAGGGCCCCGGTCTGCGCCCACCCCGCCCCGCCCGGCTGCTGCAGGCCCTGACCGAGGACGGCTATCTCTTCACCCGCTGGTCGCTGCGCTGACTCAACCACGTTGCTGCTAGCCGCCGCAGTGGCTCGCGAGGCGATGACGATCGTCCACGACTGGGTCACCCGGCCTGGGACGAGCCCCGGTGCAGGTGCCGCCGATGGCCGATCGGGGACAAGGCTGCGCTCGAATCATCACCCTTAAGGAGCAAGCGCCCGGTATGCTGGAGGGTATACGAAGGATGAAGGAATGGAATTTGTAGCCCGAGGGAACCGTTCCCACCTGCTACGCATGCAGAGGGAACTCGTACAGTCGAGACCGGGCCCGTGAATCGCGAACCACGGCGTGGAAAGCTTGCAGGTGACTAGCCTCCCCGACAATTCCGGCGTAGCGCTGTCGTGCGGCATCGTGATCGGAGGCAGTGGTGAGAATTCGCGGGCGTGGCGTGAGCAGGCGCGAGCTGTCACTCATGCGGTCTCGGCGCTTGTCGCCGCGCGTCGCGCACCACTCAACGTCAACGTCGTCTTCCTTGTAGATGGCGACATTGCGCCACCTTTCCCTAAAGGGCTTCGTAGGCGTGGGTACGATAAGGACGACAGGCACCTCCGTATCGAGATCGGACTCCCAGACACGCTTATGAGCACTGCGAGCCGCCTCAACACGCTTGTCGCGAGTCTGAGAGATGCCGTAGGGGTAGCGGAGGAGTTCGCTCGCCAGGAGAACATCGTCGATGAACTGGCGTTAGCGCGAGAAACAGTCGCCACCCTCGAGCGCGAGCTCATGCGGAGTGTCGGTCCCGACGAGTGAACGGCAGTATGTTCCCAGTGACGCGGGAATGATGGTGAAGGTCGCCGTCACATGCTTGTCCTTGTGGAAGGTCTTCTGGCAGTTCGCAGGTACCTGTGACGCTATACAAGGGCACCTCAGTCACGTAACAAGCATCATCCTGCGGGGCTCCTGACCCTTTTCCGGTCCACGAACAACCAGACCGCCGACCATGTTGCAGTCGTCCTTCCGTGGCTGGGTAGGACATCTGATCAGTCAGTCGACGGTACGGGCCGCGGCCTGCCGGATATGAACAGCTATGTCAGGCACCGAGAGCGACCGGCGTCCCTACTGCCCTCTGGCCTGCGTCTGGACGAGACAACTGCCCGTGAGTCGGACGCGTGACACAGACACCCTTGCGCCGCCACCCGCCAGGCGGGGTGGCGGATCAGATCAGGTTGAGCAGGCGGGCGCGCTCGACGGCCTGGCGGCGTCCGGGCACGTTGAGCTTGCGGTAGATGCTGCGCAGGTGCGTCTTGAGGGTGTTGGCCGAGACGAACAAGGTGGCGGCGACCTCGGCCAGCGAGCGCTCGGAGTCCAGCTGGCGCAGCACCTTGAGCTCGGTCGGGGACAGCATCGTGCTGCGGTCCCGCAGCCGCTGCATCAGCAGCGCCTGCCGCGAGGTGCCCCGGCCGACCCCGACCTGGTCGCTGACCGCGTTCATCTGGTGCTGGGCCTGCTCGGCCAGGTGGTCGTCCCCGCAGCGCTCGGCGGCCACCACCGTGGTGGCCAGCATCCCCAGCAGCTCGCGCGGGTTGAGGCCGGTCGGCTGCTCCAGGTACGGCCGCAGCAGCGGCACCGCCTCGCCGGGCCGGCCCTGCTTGACCAGCAGCCTGGCCCGGGAGAGGTCGACCAGGGGCTGCTGCCGCGGGGGGGCGACCTCGGCCATCAGCTGCACCTCGCGCTCGGCCTCCTCCAGCCGGCCCAGCTCGAGCAGGGCGCGGAAGGCGCCCATCGACAGCACGGTGCGCTGGTAGCCGGTGAGGTGGGGGGTGGACATCCGGAAGGAGGCGATCCGCTCCACCGCCTCCGCCTCGTGGCCGACCAGGGTGCGGATGGAGGCGTCCAGGTAGGTCAGCAGCGCGCCGTGCTCGGGCTGCGGCGCCACCTCGGCGAACTGGCGGTCCAGCAGGTCCCGGGCCTCGGCCAGCCGCAGGTCGTCGACCAGGGTGGCGGCCCGTCCCAGCCGGGCCAGGTGCAGCGGCGCCCCGCAGACCCCGGTGGCCGAGGCCAGCGCCTCCGCCTGCGCCACCAGGTCGCGGGCCTGCTCGTTCTGGCCGGCCATCGCCAGGGCGCAGCCCCACGCGCCCAGCGACTGCACCCCCAGCCAGCCCACCTCGGCCAGCCGGGCCAGCGTCACAGCCTCGTTCAGCACCGAGCCGGCCTCGGCCAGCTCACCGTGGTGCAGCAGCCAGAAGCCGTACTCGGCGCGGACGGCCGCCGAGGAGGCCACCGCCCGCCGGTGCCCCCGGCCGTCGACCGGCAGGGTCAGCGGCCCCTCCCGCAGCAGGGCCAGGTCGGGCTCCTGCCGGTAGTTGACCGAGCGCCACATCAGCAGCCGGAACGAGGTGAGGGCCAGCTGGTCGGCCTCGGGCACCGGCGCCGAGCTGGACTGCACCCGGTTCTCGACGGTGGCCAGCACCACGGCCGGGTCGATGGAGTCTCCGGCCAGCAGGTAGGTGACGGCCCGCATCATCGTGACCAGCCAGCCGCCCTCCTCCGGGATCTCCTCCAGCAGCGTCCGGACGGTGGCGGTGTCGGTGTAGACGTGCTGGACGAAGCCCTCGGCCAGCAGCGCGGTGGCCGCCGGGTGCTCACCCGCGTCGACGAGCAGCCGGGCGGCCTCCAGCGGGCGTCCCGCGGCGTGCAGCCACTGCGCCGCCCGCTGCGTCGCCGCGGCCGCGGACTGGGGGTCCTCCTGCTGCAACCGGGTCAGCAGCCGCTCGCGGACCAGGGGGTTCAGCGCGGGTCGCTCCGGCGCCGCCCAGCGCACCGGCACGCCGGACTCGTGCAGCCGGGTCAACCGGGCCAGGGCGTCCGGGTGCCCGGTGACCGCCTCGGCGGCGGCCGGGTCCAGCACGGGCAGCAGGGCCGCGTGCTGCAGCAGCCGCCGGTCCTCCCCCGGCAGGTGGTCGAGGACCTCGGAGTCGACGTAGCTGGCCAGCACCCGCGCGAGCCGGTGGTCGCCGCCGTGGTCGACCAGCATCCGGACCGCCGCCGGCCACCCCTGGGTGCGTTCCAGCAGGACGTCGGCCGGGAGGGCGTCGGGCTGCCCGCGCAGCGCCTCGACCTCCTCCCGGGTCAGCGCGAGGTCGTCGTCGTCGACCTGGGCCAGCTCGCCGCGGGAGACCAGCAGGCCCACCGGGATCAGCGGCACCGTGCGGGAGGACAGCACCAGGTCGACGGCGCGGCGGACCACCGCGAGCTCGACCAGGGCGGCCTGCAGCGCGGGACCGGCGACCACCTCGAGGTCGTCGACCACCAGCAGCGGACGTCCCCCGTCCGCGCGCGGCGGCACCGCCAGCAGCCGGTGCAGCTCACCGGCGGGGTCGCCGTCGAGCCGGCACACCCAGGTGGTGCGGGCGCGCAGCTCGGGCCGCTCCGCCAGCCAGGCCGACAGCAGCTGGGTCTTGCCGTAGCCCACCGGGGCCCGCAGCAGCACGACCGGCGTCCGCCCCAGGTGCTCGTCGAGGAGCGCGGTCAGCCGCGGCCGGGGCAGGGTGGCAGGGGGCGGCGACGGCACCCGTCCCGGTCCGGCGGCACCCCTCACGGTCGACCCCCAACCCCGTGGCCGCACCCCGACATGCGGCCCTCGAACCCCCTGATACCCCACAGGGTAGATCGATCACCCCCGGATTCACCCCTGCTTCACCCATACGCACCCCGTGATGGGTGACATGCTCACCCCAGCGGTTCCCGCCGGATCTCGGGGGAGTGACGGTGACCGCTTCACGAGCCCGCGGGGAGCTGTGGCCCCCGCGGGCTCGTTCTGCGTCCCC
>NZ_WPCU01000004.1:290611-326451 GCF_009742705.1 Auraticoccus cholistanensis
CACGGCCGGGCCGCCGGAGGCGCGGGGCAGTAGGGTCGCTCGCGTCGCGACCCGTCGGGCGCGTCAGCTGCTGAGGAAGGTTGGACCTGATGGAGATCTGGAACGGGAGGCCCTACCCGCTGGGAGCCACCTTCGACGGGACGGGCACCAACTTCGCGCTGTTCTCCGAGGTCGCCGAACGCGTGGAGCTCTGCCTGATCGCCGACGACCTGACCGAGACCCGCATCGAGGTCAACGAGGTCGACGGCTACGTGTGGCACTGCTACCTGCCGGGCGTGCAGCCCGGACAGCGCTACGGCTACCGGGTGCACGGTCCCCACGACCCGGCCCGCGGGCTGCGGTGCAACCCGGCGAAGCTGCTGCTCGACCCGTACGCGAAGGCGATCGACGGCCAGATCGACGGTGACGAGTCGCTGTTCTCCTACCGCTTCGACGACCACTCCGCCTTCAACGACGACGACTCGCTGGGCCACAC
The DNA here is from genome assembly GCF_009742705.1 of Auraticoccus cholistanensis. Classification (GTDB taxonomy): domain Bacteria; phylum Actinomycetota; class Actinomycetes; order Propionibacteriales; family Propionibacteriaceae; genus Auraticoccus; species Auraticoccus cholistanensis. The sequence goes on from NZ_WPCU01000004.1 coordinate 291,087, forward strand.
CATGCTGTCGGTCGTCGTGAACCCCTACTTCGACTGGGGCCACGACCGCCCGCCGGCCCACGAGTACCACGAGTCGGTGATCTACGAGGCCCACGTCAAGGGCCTGACGATGACCCACCCCGACGTCCCGGAGGAGATCCGCGGCACCTACTCGGCGCTGGCGCACCCGGCGATCATCGACCACCTGGTCGGGCTCGGGGTGACCGCCATCGAGCTGATGCCGGTGCACCAGTTCGTCAACGACTCCCACCTGGTCGAGAAGGGCCTGTCGAACTACTGGGGCTACAACACGATCGGGTTCATGGCCCCGCACAACGGCTACGCCTCCACCGGCACCCGGGGCCAGCAGGCCACCGAGTTCAAGGCGATGGTCAAGGCGCTGCACGAGGCGGACATCGAGGTCATCCTCGACGTGGTCTACAACCACACCGCCGAGGGCAACCACATGGGCCCCACCATCGCCTTCCGCGGCATCGACAACGCCGCCTACTACCGGCTGGCCGACGACAAGTCGAAGTACTACGACACCACCGGCACCGGCAACAGCCTGCTGATGCGCAACCCGCACGTGCTGCAGCTGATCATGGACTCGCTGCGCTACTGGGTGCTCGACATGCACGTCGACGGGTTCCGCTTCGACCTGGCCGCCACGCTGGCCCGGCAGTTCCACGAGGTCGACAAGCTGTCGGCGTTCTTCGACATCATCCAGCAGGACCCGGTGATCTCGCAGGTGAAGCTGATCGCCGAGCCCTGGGACCTCGGCGACGGCGGCTACCAGGTCGGCAACTTCCCGCCGCTGTGGACGGAGTGGAACGGCATGTACCGCGACACCGTCCGCGACTTCTGGCGCGGCGAGCCGGCGACGCTGGGCGAGTTCGCCTCCCGGCTGACCGGCTCCTCGGACCTGTACAACCACTCCAACCGGCGCCCCACCGCCTCGATCAACTTCGTCACCGCCCACGACGGCTTCACCCTGCGCGACCTCGTCTCCTACAACGAGAAGCACAACGAGGCCAACGGCGAGGGCGGCAACGACGGCGAGAGCCACAACCGCTCCTGGAACTCCGGCGTCGAGGGCCCCACCGACGACCCGGAGATCAAGGCGCTGCGGCTGCGTCGCCAGCGCAACTTCATCACCACGCTGATGGTCAGCCAGGGTGTGCCGATGCTGGCCCACGGCGACGAGCTCAGCCGCACCCAGCAGGGCAACAACAACGTCTACGCCCAGGACAACGAGCTGTCGTGGATCGACTGGGACCTCGACGAGGAGGAGCGCGACCTGCTCGCCTTCACCGCCGGGGCCATCCGGCTGCGCCACGAGCACCCCGCCTTCCGCCGCCGCGACTTCCTGGCCGGCGACCCCGCCCACGGCGGCAGCTCCACGCTGGGTGAGATCGAGTGGTTCCAGCCCGACGCGGAGGAGATGAGCGACTCCGACTGGGAGCAGGGCTTCGCCCGCACGCTGATGGTGTTCCTCAACGGCGACGCGATCCCCGAGACCGACGACCGCGGCATGCGGGTGCTGGACGAGCGGTTCGTGCTGATGTTCAACGCCCACACCGAGCCGGTCACCTTCACCCTGCCGCCGGTGGACTACGGCACCAGCTGGACGGTCCGGCTCGACACCGCCACCGGTGACGTCGACCCCGAGCGCCCGCCGCTGGCGGCCGGGGACACCGTCGACGTGCTGGGTCACGCGATGCTGGTGCTGTCCACCAGCGACGTGCCGGAGGAGTCGAAGGAGGCCGCGCGCAACCGGGTCAACGCGGCGGTGGCCATGACGCCCCGCCGTTCCATGCGGCGCCCGTGACAGAACGCCGTTCGATGCGGCGCCCCTGAGCTCGTGCCGGACGGCCGGTCCTCCTCGCGGAGGGCCGGCCGTCGCCGCGTCCGGGGCCGCGTGCTCCGCAGTGGGGTCTGGCGCCAAGGGGCCAGGGGTGACAGGCTCGGACCGCCTGCTGCCCCCACCCCCCTCAGGACGCACCGTGCCGACGCCCACACCCCTGCCCGCCCACGTCCCCACGCCCACCGGCATCCCCACGCCGAGGCGGGGCGACCCGGCCCACCCGACCCGCGGCCGCGCCGTGCTGGCGCTGCTGCTGGCGCTGGTGCTGCTGCCCGTCGGTCTGGTCCCCCGGGCCGCCGCCGAGGTCCGCGACGGGCTGCCCGGTCTGGACGGCTCGGACTCGGCGCTGCTGCGGCAGGCCGGCCACCGCATCGCCCCCGGACTCGACCTCACCTCCTTCTCCCGGCTGCAGCCGGGAGGCTGGGTCACCGGGCACGTGATGACCGCCGACCTCAGCACCCCCTCGCTGTCGCTCGACGTGGCCGACGGCGGCACCGTGTCGGCCTCCAACGACACCGTGTCCGGGTTCGCCGCCGAGGCCGACGCGGTGGCCGCGGTCAACGGCGACTACTTCGACATGAACGCCTCCGACGCGCCGGTGGGCACCAACGTCTCACCCACCGCCGGTCTGCGGACCGCCGCCTCCGACCCCCGCCAGGCCTTCACCCTGGTCGACGGCCGGGCCGTCGTGCAGGAGCTGGCCAGCGCGGCCACCGTCGCCTTCGACGGCCGCACGGTGGACGTCGACGCCGTGAACTCCCCCTCCTGGCGCACCGACGAGCTCGCCGTGTTCACCCCCGTCTGGGGCAGCCACCCGGTCGGCCGGCTGGTCGGCGCCGCCGAGCCGGTGCGGGTGGCGGTCGTGGCCGACGGCGTGGTCCGCTCGGTCGGCGAGGACCACTCCGTGCTCGCCGCTCCCGCCGGCGAGGGGGAGACGCTGCTGGTGGCCCGCGGTGACGCCCGGGCCCGGCTGGACGGCCTGCGGCCCGGTCAGCCGGTGGCGGTCGACCTGCGGGCCAGCAGCGACGTCGACCTCGCCGTCGGCGGCAGCCAGCGGCTGCTCACCGACGGCGTGCCCACGCGGGAGGACCAGGTCACCGCCGCCCGGACCGCCGTCGGGGTCTCCCGCGACGGCACCCGGCTGTGGGTGGTGGCGGTGGACGGCCGGCAGGCCGACGCCCACGGCATGACCATCCAGGAGCTGGCGGCCCTGATGGCCGACCTCGGCGCCTGGAACGCGATCAACCTCGACGGCGGCGGGTCCACCACGCTGGTGGCCCGGCCGGCCGGCGAGCAGCAGCTGCAGGTCGTCAACCGGCCCTCCGACGGCCAGGAGCGCCTCGACAGCAACGCGCTGGTGTTCCGCTCCAGCGCCACCGGCCCGGCCGAGGACGTTCTCGCCCGGCCGCTGCTGGACCCGCCGGTGGGGCTGGACGCCGACGGCGCCCACGACCTGCTGCCCGGGCTCTCCCGCACCGTGGTCGGGGTGGGTCTGGACGCCGACCTGGCCGGCACCGCCGCCCGCGGGCGCTTCACCGCCGCCCCCGGGGCCGTGCTGCGCACGGACGGCGGAGCGGCGCTGGACGAGGAGGCGGCACCGGACGGCGCGCGGGACGGCGTCGTGGTCCGCGGCCGCGCCCCCGGCCGGGGCACCGTGTCCTACGCCGGGCGGCTGCCCGGCGGTCGGGTCAGCGACCGCGTGGAGCTGACCGTGCACGGCGAGATGACGCGGCTCGAGCCGTCCTCGCCGGTGCTCGCCCTGCCCGACGCGCCTCCCGGCGAGGCCTCGGCCGAGCTCTCGCTGACCGCCTACGACGCCGACGGCTTCGCCGTGCCGGTGGAGACCCGCGACGTCGAGGTGGGCGCCGGCCCGGGTCTCGCCGTCACCACCTCGGGGCCGACCGGCTTCGCCGTCACCGCGACCGGCACCGACGCCGACGCCTCCGAGGTGCGGCTGCGGGTGCTCGACACCGAGGTCGTGGTGCCGGTGACGATCGGGTTCCGCACCAGCCCGGTCGCCGACTTCTCCGACGGCGAGGACTGGCAGGTCGGCACCGCCCGCGCCACCGCGACCCTGAGCCCCGCCCCCGGACCCGACGGCGCGCCCGCCGTCGCGCTGGACTACGACTTCACCACCAGCACCGCCACCCGCGGCGCCTACGCCCTGCCCCCGGCGCCCCTCCCGGTGCCCGGCCAGCCGCAGGCCTTCACGCTGTGGATCGAGGGCGACGGCCACGGCGCCTGGCCGCGGCTGCAGGTCACCCGTGGCGACGGCACCTCCACCAACCTCGACGGCCCGCACGTGGACTGGACGGGCTGGCGCCAGGTCACCTTCGCCGTGCCCGCCGGCACCGCCTACCCGCTCACCGTCACCGCCATCCGCTTCATGGAGATCGACGCCGCCGACTCCTACACCGGCCGGGTGGCCGTCGCCGGGCTCGACGCGCAGGTGGCCGCCGACGTCGAGCAGCCCGAGGAGCCCTTCCGCCCCGACCCGGTACTGCTCGCCCAGGGCGACGTGGACGAGCGCCCGCAACGGGTCGCGGTGATGAGCGACACCCAGTTCGTCGCCCGCGACGGCGCAGACGGCGACCTGGTCAGGGCCGGCCGGCGCACCCTGCGCGAGATCGTGGCCGCCCGGCCCGACCTGCTCGTGGTGGCCGGCGACCTGGTCGACGAGGCCTCCGAGGCCGACCTCGCGCTCGCCCGGCAGCTGCTGGAGGAGGAGGTGGGTGACGCGGTGCCGTGGGTCTACGTGCCCGGCAACCACGAGGTGATGGGCGGCACCATCGAGCGGTTCGAGCAGTTCTTCGGCCCCGCCCGGACCAGCCGCGACCTGGGCCCCACCCGCGTCATCACCCTCGACTCCTCCTCCGGCACCCTGCACCCGGGTGGCAGCACCGAGCAGCTGCGCGAGCTCGAGGCGCTGCTGGACGACGCGGCCGCCGACCGTGGCACCACCGGCGTCGTGGTGGTGCAGCACCACCCGGTGGACGACCCGCACCCCGACGCCGCCAGCCAGCTCACCGACCGGGTGGAGGCCGCGGCCCTGCAGCGGCTGCTGACCCGCTTCCGCGCCGGCGGCAAGTCGGTGGCCCTGGTCACCGGGCACGTCGGCACGTTCTCCGCCGACGCCCGGGGAGGGGTCAGCCGCATCATCAACGGCAACTCCGGCAAGTCGCCCTCGGGCGCCGCGGACGAGGGCGGCTTCACCGGCTGGACCATGCTCGGCATCGACCCGGGCGCCGGGATCGTGCCCGCCTCGCCGGAGGCGGTCACCGACCGCACCGAGTGGCTGGTCGCCGAGACGCACGCCCGGGTCGACTCGCTCACGCTGCAGGCCCCGGACCGGCTGGCGGTGGGCGGGCAGGCCGAGGTGACGGCCACGGTGGTCCAGGACGGCGGGCGGGAGGTCGCGGTGGCCTGGCCGGTGACCGCGACCTGGAGCGGGGACGGCGTCCGGCTCGCCGGCAGCCGGGGCCCCGCGGTGGTCGAGCTCGACCCGGCCAGCGGGCGGCTCACCGCGGTCGGCGCCGGCACCGCCACCGTCACCGTCGAGGTCAACGGCGAGACGGCCGAGCAGCGTGTCGTGGTCGGGCGCTGACGGCGGCGGACTGCTCGCCGGGCGGACGGGGTAAGGGGAGGCGGTGCCCCACCCCGTCGAGCAGCAGGAGGTCCGCATGACGTCAGCCGAGGCCACGGCACCCGCCGCGACCGACCCCGGAGCCGCCGCCCGGCGGCCCGCCGGCTGGCACGAACGGGCACCGGCGCTGCTGCGCGACGGCTACTCCTTCGTCGCCCGGCTGCGGGGCGAGGACCAGCTGCGGCTGGCCGGCGCCGACGGCGACGTGCTCCGGATCCGGTTGATGGGCCGCACCGCGACGGTGATCCGCGGTGAGGACGCCGCCCGGTTCTTCTACACCGAGCCGTCGCTGCGACGGGGGAACGCGCTGCCGGAGCTGGTCGTGGGGTCGCTGTTCGGCCACGGCGCCGTGCACACCCTCGACGGCCCCGCCCACCAGCACCGCAAGACGCTGTTCACCACCCTCACCGGAGCGGCCGCCTCCGGCCAGGTGTGCAGCCGGCTGGCCCGGCTCTGGGACGAGCGCGCCCCCCGCTGGACCGGCGAGCTCGACCTGTTCACCGAGACCAGCCGGATGCTCACCGAGGCCGGCACGGCCTGGCTCGGGCTCGAGCTGGCACCCGAGCAGGTGGGGCGCCGGGCCCGGGACCTGGTGGCCATGGTCGACGGCTTCGGCTCCGTCGGTGCCCGCCAGCTCCGCGCCCGGACCGCCCGGGCCCGCAGCCATAGCTGGGTGGCGGGCCAGCTGCGGCGACGCCGCGCCGAGGGCACCGGGGGCGACGACCCGCTGGCCGTGGTGGCCTCCTTCCGCGACGCCGACGGCGAGCTGCTGCCGCTGCGGGTGGCCGCCGTGGAGACGCTGAACCTGCTGCGGCCGCTGGTGGCGGTCAGCTGGCTGGTGGCGATGTCGGCGCGGGCCCTGGAGAGTTTCCCCGCCGTCCGCCGCGGGCTGGTGGCGGGGTCGGTCGACCCGCTGGGCTTCGCCCAGGAGGTCCGCCGGGTCTACCCGTTCGCCCCGCTGCTGGCCGCCCGTCCCACCCAGGACGTCAGCTGGCAGGGGGTGCTCATCCCCGCCGGCTCCTTCGTGGTGCTGGACCTGTGGGGCACCGACCACGACCCGCGGCTGTGGCCCGACCCCGACGTCTTCGACCCCGGCCGCTTCGCCGGCCGGGTGGTCAGCCCCTACGACCTGGTGCCGCAGGGCGGCGGCTCGGCCGAGACCGGGCACCGCTGCCCGGGGGAGGACCTCACGCTGGCGGTGCTGATGACGCTGGCTCCCCGGCTGGCGGCCAGCGGGCTGCAGGTCGTCTCACCGCTCGCCGTGCCGCTGACCCGGATGCCGCCGGAGCCGTCGCTCACCGTGCGGGCCGGGGGGAGCGTCTGAGCGGCGCCGCCGTGGGTGGGGTCCGAGCGGCGCCGCCGCGGGTGGGCGTCAGCGGCGGAAGAAGCCGATCGCGCCCACCGCGGGGGTGAGCCGTCCCCGACCGGCCCGCACCGCCGACACCACGCTCAGCACGCACGCGTACAGCCCCAGCACCGGGACGAGGCTGATCGCGATGCCGATCGGGAAGAAACCGGACTGCGGCTCGCCGCGGGTGAGCAGGAACAGCAGCAGGACGTGCACGCCCAGCAGCAGCACGGTGGCCAGGGCGAGCGTCAGCTGCAGGTTCGCCGCGCGCCGGGTGACCTCGCGGGCGAACCCGGCGCGGCGGTCGGTGCTGCGGTGCACGAGCACCGCGGCGACCGTGGCCAGCACGTTGCTCAGCACCGGGACGCAGGTCAGCAGCAGCACCAGCCCCAGCCACCAGGCCAGCGCGCCGGAGGGCGCGGGACCGGCCGGGCGGGGCGGTGGGGGCACGGCGGCGCTCGTCACGGTGGGTCATCCTAGGGGCGCGGGGTACCGAGGGGTCCGAGGACGGCGGACGAGGACCGGAGGGGGCAGGATGCGGCTGAGGCGGGTCTCGAACCGGATGCCGGGGTGGACCCGGGTCCGGTGGGGGAAGGGCTGGCGCTTCCTCGACAGCGAGGGCCGCCCGCTCAGCCGCGAGCAGCGCGAGCGGGTGGAGCAGCTGGCCATCCCGCCGGCGTGGACCGACGTGTGGATCAGCCCCTACGAGAACGGGCACCTGCAGGCCACCGGCGTGGACGCCGCCGGGCGGACGCAGTACCTGTACCACCCGGAGTGGGTGCACCGGCGCAACGTGGCCAAGTACGAGCGCGTGGTGGAGATCGCCGTCGCCCTGCCCGAGCTCCGCCGCGCGGTGCTGGCCCATATCGAGGCCGCCGACTCCTCCCGCGAGCACACCGCGGCGGTGGCGGTGAAGCTGCTCGACTCCGGCGCCTTCCGGGTCGGCAACGACGTCTACGCCGACAAGAACGGCAGCTTCGGGCTGACCACCCTCGAGCGTCGCCACGTGCGCGCCCGCGGCGACGCCCTGGTGATCACCTTCATCGGCAAGTCCGGCGTCGAGCACAGCGTCACCGTCGACGACCCCCGGGTGGTGGCGGCGCTGAACCGGATGCGCCGGCGTCGCGGCGGCGGTCCCCGGCTGCTGGAGTACCGGGCCGCGGCGGTGCTGTGCGCGCTGGACTCCGCCGACGTCAACTCCTACCTGCGCGAGCAGACCGGGCTCGACGTGACCGCCAAGGACCTGCGGACCTGGGCCGGCACGGTGATCGCGGCGGAGATGCTGGCCCTCAGCGAGGAGAGCGGCCAGACCAAGCGGTCGCGGGCGCGGGCGGTGAAGCAGGCGATGGTGGCGGTGTCGGAGGCCCTCGGCAACACCCCGACGGTGGCCCGCGCCAGCTACGTGGACCCCCGGCTGCTGACCCTCTACGAGCACGGCCGGACCCTGCCCGACGCCGTCCTGGACGCCGAGTACGCCGACGAGGACGAGCGGCGCCACGCCATCGAGCGCGCCACCCTGGAGCTGCTGCGCAAGGCCGACTGAGTCGTGCTCGGCGTGCTGGCAGCATGGGCCGGTGCCGACCTCCCTGCAGCCGTCCCTGGTCCTCGCGCTGGCCGTCCTGGTGGCGGTCGCCGTGGCCGCCTCCGCGCTGGCCCGGCTGCGGGTCGAGAAGGACGTCGTGCTGGCCGCAGCCCGCGCCGTGCTGCAGCTGGGGCTGGTCGCCCTGGTGCTCACCGCGGTGCTCGGCTCGGTGCTGTGGTCGCTGCTGTTCGCGGTGGTGATGCTGGTGGTGGCGGTGGCCACGTCCGCCCGCCGGATCGGAGCCGCGCGGGCCTGGCCCTGGGTGGCGGTGGCCATCGCCGCCGGGGCGCTGCCCACCCTGCTGGTCATCTTCGCCAGCGGCTCGGTGCCCTTCGAGGGGACGTCCCTGGTTCCCTTCGCCGGCATCATCATCGGCGGTGCGATGACCGCCAGCTCGCTCACCGGACGACGCTGCTTCGCCGCGCTGCGCGAGGAGCGGCCCGCCTACGAGGCCGCGCTCTCCCTCGGGCTGCCGCGGGCCGAGGCCATCAGCGAGGTGGTCCGCCCCCGGCTGGCGGAGGCGCTGGTGCCGGGCCTGGACCAGACCCGCACGGTCGGCCTGGTCACCCTGCCCGGTGCCTTCGTCGGCGTGCTGCTCGGCGGTGGCAGCCCGGTGCAGGCCGGGGCGGCCCAGCTCGTGGTGCTGGTGGGACTGCTGGCCGCCCAGACCGTCGTGGTGGTCACCGCCCACGCGCTGATGCGCAGCGGCCGGCTGCTGCCCACCGACCTGCGGGAGGGCCTCCAGCCCTGAACGCCCGGCCCGCGCCGAGCGGCTGCGGATGTCGGAGGCGGGTGCCACAGTAGGACCGTGCCCACCCGTCCCGAGCTGCCGCCGGACGTCCTCGAGCGGCTCGAGGCGATCCTGTCCGGCTTCCCCGAGTGCCGGTCGGAGTCGGCCTGGGTCGGTGTGCGGTGGCGCGTCCGGCAGGCGACGGTCGCGCACGCCTTCGGCGGTGAGGACCAGCGCTTCCGCATCACCTTCCGCGCCGAGCCGGCCGAGGTGATGGGCTTCGAACGGCTGGGCGAGCCCTACTTCCGCGTCGGCTGGGGCGACAACGTGGTCGGCCTGCTGCTGGACGAGCGCACCGACTGGGACGAGCTGGCCGAGCTGCTCACCGACTCCTACTGCCTGCAGGCGCCCCGGCGGCTGTCGGAGCAGGTCTGCCGGCCCGGCTGACCCGTCGCCCAGGCCTCCGCCACGGGCTCGTGCCGGGGGCGTCGCAGCCTTGAGCCCGCCTTAACCTCCGCATTGCCCGGGCACCCCGGCCCGCTCCCTAGCCTCGGGACCGAGGCCGGGAAGGACCCGCGCCACGAGCTGGAGGAGGACGAGATGAAGCGGATCATCAGTGCGGTGGCGGTGGGCGCGTTCGCCCTGGGCGGGCTGGCGCTGGCCGCCCCGCAGGCGCACGCGGACGAGCGGGTCTGCCGGGGGACCCTCGGCTCCGGCGACGTCGACAGCGACATCCGGGTGCCCGCCGGGGCCAAGTGCACCCTCAAGGGCACCGACGTCGACGGCAACATCAAGGTCGAGCGGGGAGCCCGGCTGGCCGCGCACGGCGCCGACATCGACGGCAACCTCGAGACCTGGAAGCACGCCTCGGTCTACATCCACGACACCGACATCAGCGGCAACGTGGAGTTCAACCACGGCGGGCGGATCGACCTGCAGCGCAACGACATCGACGGCACGGTGAAGCTGTGGAGCAACCGCCTCTCCGGCACCAAGGTCGTCAGCCGCAACAAGATCGACGGCGACCTGCGCTGCTCCTCCAACAGCCCCCGCCCGACGGGCAGCCGCAACAGCGTCGAGGGGGACAAGACGGGGCAGTGCTCCCGGCTGTGACGCGGCCGCACGCTCCCGGGTGTTGACGGGCCCCGGCCGGCACCGCAGCCTGGTGCCGACCCGGACCGGTCCGGCCGGGCCCGTCACCCCGAGGAGCGTCGTGCACCGCAGCCGCCTGTCCACCCTGCTGATCGACGTGCCGCTGGAGGAGGTGCCGGCGGCCGTCGGGTTCTGGTCGGCGGCGCTCGGCGTGCCGGCCGAGCCCGAGCCCGACGAGCCGCAGTACACCTCGCTGCCCGGCGCCGTCCCGGGGCTGGTGACGGCCGTCCAGGCGGTGGACGACGCCCCGCGCTACCACCTCGACATCGAGACCGACGACGTGGCCGCCGAGACCACCCGGCTGCTCGGCCTGGGGGCGGTGCAGGTGGCGGAGTGGGCCGGCTGCCAGGTGCTGCGGGTGCCCGGCGGTCAGCTGGTCTGCGTGATCCCGCTCCACAGCGACCCGGCCGAGTTCGCCGCCGCCGCGCGCCGCTGGGAGTGAGCGCCACCAGGACCTGTCCATGGCGTGGGGCCGACGGCCCACGAGCACCAGCCTCACGCCATGAGCAGGTCCTGGAACGGGCAGCGATCAGCTCAGCACGTCCTTGGTGGTGAAGCGGCCGTAGGCCAGCGAGCCGAAGACGGCCAGGTAGGCCAGCTGCAGCAGCGCGTTCTCACCGAGGGAGCCGAGGTCGAGGGGGCTGCGGAGCAGGTCGGCGAAGCCGAGCCAGTGGGCGCTGAACAGCCACGGGTGGATCACCTCCAGCTGCGGCAGCTGGCCCAGCACCTGGGCGGCGCCGGCCAGCACCACGGTGGCGGCCATCGCGCCCACCGGCACGGTGGTCAGGGTGGAGATGAACAGCCCGACGGCGCTGAGCCCCAGCAAGGACAGCGCCACGTAGAGCACCAGCAGGCCGAGCCGCACCGCGTAGCCGCCCAGGCCGACGGTGTCGCCGGAGAGCAGCGTCACCGGCCCGACCGGGAAGAGCGCGGCCCCGACCAGCGCCCCGGTGAGGGCGATGGTGGTGGCCGCGGCCAGGCAGAAGGCGGCGGCGCCGGCCATCTTCACCGCCAGCAGCCGCAGCCGCCCGGCCGGGGCGACGAGCAGGTAGCGCAGCGTGCCGAGGCTGGCCTCTCCGGCGATGGTGTCCCCGGCCACCACCCCGACGGTGAGCGGCAGGAACAGCGGGATCGAGACCGTCATGGCGGTCAGCGAGACGAACAGCCCGTTGCTGGTGATGCTGCCCAGGAACGGAGGGCCGTCGCGGCCCGGGTCCTCGATCCGCACCGCGACGGCGACCAGCACCGGCACCAGCGCCAGGGCGGCCAGCATCGCCCAGGTGCGGCGGCGGCCGAACAGCACCCGCAGCTCCGAGCCCAGCAGCGACCAGCCCGCGGACCGGGGCCTCGTCGGCGGCCCGGCGACGAGCCGGTCCGGCGCGCCCGCGGGAGGCGCCTGCTCCACCTGCTCAGCCGGCAACGTCGAACCCCTCACCGGTCAGCGCCACGTAGCGGTCCTCCAGCGTCTCGCCCGACACCTCCACGCCGCGGACCCGGACGCCTGCCGCCACCAGCGCGGCGACCGCCTGCTCGGTAGCCACGCCGTCGACCAGCGGCGCGGCGAGCAGCGCCGGGCCCTCCAGGTCCGGCTCCAGGCCCAGCCCGGCCAGGCAGGCGCGGGCCTCCGCCACGTCGGGGGTGCGGACGCGGACCCGGGCGCGGCCCTCGGCCCGCAGCGCCTCCATGCCGCCCTGCCAGACCAGCCGGCCGGCGCTCATCACCGCGGTGGAGTCGCACATCTGCTCGATCTCGCCGAGCAGGTGGCTGGAGACGAAGACGGTGGTGCCGTCCTCGCTGAGGGAGCGGACGAGGTGGCGCACCTCGCGGGTGCCCTGCGGGTCGAGGCCGTTGGTGGGCTCGTCGAGCACCAGCAGCTGGCGCGGCCTGAGCAGCGCGTTGGCGAGCCCGAGGCGCTGCTTCATGCCCAGCGAGTAGGCGTGCACCTTCTTGGCCGCGGCGTGCGACAGCCCCACCCGCTCCAGGGCTTCCTCGACGCGGGTGCGGCGGGTCCGCGGCGTGGTGGTGGGGTCGGCGGCGTCGAGCCGGCGCAGGTTGTCGCGCCCGGACAGGAACGGGTAGAAGCCCGGCCCCTCGACCAGGGCGCCGACGTGGGGGAGCACCACAGCCCCGCGCCCGGGCATCGGCTCACCGAGCAGCCGGACCTCGCCCTCGGTGGCCGCGGCGAGCCCCAGCAGGATCCGGATGGTGGTGGTCTTGCCCGAGCCGTTGGGCCCGAGGAAGCCGAAGACCGAGCCGCGGGGGACCTGCAGGCTGACGTCGTCGACCGCCCGCTGGGAGCCGAAGACCTTGCTGAGGCCCCGGGTCTCGACGGCCAGCGGCGCCCCGACCTGCGGGGTCACCGCGTCACCTTCTCCTCCACCGGGACCCCGCCCGGGTTCACCGGGCTGCGGCGGCGAGCTGCTCGACCGGGACGGCGCCGGCCAGCACGCGGCCGTCGTCGGTGAGCAGCACCGAGACCAGCGAGGTCTGCAGGGCGCGGCCGCCCTCGACCGGGCGGGTCAGCTGCTCCAGCATCCCGGACTTGTCGGCCGCCGCGACGTCCCCGCCGACCGGCAGCTCGACCACGGTGGCCCAGCCCTCGCCGCTGACCTCGGGCCGCGGGCCCTCGGGCAGCTCGCCCGGGTCCCGGCCGTCGTGGTCGGGGAGCTCCTGCTCGCCCACCTCGGCGCCGGGCGGCGGGGTGAACTCGAACAGCGAGGCGTCGGGGGTGTCGAGGTCGAGCTCGGTGAAGCCGACGACGAAGGCCGGCGCCTGCTGCCCGACCGCGTGCACCCGCACCTCGAGCGGCAGCCCCGTCCCCGCGTCCACGGCGAGGGTGGCGAAGTCGACCAGGGTGGCGTCGGTGCGCGGGTCCAGCCGCAGCTGGTAGACCGGGCGTCCGGCCACGGTGTCGGTGCCGCTGACGGTGACCTCGGTGGTCTCGTCGACCCCGGCCAGCAGCTGCTCGGCCAGCTCGGCGGGCGTGCCCTCGGGCTGGGCGGGCTCGTGCCCCTCGTGCTCGGGCAGCGTGGTGTGGACGGCCGTCTGCTCGGAGGAGTCGTAGACCCAGACGTCCTCGCCGTTGCGCACGAGGTCGCGCTGCGACATCTGCTCCAGCAGCTGCACCCGGCTGCGCTCGGGGCCGTCGACGTGGACCCGCGCGGTGTGGGACGAGGTCAGCAGCTCCACCGCGGCTCCGGCGCCGTCCTCGCCGCCACCGAGGCCGGAGAGGTCCGGCAGCCCGAGGTCGGAGGTCTGCTCGACCGTGCCCGAGAAGCTGTCCTCGGTGGAGGTCGCCACGAGCTCCAGCACCTGCTGGGGCGTGCGCGCGGGCAGACCGGGGTCGGCGTCGGCCACCATCGGGACGGTGACGGCGCCGGCGGCCACCACGACCGGGGCGACCAGGGCGGGGATCCAGCGGCGGGAGAGCCTCATGACGTGAGCCTACGTCGACCTCCCCAGCCGCGGATCCGCCCGTGGTCGTACACCGGGCCTCCCCGGCTCAGCCCTTCAGCTTGTCCAGCGCGCTGCCCTTGTGCGCCGCCCTGCTGCCGGTCTTCTCCGACTCGACCACGTAGTAGGGCTCGTCCTCGCTGGCGTTGAACTTCTGGCCCTCGAAGGTGAACTCCTTCTTCTTCTCCTCCACCACCGTGCCGTGCGTCTTGCCCTGCGAGGTGTTCCAGCTGACCCGGTCACCCTTGCTGAAGCCGGCCATCGTCTTCTCCCCTCCTGAGGAGGTGCCCACCGCGGGCGTCCCCGCCGGGATACCTACCCGGCCGTGAGCAGCCCGCGCACGTAGGCCGCCTGCCCGGCGTGCATCAGGTCGTCGGTGACCACGCTGACCAGCCGGACGCCGAGGGTCACCGGCGGGTCGTAGGACTCGTCGACGACCCGGTCCAGGTCGTCGTCGGCCAGCCCGGTCAGGAAGGAGTCGGTGGCCTGGTGGACGGCGCGGTGGTAGCCGAGCAGCAGCTCCGCGCCGATGCCGGCGACCGCCGCGACGTCGTCGGTGGACATGCCGTAGCCCGTCTCCTCCGGGGCGAAGGGGAGGGCGAACCGGTCGGCCCAGCCGGTGGTCCAGGTCTGCTCGCGGCCGGCCACCTCGCTGACGTGGTCGTCCTGCACCCGGGTCAGGTGCCAGACCAGCCAGGCGATGGAGTTCGCCTGCGGGCCGGGGCGGGTGGCCAGCTGCTCGGGGGTCAGCCCGTCGACCGCCGACTCCACCGCCGCGGCGATGTTGTCGTAGGCGGTGCGCAGGGTCTCGGCTGCGGTCGTCATGCCCCCAGTGCACCACGCCCGCCGGCCGGGCGGGGCGGGACCCGCCCGGTCACGGCAGCGAGGGGGCGCTCTCGGCGTCCTCGGTCTCGATCGGCGCGGCGAACTGGGCGTTGTACAGGTCCCAGTAGGCGCCGCGGGCCGCCAGCAGCTCCTCGTGCGTGCCCTGCTCCACGATCGCACCGGACTCCATCACCAGGATCAGGTCGGCGTCGCGGATGGTGGAGAGGCGGTGGGCGATGACGAAGGACGTCCGGTCGCTGCGCAGCGCGTTCATCGCCTGCTGCACCAGCACCTCGGTGCGGGTGTCGACCGAGCTGGTGGCCTCGTCCAGGATCAGCAGCGCCGGGTCGGCCAGGAAGGCGCGGGCGATGGTGATGAGCTGCTTCTCCCCGACGCTGACGTTGCTGCCCTCCTCGTCGATCACCGTGTCGTAGCCGTCGGGCAGGGAGTGCACGAACCGGTCGACGTAGGTGGCCTCGGCCGCGGCCAGGATCTCGGCCTCGGTGGCGTCGGGACGCCCGTAGGCGATGTTCTCCCGGATCGTGCCGTGGAACAGCCAGGTGTCCTGCAGCACCATCCCCACGCCGGCGCGGAGCGCGCTGCGGGGGACGGTGGACACGTCGACGCCGTCGAGGGTGATCCGGCCGCCGTCGAGCTCGTAGAAGCGCATGATCAGGTTGACCAGGGTGGTCTTGCCGGCTCCGGTCGGCCCCACGATGGCGACCGTCTGGCCGGGCTCGGCCACCAGGTCCAGCCCGGTGATCAGCTCGGTGCCGGGGGAGTAGGAGAAGCGCACCTGCTCGAACTCGACCCGGCCACGGGTGGGGGCGAGCTGCCCGCCGGCCTCCGCGGACTGCTCCTCGGCGTCCAGCACCTCGAAGACCCGCTCGGCCGAGGCGACCCCCGACTGCAGCAGGTTCGCCATCGAGGCCACCTGGGTGAGGGGCTGGGTGAACATGCGCGAGTACTGGATGAACGCCTGCACGTCGCCCAGGTTCATGCTCCCCGAGGCGACCCGGAGCCCGCCCACCACGGCGATGACGACGTAGTTGAGGTTCCCGATGAACATCATCACCGGCATGATCAGCCCGGAGATCCACTGCGCCCCGAAGCCGGCCCGGAACAGCTCGTCGTTGCGGTCGTCGAAGACCTGCTCGACCTCGGCGTGCCGGCCGTAGACCTTGACCAGCGCGTGACCGGTGAACGCCTCCTCGATGTGGGCGTTCAGCTCGCCGGTGCTCTTCCAGTTCTGCACGAACCGCGTCTGGGACCGCTTGCCGATGACCATGGTCACCGCCATCGAGACGGGGATGGTGATCAGCGCGATGACCGCCAGCAGCGGGGAGACCACGAACATCATCACGGTGACGCCGATGACGGTGAGCAGCGCGGTCAGCAGCTGGCTCAGCGTCTGCTGCAGGCTCTGCGAGACGTTGTCGATGTCGTTGGTGACCCGGCTCAGCAGCTCGCCGCGGGGCTGGTTGTCGAAGTAGCGCAGCGGCAGCCGGTTGATCTTCTCCTCCACGTCGCGCCGCAGCCGGTAGACGGTGCGCTGCACCGCCCCGTTGAGCAGGTAGCCCTGCAGCAGCAGCAGCAGCGAGGAGACCAGGTAGAAGGCGAGCGCCCACAGCAGCACCGTGCCCAGCTCGCCGAACTGGATGCCCTGGCCCGGCACCACGTCCAGGCCGCTGACCAGGTCGGCGAAGGTGTCCTGGCCGGACGCCCGCAGCTGCTCGACCACCTGCTCCTTGGTGGCGCCGGGCGGCAGCTGGCGACCGACCACGCCGGTGAAGATCACGTCGGTGGCCAGGCCGAGGATCTTCGGGCCGACCACGTTGAGGGCGACGCCGACCAGGGCCAGCAGGACGGTGCTCACCACCAGCACCTGCTCCGGCCGCAGCAGCCCCACCAGCCGCTTCAGCGAGGGGCCGAAGGTCATCGCCTGCTCCTGCGGGCGGGGCCCGCCGAAGGGGCCGCCGTCGCCGCCGTGGGCGGGACGCTGCGGGGCGCGGGCGGTCTGCTCCCCGCCCGGCTCGGCGGTCTGGTTCGCGCCGGGCTCGGCGACCGGTTCGGCCACCGTGGTGGCGCCGGTGCCGGCCGCGGCGGCGGTGCCCGCGGTCGGGCCGGAGGGTGCCGGCTGGTCGCCGGGCAGACGGCGTTCGGGGGTGCTCATGCGGCGGCCTCCTCGGCGGAGAGCTGGGACTGGACGATCTCGAGGTAGGTGGGACTGGTCTCCAGGAGCTGCTCGTGGGTGCCGCGGCCGACGACCGCGCCGTCCTCGAGGACGACGATCTCGTCCGCGCCGGCGATGGTGGACACCCGCTGGGCCACGATCACCACCGCGGCGTCGCGGGTCTCGGCGGCCAGGGCCGCCCGCAGCCGGGCGTCGGTGCCGACGTCGAGGGCGGAGAAGGAGTCGTCGAAGACGTAGATCTCCGGCTTCTTCACCAGTGCCCGGGCGATCGAGAGCCGCTGGCGCTGGCCGCCGGAGACGTTGACCCCGCCCTGGCTGATCGGCGCCTCCAGCCCGCCGGGCATCTGCTCGACGAAGTCGCGGGCCTGGGCCACCTCGAGGGCGTGCCAGAGCTCCTCGTCGCTGGCCTGGGGGTTGCCGTAGCGCAGGTTGGAGGCGACCGTGCCCGAGAACAGGAACGGCTTCTGCGGCACCAGCCCGATCCGGGACCAGAGCAGCTCCGGGTCCAGCTCGGTGACCGGCACCCCGTCCACCGAGACGGTGCCGGCGGTGGCGTCGAAGAGCCGGGGGATGAGCGAGACCAGGGTGGTCTTGCCCGCACCGGTGGAGCCGACGACGGCGGTGGTGCGACCGGGACGGACCTCCAGGTCGATGTCGCGCAGCACGGGCTCGCTGGCGCCTGGGTAGCTGAAGGTGACCCCGCTCATCCGGACCTCGCCGGCGGTCTGCAGGTCGGTCCGCGGCCGGGTGGGCGGCACCACCGAGGACTCGGTGGTCAGCACCTCGGTGATGCGCTCGGCGCAGACCGCCGCGCGGGGCGCGAGCACCAGCATGAAGGTGGCCATCATCACCGACATCAGGATCTGGATCAGGTAGGTCAGGAAGGCCGTCAGCGAGCCGACCTGCATCTGCCCGGCCTCGATCCGGTGGGCGCCGAACCACAGCACGCCGACGCTGGAGACGTTGAGCACCAGCATCACCACCGGGAACATCGCCGCCATCAGCCGGCCCACCCGGGTGGCGGTGTCGGTGAGCGCGGTGTTGGCGCGGTCGAAGCGCTCCTCCTCGTAGGGCTCGCGGACGAAGGCCCGGACCACGCGGATGCCGGTGATCTGCTCGCGCAGCACCCGGTTGATGGTGTCGATCCGGGTCTGCATCACCCGGAACTGCGGCCCCATCTGGCGGATGATGAGCCCCACGCAGAGGACCAGCACGGGGACGGCGACCGCGACCAGCCAGGACAGCGTGAGGTCCTCGCGCAGCGCCATCACCACGCCGCCGACCATGGTGATGGGGGCGGCGACGAGCATCGTGCAGGTGAGCAGCACCAGCATCTGCACCTGCTGGACGTCGTTGGTGCAGCGGGTGATCAGCGACGGCGCCCCGAAGGAGTTGAGCTCGCGGGCGGAGAAGGAGAGCACCTGGCGGAACTGCGCCGAGCGGAGGTCGCGGCCGAACTTCATCGCCACGTAGGCCCCGCAGGCCACGGCCCCGATCGAGCAGACGATCTGCACCAGCGAGACCGCCAGCATCACCGCGCCGGTGCGCCAGATGAAGTCGGTGTCGCCGCGGGCGACCCCGTCGTCGATGATCGAGGCGTTGAGGCTGGGCAGGTACAGCGAGGCCAGCGTGCCCACCAGCTGCAGCACCACGACGCAGGCGAGCAGTCCTCGGTAGGGGCGCAGGTGGTCGCGCAGCAGGCGGATCAGCATCGGGCCTCCTCGGCCGGGGTGTCGGGACGGGATGCGGGCGCGTCGGGGACGGCGGGCTGCAGCAGGCCGTGCAGCAGCACGGCGGTGAGGTCCTCCGGCTCGGTCAGCGCGCCGTCGGAGAGCATCGGGTGCGAGGTGGCGAAGGCCATCGAGCGCAGCAGCGAGGCCACCGTGCGTGCGGGCAGCCGCAGCCGGTGCTGCCAGGGGGCGATGACGGCGGTGAGGGCGTCCAGCAGCCGCTCGTTGCGCTCCTCGTGCAGCTCGCGGTGCCGGGCGTGGGCGTCCTCGTCGGGGACCGGCGGCGGCACCCGCAGCACGGTGAAGACGGCCGTGATCTCGCGGATGCGCCGCTGCAGGACGACGAGCACCGACCGGCAGGCGTCCTCCAGCCCCGCCGGCTCCAGCGAGGCGAGCTCGCGGCAGGTGTCGGCCGGGTCGACGAGGTTCTCGATGATGGCGGCGACGACCGCGTCCTTGGACTCGAAGACCTTGAAGATCGTCCCCTCCGCCACCCCGGCCGCGGCGGCGATGTCGCGGGTGGTGAGCTCGGGCCCCTTGGCCAGCAGCAGCGGGGTGGCGGCCGCGACGATGGCGGCACGCCGCTCGTCCGGCGACATCGGGGCAGCGCGTGGGGTCACCCGGGCAGCCTAAGTGAGTGAGCACTCACTCACAAGGGGTTTCCGCGGATCCCGCGGCAGCGCCGAGCAACCCCCCACGTGTCACCCCCGACGCCTCGGAACCCGCGGCTTGCCGACCGCGTCCCCCTGACCCGCTTCACAGCCGTTCCGGCGCCTTCACAGCCGCTGCAGCGGCTGTGACGGGCACGTACGGGCTGTGAAGGCGGGTGCTTGCAGCGGCGCCGGGGCTGCGGAGGCAGCCCGCGCGGAAGGTCGCTGTCAGGTCCAGTACAGCAACCGGGCGGCGGGCAGCCGCTCGGGGAGCTGCTGGTCGAACCAGCTGCGCAGCTCGGCCATCGTCTCGCGCGGGTAGACGTACTTCACCCCGCCGAACTTCGACCGCTTGGGAGTGCGGGCGTCCTCGTCCATCTCGAGCCGGGTGCGCGGGTACCAGCCGGTGAGCACCTCCTTGCTCGCCGGGGTGAAGCGGTGGGTGATGACCTCGGCGGTCAGGTCGAGGTCGGCGACGCCGGCCAGGGCGGCCGCGACCTCGTCGAGCAACGCCCCGTAGGACTGCTGCCAGTCCGGTACCGGCATCACGGGGGCGATGGTCAGACCCACCGGGTAGCCGGCCAGCGCGAGCCGGCGCAGCGCGTCGACGCGTCGCGGCATGCTGGCCGTGCCGCCCTCGAAGCGCTCCACCTCGGCGGCGTTGAGCGAGAGCCGGATGCGGGTGCGGCGGCCGTGCGGCAGCGTGAGCAGCGGCTCGACCGCGTCGAACTTGGTGGTGAGGCGCAGCGAGGCGCCGTCGCCGTGGCGTCCCGTGCCCACCTGCTCGATCGCCGCCGCCAGGGAGCCGGTGAGGTGCTCGATGCCCAGCGGGTCGGTGTAGCAGGAGAGCTCGAAGGTGGTGCCCTCCCCGCCGCGGGCGGCGTCGCCGGTGGTCACCGACCCGGTGCCCGACAGCCGTGCGACGGGCGCCAGCACCTCGTCGAGGTTGGCGTAGACGCGGGTGATCGGGGGACCGCCGAGCGAGCCGGCGAGGTAGCAGTACTGGCAGTGCGCCGGGCACCCGCGGGCCAGGTCGAGGCGCCAGTCCGCCGAGGGCGGGATCGGCTGGGGGACCAGCTGGGACGGCGGGGCCACCACGACGGCGAGGGTCGCCTTGGCCCGGGCGTAGGCCTCGCGCTCGCTCTCACCCCGCGGCGAGGTGATCCGGTCGCCGCGCAGCAGCTGGACGTCAATGACGCCGGCGGCCTCGACACGGCGCAGGATCTCGGCGGTGTGCGGGTGGTCGGTGGCCGACCGGGTGACGACGACGTGCTTGGGCACCCACAGCCGGGGTGCGCTCGCGCTGACCGGGCGCGCAGGACGGTCGAGGAGTGGTGGCATCACCGGTACAACACCGCGGCACCACCCGGGCTTCCCCTCCGCCGGGCCCGCCCGCCCCCGGTTGGGAGAGCGCTCCGGGGGAGGTGGGTCAGAGGCTGCGGCGCGGTCCCGACGCGTTGCGTCCCTGGTTCAGCCCGGCCACCGGCTCGATGGAACGGGCCACCTCGGCGGCCAGGGCCAGCGCCGCGCGGCGGGTGCCCTCCTGCAGGCGGACGTAGTCGATCACGCCGCCCTCGGCGATGTGCGGGTCGGTGGGGATCTCCACGATGGGGTAGCTGCCGAAGAAGCCGGCCCCGCTGAGCCGCACCGAGGCCTGGCTGTCGGCGGGCCCGTTGGTGGCCACGACGACCGTGCGGTTGAGCAGGTCGGAGTTCAGCTCCTGCAGCGTCTCCAGCATCCGGGCCGCCGGGATCAGGGAGTCCTTGCGCCACTTGGTCGGCACCACCAGGCAGTCGGCCTCCTCGGCCGCCGCCTGCCAGTTGGGCGAGGCCTCGTTGTTGCCGGTGTCGACGATGATGACCTGGAAGAACCGGGCGAGGATGTTGTGGATCTTCTCGAAGTCGTCCCGGCTGATGACGTGACCGGAGGTCTGGGCCGAGCCGAGGGTGTGGAACTTCCCGGTGGTCTGGTGGTTCAGGTAGTACGAGAGGTCGGTGAACTGGGCCGACGGCTGGCTCAGGAAGTCCGACTCGGCCAGCATGTCGCGCACCGTGCGCCGGTGCGGCGAGAGCGAGCGGTCCGGCATGGTGCCCCGCAGCTCGTTGTTGTCCCAGGCGATCACCCCGCCGCCGCGGGCCACGCCCATCGCGGCGGCCAGCAGCAGCGTGGTCGGGGTCTTGCCGACCCCGCCCTTGGGGTTGGCCACCATCACGGTGACGGGCCGGGCGAAGGGCATCCGCACCGACTCGTCGTCGCGCAGCTCGGCGAGCTCGCGCTGGGACGGCTTGAGCCCGAAGCGTGCCCGCCAGCCCTTGCGCGACCGGACCTGGGTCTCGGGGTTGAGCTGCTGGATCAGGTCGTTGACGCCGTAGCGGGGCGGGTAGCCCGGACCCTCGCCCGAGCGCGACGGCTGCGGCACCGAGACCCCGCCCAGACCGGCGCCCTCGCGCGGGCCCTGCGACGGCGCTCCGGCCGGTGCCGGCTGCGCGCCCGGACCGGCCGGGGGCTGGGGTGCGTCCCCGTGCAGCGGCGGCCGCTGCGAGGGGGCCGACGGGGCGCTGCTCTGCGACTGCGGCCCGGCCAGCGGGCCGGGGACGCGGTGCGGCGGCGGGGAGCCGAGCGGCACGGGCCGCGACTGGCTGCCCGAGGGCGCGGAAGGTGAGGACAGGGCCGACCGGGCGGGCAGGTCCGAGGGGGCGGGCACGGGCCCATCCGGGCCGCCGCCGGCAGGAGCCCACCCGGTCGGACCGGAGGCGGGGCGGGCGGGGTCGACGCGTTCCGGGGTGCTCGCCGAGGCGGGCGTCGGCCCGCCGGCCGGCACCCGGGTGACCCGGCGGGTGGCCTCGTCGCCGACGGGGCTGCCCTCGCCCCGGTCGGTCAGCGGGGTCTGCGGGGAGGTCGCGTCCGGTCGTCCACCGCCCCACGGCACCTGCGAGATCATCGGCGGGCGCTCGCCGGTGTTGTCGCTCAAAGGAAGGGACCTCCGCTGTGTCGTGGGACGCTGCGTACCAGGGTCGCTGACCCGCGGTCACACGCTAGCACCAGGTGATACCACTTCCCCGGGCTCGGGAGCCCGCCTCCGGCGACCCTCTAGGCTCGTCGCGGTGCAAGGGCGGCGGAAGGGGAGCGCAGTGGGGTCAGGACTGGCTGGGGGGTCAGGGCTGGCTGGTCGGCTCTTCGACGCGGTCATCTTCGACATGGACGGGACGCTGGTCGACTCCACCCCGGCCGTGGTCCGGGCCTGGACCACCTGGGCCGAGGAGCACGGCATCACCGCCGAGCAGCTGGCCGGCAACCACGGGATGCCGGCCGCCAGCATCATCGCCCGGCTGCTCCCCGACGCCGAGCGGGAGCGGGCGCTGGCCCGCATCGTCGAGCTGGAGACCACCGACGTGGGCGGCGTCGTCCCGCTGCCGGGCACGGTGGAGACCCTCACCGTGCTGCCGCGCGAGCGCGTCGCCATCGCGACCTCCTGCACCCGTCCGCTCGCCGAGGTCCGGATCGGGGCCAGCGAGATCCCCCGCCCGGAGGTCGTGGTCACCGTCGACGACGTCGAGCGCGGCAAGCCGGCTCCCGACCCCTTCCTGGCCGCGGCCCGCGACCTCGGCTTCCCGCCGGAGCGGTGCCTGGTGGTGGAGGACGCCCCGGCCGGGCTGTCGGCGGCCCGCGCCGCCGGCTGCGCCACCCTCGCCGTCACCACCACCACCCCGCGGGCCGAGCTGGAGGCCGACCTGGTGGTCGGCACGCTGGCCGACGTCCGCTGGCACGTCCGCGACGGCGGCATCGAGGTCGCGCTCGCCGACTGAGCGCCCCGCCGCGGGCGGAACTCGCTGGCGCCCGGACGTCGCGGCCGTCAGGATCGCCGGCGTGGACGACTACCGCTGGAGCACCCTGCACGCCGAGGACGTCGAGGCCTGGGCCACGCTGACCAACACCCTGGCCGAGCACGACCGGACCGAGGAGTTCTACGGCGCCGAGGACCTGGCCGAGGAGCTGGAGGAGCCCGGCTTCGACCCGGCCCGCGACAGCCTGGCGGTCTGGGCGGGGGACCAGCTGGTCGGCTACGGCCAGCTGCGCGTCGCCCTGGCCCTCGACGTCGAGGGACGGGTCCGCTGCAGCCTGGGCGGCGGCGTCCACCCCGAGCACCGTGGCCGCGGCCTGGGCCGGGCCCTGATGGAGAAGATGGAGCGCCGCGCCGACGAGCTGGCCGCCGAGCGCCACCCGGGACGCCCCTGGTTCTTCCGGGCCGACGGCGGGGTCAGCGAGGCCGACCCCGTCCGCCGGCTGCTGGAGCACCGTGGCTACCGGCCGGTGCGCTGGTTCAACGAGATGGAGCGTCCGCTCGACGGCCCCCTCCCGGAGGTGCCGGTGCCCGACGGCGTCCGGCTGGTGCGCCCCGACGACGAGCTGTGCGAGCCGGTGCGGGCGGCCCACAACCGCGCCTTCCTCGACCACTGGGGATCCACCGAGCAGACCGCGGAGACGTGGGCCCAGCACTGGCGCTCCCGCACCTCCCGGCTGGACTGCTCCACCGTCGTGCTGGGGGCCCGGGACGAGGTGCTGGCCTACGTCCTCTGCGCGCAATGGGTGGAGCGGGAGCTGTACGTGAACCTGGTGGGGACGGTGCCGGAGGCCCGCGGCCGCGGCCTGGCCCGGGCGGCGCTGGCCGGCACCATGGCGGTGGCCGCCGCCTCCGGGCGCTACGACGTCATCCAGCTCGGCGTCGACTCGGCCAACCCCACCGGGGCGACCCGGCTGTACGACTCCCTCGGCTTCACCGTGGACAGGACGGTCCCCAGCTACCGCCTGGACCGCTCCTGACCCTCCCGCTGCGACGCCCGGACCGGCATGCTCGTCGAGGCACGACACCCCGGAGCAGGAGCGAGGCCACCATGAGGTACACCGTCTCGATGCGGATCGACCTGCCGCGGGAGCGGACGGTCCAGCTCCTCGCCGACCCGACGCACCTGCCGAGGTGGTTGCGGGGCCTGGTGCTGCACGAGCCGCTGACGGGGACCCATGGGCAGGTCGGTACCCGGTCCCGCGTCGTGCTGCGCGCCGGCGGGCAGGAGATGGAGTGCATCGAGACCATCACGCGCCGCGAACCCGCGGACCTGCACGGGATCCCCGGCGACACGGTCGTCCGCTTCGAGCGCGAGATCGTCGCGACGGGCATGTGGAACGCCGTGCGGGACCGGCTGACCGAGGCCGGTCCGGGGGCGACGCTCTGGGTCAGCGAGAGCGAGTACCGGTTCGAGGGCCTGCTGATGCGGCTGGTGGGCCCGCTCCTGCGCCACTCCTTCCGCAAGCAGTCGCGAGAGCACATGCAGGACTTCAAGGCGTTCGCCGAGCAGGGCCGGGACGTCCGCGACCAGGAGGGCTGACCAGCTCAGGACGGCAGAGGTCGTCGACGGACCGGAGGACCAGCGGTGCTCCTCGTGTCCGGGTGGATCCCGGTCGCGACCGGCGGCACACCAGCCAACCGCGCAGCGGGACGGGTCGACGTCAGGCAGGGGCACTGAGGATCCCGGAGCGCGGGCGGCCATCACGAGTAAGAAAGCGACTGTCAGTACAGTTGTCGCGTGGCGCACCGTCGGCTCCGCGACCAGCTCATCGCCCTGACCCGGTCCCCGGCGTCCTGGCAGCCCGCTCCGGCACCATGACCCCGCCGCACCGGACCGGGAGCACGACGGGGAGGCGCGCGTGACCCAGCACCGCGTCACGGTCCGAGACCTCCGCCCGCCCCTGGCTGAGCCGTCCATGAGCAACGACGTCGAGACCCACACCCGGGTGCGGCTCACCAGCCGGTGGCTCGAGGTCGACGGTGCGCGCTGCATCCCCGTGTCGGGGGAGCTGCACTACAGCCGGGTCCCGCGCCGGCGCTGGGAGGAGGAGCTGCGCCTGCTCGTGGCCTCCGGGATCACGATGGTGTCGACCTACGTGTTCTGGATACACCACGAGCGCGAGCAGGGCCGGGTGCGCTTCGACGGCGACCTGGACGTGGCGGAGTTCATCGTGACCGCCGACCGGGTCGGCATCGACGTGGTGCTGCGGATCGGTCCGTGGGCGCACGGGGAGTCCAGGAACGGCGGCCTCCCGGACTGGGTGCTGGCCACCGCCCCCAGCACCCGTCAGGACGACCCGACGTACCTGGCCCTGGTCCAGCGGTGGTTCGAGCGGCTGGGCGAGCAGGTCGGTCACCACTGCGGGCCCGACGGGCGGGTGGTCGCCATCCAGCTCGAGAACGAGCTGTACGACCAGCCGACGCACATCACGACCCTCAAGCGGCTCGCCCGCGGGGCCGGGCTCTCGGCGCCGCTGTGGACGGCGACCGCCTGGGGCGGTGCGCTGCTCCCGCCGCACGAGGTCCTCCCGGTGTACAGCGGCTACGCCGACGGGTTCTGGGCGGACCAGGGGTCCGGCTGGGACGACAGCTTCCGTGACCACTTCACCTTCTCCCACCGGTGGGACGACCCGGGGGTGGGAGCGGACCAGCGTGCCGCCGGGCTCGAGGTCGTGGTGCGCGACCTCGACCCGGAGTTCCCGCCGGCCACCTGCGAGCTCGGTGGGGGGATGGCCACGGCGTACCACCGCCGACCGGTCGCGCGGGGTGAGGACATCGCCGCGGTGGCCAACGTGAAGCTGGGCAACGGCTCGGTGTGGCAGGGGTTCTACATGTACGCCGGCGGCACGAACCCCGAGGACCACCTGCAGGAGTCCCACGCCACCGGCTACCCCTGCGACCTGCCCCGCTTCGACTACGACTTCCAGGCCGCCCTCGGCGCCACCGGGCTGCCGGGGCCGGGCATGGCCGCCCTCCGGGAGCACAACGCCTTCGTGGGTGCCTTCGGGGATCGCCTCGCCGACATGGGCAGCACGCTGCCCGACGGTGCCCCGGTCGACGTGCACGACCTGGCGACGCTGCGCTGGGCCGTCCGCAGCGACGGGCGGAGCGGCTTCCTCTTCATCAACACCCACCAACCGCACCAACCGCTCAGCGGACACACCGACGTCCAGCTCCGCGTCGGCCTGGACGAGGAAGAGCTCCTCGTCCCGGACCAGCCGGTCGACCTCCCCAGCGGTCTGGTCGCCCGGTGGCCCCTGCAGCTCGACATCGAGGGCGTGCGGCTGCAGTGGGCGACCGCCTCGGTCGTCGGCCTCGTCCCCGGTGCGCCGCCGACGTTGGTGCTGCGTGCGGAGGCCGGCGTGCCAGCCCGGCTGCTGCTCGCCCCCGGCTCCACCGGTGAGCTCGACGGCCGGCAGGTGGCCTTGGGCATGACGCCCCTCGAGCTGCTCCCCGGAGGCGTCCTCGTCGTGGACGGCCGCCTCCGGATCCTCCTGGTCGACGGCGAGCAGGTGGGACGGCTCTGGTTCCTCGACGGCCAGCTCGTCGACTCGGTCCACCCGGTCTGGAGCGACCGTGGCCGGCTGACCGCCCGCGCGGCGGAGCAGCCGGCGGTGGCGCGCTGGTCGGGGCGCTGCTTCGAACCCGTGGCCCTGACCCCCACCGGGCACCCCGTGCTGCGCCCGGTGCAGGTGACCCGGGTCCGGGAGCCCTCCGACCCGCCCGCGCGCTACGGGCACCACGCCGGTCGCTCGTCGGCGCCGTCGGACGAGCAGCTGGACGCAGTCGCCGGCGTCTGGCAGCTGCCGCCGCTGCACCCGGGGGACGTGGGCCCGGGAGCCCTCCTGGAGCTCCTGGTCCGGTGGGAGGGCGACGTGGCCCAGCTGCGGGCGGACGGCGTCCCGGTCGCCGACCGGTTCTGGGACGGCCGCGAGTGGCGCATCGACATCACCGCGCTCCCGCCGCAGGCGGTCCTGACCCTGCACGTCGCGCCGCTCACGACGCGGACCGTGGTCGACCTCGATCCCGTGGCCGAGGCCCGACGCCGCGAGGCCGCCGTGCTCTGCGCCGTGCTGGGGGTGGAGCTGGTGGGGAGCGTGCTCTGGCAGGAGACCGGCAGGGGTGGTGCCGACGGCTCGGGTGCAGGAGAACCGGCTCAGGAGACGTCGGCGTCCTCGGCGGACCAGGTGCGGCAGTAGCCGAAGGAGCCCCAGCCGCGGTCGAAGCCGGCCAGCAGCCAGCTCTCGGTGGAGTCGGCGTCGCCGTGGTCGCGGGTGCCGGTGACCTCGTCGTTGTTCTCGCGTGCGTAGGCGGTCAGCTGCTCGTCGGTGTCGGCGGGCAGCTGCAGCGTGCCGGCCAGCAGGTTGAGCTGCACGCCCGCGAAGCAGGTGGCCTGCAGCTCCAGCCGGCGGGTCAGCTCCAGCCGCTCGTCCTCCTCGGCGTCGTCCCAGGCCTCGCTGTACAACGGGAAGATCCCGGCGGTGTGCTGCAGGTGGTGACCCACCTCGTGGGCCAGCACCAGCCAGTAGCCGCGCTCCAGCCGGGCGTAGTTGAAGGCGGTGTCGTCGGTGCGTGCGTTGAGGTAGATGGTGGCGTCGGTGCTGCAGTAGTAGGCGGGGTAGTCCGCCACCGCCAGCAGCCCGCAGGGGGTGCGGAGGTCGTCGTCGAAGGTGGCCACCGCGGGCGCGGTCAGCTCGAGGCCCTGCTCCGCGAGGAGGGGGGCCAGCGCCTGCACCAGGCAGCCGACGACGTCCTCGGCGTGCGCCTGCAGCTCCTCGTCGGGCACCGGCGGCGGTCTGAGGGCGGGTGCCGGGCAGCCCAGGCTCGCCGGCGGCGCCACCACGGCGTAGAGCCGGTTGTCGTCCAGCCCGGTGCCGGTGAAGGGGTCGTCGGGACGGGCCTCGATGGGGAAGACCGGCCCGCCGACCCCCGGAGGTGCCGGACCGCCCGAGGGTGCGCCCGGGACACCGGGGCCGGAGGTGGCCCGGGCCCCGGAGGACGGGGCGGCCGGAGTGCCCGGAGCGGGTTCGGGCACGGCGGTCGCGGCCACCCCGGGAAGGCGGATCCCGCCCGCGCGCGTGACCAGCACGGCGGCCACGGCCAGCACCACCGCGGTGGCGGCCACCAGGGCCAGCAGCAGGCCGCGACCCCGCGGCCGGGCGGCGCGGCGCGGCGCAGCCCCTCCGGAACCCGCAGGCGTCTGCGCCACGATCCCCCCTTGCTGCCCGGACACCGGGCGCCCCCCGTGCGGCCCCCGCGACCCGGTCACCAGCATTCCGGATCGACGCTGTCCTGAACCGGTCGATACCCTTTCCCCGATGAGCGAAAAGAGCACCGCCCCGGCCCGTGACCAGGGCAGCGACGCCGCCACCGACGTGGCGGCGGACCTGCCCGAGCAGATGCTGGTGCGCCGGGAGAAGCGGGCTCGGCTGGAGGCCGCCGGCCAGGCCGCCTACCCGGTCGAGGTGCCACGCACCCACGCCCTGCACGAGGTGCGGGAGCGCTGGGGTCACCTGGAGGCCGGCGAGGAGACCACCGACGTGGTGTCCGTGGCCGGCCGGGTGGTGTTCGTCCGCAACACCGGCAAGCTCTGCTTCGCCACCCTGCAGGGTGGCTTCTCCCCGGCCGAGCCCGGCACGCGGCTGCAGGTGATGCTCTCGCTGGCCGAGGTGGGCGAGCAGCGGCTGGCCGACTGGAAGGCCGACGTCGACCTCGGCGACCACGTCAGCGTCACCGGACGGGTGGTGTGCTCCCGGCGCGGTGAGCTGTCGGTGATGGCCAGCGGGTGGACGTTGGCGTCCAAGGCGCTGCGGCCGATGCCCAACCTCCACAGCGAGCTCTCGGAGGAGACCCGGGTCCGGCAGCGGCACGCCGACCTCACCGTCCGCCAGCGCGCCCGCGACCTGCTGCGCACCCGTGCCGCGGTCACCCGGAGCATCCGCGAGACGCTGCACGAGCTGGACTACCTCGAGGTCGAGACGCCGGTGCTGCAGCTGGTGCACGGCGGGGCCGCCGCCCGCCCCTTCCGCACCCACCTCAACGCCTTCGACATCGACATGACGTTGCGGATCGCGCTCGAGCTCTACCTCAAGCGCGCCATGGTGGGCGGCGCCGAGCGGGTGTACGAGATCGGTCGCATCTTCCGCAACGAGGGGATCGACTCCACCCACAGCTCCGAGTTCACGATGCTGGAGGCCTACGTGGCCTGGGGCGACCAGCGCACCGTGGCCGACCTCGTGCAGCGGATCGTGCTGGACTGCGCCGACCTGCTGGGCAGCCGGCAGGTCACCCACCGGGCGGCGGACGGCACCGAGCACACCATCGACCTGGACGGCGAGTGGCGCTGGCTCGGCGTCTACCCCGGGCTGTCGGAGCGGGTGGGTCGCGAGATCACCCCGGCCACCGGTGCCGAGGAGCTGCGCGCCCTGGCCGACGAGCACGACGTCGAGCACGAGCCCGGCTGGGACGCCGACAAGCTCGTGATGGAGCTCTTCGGCGAGCTGGTCGAGCCGACGCTGATCCAGCCGACCTTCGTCTGCGACTACCCGGCCATCGCGCAGCCGCTGGCCCGCCCGCACCGCAGCGAGCCGGGACTCATCGAGGCCTGGGACCTGATCATCGGCGGGGTCGAGCGCGGCACCGGGTTCTCCGAGCTGATCGACCCGGTGATCCAGCGCGAGCGCCTCACGGCCCAGTCGCTCGCCGCCGCCGCCGGCGACCCCGAGGCCATGCAGCTCGACGAGGACTTCCTGGCCGCGCTCGAGTTCGGCGCACCCCCGATGGGCGGGCTGGGGCTGGGCATCGACCGGCTGGTGATGCTGTTCACCGGCGTCGGCATCCGCGAGACGATCCTCTTCCCGCTGCTCAAGCCCGAGGGCTGAGCGCGTCCCAGGGCCGGGCGACGGGCCTCAGCCGAGCGCCCGCCGCACCAGCTCGGCGATCGCGGCCTCGGCCTCGGCGCCCAGCTCGGTCACGGCGTAGGAGGTCGCCCACAGCCCGCCCGCCTCGTCGAGACGGGCCTCAGGGGTGAACCCGAAGGTGGAGTAGCGCTCCTTGTCGACCTGGCCGCTGCGGAAGAAGCACACGACCTTGCCGCCGCGGGCGTAGGCGGGCTGGCCGTACCAGAGCTTCGGGGCCAGCTCCGGGGCGGTGCTGGTGACCACCGCGTGGAGGCGCGTGGCGACCGTCCGGTCGGGCTCGGCCATCTGGTCGATCTTGGCCAGCACGTCGGCCTCGTCGGCGGCGGCCCTGCTGCCGCGGCCGCGGCCGGCCTCCTTGCGCAGCTCGGCCGCGCGTCCGCGCATGGCCGCCCGCTCCTGCTCGGAGAACCCTGCGCCCGTCGTGTCCTGCTCGTCGTCCGTGGTGGCCATGGCGGCGTCCTTCCCTCGTCGCGGTGTGGTGCTCGGAAGGCTAGCCACGGGCCGGGCCGCCGGCTTCTCGATTCCTGACCGGTCCTCAAGGGGTGACCGGCGGAGACGGCACGAGGCCGGACGCTGCTGCGTCCGGCCCCGCGGGGTGTGTGTGGCTGGCTGCTCAGGCCTGCTCGGCGTCGGCCCCGTCGCTGCCGGCGCTGAGGAGGTGCGCCTTGATGTCGCGGACCCCCTCGGCGGTGCGGATGCCAGCCAGCGCGAACTCCAGCGCCACCCGGACCAGGGCGATGTAGATCGCCACCGGGATCCAGCCGAGGAGCAGGCTGATGAAGCCGCCGACGATGCCGGCCGGCTCGTGACCTGCGATACCGGCGACGAAGAAGACGGCCGTGTAGCCGAGCCAGACCACCAGCAGCAGCAGGCCCACGGCGATGTAGAGGATCTTGACGATCGACGGCGTCGCGTAGCTGGTGAAGGAGAGGTCCAGCAACGAGCGCAGCCCGTCGCGCGAACCGCTCCGGGCGCTGGACGTGCCCGACGTCCAGGAGGAGACGCCCTGCTGCTGCTCGGGGTAGCCGCCGGGCTGCTGGCCGTAGCCCTGACCGTACTGCTGCTCCCCGTAGCCGCCCTGCCCGTAGCCGCCGGCCTGCTCGTAGCCGCCGGCCTGCTCGTAGCCGCCCGCCTGGGCGTACCCGGCCGACGGCTGCGACTGCGGGTAGCTGCCGGACGCCTGCGACTGCGGGTAGCCGCCGGCGGGCTGCGCCGCCTCGCCCCAGGAGGTGGTCGGCTGCTGGGCCTGCTCGCCCCAGCTGCCGGACTGGGTCTGGCGCGACTGCTCCTGGTCCCAGCCGGCCGACGGCTGGCTCTGCGCCGGGATGTCCCAGGCGGTCTGCGCCTGGCCCTGCCCGCCCTGCGGCTGCTCCCAGGACGCCGAGGAGGCGCTGGAGGGCGGCGGCGCCACGGGCGGCTGGCCGTACTGCTGCTGCCCCTGCTCGGGGTAGCCGCCCTGGGGCTGCTGACCGTACTGCTGGCCGTAGTCGGGCTGCTGCCCGTACTGCTGCTGCCCGTACTGCTGCTGACCCTGCTGCTGTGGGTCGTAGTAGCCCTGCCCCTGCTGGCCGTACTGGCCCTGCGGGTACTGGCCCTGCTGCTCGTACTGGCCCTGCTGCTCGTACTGGGCCCGCTGGGCGTACGGGTCCTGCTGGCCGTAGGGGTCCTGCTGCTGCTGGCCCCAGTCGGAGCGGGGGTCGGAGCCCTGACGTCCGGACTGGTCGTTGCGGCCCTGCTGCTCGTCAGACATGCGTGCCATCCTGCCGTGGTCGAGTGTCACTGCGTCACGGCCGACCCTAGTGCCGCCCGCCCGCGCCTCCCGCGGGCCCGGGTGGTCAGACGACGGACCCGGGCAGCTCCACCAGCACCCCGAGCCCGACGGCGTGGCCCCGGCGGACGTCGGGGCGGTGGAGTCGTCGAGCCGTATCCGGGTGGCGCCGGTGGGGGCCGGTCGTGGTTGACTGGATCCCGTGGCTGAATCGATTTTGAAGCCGGGTGCGGAGCGGCTCGACCGGCGCACGGTGCTGCGGTGGCGCAACGCCGTCTTCGCGGTCTTCCTGGCCAGCGGGCTGACCTTCTCGTCCTGGGCGGCCCGGCTGCCCCGCGTCCGCGATGAGCTGGGCGCCAGCACGGCCGAGATGGGGCTCGTGGTGCTCGCGCTCGCGGTCGGCTCGATCCTCGGCCTGGTCGCCTCGGGCCACATCGTCCACCGCTTCGGCTCCCAGCGCACCATCGCCGTGTTCTTCAGCGTGCTGGGTGCCGGCATGGTGCTGGCCGGGGTGGGGGTCGAGCTGACCAGCTACCCCGTCATCGTGGCCGGGCTGGTGGTCGCCGGGGCCGGCATGGGGATCACCGACGTCTCGATGAACCTCAACGGTGCCGTGGCCGAGCGCGCGCTGCGGCGCAACGTGATGCCGCTGTTCCACGCCTTCTTCAGCTTCGGCACCATGGGCGGGGCGGGCATCGGCGCGCTGGCCGAGCTGCTCGGCGTCGGGGTCGGGGTGCAGCTGGTCGTGCTGGCGGTGCTGCTGGTCGCGGCCGTCCTGGTCGCGCTGCGCTGGACCCAGTCCGAGGACGTCCTGGACGACCCCGCCGCCGACGAGCCGGCCTCGACCGTCCGCTCGCGGCTGGCGGTGTGGCGCCAGCCGGCGACCATCCTGATCGGGCTCATCGTGCTGGGGATGGCGCTGGCCGAGGGCAGCGCCAGCGACTGGGTCGCGCTGGCCCTGGTCGACGGCCACGAGACGTCCAACGCCGTGGGTGGTGCCGGGCTGGTGGTCTTCGTCACCGCGATGACCGTCGGGCGGATCGGCGGCGTGTGGGTGCTGGACCGCTTCGGCCGCGTGCTGGTGCTGCGGGCGACCGCGCTGGTGGCCACCGTCGGTCTGGCCCTGACCATCTTCAGCTCGTGGACGCCCGCGGCCTTCGTGGGCATCGCGCTGTGGGGGCTGGGTGCCTCGCTCGGGTTCCCGGTCGGCATGTCCGCGGCGGCCGACGACCCGCGCCAGGCGGCCGCCCGGGTCAGCGCCGTGGCCACCATCGGCTACGTCGCCTTCCTGGTCGGGCCGCCGGCGATCGGCTTCCTGGGCGAGCAGGTCGGCATCCTGCGGGGGCTGCTGGTGGTGCTGGTGCTGGTCGCCGTGGTCGCCGTCGTGGCCCCGGCCGCCCGGGAGCGTCCGGCCACGGCCGCTCCCCAGGCCTGACCGCCGCCCCCGGGGAGGGGCGGCCCGGGGGCGGGGCGGGTCAGGTGACGGGGCAGCGCGGGGGCTCCCCGCGCCCGGCGCGCAGGATCTCCTCGCAGGCCAGCCGCTGCAGGTCGTGCAGGGACTCCTCGCTGTAGAAGGCGGCGTGCGGGGTGAGCAGGGCGTGCGGGTGGTCGCGCAGCGGGTGGTCCACCGGCAGCGGCTCCGGCTCGACGACGTCCAGGGCCACTCCCCCGAGCCGGCCGGACTCCAGCGCGGCCAGCACCGCGTCGGTGTCGACCAGCCCGCCCCGGGCGGTGTTCACCACCACCGCGCCGGCGGGCATCCGCGCCAGGTTCTCCGCCCCCACCACGTGCCGGGTGGCCGGGGTGAGCGGGGCGTGCAGCGAGAGGGCGTCGGAGCGCTCGAACAGGGTCGCGGTGTCGACCAGCTCGATCCCGTCGCGGGCCAGCTCCTCGGCGTCGGCCACCGGGTCGGCGGCCAGCACGGTGAACCCGAAGGGCGCCAGCCGGCGGGCCACCTCCCGGCCGATGCGCCCGGTGCCGAGCAGCCCGACGGTGGTCGCCGCGAAGGCGTGCACCGGAGCCAGGTCGGGCGGGGCGGGCCACTGGCCGGCGGCGATGGCGCGGTCGTAGCGGACCACCTTGCGCAGCAGCACCAGCAGCAGCGTCACCGCGTGGTCGGCCACCGTGGCCGAGCCGTAGTCGGGCACGTTGCACACGGTGACGCCCAGCTCGCGGGCGGCCTCGGTGTCGATGTTGTCGTAGCCGATGCCGTAGCGGACCACCGTCGCCCCCGGCGCCATCGCCGACAGCACCGGGCGGGTCACCGGGGCGAAGTTCACCAGCGCCAACCGGACCCCGGCCAGCACCTCGCGGGCCTCCGCCTCGGTGCTGATCTGGTGGGCCGACAGCTCCAGGCCGAGGGTCGCCGCGGTCGCCTGCTCCTGCTCCAGCCCGGCGAAGATGTGGTCGGTGACGACCAGCCGGTTCATGACGTCCCGACCCGGTCGGTCAGCCCCCGGCGGTGCAGGTGGCGGATGAGCGCCCGCAGCCCGAACTCCCAGCGCGGGGCCGTCTCGGAGGAGGTGACCCGGTTGACCAGGGTGCCGAGCCGCGGGCTGGTGATCCGCACGACGTCGCCCGGGTGGTGGGTGAACCCCGAGCCGGGACGGTCGCGGTCGGCGGTGGGGGCGAACAGCGTGCCGGTGTAGAGCAGCAGGCCGTCGGGGTACTGGTGGGCGTCCCCGATGGCGTGCCCGGCGAGCTCGGTGACGTCGCGGGAGATCTGGCTCATCTCGCTCACCCCGTCCAGCACGAAGTCGTCGTCCTGACCCAGCACCTGCAGCCGGACCTGGGCGCTGCGGACGTCGTCGAGGGTGAAGTGCTCGTCGAGCAGCCGCAGGAACGGCCCGACCGAGGCGGAGGCGTTGTTGTCCTTGGCGCGGGGCAGCAGCAGCGCCGAGCGCCCCTCGACGTCGCGGAGGTTCACGTCGTTGCCGAGGGTGGCGGCCACGATGCGTCCGGTGGAGGTGACGGCCAGCGCGACCTCCGGCTCGGGGTTGTTCCAGGCCGAGATCTCCGACACGCCGACGGCGGCGCCGCAGCCGACCGCGGACAGCACGGGTGCCTTGGTGAAGATCTCCGGGTCAGGGCCGAGGCCGACCTCGAGGTACTGCGACCACAGCCCGCGGGGCTGCAGGTCGGCCTTGAGCCGCTCGCTCTCGGGGCTGCCGGGGCGGATGGCTGAGACCTCGACGCCCAGCACCTGCTCCAGCTCGGCGCGCAGCTGCTCGGCGCGGCTCGGGTCGCCGCCGGCCCGCTCCTCGATCAGCCGCTCGGTGAGCGAGCTGGCGAAGGTCACGCCGGCCGCCTTGAGCACCTGCAGGTCGACGGGAGCCAGCAGCACCGGCGCGGCGGGGTCCTCCGCCTCGGCCAGGGTGGCCTCCAGCACCGCGCTGAGCGGCCAGCTGCGCCCGGCCGGGGCGGCGCGGAGCTCGGCCACCGGGTCGGGCCGCTCCAGCAGGTCCGCCACGGTGGGGAAGGTGTCGGAGACGTCGACCAGCTCCTCGCCGCGGACGGCCACCACGCAGGGGCCGAGCTCGGGGTCCAGCAGGCGGCCGACCAGGGTGGCGCGGTCGACGTCGGTGGGCAGCAGGTCGCGGGGGTCGTCGAGGAGGGTCATCGTCGTTCCTGTCTCGGGAGGGGGCACGGGGAGGTGCCGGCGGGGCCGGCCGGGGCCCGGG
>NZ_WPCU01000004.1:326472-347625 GCF_009742705.1 Auraticoccus cholistanensis
TGCTGGCGTCGCCCGGGCGACCGAGCTTGTCGTAGTGGCGCTTGCGGGCCCGCATGTCGTGCAGCAGCACGGCCCGGGCGTGGGTGGCGACCTCGACGGCCACCTCCCGGGGGACCACCACCACGCCGTCGTCGTCGGCGCCGACGATGTCGCCGGGGTTCACCTGGGCACCGCCGCAGGCGATCTTGGTCTGGGTCTCCACCGCCTCGATGCGGCCCGGGATGATGGTGCGGCCGCGGCGCCGGGCCACCACCGGGGTGCCCTGGGCCTCGATCTCGCCGGTGTCGCGGCAGTAGCCGTCGGTGACGATGCCCACGGCACCGCCGACGATGGTGCCCATCGCGTTCTCCGAGCCCCAGAAGCCGACCTCGGGGCCGCCGCCGGAGTCCATCACCACGACGTGGCCGGGGGTCAGGTCGGAGGGGAGGCGTGCCGGCGGGTGCTTCTCGAACCAGATGCGGTGGGCCTCGACGACGTCCTGGGTGGAGGACAGCGCCCACATCGGCTTGTTGGCGGGCACGCAGCGGAGCGTGGCGGCCTCGCCGAAGAACTTCATGCCGCGCCAGAGCGGGCGCACGTCGGGGTTCATCAGACCGATGTTGAAGTAGCCGATGCCGTCCATGGCGTCGACCACGTCCACCACCCGGAGGAAGCGGAAGAGGCTGCCGAGCTGGTCGGGGTCGGCCTTGGTCCAGGGGAGCTGGGGAGCCTGCTGGACGGGATAGGTGTTCGTCATGGTGACGCTGCTCCTGCTTTCTGTTGGTTGGTTCGTCATTCGGGGGTCGGATGGGTCGGGGGGCGGATGGGTCAGGGATGGTCTGCGGACGGGTCGAGGGGTGGGTCAGGGAGGAGGTGCCTCGGCGGCGTGCCGGCGGGCCAGCTCGACGTAGCTGCGGGCGTTGTCGAGGACGCGGGCGCGCTCCTCGTCGGTGAGCTCGCGGCGGACCCGGCCGGGGACGCCGAGGACG
The DNA here is from genome assembly GCF_009742705.1 of Auraticoccus cholistanensis. Classification (GTDB taxonomy): domain Bacteria; phylum Actinomycetota; class Actinomycetes; order Propionibacteriales; family Propionibacteriaceae; genus Auraticoccus; species Auraticoccus cholistanensis. The sequence continues at coordinate 327,441 of NZ_WPCU01000004.1, forward strand.
AGGGAGCCGGACGGCACCTCGACGTCCTCGGCGACCACCGCACCGGCGCCGATGATGACGTCGGAGCCGATGCGTGCGCGGTTGAGCACGACCGCGCCCATCCCGACCAGCACGCGGTCGCCGACGGTGCAGTTGTGCAGCACCGCGCGGTGCCCGACGGTGACGTGCTCGCCGAGGGCGACGCCGGCGCCGAGGTCGGCGTGCACCACGCAGCCGTCCTGCACGTTGCTGCGGGGCCCGACCACCAGGTCGGCGCCGTCGGCGCGGAGCACCGCGCCGTACCAGACCGAGCTGCCGGCGGCCAGCCGGATTCGGCCGACCAGCTCGGCCCCCGGCGCCACCCAGGCGCTCGGGTCCAGCTCGGGGCGGTGGCCCTCGAAGGCGCGGCCGCTCACCGCTCCTCCCGCTCCAGGTCGTACCACCGGGTGGCGGTGCCGCCCAGCACCATCCGGCGCTGGTCGGCGTCGGGCAGCAGCTGCTCCAGCACGGCCGTCTGGTCGCGCCACAGCGTGCGGTAGTCGGTGCCCAGCTCCGAGACCGGCCAGTTGCTGGCCATCATCACCCGGTCGGGTCCGAAGGCGTCCAGCGCGGCCCGGGCGCAGCCGAGCAGCTGGTCGGCGTCCCAGGACCAGCGCGAGACCACGTCGAGGCCCACGGAGAACTTGATCGCGATGCCGGGGGCGGCCGCGAGCAGCTGCAGGTTCTCCAGCCACGGCTGCTCCGGGGCGCCGTCCAGCGGCGGGCGGGCCAGGTGGTCCACGACGATCCGCAGCCCGGGCACCCGCTCGGCCAGCGCCACCACCTGCTCGCACTGGGCCCGCTCCAGCGGGACGACGTCCCACGCGAGCCCGGCGGCGGCGAGGTCCTCGAACAGCCCCACGACGTCGGGCCGCTGCAGCCAGTCCAGCGGCTGACGTCCCACCAGGCAGCGGGTGCCGACCATCCGCGGCAGGTCCAGGCGGCGCCACTCGGCGCGGGCGGCCTCGGGGTCGGCGAGCGGCAGCCAGCCCACCACGCCCACCACCGGCGCCTGCCGGCTCCAGCGGGCCAGCCGGTCGTTCTCCTCCGGGCCGTCCTCGGACTCGATCAGCACGGTGCCGTCGATGCCCAGCTCGCGGGTCATCACCGTCAGGTCCTCAGCCGTGAAGTCGCGGACCAGGGCGTCGTGGCCGGGGCCGCGCCAGGGCTGCTCGCTCTCCCCGGCCACCCAGAAGTGCTGGTGCGCGTCGATGGTGCGGATGTCGGTCATCGGTCCTCCCAGCGGGCGGGTCGGCGCTCGAGGAACGCGGTGACGCCCTCGGCGAAGTCGGCGCTGCCGTAGCAGGCGCCGACCAGGTCGGCGCAGTCGGCGGCGGGGTCGGTGTCGAGCCGGCGGCTGATCTGCTTGAGCGAGCGGAGGGTGATCGGCGCTCCCGCGGCCACGTGGCGGGCCAGCTCCTCCGCCGCCGGGCGGGGGTCGGTGCCGGCCGGCAGCAGCCGGGTGATGAACCCCGAGCCGGCGAGCTCGGCGGCGCTGACCAGGTCGGCGGCGAGCAGCAGCTGGTCGGTGCGGGCCGCCCCGAGCCGGCGGCGGACCAGCTCGACGGCGGAGGCGTCGATGCAGTTGCCCAGGGTCTGCGAGACCGGGGCCCCGAAGCGGACGTCCTCGGCGGCCACCACCAGGTCGCAGGCGGCGGCCAGCACCAGCCCGGCGCCGACCGCCAGCCCCGGCACCGCGGCCACCACCGGGACGGGCACGGCGCGCAGGGCGTCGAGCACCTCGCCGACCCGCCGCTCGTAGGCCAGCCCGGCCTCGGCGTCGAAGCCTGTGAACTGGGAGATGTCGGTGCCGGCGGCGAAGGCCCGCGAGCCGGCCGAGGTCAGCACCACCGCGCGCACCCCCGGCGTGCCCGCCACGGCCCGGGCGTGCCGCTCGAGCTGGTCGTACATGTCCCAGGTGAGGGCGTTGAGCCGGCGCGGGTGGTCCAGGGTGAGGGTGAGGACGGGGCCGTCCTGGCGGGCGGTGACCCGGCCGGGCTGCTCCCCGTCGACCGCGGGGTCAGCCACGGGTGCCCTCCTCGACCAGCCGCTCGCCGGCGGCGGCGCCGCGGCGCAGGTCGTCGTGCTCGCCGAGCAGCGGGGCGGGGCGGCGGACCGTCGGCGGCGTGCCCTGCAGCCGGACGGGGGAGGCGAGGACCTTGACCGTGCCCTCGACCGGGTGCTCGTAGCTGGTCACCGCCTGCCGGGCGGCCACGTGGGGGTCGGAGTCGAGCACGTAGGCGTAGTCGCGGATCGGGCCGGCCGGGACGCCGGCGGCGAGCAGCGCGTCCACCCACTCCTCGACCGAGCGGGCCGCGAACAGCGGGGTCAGGTCGGCGACCAGCTCGTCGCGGTGGCCCATCCGCAGCGTGTTGGTGCGGTAGCGCTCGTCGGCCACCAGCTCGGGCGCGCCGAGCACGTCGCAGAGCCGCCGCCACAGCCGCTCGTTGTTGGCCCCGACGGTGAGGTAGCCATCGCTGGCGCGGAAGGCCTGGTAGGGCGCCGACATCCGGTTGGCCGACCCGAGCGCCTGCGGCGCCTCGCCGGTGGCCCAGTACTCGGTGGACTCCCACACCGAGAGCGCCAGCGCCGCCTCGAACAGCGACACCTCCAGGTACTGGCCCTCGCCGGTGGCCAGCCGGGCGACGTAGGCGGCCAGGATCCCGAAGGCGGTGAACATCCCGGCCCCCAGGTCGGCCACCGGCAGGCCGCACTTGACCGGGTTGCCGTCCGGCTCGCCGGTGATGCTCATCACCCCGGTCATGCCCTGGGCGATGAGGTCGTAGCCCGGGTACTGCGAGTACGGCCCGGTCTGGCCGAAGCCGGAGATGCTGGCGTAGATCAGCGCCGGGTTCTCGGTGCGCAGCCGCTCGTAGTCGACCCCCAGCCGGGCGGCGACGCCGGGCCGGAAGTTCTCCACCACCACGTCGGCCTCCCGCACCATGGCGTAGAAGTCGGCGCGCTGGTCCTCGTCCTTGAGGTCGAGGCGGACGCTGCGCTTGTTCCGGTTCAACGACAGGAAGGCCCGCGAGTCGTCGCCGCGGACGGCGTAGCCCCACGACGTGCGGGTCTGGTCACCGCCGTCGGGGTTCTCCACCTTGATCACGTCGGCGCCCAGGTCGGCCAGCATCATCGTGCAGAAGGGGCCCGACATCACCTGGGTGAGGTCCAGCACCCGCAGACCCGTGAGGGCCCCGTCGGGGAGCTGATCGGCGAAGCTCATGGTTCTCCTCGTGTGGTGGGGGACCGGCCCGGACCACCCCGGTGAGGGGGTGGTCCGGGAGGAGGTCAGCCCAGGCTGGCGTTGGTCTCGGCGAAGAAGGTCGCCACCGCGTCGTCCACCGACTGCCGTCCGAAGGCGGCCTCGTTGTAGTTGCGCTGGAACGACTGCTGGAAGACGGCGTTGAAGCCGGGCGGGTAGTTCACCTTGGGCGGGTTGTCGGCGACGATCGCCTCGTACTGCTCCAGCTCGGCCCGCTTGAGCTCCGGCAGCTCGGAGTCCGAGCCGGTGAGCGCCTCCAGCACCGCGGTGTTGGTGGGTGCGCCGTTGTCCGCGGCGAAGCCGACACCGGCCTCCAGGTCGTTGGTGAAGAAGTCGATGAAGGCCGCCGAGGTGGGCACGTTGTCGCAGTTGGCCGCGATGCCGAAGCCGGAGGCCACCAGGATGTTGCCGATGCCGGCCGGGCCGTCGGGGTAGCGCCGGCTGACCAGCTCGCCGCCGCTGTCGGTGCCCTCCAGCGTCTGGCTGGCCACGTAGAGGGCGTTGCCCGGGAGGGCGCCCACCATGGTGGTGCCGGTGGCCAGGTAGCCCTGGTCGGCGCCCGGCGGCTCCTCGGCCGCCATGTCCGGAGGCAGCGAGACCCCCTCCTCCTGCAGCTCCAGCCACATCGTCCAGAACTCCTTGAGCTGGGCCTCGGTGAAGCCGAGCTTGCCCTCGGCGTTGAACACCTCGATGCCGTGGGCCACGGCCCAGGCGTAGAAGGTGTTCTGCAGCTGGCCGCCGGCCGGGGCGGCGTACTTGCCCTCCGGCAGCCCCTTCTGGGCGGTGCGGAGGTACTCCACGAAGGTCGGCCAGTCCCACTCCTCCGGCGGAGCACCGGCGTCGGTCTCCTCGGCCAGCGTGGTGTTCACCACCAGGGCGTCCCAGGCGATGCCGTAGGGGATGAAGTAGAGCTTGCCGTCGCTGCCGCGGCCGCCGTCGAGCACGGCGGGCGGGATCTGGCTGGTGTCGATGGCGCCGGAGGCGACCATCTCGTCCAGCGGCATCAGCGTCTGCCGCTTGGTGTAGTCGTTGACCTGGCGGTCCTGCATCTGCACCACGCAGGGCAGCGACTGGCTGGCCGCCTGCACGTTCAGCCGGTTGAAGTACTGCGCGTAGTCGGCCGACTGGGTCTCGGTGGTCACCCCGGGGTTGGCCTCGGTGAACATCTCGACCACCGCGTTGGTCTTGGCGTTGCGGGACTCACCACCCCACCAGGCGATCTGGATGTTGCCGCCCACCTCGCCCTGGCCGTCGGAGACCTGGGCCGCGCCGCCGCCGCCGTTGAGGCAGCCGCTGGTGGTGAGCAGCACCCCGGTGAGGACGCCGACGCCCAGCACCGTGGTCCTGCGGGAGAACCGGTTCATGATGCTTCCTTCTTCCTTGTGTTCTGGTCGTCCTGTGTGCCGGTCCGCGCTCACTTGAGACCGGTGGTGGCGATCCCCTCGACGAGGAGCCGCTGGCTGGCGATGAAGAATCCGACGATGGGGGCGAGCGAGAGCGTCGCCATCGCAAAGAGCGTCCCGTAGGTGCTCTGGCCGGTCTGGTCCAGGAACGAGTTCAGCCCGAGGGAGACCGTCCACAGGTCCGAGCGCGGCAGGTAGAGCAGCGGCCCGAGCAGGTCGTTCCAGGCGGCGACGAAGGTGAACATCGCCGTGGTGCCGATGGCCGGCAGCGACATCGGCAGCACGATCCGCCAGAAGATGCCCCAGTGGCCGCAGCCGTCGATCCGCGCCGACTCGTCCAGCGACTTCGGCAGGGTGCGGATGAACTGCACCATCAGGAAGACGAAGAACGCGTCGACGGCGAACCAGTGCGGGACCACCAGCGGCAGGTAGGTGTTCACCCACCCCATCTGGTTGAAGATGATGTACTTCGGGATCAGCGTGACGTGCTGGGGCAGCAGCATGGTGGCGATGACCAGGCCGAACAGCACGCCCTTGAAGCGGAACTCCAGCCGGGCGAAGGCGTAGGCGGTCAGCGAGCAGGCCACCAGGTTGCCGAGGATGGCACCCACGGTGATGATCGCGGAGTTCACGAAGTAGCGGGAGAAGTTGAGGTTCCCCACCGACCACCCGTCGGCGTAGTTCTGCGCCGTGTAGGTGTCGGAGAAGATGCCCAGCCCGGCGAAGGTCTGGTTGCCGGGGCGGAACGAGGCCCCCACCATCCACAGCAGCGGGTACAGCATGATCAGCAGGAAGCAGATCAGCACCGCGTGCTTGATGATGCCGCGCAGCACCTTGTTGCGGGCGGGGCGCTGGGTCTCGGCCGACCACGGCCGGGGCATGGCGACCCGGGTCTGTGCTGTGCTCATGATTCGTCTCCGTAGTGGACCCAGTACCTGGACGAGCGGAAGAACAGACCGGTCACCACGGCCAGCACGACGAGCAGGATCCAGGCCATCGCCGAGGCGTAGCCCATCTGCAGCTGGGTGAAGCCGCGCTCGTAGAGGTAGAGCGTGTAGAAGAGGGTGGAGTCGACCGGCCCGCCGGTGCCGCCGCTGACGACGTAGGCGCCGGTGAAGGACTGGAAGGCGTTGATGGTGCCCATCAGCACGTTGAAGAAGGCCAGCGGGGTCATCAGCGGCAGGGTCACCGAGAAGAAGCGCCGCAGCCGGCTGGCGCCGTCCACCTCGGCGGCCTCCAGCAGCTCGCGGGGCACCTGCCGCAGCCCAGCCAGGTAGATGATCATGGTCGAGCCGAAGGCCCACAGGTTGAGCCCGATGATGGTGCCGAGCGCCCGGTTCGGGTCGCCCACCCAGCTGCCGACGCCCTCGACGCCGAACACCCCCAGCACCGCGTTGACCAGGCCCTCGGCGCCGAACACCTGGCGCCAGAGGGCCGCCACGGCCACGCTCGCCCCCATCAGCGAGGGCAGGTAGAACAGCGCGCGGTACCCGGTCAGGAACCGGAGCCTGCTGTTGAGCAGCAGCGCCACCAGCATCGAGACCACCTGCAGCAGCGGCACGAACACCACCACGTAGACGAGGGTGACCCGCACCGACTTCCAGAACCGTGGGTCGGCGAGCATCAGCTCGTAGTTGGCCAGGCCCACCCACTCCGGCGCGCTCAGCAGGTCGTAGCTGGTGAAGGACAGGTAGAGCGAGTAGAGCATCGGGCCGACTGTCAGCAGCACGATGCCCGCGCCCCACGGGATCAGGAAGAAGAAGGCGGCCCAGCCCTGGCCGCGCCGTCCACCGCCGCGCCGGCGCGGGGTCGTGGACGGAGCCAGCACGGGCTCGGGCACCGTCGTGATGGTCATCGGGAGTCACCTCCGGTCGGGGACGGGTCGGCCTCGGCGCCGCCCGCGTGGCGGCTGATCCAGCCGCCGAGGGTGTCCAGGGCGACCTGCGCGGTCGGCAGGTCGACCTCGTGCTGGTGCGCCACCTCGAGCACGTGGCGCAGGTCCTTGTCCCAGGGGCGTCCGCGCTGCGGGACGCCGCGCGCGGCGTAGTCGCGCTCGAGCCGGTCGTAGAAGCCCCAGGTCTCCACCGCCCAGGAGCGGGCGGTCCCGCCGGCCAGGGCGTCGACCAGCACCGCCTCGTCCACCCCGGCGCGACCGGCCAGGGCGACCGCCTCGTGCAGCGCGGTGAGGCCGGCGAAGAGCACGTGCTGGTTGCAGAGCTTGACCACCGAGGCGGTGCCGGCGGGTCCGGTGCGCACGGTGCGGGAGGCCACCGGCGCGCAAGCCTCCTCCGCCCGGTCCAGGGCCTCGTCGTCGCCGCCCAGCAGCACCAGCAGCTCGCCCTCCAGGGCGGCGTCCGCGCCGCCGCTGACGGGGGCCTCGACCAGCTGGACGCCGGCCTCGCGGCAGCTCCCGGCCAGCTCGGCGGCGGTGCCCGGGGACACCGTGCTGCACAGCACCACCAGGGTGCCGGGGGAGAGCCGGTCGAGCAGGCCCTCGTCCCCGGTCAGCACCTCGCGCACCGCGTCGTCGTCGGGGACCAGCAGCCAGAGCGTCCCGGCCTCGGCCAGCTGCTCGGGGTCGGCCGGCTGGCAGCCGGCCTGCTCGGCCCGGGCCACGGCGTCAGCGTCCACGTCGTGCACGAGGGGGGCCTCACCGGTGCGGGCCAGTCGCGTGGCCACGGCCAGGCCCAGGTTCCCCAGACCCACCACGGCACGAGTCGATGTCACCGAGCGTCCTCCTTGACGTCCACCAGCCCGACTACTGTCTACAAACTTCGACTACTGTCTACAATAAGCAACACGACGTCAAGGGGTTGCGGAGAACTTTTCCGCAGCGCCGAGAATTGCGGAGTGCGACAGTCGGGGAGGTCCCCCGCGGCAAGGAGCAGACATGACCACCTCAGCGAGCCCCGGCCCGGACGGCATCCACGCGCCGAGCCTGGTCCAGCTGGCCGCCGACTCGCTGCGCTCGATGATCCTGGCGGGGGAGTACGCGCCGGGTGAGCGGCTGGCCGAGGAGCGGCTGACGGAGCGGCTGGGGATCAGCCGGCCGCCGCTGCGCGAGGCGATGCGGCTGCTGGAGGGCGAGGGCTTCATCGTCACCCAGCCGCGCAAGGGCTCACGGGTGGCGACGCTGACCGACCAGGACGTGCACGAGATCCTCACGCTGCGCTCGGCCCTGGAGCGGCTCGCCTTCGAGCTGGGGGTGCCCGTCCGCGACCCGGCGCTGCTGGAGGCGCCGCGCCGGGCGGTGGCCGAGATGGAGGACTGCGCCCGCCGCGAGGACCGGGGCGGGCTGGTGCAGGCCGGCTACCGCTTCCACCTGGCGCTGGTGGGCATCGCCGCGCACCGGCGGCTCTCGGAGAGCTACGCCGCCATCCAGCGTCAGCAGCTGCTGTGCATGGCCCGCAACCTGGTGGTCCGCGAGGCCTACTACGAGGACCTGGTGCAGCACGCCGCCCGTCACCGGCTGCTGCTGGAGCGGGTGGAGTCGGGGGACCGCGACGCCGCCCTGGCCGAGCTGGCCGCGCACGGCGAGCAGTCCTTCGCCTCGGTGGCGCTGCCGGCGGAGCTGTACCGCAGCTCCTTCTCCGGCGGCGCCCCCAGCGCGAGGGGGAGGGCGGGTCAGTCCAACGCGCCCACGTGAGCCATCGCCATCCGGATCAGCGCCCCGCGTCCGCCCTCGAGCTCGTCGGTGACGGGAGCGCTGACGGCCTCCGCCGGTGACAGCCAGGTGAGCTCCAGGGCGTCCTGGCGCGGGTCGCAGCGTCCGGTGACCGGCACCACGAAGACCAGCGAGACGGCGTGCTGGCGCTCGTCGGAGAACCGCCCCAGACCCGGGAGCGGGAAGTACTCGGCCACCGTGAACGGGGTCGGGCAGGCCGGCAGCCGGGGGAAGGCCATCGGACCCAGGTCCTTCTCCAGGTGGCGCAGCAGCGCGGCCCGCACGGTCTCGGCGTAGAGCACCCGGCCGGAGACGATCGTCCGCTTGAAGGTGCCGCCGGCGTCGGCCCGCAGCAGCATCCCCACCTCGGAGACGGTGCCGTCCTCGGCCTGGCGCACCGGGATGGCCTCGACGTACAGCAGCGGCAGCCGGTGCCGCACGTGGGTGAGGTCCTCCTCCGACAGCCAGCCGGGGTGCGGGTCGGGGGTGCCGAGGGAGCTCATGGCCCCTTTCTACCGGACGCCCGGCCGGGAGCCCGACCGCGCGTCCGCCTCTGGCAGACTCCGGCCATGGACCTGGTCATCACCGACGTCGCGGACGCCACCCGGTACGAGGCCCGCGACGGCACCGCGCTCGCCGGCTTCGTGCAGTACCAGCTGGCGGACGGCCTGGTGGTGGTGACCCACACCGAGGTCGACCCGGCCTACGAGGGCCGGGGCGTCGGTGGTGCACTCGCCCGGCACGTGCTCGACGACATCCGCCGTCGCGACGTGTCCGCGCTGGTGGTCTGCCCCTTCGTCACGAGCTGGATCGGGCGGCACCCGGAGTACGCCGACCTGCTCTACGGGGCGAAGCGCCAGGCCGCCCCGCCGGCTCCGGAGGCCTGACCCGCCGCCGGTGCTCAGCCGGCGTCGGTGCTGACGACCTCGGCCCAGACGACCACGTTGGAGTCGTAGTAGCGGGCGTCGCGGTCGAACTCGCCGCCGCAGGTGATCAGCACGAGCTCCGGCTCGTCGCTGGGGCGGTAGACCTCGGTGGTGGGGAACTCGTCCTTGGGGAAGGTGTCGAGCCGGGTGACCGCGAAGGTCGCCCTGGTGCCGTCGGCCCGCTCGACCGTCACCTCGTCGCCGCGGTCGAGGGAGCCCAGCTCGAAGAAGGGGGCCTCGGCGCCGTTCCAGGTGACGTGCGCGGCGACCACGCCGACGCCGGGAGCGCCGGGGGTGTGCGCGCCGGTGAACCAGCCGATGTCGTCGGCGCGTCCGGGAGCGGCGACCTCCCCGGCGGCGTCGAGACCGAGCTCGACGAAGGCCGAGCTGTCCACGTCGATGGCCGGGATGGTGATGCGGGTGGGAGCGGACTCGGCCAGCGCCGCGGGCGCCTCGGGCTCGCGCTCCGGGGTGGGAGTGCGGGTGGGGGTGCGGCTGGGCCGGGTCTCGGTCGGCGTGGCGGAGCCGGCGGGCGGTGCCGGCTCGGCGGTGACCGGGACCACCGGGGCCGGGGCGGCCTCGCCGCCCCGCAGGCCGGTGAGCACCAGGGCGGCTCCCAGCAGGGCCAGCAGCGCCGCGGTGGTGGCCAGCAGCCAGCGTCGTGGTCGGTTCATCGTGGTCTCCGTCGCGTGGTTCTCGGTCGTGCGTGGTTCCGGTCGTGCGTGGTGCCGGTCGTGCGGTGGGGTCCGCCGGGGCAGGGGCGCGTCACCCCGCCCCGGCGGACGTGGGATCACTCGGCCGAGGTGGCCTTGCGACGGGCGACCACGGCTGCCGCGCCGGCACCCAGCAGGGCGACCGACCCGAGGGCGACGAGGCCCAGCTGGTCGGCTCCCGCGACGGAGGCCGCGGCGGTGCCGCCACCGGTGTTGACGCCGCCGGAGGGCATCACCATGCCGCAGGTGGCCACGTCGGTGGCCTCGGAGGGGATGTCGTCCACGCCGAGCGACTTGGCGAAGGTGGACTCACCCAGGCCGTCCAGGTCGTACTCGTCGTTGCCGTTGGCGTCGACGCCGTGCTGCACGATGTGCAGGTTGTCCAGCGCGTCGATGGTGCCCTCGGGCAGGTCGGCCGCCTCGATGGTGCGCTCGTAGGACAGGTTGCCGTCCTCGTCCGCGGTGGGCATGCGGTCCACCGCCAGCCCGCTGTCGGGGGCGGTGTCGCCCTCGGTGGTCAGCGAGATGTGGATGCCGCCGTAGTCGGGCAGGCCCTCCTCGACGGTGAGGAAGCCGTTGCCGTCGGCGTCGGCGGCGTCGGTCGGGCAGGTGAACAGGGTGCCCGACACGTCGCCGTGGATGTGCTGGGCGTGCGGCATGTTCGGGACCAGGTCGCGGCCCTCGATGCGCACCGTGAGGTCGCCGTTCTCCTCGGCGGTCAGGGTGGCGGTGCCCGAGGCCTCGGACCCGGTGGAGGGGTTGAGGCTGAAGGTGATCTCGCGGGTGTCGGCGGAGGCCGGTGCCGCGACGGCCATCACGGCCAGGGGGGCGCCGAGCAGGGCGCCGGCGGCGAGCAGGGTGGGGATCTTGCGGGACATGAGCATCTCCTCGGTGAGTGTGTCGCTGTCCCCAGTTCGGTGGCCTCCGTGCTGCGGATTGGTCGGGGCGGCGAGGAGATGCGCACGGCGCGTCAGAGGGCCGGCGGACCCCGCCTGATGCGCTCGCGCATCTCGGCCAGCGGCCCACGCCAGTGCGAGACCGGCTCCATCCACCAGGTCACCCCGGCCTGCTCGAACTCCCGGACCAGCGCGCGGTCGGCCTCGCTGCCGTCGCCGCGGGTCTCGGCGCCGAAGGCCACGTCGAACGGCCGGTCGTCAGGTCGGATCCCGCGCAGGAACGACACCAGCTCGCGGATGGCGGCCGGCTGGTCGTCCGGCGGAACCGAGAAGAGCAGCGGGTGGACCCCGTCGAAGCGGGCCGCGCGCCGGAACGGCGCCCGGTGGTCCGGCCACTCCCCGCCCACCCAGATCGGGACCGGTCGCTGGACGGGCGGCGGGAGCAGCTGGGCGCGATGGACCCGGTGGTGCTGCCCGGCGAAGTCGAACGGCTCCCCGCTCCACAGCCCCGTCAGCACGTCCAGCCCCTCGTCCAGCTTCGCCGCGCGGACCCGGGGGTCGGTGTCCTCGCCGAAGTCGCCGAACTCGAGCCCGGGCGGCCCGCCCAGGCCGACCCCCAAGGTCACCCGGCCGCCGGAGAGGTGGTCCAGGGTGGTGATCTCGCGGGCCACCTTCCACGGCCGGCGCCGGGCGAGCGGCGTGACCATCGGGCCGATGCGGACCCGGCTGGTGGAGGCCGCGACCAGGGCCAGGGCCACGGTGGGGTCGACCGCGGGCTGGCGCGGCTCGCCCTCGCCCTCGCCGCTCCACTGGATGTGGTCCCAGACCCAGAAGCCGTCCCAGCCGGCCCGCTCGGCGTCGACGGCCAGCTCGGCCAGCAGCCGGACGTCGGCGTACTCGCCGAAGATCGGCACGTTCATCCCGAACTTCATCTGGCACCTCCGTGGTGTCCGTCCCGCCGTGCGCAGCGGCCTGTGGACCGAGCCTAGGACGGACCTCTGACACGCCCGCGGCCCCGCCGGCGGCCCCGCCGGCACCCCCGACCGCGTGTATGTTGTCGGGGTCACTGGCGGCGTGTCCCGGCGTGTCGGGCTGTCCGGGGGCGACGGCGTACACGTTCTCAGGGCGACGTCCCCGCGAGCCCACGCTGCGCGCGCGCCCTCGACGGACGGACGGCAGTGCTCGCGCCGGCGTGAGGTGCTGGCGGCGCGGACCAGCGTGAGCGCGAGCCCGGTGGAACCGGGCACGCGGAGTACCCGGCACAGCCGACGTCACGGGGCGGCGGACCGTCCCCGTCCCGGGCTGCCGGTCGCCCCGCAACGCCGTTGCCGCGGGGAGAGGGGCCGGGCAGGCTGAGGTGGTGAGCAACCCGCTGGCCGCAGGAGGCCGCGCCGCCGAGGTCAACGCCAGGTACCGACCGGTGCGGATCGCAGACGGCGTGGTGACCCGCCCTGCCGGTCCGAGCAGCCCGACGGTGCACGCCTACCTGCGTCACCTCCGGGCAGCGGGGCTCACCTGCGTCCCCGAGCCGATCGGCCTGTCCGGCGGGGTGGAGACGCTGCGGCTGCTCGAGGGGGAGTCCGGAGGGGACGGCTGGTACCACCAGCACACCGACGAGGGCCTGGCTTCGGCCGCCCGGCTGCTCCGCACGGTGCACGACGCCGGGAAGGACTGGGTTCCCCCGGGCGACGCGACCTGGGGTGCCCCGCCGGTCGACGGCCCTGACCTCGTGCACAGCCACGGTGACGTCGGTCCGTGGAACGTCGTGTGGCGCGACCGGCAGGCGGTCGGCCTGATCGACTGGGACTACCTCCACCCGGGGCCGCGCCTCGACGACGTCGCGTACGCGTTGCGGTGGTTCGTGCCGCTGCGCTCGGACGCCCTGGCCCTGGAGTGGCACCACTTCCCGGCGGTGCCGGACCGCCGCTCCCGGATCGCGGTCTTCTGCGAGGCGTACGGGGACCTGCCCGACTTCGACGTGGTGGAGGTCGTGACGGCACGGATGGAGGCGACCAGGGTTCTGATGGCCGAGCTGGCCCGCCGGGGGCAGGAGCCCCAGCGCACCTGGGTGGACGAGGGCGCCCTGGACCGTGAGGCGGCCGAGATCGCCTGGATCCGCGGCCACGCGGCCGACTTCGCCTGAGCCGGCGCGCGGGCGGTATCAGACGGCGATCACGGCGAAGCTGGCCACCGGCTCGCTGAAGGTGCTGGTGCGCACGGCGACCTCGACCGTCCACTCACCGCCGAGGGGGAGGTCCAGGTCGGCGCGCCAGCGTCCGCCGTCCTCGGCGGTGGCGGTGGTGCTCAGCGGGCCGAGGTCGCGGCTGTCCAGCCGGACCCGGACGGTGGGCGGCTGCTCCGGGCGCAGCAGCCGGCCGTCGGCGTCGCGGACCTCGAAGCGGAGGGTGTTGGTGCCGACCAGGACCGGGCTGATCGACCCGGTGAGCTCGCCGCCGTCGGCGAGGGTCCGGCGCACGGCCAGGGTGCGCCCTGCCGGTCCGTGGCCGTCGTGCCCGCCGGCGTGGTCCTCGGCGGCGGGCGTCGGAGCCGTGGGAGGAGCTGCCGGTGTCGGCGCCGCGGCGGTGGTCGCCGGCGTGGCGCTGTCCCGGCCGCCGCCGGGGTCGAGGCTGGTCAGCGCGCCGGTGGCCAGCAGCACGGCGACCAGCAGGGCGACCTCGACCAGCATCAGCCGCCGGAAGGCGGACCAGGCCGCGGGGGCGTCCGGCGCCCGGCGGACCCGCGGCACGAGCAGCTGGCGGTTCCAGCTGGCCACCCCCAGCACGACCGCGACCAGGGAGAGCTTGACCACCAGCGACCGGCCGTAGCCGGTCCCGAGCAGGGCCGACCACCCCGGCAGCACCAGCGCCGCCAGCGTCACCCCGCTGACGCCCAGGGCCAGCACCGACCAGCCGGCCAGCGCGGAGAACCGGGCCGTCACCCGGGCCAGCGCCACCCCGTCGCGGACGCCCCCGGCACCGGGCAGGCTGCGCCGGACCAGCAGCACGAGCCCCACCAGCCCGCCCAGCCAGGTCGCGCCCACCGCCAGGTGGACGGCGTCGGCGGCGACTCCCAGCCAGCGCGGCTCGACGGTGACGGTGTGGCCGCTGAGCACCGGGGCGACCACGGTGACCGCCCCCGCCGCCAGGGCGGCACGTCTGCGTCGGCGCGACGGCTGGTCGCCGTGCAGCGCCACCACCAGCCAGCCGCCCGCCAGGGTCGCACCGACGGTGGCCAGCGTCGGCGCGGGCACCAGCGGCAGCCAGTCCGCCGGGCTCGTCACGGCGGCCAGACCTCCGCCGGAGATCCGCAGACCGGTGACCGCGGCACCGGCCAGGACGCCGAGCGAGGCCGCGGCGGCCAGCGCGACCAGCAGCCGCCTCGGCGCCGTGCCCGACGGGTGGCGGCGGGCCACCACCGCGCCGAACAGCACGAGCCCGGCGAGGGTCATCCCCGCCAGGTGCTGCAGCGCCGTGGCGGCTACGCCGACGCCCTGCAGCAGCCGGTCGCTCCCCGCGAGCTCGACCGGTTGCTGCAGGACGGGTCCGGTGCTCGCCCCCACCGTCACCACCAGGGCACCGCTGACTGGGTGGCTGTCACCCGAGACCACCCGCCAGCTGACGACCAGCGTGCCGGTGGCGTCGGCGGGCACCTCGGCGGTGACCTGCTCGCCGCGGGCGGTGGCGACCATCGCCCGCGGGGTGCCGTCGGCCCCGACCAGCCGGATGCCGTCGGGCACCAGGCGGACCGGCTCGCTGAACTGCAGCACCACCTGCTCCGGTGCCCGGTCCAGCGTCGTCCCCGACGACGGCGTGGTCGCCACCAGCTCGGCGTGGGCCGCCGCCGGCTGCGCGCTGCCCAGCAGCCAGGCCAGCCCCGCCACCACCGCGAGCAGCGCGGCGGTCAGGGCACGCGAGCGGGACAGCTCACGGGGCGCAGGCGGAGCGAGGGCGTGGGCCCGGCAGCCGGTGGTGGTCACCGCGAGCTCAGCGGCGGCTGCGGACGAGCGCGGCCGTCCCGGTCACCGCGCCGACCAGACCGAGCAGCAGCGCGCCGGCGCCGAGCAGCGGGGCGGTCGCGGCGGGAAGGGTCGCCGTGGCCGCCGTCTGCTCGTCGGTGGCCGCCGTCGGCTCGTCCTCCACGGCTGCGGCGTCGTCGGAGTGGCCCGGGACGGCACCGGCGGCCACGGTCAGCGTCGGGGCGGGGGAGTCGAGCTGCTCGGGGTCGGCCCCGTCGGCCGCCACCTGCACCCAGGCGTTCTCGCCGGACTCGCAGCTCTGCACCACCGGGAAGGCGAGCGTGCGGCCCGCGGTCTCCGCCGGCAGCGTGGTGGCCAGCACGAGGGCGTCGCGGACGCCGTCCGGCACGGGCTCCTCGGCGGTGTAGACGATCTCGCTGGTGCGCTCGGTGTGCTGCCCGCCGTGGCCGTCCGGCACGGGGGCGGCCAGGGACTCCGTCCGGGTCTCGACGCTCCAGCCCGGGTGTGCGGTCGGGGTGACCAGGACCAGCGGCTCGGGCACCTGGAAGGCCAGCCGCCGGGTGGCCGAGCCCTCGCAGCCGTGGGAGAAGCTGAAGGTCAGCAGCGTCGGTGCCCCGGCCTCGGTGCTGGTCGGGGTCAGCCCGACGTGCGCCGCCGCGGCCTGGGGGACGGCCAGCAGACCCGCTGCCGCCAGGACGGCGGCGAGCGCGCGGTGACGGCCGGTGGACGTGCGGCGTGGCGGGGTGGTGGTCGTGGTCACGACGGTGCTCCTCCGGTAGGTGTCGACCGGTGTTCGGAGCCGGGGACCACCCGGATGGGTCGCCGGTGCCGGTCAGTCGGGCCGGCGCAGGTCCAGCCGCTCGCCGAGGGTGAAGTACGTGGTGGGCCCGCCGCCGCGCATCACCGGGTCGGCCGCCGCGGTGTCGACCACCCCGTCGACCAGCAGCTCCTCGTCGATGTGCACGCCCACCACCTCGCCGAAGACCACGGTGGAGACGGTCGGCGAGCCGTCCGCGCCGGTCAGCCGCACGAGCTGGCTCAGCCGGCACTCCATCGCCACCCTCGCCTCGGCCACCCGCGGCACCGTGACCACCCGGCTGGCCGCCGGGGTCAGCCCGGCGGCCGCGAACTCGTCCACCTTCCGGGTGGTCGCGGTCTGGTTCATCGGCTCGAGCAGCGACCGGCTGACCAGCTGCCAGACGAACTCGCCGGTGGCCTCGACGTTGGCCACCGAGTCCTTCCAGCCGTTGCTGGAGAAGCCGATGATCGGCGGGGTGTAGTTGAAGGCGTTGAAGAAGCTGTAGGGAGCCAGGTTGAGCACCCCGTCCGCGCTGCGGGTGGACACCCAGCCGATCGGGCGGGGTGCCACCAGCGCGTTGAACGGGTCGTGCGGCAGCCGGTGGCCGGCGCGGGGTTCGTAGAAGTGCATCAGGGCTCGTGAGCGTGCATCAGGCCGGGATCTGAAACGTCCCCGTGAGCAGCGCGCGGCCCAGCACGTGCTGGAGGGTCATGAAGTGCACCACCGCGGGAGTGGCCGACTCGTCGAGACCGGTGTCGTCGGTGTCGAGGGCGGTGACGGCGAAGATGTAGCGGTGCGGGCGGTCCCCGGGCGGCGGGGCGGCCCCGCAGAAGCCCGGCTGGCCGTAGTCGTTGCGGACGGTGAACGCGCCCTCGGGCAGCTCGCCGTCGCGCAGCGAGGTGACGTCGGCCGGGACCCCCACGGCCACCCAGTGCCAGAACCCGCTCGGCGTCGGCGCGTCGGGGTCGTAGCAGGTGACCAGGAAGGACCGGGTGCCCTCGGGGGCGCCGGACCACTCCAGGCTGGGTGCGGTGTTGCCGCCCTCGAAGGCGTGCTTCTCGCCCAGGGAGCCGCCGTCGGCGAGCTCGGGGCTGGTCAGCGTGAACGACGGCACGGCCGGCAGCAGGGTGTACGGGTCGGGTGGGATCGGTCGCTCCAGGTTCATGGCGCCGACGCTAGTACCCGCCCTCGCCGGCGGCTCGATTGGCCCTTCCTGAGTCGAATGCTTAAGATCCTCATGTCTTGTTCAGGTTCGGGGATTCTCGGGGAGTGTTGGTTGTGGGTCGGGCACGTCGTGGCATCAGGGAACCGCTCGCCCCACGGGTGGTCCGCCGGCTGCCGCAGGTCGCCGCCGGCCTGGCCACGCTGGTGCTGCTCGGCAGCGCGGTGGGCGCGGAGGCCCGGGTGAGCGCCGAGCCGGTGCTGCTCGCCGTCCCCGCCCAGGCTCCCGAGGTGACGCGGCAGCAGAGCGCGGTGCTCGACGCCGCGCGCAGCGCCGTCCAGGGCGCCCGGGTGCACAACGCCGCCGAGGCCCGCGCCGCGGAGCAGCGGGCGGCCGAGAAGAAGGCCGAGGAGAAGGCGGCCGAGAAGAAGGCCGCCGAGAAGAAGGCCGCGGCGAAGGAGGCGGCGGAGAAGAAGGCCGCCGCCGAGGCCGCGGAGCGCACCCGCCAGCAGCGGGCGTCCCGCGACACCGCCCGGACCGCGCTGAGCCCCTCCCAGCTGGGCGCCGAGGCCGGCACCCGCTGGACGACCGTGGACCTCAACGCCCGCGCCGAGCCGGACGCCGGCTCGACGCTGCTGCAGGTGCTCGACGCCGGGGAGTCGATGACCGTCACCGAGCGCACCTCCGACGGGTGGCGCCAGATCGAGCTGGACGGCCGCGCCGCCTGGGTCGCCGGCAAGTACCTCACCGACGAGGAGCCGCGGGAGCGGCAGACCGGTGGTTCCGGTGCCGGGTCCGGCGGTGTCTCCGGCGGGTCGTGCCCCAGCGGCTCCGGCGTGGAGGCGGGGCTGCAGCCGAACGCGATCGCGGTCCACCGGGCGATCTGCGCCGCCTTCCCCAGCATCACCAGCTACGGCGGCCAGCGCGCCGACTCCGTCCCCGGGCACCCCGAGGGCCGGGCGATCGACGCGATGATCCCCGGCTACTCGTCCAGCTCGGGCAACGCGCTGGGCTGGGAGGTCGCCGAGTACGTCCGCGCCAACGCCGGACGCCTGGGCGTCACCGAGGTCATCTTCGACCAGAAGATCTGGACCACCCAGCGCGCGGGCGAGGGCTGGCGCTCCATGGGCAACCGCGGCAGCGACACCGCGAACCACCGCGACCACGTGCACGTCACCACCCGCTGAGCCCACCGGCGCAGCCGCCGCTCAGGCGTGCGGGAGCGCTCGTGTCCCGCGGCCCGAGCCGACGGTCCGCCGGTCCGGAGCGACTGCGGCGGCTGCAGCCGGGTACCGTCGGCTCGACCCGTCCTCGTCGTGGAGGTGCACCGTGAACGACCTCGTGCTCGACTCCTTCCGGCACAGCACCTGGGCCACCCGCCGGCTGGTCGACGTCTGCCGGCCGCTGCGCGAGGAGCAGCTCAGGGCCACCGGCGTGGGGACCTACGGCGACATCCCCACCACCTTGGACCATGTCGTGCGCAGCGACACCAGCTACTGCCGCCGGGTGGCCACCGTGCTCGGTGTCGACGCCGGTCTCGACCGGTACGACAGCTACCGCGCCGAGCCCGAGCGCGACCTCGACGAGCTGGACGTGCTGGCCGAGCGGACCGGCCGGGCTTGGGAGGCGGTGCTCGCCACCGAGATCGACCCCGAGATCGTGGTGCCGCTCGATGCGGGGGTGCGCCGGTGCCGGCTCGGCATCTTCTTCGCCCAGGCCCTGAACCACGCCAACCACCACCGCGAGCAGGTCTGCGCCATCCTCACCGGGCTCGGCCTCGAGGCCCCCTCCATCCAGGCCTGGGAGTACGGCTGGGCCACCGGTCGGGTGTGGGACACCCCCGGCGCCGCCACGTCATGAGACGCATATCACCTCGTAAGGGCCGGTCGGAATACTGCACTCGTTGGTACAGTTACTGCCCATGAGGGCGCAGCCAGCGTCCCGCAGCACCACCACGAGGAGAACCCCATGTCGCTTGCGAAGGCCGCCCGCAGCCGCCGCGAGAACGCTCGGGCTCGTCGGGCCGCCGCCCGTCACGCCCGGCTGATCAACCAGGCCATCGACAGCGCCGCCAGCCCGGCGATGCGCAACGACCTGATCATGGCCGCCCAGCGCCAGTACCCCTTCGGTCTGCGCTGACCGGTCCGACACCCAGGCCTTCGCCCTCGTAGGGGCGGAGGCCTTCGTCGTCCCCGGGCCCGGTGCGCGCCCGCGCTCAGACCCCGCCGGACCAGAGCCGTCCGCTCGAGCCGCGCAGCCGGTCGGCCTGGTCGAAGGCCTGGTCGTCGCTGAGCGAGGCCACGTAGTCGACGATCCCGCGGCCCCGGCCCATCCGGGTCAGCGAGGCCTCGTCGGTCTGGTGGTCCAGCCACTCGGGGTGCTCGCGGGCCGTGCGCCGGTAGCCGGCCGTGGCGGTCTGCACCAGGTCGACCAGCCGTCGCGGCGCCCGGCCGGCGTCGTGGACGTCGGAGAGCCAGTCGTCGTAGGCCGACACCAGCTGGGTCAGCGCGGCGGCCTGCCCGCGCTGCTGCATCGCCAGGTCGGGCCGGTTCAGCACGAAGTACTGGTGGACGAACTTGAGCACCGTGACCTGGTGCCAGGCCAGCGTGCTGAGGCTCACCGTGGAGCCGCGGACCGGCGGGTCGGGGACCAGGCGCACCGACGAGGTCAGCCGGTCGATCCAGGAGCCGGTGAAGCCGGAGATCGCGCGGTCGGCCGCCATCGAGCCGTCGTGCGGCACCGCGAGCACGCCGTCGACGAACTCCTCGCCGATGGAGCTGACGGCGGAGGCGAAGGCGTCCTCGGAGAAGATCCAGCTGTCCTTGCCGATCAGCCGCCGGCGCAGCCGCTCGAGCCCCGTCCCGGGCTGGCGGGCCCGGGCGCGGAGCTGGTCGTCGTCCAGCTCGGCCAGCTCGCGGCGGCGGCCGTCCCACTCGCGGAGCTCGGCGGAGACCAGCGAGAACTGCAGAACCCCCGAGCGGTGGAAGTCCTCCAGGTCGTGCAGCGAGTAGGCGATGTCGTCGGCCAGGTCCATCACCGCGCACTCCAGCGTCTGCCGTCCCGGCGGCAGCCCCGGCACGGTGCCCAGGACGTCCGCCAGCTCGGCCAGGTCGGGCACGTAGGCGCTGAACTTGGCCGGCAGGCCGCCCATCGACAGGTCCTCCGGGTCGCCCACCCGGGGTCCGGCGGCGGCCCCGCGCGGGGGCTGGCGCCAGGTGCTGGGATGGGGGTCGGGCCAGTGGAAGCGTCCCCACGGGTACTTCGCCACCGCCGCGCGCACCGCCGCGGTCAGGTTGAGCCCCTCGTCACCGGGGCCCAGCACCTCGAGCTCGGTGATGATCCGGAACGTCTGCGCGTTGCCCTCGA
>NZ_WPCU01000004.1:347637-355019 GCF_009742705.1 Auraticoccus cholistanensis
CGAGGTCGTGGGCGACCGCCGCGGCCTGGGTGACCACGTGGTCCAGCCCGCCGAGCCGGTCCAGCACGGCGGGGTCGTGGCTGTTCAGCAGCCCGACCGCGATGGCGCGGGCGACCCCGGTCACCTTGATGGTGTGGGTCAGCCGGTTGTGCACCACGCCCGGGGTGGCGGCGGCGGTGACGACCTGGGTGACCTCGGCCAGCCGGGACAGGGCGGGGGAGAAGCGGAGCCGCTCCAGGTCCACCCGGAACTCCGACTCCAGCCCGCCGGCCAGCGGCCGGGACGACCGGGTCTCGGGGCGGGCGCGTCGGGTCCGGGCCGGGTCGTGGGGGTCCATGGCCGAACGCTATCGCCGCGCGGGCACCCCGCCCCCGCCCCGGACGCCACCCCCTTAGGCTCGGCGTATGGACACTCCCGTCGACGTCACCCGCACCACGTCCTGGGCCCGGCTGGCCGAGCTCGCCGGCTCGCTGCAGCCCGACCTGCGCCGCTGGTTCGCCGAAGACCCCGACCGCGCCGCCCGCTACACGCTGGACGCCGCCGACCTGCACGTCGACCTGTCCAAGAACCTGCTGACCGACGAGGTCCTCGACGCCCTGGTGGCGCTGGCCCGCGAGGTGGGGCTGGAGCAGCGCCGCGACGCGATGCTGGCCGGTGAGCGGATCAACGTCACCGAGGGGCGGGCCGTGCTCCACACGGCGCTGCGGCGTCCGCAGGGCGACTCGCTGGTGGTGGACGGCGAGGACGTCGTGGCCCAGGTGCACGCCGAGCTGGCCAAGGTGTACGCCTTCGCCGAGAAGGTCCGCAGCGGGGAGTGGACCGGCGTCACCGGCAAGCGGATCGCCACGGTGGTCAACATCGGCATCGGCGGCTCCGACCTCGGGCCGGTGATGGCCTACGAGGCGCTGCGGCCCTACGTGCAGGACGGCCTGGAGTGCCGCTTCATCTCCAACATCGACCCCACCGACTCCGCCGAGACCGTGGCCGACCTCGACCCGGAGACCACGCTGGTCGTCGTGGCGTCGAAGACCTTCGGGACGCTGGAGACGCTGACCAACGCCCGGCTCGTCCGCAGCTGGCTGCTGGACACCCTCGAGTCGCGGGGCATCGCCACCGACGACGCCGTCGCGCGCCACTTCGTCGCGGTCTCCACCGCGCTGGACAAGGTGGCCGACTTCGGCATCGACCCCGACAACGCCTTCGGCTTCTGGGACTGGGTGGGTGGCCGGTACTCCGTCGACTCCGCCATCGGCACCTCGCTGGTGGTGGCCATCGGCCCGGAGCGCTTCGCGGAGTTCCTGGCCGGCTTCCGGGCCGTCGACGAGCACTTCGCCACCGCCCCGCTGGACCAGAACGTGCCCGCGCTGATGGGGCTGCTCAACGTCTTCTACACCAACCACCTCGGCGCGCAGAGCCACGCGGTGCTGCCCTACGCCCAGTACCTGCACCGCTTCCCCGCCTACCTGCAGCAGCTCACCATGGAGTCCAACGGCAAGGGCGTGCGCTGGGACGGCAGCCCGGTCGGCACCGACACCGGTGAGGTGTTCTGGGGCGAGCCCGGCACCAACGGCCAGCACGCCTTCTACCAGCTGATCCACCAGGGCACCCGGCTGGTCCCGGCCGACTTCATCGCCTTCGCCGAGACCGCGCACCCGCTCCGCGACGGCGAGCACGACGTGCACGAGCTGTTCCTGGCCAACTTCTTCGCCCAGACCGCCGCGCTGGCCTTCGGCAAGACCGCCGAGGAGGTGCGCGCCGAGGGCACCGACGAGGCCGTGGTGCCCGCCCGGGTCTTCACCGGCAACCGGCCCACCACCTCCATCATGGCCCGCGCGCTGACGCCCTCGGTGCTGGGGCAGCTGATCGCGCTGTACGAGCACATCACCTTCACCCAGGGCGTCGTGTGGGGCATCGACTCCTTCGACCAGTGGGGCGTCGAGCTCGGCAAGAAGCTGGCCCAGGAGCTGACCCCCGCGGTCGCCGGGGACGAGGCCGCGCTGGCCTCCACCGACTCCTCCACCCGGGGGCTGATCAGCTGGTACCGCGAGCACCGGTCCTGACCCGTCGACCCGGCGGGCGCCGCCCGGGACGGGTCGCTCAGCCGCGCCCCGGGCCGTCCGCGCCGTGGCGTGGGCGGCTCGACGTGAACGGCCGGATCAGGGGCGAGGGCCCACCCCGGTTGGCGGCGAGGATCGGCTCCCGCGGCTTGACGCCGTGGCTGCCGGCCCAGCTCTCGTAGCGGGCGGCCAGGTCGCGGACGAGGTCGGGGTGGGCCGCGGCGAGGTCGGTGAGCTCGGACCTGTCCGTGCTGAGGTCGAACAGCTCCCACTCCTCGGCGTGCTTGCGCACCAGCTTCCAGCGGCCGGTGCGGATGGCGCTGTTGCCCTCGTGCTCGAAGTACAGCGTGTGCTCGTCGGTGGCCGCAGCCCCCCGCCAGGCGCCGAGCATCGAGCGTCCCGAGGCCGGCAGCACCGGGCGGCCGGCGCGCTCGGCCGGGTAGCTCGCGCCGGTCACCTCCAGCACGGTCGCCAGGACGTCGGGGAGCTGGTGCGGTTCGTCGACCCACCCGGAGGTGAGACCGCCATCGGGCCAGTGCACGATCATCGGGGTCGCGATGCCCCCCTCGTGCACCCAGTGCTTGTACTCCCGGAACGGGGTGTTGGACAGGTTGGCCCAGGGCACCCCGTAGGTCGCGAAGGACTCCTCGGGGCCCGGCGTGACGGTGGGGTCGTTCCCGCGCCGGACCCGCTGCCCGGAGCGTGTGCGCAGCGGCGTGTTGTACGGCGTGCTCGGCAGCTCGTCCACCCAGCCCGGCTCGATCTCCTCGGCGCAGCCGCCGTTGTCGGAGAGGAACAGCACGAGGGTGCGGTCCAGCTCCCCGGTGTCCTCCAGCGCGGCCACCACCCGCCCGACGGCGGCGTCCATCAGCTCGACCTGGGCCGCGTACACCTCCATCCGGCGGGCCTGCCAGTCGGCGTCGGCGACCTCGTCCCAGGCGACGACACCCTCGTCGCGCGGGGACAGCGACCAGGAGTCGTCGGCGAGCCCGCTGCTCCGCTGACGGGCGAAGCGCGCCGCCCGCAGCTCGTCCCAGCCCGCGTCGTACCGACCCCGGTGCCGCTCGACCGCCTCGGCCGGGGCGTGCAGCGGCCAGTGCGGAGCCGTCAGGGCCAGGTAGAGGAAGAAGGGTGCGTCCCGGTCCGCCTGCGCGCGGACGAAGTCCTCGGCCCGCTCGCCGAGGGCCGTGGTCAGGTAGAAGTCCTCGGGGGTCTGCGGGAGGGGCGTCTCGCCCTCGGTCAGCGTGACGGGGTCGTAGTAGCTGCCGGCGCCCGCGAGGGTGCCGTAGAAGTAGTCGAACCCGCGTCGGGTCGGCCACGCGTCGTCGGGCTGGTGGATGGACCCGGTGAGGTGCCACTTCCCGACCAGGCCGGTGCTGTAGCCGGCGTCGCCGAGCAGCTCGGCCATGGTGACGCACCGGTCGTTGAGCCGCCCCGGGTAGCCGGCCGGGCCGTCGTCGTTGGTCAGGATCCCCACACCGGTCTGGTGCGGGTGGAGCCCGGTGAGCAACGAGGCACGCGACGGCGAGCAGCGGGCCGTGTTGTAGAACTGCCGCATCGCCAGTCCCCGGCCGGCCAGCCGGTCGAGGTGGGGCGTGGGGATCTCCGAGCCGTAGCAGCCGATGTCGGAGAAGCCGAGGTCGTCGGCCAGGACCACCAGGACGTTGGGCCGCCCGTTCCTGCCGGGGCCGTCGGGGGTGTCGGGCACGTGCGAGCTCCTGTCGTGACGGGGATGGGAGGGACCGGACCGTCTCAGGTCAGTGCGGCGTCGACCTCGGCCACGAAGGCGGCAGCGGCCTGGCTGGTGCTCGAGCGCTCGAACAGGACGTCGGTGGCGACCCGGGTGAGCGTCGCGTCGGCGGAGGCGCCGCCCGGCGGCGGCAGCGGGGGAGCCGCCCCGAGGTCGGCCTCGTTCTGGGCGAGGAAGGCCGCGACCGCGGCGCCGGTCTCGTCCAGCTCGGCCTCGATGTCGGCGGCGCGGTCGGTGTTGGCGGGGGCGCCGCGCTCGTTCAGGACGATCCGGGTGCAGGCCGGGTCGTTCACCCACCAGTCGACGAACTCGGCCGCCAGCTCGGGCTGCCTGGAGCGTGCCGAGACCGACCACAGCGAGGCGGACTTGTACCAGGCCTGCCTGTCCGCCGCCCGGCCGGTCGTGCTCGGCCAGCGGACGAGCTGCAGCGGCGCCCCGGAGGCGCGGGTGAGGGCGGTGAGCTGGTTGGAGCCGTAGAACCCGATGGCTGCCCGTCCCTGCGCCATCAGCGACTGGTCGAGAGCAGCGGCGGCGTCCTCCACGAGCACCGACGGCTCGGGGATGGCGCCCTCCTCGCGGAAGCTCATCATCAGCTGCAGGTACTCGTCGACGAGGCCGGCGTCGTAGCCGGGACGGCCGTCGGTCAGGAAGAGCTCGGTGCCCTGCTGGCGCAGCCAGACCTGCATCAGCTTCGGGTTGGTGAACATGCCGGCGGCGCCGACGGAGCCGTCGGGGGACTTCGCGCTGACCTCGGCGGCGGTCGCGCGGAACTCCTCCCACGTCCAGGTGGTGTCGTCGGGCAGCTCGACACCCGCGTCCTCGAAGACCGCCGGGTTGACGACGAAGGCCAGGGCGTTGACCCCGATGGAGACGCCGGCGGTGATGTCCTGCACCGCACCGGACTCGGCGGTGCCGGCGAGGAACCGGGACGTGTCCACCTTGCCGGCCAGGTCCAGCAGCGCCCCGCGGGAGGCGTACTCGCTCAGGTAGGCCTCGTCCATCTGGATCACGTCGGGCGCGTCGCCGCCGGCGACCTGCGTCGCCAGCCGGTTCCAGTAGCTCGACCACTCGCCCGGCTGGGGGGCGAAGGTCGTGCCGGGACGGCTGGCGGCGAAGGTGTCGATGGCCTCGGTGGTGAGGGAGTTGCGGACGTCGTTGCCCCACCAGGTGACCGCGAGGGGCCGGCCGTCGGCGCCGCCACCGGAGCCGCACCCTGCCAGCCCCAGCCCGACGGACGTGGTCATCCCTGCTGCGAGCAGTGCTCGCCTGCTGATCGTCATGATCTTCCTTGATCTCGAGCTACGAGGAGACGCTGCAGGCCTCTACCGTCCTCGCTGGGGGTCGCGAGCAGCACCGGTTGAATCGTAACAACGACCGGCTGGACAGAACTGGGACGTCCACGCCCCCTAGCAGGACCGGGGCCCGAGGGCGTCAGCGGCGGAGCGCCTCCAGCACGGCGCGCACCTCGTCCCGGCTCGCCTCGAGGGCCTCGGGCAGGTCGCGGCGGTGGGCCTCCAGCCTGACCTGCGCCGCGAAGGAGGCGGTGTAGAAGCACCGTCGCCGGGCCGCCGCCGGCGACGGGTCCGGCGGGTACGTCTCCCAGAAGGCGTCCCGCTCGGTGCCGGGGCGTCGGCTGGCCATGTACAGCGACCACTCCGCCTCCGGGTCGGCCCAGCAGGCCCGGTCGAAGTCGAAGACGCCGGTGATCCGCGGCTGCGGCGCGTCCGGGTCGAGCATCACGTTGACGTTCCACAGGTCGCCGTGCACCAGCCGGGGCACCGTGACCTCGTCGAAGAGCTCCCGCTCCTCGCCGCCCAGCTCGAGCACGGCGTCGAGGTCGTCGGTGGGGAGGCCGACCGAGCCGAGGTCGGCGACGGTGGCCGCGAGGGAGGTCAGGAAGGCGTCGCTCCACCGGTCGAACCGCGGCCCGTCCACGCGTCCGAACGCCGGCCCGGTCCGGGCGTGCAGCGAGCGGGCCACCTCGCCCAGCTGCCGGTAGTAGCCGCGCCACAGCGCGCGCTCGTGGCGGGGGAGGACGGTGGGCGCCGGCTCGCCGGGCACGACCTCCTCGAAGACCAGGTCGCAGGGCCACCGCGACCCCGAGAAGTCGGCGAGGACGACGGTCGGCGTGGCGACCCCGAGCTCCGGCAGCACGGCTAGGGCGGCGGTCCCGTTGCGCAGCAGGTGGCGCTCGCAGGCGTACTGGCTCTCCTCGGCCGGCGCGATCCGCAGCACCAGCTGCCGCGTCCGGAGGGTCACGGCGTAGGTCGTGTTGTAGGCACCACCGGCCAGCGGGACGAGCGCCACCGGCTCCTCGCCGAGGGCGGCTGCGCACAGGGCGGCGAGCTCGGGATGGAGCGCGGCTGCAGGACTCGACATGGGCTCCCCGGGGGTCCGACGACGTGTGCGCACACGCTAGAGCAGAACGCTCGCCGGGGGTGTCGGGGTCAGCTCCGCCCGAGCGGCGGTGAGGCGTCCGGACGCCGGCGGGTGGCGACGTCGCGGAGCAGCTTGAGCAGCGCGAACCGCTCCCGCACCACCCCGCTGCGCCAGGTGGCGGTGCCGCGCACCGAGTCGTCGCCGACGCCGACGGCGTCCAGCCCCACCAGCCGGGCGGTCAGCAGCGCCCGTGGCAGGTGGTAGCTCTGCGACACCAGCACCACCGAGTCGAGCCCCAGCACGTGCCGCGCCCGCCAGCAGGTGTCGTAGGTGTCGTAGCCGTGGGCGTCCAGCACCACGTCCTCGGCCGGCACCCCCGCCTCCACCAGCCAGCGCCGCATCGCCTGCGACTCGTGGTGCGACGGCGCGCGGTCGTCGCCGGAGACCACCACCGTGGTGACGCGTCCGTCGGCGTGCAGCCGGCGGGCGACCTCCAGCCGCCCGCGCAGGAACCGCGAGGGACGTCCGTCCGGGTACGTCTGGGCGCCCAGCACCACCGCGACGCGCGGGCCGGTCAGCTGGTGGGGCTCGAGGACCCGGCGCCCGGCGCGGCGCAGCAGCACCTCGCCGCCCACCCCGGCCAGCACCCCCAGGCCCATGCACGCCCCCAGCCGCGACCACCACCGGGCCGCCGGCGGTCGGAGGAGGGGCTGCACCCGGCACAGGCTACGGCCCGTTTCGTCCGGCTGGGAGGATGACGGGCGTGCGCAGCGAACGGGTCGGGTCCCTGATCGGGGCCGTGGGCGGGCTGGCGTTCGTGCTGGCCGACGCCGGTTCGCTGCCGGAGCCGTGGGCCTGGGCGTTGCGGGTGCTCGGGCTGGTGCTCTTCCTGGCCGTGCTGGCGCTCGTGGTGGTCCGGCCGCGTCGCGCGGACGTCGTCGAGGCCCCGCCGACCCGTCGGCAGGTGCGCGGCTACGGGATCAGCGTCACGCTGATGGTGGTGGCCATCGCGGTGGGCGCGCGGCTGCTCGACCTGCTCGGGCTGGAGGACCTCGTGGTGCTGTGGGTGGTGCTGGCCGTCGGCGCCCACTTCGTGCCCTTCGCCCGCCTCTTCCGGCGCCCCTTCTTCGCCGTCCTCGGCTGGCTGCTGGTGGCCCTGGCCGTGGTCGGGGCCGGGGCGGCGCTGCTCGGGGGCG
>NZ_WPCU01000004.1:355037-379003 GCF_009742705.1 Auraticoccus cholistanensis
AGGACGTCCCGTGCCCGAGGGTGACACCGTCTGGCTGGCCTGCCTGCGGCTGAACGCGGCCCTGGGCGGGCAGCGGATCACCCGGTCCGAGCTCCGGGTGCCGCAGCTGGCCGGCACCGACCTGGTCGGCGTCACCTGCACCGAGGTGGTGGCCCGCGGCAAGCACCAGCTGCTGCGCTTCGACACCGGCTGGACGCTGCACACCCACCTGCGGATGGAGGGCGCCTGGCGGTTCCGCCGGACGGGGGAGCGGCTGCCCGGCCCGGCGGACCAGATCCGCATCGTGCTGGCCGGAGCCACCCACACCTGCGTCGGGCTGCGGATCCCGGTGGTGGAGATGGTGCGCACCGACGCCGAGGACGAGGTCGTCGGCCACCTGGGCCCGGACCTGCTCGACCCGGCCTTCGACGCCGCCGAGGCCGTCCGGCGGATCCGCTACCACCCCGGGCGGACCATCGGTGAGGCCCTGCTCGACCAGCGGAACCTGGCCGGCATCGGCACCCTCTACCGGGCCGAGACGCTGTTCCTGCAGGGCATCCACCCCCGCCGCCCGGTGGGCGAGGTCGCGGACGTGGCCGCCGTGGTGGAGCGGGCCCGCCGGCTGCTCGAGGCCAACAAGCTGCACCACGACCAGGTGACCACGGGGGTGCGTCGCCGCGGTGAGGAGCACTGGGTCTTCGAGCGTCCGGGCAAGCCCTGCCGGCGCTGCGGCACCCTGGTGGTGAGCGAGGAGTTCGGCCCGCCGGGGCAGGAGCGGCGCAGCTACCACTGCCCCCACTGCCAGCCGGGCCCCTGAGCCGTCGCGGGGGCCTGCTGCGGTCGTGCCTCTAGAATGACCTCCCCCCGGCCGATTCCGACCAAGGGAGCCCCGTGACCTTGCTGCTGCTCGCCCATGCCGTCGCGGCGGTCGCGGCGCCCTGGCTGGTGCGGGTGGTGGGTCGTCGGGCCTTCTGGTTGCTGGCCGCCGCTCCGGCCGCCACCGCGGTCTGGGCGCTGGCGCAGACCGGTGCCGCCCACTCCGACACCCCGCCGAGGATCTCCTGGACGTGGGTGCCGAGCCTGGACCTGCGGCTCAGCTTCCTGCTCGACCCGCTGGCCTGGCTGATGTGCCTGGTGGTGGGTGGCGTGGGCGCGGCCGTGCTGGTCTACTGCGCCGCCTACTTCGACGAGGACGAGCCCGGGCTGGGACGGTTCGCCGGCTGCCTGACCGGGTTCGCCGGCGCCATGCTCGGTCTGGTCGCCACCGACGACCTGCTGGTCCTCTTCGTGTTCTGGGAGGCCACCACCGTCCTGTCCTACCTGCTGATCGGGCACCGTCCCGAGACCAAGGCGGCCCGCTCGGCGGCCACCGAGGCGCTGGTGGTGACCACCTTCGGCGGGCTGGCCATGCTGCTGGGCATCGTCCTGCTCGGCGAGGCCGCGGGCACCTACCAGCTCAGCGAGGTGCTCGCCGCCCCGCCCACCGGGCCCGTGGTGGAGGCCGCCCTCGCCTGCATCCTGGTCGGCGCGCTCAGCAAGTCCGCCCAGGTTCCCTTCCACTTCTGGCTGCCGGGGGCGATGGCCGCCCCCACCCCGGTCAGCGCGTACCTGCACGCCGCGGCGATGGTCAAGGCCGGCATCTACCTGGTGGCCCGGCTGGCCCCGGGGTTCGCCGACGCGGACGTCTGGCTGCCGGTGGTGCTGGGGGTCGGCGGGCTGACCATGCTGATCGGCGCCTGGCGGGCGCTGCGCCAGCACGACCTCAAGCTGCTGCTGGCCTACGGCACGGTCAGCCAGCTCGGCTTCCTCACCGTGGTGGCCGGCGTCGGCAGCTACAACGGCGGGCTGACGGCGCTGACGCTGCTGCTCGCCCACGCGCTGTTCAAGGGCTGCCTGTTCCTCGTCGTCGGCACCATCGACCACTCCACCGACACCCGCGACCTGCGTGAGCTCTCCGGGTTGGGACGCCGCTGGCCGCTGCTCACCACGGCCACCCTGCTCGCGCTGGCCTCGATGGCCGGCGTGCCCCCGCTGCTCGGCTTCGTCTCCAAGGAGATGGCCTACGACACCTTCCTCACCGCCGCCCGCGCCGGCAGCGTCGCCGACGGCGTGGTGCTCGCGGTGCTGGTGACCGGCTCGGTGCTCACCGTGGCTTACAGCGCCCGGTTCGCGCTGGGCGCCTTCCCCACCAAGCGCGGTCTCGACGACACCCCCGTGCTGCACCCGCCGTCGGGGGCCCTGGTCGGCGTCCCCGTGGTGCTGGCCGCCGCCTCGCTGCTGGCCGGGCCGCTGTCGACCTGGATCGAGCCCTGGCTCACCGGCTACGCCGGCTCGATGCCGGCCGCCGACCACCGGGTCCACCTCGGGCTGTGGCACGGGCTCGGGTGGCCGCTGGGTCTGTCGGTGCTCACCCTGCTGCTCGGCGCGCTGGTCGTGCTGGGCCGTGACGGCGTGGAGGCGGTGCAGCAGCGGCTCTCCCGCGTGCCCTCGGCCAGCACGGCCTACCGCGTGGTGATGCGGTCGCTGGACCGGCTGTCGCTGGAGGTCACCGGGGCCGTCCAGCGCGGTTCGCTGCCCCTGCAGCTGGGGCTCGTCCTCGGCACGCTGGTGCTGCTCCTCGCCGGCGCGGTCGCGCTGCACGGCATCAGCTGGCCCGCCGACGTGCTGTGGTTCGCCACCCCCGCCGACCTGGGCGTCGCCGCGGTGGCGGTGGTCGCGGCGGTCGCGGCCGTCCGCTCCCGGCGGCGGCTGCGCGGCGTGTTCTGCGTCGGCGTCACCGGCTACGCCACCGCGATGGTCTTCGTGCTGCACGGCGCCCCCGACCTGGCGCTCACCCAGGTGCTGGTGGAGTCGGTCGCCCTCGTCGTCCTCGTGCTGGTGCTGCGGCGCTTCAGCGGACGCTTCAACGACGACTCCACCCGCCGCCAGCGCGTGGTCCGCACCGTGATCGGGGTGGCCGTCGGGGCCACGGTGACCCTGGTGGCGCTGGTGGCCAGCGGCGCCCGGGACGCACCGCCGGCCTCCACCGGCCTGGACGTCACCGCGGTCGACTTCGGCGGCGGCTACAACATCGTCAACGTCATCCTGGTCGACACCCGCGCCTGGGACACCATGGGCGAGCTCTCGGTGGTGCTCGTGGCGGCCACCGGCATCGCCAGCTTGGTCTACGTCCGCGGCAACCAGGTCCACGAGCACAACGAGCGGCTGCGCCAGGCCCGGGCCCGCCGCCGCCAGTACACCCGGCCGCTGACCACCGCCTCCTCGTGGCTGGCCGAGGGCCAGCAGGTGCCGGCCGAGCGGCGCTCGGTGGTGCTGGAGGTCGTCACCCGGCTGGTCTTCCACACCATCATCGTCTGGTCGGTGTACCTGCTGCTGTCCGGGCACAACCTCCCCGGCGGCGGCTTCGCGGCGGGCCTCGTCGCGGGGCTGGCGCTCACCGTGCGCTACCTGGCCGGTGGCCGGGCCGAGCTGCAGGCCGCCGTCCCGGTCACCCCCGGCCTGCTGATGGGGGCGGGGCTGTTCCTCTCCGCCGGCTTCGGCTTCGTCTCGATCCTGTTCGGCGGCCGGGTGCTGCAGACCTGGATCTTCGACGTCTCGGTCCCGCTGCTCGGCAAGCTGCACCTGGTCACCTCCACCGTCTTCGACATCGGCGTCTACCTGGTGGTCGTGGGGCTGGTGCTCGACGTGCTGCGCAGCCTGGGCGGCCACCTCGACGTCCAGATCGAGGAGGACCAGATCCGCCGCGCCCGGCTGGCACGGGGCTCCTCGGCACCGCCGCTGGCCACCGAGAGGCAGGTGCTGCGATGACCCCGGACGTGCTGCTCTGCGTGCTCGCGGGCGTGCTGGTCGGGTGCGGGGTGCACCTGCTGCTGGCCCGCAGCGTGGTCCGTGCCCTGCTCGGCTTCCTGCTGCTCGGCAACGGCATCAACCTGCTCTTCGTGGTGGCCGCCGGGCCCCGCGGGCGGGCGCCGATCGTCGACCTGGGCGCGGGGCCGATGGCCGACCCGCTGCCCCAGGCGATGTCGCTGACCGCGATCGTCATCACCCTGGCCATGACCGGGTTCGTGCTGGCGCTGGCCCACCGGTCCTGGCAGCTGCGGCGCAGCGACCTCGTCGAGAACGACCCCGAGGACGCCCGCATCGGCCTGCGGGCGCTGGCCAACGACATGTCCGAGAGCGACTTCCACGGCGGGGTCGACGCCGAACCCCGTCCCGGCGAGGACCCCGACCCCGGAGGTGCCCGGTGATCTTCGCCACGGACGTGCGCGAGCTGCTGCTGGACCTGGTGCCGCTGCCGGTGCTGCTCCCCCTGGTCGGGGCCGGGCTGGCCCTGGTGGTGCGCCGCCGGACCCGGCTGCAGCGCGCAGTCACGGTCGCCACGCTCTCGCTGGTGCTGGCGATCAGCGCGGTGCTGCTGTGGGGCGCCGACCGGTACGGCCTGCAGGTCGTCCACGTCGGCGGCTGGGTCCCGCCGCAGGGCGTCACCCTGGTCATCGACCGGCTCGCCGCGCTGATGGTCGTGGTGGCCGTGGTCGTCACCTTCGGGGTGCTGCTCTACGCCATCGGGCAGGGCCGTGGCGCCACCGACCGCGAGAGCGGCGCGTTCAGCAGCGCCCGGCGCACCTCCTTCGGCGAGGCGCCGCTGCCGATCTTCCACCCGACCCTGCTGGTGCTGCTGTCGGGGGTGTCGACCACCTTCATCTCCGGCGACCTGTTCCACATGTACGTCGGGTTCGAGATGCTGCTGGCCGCCAGCTTCGTGCTGCTCACCCTGGGCGCCAGCGCCGAGCGGGTGCGCGCCGGGATCTCCTACGTCTTCGTCAGCCTGGCCTCCTCCTCGATCTTCCTGATCGCGCTGGCCATGGTCTACGCGGCCACCGGCACGGTGAACCTGGCCCAGCTCTCCACCCGGCTCGACGACATCCCGGCCGGGACGTCGCTGCTGCTGCAGCTGCTGCTGCTCACCGGGTTCGCGGTGAAGGCGGCGGTGTTCCCGCTCTCGGGGTGGCTGCCCGACGCCTACCCGACCGCACCCGCCCCGGTGACGGCCGTGTTCGCCGGGCTGCTGACCAAGGTCGGCGTCTACGCGATGATCCGCACCCAGACCCTGCTCTTCCCCGGCAGCCCGCTGCAGACCCTGCTGCTGTGGGCGGCGCTGCTGACCATGCTGGTCGGCATCCTCGGCGCGGTCGCCCAGGACGACATCAAGCGGATGCTGTCCTTCACCCTGGTCAGCCACATCGGCTACATGGTGCTGGGGATCGCGCTCGCCTCGCCGGCCGGGCTGAGCGCGTCCATCTTCTACGTCGCCCACCACATCACCATCCAGACCACGCTGTTCCTGGTGGCGGGGCTGATCGAGCGCCGCGGTGGGTCGACC
This sequence comes from Auraticoccus cholistanensis, assembly GCF_009742705.1. Classification (GTDB taxonomy): domain Bacteria; phylum Actinomycetota; class Actinomycetes; order Propionibacteriales; family Propionibacteriaceae; genus Auraticoccus; species Auraticoccus cholistanensis. The sequence continues at coordinate 360,397 of NZ_WPCU01000004.1, forward strand.
TCGATGTCGCGGCTGGGCGGCCTGGCCCGCGTCTCGCCGCTGCTGGCGGTGCTGTACGGGGTGCCGGCGGCCAACCTGGGCGGCATCCCGCCGTTCTCCGGCTTCCTGGGCAAGGTGGGTCTGATGCAGGCCGGCGCCGAGCAGGGCGGCTGGCTGGTGTACGCGCTGCTGGCCGGGTCGGTGCTGACCAGCCTGCTCACCCTCTACGCCGTCAGCCGGGTCTGGACCCGCGCCTTCTGGCGGGTCCCCGTGGTGGCGCCGGTGACGAGCGAGAACCGGCTCGAGCGGCGCTACGAGCGGCTGTACGCGCTGGCGCCCGGGGTGGTGCTGCCGACCGCGGCCCTGGTGCTGGTGGGGGTGGCGCTGACCGTGGTGGCCGGTCCGCTGTTCGGCGTCACCGACCGGGCCGCGGCCGAGCTGCTGGAGCCCGCCGGCTACGTCCGGGCCGTCTTCGGGGACGTGGTGCCGTGATCCGCGCGAGGCTGCAGCCGGTCCCGCTGCTGGTGCTGACGGTGATCTGGGTCTGCCTGTGGGGCGAGATCACCCCGGTGCTGGTGGTGGGTGGGCTGCTGCTGTCGGCGCTGGTGCTGCTCGCGTTCCCGCTGCCGCGGCTGACGCTGGGGCTGCGGCCGCGCCCGCTGGCCCTGCTCTGGCTGCTGGTCACGTTCCTGGGGGAGCTGGTGTGGGCGTCGCTGCAGGTGGCCTGGCTGTCGGTCCGGCCCGGACCGGCGGCCACCGGGACCGAGCTCGAGGTGTTGCTGAACACCGACCACGACCTGGTGCGCACGCTGACCAGCGAGATCACCACGCTGGTCCCCGGCTCGGTCATCACCGACCTCGACGGGCGCCGGATGCGGGTGCACGTGATCGACGTCCACACCCCGGAGGGACGTGCGGCCGCCGTGGAGCGGGTGCTGCGCACCGAGCGCCGGGTGATGCACGCCTTCGGCCTCGAACCGGGCCCCGCCGCAGCGGGCCCCGCCGCACCGGGAGGACGTCCATGAGCCTGCAGTCTGTCCTGGTGACGCTCTGCGCCGCCCTGCTCGTGGTCTCGGCCGCGCTGGTGCTGGTGCGGATCATCCGCGGCCCCTCGGTGCTGGACCGCACCGTCGCCAGCGAGGTGCTGATCTCGATCATGGTGTGCGCGTTCGGGCTGGAGGCGGCGATCAACCGCAACCCGACCACGCTGCCGATCCTGGTCTCGCTGTCGCTGCTGGGCTTCGTCGGCTCGGTGGCCATCGCCCGGTTCGTGGCCCGCGACCACGACCGCGGCAGCGACGAGCCGTCGCCGAACAACTACCTGGGCCGCACCGGCGAGGACGCCCCGGGGAGAGGGGGCGAGGGTGCTTGAGCAGGTGCTCGACATCGCCGGCCTGGTCTGCCTGCTGCTCGGCTCGCTGCTGTGCCTCACCGCGGCGATCGGCGTGCTGCGCTTCGGCGACCTGCTGACCCGGATGCACGCCGGCACCAAGCCGCAGGTGCTGGGCCTGCTGCTGGTGCTGCTGGGGGTCGGGCTGCGGCTGCGGACCGGCATCGACATGGGCATGATCGTGCTGATCGGGCTGTTCCAGCTGCTGACCGTGCCGGTCGCCGCGCAGCTGGTGGCGCGGGCCGCCGCCCGCACCGGGCAGAAGCGGAGCGAACCGCCTCCGCCCGGCGCCTGAGCGGCGGCAGAACTCACCAGGGTCCCAGGAACGGGGCAGGGCTCACCAGGCGCCCCAGGAACGGGGCAGGGCTCACCAGGCGCCCCAGGACCGGGGGAGGGGCGTGCTGGGGTGCGCGATGACGTACGTGGTGCCCTTGGAGCCGGTCAGCCACGCCTTCTCGAACTGGGCCCGGTCGTAGGTGGTGCGGACCTGGGCGTTGGACTTCGCCAGGTGCGAGGCCGGGTCGTTGACCACCACGTCGCCGGAGCGGGTGAACCCGACCACCACCAGCAGGTGGCCGTCGGTGCCGTAGCCGGCGCCGTCGAGCTCGTCGCGGCTGAACGAGACCGACACGACCAGCGGGATCCCGGCCTCGATGAAGGTCTCCGCCTCGCGCAGGTTGTGCAGCCGGGTGACGAAGGCGTTGGCGCCGCGGTGGTTGGCGTAGGCGGTGCTCATCGGCCAGTTGCCGGTGCCCTGGTAGGCGTAGTCGTAGGTGTAGCGGGCGGCGTGGTCCACCTGCGGGTCCGGGTGGCCGGAGCCGAGCCAGGAGGTCTGGCTGCGTGAGGGGCCGAGCTTCCAGTAGTCCAGCACCATGGCCACCGAGGTGGGCGAGCACCACGCCTCGCCGCCGCCGCCGAACTGCGGGCTGTGCCCGGTGTGCACCTGCTGGGAGTAGGTGGGCACCGCCAGCACCGTGCCGGCCGCCCGCCCCGTCGGCGCGGAGGTGCTCACCGAGCTGCGGGCGGGGATGTCGGAGGCCATCACCGTCAGCCCCCGCAGGTAGGGGTGGCGGCCGGTGCCGGCGGCCCGGTGCAGCCGGACCTGGACCCGGTAGCTGCTGAGCTGCACCCCCGGCTTGGTGATGAGGGTGTCGGTGGCCACCCGGGCGTGGTCGTCGGACTGGGAGCCGGCCGAGGTCCGCCTGATGCTGCCGGCGCCGTCCTGCTGGGTCCAGCGGCCCATCACGTACCACTTGGTGTCCGCGCCGGAGGTGGTGCGCCCGGACAGCCGGACCTCGACGAACGTGTCGGCGGTGGTGGCGGCGTTCCAGGAGGCGATCAGCTCGGTGGCGCCGAAGCTGGTCGACACCCGCGGCGAGGTCCAGGTGGAGACCTCGTAGCTGCGCCGCTTGCCGGTGTGGGGGTCGGTGTAGCTGGTGGTGGAGGTGGGCACGTCCAGGGCCAGGTTGCCGTTGCGGGCCACCGTGCCGGAGCCGGACCCGGCGGTCCAGTCGCCGGTGGAGGTCCAGTGGCGGGTGGCGATCGGGTCCTGGGCGGCGGCGGCGTCGGGCGCGCCGCCGAGCACCGTGGTGCTGCCCAGGGCGAGGGCGAGGACGAGCAGGGGGAGCCGGCGGGGGCGTCCGGCCAGACGGGGGAGTCGAGGAGCCATGGGGCACCGTAGTCACACCGCCCGCCGGCGCGGTAGCCCGGGTGCACCCGGGCCCCTGTACGCGCACCTCCCGCGGGTCTAGTCTCACAGCTGGAGAGCCGGGAAGCCTGGTCGGCCCGCGAGCAGCGGAGCGCCCCGGCGACCTGCCGTGGCGCTGTCGTGCGACCACGAGAGGACCGGCCCATGCGTGCCGAGCTCATCATCGACGTGTCCGGGTTGCGCAAGCACTTCGGACGCACTGCCGCCCTGGACGGACTGGATCTGCAGGTCCGCCCTGGCGAGGTGCACGGCTTCCTCGGCCCCAACGGGGCGGGCAAGTCCACCACGCTCCGCATCCTGCTGGGCCTCATCCGCGCCAGCGGCGGACGTGCCACCGTGCTCGGGCGCGACCCGTGGGCGGACGCCGTCGTCGTGCACCGCGACCTGGCCTACGTGCCGGGTGACGTGGGGTTGTGGCCGAACCTGAGCGGCGGCCAGATCATCGACCTGCTGACCCGGCTCCGCGGTGGAGCCGACCCGCAGCTGCGCCGGCAGCTGGTGGAGGACTTCGAGCTGGACACCACCAAGCTCGCCCGTCAGTACTCCAGGGGGAACCGGCAGAAGGTGGTGCTGGTGGCCGCCTTCTCCCGTCCGGCGCGGCTGTACCTGCTGGACGAGCCGACCAGCGGCCTGGACCCGGTGATGGAGGCCGTGTTCGCCCGCCACGTCGAGCGTGTGCGCGCCGAGGGCTCCGCGGTGCTGCTGTCGAGCCACATCCTCAGCGAGGTGGAGCGGCTGTGCGACCGGGTCACCATCATCCGCGCCGGCCGGACCGTGCAGACCGGGACGTTGGCCGAACTCCGCGAGCTCACGCGCACCACCTTCCGGGTCGCTGCCGGCGGTGACGGCGCTGCGCCCGTCGCCGCCGCGGTGCTCGGCTCCCTGGTCGGGGTGACGTCGCTGCGCACCGCGGACGGCACCCTCGAGTTCGACGTCGACCCCGACCGGCTGCCGGAGGTGCTGGCCGAGCTGGCGCGGCTGCGGCCGAGCACGGTGCTGGCCGGCCCGCCCTCGTTGGAGCAGCTGTTCCTGCGTCACTATGGGGACGGCACGGAGGGGGAGGTGCGGTGATGGCCACCCTGGTGCGTGCCCGGCTGGGCGTGCTGGTGAGGGCGCAGCTGCGTCGGGACCGCTGGCAGCTGCTGGCCTGGGCCGGCGGGATCGGCGTGCTCGCCGTCGCGTCGGCGAGCGCGGTCAGGGCCGAGTTCGGCGACGAGGAGCAGCGGGCGGCGCTCGTGGCCGTGGCAGCCGCCAACCCCGCCTTCCTGTTCCTGCGCGGCACCCCGGACGGCACGGGCGTGGGCGCGGTCACCTTCTTCCAGGTCTTCACCTTCCTCGCGGTGCTCGCAGGGCTGATGAACGTGTTCCTGGTGGTGCGCCACACCCGCGGTGACGAGGACGCCGGGCGGGCGGAGCTGGTCGGCGCCACGCCGACCGGACGGCTGCTGCCGCTCGTGGCGACCCTGGTCACGGCTGCAGTGGTCGGCCTGCTGCTCGCCGGGTTGGTCACCGGGGGCTTCCTGGTGGCCGGCCTCGAGCTCGCCGGGGCGTTGCTCAGCGGGGTGGCCCTGGCGCTCGCTGGACTGGTGTTCGCGGGCGTGGCCGCGGTCTGCGCGCAGGTCCTGCCCACGGCGCGGGCGGCCGCCGGTGCGGCGGGTGCGCTGGTGGGCCTGGCCTACCTGGTGCGCGGGATCGGTGACGCTCTCGGCCCTGCCGGCGCGGACCCCACCCGCGCCGAGCCGGCGTGGCCGTCGTGGCTGTCGCCGATCGGTTGGAGTCAGCGGGTCTCCCCGTTCGGCCAGCAGCGCCCGGAGGTGCTGGTGCTCCACGTCGTCGCGGTGACGCTGCTCTTCGGGACCGCCGTGCTGCTCCGCCGGCGCCGGGACCTGGGTGACAGCGTGCTCGCCGATCGGCCTGGACCGGCCGCGGGAGGCCGGCTGACGGGCTCGGTGAGCGGACTGGCGGTCCGTCACCAGCTCCCGAGCCTCGTCGGGTGGTGTCTCGGGGCGGCCACGCTGGGTGGACTGGCCGGGCTGCTGGCGCCGGTGGTCGCCGAGGCGGTGGAGTCCAACGAGGCGCTGGGCCAGCTCATCGCCCGTCTGCAGCCGGGCGTCGCGGGCGGGACGGTGGAGGTCTTCACGGCCGCCCTGCTGGGCATGGCCGGTGTGCTCGCCGCGGCGGCCGGCGTCCAGACCGTGCTGCGGCTGCGGACGGAGGAGAGCGAGGGCCGCGCCGAGCTGCTGCTCGCGGCGCCGGTCGCCGTCCGGAGCTGGTTGGCGGTCCAGCTGGCCCTGGGGTTCGTGGTGACCGCTCTGGTGGCCCTGGCTGCCGGGTCGGCGGCGGGGGTCGGGCTCGTGGTGGCCGGTCGGGGGGCGTCCTGGCTGGGCACCGGTCCGGCGGCCGCGCTGGCCCACGTCCCGGCTGCGCTGGTGGTGGTGGCGGTGGCCGGTCTGGTGTTCGCGGTGCTGCCGCGGCTGACCGTGCCCCTCGGCTGGGGTGCGATGGTGCTGGCCCTGGCGCTGGGTCAGCTGGGGGAGCTGCTGCGGCTGCCGGCGTGGCTGCAGGCCCTCAGCCCCTTCCGCCACTCCTCGGCGCTGCCTCTGGAGCAGCTGGACCGGACCGCGACCCTGGTCATGGTCGTGGTCGCCCTGGCCGTCGCCGCCGCGTCGGTGCTGCTGGTGCGGCTGCGTGACCTGACGACCTAGGAGCCACCCGAACTTTCTGGCACCAGATCCGAGGCTGTGCCCATATAGGCACAGCGGCGGATCTGATGTCGTTTTCGTCGGTAGCATCGGTGGGCGCCGGGGCCGCGACCCGGCCAGGACCCAACCCAGGCCCGCTCGCCGGGCAGGACGGACACCCACATGGACGCCCAGCGTGCGCTGCCGCCGGCGGTGACCGTGGTGGGCGCCGGGCGCGCAGGGACCGCCCTGGCGGCCGCGCTCCTCGCCGCCGGGGTCGCCGTCCGGGGACCGCTCGGCCGCGGCGCCGACATCGACGACGACCCGGTCGTGCTGCTCTGCGTCCCCGACGCCGCCATCGCGGCCGTGGCGGCGGCGCTGCCCGAGCGCCCGGGCCGGCTGGTCGGGCACGTCTCCGGGGCCACGAGCCTGGCGCCGTTGGCCCCGCACGAGGCCTTCTCGGTGCACCCGCTGATGACCATCCCCCGCGACGGCGCCGACCTCGCCGGCACCACGGCCGCCGTCGCCGGCAGCAGCGAGCGGGCGCTGGCGGTGGCCACCGCGCTGGCGACCGCCTGCGGGATGGAGCCGGTGGCCGTCGCCGATGAGGACCGGGTGGCCTACCACGCCGCCGCCTGCCTGGCCTCCAACTTCCTGGTGGTGCTCGAGGACGCCGCCGAGCAGCTGGCCGCCACCGCCGGCCTGCCGCGGGAGCGGCTGGTGCCGCTGGTGCGCGCCACCGTCGAGTCCTGGGCGCTCCGCGGCGGGGCCGACGCGCTGACCGGTCCGATCGCCCGCGGCGACGAGGAGACCGTGGGCCGTCACCGCGCGGTGCTGGCCGAGCGGCTGCCGGAGCAGCTGGCGCTGTTCGACGCGCTGGCCGGGGCCACCCGCCGGCTGGCCGGGCGGGCCGCCTGATGCGCACCGTCCGCACTGTCGCCGAGCTGCGGGAGCACCTGCAGCCGGCCCGCCGCGCCGGGAGCACCATCGGCCTGGTCCCCACCATGGGAGCCCTGCACGAGGGCCACCTGACGCTGGTGCGGACCGCGGCCGCGGCCTGCTCTGAGGTGGTGGTCTCGCTGTTCGTGAACCCCACCCAGTTCGACGACCCCGACGACCTGGCCGCCTACCCCCGCGACGAGGAGGCCGACGCCCGGCTCGCCGCCGCGGCGGGCGCCACCGTGCTGTTCGCCCCGCCGCCGCAGGAGGTCTACCCGCCCGGGTTCGCCACCCGGATCCAGGTGCGGGGCGTCAGCGAGCCGCTGGAGGGGGTGCAGCGGGGCGCCGGCCACTTCGACGGGGTGGCGCTGGTGGTCACCAAGCTCTTCGGCATGGTCGGCCCCGACGTCGCCTTCTTCGGCCAGAAGGACGCCCAGCAGGTGGCGGTGGTGCGCCGGGTGGTCCGCGACCTCGACCTGCCGGTGCGCATCGAGACCGTGCCCACCGTCCGCGAGCCGGACGGGCTGGCGCTGTCCAGCCGCAACGTCCGCCTGACGGCGGCCGACCGGCCCCGCGCCCTCGCGCTGCGGCACGGGCTCGACGCGGTGGGCGCCGCGGTCCGCTCCGGTGAGCGCGACCCCCACCGCGCCGTGGCCGCCGGGCTGGCCGCGATGCAACGCGACGGGGTGGAGCCGGAGTACCTGGCCCTGGTCGACCCCGACACCTTCACCGCAGTCGGCACGCTCGACGACCGCCCGGTGCTGGCCGCCGTGGCCGCCCGCGTCGGCGCCGTCCGGCTGATCGACAACGAGCTGCTGACCCCGCCGGCCAGCTGACCCGACCGCACCGAGAAGAGGAGCCGACGTGCACCGCACGATGCTCAAGTCGAAGATCCACCGGGCCACCATCACCGACTCCGACCTGCACTACGTCGGCTCGATCACCGTCGACCCCGACCTGCTGGAGGCGGCCGACATCCTGCCCCACGAGCAGGTGGCCGTCGTCGACGTCGACAACGGGGCCCGCTTCGAGACCTACACCATCGCCGGCGCGCGGGGCAGCGGCGAGGTCAAGGTCAACGGGGCGGCCGCCCGGCTGGTGCACCGCGGCGACACCGTCATCGTCATCTCCTACGGCCAGTACGACGAGCTCGAGCTGCAGCGCTACTCCCCGCGGGTGGTGCACGTGGAGCGGGGCAGCAACGCCGTCCTGCGGGTGGACGCCGACCCGGCCACCCTGCTCACCGACGGGGCCCGCTGACCGTGTCGGCCCGACCCGCCCAGCGCCCTGCCGGCGGCGCCCGGCCGCCGGTGACCCTGCCGGGCCTGGCCGCCCTCAAGCGCGAGGGACGTCCCGTGGTGATGGTCACCGCCTACGACTTCCCCGGCGCCCGGGCCGCGGAGGAGGCCGGCGTCGACGTCGTGCTGGTCGGCGACTCCGCGGCGATGACCGTGCTGGGGCTCGACTCCACCACCGGCGTCGAGCTGGAGGAGATGCTGGTGCTCGCCCGGGCGGTCCGCCGCGGGCTGACCACGCCGCTGCTGGTGGCCGACCTGCCCTTCGGCAGCTACGAGGCCTCCGACGAGCTCGCCGTGACCTCGGCCGTCCGGTTCGTGAAGGAGGCGGGGGTCGACGCGGTGAAGCTGGAGGGCGGCGGTCCGGTGCCGCTGTCGCGGGCGCGGGCGGTCATGGCCGCCGGCATCCCGGTGATGGGGCACGTGGGGCTGACGCCGCAGAGCGCGAGCGCCCTCGGCGGCTTCCGGGCCCAGGGCCGCGACCTCGCCTCGGCCACCCGGGTGCTGGGCGAGGCCGAGGCGCTGGCGGCGGCGGGCTGCTTCTCGGTCGTGCTGGAGGCGGTCCCCTCCCAGCTCACCGAGCTCCTCGTGCCGCGGCTGCCCGGCACCGTCGTGATCGGCATCGGGGCCGGCCCGGCCGTCGACGGCCAGGTGCTCGTGCTGCACGACCTGCTCGGCATGCGCGAGGGCGTCGGCGCCCGGTTCGTGCAGCGCTACGCCGACCTGCAGCAGGCCATGGTGGCCGGGGTGCGGGCCTACGCCGAGGACGTCCGCGAGCGCCGATACCCGGCCCCGCAGCACGGCTACGGGATGCCCGCGGAGGTGCTGGCCGCGCTCCGCGAGCAGCTCGGCTGACCGGCCGCGCCGACCCCTCTTCCGTCCGCGGCTCCCTCAGGCGCACACTGGAGTCCCGCTCCTCGAGGGGGAGCTGGAGCCGCCGACGCCGTCCACCCTCGCGCTGGGGGAGGGTGGACGGCGTCGGTCTGCCGGTGCGGGTGGCCCCGGGGTCAGAGCTCGTCGGGGTGGCCCCCGGTGCGCTCACCGCGGTCGAGGCCGTCGATGGCGGCGATGTCGTCCTCGGTCAGCTCGAAGTCGAAGACCTCGAAGTTCTCCTTGATCCGCGACGGGGTCACCGACTTCGGGAAGACGATGTAGCCCTTCTGCAGGTGCCAGCGCAGCACGACCTGGCCGGGACTGCGGCCCAGCCGCTCGGCCAGCCCGGTGATGACGTCCTCCTCCAGGTCGCCGCGGCCCAGCGGCGTCCAGGCCTCGACCTCGATGCCGCGGCTGCGGATCTCCTGCACCAGCGGCACCTGGGTGAACGTCGGGTGCAGCTCCACCTGGTCCACCACGGGGGTGACGCCGGTGGCGGAGATGATGTCGTCGAGGTGGTGGGCGTGGTAGTTCGAGACGCCGACGCTGGTGGTCAGCCCCTGCTCACGCGCCCGCAGCAGCCCTTCCCACGCCTGCACGTGGGTGCCCTCCTGCAGCGGCCAGTGCACGAGGTACAGGTCGACCCGGTCCATGCCGAGCCGCTCCAGCGACTCCTGCAGCGCGACCTCCGGGTCGCCGTGGCGCTGGTTGCTCAGCTTGGTGGTCACGAAGATCTCGTCACGCGGGATGCCGGACTGGGCGATGGCCTTCCCGACGCCCTCCTCGTTGCCGTACATCTGCGCGGTGTCGATGTGGCGGTAACCGATCTCCAGCGCGGCGCTGACGGCGGGGACGATGTCGTCCTCCTCGACCTGCCAGACCCCGAACCCGAGCTGCGGGATGGTGGCCCCGTCGTTGAGCGTGACGTTGGGAACCTGGGTCATGTGATCTCTCCTGATCGTGCGGATGGTTCTGCCTGATCCGACCCTCTCAGGGTCGCTGCCGGGCCTGTACCCGGGGTCGCACGGCCCACGCGCCCGGGCTGCCCGGGCCGGCGCCCGACCGCGCGCCGGGGGGCGGCGTCCGGCCCCGCCGCGGGCGGCCGGCAGGGGTGCGGCTGCGTGGAACAATGTCGCCCATGTCGTCCCTGCCCCAGGCGCTGAGCCGGCGGATCGAGGCCGTCACCGGCATCGACCCCGAGCTGCGCCCCGCCACCAAGCCCCAGTTCGGTCACTTCCAGTCCAACGTCGCGCTGCGGCTGGCCAAGACCGAGGGGCGCCCGCCGCGCGAGGTCGCGCAGCGGGTGGTGGAGCAGGCCGACCTGGGCGACCTGTGCGAGCCGCCGGAGGTGGCCGGCCCCGGGTTCATCAACCTGCGGCTGCGCACCGACGTGCTGGCCCGCGCGGCCACCGAGGTGCTCACCGACCCGGCCTCGGGCGTCCCCGGCGGGGGCGGCGAGACCGTGGTCATCGACTACTCCGCGCCCAACGTGGCCAAGCAGATGCACGTCGGCCACCTGCGCTCGACGATCATCGGCGACTGCCTGACCCGGGTGCTGCGGGCGCTCGGCCACACCGTCGTCCCGCAGAACCACATCGGCGACTGGGGCCGGCAGTTCGGGATGCTGGTGGAGCAGATCCTCGCCGAGGGCCTCGACGTGGCCGGCCTCGACCTGGCCGGGGCCGAGGAGCTCTACCGCCGCGCCAACGCCCACTTCGCCGCCGACGAGGCCTTCGCCGACGCGTCCCGGCAGCGGGTGGTCCTGCTGCAGTCCGGCGACGAGCAGACCCTGGCCATCTGGCGGCAGCTGATCGACATCTCGCTGGCCGGCTTCCGGGCCGCCTACGAGCGCCTCGGCGTGCTGCTCACCGACGCCGACCTGGCCGGTGAGTCCACCTACAACGACGACCTGCCGGCGGTGGTGGCCGAGCTGGAGGAGAGCGGTGCGGCCGTTGTCGACGACGGCGCGCTGGTGGTCTTCGTCGAGGGCTTCAACGCGCCGATGATCGTCCGCAAGCGCGACGGCGGCTTCGGCTACTCCGCCACCGACCTGGCCGCGCTGCGGCACCGGGTCCGCGACCTGCACGCCGACCGGATCCTCTACGTGGTCGGCGCCGAGCAGACCTTCCACTTCAACCAGGTGTTCGCGGTCGCCCGCAAGGCCGGCTTCCTGCCGGCCGAGGTCCGCGCGGAGCACGTCGGCTACGGCATGGTGCTGGGCTCGGACGGCAAGCGGCTGCGCACCCGCGACGGCGGCACGATGAAGCTGGCCGACCTGCTGGACGCCGCCGAGGAGCGGGCGGCCCGCCCCATCGCGCTGGCCGCGGTGAAGTACGCCGACCTGTCCAACAGCCTGGTCAAGGACTACGTCTTCGACCTGGACCGGATGGTGCAGACCACCGGCGACACCGGGCCGTACCTGCAGTACGCCCACGCCCGGCTGTGCCAGCTGCTGCGTCGCGCCGAGGCCGAGGGCCACCCGGTCAGCCCGTCGGTGACGCGGCTGGACGAGCCGGCCGAGCAGACCCTGGCGCTGCTGCTCACCCGCTTCGGCGAGGTGGTGGTCGAGGTCGGCACCAGCCTGCAGCCGCACCGGCTCTGCTCCTACCTCTACGAGCTCTCCGGTGCGCTGTCGGTGTTCTACGAGCAGTGCCCGGTGCTCAAGAGCGAGGAGGACGTCCGGGCGTCCCGGCTCGCGCTCTGCACCGCCGTCCGCGACGTGCTGGCCCGGGGTCTGGACCTGCTGGGCATCGAGGCACCCGAGCGGATGTGACCCCCGCCCGGGCCGGTGCCGTGCTGGTGCGGTGCCGGGCGGCCGGTGCGGGGCCTGCGGGCGCGGGTGCTAGTGCTGCGCCTTCTGGGGCGAGACCTGCGCCTGGCCCGGGGCGACGTAGTCGAGCACCGGCTCCGGACGCTCCCGCCGCTCGGCGGCCAGCCAGGCGGCGCCGATGATGCCGGCCTTGTTGCGCAGCGCCGCGGGCACGATCGGCGTCTTCAGCCGCAGCTGCGGCAGGAAGAGGTCGGAGTCCTTCGACACCCCGCCGCCGACCACGATCAGGTCCGGCCACAGCAGCGCCTCGACGGTCTCGTAGTAGCGCTGCAGCCGGGGGACCCACTCCTCGTAGGAGAGCCCGAGCCTGTCCTTGACGCCGGAGGAGGCCTGGGTCTCGGCGTCGTGGCCGTCGACCTCGATGTGGCCCAGCTCGGAGTTCGGCACCAGCAGTCCGCGGTGGATGATGGCCGTGCCGATCCCGGTGCCCAGGGTGGTCAGCAGCACCAGGCCCGGGTGGTCCTTGGCGGCACCGTAGTGGACCTCGGCCACACCGGCGGCGTCGGCGTCGTTGACCAGGTAGATGTCGCGGCCGAGCCGCTCCTCGAACAGCTTCTCGGCCTCGCAGTCGATCCACGACCTGTCGATGTTGGCCGCCGAGCGGGTGCGCCCGTGGGTGACCACGGCCGGGATCGTGATGCCGATCGGGCCGTCGCCGATGTCCTCGGCGAAGTGGTCGACGATCTGGGCCACCACCTCGGCGACCTTGTCCGGGGTCGACTGGTCCGGGGTGTCGATGCGCAGCCGCTTCCTGCGGAACTCCCCGGAGGCCAGGTCGACCGGTGCCCCCTTGATGCCGGAGCCGCCGATGTCGATGCCCAGAACCGCGTGGTCAGTCACGGGGCCGAGCCTAGACCAGGCCCGCGTCCGGGCCGGGGGGCTGCTGCGCCACCGCGGGCGCCGTGGGCTGCGGGGTCGCCCGGGGCTCCGGGGGCAGCGCACGGGCGGGGCCGGTCGCGGTCCCGGCCGGTGCCTCGGCGCGGGCCCGCCGCATCCGCTGCAGCTGCCCGGTCGCCAGGGTGCGGGCGTCCTCGACGGCGACGTGCAGGACCTGCAGGGTGACCGGGCCGGGGGTGGTGTCGACGTGGACGGTGGCCAGCCGCAGCGCCCGCTGCGCCGGACCCTGGGTGATCCGCACCGACTGCGTCTTGGCGTGCGGGACGACCGCGGTGGTGTCCAGCAGCCAGCCGCGGCGGGTGACGACCACCCGGTCGTCCCAGCCGTGCCGCAGCGTCCACCAGTCACCCCAGCGCAGCCAGCGTGAGCTGCTGGGGGAGCGTCGCAGCTCGACGGCGTCCAGGTCCACCTCGGGCAGGACCGCGGCCAGCCCGGTCCGCACCTGGTCGCGGGTGGCCACCGGGAACAGCAGCGACAGGTTGAGCTGCTTGCTGCCGTCCTCGACGCCGGTGGTGCTGCCCAGCACGTCGATCCGCACCCGGTAGAGCCCGAAGGGGCGCCAGGGCAGTCCCTGGCTGATGCTGATCCCCTGGATCCGGTCGACCGGGACCGACTGGCTGGTCAGGTTGGTCAACCCGCGGCTGATCCGCAGCCCCCGGCCCGAGCGGGAGAGCGTGTAGTTGAACTGGCCCAGCACCTGGCGGCCGGCGGCGGAGGCCAGGCCGATGGCGAAGGGGATCACCGCGGGCAGGGCGAAGACCACCACGCCGAGGAACCCGGTGACGCCCAGCCCGACGGCCAGGACGAGCACCGGCACCAGGAAGTCGCCCGACAGCAGGAAGCCCAGCAGCAGCTGGCCGGGCGTCAGCCGCACCAGCACCTCGTCGGCGCTGCTGAGGTCGGTCCAGGCGCTGGCCTGCGGTCCCTCCTCGTGGACGCTGCGCCGCTCGCCGGCGGCGCGGGTCAGCAGGTAGTCGCGCAGCTGGGAGGCCTTGCCCCGGCTGAGGAAGCGCAGCTTGGCCCCGGCGTCCCCGGCCCCGGCCTCGATCTTCAGCTCGGCCAGCCCGAAGAGCCGCGCCGCCAGCGGCTGGGACAGGTCGATGCTCTGGATGCGCTGGAACGGGATCCGCTTGGACCGGCGGAAGAGGGCACCTGTCTCGATCCGCAGCTCCTCGTCGTCGATGACGAACCGGGTGAACCGCCAGGTGACGTAGCCGGCCACGGCCGCGACCACCACCACGAGCCCGAGGAGCGGCAGGATCCAGCGCAGCGAGCCGGCCAGGCTGTCGACCAGGTTGTCCTCGCCGCCGTCGGGGACCAGGTCGCGGGCGACGCCGATCACGATGGCCACCAGCACCAGCCAGCCCTGGATCAGCGGGGTCAGCGGGTGGGCGCGCTCGAACCTCTTGCCGTCCGGACCGGTCGGGGCGTCGGGGAGGGCGCGTGCCGGCTCCACCTCGACCGGCGTCGTCGGCAGCGCCACCCCGCCCGGGGCGGGGCCTGCGGGGGACGGCTCGGGCGGCTGCGGGTCCGGGCTCGAGCCGGGCCCGGGTGGCTGGCTCACAGCCCCGACAGCCTTGCCTCGGCTCGCTGCGAGAGCTGGTCGCGCAGCCGGGCGGCCTCGTCCGGCGGGAGCCCCGGGATGGTCGCGTCCGTGCTCGCGCTCGCGGTGACCAGCTTCACCGTCGCCAGCCCGAAGGCCCGCTCGAAGGGGCCGCTGGTGACGTCCACCACCTGCATCCGCCCGTAGGGGACCACGGTCAGCCGGCGGAACATCACCCCCCGGGTGATGTAGAGGTCGTCGTCCAGCTCGGCGTAGCCCCAGTTGCGCCAGCGACGCCGCACCAGCAGCACGTCGGCGAGCAGCAGCAGCGCGAAGAAGCCCCAGATCGCGGCGCTCAGCCACCACAGGTCGGCCAGCACCCCCACCAGCACCGCCGGGACGGTGGAGAGCAGCAGGCAGGCCACCGCGGTGCCGACGAGCTCGTAGCTGCGCCACCGCGGGGAGATCTGCTGCCAGGCCGTCCCCGGGGGCGCGAAGAGCTCGTCCACGCCGGTCACCCTAGTGACCGCAGCCGTGGCGGCGCTGCTCGGCCTTGCGGGCCGCCTTCTGCAGCTTCTTCCTGCTCGGTGTCTTGATGTCGATGCCGCCGAACAGGCACAACCCCTTCACCACGACGGTCGGCGCCCCCGGCGGCGGGGCCGGCACCTTGACGCTGGTGCCGCCGAAGATGGCGACGGTCTCGTCGCGGACGGCGACCCCCTCCGGCACCGTGACGTCCAGCCCGCCGAACACGGTCAGCCCCGCGATCTCGATCTGGTCGCCCTCGAGGACGGCCTCGGTGAGGTCCAGCTCGCCGCCGCCGAAGGCGATCAGCAGCTGGTTCTGGCGGCGGACGCGCCAGCGGCCCTTGCGCTCGAAGCCGCCGAACACCGCCAGGAATCGGTCGGGGGTGGCCGAGCTGGTGCTGCGGTCGACGACCGGCCCGCTGCGCTCCCCGGTGCCGGTGGCCGGCAGTGGACGGTCCAGCGGCACGAGGTCCTCGGTGAGCGGGATCAGCTCGTCGAAGGTGCGCGCACGCATGGCGAGGTCGAGGCGCTCCTCGTGCTCCTCGTGGGTGAGCCGGCCCTCGGCGAAGGCGGTGCTGAGCACGGCGGTGACCTTGGCGCGGTCCTGGTCCGAGGCGCGCAGCGGGGCGGGGCGCAGCGGCGGCTCGGCGGCCCCCGGGCCGGCGGCGGTGGGGGTGGCCCCCAGCAGCGGCGCACCCGGCTGGGACGGTTGGTTGCTGTTCACGTCGCCACGCTAAGCCGCGGAGGTGCTCGCTGACCACGGTGCCGGGCGTCCTTTCCGGGCCGTCTCAGGGACGACCCCCACCGTCGCGGAGCCACCACCGCGCTGCCCGGATGCGCTACAGTGGCCGCGCAGCCGGCCCGCCCGGCGGCTCGCGGATGTAGTTCAATGGCAGAACATCAGCTTCCCAAGCTGAGAATGCGGGTTCGATTCCCGTCATCCGCTCCAGACCGCGTCCCGGGGACGCGACGGGCCTCTCGCCGACGAGCCAGGCAGGGTGACGGACCACGACGATGGTGACCGACCACGACATCGCCCGCTGGCGGCTGCACACCCAGGGCCTCACCGCACCGCACACCCCGGACGCCGCCGCGGTGGTCGACCGGCTGCTCGCCGTGCAGGCGGAGAACCCCAGCCAGTCGGAGTGGGCGGTGGCCTGCCGCACCGCCTCGCCGCACCCGGCCGACCTGGCGCGGCTGCTGGAGCAGGGCCGGGTGGTCCGCACCCACGTCCTGCGCCCGACCTGGCACTACGTCGGCTGCCAGGACGTGTCCTGGCTGCTCGAGCTGACCGCGCCCCGGATCAGACCGGTGGTGCTGCGTCAGCTGCAGGACCACGGTCTCACCGGGGAGCAGCTGGACCGGCTGTCCACGGGCGTGCTCGAGGTCCTGGCCGCGGCACCGGACCGGACCCGCGGCGAGCTCGCGGACGAGCTGGCCGGGCGAGGGGTGGAGGTCGCCGCGCCGGTGCTGGTGCTGCTGGTGGACCTGCTCGAGCTCGACCGGCTCATCTGCAGCGGGCGTCCGAGGGACGGCTCCCACACCTACGCCCTGTTCGCCACGCGGGTGCCCCCCGCACCCGCCCGCGACCGGGAGGAGGCGCTGGCCGAGCTGGCGCTGCGCTACCTCGCCGGCCACGGGCCGGCCACCGAGCGGGACCTGGCGTACTGGGCCAGCCTCACCCTCACCGACGCCCGCCGCGGGCTCGCCGCGGTGCGCGGGCAGCTGGCCGGCTTCGACCACGACGGGCGGACCTACTGGCACCTCGCCGGAGCGGAGCCGCCGGCCGGGCACCCGGACCCCGGCGGGCACCTGCTGCAGATCCTCGACGAGATGTACCGGGGCTACCAGGACAGCCGGATGGTGCTCGACGCGGAGGGGGTCGTGCCGCGGGGCCGCGAGAGCGCGGTCGGCATGGCGCTGGTGGACGGCCAGCTGGTGGCGCGGATGCGCCGCACCCTGGGCCGTCGGGTGACCTTCACCCTCGAGCCGTACCGCGGTGGTCTCACCCCGGACGAGCGGACGGCGCTGGAGGCGGCGGCCGCCCGCTACGGCGCCTTCCTCGGCCTCGACCACGCGGTCGAGGTGGTCTGACGCGGGACGGCGCACCGCGCGCCCCGGTCGTGCCACAGTGACCCCGTGGGAGAGCTGACGCAGCCGGCGCCGGTGGTGCTGGTCACCGGACGCCCGGGGGCGGGCAAGACGACGCTCGCCCGGTCCCTCGCCGGCCGGCTGGGGTGGCCGCTGCTGTGCCGCGACGAGCTGGCCCACGGCATGGCCGGCCGCCACGGCCACCTCGGTCAGCACGAGCTCGGCCGGCGCGTCCACCAGCTGCTGTTCCAGACCCTGCGGAGCTGGCACGGCGCCGGGGTCGCCGTCGTCGTCGAGGCCGCGTACCAGGCCCCGCTGTGGCGTCAGGGGCTGGAGCTGCTGCCCGACGCGCCGGTGCGGGTGGTGCGGTGCCGGGTGGCGGCGGAGGTGGCCCGGGAACGGATGCGTGCCCGGCTGCTCGCCGACCCCACCCGCGCCTCCCACGCCGACGCGGAGCACCTGGCTGCGGCGACCCCCTTCACCGAGGTCGAGCTGGGGGCGCCGACCCTCGACGTCGACACCGGTGCGCCGGTCGACCTGACGGCCGTCGCCCGCTTCGCCTCGCGGCACGGATGACCCCGGGGGCACAGGCCGTCCTGGGACCGCGGTCGGGCGTCCTGCGGGGCGGTCAGACCATTTGCACACCGGTGCGCCATTTTCCCCCGCTGAACCCCACGCAGCGTTAGAGTGGTTCCCGGTTCCGACGCCGACGGGGGTTGCGCCGGGCCGATGAACTCGGGGGAGTTTGAATGCGTCACGGCTATCTGGCGTGCGCGGTTGACATGCTCAACGTGCGCGATCTCGACCTGCTCGCACAGGCGCGGGCCCACTGCGACGTGCTGACCGTGGGGGTGCTGCGCGACGACGACCTCATCGCCGGCACCGGACGGGTGCCGGTGATCGGTGTCGAGGAGCGTCTGGTCCTGGCCAGCCACCTCCGCGGCGTCGACCGCGCGGTCATCCACGATCCCGACGAGTACGCCCGGCTGGGCGACTCGGTGGTGGTGATGGCCGTCCGCGGCGAGTCGGACTGGCTGCGGCCGGACCCCGACCTGGTCCTCACCCCGCACGTGGAGAGCCAGTCGCGCGCCCTGCGCACCGTCACCGGGCCCGGCGCGTGAGCGCCGCCGAGCCGGTGCACAGCCTGGTCGGCTACGTGCCCGGTGCCTGGGACATGTTCCACATCGGGCACCTCAACATCCTGCTGCGCGCCCGCGCCCACTGCGACCACCTGGTGGTGGGGGTGGTGACCGACGCGGCGCTGTTCGCGGCCAAGGGCAAGCACCCGGTGGTGCCGCTGGCCGAGCGGATGCGCGTGGTGGCCTCGATCGACGTGGTCGACGAGGTGGTGGTCGACGAGTCGAGCGACAAGCTCGAGGTGTGGCAGCGGGTGGGGTTCGACGTGCTGTTCAAGGGCGACGACTGGCGGGGGACGCCGAAGGGCGACAAGCTCGAGCACGACATGGCCTCGGTCGGCGTGGCGGTGCACTACTTCCCGTACACGCCGCACGTCTCCAGCACCGAGCTCCGCCGGGTCCTCGGGCACCGCATCGGCGCCGCGCCCGCCCTGGACCTCCGCAGCGCCTGACCGCACCGCCGGAGGACCGCTCCGACCCGGGCACGCAGCAGAGCCGGGACGCCCAGCAGGGGCGTCCCGGCTCTGCCGTCCCGGTTCCGTCCGATCCAGCCAGGAGAGAGCTCCTCCTCCGGGCCCCAGGACCCGGAGGAGGAAGGGGCCACCAGCAGGGTGGCTCTCGGGGGGAGAGGAGCACGTCCCTGCTGGTGGCGTCTGTGGGCCCGAACGAGCTCTCGGTGTGCGGTCGGCGGCTGCGAGCCCCCCGCCACCTCGCGCGG
>NZ_WPCU01000004.1:379023-434809 GCF_009742705.1 Auraticoccus cholistanensis
CCAGATGATCAGCAGGTCGAGGGCCAGCGTCCAGTTCTCGACGTAGCGCAGGTCGAGCCGGACCGACTCGTCCCAGCTCAGCGCGCTGCGCCCGCTGACCTGCCACAGCCCCGTCAGGCCGGGGGTCACCAGCAGCCGGCGCCTCACCGGGCGCTGGTACTCCCGCACCTCGCTGGGCAGCGGCGGGCGCGGCCCGACCACCGACATCGTCCCGTTGAGGATGTTGAACAGCTGCGGCAGCTCGTCGAGCGAGGTGCGTCGCAGCAGCTTGCCGACGCGGGTGATCCGCGGGTCGTCGACCATCTTGAACAACGGTCCGGCGCCCTCGTTCTGCGCCAGCAGGTCGGCCAGCCGGGCCTCGGCGTCGACGTGCATGGAGCGGAACTTGTACATGGTGAAGGTCTGCCCGTTGCGCCCGACCCGGGTCTGCCTGAAGATCGCCGGCCCGCCGTCGGAGAGGCGGATGGCCGCAGCCAGCACGAGCATCAACGGCCCGGCGAGCAGCAGACCCAGCGAGCTGAGCACCAGGTCGGTCGCGCGCTTGGCCGGGATGCGCCAGCCCGAGAAGTGCGGCTGCTCGACGGCCAGCAGCGGCAGTCCGATGAACGGACGGATGTGCAGCCGCGGCCCGGCCACCTCGACCAGACCGGGGTGCACCAGCAGCTGGCTGTCCAGCCCCTCCAGCGACCAGGCCAGCTCGCGCAGGTAGTGCTGGGGCTGACCCGCCGTCACCGCCACCACGGCCGCGCCGTGGCGCTGCACGGCGCTGCGGACGTCGTCGCTGCGGCCCAGGACCACCAGACCGGCGGCGCGGGCCCGCGCCACGTCCTGCTCGGGCACGCACACCCCGACCACGCGCATCCCGGCGTTGGGCTCGGCCGCCACCTGCTCGGCCAGCTCCTGCACCTGCGGCATGGACCCGACGACCACGGTGTCGCGCAGGTCCACGCCGTGGCGCTGCCGGTGGTGCAGCCACCGCCGAAGCCCGACGCGGGTCAGCAGCCCGCCGACCGGGGCGATGACGGCCGCCAGCACGCTGGTGGCCAGCAGCAGGGTGTCCTGCGTGACCGTCGCGAGCAGGGCGGCGAGCACGATGCCGTGGGCGCTGGCCCGCAGCGCGGCGCGCATCTCGTCGCTGCCCACGCCCACCTTGGAGCGCTCGTAGCCGCGGCAGAGGGCGATCATCAGCACCCAGACGGGCATCGCGACCAGAGCCGACCACAGCGGGGCGCTGCTGGCGCCGAGCAGCACGTCGGTCACCACCAGGGCGAGCGCCCAGGCCAGCGCTCCGCAGGCCGCGTCGGCCGCCACCAGCAGCGCGGTGTAGCGGCCGGCCCAGTCGCCCCGCCGTTCAGGACCGCTCGGACCGGCCAGCCGGTCACGCACGTCCCAGCGCAGCTGCGCCTTCGTGCCGGCGCTGTCGCTCTCGCGGAACAGCACCGACGAGGCGTGCGCAGGCACGGCAGAGTCCATCAGTGGCATGCGTTGATTCCCCCGAATCAGTCCCCCCGGAGGGGGTGCGCCGTCCCCCGACAGGCGCACGTCACACCTTAACGGGGCCCGGGGGCCTCCCGCAGGACTTTCGCGTACTTCGGGTGGACGACTGCCGTTCAACCCCAGGACGCCTGCCGGTCACCTCGTGCGACGGCCCTCCCGGCGTCCCGCGCGGGGCTCAGGGCACCCTCGGCGGCGAGCGCCTCAGGCCGACGAGGGCCGCCCGGTGAGGCCCACGGGCGCCTGGCCGAGGGCCGGTCCCGGACCCCGGCGCCACTGCGCCCGCAGGGTCCCCGCCACCAGCAGCGCCTGGGCGCACAGGTAGGCGGCCATGATCACCGCGTCCACGGCCGGCAGGTCGAAGCCGGGGCGGAACGCCCGCCAGCCCAGCAGCCCGGCGCACAGCACGAAGGCGATGCCTCCCCAGCTGGTCAGCACGTCCACCCCGGTGGCCAGCACCGGCATGGTGACCAGCAGCAGCCCGTAGGCGACGACCGCGGGCCACAGCGACCCCGACCCCGGCAGGCACAGCCCGATCAGCCCGACGACGCCGATGGCGTAGGGCACCAGCAGCTGGGGGCGGGTGCCCACGATGCTGCGGCGCCAGCACGGCAGGAAGGCCATGATCCAGCTGGCGTGGGCGAGGCCGAAGAAGACCATGTTCGTGGGCAGCCGCGCCGGTGGCGGCAGCAGCGTGGGCACGGAGTCGCCCAGCCAGGACAGCAGCAGGGCCACCACCCCCCACCGCACGAGGGGGCTGCGGACCGTCCGGCACCGCAGCAGGAGGTGGGCGATCAGCGGGGGCACGAGCAGCCACTGGGTGTAGGTGCTGGTCGGCCAGCCCAGCAGCAGCGCCACCAGGTGGACCGCGCCCACCAGCACGAAGAGCGCAGCCGGCCAGCGTCTCGGCGCGGGCGTGGCGGCGGTGGGCACCGCCCCAGTATGGCCCCAGCGACGGGTCTCGGCGAGACCCGACGACGTCTGGGAACCGAAGTCGGGACTCCGCAGGGCCTCCTGCCAGGGCCGGTTCCGGCAAGTAGGGTGACGGGACGTGCTCGCCGGTCGAGGCGCAGGAGGAGTCGGCATGACGGATGCGGTGGTGCTGGTCGACCCCGAGGGGCACGCCATCGGGCAGGCGCCGCGGGCCACGGTGCACGACTCCGACACACCGCTGCACCTGGCCTTCTCGCTGCACCTGCTGGACGACCGGGACCGGGTGCTGCTCACCCGCCGGGCGCTGACCAAGCGGACCTGGCCGGGGGTGTGGACGAACTCCTGCTGCGGGCACCCGCGTCCGGACGAGCCGCTGGAGGTGGCCGTGGTCCGTCGGGTCCGCGAGGAGCTCGGGGTGGGGGTCACCGCCCTGGAGTGCCTGCTGCCCCGCTTCCGCTACCGGGCCGTGGACGCCTCGGGCATGGTCGAGAACGAGCTGTGCCCGGTCTTCGTGGCCCGGGTGGACGGCGAGGTGCTGGCCGACCCCGACGAGGTGGCCGAGTGGACGTGGGTCGACTGGGCCGACCTCGTCCGGGCCATCACCGCGGTGCCGGCCGCGTTCAGCCCCTGGGCGGCCAAGGCCGTGCCCGAGCTGACGGCGGCGGGCTTCGGACCCGGGCGGCCGCCCGCTCCCGGGCCGGCAGCGCCTGCGGCGGGAGGTGCCGGTGGCTGACACGGTGGCGGCGGAGGCGACGGGGCGCTCGGCCTGCCCGGACTGGGAGACCACCCGGGCGGCCCTGGACCGGCACCTGGAGTCGGTGCTGGCCGACGTGGAGCAGACCTGGCGGCGGCTGGCCCGCGGGGTCCGGCCCGGGGTGATCGACGCCGACGACCTGCCGCTGCTGCTGGCCCGGATGGTGCGCTCGGGCGGGAAGCGGATCCGCCCGGCGATGGTGCACTGGGGCTGGGCGGCCACCACCGGCGTCGACCCCGACCGCGAGCAGGCCCAGCGCGAGACCATGGTGCGGGTCGCCGCGGCCCTGGAGCTGCTGCACGTCTTCGCCCTCGTCCACGACGACGTGATGGACCAGTCGCTGTCGCGCCGCGGTCAGCCCACCACCCACGTCGGGGTGGCGGCGCTGCACCGGCGGGCCGGCGGCCACGGCGACGCCGAGCGGTTCGGGGAGAGCATCGCCGTGCTGGTCGGCGACCTGGCGCACGCCGAGGCCGACCACCTGGTGGCCGGCCTCGACGCCCCGCTGCGCGACACCTACCGCACGATGGTGGTGGAGCTGGTGCAGGGCCAGCGGCTCGACCTGACCGGTGCGGCGTCCGGACGCCGCGACCTCGACCACGCGCTCTCGGTGGCCCGGGCGAAGTCCGGTGCCTACACCGTGCAGCGGCCGCTGCAGCTGGGCGCCCAGGTCGGTGCCGCCGCGCCCGGGCTGCAGCAGGCGCTGGAGGAGTACGGCCACCACGCCGGCGCCGCCTTCGCGCTGCGCGACGACGTCCTCGGGCTGTGGGGCGACCCGGAGCGCACCGGCAAGCCGGTGGGCGACGACCTGCTCGCCGGGAAGCCCACGGTGCTGCTCGCGCTCGCCGCCGAGCGGCTGCCCGGACGCTGGCGCCCCCTGGTGGACGGCCGCGCGGTCACCCCGCTGCACCCCGGGCAGGTGCCCGACGTGCTGGCGGCGATGGTCGAGGCCGGTGTGCGCGACGAGGTGGAGGACATGATCGACGTGGAGGTGCGGGCCGCCGAGCGGGCGCTGCAGCAGGCACCGGTCCGTGCGGAGGCCGCCGAGGGGCTGCTGGCCATGGCCCGCGCGATGGCGTGGCGGGAGGCCTGAGGGTGGCGGCACCGGTCGTGGTGGTGGGGGCGGGGCTGGCCGGGCTGGCCACCGCCTGCCGGCTGGCCGGCGCCGGGCACCGGGTCACCGTGGTGGAGCGGGAGCCGATCCCCGGCGGTCGCGGCGGGCGGATCGAGCGCGACGGGTTCGCCTTCGACACCGGTCCGACGGTGATGACCATGCCGGGGCTGCTCGCCGACACCGTGGCGGCGGCCGGCTCCCGGCTGCCGGAGGTGATCACCCTCGAGCGGCTCGACCCCGCCTACCAGGCCCAGTACGCCGACGGCTCCCGGATCCGGGTCCGGGCCACCCCGGAGGACATGAGGGCCGAGATCGCCGCGGTCAGCGGGCCGGACGACGCCGAGGGCTTCGACGACTTCGTGGCCTGGCTGGGCGCCCTCTACGAGGTCGAGATGGACAACTTCATCGACCGCAACTTCGACTCCCCGCTGGACCTGCTGACCCGTCCGGGGCCCGCCGCGCGGCTGCTGGGGCTGGGCGGCTTCGGCCGGCTCGGCCCGGCGGTGCGCCGGTTCTTCGACGACGACCGGCTGCGCCGGCTGTTCAGCTTCCAGGCCATGTACGCGGGGCTGCCGCCGGAGACCGCGCTGGCGCTGTACGCGGTGATCACCTACATGGACTCCATCGCCGGCGTCTACGCACCCGAGGGCGGGATGCACGCGGTGCCGACCGCGCTGGCCACGGCGGCCGAGCGGGCCGGGGTGACCTTCCGCTACGGGGTCGACGTCGAGGCGGTGCTCGGCTCCGGCGGCGAGGTCGCCGGCGTCCGGCTGGCGGACGGGGAGGTGCTGCGGGCCGACGCGGTGGTGCTCACCCCCGACCTGCCGGCCGCCTACCGCACCTTCTTCCCCGAGCTCACCCCGCCGCTGGCCGTCCGCCGCGGCAGCTACTCCCCGTCGGCGGTGGTCTGGCACCTCGGCGTCCGCGGCGGGCTGCCCGCCGACCGCGCCCACCACAACATCCACTTCGGGCAGCAGTGGGACGAGGCGTTCGAGGCGCTGATCCGCCGGCGCGAGCTGATGCCCGACCCGTCGCGGCTGGTCACCGTGCCCTCGGCGAGCGACCCCTCGCTGGCGCCGGAGGGCTGCTCGACGCTGTACGTGCTGGAGCCGGTGCCGAACCTCACCGGCCCGGTGGACTGGACGGTGGAGACGCCTCGGATGCGGGAGCGGCTGCTGGCCTTCCTCGATCGTGAGGGCTACCCCACCGACGTCGTCACCGAGGAGCTGTTCACCCCGCTGACCTGGCAGCGGCTGGGGATGGAGCACGGCACGCCGTTCGCGCTGGCCCACACCTTCGCCCAGACGGGGCCGTTCCGTCCCGGCAACGTGGAGCCCCGCCGTCCCGGGGTGTTCTTCGCCGGCTCGGGCACGGTGCCCGGGGTGGGGGTGCCGATGGTGCTGGTCAGCGGCAAGCTGGCCGCCGAGCGGGTCGACGCCTGGCTGGGGCGCCCGTGAGCGGCGCAGCGGCCACTACCGACCGCGCCCAGCGGCTGGCCGAGGGCTACCGGCGCTGCGCCCGGCTGACCCGCGAGTACGGCACCACCTACTGGTGGGGGGCGATGCTGCTGCCGCGGGCGCAGCGGCGCCAGGTGCACGCCGTGTACGCGCTGTGCCGGCTGGCCGACGACATCGTCGACGCCCCGCAGGCGACCACCGGCGCCCACGCCGCGGGCACCGGGCAGGCGCTGCACGCCTTCGCGGACCGCTTCACCGCCGCGGTGGAGGTGGCCCGTCGCGGCGGGCTGGTCGAGGACCCGGTGATGGCGGCCATCGCCGACACGGTGCGGGCCAGCGGCATCGAGCGGGAGTGCTTCGACCGCTTCTTCGGTGCGATGGCGATGGACCTGACCACCACCCGCTACGAGACCTTCGACGACCTGGTGGGCTACATGGAGGGGTCGGCGGCGGTGATCGGGGAGATGATGCTCCCGGTGCTCCGCCCGCTGCGGCCCGAGGCGCGTGAGCCGGCGCGCTCGCTGGGGTTCGCCTTCCAGCTGACCAACTTCCTGCGCGACGTAGGGGAGGACCTGGACCGCGGCCGGGTGTACGTGCCGCAGGCCGACCTGCGCCGTTTCGACGCCGACCCGTGGCTGCGGCGGGTGACCCCGCAGTGGCGGGCGCTGCTGGCGTTCGAGATCGAGCGCAACCGGGAGCTGTACGCCCGCGCCGACCCGGGGATCGCGATGCTGCCGCCGGCGTCGGCGCGCTGCGTGGCCACGGCCCGGGTGCTGTACTCGCGGATCCTGGACCGCATCGAGAGGTGCGACTACGACGTGTTCTCCGCCCGGGTCCGGGTGCCGCGGCCGGAGAAGGCCTGGGTGGCGGCGGCGACCGTGGTCAACCCGCGACGGGTGCCGAGGACGGAGGTGGCGGCGTGAGCGCCGAGGGTGTGGACGACCCGACGGCCGGTGGCGGCCGGCTGGGGCTGCTGGACGAGGTGCGGGCCCGGATCCCGATCGCGCTGCGGCCGGTCGAGGACCGCGAGCGGCTGCTGCCCTCGTGGCGGGACGCCCGGCCCAGCCGCATCCGCGCGGCGCTGCGGCTGGCCATGGCCGCCGACGCCGGCGGCTGGTTCGTGGTCGGCGCCAGCACCGACGTCGGCACCGAGCGCTCGGTCGTGCGGGTGGTCGACGGGGTGGAGATCACGCTGTGGCGCGACGTCGACGGGTCGCTGCTGGCCGGGCCGGGGTCGTGCCCGCACCTGGGTGCGCTGCTCACCGGCTGCGAGGTGATGCAGGGGGAGGTCTACTGCCGCTGGCACGGGCTGGCGCTGGGCCGTGAGGGCTGGGGCCGGTGGCGCACCTTCCCCGCCTACGACGACGGCGTGCTGCTGTGGGTGCGGCGCCCGGTGCCGGGCGAGACCCCCACCGAGCGTCCGATGATCACCCCGCGCCCGCCGCTGGAGCGCTCGATCAGCGCCGTGGTGGCGCTGGCCGGGGTGTGCGAGCCGCGGGACGTGATCGCCAACCGGCTGGACCCCTGGCACGGCAGCTGGTTCCACCCGTACGCGTTCAGCCACCTGGAGGTCGACGAGGGCGCCAGCTCCGACGACCGGCTCGTCGTGGACGTCACCTTCCGGCTGAGCCGGACCTGGGGCGTCCCGGTGCGGGCGACCTTCACCACGCCGGACCGACGCACCATCGTGATGACCATCGTCGACGGCGAGGGCACCGGCTCGGTGGTGGAGACCCACGCCACCCCGCTGGGTCCGGACGAGCACGGGCGCCCCCGCACCATGGTCACCGAGGCGACGGTGGCCCACTCCGGGCGTCCCGGGTTCGCCGTGGCCCGCCGGCTGCAGGCCCTGGTGCGGCCCGCCATGCGCCGCACCGCCTCCCGGCTCTGGGTCGACGACCTCGTCTACGCCGAGCGCCGCTACGAGGTCCGCCGGCGCGGCGAGTTCCGCTGACCCCGCCCCGCCCTGCCCGCCCAGCTGCACACCCTCCCCGCCCGCACCCTGGACGGCTGTATGTCGTTCCGGTCTCGGCCGGTGTGTCGCGGCGTGTCGCGGTGTCCGGGCCCGACGGCGTACACGTTCCCAGGGTTGCCGGCCGGGCACCCGCTCGCGGACGGGTAGCCGCCGGGGGCCGGTCGCGATCACCGGTGCGGGCGGCTCACCCTGAGGACGTGTACGCGGTGACGCCCGCACACCCCGACACGCCGCGACACACCGAGCGAGACCGGAACGACATACACGCGGTCAGGGTGCGGGGTGGGCGGGGGGAGGGGAGGTGCGAGGCGGGGTCAGCGGCGGCGCTCCGGTTCGGCGGGGTCGACCACCATGGCGCTGCCGCCGCCGCGGCGCTCGGGTTCGGCGACGGCCTGCAGGCGGCCGTCGGGGAGCAGCTCCACGCCGGTGGCGGCACCGATCTCGGGGGTGGCGCTGAACGCGTGCCCCAGCGCCACCAGCTCCGCGGTCTCGAACCCGGGCTCGGCCTGGGTGCTGGTGCCGTTGCGCTCGCTGGCGCGCGGGGCCGCCACGGCCTCCGGCAGGCTCATGCCCAGGTCGACCCGGTTCACCAGGGTCTGCAGCACGGTGGTGATGATGGTCGCCCCGCCGGGGGAGCCGAGGGCCAGCCAGGGCTCGCCGTCGCGCAGCACGATGGTCGGCGACATCGAGCTCCGCGGCCGCTTCCCGGGGCCGGGGAGGTTCGGGTCGTCGCCGCCCTGGGTGTCGGTGAAGCTGAAGTCGGTGAGCTCGTTGTTCAGCAGGAAGCCGCGCCCGGGCACCACGATCCCGCTGCCGCCGGTCTGCTCGATGGTCAGCGTGTAGGAGACGACGTTGCCCCACCGGTCGGCGGTGGTCAGGTGCGTGGTCGACGGCCCCTCCGGCCCGGCCGGGCCGAGGGCCTCGCCCGGCTCCGGGCACGCGTCGGCGTAGTCGCCGTCCGGGCTGCCCGGCGCGATCGGGCGCGGCAGCGTCGAGTCCGGCGAGATCAGGCAGGCCCGCTCGGCGGCGAACTCGTCCGAGAGCAGCTCCTCGACCGGGACGTCGACCGCCTCCGGGTCGCCGACCCAGCGGTTGCGGTCGGCGAAGGCGATGCCGCTGGCCTCCAGGTAGCGGTGCAGCACCTGGGTCTCGTCCAGCTCGCCCAGCTCGACCTGCTCCAGCATGTTGAGCGCCTGGCCCACGGTGGTGCCGCCGCTGGAGGGCGGGGCCATGCCGTACACCTCGAGCCCGCGGTAGCCCACCACGGTCGGCTCGCGGTCGACCACCTCGTAGCCGGCCAGGTCCTGCAGGGTCATCAGCCCGGGACGGGCCACCCGGTCGGAGTCCTCGGCCAGCGGCGGGTCCTGCACGGTGGCCACCACGTCCTCGGCCACCTCGCCGGTGGTGATGGCGTCCGCGCCCTCGCGGGCCATCAGCCGGTAGGTGTCGGCGAGGTCGGGGTTGCGCAGCCGGGTGCCCACCTCGGGCAGCTCGCCGTCGGGCAGGAACAGCTCGGCGGTGGCCGGGAAGTCCGCGAACCGCTCCGCGTTGTCCGCGGTCTGCTGGCGGAAGGTCTCGTCCACCACGAAGCCGCGGCGGGCGACGGTGGTGGCGCGCGACAGCGCCCGGTTCATCGACACCGTCCCCCAGCGCTCGAGCGCGGTCTCCCAGGTCGCCGGGGTGCCGGGCACGCCCACCGACAGCCCGCTGGTGACGGCCTCGGCGAAGGGGATCGGGGCGCCGTCCTCGGTGAAGGAGTCGGCCTGCATCGCCGCCGGGGCGGTCTCGCGGCCGTCCAGGGTGTGCACCTCGCCGGTGCGGCCGTCGTGGAAGACGAAGAAGCCGCCGCCGCCGATCCCGGCCGAGTACGGCTCGGTGACGCCCAGGGTGGCCGCGGCCGCCACCGCCGCGTCGACCGCGTTGCCGCCGCGGCGCAGCATCTCGATCCCGGCGGCGGTGGCGTCGGGGTCGACGGTGGCCACCGCGCCGCCGTAGCCCTCGGCCACCGGGACCTTCTCGGGTGCCCGCGGCCTGGCCTCCGCCGCGGGTGCCGCGGTGAGCAGCCCGGCGGCCAGGCCCAGGGCCAGCAGGCCGGACCAGATCCGGGTCGAGGAGCAGGAACGGTCGCGGTGATCAGACATGGCGTCCTCCTGGTGGGGTCCTCCTGACGCTAGACCCGCCGGCGCGGATGGTCCAGGGGTCAGGCCAGCAGCCCGCGGGTGGGCACCGACCAGATGTCCTCCCCGGTCCGGCCCCAGCCGGACAGCAGCGTGTTCGCCGCCTGCACCCCCGTGACGGCGGCCCGCTCCATCAGCGCCACGGGCAGGTCGCAGCGGATTCCGTCGCCGGCCAGCACCACCCGCGGGTCGGGGGTGGCCACCTCGGGCCGCCGGTGCCAGGGCGAGGTGTCGACCAGCGGGCAGTCGTCGCGCAGCAGCAGCTCCTCGGCCAGCACGGCGGCGCCGTCCAGCTCGGGGTGCAGGCTGCTGAGCGCGGCCCGCAGCTCCCGGCGCAGCGTCGCCTCGTCGGGGGACGCCCCCCGCGCGCCGACCGCGTAGGCGTGCAGCTCCACCACCGACCCGCCGGTCGCCCGGGCCCAGTCGCGGGCCTCGGCCTCGAAGGTGTGCACCAGGGTGACGTTGTCCAGGCCGCCGAAGCCGGACGTCCCCAGGAACGGCGGCGAACCGGGTCGGCACGGCCGGTCCAGCCACATCCGCCACACCGCGAACGGCGGGGCGTTGCGCCGCTCCGCGATCCGGGCCCGCCACGGCTCGTCCCCCAGCCAGGGGGTGGCCGCCACCAGCTGCTGCAGCGGCCGCTGGTCGGTGGCCAGCACCACCGCGTCGGCGGCCAGCTCCTCGCCGGACACCGCGACCCGCAGCCCCTCGCCGTCCTCGGCCAGCGCCTCCACCCGGGCTCGCGTGCGCAGGTCCACCCCCAGGCCGGACAGGTAGCGGCCCAGCGGCGCCCACAGCACCCGGTCGTAGTCGCCGTCGGGGACGTCGAAGAGCAGCCCCTCGCCGGAGCCGAGGAAGTAGCTGTGGAACATGGCCACCAGCTCGCCGCCGGAGAAGTCGTCGGGGTGGGCGAAGAAGCTGCGGGCGAAGACCTCCAGGGCCAGGTGCCGGGCGCGGGCGGGGAAGCGGAGCCGGTCCAGCACCTGCGAGGCGCTGGTGCCGTCGAGCTCGGCGAAGGTGGCGGGGAAGTCCACCCGCAGCAGCGCCAGCGCGCGGCGGACGTCCACCCGGGCCAGGTCACGGGCGGTGAAGGAGGGGCTGCGGGCGACGAAGGCCATCATCCCCAGCGGCGGCGTGCGCGGGACGCGTGCGAAGGAGTCGCGGTGGCCGCCGGCCAGCTGCAGCGGGTAGTCCGGCACCGGGGTCAGCCGGGACAGGGTGGGGTCGGTGCGGCGCAGCAGCGCGCGCAGCGTGTAGTACTGGCGGAAGAAGGCGTGGAAGCCGCGGCTCATGGTGCGGCCGTCGCCGACGGGCCAGGAGCGCACCCGGCCTCCCAGCGTGGCCTCCGGCTCGACCAGCGTGACCCGCACCCCCTGCTCGGCGAGCACGGTGGCCGCGGTCAGTCCGGCGATGCCGCCGCCGGCGACCACCGCGTGCCGGGGCCGGTGCGGGTCGGCGCCGGTGCGGGGCGGCTCGGCCGGGTGGCGGACCGCGCGCCGGTCCCGGCCCGGGCGCCAGCGCCGGGAGCTCACGGGCGTGGCTTCACGGCGACGACCGTGTGCAGGATGTCGCGCTGCCAGTTGCCGAAGGTGCGGCGCCGGACCTGGATGAAGCCGGCGCGGTGCAGCCGCTGCTGCAGCTCGTCCACGGAGTCGAAGTCCAGCACGCTGCGCCACAGGTAGCGGTGCAGCCCGCTGCGGCGGGTCACCACCGCGGCCAGCGGGATGACCACGAGCCAGCAGACCAGCGTCCACACCGCGGTGGCCCGCCGGTCGCCGCGCACCGCGTACTCGTGCAGCACCAGCACACCGCCCGGCCGCAGCGCCCGGTAGAGGTCGGCGACCAGCTCGTCGCGGGCGGGGACGTTGCGCACCAGGTAGGCGGCCAGCACGCCGTCCCAGCCGCCGCCGTCGGCGCCGAGCTGCTCCGCGCGCCCGGAGCGGAACCGGACCCAGCCCGGCCAGCTCTTCGCCCGGGCCTGCGCCAGCATCCCCTCGCTGGCGTCGACGCCCTCGACCTGGCACTCGTCGCCGCGGCCGTGCTCGTGCACCGCGGTGACCAGGGCGTCGGTGGAGGCCCCGGAGCCGCAGCCCAGGTCCAGCAGCCGCAGCGGACCCTCCTCGCCGGCGAGCTCGTCGAGCAGCGCCCGCGCCGAGGAGCGCAGGTGCTCGTGGTAGCCGGGGTTGAGCGCCACCAGCGCGTCGTAGTGCTCGGCGGTCTCGGTGAAGGCGTCGGTGACCTCGGTGTCCAGAGATCGAGGAGCTCGGTCCAGCAACGTGTCCTCCGCGTGTCGGTGGTGCGCCACCCCGCCCGCGGACGTGCCGGAGCCGGTGCCGCCATCACCCTAGTGGGGGGCACCCGGGCCGCCGCTGGGGCACCATCGCAGGCGGAGGACGGGCGCGACCTCACACCCGGGCCCGCCCGGACGTCTGCCGGAGGAGGGGAGGAGGGGGATGGACCAGCCGTTCGAGGTGGCCGTGCGCGACCACGGCGCCGTCGTGCTGCGGGTGTGCCGTGCCGTGCTGGGTCCCGGCGCCGACGCCGAGGACGCCTGGTCGGAGACCTTCGTCTCGGCGCTGCGGGCCTGGCCCGAGCTGGACCCGGCGGCCGACGTGCGCGCCTGGCTGGTGACGATCGCGCACCGGCGGGCGATCGACGCGGTGCGGGCCCGGGGCCGGCGGGCGGTGCCGGTGGCCGAGCCGCCGGAGCGGGAGCGCGGGGACGGGGCCCGGGGGGACGGGGAGCCGGAGCTGCCCGACGAGGAGCTGTGGTCGGCGCTGCGCTCGCTGCCGGACAAGCAGCGCCGGTGCGTGGCCTACCACCACCTGGCCGGCCTGCCGCACGCTGAGGTGGCGGCCCTGGTCGGCGGCACCCCCGAGGCGGCGCGACGCGCGTCCGCCGACGGCATCGCGGCGCTGCGGCGGGCGATGGCACGAGCAGGGAGGAGCAGGGCATGAGCGAGGAGCGTGAGCTGCTGGACCGGTTCGCCGGCCCGGAGGAGGACCTGGAGCGGCTGGGCCGGAGGCTGGCCGAGCGGGCCGAGGCCGAGGGCCTGCTGGAGGTGGCCTGGCGGACCGTCGAGTCCCCGGTGGGACGGCTGCTGCTGGCCGCCACCGACCGCGGGCTGCTGCGGGTGGCCTTCGCCAACGAGGACCCCGACGCGGTGCTGGCCGACCTCGCCCGCCGGGTGAGCCCGCGGCTGCTGCGGGCGTCGCGGCGGCTGGACCCGGTGGTGGGCGAGCTGGAGGAGTACTTCGCCGGACGCCGTCGCGTCTTCGACCTGCCGCTGGACCAGCGGCTGTCCACGCCGTTCCGGCGCCGGGTGCAGCAGCAGCTGCCGCGGATCCCCTACGGCAGCACGGCGACCTACCGCGAGGTGGCGGTGGCGGCGGAGAACCCCGGTGCGGTCCGCGCCGTGGGCAGCGCCTGCGCGACGAACCCGCTGCCGATCGTGGTGCCCTGCCACCGGGTCGTCCGCGGCGACGGGACGACGGGCGGCTACCGCGGCGGTCCGGCGGTCAAGCAGCTGCTGCTGGCCCTGGAGCGGGGCGAGCGGCCGGCGGCCTGAGGGACGCCCGCCGGTCAGCGGACGCTGCGGGTGACGAGGTAGTGGGGGTCGCGGCGGACGACCTCGGTCCGCCCGACCGCCCGCCGCAGCCGCGGCAGGTAGGGCAGGTGCGCGTTCCACACCAGCCACAGCTCCCCGCCGGGCCGCAGCACCCGGGCGGCGTCGTCGATCATCTGCAGGGTCGGGGTGGAGTCCTTGGCCGCGCCGCGGTGGAACGGCGGGTTGCTGACGAGCAGGTCCACGCTCGCCGGGGCGACCTCGGCCAGCCCCTCGGACCAGGCGGCGTCCACCTCGACGTCCGCGGCCCCTGCGGTGAGCCGGGTCGACTCGACCGCGGCGGCGCTGACGTCGACCGCCCGCGTCGCCAGCCCCCGGCGAGCCAGCCAGGTGGCCAGCACCCCCGACCCGCTGCCCAGGTCGAGGGCGTCTGCCTCCCGGGGGCCCCGGTCGAGGGCGGGGGAGAGGGCCTGCAGCAGCAGCCGGGTGCCGGCGTCGAGGCGTCCCTCGGCGAAGACCGCGCCGCGGCCGAGGAGGGTCAGCGGCTGGCCGAGGGCGGGCTCGTCCAGCACCGAGGTCCGCGGCCAGCGGCGCTCACCCGGACGCGGCCCGGCGGCGTGCAGCACCCGGGACTTCTGCCGGCCCAGGCTGGCCGACACCTCGCCGAAGTGCCGGGCCAGCACGTCGTTCTGGCTGCGGGTCATGTGCTTGACCCGCCCGCCCAGCACCACCCGCACCTGCGCGGGTGCGCGGGCGGCGACCCGCTCGGCCAGGTCGTCGAGCGCCGACAGCGCCGTCGGCAGCCGGCCCAGCACCAGCTCGACCGGCAGGGGGTCCTCGGCCCAGGGGTCGGCCAGGACCACGCCGGCGGCCTCCGCCGCGTCCGCGTCGCGGCGGTCGTCCAGCCAGGCACGCACCCGCCCGCCGGCGTCGCGCGCCGCCGCCGCCAGCGCCACGTCGTCCACCACCAGCACCTCACGCCCCGCCAGGTCGCCGGCCACGGCGACGGCCTCGTCGAGGACCAGCCGGGCGACCGGGTCGAGGGCCGGGTCGGCGGGGGAGCTCATGCAGGCATTGTGGGGCACACGAGCCGGACCGCGGGCGGGGACGTCGTCCCACATGCTGGGCGGCTGTCTCAAAACCGGTAGCGTGCCGGAGGCGTCGCGGCACTGGGCCGCGCTCGCGAGGCGGAGGACGGACATGGCCCAGAGCAGCACGGCGGCACGGATCAGCACGGTGGCGGGGACCTGGTTCCCGGTGGTGGTGCTCGTCGCCGGGGCGATCGCGGTGATGGTCCCCGCGCCGTTCCGGACGCTCGGGCCCGCCGTCAACTACCTGCTGGCGCTGATCATGCTCGGCATGGGGATGACCCTGCGGGGCACCGACTTCACCGTGGTGGTCCGCCGGCCGTGGGCGCTGGTGATCGGCGTGGTGGCCCAGTACGTGATCATGCCCTCGCTCGGCCTCGCCCTGGCCCTGCTGCTCCAGCTGCCGCCCGCCCTGCTCGTCGGGGTCGTGCTGGTCGGCTCCGCGCCGGGCGGGACGGCCTCCAACGTGATGGTCTACCTGGCCAAGGGCGACACCGCGCTGTCGGTGGCCATGACCACCGTCTCCACCCTGCTGGCCCCGGTGCTCACCCCGCTGCTGGTGCTGCTGCTGGCCGGCAGCTACCTGCCGGTGGACGCGACGGGGCTGTTCGTCTCCATCGTGCAGATCGTGATCGCCCCGATCGTGGTGGGGCTGCTGCTGCGCCGCTTCGCGCCCGGGCTGGTCGAGCGGCTGCTGCCCTGGATGCCGCTGGTGTCGGTGGTGGGCATCACCCTCGTCGTGCTGGCCGTGGTCGCCGGCAGCGCGGGCGCCATCCTCAGCACCGGGCTGCTCGTCGCCCTGGTGGTCGTGCTGCACAACGTCTGCGGGCTCGGGCTGGGTTACCTCGCCGCCCGGCTGGTGGGCATGGACGAGGCCACCCGCCGGGCGGTCAGCATCGAGGTCGGGATGCAGAACTCCGGCCTGGCGGCGGGGCTGGCCCGCACCCACTTCACGCCCGAGTCCGCGCTGCCGGGTGCGCTGTTCTCGGTGTGGCACAACGTCTCGGGGTCGCTGCTGGCCAGCTTCTGGTCCCGCCGCCCGGCCCGCGTCGGGCGTGAGGACGCGGCGGCTCCCGCCGGGCGGAGCTGAGCCACCCGCAGCGCGGCTCCGGCCCGGTGGGTGCACCGCCGGTGTCCTAGGCTCGCCGCCGTGTTCAGTCTGGAGGCGGGGGCCGCGACGGCGCGCGGCCGCGCGGCCCCGGGCAACGAGGACGTGACCGTCGCGGCGTCCCCGGTCTTCGCGGTCGCCGACGGCATGGGCGACGACGGTGCCGGCGCACGGGCCAGCGCCGTGGTGGCCGCCGAGCTGACCCGGCTGGCCGCCGACCCCGGGCTCGACCCGGACCGGGTGGTGCTCGCGCTGCGGGCGGCCCACGACCGCGTCCTCGACCTGCAGGACCGGCTGGGACGGGTGGCGGCCAGCACCGCCGCCGGCGCGGTCGGGCTCGAGCTGGAGGGCCAGCCGTACTGGATGATCTTCAACGTCGGCGACTCCCGCGTGTACCGCGTCACCGGCGTGGAGACCCGGCGCCTGCAGCAGGTCAGCGTGGACCACACCCACGCCCAGGAGCTGGTGGACGCCGGCCGGCTCAGCCGGCTCGAGGCCATGGTGCACCCCGACCGGACGGTGCTGACCCGGGCGGTGGGGATGCGGCAGCGGGAGTTCGAGGCCGACTTCTGGCTGCTGCCCATGGTGCTGGGGGAGCGCCTGGTCGTGTGCAGCGACGGCCTCCTCCGCGACGGCGGCGAGGTGGAGGTGGGCCTGGTGGCCCGGGCCCGGCGTCCCGCGGAGGAGGTCGCCGCCGAGCTGGTCGAGGTCGCCCTGCGGTGCGGCGCCCGTGATGATGTCAGCGTCGTCGTGGTTGATGTTCTGACCCAACGGGTCGAGGATCGCCACGACGGTCCGGGACCTCGAGCGACGAAGGTGAGCAGGCACCCATGAGCAGCACGCAGATCGGCCAGTGGCGGGCCACCTACACCCCGGGACGCTGGGTCGTGCTCGCCGGGCCCACCGCCCTGGTGGTGATGCCGCCGGCGCGACCCCAGCACGCCACCCTGCTCAACGCGCTGTGGGACGACGTCGTCGCCGCCGCCGACATCAGCGACCTGGCCGAGCGGCTGGTCCGGTTCCGGATCGACCAGGTGCCCCACCTCGGCGTCTTCTTCTTCGACGGCTCCGGCATGCGCTCGCTGGTGCGCGGCGCGGTGCGGGTGGTCGACCTGGCCACCGGTGACGTGGTCGCCGACGGCGACGGCGTGCTGACCTGGAGCGAGGTGGGGCTCGGCGACGTCCGCCAGGTCCGGGTCGATCTCGAGCCGGTGGACCAGGACGCGGTGCTCGCGCTGCCGCTGGTGGTCGGGGCCGTGCAGGCCTCCGCCGTCGTGCTGGACGCCACCCGACCGGTCTCCTCGCCGCAGACGTTCGTGGTCACCGCCGCCGCGGTGCCCGGCAACCAGGTGGCCGCCGCGGCGGCCGCTCCTCCGGTGGCCGCCACGGTGCCGGTGGGCCCGCCGGGAGAGGGGTCCGGGCAGGACACCGCCCACGAGGGGGAGGGGACCGCGCAGTCCGCCGCGGCGACGGCTCCCGACGCGCCCGAGGAGGCCCCCACGCCGGAGGAGGCCCCCGCGCCCGAGGAGGCCCCCGCACCCCGCGACGCCCCCGCGGCAGGTGAGCCGGCGCGGGCGGGCGGCCCGGAGCGGGTCGGCGAGCAGGAGCAGGACGCCGAGCAGGTGCGGGCCGGCGAGCCGGGGCAGGAGCAGGCAGCGG
Source organism: Auraticoccus cholistanensis (assembly GCF_009742705.1). Taxonomy (GTDB): domain Bacteria; phylum Actinomycetota; class Actinomycetes; order Propionibacteriales; family Propionibacteriaceae; genus Auraticoccus; species Auraticoccus cholistanensis. The sequence goes on from NZ_WPCU01000004.1 coordinate 396,348, forward strand.
CGGAGCCGGCCGCGCCCGGGCAGCAGCAGTCTGTCGCGACCGCCGCTCCGGACCAGAGCCCGGCGGCCCCCGGGGACCCCAGGGACCAGGTCGGCACCGCCGAGGACACGGCGCAGGCGCTGGCCGCCTCACCGGTCTCGGCCGGCGGCGACGAGGAGCTGGAGCTCCTGGACTCGCGCACCGAGGCCATGACCGGCGCCTGGAACGCCCGCGCCGGCGCCGACCCGGCTGCCTCCGGCCCCCGCAGCAGCGACCCGCGCAGCACCGACCCGCGGAGCTGGGACCCCCGCAGCGCCGATCCCCGCAGCGCCGACCCCCGCACCACCGACCCCCGCAGCACCGACCCCTCGGCGGGACAGCCGGCAGCCGGCCAGCCCGTCCCGACGGGCTCGTACCGCCCCGGGCCGCCGGCCCCCGGCGGCCCGGAGCAGCACCGGCCCGGCGGCTCGGGTCCCGGCGCCCCGGGCCCGGCACCGCAGGGCCCGCAGGGTGGTGGCGGGTACCCCGGCGGTCCGCAGGGCGCTCCGCAGGGTCCCGGTGGCCCCCGGCCGGGCGGGCCGGGCGGTCCCGGCGTCCTCGGCGGCCCGGGCGTCCCCGGAGGGCCCGGACTGGCGGTGCCGGGCGGTCCCGGCCCCGGCTTCCCCGTCGCCCCGCCGCCGATGGCGCCGCCGCCCGGAGCGCCTCCGGGCTACGGCCCGGGTCCCGGCTACCCGGCCGCACCGGGGCAGCCCTACCCGGGCCAGGCCTACCCCGATCAGCCGCTCCGCGGCCAGGCGGATCCGGGTCAGCCGCTCCGCGGCCAGGCGGACCCGGGGCAGCCGCTCCGCGGCCAGGCGGACGGCCCCACCGGCAGCGCGCCGCAGGGTCCGGGCGTCCCCGCGGGCGGACCGCCGGCACCCCAGTGGCAGCCGTCCCCCAGCGAGGCCGCCGGGCCGGAGGAGGGCGGGCTGATCCGCGGCGTGCCCCAGTTCGGCGAGGCCGCCCGGCCGCAGCCGGCCACCGGACCCACCGCCCCCGAGTCGGCCGCCGACCACGACGGCGCCACCATCTTCCAGACCGGTCTGGCACGGCGGAACAAGCCGCCGGCCCAGGGCGCCGCCCCGGGTGAGGCGCTGGTGCTCGCCGCCATGTGCGCGCTGCAGCACCCGAACCCGCCGGAGGCCCAGCAGTGCCGCCGCTGCGGGGGCACGGTTCACAGCCAGAACCCGCGGCTGGTGCCGCGCCCGGTGCTGGCCCAGCTCCGGCCGTCCTCGGGCGCGCCGGTGGAGGTCGACCGGACCGTGCTGATCGGACGCTCGCCCGCCGCCACCCGGGTCGCCCGCGAGCACCTGCCCCGGCTGCTCACCGTCCCCAGCCCCAGCCACGACATCTCCCGCACCCACGTCCAGGTGGCGCCGGAGGGGTGGAACCTGGTGGTCACCGACCTGCACTCCACCAACGGCACCACGCTGATCCGCCCGGGGCAGGACCCCGAGCGGGAGCGGCTCACCCCCGGCGAGCCGGTGTCGGTCGAGCCGGGCTGGGTGCTCGACCTGGGTGACGGCGTGACGATCGCGATCGAACGACTGCCTTGAGCCGTCGCCCGCCCGCACCACCGCCCGACCTCCCCGGGTTCCGCCCGCTGCAGCACCTCGGGTCCGGCGGCTTCGCCGACGTGTACCTCTACGAGCAGGACCTGCCCCGCCGCCGGGTGGCGGTCAAGGTGCTGGTCGACCGGGTGGTCAGCGACGACGTCCGGCGCCGCTTCGTCTCCGAGGCCAACGCCATGGCCCAGCTCTCGGCCCACCCGAGCATCGTCACCATCTACCAGGCCGGGGTGGCTCCGGACGGGCGGCTCTACCTGGTGATGGAGTACTGCTCCCGGCCCAACCTGGCGGTCCGCTTCCGGCGCGAGCAGATCCCGGTCGCCGAGGCCCTGCAGATCGGGGTCCGGCTGGCCAGCGCGGTCGAGACCGCCCACCAGGCCGGCATCCTGCACCGCGACATCAAGCCGGCGAACGTGCTCGTCACCGACTACGGCTGGCCCGCGCTCACCGACTTCGGCATCGCCGCCCAGATCGAGACCTCCGCCGAGCAGGCGGCGGGGCTGTCGCTGCTGTGGGCCGCGCCCGAGCTGTTCGACTCCGAGCCCCGCAGCGACCGGCGCACCGACGTGTACGCCCTGGGCGCCACCGTCTACGCCCTGCTGGCCGGCCGCTCGCCCTTCGAGGTGCCGGGGGACAACTCCGCCGCCGCCGTCGTGGGCCGGATCGAGCGGGCGCCGGTGCCCTCCACCGGGCGGATGGACTCCTCGCCGCAGCTGGAGCAGGTGCTCGCCCGCGCCATGCACAAGCGGGCCGAGGCCCGTCCGCGCAGCGCGCTGGAGCTCGCTCAGGCGCTGCAGGGGATCGAGCGCCAGCTCGGCTTCCCGCCCACCTCCATCGACGTCCGCGACAGCCTGGTGAGCGGGCCGGTGGGCGACGAGGCCGAGGAGACCCGGGTCCGGGGCGTCATCACCATCGACGAGGACCCCTCCTCACGACGGCCGTCGGCCACCGGCTGGTCCGGCGGCACGGCCCAGCCGCCGGCGGAGGAGGAGCCGCAGCGCAGCCCGCTCGGACTGGTGCTGGGTCTGGTGGCCGCCGTCGCCGTGGTCGGCGTGGTGGTGGGGGTGCTGGTGTTCGGCCCGGACCCCGAGCCCGGGGCGGGACCGAGCGCCTCCGCGGCGGCACCCACCGACGTGCTGCCGCCGGTCGTCCCGGTGGCGCCGGACGACGTGGAGTGCAGCCTCGAGGGCGACGAGCTGGGCTGCGCCTGGACGCCGGTGGAGGGCGAGGGCGTCCGCTACCGGTGGGCCTTCCAGGAGCGTCCGGCGGAGTCGACCACCGTGGAGACGCCACGGTTCGCCGCCCAGGTGCCCGAGGGCGTCACCCCCTGCGTCAGCGTGCAGACCCTCGTGTCGGGACGCACCAGCGACCCCGTGGTGCGCTGCGCGGCCTGACCCGACGCCACCCGGGACGCCGCCCGTCCCGCCGCCGGGGCCGCGGGACCGGTCGGCTCAGGACAGGTCGACCGCGTGCAGGTCGCCGGCCTGGTCGCCCACCAGCAGCAGCTCGCCGACCCGCACCGGGGTGGAGAAGGTGTTGGCGGTGAAGAGCTGGCGGCGGCGACGCACGACGCCGGCGGCCAGGTCGATCTCCACCAGCAGACCCGCCGTCCCCACCAGCCAGGCCGTGGCGGCGTCGTCGGAGAGCACCGGACCGGCGTTCAGGCTGCGGGGTGCGGTGGGCACCGTCCACAGGGTGCCTCCGTCGGCCGGGTCGACCAGCGCGGCCACCCCGCGCTCGTCCACCAGCAGCACCCGCTCCCCGGCCACGGTGAGCGCCGGGGTGTAGACGTAGCTGCCGGCCCGGCTCCAGCGCTGGGCGCCGGTCGCCGGGTCCAGGGCGTGGGCGTTGGACACCGTCGCGACCAGCGCGGCGCCGCCGGGCAGCAGCGCCACGGTGGCGTCCCAGGGGCCGTAGATGAGGCGGCTGTAGGCGGTGGTGCGGGTGTTGGTGCTGAAGCCCCACAGCCGCTCCCCGGTCCGGGCGTCCAGGCCGTAGGCCCGCCCGTCGCCGGCCCCGAGCACCACCCGCTCGCCGTCGCAGGCGACCCGGCCGGCCGACATCACCGGCACCTCGGCCCGCCAGCGGGTGCGGCCGCCGGCGTCGAGCGCCCACAGGGTGTCCCCGGCGGTGACCAGCACGGTCTCCTCGCCGTCCACCGCGGTGACCAGCGGGGCCGAGAGCACCGGCACGCCGAGGTCGGCCCGCCAGCGGGACTCCCCGGTGGCCGCGTCCAGGGCGTGCAGGGCGGAGTCCGCGGCGGGCACGAGGACGCTCGCGGCGTCGGCGGAGAACGCCGGGCCCCGGTGCACCGGGCCGAGCCGGCGCTCCCAGACCCGACCCGGGCGCCGGCCGTCGGGGCGCAGCGCCTGCACCGTGCCCGAGGTGCTGGCCACCACCACCAGACCCTCGTGCTCGGCCAGCGCGCCCTGCACCCGGCCGCCGACGCGGTGCGTCCAGCGGACCGGCAGCGCGCCGCCCGGCCGCCCGTGCTCGACCGGGACGACGGCCTCCCAGCCGCGGCCGTCGGCCGCGGTGGCCCGCACCTGCACCCGGTGGGTCCCGGCGGGCAGCGCGGCGGCGTCCAGCTCGCCGGTGAACATCCCGCGGCCACGCCGGGTCAGCGGGGTGGGCACGGTGCTGTCGGTGCCCCCGAACACGCCCTGGGGGTAGACCTTGGCCGACACCTCGGCCACCCCGCGCAGCGCCGGGACGGTGAGGCTGAACCGCTCGCCGGTGGAACGCACCCGCGGCTGCAGCGGGCCGAGGCCGGCCGGCGGTGCGGCCAGCGGGATGGTGGTGAAGGGCCGGGTCTGCACCGGTGCCGCCGGGTCGGCCGGGACGGTGACGTGGGTGACCTCCAGCACGGAGCCCCGCTCGCCGGCCACCCGCTCCACCCGGTAGTAGAAGGGATTGCCCTTGGTCGGCAGCCCGGTGACCTGGGTCAGCCCGTTGATCCGGCTGACCTCCTCGCGGTGGATGTGGCCGGCGAAGACGCCCCGGACGTCGAAGGGCTCGATCGCGCTCCACAGCGCCTCGGTGTCGTTGACGTAGGCGTTGCGCCCACCCAGCGGGTAGTGCAGGAACAGCACGCTGGGCGTCCGCCCGGCGGTGCGCAGGTCGTCGACCAGCCACTCCAGCAGCTCGGGCCCGAACAGCCCCGGCTCCTGCAGCACCTGGGTGGCGTCCAGCCCCACCACGTGGAGCCCGGCCGCGTCGAAGGAGAAGGTGGGGTCGCCGAAGACCGCCCGGTAGGCCTGCCCCGCCGTCGGGTCCCAGCGGGACTCGTGGTTGCCGGGGACGTGCTTGAGCAGCGGCCACAGCGAGTCCGGCACGGTGGCGCGGTACGCGGCGTACTCGTCGACGGCGCCGTACTCGGTGATGTCGCCGCAGTTCAGCACGAAGGCCGGGGCGTCGGCCTCGACGGCGGTGAACACCCGCCGCAGGTTGGCCAGGTTGGTGGGCACGTCCACGTCCGCGTGGGTGTCGGTCACCACCGCGAAGCGCAGCGGGCCCGCGGCCTCGCCCTCGGCGGCGGCGGTGGTCGGCCACAGCCCGCCCCCGGCCAGGGCGGCGAGACCGCCGGCGCCGGCGAGCTGGAGGAGGGAGCGTCGTCGCAGCAGGGCCGAGCCGGCGGGAGCGGAGGTGGGGTGGGTCATGTGCCCCAGGCTCGCGGTCGCAGGTGACGCGAGCACCGGCCGCCCCCGACCGGCACCCCAACGGCGGTCGACGCGGCGGTGAACGCGCCCGCCCCGTCGACTCAGACGCCGAGGGTGGACTCCCGCAGCACCAGCCGCGTCGGCAGCCGCTGCACCCCGGGCTGGCGGCGGCCGTCGATGGCCTCGATCAGCAGCTGCGCCGCCCGCCGCCCCAGGTCCGTCAGCCGCAGGTCGACCGTGGTCAGCGGCGGTCGGGACGCCTCGGCCATCACCGCCCAGTTGTCGAAGCCGGTGACCGCGACGTCGTCCGGGACGTGCCGTCCCAGCTCGCGGAGCCGGTCGCACACCCCGCGGGCGATCTGGTCGCTGCCGCACACCACGGCGTCCAGGTCGGGCACCTGGCGCAGCGCCAGCTCCACGGCCTGACGTCCCCACCGCTCGCTCCACTCGCCGAACAGCGGCTCCAGCACCAGCTGCGCCCCGGCCGCCTCCCGCGCCCCCGCCGCCCGCTCGGTGGCCGAGAGGTGGCGGGCCGGCCCGGTGACGTGCACGATCCGCTGCCGTCCCAGCCCGAGCAGGTGGCGCACCGCCTCCACCGCGCCGCCGTGGTCGTCGACCACCACCGAGGTGTCCTCGGGGTCGGTGGAGGGGTTGAAGGCGTAGACCACCGGGACGTCGCTGCGGACCGGCTCCCGCGGCTCGGTGCGCCGGCCGGTGACGATCAGGCCGTCGACCCGCCGGGCGGACAGGGTGGTGAGGTAGTGCCGCTCGCGCAGCGGGTCGTCGCGGGTGTCGCACAGCAGCAGCATCAGCTCACCGGCGCTGAGGGCGTCCTCGGCCCCGGTCATCACCGGGATGCTGAACCGTCCCGAGCTGTCGGTGGTGACCAGGCCGACGGTGTAGCTGCGCCCGGAGGAGAGCGAGCGCCCGCGGGCGTCGGGGGTGAAGCCGAGCTGGCGGGCGGCGTCGCGGACCCGCTCCCGGGTCTCGGCCCGCAGCGACCCCGTGCCGTTGAGCGCCTTGGACGCCGTCCCGGCCGAGACCCCCGCCAGCGCCGCCACGTCGGTGATCCGGGGCGCCCTCCCGGCGCGGGCAGACGTCGAGATGGCGGACCCCCTCCGGCACGGTCGTTCCCCGGGTTTTCCGAGTGTGCAGAGGATAAGCGGCGCACGCCGCCAGCGCAACGACGAGATCGACGAGCAGAAGTTGGCGGAAGGGGTTGACCGGGTGGATCGAACGGTCCTAGCGTTCGGGAGGAAAACGTATTCCTCCCGTTCCGAAGGACCTCCCTGCATGAGCACTGCCGCTCCGACGACCGGCCCGGGTCTCAGCCCGGCCCGCCCCACCGAGTCCGCCACGGGGGTGAGCACCCCGCTGGGTCTGGACCGGGCCCGCATCACCGGAGGCTTCTGGCTCGACCGCCAGCAGGCGGTCAGCACCGGCATCCGCGCCGGCTACGAGCAGCTCGAGCGGGCCGGCAACCTGCAGAACCTGCGGATCGCCGCCGGCCAGGCCGAGGGAGAGGCCGTCGGTCCGATCTTCGCCGACTCCGACGTCTACAAGTGGCTGGAGGCGGTCGCCTGGGAGCTCGCCCGCGAGCCCGACGACGACCTGCTGGCCCTGCAGCGGGAGGTCACCGCCGTCGTCGCCGCGGCGCAGCAGGAGGACGGCTACCTCGACTCGGTGGTGCAGGTCCGCCTCGGCCCCGAGGGCCGCTACACCGACCTGCCCTGGAGCCACGAGCACTACTGCGCCGGTCACCTGATCCAGGCCGCGGTGGCCCAGGTGCGCTGCACCGGCGACCGCGAGCTGCTCGAGGTGGCGGTCCGGCTGGCCGACCACCTGGTGGCCACCTTCGGCGAGGACCGGCGCCACGACGTCGACGGCCACCCGGTGATCGAGATGGCGCTGGTCGAGCTGTACCGCGAGACCGGGAACCGGGACTACCTCGAGCTCGCCCGCTACTTCGTCGACGCCCGGGGCCACGGGCTGATGGCCTCCTACGGCAAGGAGCCCGCCTACTTCTCCGACCGGGTGCCGGTCCGCGAGGCCACCACCGTCGAGGGTCACGCGGTGCGCGCGGTCTACCTGACCGCCGGCGCGACCGACCTGGCCGCCGAGACCGGCGACGAGTCGCTGCTGACCACCCTGGACGGCCAGTTCGCCAACATGTGGGCCGCCAAGACCTACGTCACCGGCGGCTTCGGCTCCCGCTGGGACTACGAGGCCTTCGGCGAGCCCTACGAGCTGACCCCCGACCGGGCCTACGCCGAGACCTGCGCCTCCATCGGCGTGGTGCAGTGGGCGTGGCGGATGCTGCTGGCCACCGGACGCCCGTCCTACGGCGACGCGATCGAGCGGATCCTCTTCAACGGGTTCCTCGCCGGGGTGTCGCTCGGCGGTGCGGAGTACTTCTACGTCAACCCGCTGCAGCTGCGCGGCGGGTCCACCCCGGACGAGAACCGCAGCCCCGCGCACGGGCGTCGCGGCTGGTTCGCCTGCGCCTGCTGCCCGCCCAACGTGATGCGCACGATGGCGAGCCTGGCCGGGCTGCTGGCCAGCCGCTCCGAGGGTGCGCTGGAGGTGCACCAGTACGCCACCGCCAGCCTCGACGGCGGCGGCCTCGCCGTGGACGTCGTCACCGACTACCCGTGGACGCCCGAGATCCGCCTCACCGTCACCGCCGTCGACGACCCGGCCACCGAGCTGAGGCTGCGGGTGCCGGCCTGGGCCACCGGGGCCACCGTCTCGGTGCGCGGCGAGGAGCGTCCGGCCACGCCCGGCGGGTACGCGACGGTGAGCGCGGACTGGCGGGTGGGGGACGAGGTGGTGCTCACCCTGCCGCTGCAGGTCCGCACCGTCACCGCCCACCCGCGGGTGGACGCGGTGCGCGGCTGCGTGGCGCTGGAGCGGGGACCGCTGGTCTACACCTTCGAGCACGCCGACCAGCCGGCCGGCGTCGAGCTGGACGACATCGCGCTGCTGCCCGGTACCGCGCGGGCCGGCGAGCACCGCAGCGACCTGCTGGCCGGTGTCACCCCGTTGAACGCCCGCGGTCGCCACCTCACCGCCCCCGACGAGTACGCGGCCTGGCCGTGGCCCACCGACGGCGGCTCGCCGCGGGTGGGGGAGCCGGTCGACCTGGTGGCGGTGCCCTACTACGCCTGGGCCAACCGCGAGATCGACGCGATGCGGGTCTGGGTGCCCCTCGCCCCTGACGGGACCCCTGCATGAGCGGCCTCACGCGACGTCGGCTGCTGGCGCTGGCCGGCGCCGCCGGACTGGGCGGGGTGGCCGGGCTGACCGGCTGCAGCTCGGTGCTGCCGGCCCCCGACACCAGCGCACCGGGGTTCGGCGAGGACGCCACCGGCACCGTCCGGGTGTGGTGCCGGGCCGCCACCCAGGACGGGCTGACCTCGCTGGTGGAGCAGTTCAACGCCAGCCAGGACCGGCTCACCGTCGAGCTCACCCCGGTGCTGGACGCGCAGTACGTGACCAAGCTGGCCACCGCCATCCGCGGCGGCGAGGTGCCCGACCTGGTGGACATCGACGACATCAACTCGATGCTGTTCATCTACCGCGACGCGTTCACCGACCTCACCGACCTCATCGCCGAGCTGCCCTACGCCGACCAGCTGAGCCCCGGCCACCTGGGGCTGGCCACCCGCCACGACCGCGTCTACGGCGTGCCCTACCTGGCCGACAACTCGCTGCTGTGGTTCAACCTCGAGCTGTGCGAGGCCGCGGGGGTCGACCCCGACACGGCCGTGCAGGGCTTCGACCAGCTGCTCGACGCCGCCCGGGCCATCCGTGCGCTGGGCCCCGACACCTACGCCTGGAGCTTCCCCGGCAACAACACCGGCGCCCTCGGCTTCGTGGTGCAGCCCATGGTGTGGGCCGCCGGCACGGACTTCATCACCGGTGAGGTGGGGGCGCAGTCGGGCCACATCGTCGGCAACGACGCCGTCCGCGCGATGCTCGAGCTCTACCGGACGCTGTGGCAGGAGGACCTGGCCCCGCAGTCCTGCTTCTCCGACGACGCCAGCCGCTGGGGGAGCGACTTCCGCGGCGGGCGGATCGGGATGTTCCCCACCAACCTGGCGGTCGCCGTCACCAGCGCGGAGGACGACTTCCCCGACAAGATCACCTCCCGGCTGCTGCCCGGCCCCGACGGCGGCGGCTCCTTCTTCGACGGCGGGGACAACATGTGCATCCCGCGCGGGGCGCGCAACGCCTCCGGGGCCTGGCAGTTCGTCAAGTACGCCCTCGACCTGCCGCAGCAGTTCGACCTGCCGGCCGGCGGCTACACCCCGGTGCGGGCCGACGTCGCCGACGACCGCTTCCGCGAGACCTACCCGCACGCCAGCGTGCCGCTGGACAACCTCCACGCCGGCTACGCCCCGTCCACGCTCGCCTACAACCTGATCTACAACCAGCCGGACGGTCCCTGGCTGTCGATGTTCCGCCGCGCCGTCTTCGACGGCGACCTCGAGGGGGCGCTGGTCCAGGGCCAGCAGGGCTGGGACGCGATCCTGAGCCAGGCCCAGGTATGACCCGCCCGACCGGACACCGTCGTCCACCCACGGAAGGGGTGCACCCGTGAGCAGTGCCACCACGTCCGCCCTCGGCGCGGCCACCGCCGAGCCGGTCGCCCGCAGCCGGACCCGCGGCCACCGGTCGCTGACCCACCCGACCCGCACCGGCGTGGTGCTGGTCGGCCCGGCCGTCGCCTTCGTCAGCGTCTTCGTGCTGCTGCCGCTGCTGTTCGCCGTGGTCATCTCGCTGACCAACTGGCCGCTGATCGGCACCGTGGAGTGGATCGGGCTGGAGAACTACACCCGGGCGCTCGGCGACGCCGGCTTCGCCCGGGCGATCGGCTACACCCTGCTGTACACCGCCATCGTCACCGCACCCATCTTCCTGCTGGGCTACTTCATGGCGGTGCTGGTGCGGGCCCGGCGCCGCGGCGTCACCGCGCTGCGGACGATCCTGTTCCTGCCCTACGTGGTCGGTCTGTCCACGCTGAGCTTCATGCTGGTGCTGGAGGCCCAGCCCGGCAGCGGCGCGGTGAACCTCGTGCTGGCCCGGCTCGGCCTCACCGACGGCCAGACGGCCTGGCTGGTGGACGGCAACCTGGCCACCGGGCTGATCTCGGCGCTGGTGATCTGGGCGGTGCCCGGGCTGACCATGATGCTGCTGATGTCGGCGATGCAGGGCATCCCGTCGGAGGTCTACGAGTCCGCGTCCCTGGACGGCGCGGGCTGGTGGTCGCAGGAGCTGCTGATCACCGTCCCGCTGCTGCGCCGCACGATCGCGATGTGCCTGATCATCTCGGTGATCGGCTCCTTCCTCGCCTTCACCCAGTTCTACGTGCTGACCAAGGGCGGGCCGGGATCGGCCACCACGACGGTGGTGCAGTACATCTACAACCGGGCCTTCATCCAGCTGCAGCTCGGTTCGGCCACCGCGCTGTCGATCCTGCTGGTCGTGGTGGTGGGTCTGGTCACCGCCGCCCAGTTCTGGCTGCTCCGAGAGAGGGACTGACCCATGGCGACCGTGACCGTGCCGGTGCCGGTGCACAACGACCGCGGCGAGACCGGGATCAAGCGGGGGCTCTACCTCGTGGGGGCGGTGCTGGCGGTGATCGTCTTCCTCACCCCGCTGCTGTGGTCCTCGTTCCGCTCGGTGCAGCCGAACTCGGTGATCATCGGCGAGAGCGGCGGCTTCTTCTCCCTCACCGTGGAGAACTTCGCCGGTCTGGCCGGGCAGACCCAGCTGCTGCGCGCGGTGGGCAACAGCCTGCTGGTGTCGGTGAGCACGGCGGTGCTGACCGCGCTGGTCGCCACGATGGCCGGCTACGGCTTCGCCCGGTTCCGCTTCCGGGGTGTCGCCGTGCTGTTCGCGCTGGTGGTGATCACGATGATGGTGCCCTTCCAGGCGATCCTGACCCCGCTGTACCTGCAGATGAACGTGATGCGGCTGACCGACAGCCTGCTCGGGCTGGTGCTCTTCTACACCACGGTGAACCTGCCGTTCGGGGTCTTCGTGATGCGCAACGCCTTCGCCGCGGTGCCCCGCGAGCTCGAGGACTCCGCGCACGTCGACGGGGCGGGGACGACGCGGATGATCGTGTCGGTGCTGCGTCCGCTGGTGGTGCCGGGAGCGGCCACCGTGGCCCTCTACGCCTTCCTCTCGGCCTGGACCGAGTTCCTCGGCGCGCTGACCTTCCTGACCAGCCAGGAGCTGTACACCCTGCCCGTGGCGCTGGTGAACGTGCAGAGCGGTGCCTACGGCGAGGTGAACTTCGGCTTCCTGGTCGCAGGGGCGGTGGTGGCGATGATCCCGTGCATCGTGCTCTACGTGGCGCTGCAGCGCTTCTACGTCTCGGGCCTGGCGTCCGGGGCGGTCAAGGGCTAGCTCGCGACGGCGCTGCCGAGGACGTGCGGGGTGGCCGGCAGCCACGGGCCGGTGGCCGGGAACGGGAAGGACCGCACCTGCTGCACCGCCAGCCCGGCGGCCTCCAGGTCGGCGACCGGGTCGGTGGCGGTGCGGCAGCCGCCGGCCAGCAGCGGCCACAGGGTGGCGTCGGCCAGCCGTTGCAGGTGTCGGCGTCCGGGGGTGCTGGCGAGGGTGTGCTCGAGGAAGCGCAGCGTGCCGCCGGGGCGCAGCACCCGGACCAGCTCGGCCAGCGCGCGGCGCCGCCCGGCGACCGAGCACAGCGTGAGGCAGAGCACCGCCCCGTCGACGCTGTCGTCGGGCAGCGGCAGCAGCTCCGCCCGACCCGCGAGCACCGTGACCGGTGTGCCCGCCCGGGCGGCGGCGGTGGTGGCCAGGGCCCGCAGCCGCGGCTCGGGCTCGACGGCCACGACCCGGCGGACCGCGGGCGGGTAGTGGGCGAAGTTCAGCCCGTTGCCGGCGCCGACCTCCACCACCTCACCGGTCAGCGGGGCCAGCAGCTCGGTGCGCAGCCCGGCCATCCCCGCCGCCTCCAGCCCGGGGCTGAGCCGGGCGTACTGGCGCGCGAAGAAGGGCCGGGGCAGGTCGTCCCGGGCAGGGGTCATGGCTCACCTCCGGAGCTCGTCGGAGGTCCAGGCTGCCACGCCCTGGGATCGTGTCCGCCGTGGCTGCCGGACACCGCGACACGCCGCGCCACGCCGGCCGTGACCGCGACGACATACAGCCGTCAGGGGTGGGCGGGGGCGAGGGGCCTCGGAGGAGGTCAGGCGCGGGGTGCGGCCTCGATCTGGGCCGCCGACGGGTTCTCGCGGACGTCGTCGCCGATCTCGTACATCGAGGTCATCCAGTGGTGGAAGTTGTCGCCGCGGTCGCGGAGCAGCGTGTAGAGCCGCTCCATCAGCCGCTGCCTGACCCCGGCGAGCGCCTCGTCGCGGTAGCGGTTGACCAGCTCGTCCGGGTCCTCGTCGAGGTCGTAGAGCTCGTTGACCGAGTCGGGGTTGACCACCAGCTTGTACCGGTCGGTGCGCAGCATCCGCTGCGGGTACGGGAAGTGGTGGCCGTGGAACTCGCAGACGAGGTCCTCGGGCCAGTCGACGTCCTCACCGCGCACCAGCGGGAGCAGGCTGCGGGAGTCGACCGCCGGCGTGGGGTCGCAGCCGGCCAGCTCGAGGATGGTGGCGGTGCAGTCGGTCAGGCTGACGAGCTCCGGGCGCACCTGCCCGGCCGGGGCGCCCGGCACCCGGATGATGCCGGGGATGCGGTAGATGTCCTCGTACATCGCCGGGCCCTTGTCGTGCAGCCGGTGGGCGCCGGTGAACTCGCCGTGGTCGGCGGTGAAGAACACGGCCGTCGAGTCGGTCAGCCCCAGCTCGTCGAAGGCGTCCAGCACGCGTCCGATCTGCTCGTCGATCAGCGTGACGTAGCCCCAGTAGACCGCGATCAGCTTGCGGCTGTCGGCCTCGCTCATGGTGTCGAAGGCCCAGTGGGCGCTGTAGTTCTGCTGCACCGGCGGCTTGCCCGCGAAGGTCTCGGCCACCGAGGCCGGCAGCTCGACCAGCTCGGGGTCGTAGCGGTCGAAGTAGGCGTCGGGGATGACGTAGGGCAGGTGCGGGCCGAAGAGGTGCAACGACAGGTGGAACGGCTCGCCGGTCTCGGCGAAGCGCCGGGCCATCTCGATCGCGCGGGTGGCCAGGTAGGCCTCGAAGGTGGCCTCCACCGGCTGGTGCAGCCGCGCGGCGAGCAGGTTGCCCGGCCGGCCGTTGGGCATGGTGCCGCGCATCTCGTCGCTGATCGCGTACGGCGGGAGGTCGCGCTCGGCCAGGTAGGCGAGGTAGTCGGGGTGGTCGACGGGGTTGTGCCAGCCGGGCAGGTCGGGGCCCTCGAAGCCGAAGTCGGCGGCGTCACGCTCCGTCCCGGTGTGCCACTTGCCCAGCAGCCCGCACGAGTAGCCCGCCTCCCGCAGCGCCTGCGGGAAGGAGAAGGTGCCGGCGGGCAGGTCCTCCAGGTAGCCGACGTTGCGCTCCTGGTTGGCAAGCAGCTTGTGCCGGAACGGGGACTGGCCGGTGAGCAGGCTGGCCCGGGCCGGTGTGCAGATGGCCGTCGGGGTGTACCAGCGGTCGAACCGCGTCCCCGTCGCGGCCAGCCGGTCCAGGTTCGGGGTGGCGACGACCGGGTTGCCGTAGCAGCCGAGGGTGTCCACCCGGTGCTGGTCGGTCATCAGGAAGAGGATGTTCGTCCTCATGAGGCGTCTCGGTCCGTTCCGGGAGGGGGCGGGGGAGGGGGTGACAGCTCGGGGTAGCTGGCCAGCAGCGGCGAGGAGTGCAGCACGGCGGCGACCGCACCCAGGGCGCCGTCCTCGTCGCCGAGCTGGGCCGTCCGGATGGTGGGCGCGACCTGCGGCATGGGCAGCAGCTCCCAGCTGATGGTGGCCTGCGCCTGCGCCAGCAGCGCGGGTGCGAGGTGGACGACCTCGCCGCCGACGACGACCTCGGCCGGGTTGAGGGCGACGGCCAGCGTGCCCAGCACGCGTCCCAGCGCCTCGCCCGCGTCGCGGAGGATGCGGTCCACCACGGGGTCGGCCCGCCCGACGGCCTCGGCCAGCTCGGCCAGGGTGCTGACCCGGACGCCCTCCTCCTCGCAGCGGGCGAGCAGGGAGGGCACGGAGGCGATGGTCTCGAGGCAGCCGCGCTTGCCGCAGCGGCAGTCCGGGCCGTCCAGCCGGACCGAGATGTGGCCGAGCTCGCCGGCGAAGCCCGCGGACCCGGTGACCAGCCGGCCCTGCACCACCAGACCGCCGCCGACGCCGTCGGCGAGGCGGACGTAGAGCAGGTCGCCCGTCTCCGCGCCGCTGCCCCAGATCGCCTCGGCCAGGGCGGCGAAGCGGGTGTTGTTGTCCACCATCACCGGGACGCCGAACCGCTCGCCGAAGCGGGCGCGGACGAAGTCGCTGGAGGTCTCGGCCGGCTCGGTGTCGCCCGGCGGCGGGGCGGGCAACCGGGGTGAGAACGGGCCGGGGAAGCCGATGCTGACCGCCTGGACCCCGGCGAGCTCGACCCGGTCGTCCTCGGCGAGCTCGTCCAGCAGCGCGAAGGCCCGGTCGACGCGGGTGGGCCAGTCGGAGTCGCCGGCGTAGCTGCGCGCCCCGGAGGCGACCACCTCGTGGGAGGCGTCCACCACCACGACGTGCACCCGGCGGTGACCGAAGTCCACGCCCACCAGCTGCCCGGAGAGCGGGTTCAGCGCCAGCCGCTGGGCCGGTCGTCCGCGGCCGCTGCGGGCCGGAGCCAGCCGGTGCGCGGCGGACTCCTCCACCACCACGAGCACGGCCCGCGACTGCAGGTCGGCGGTGATCTCGGAGATGGTCGCGCGGGAGAGCCCCACCCGCTCGGCCAGCTGGGCGCGACTCAGCGGCCCCGACACCCTCAGGGCGTCGACGACCCTCTGCTCGTGGCCGCGGCGCAGCGCCTGCAGCCCGCTGTCCGCCGGCATGTGCCCCACTCTAGGGTGCGCGTCGTTTTCCATCAACACATCGACACATGTGCTGACGCATTAATGTCGAAGCCTTGACGGAAGTCGCGCGAATTGCCTACCGTCGTGCCCGTCGCACCACGTCCTGGACAAAGGGGTTCTCCGATGAACGATCCGCTCGCCGCGCGTCCCGCTGCCGCCCTGAGCCGTCGCCGCCTGCTCGCCGGGGCCGGGCTGGCCACCGGCGCCGTCGCGGCCGGCCCCCTGCTCAGCGCCTGCACCGGGTCCGGCGACCCGGCCGCCCCGGTGGCCAGCGGTGGCGGCGCCGAGACCGGCACCGTGCAGTGGTGGGACCAGTTCCGCCCCCTCACCGCCACCTTCGACAGCAAGCTCTTCCGCCCCTTCGAGGCGGCCCACCCGGGGGTCACGATCGAGCGGCGCGAGATGGACGGCCCCGCCCTCGGCGAGGCGCTGCAGCTGGCCCGCCGCAGCAACCAGTCCCCCGACGTGCACTCCCTCGCCGGGCTGGACGGCACGCCGGCCGCCCTGGTGGCCAACGGGTGGTTCCAGCCCATCGACGACTTCGTCGACGTGGCGGCGCTGCCCATCGCCGACCAGCTGCTCGAGGGCATCCACCGCTTCGACGGCAGGCTCTACTCGCTGCCGGTCTTCAGCGGACGCTGGCACGACGCCGTCCCGTGGTCGAACCGCACGCTGCTGGAGCGGGCGGGGGTCGACCCGGCCGCGGACCCGGGCAGCTGGGACGACTTCCGCGCGACCATGCGTCAGCTGCGGGACGGGCTGCCGGACGGTGCCTCGGCGTTGGTCGTGCCCAGCAAGGTC
Organism: Auraticoccus cholistanensis; assembly: GCF_009742705.1. Lineage (GTDB taxonomy): Bacteria > Actinomycetota > Actinomycetes > Propionibacteriales > Propionibacteriaceae > Auraticoccus > Auraticoccus cholistanensis. The sequence continues at coordinate 412,360 of NZ_WPCU01000004.1, forward strand.
CCCTCCTACCTCCAGCAGCTGGTGGAGCGGCTGGCCATGTCGGCCGGTGCGGTGGGTGCCGTCGACCCGTCGACCGGTGAGTACGCCTACGCCAGCCAGCCCTACCTGGACGCCATGGAGCTGCTGGTGTCGCTGCAGGCCGACGGCGTCGTCCACCCGGCCTCGGCCTCGATGGACACCCGCGACGCCCGGGCGCGCTGGGCGGCCGGCGAGGCGGCGGTGTACCTGTGGGGCCCCTGGTTCATCGGCGGCCTCAAGGTCAACGAGCCCGAGGCCATCGAGCAGGGGGTGGGGGTGTGGCACATCCCGACGCCCGACGGCGGCGCCCCGGTCATCTACAGCCCGCCTCCCGGTGGCACCTTCTGGGTGTCGGCCCAGGCGCGGCTGCCGAGGCTCGGGGCGCAGGTGATGGCCGCCATGCTGGAGCCCGAGTTCATGCGCACCCTCGCCGGCGCCATGGACCAGCCGCCGGTGCTCGACGAGCTGGTGGCCGAGGCCGACGTCGAGGAGGCCTACCGCACCAACATCGAGTACATGGCCAGCGACGTCCGCACCGCACCGCAGCCGCAGGTCCGCAACCCCGACGTGGCCCGCGTGCAGGCCGAGATGCGCGACGTCCACCCGAACCTGGGCGAGATCGCCCAGGCGGTCCTCACCGGCTCGACCTCGGACTACGCCTCCGCCCTGCGGACGCTCAGCGACCAGCTCACCGCCGAACGGGACCGGGCCGTCGAGGCGGTCAGCGGTGACGGGGCCGCGGTCGGCGTGGAGGACTGGGTCTTCAGCGACTGGCAGCCGGGTCAGGACTGGACCCCGTGACCACGGCCCCCACCCCGGCGGTCCCGGCCGGGCCGTCCGCAGCCGATGCGGTGGTCCGGCGGCCGGCCCCCTCGTTCTGGGTGCGGCTGCGACGCAGCTGGTGGATCTACCTGTTCCTGCTGCCGACCTTCCTCGGCTACGGCGCCTACACGGTCTACCCGCTGCTGGCCAGCTGGTGGTACGCGCTGCTGGACTGGCCCGGCTTCGCCCTGCGGGGCACGTTCGTCGGTCTGGACAACTTCCGGATGCTGCTGACCGACGACCTGTTCTGGAACGCCTTCGCCAACTCGATGCTGTTCCTGGTGATCGCGGTGCCGCTGCGCGTCGGCGGGGCGCTGCTGCTGGCGCTGGTGCTCAACAGCCGGTTCGCGCCGATGCGGAGCCTGTTCCGGACGCTGATCTTCCTGCCGGTCGTCACCACCAGCGCCATCGTGGGCGTCGTCTTCACCCTGATCCTGGACGCCGGCGGCCCGGTGAACACCGCCCTGGTGTCGATGGCGCTGCTGGAGTCACCGGTGAACTTCGCGGCGAACTCCGGCACCTCGCTGGTCACCGTGGTGGCGGTCTGGGTCTGGAAGTGGCTGGGGATCACGATGATCTACTGGCTGGCCGCGCTGCAGACCATCCCGCCGGAGATCGGCGAGGCGGCCCGGATGGACCGGGCGTCGGTGTGGCAGGAGTTCCGCCACATCACGCTGCCGATGCTGGTGCCGTTCCTGGTCATCATCACCCTCATCGACGTCATCAGCGCCCTCAACGTCTTCGACCTAGCGGTCACCCTGACCGGGGGCGGGCCCGCGTTCTCGTCCGAGGTGATGGAGATCTTCATCTACCGCACCGCCTTCCAGGCCACCGTCCCCGAGCTGGGCTACGCCTCCGCGGCGGCGGTCCTCTTCGGGCTGATGACCATGGCCCTGGCCCTGGCCCAGGGACTCGGCGTCCGTGCCGTCCGCAGGAGGCAGTCATGACCACGACCCCGCTCGCCGTGGCACCCGGGACGAGCCCGGCCGCCGCCGCCGGCCGGCCATCCCGACGCGGTGGCCCCCGCCGCAGCCGGGTGCTGACCGGGTGCGTGCTCGCCGTCTTCTGCGCCATCTGGGTGTACCCGTTCGTGTGGCTGCTGTCGGCGTCGCTCAAGACCCCGGGTGAGATCTTCGGCAAGGGGTTGTCGCTGCTGCCGGACCGGCTGGTGTGGGAGAACTACGCCCGGGCCTGGAACGAGGTGGGCTTCTCCGACTACATGCTCAACTCGGTGCTCATCACCGTGGGCACGGTGCTGCTGGTGGTGGTGCGCAGCGCCCTGGCCGGCTACGTGCTGGGCCGGGCCGACTTCCCGGGCAAGAAGGGCATCATGGCGGTCTTCCTCATCACCTTCTTCCTGCCCGAGGGGTACACGATCATCCCGATCACCCAGCTGACCGACCAGCTGGGTTTGCTCAACACCCACCTCGGCGTGATCCTCGGTCTCGGCGCCGGTGGTCAGGTGGCCGCCACCCTGCTCTACGCCGGCTACTTCCGCAGCCTGCCCAAGGAGCTGGAGGAGTGCGCGCGCGTCGACGGGGCCGGACCGCTGACCATCTTCTTCACGGTGATGCTGCCGCTGGCCGTGCCGGTCACCGCCACCGTCGTCATCCTGCAGTTCCTCAACGCCTGGAACGCCTACCTGCTGCCCCTCGTCTTCACCCTCAGCCAGCCAGACCTGCGCACGCTGGCCGTCGGCATGACGGCGTTCAGCGGCGAGTACGGCACCGACTACACGGGACTCGCCGCGGCCGCGGTGATCTCGCTGGCGCCAGTGCTCGCCGTCTTCGTCGCCCTGCAGCGGCAGTTCGTCGACAGCATCGCCGGCGCCGTCAAGCAGTGACCACCCCGTCCGAGCCCAGCACGACCCGACCCGCACTCCCGGAGGACCGATGACCTGCCAGGCCCAGCTCGACCTGTCCAGCACGCCGCTGCCGCAGCCGATCGACCGCAACATCTACGGCCACTTCCTGGAGTCGGCCTTCTACGGCAACATCGAGGGCGGCGTCCTGGACGAGGGGTCGCCGCTGGCCGTCGCCGACGACGGGCCGTTGCAGGGCTGCCGGGCCGACGTGCTGGAGGCCTGCGCGGAGCTGGGGGTCCCGGTGCTGCGCTGGCCCGGTGGCAACTTCACCTCGCCGTACTGGTGGCGGGACGGCACGGGCCCCCGGGACCGGCGCCCTCGCCGGCTGGAGCTGGCCTGGGGCTCGGAGGAGAGCAACCGGTTCGGCACCCCGGAGTTCCTCGCCTGGGCCGACGCGGTGGGTGCCGAGCCGTACCTGGCGCACTCCTGCCGCGACGTGGACGACGCCGTCCGCTGGGTGGAGTACACGAACTACCGGGGCACCACCGAGATGGCCCGGCTCCGCGCCGAGGACGGGCACCCCGAGCCGTACGGCGTGCGCTACTGGGGCCTGGGCAACGAGGTCTACGGGCCCTGGCAGATGGGTCACCGCCCGGTCGGCCGCTACGTCGAGGACGCCCGGGAGCACGCCCGGTTCATGCGCGCGGTGGACCCGTCGCTCAGCTTCGTCGCCGTCGGCTGGGACCGGGAGGAGTGGACCGACGCCGTGGTCGCCGGGCTCGGCGAGGTCGCGGACTACGTGTCGGTGCACCACTACGGCGCCAGCCTGCACCTGGTCGACCCCAGCGTGGCCGAGTTCGAGGCGGTGGTCGGTCAGTCGCTGTTCTTCGAGCGGGCCCTGGTCTCCTACTCCCAGCTGGTGGCCGAGGCGGCCGAGCGCCACGGCGTCGGACGGCCCCCGGCGATCGCCATGGACGAGTGGAACATGCGCCACCTCGAACCGGCGTCGTGGCCGGAGCCCCAGCCCGGCGCGGACGGCGGGGTCGCCCCGCGCGAGCTGACCGAGCCGGGGGAGGAGACGCCCCGCCGGGTGAACCGGCACAGCCCGCGGACGCTGGCCGACGCGCTGTTCTACGCAGGCGTGTTCCACGCCATGCACCGGACGGCGCAGCTGCCCGTACCGGTCGCGATGGCCAACACCGTGAACCTGGTCAACGCCAACGGGCTGCTCAACGTGCGTCCCGAGGGCCTGGTGCGCACCACCACCTACTTCGTCTGGGACCTCTACCAGAACCACTTCGGCACCCGCCCCACCGCGGTCGGGCTGCGGGCGCCGTCACGCTGGGCGCAGGCCAGGCTCAGCGACGAGCGCCGGCTGCGCGGCGAGCTGCTGACCGCGCCCACCACCGTGCCGGACCTGGACGTCTCGGCCGCGCTGAGCGAGGACGGCTCCCGGCTCACCGTGGCGGTGATCAACCGCTCCCCGGACACCGACCTCACCACCCAGCTCACCCTCGACGGCCGCACCGACCGGCTGCCGGGGACCGTCGAGGTGCGGACGCTCGGCGCGGACGCCGACGACCTCTTCGCGGTCAACACCATCGACGACCCCGGACGCGTCACGCTCAGCCCGGCCCGCACCGTCGAGCTCGACCAGGCACGCATGACCTTCGGCGCGCACAGCATCACGCTGCTCACGTTCGACCTCCGCTGAGCTCGACCCATGCGGCGTCCCAGTCCACCGCCCCGGCGGTGGGCAGGTCGTCGTCGGACGGGTCGGGGCCTCCCGCCCAGTCGTCCTCGGGTGGCTCGACGTCGACGAGGTGGGCCAGCCACGCAGCCCAGTCCTCGTCCGTGGCGGTGCCGGGTCCCTCGTGCGGACCGCGTCCGGAACCGGGCGGCTGCTGCTGCGGTGGGCAGACCGGCGGTGGAGGGGGCGCGGGTGTGCCGTGGGTGCGCCGGGCGAGGATCCGGTGGTGCACCAGCGGTTCCCGACGGGGGTCGACCCAGCTGGGTGGCGTCCACTGCGGGAGGCCGTCCTCGCCGATCCGCACCTGCCACCCCCGTCCCAGGTGGTGACGATGGTGGTAGCGGCAGAGCAGCGTCAGGTTGCTCAGGTCGGTGGGACCGCCGTGCGACCACTCGGTGACGTGGTGGCGCTCGCACCACTGCGGCGCCCGGTCGCAGCCGGGGAAGGAGCAGCCGCCGTCCCGGGCGATGAGCGCCACGGTCTGCGCCGGGCTGGCCAGCCGGCGGCTGCGGCCGAGTCGCAGCGGTACTCCCGCGCCGTCGACCACGGCGGCCCAGACGTCGGCGCCGCCGGCGAGCTGGGAGAGGTCGCGGACCGGCAGCGCGCTGCCGTCGGCCAGCCGGGCCAGACCCGTCCGGGTGCGCAGCTGCTCCTCGGTGCAGGTCACCACGACGGTGGCGGGGGTGCCGCCCGAGGCCGGGAGGGCGCCCGCGCGCAGCAGCAGGTCGCACGCCTCGTCCAGGGCGTCGGCCATCCGCTGCCCGTGGTCGCGGGTGTCGACCAGCGGCTCCCCGGCGTCGCCGCCGGGTTCTCCGCCCTCGCCCGACCTTCCCACTCCGGCCGCGTCACCTCGGACCAGCCGGGCACTGCGGTCGCCGGCGAGCGACTGCAGCACCGTCCTGAGCTTCGCCCCGCAGGCGGCGGTCAGCTCGAACTCGCCCGCCCACATGCTGTCCCTGCGCTGCCGCAGCCGGAGGAACCGGCGTCGCTGCTGGCTCTCGTCATCGGGTACGGCGCCGTCCGGGTCGACCACCTCGAGGAGGTGGTCGGCGATCTGGCGCAGCCGCGGCGGGTCGAACTCGCGGGCGTAGCGCGTGAGCGTGCACTCCGCCCGCGTGACGACCTCCGGGTCGAGGACGCGGCGCTCCAGCCGGTCGAGCGCGGTCAGCACCACCTGGGTGTGCTCGGCCGAGATGCTGCCGTCCGACCGCGCCGCCGCGAGCTCCGCGCGCAGCGGCGGCAGCGGCTCACCCGTCGTGGTGGTGCGGGGGCTCAGCGCGTCGGCGGCGGCTACCCGGCGGGCGGCCTCGCCGGGGGAGAGGCGCAGCAGCCGGGCGAGCCACGTGCTGGTCCGGCGTTGGCAGTGGCGCTCGGGCAGCTCGCGGGCCGCCGCCTCCGTCAGGACGGCGCTCTCGGCCACCGCGACCCGGTTGCGCACCTGCTCCAGGCGGCGCAGCAGACCGACCACGGTGTCGTCGTCGAGCCGCGCGAGGGAGGCGGCGTCGCCGGCGGCCAGCACCGCGTCCACGGCCGCGGCGAGCCCGTCCAGCGCGCCCGTCACCTCGCCGACCCCCTGGGTCGTCGCGGTGTCTGCGCCGGCTGCCATGCTGCTAGAGTAATCGAACAGATGTTCGAATACAAGGGTCGGCAGCGTCCCCGTCCGACGGGATTGGGGATGCGCCTCCCGTTTGACAGAATGACGCGGGCGGCAGCGCTGCCCCGTGACCCGTACCCAGCCCTCGACATCTCCGGGAAGAGAACGCCGTGGCCGCACCGCGCACGACCGCCGTGCTCCGCCGTCTCCGGCCGGGCCGCAGCACCCGCCGGTTCCTGCGGCGGTCCTGGTCGGCCGCGCTGGTGGGGGTGCTGGCGGTGGCCCTGGTCGTGGGCGCCGCGGTGGCGCGGGGGTACCCGGCAGCCGACCTGCGGCTCAACGACGGCTCGGTGTGGGTGGTCAACCAGACGCTGCGGCTGGCCGGCAAGCTGAACAAGCAGATCGACGAGCTCGAGACGTCGACGCAGATGATCAACCGCGACTTCGACCTCTGGCAGGACGAGGAGACGGTCCTGACGCGGGACAACGTCACCTCCCAGCTGGTCCAGATCGACCCGACCACCTCGGCGGTGGCCACGCCGGTGATCCTCCCCGGCGAGGCCGTGGTCAGCATGAACGAGACCCGGGTGGCTGTGGTCGACCGTCCGAGCGGGCGGGCCTGGACCCGCCCGGTGGCCGACGTCTTCGGCATCGACTTCGTCAAGGCCAAGGCCGACCTCGACCTCGGGCCGGGTGGCACGGCCGTCGTCACGGCCGCCGGCGACACGATCGGGCTGTCCGCGGCGCGCAACGAGCTGGTCCGCGTCCCGGCCGGCGGCGTCCCCGAGGGCGAGGACCCCGAGGTCGTCCCGCTGCCCGCCCCGCTCGGCCAGCCGCTCGACGTCGAGCTGTCGGCCGTCGGGGACCGCGCCGTGCTGCTGGACCGCAGCGCCGGCACGATCTGGCGCGAGGGGTCGGACCCGGTGACGGTGCCCGCCGCCCGGGGTGCCCGCCTGCAGGCGGCCTCGGAGGGCGGCACGCGCACCAGCGAGCACGCGGTGGAGGCCGTGCTGGCGACCGCCGAGGGTCTGCAGGGGCTGTCGGACGACCAGCTGGTGCCGCTCGCGCCGGGCGCGAGCGGCACGCCCGTCCAGCCGGTCGTCGTCGAGGGGTGCGCCTACGGTGCCTTCACCTCCGGCGAGCGCGCCCGCGTCGGCTTCGCCTGCGAGCGGACCGCGCCCGTGGTGGCCGAGGTGCCGCAGTGGACCGGCGGCGAGCTCTCCTGGCGGGTCAACCGCGACGTCGTCGTGCTCAACGACGAGGCGGACGGCAACATCTGGCTCCCCACCGAGAACATGGAGCTGATCAAGGGCTGGGACAAGGTCACGCCGCCCAAGCCCGACCAGGGCGACGAGTCCGAGAACGAGGACGTCGTCGAGAAGGTCAGCCCCGAGCGGACGGGTCCCAACCGCAAGCCGACCGCCGTCGACGACGCGCTCGCGGTCCGGGCCGGACGGTCCACCCTCATCCCGATCATCGAGAACGACTCCGACCCCGACGGCGACATCCTCACCGTCCAGGGCCCGCCCGAGGTGTCCGGCGGCGCGTCCCTGCAGCTGGTCCGCGGCGGGACGGCCGTGCAGGTCACGGTGCCCGCCGACGCCCCGCCCCGGCTCAGCTTCAGCTACACCGTCTCCGACGGCCGGGGCGGCGAGGACAGCGCGCAGGTCTCGCTGGACGTCCGCAGCGCCGACCAGGCGGCGTCCAACGAGGCGCCCCAGCCCAAGCCCGACACCGAGCCGCTGATGGTCTCCCTCGGCGGTGAGGCCACCCGCCGCGTGCTGCTGGACTGGCGGGACCCCGAGGGCGACGACCTGGTGCTGCTGGACGCCAGGGCGCCGGGCGACGACGAGGTCACCTTCACCCCCGACGGCACCCTCACCTTCGTCGACGTCGGCAAGGACGAGGGGCGCAAGGAGGTGGAGGTCACCGTCTCCGACGGGTTGGCCGAGACGACCGGCACCCTGGTGGTCGACGCCCGCGACGACGGCGACGTCCCGCCGCAGGCCAACGGCGACTTCCTGTCCGTGGCGGCGGGGGAGGACGTGCTGGTCCGCCCGATGGAGAACGACACCGGCGAGGACGTCAGCCTGGCCACCGTGCAGACGCAGGTGGAGAACGCCCGGATCAGCGTCGACTACCCCGACGGGTCGTTCACCTTCCGCTCCGACGTGCCCGGCACCTACTACGTCGGCTACATCATCACCAACCGCAAGACGAGCTTCGGCGTGGTCCGGGTGGACGTGCTCGAGCGGGGCGAGCAGTCCCCGCCGGTGGCCACCCGCGACGTGGCGCTGCTCCCGGCCGGCGGCTCGGTGCTGGTCGACCCGCTGGCCAACGACGAGGACCCCGACGACGACGTGCTGGTGATCCAGTCCGTCGAGTCCGACCCGCGGCTGCGGATGAAGCTGATCAACCGGCAGATGCTCGAGGTCACCGCGGTGACCACCCCGGACCAGCCGATCTCGGTCGCCTACACGGTCAGCGACGGCGCGCACTCGGTCACCGGGACGCTCGTGGTGGTCCCCACCGAGGCACCCCCGTCGTCGCGCCCCGACGCCCAGCCCGACACGCTGACCGTCCGCGCGGGCGACGTGGGCAGCGTGCGGGTGCTGGCCAACGACACCTCGCCGGCCGGGCTGGAGCTGACCGTCGACCCGGAGCTGCCGGAGGTCAGCGGCGGGCAGGCCTGGGTCTCGGGGGAGAACGTGCGCTTCGCCGCCCCGACCGTGGCCGGCGAGTACCGGGTCGTGTACGAGATCCGCGACTCCGCCGGGCAGACCGCCTCGGCCAGCATCCGCATCGACGTGATCGCCGGCGAGGTCGAGAACACCCCGCCGGAGCCGGAGCTGGTGACCGGACGGGTGCTGGCCGGATCGGTCGGCCGGCTGCTGATCCCGCTGGACGACATCGACCCCGAGGGCGACTCGGTGCGCCTCCTCGGCGTCGACTCCGGGCCCAGCAAGGGACGTCTGGTCGCCGTGGACGAGGCCTGGCTGGAGTACGAGGCGTATCCCGACGCGACCGGCACCGACAGCTTCACCTACGCCGTCACCGACGCCCGGGGCGCCCGTGCGGTGGGCGAGATCCGTGTCGGCGTGGTGCCGCGCAGCGCCCGCAACACCCCGCCGCTGGCCGTGCAGGACGAGGTGACGGTCAAGCCCGGGGACACCGTGCGGGTGGCCGCCCTGGCCAACGACTCCGACCCCGACGGCGACCCCTTCGGCTACGCCGACGAGCCGCTCGCCTTCGCCACCGACGCCCGGCTCGTCGACGACACGATCGAGTTCGTCGCCCCCGACCGGGAGGGCACGACGGCCGGGCAGTACACGGTCGCCGACACCCGCAACGCCCAGGGCGTGGGGGACGTGGTGATCACCGTGGACGGCGACGCGCCCGACATGGCGCCGGTGGCCCGCGACGACGTGGACACCGCCGCCGACGTGGTGACCAAGGAGCAGATCGACGTCCCGGTGCTGCGCAACGACTTCGACCCGGACGGCCCGACCGGCGAGCTGGTGGTCTCGGTGACCGAGGACGAGTCGGTCCCGGAGGAGGAGCGGGCCGTGGTGGCCGGGCAGAACCTGCGGGTCACCATCGGGGCGCAGATGCGGCGGATCCGCTACCAGGTCACCGACGCCGACGGCATGACCGCCTCGGCGGTCGTGACGGTGCCCGGCCGCGCCGACGCCGTCCCGGCGCTGCGGCCCGACGTGGTGCCGCAGGAGGTGGTGGCGGGTGAGCCGCTGCGCCTCGACATCGGCGACTTCGTGCTCGGCACGCAGGGCCGCGACGTGCAGCTCACCAGCGAGGAGCGGATCTGGGCCTCCAACGGGGCACCGGCGGCGGTCGACGAGCAGACCGTGCAGTTCACCGCCCCGGTGGAGTACGACGGCCCGGCGGCGATCATCTTCGAGGTCACCGACGGCGACGACTCCACCGACCCCGACGGGCGTACCGCGGTGCTGACCGTGCCGATCACCGTGCTCCCGGCACCCGAGGCCCCCACCGAGGAGGACGAGGAGCCGGTCGAGCCGAACGCCGCCCCCGAGGTGCTGCCGGTGACGCTCAACGTGGGCGCGGGTGAGGAGCCCGAGACGATCGACCTGGCCCGCTCGGCCAGCGACCCCGACGGCGACCCGCTCGACTTCGGCGAGCTGCAGGGGCAGGCGCCCGAGGGCGTCGAGGTCCAGCAGAGCGGCAGCCGGGTGACCGCCAGCGCGGCCCTCGACGTGGCGCCGGGCACCACCGCCCGGTTCACCGTGACCGTCGACGACGGACAGGGCGGCACCGCGGACCTGGAGGTCGACCTGGTGGTGCTGGCCTCGTCCGAGCCACCGCCCCGGGCGGTGGACGACGCGGTCCCGGACGCCGTCCAGGGTGAGACCAGCCAGGTGTCGGTGCTGGACAACGACGCCAACCCATTCCCCGACGAGCCGCTGACCGTGGTCAGCGTCGTCGTCGAGTCCGGCAGCGGCAGCGCCGACATCAGCGGCAGCACGGTCGCGGTGACCCCGGACGACACCTTCGTCGGCTCCATGGTGGTGCGCTACGTCGTCGAGGACGCCACCCGCAGCACCGAGCGCCGCAGCGAGGCCCGGATCCGGCTGACCGTCAAGGGCGTCCCCGGACGTCCCGGGGTGCCCCGGGTGGACGAGGTCGGCGACCGGCAGGCCCGGGTGACCTTCACCGCGCCGCCGGACAACGGCGAGCCGATCAGCGGCTACACCGTCACGGGCAGCGGCTCCAACGGCCAGTCGGTCGAGCAGGAGTGCCCCGCGACTACCTGCACCATCACCGGGCTGACCAACGACGTGCGCTACACGTTCACGGTGGTGGCCACCAACGCCATCGGGGACTCCGAGCCGTCGGGCACGTCGGCCGAGATCCGCCCCGACGTGCGTCCCGGCAAGCCCGGCACCCCGCAGACCGAGTTCGGCGACCAGCAGATCGACCTCAGCTGGACGCCCGCCCCCACCCGGGGATCCGCGGTGACCCAGTACGTGGTCGAGCTGACCGGTCCGCAGGGCCGCCAGCAGCGCGAGGTCGCGGGGGGGACGACCAGCTACACCTGGAGCGGGCTGCAGAACGGCTCGTCCTACCGGTTCCGGGTGCAGGCGCGGAACAAGGCGCCGGAGCCCTCGGACTGGTCCGGGCAGTCCCGGGCCGAGGTGCCCGCGGGCAAGCCGGCGCCCGCCCAGGCCGTGCAGGCCCAGGACGCCGGCGGGAACCTCGGTCGCAAGGTGCGCGTGTCCTGGCAGCCCTCGCCGGACCCGAACGGCGACGCCGTCTCGGCCTACACCGTCTACGCCAACGGCAGCCGGGTGGCCGAGGTCGGTGGCGGCACCACCTCCACCGACGTCGACCTCAACAACGGCACCGAGTACACGTTCACCGTCAGCGCCACCAACAAGGCGGGGGAGGGCGAGCCGAGCGCGCCGTCGCCGGCCATCACCCCCTACGGCGCTCCCGACACCCCGCCCGCGCCCCAGCTCAGCGAGGGTGACGGCTCCGTGGGCCTGACCTGGCAGCCCGGGAAGACCAACGGTGCCCCGGTGAGCGCGAACGAGGTCCGCATCAACAGCGGCGCCGCCGCCGGGTTGAGCAGCAACCCGCAGAACTTCCCCGCCACCAACGGTCAGACGTACCGGGCCGAGGTCCGCAGCTGCTCGCAGGGCAAGTGCTCGGGGTGGTCGCCGGCGTCCAACGCCGCCACCCCGTACGGCAAGCCGATCATCAGCCAGCTGGTCGCCCGGGCCAACGGCGACCGCGCCGGCTACTACGAGTGGGCGGTCCAGGGCAACGGGGACGGGGCCAACCTCAGGGTGGACGTGCGCCCCGAGGGTGGGCGGCAGGTCCGCGACGCCTCCGGCTCGCAGAACGTCAGCGGGCTGGAGTACGAGACCACCTACACGATCACGGTGACCGCGGAGAACCGGCGGGGCCAGGTGCAGCAGTCGGCGCAGTTCCGGACGAACAACCGGCCGCCGCCACCGTCTCTGGAGGTCTTCGCGGGTGACATCTCCCCGCGCTGCGAGAACACCGGTTCGACGAACCGGTGCCGTTGGATCGGGGCCCAGCTGCGGAACTTCGAGCCGGGCTCGACGGTCCGGTGCGTCCCGACCGAGAGCGGCGCCTTCACCGGACGGGACGTCCGCATCAGCAGCGACGGGACGGCCCGCGTCCCCGGCCAGGGCCCCTACGGCAGCGCCAACAACCTCGGCTTCTGGGGCTACGACCGCAAGCCCGCGGCGAAGTGCGGCAACACGACCGGCGGCGGCAGCGGGCCGTGGCCGTGACCGACCCGGTGACCACCGACCGCCCGCCACCCGACGAAGGAACGACATGACCATCACCCCGGAGCAGGCCCGCTGGTTCTCCGACAGCTTCTCCGCCATCGTGCGCAACGTCGAGCGGGTGGTGCTGGGCAAGACCCACACCGTCCAGCTCGCCGTCACCTGCATGCTGGCCGAGGGCCACCTGCTGCTCGAGGACTACCCGGGCACCGGGAAGACCACCCTGGCCCGGGCGCTGGCCCAGACGGTGCAGGGCACCAGCAGCCGGATCCAGTTCACCCCCGACCTGCTGCCCTCCGACGTCACCGGCGTCAACATCTACGACCAGAAGACCGGGCAGTTCGAGTTCCACCACGGCCCGATCTTCGCCTCCATCGTGCTGGCCGACGAGATCAACCGGGCCTCGCCGAAGACCCAGTCGGCGCTGCTGGAGGTGATGGAGGAGTCCCGGGTCACCGTGGACGGCCGCCCCTACACGGTGGGCAACCCGTTCATGGTCATCGCCACCCAGAACCCGATCGAGCAGGCCGGCACCTACCGGCTGCCCGAGGCCCAGCTGGACCGGTTCCTGATCAAGACCTCGCTCGGCTACCCCGACCGCGAGAACACCCTGCGCGTGCTCTACTCCGGCGGCTCGCGGCCCCGCTCGGCCGCGCTCGCCCCGGCGGTCACCACCCAGGCGGTGGCCGAGATGGCGCTGCTGGCCAACGGCGTCCACATCGAGGAGAGCGTGCTGGACTACGTCGCCCGGCTGCTGGAGGAGACCCGCCGCACCGCCGACGTCCGGCTCGGGGTCTCCATCCGCGGCGGGCTGGCGCTGGTGCGCACGTCCCGGGTGTGGGCCGCCTCGCAGGGCCGCCACTTCGTGGTCCCCGACGACATCAAGGTGCTGGCCCAGCCCTGCCTGGCCCACCGGCTGATCCTCGACCCGGAGTCGGAGTTCAACGGGGTCACCGCCGACGAGGTGATGGGCCGTGTGCTGGCCCAGGTGCCGCCGCCCCAGGAGCGCCAGTCCGCATGACCGCCCCGCCAGGTCTGCAGCCGACGCCGGGCGGTGCCGCCGGTCCGGCGGACGGCCCGCGCCCCGGGCCGGGCGGCGCCCAGCCGTCGCCCGCGACCGCGCGCACCAAGCCGACCGGTGTCACCGAGGCCTCCGCGACCTCCACCGCCACCGCCACCCGCACCGTCCAGGTCGCCGACGAGCCCACCTGGCGCCGGCTGCCCCGGGAGGCCGGACGACGGGTGCTCGCGGTCAACCGGCTGCTGGGGGTCAGCCCCGCCGGCTGGACGCTGCTCGTCGTCGCCGCCCTCGCCTTCTGGGCCGGCGGCCGGCTGGGCTGGGCCGAGCTGCGGATCGCCTCGGTGGCCTGCCTGGTCGTGCTGCTGCTGGCCGTCCTGTTCACCCTCGGCCGCCAGTCCTACGCGGTCTCGCTGGAGCTGCAGTCGCGACGCGTGGTGGTCGGCGAGCGGGCCTTCGGCGAGCTCCGCGTCGAGAACACCTCCGACCGCCGGCTCTGGCCGGCCCGGATCGAGCTCCCGGTCGGACGCCGGCTGGCCAGCTTCGGCCTGCCCTCCCTCGGCGGGCGCGCCAGCCACGACGAGGTCTTCGCCGTGCCGACGGTCCGTCGCTCGGTGATCCGGGTCGGCCCGGCGCGCACGGTCCGCGGCGACCCCTTCCGGCTGATGGGCCGCGAGATCCTGTGGACCGACGCCATCGACCTCTACGTCCACCCCCGGACGGTGCCGCTGCCCGGACGCCAGGGCGGCTTCATCCGCGACCTCGAGGGCCAGCCCACCGGCGAGGTGACGAACTCCGACATCAACTTCCACGCGCTGCGCGAGTACGTCCCCGGCGACGACCGCCGCTACGTGCACTGGCGCTCCACCGCCCGCACCGGGACGCTGATGGTCCGCCAGTTCGAGGAGACCCGACGCAGCCACGTGGCCGTCGCCCTCGACGTCGCGGGCGAGGACTACCTCTCCGACGACGAGTTCGAGCTCGCCGTGTCGGTGGCCGGCTCGATCAGCCTGCAGTCGCTGCGGGACGAGAACACCCTGAGCCTGCTCACCTCCACCCAGCGGCTCAAGGCCATCAGCCCCCGCCGCACCCTGGACGAGCTGTGCGGGGTGTCGATGGTCAACCGCGGCACCCTGCCCGGGCTGGTCCGCACCTGCGTCCGCACCGTCCCGGGCGCCAGCGTCGCCGTGGTGGTCACCGGCTCCCAGCCCGCCCCCGCGGACCTGCGCCGGGCCTGCACCCTGTTCGACCTCGACGTCCGCGTGCTCGCGGTGCGGATCCAGCTGGGCGCCGAGACCAGCACCCAGACGCTGTCCAACGTCACCGTGCTGACCCTGGGCAGCCTCGACGCGCTGCCGCCCGCGGTGCGGAGGGCCTCGCTGTGACCCAGCCGACCCGTCACGACGGTTCCACCCGTCACGACCAGTCGACCCGGGGCAGCAGCCGGCTGGGCGGCACCGGCGCCGCCGGGCTGCCGGAGGCCACCGACCTCGCCGCCTCCCGCTTCACCCTCGACCAGGTCGACGGCACGCTGCCGGGGCTCACACTCTCCGGTCTGCGCGGGCGCGACCGCTGGCTCCGGCTGGCGGTCGACACCGGGGCGCTGCTGGTGCTGCTGGCCCTGGCGGCCGTCACGTTCCAGCTCACCTTCGGCGGCGTCCAGGTCTGGGTCGCCGCCCTTGGCGGCGCGGTGCTCGGGCTGGCGATCGGCGTCCTCGGTGCCTGGCGCCGGCTCCCCACCTGGCAGGTCGCGGTGCTGGTGGCCGCCGGCTACCTGCTCTTCGGCGGGGCCCTCGCCCTGCCGGGGACGACGACCGCCGGGCTGCCCGGGCTGCGGACGCTGACCGACCTCGTCTTCGGGGTCGTCACCTCCTGGCGGGGGCTGCTCACCGTCGACGCCCCCGTCGAGGGCATCGGCGAGCTGATGGTGGTGCCGCTGATCACCATGCTGCTGGCCGGTGTGGTCGGCTCCTCGGTGGCGCTGCGCTCCACCCGGCCGACCCTCGCCTGGCTCGCACCCGCGACCGCGCTCGGCGTCGGCATCTCCTTCGGCATCGCCGAGGCCCACCTGCCGGTGCTGGTCGGCGTCGGGTTCGCACTCGTCGCCCTGACCTGGACGGCCTACCGCCGCGACACCATCCGTCAGTCGCTGCTGGGCCAGCGCCGCACCACCCGCTGGCAGTCGGCGGTGCTCGCGGTGGGCGTCCTCGCCGTGGCCGCCGGGGTGGCCGGCGCCAGCGCGCCGCTGGTGGAGCCCGACGGCTACCGCACCGTGCTCCGGGAGGAGGTCGAGCCGCCGCTCGACGTGCTGGACTACCCGAGCCCGCTGCAGTCCTTCCGCGGCAACATCAAGGACCACGAGGAGGACACGCTGCTGACCCTCTCCGGGCTGCCGGAGGACGCCGCGGTCCGCATCGCCACCCTCGACACCTACGACGGCATCACCTTCAACGTCTCCTCCGAGGAGTCCGCCGGCCGGGACTCGGGGCTGTTCAAGCGGATGGGCCGCAGCGTCCCCGAGGACACCGAGGGCACCGCCGCCACCGTGACGGTCACCGTCAACGGCTACAGCGGGGTCTGGCTGCCCACGGTCGGCAAGGTCACCCGCGCCCGGTTCACCTCGCCCCGCGGCGAGGAGGTCCGCGAGAACCTCTTCTACAACCGGGTCTCCGGCACCGGCATCACCACCGTGGGCGTCCGCGAGGGCGACAGCTACACCCTCGACGTGGTGGTCCCGCGCGAGCCCACCACCGACCAGATCCGCTCCGCGGAGGCCGGGGACGCCGAGCTCGCGCCCGCCGAGCCGGTGCCGGACCCGGTGGCCGACGCCGCCCAGCGCTGGTCGGCGGGGAGCGCCTCCTCCGGCGAGGCGCTGCTGGCCGTGGAGGAGGAGCTGCGCCGCGGCTTCTACTCCAACGGTCTGGAGGGCGACGCGCCGTCCCCGTCCGGGCACAGCGCCGGCCGCATCCAGCAGCTGCTGGACGAGGACCAGATGATCGGCGACGAGGAGCAGTACGCCGTCGCCATGGCGCTGGCCGCCCGCTCGCTGGGCGTGCCCTCCCGGGTGGTGTACGGCTACCAGCCGGAGTCCTCGGGCGAGGTCGCCATCAAGGGTCGCGACGTCACCGCCTGGACCGAGGTGCAGCTGGAGGGGCTGGGCTGGGTGATCCTGCGCCCGACCCCCGACAAGTCCCAGGCCCCCGAACCCGACGAGTCCGAGCGCGAGGCCCGCCCGCGCCCGCAGGTGGACAACCCGCCTCCGCCCCCGGAGCGCCCCGACTACCAGCCGCCGGACAACACCCCGCCGGAGGAGCCCAAGACCGACGAGGACGACCGCAGCCGCATCGACTGGGGACTGGTCGGGCTGGTGGCCGCGGCCGTCGGGATCCCGCTGCTGCTGCTCGGGCTGCCGGTGGCCCTCGTGCTCGGGCTCAAGGCCCGGCGCCGCAAGGCGCGGCTGCTGGCCGCCACCACCTCGGCGCGGGTGGCCGGCGGCTGGGCGGAGGTCGTCGACCGGGCCCGTGACCTGGGCGTCACCCCCGCCCCCACCGCCACCCGCCGGGAGGTGGCCGCGACGGTGGTGCAGCACTTCCCGACCACGCGGGAGGGCCCGGCCAACCCGCACGACCTGGCCTGGCGGGCCGACGTCAGCACCTTCGGGCCCCGGCAGCCCTCGCAGGCCCAGGTGGACCTGTACTGGCAGGGCGTCGACGAGCTCCGCCACTCGATGGGGGAGTCGGTGAGCTGGTGGCGCCGGCTGCGGGCCGCCCTCTCGCCGGCCTCGCTGCGCCGCTAGGCCGGGGCGGCGCGGACCGGCCCCGGCGGGTCGGCCCGGTCGAGTGGTGCCTGCGCCCCGGGTGCGGGATCATGTGGGGGCCCGCGCCGGCACGGTGGCTGCGGGGACGTCCACGGCCTGAGGAGGAGCACGAGGATGAGCGCAGGAGCTGGAACGGGACCCGTCCCGGCCGTGCTTCCTCCCGGCGTCGAGGCCGGACCCCTGGAGCGTCGCCTGGCCGCATCGGTGGTGGACAACCTCATCCCCGCGGTGATCGGCATCCTCTACACGGTCTCGGTCACCGTGTGGGTGCAGCGCTTCGAGGCCCTGCTGGTGCTGTCCGTCGTCGCCGCCGTGCTCAGCCTGTTCTGGGCGATGGTCGTGTGGTGGATGCTCGCCGTCGGCGCCGCCAGCCCCGGCATGCGGCTGATGAAGCTGCAGCTGGTCGGGCTCGCGGACGGCCGCCCGATCGGCTGGCTGCGGGTGCTGCTCCGCCAGCTGGTCTGGGCCGTGCTCACCGCCACCGGGATCGGTCTGGTCGCCCTGGTCGTCACGCTCGTGCTCGACGTCCGCCGCCAGGGCTGGCACGACAAGGTGGCCAACGCCGTGGTGATCCGGGAGCGGGCGGCCCGTCCCTCCCGCGAGCAGCCGGCGCAGCAGTCCCCGCGCCGGCAGGCGCCGCCGACCAGCTCCACCGTCGGCCTGCCCGCCCACCTCACCGGGCAGCGCGACTTCAGCGGCCGGCCGGGGTCCTCGGCAGGGAGCGCCGGGTCGGCCTCCTCGGCCGGCGAGTGGGCCGGGCCCCGCCCCGAGGGCTGGGCGCCCGCCGGCGGCCAGGCGCCCGGCTCCCGCAACCCGCTCGACCCGGGGACGCCCGGCCAGGGACCGGGCCCGTACGGGGCCGGTGCCGCGGGTCCGCAGGGGCAGGCCCCGCTGCACCAGCCCGGACCCGCCAGCGCCTCCTCCGCGGCCGACTGGCGGCCCACCGCCACGCAGCCCCCGGTGCCCGCGGGCCCGGCCACCCCGAGCGTCGCCCCCGCCTGGACGCCCCCGCCCGCACCCGCCGCGGCACCGCAGGCCGCCCCCGACCCGGCCCAGGACGAGCGCTCCCGCTGGGGACGTCCCGCCGAGGGCGAGCGCCCCACCACCAGCGCCGCCTCGGTCACCCCGCCGCCGCCCCAGGAGCCGCTGGACGACGGCACCCGGGTGGTGGCCCGCGGCAGCCTCGGCCGCCGCGCCCCCGACGAGGGCTGGGTGCTCGCGCTCGAGGACGGCCGCCAGATCCCGGTCAGCTCGCTGGTGCTGATCGGGCGCAACCCGCAGCCTCGCCCGGGGGAGGAGCACGCCGAGCTGGTGAAGGTGGGTGACGAGTCCCGGACGGTGTCCAAGACCCACATCGCCATCGGCGTCGACAAGCGCGGCATCTACGTCGTCGACCGCGGCTCCACCAACGGCTCGGCCATCGCCAACAGCTCGGGGGAGTACGAGCCCTGCGCGCCCGGCGACGTGGTCCGGGTCCGTGAGGGCCAGCTCGTCTCCTACGGCCAGAACCGGCTGGAGATCAAGCGGGTCTTCAGCAGCTGAGCGTCCCCGACAGCCGACCGGGACCCGGGGGTGCGCCGGAGTGCTGCGGACGCAGGCGGCAAGCCCCCGCGGTCTGCCCGGGACCGCGCGGGCGTCGACCCGCGGTCGAGGAGGAGCGGCGGTCCGGCCCGATACTGTCGCCCCCATGAGTGACCTCCGGGCCGAGCCCACCGCCGACCGGCTGCGCGGCAACCGCTCGCTGCGGCTGCTGGTGGGGGTGGCGGCCGCGGTGGTGGCCTGCGCCGGCCTGAAGGCCTCGGCCGACATCGTGGCGCCGACGTTCCTCGCGCTCACCCTGGTGATCACGGTCCACCCGCTGCAGCGCTGGATGGTCGCCCGCCGGGTCCCGCGGGCCCTCGCCGCCGCGATCTGCCTGGTCGTGCTCTACGTGACGGTGATCGGCCTCGTCACCGCGATGGCGCTGTCCATCAGCCAGCTCATCGCCGTGATGCCCACCTACGAGGCCCAGTTCGTCCAGCTCTACCGGGAGTCCCTCGCGCAGCTGGCCCGGCTCGGTCTCGGCAGCGACCAGCTGCAGCGGGTGCTGGACGGCTTCAACGTGGGCTCGCTGTTCTCGGCGCTGCAGAGCTTCCTGTCCTCGCTGCTGGGGGCCACCTCGCTGTTCGTGATCCTGCTGACGGTGCTGCTGTTCCTCATCTTCGACTCCGTCGACATGCCGCGCCGGCTGACGCTGGCGGCGCGCGCCAACCCCGCCTTCGTCGCCGCGCTGGAGAGCTTCGCCGTCGGCATCCGCCGCTACTGGGTGGTCACCGCGGTGTTCGGGCTGATCGTCGCCGTGCTCGACGTCGTCGCGCTGATGTTCCTGGGCATCCCGCTGGCGCTGCTGTGGGGGCTGGTCTCCTTCATCACCAACTTCATCCCCAACATCGGCTTCATCCTGGGGCTGGTGCCGCCGGCGCTGCTCGGGCTGCTGGAGGGCGGCGTCACCACCATGCTGTGGGTGGTCGTGGTCTACTCCGTGCTCAACTTCGTGGTCCAGACGGTGATCCAGCCGCGCTTCACCGGGGACGCCGTGGGCGTCACCACCGCGGTGTCGTTCCTGTCGCTGACCTTCTGGGCGTTCATCCTCGGCCCGCTCGGCGCCCTGCTCGCGCTGCCCGCCACGCTGTTCGTCAAGACCATGCTGGTCGACGGGGACCCCCGCAACCGGTGGGTCAACACCCTCATCGCCTCCAACCCCCGGTGAGCACGGGGGCGGCCGGCCCCACGGCAGTAGTGTTCGGGCCATGCTGCTCTCCGACCGAGACATCCGCGCCGGCGCCGAGTCGGGCCGGATCGTGCTCGACCCGTGGACCCCGGCGATGGTGCAGCCGTCCAGCGTGGACGTCCGGCTGGACCGCTACTTCCGCATCTTCGAGAACCACCGCTACCCCCACATCGACCCCTCGGAGGACCAGCCGGAGCTGACCCGGCTGGTGGAGCCGGAGGGCGACGAGCCGTTCATCCTGCACCCGGGCGAGTTCGTGCTCGGCAGCACGCTGGAGACGGTCACCCTGGCCGACGACGTCGCCGCGCGGCTGGAGGGCAAGTCCTCGCTGGGCCGGCTCGGGCTGCTCACCCACTCCACCGCCGGCTTCATCGACCCGGGCTTCTCCGGGCACGTCACCCTCGAGCTGTCCAACGTGGCCACCCTGCCGATCAAGCTGTGGCCCGGCATGAAGATCGGCCAGCTCTGCTTCTTCGGGCTGTCCTCACCGGCCGAGCGCTCCTACGGCTCCACCGGCTACGGCTCCCGCTACCAGAACCAGCGCGGACCGACGCCGTCGCGTTCGCACCTCAACTTCCACCGCACCCAGGTCTGAGGCTGGCCGCGGGGGTGACCTCCACCGCGTCTAGCGTCGGGGCGTGACCCCCCACGTGCTGGACTCCCTGCGCCGCGGCCTGGCCGAGGGCGCCCGTCGCGCCGAGCAGGAGGCCGCAGGAGCCCTCGCCCGGCTGGAAGCCGCCGGCGGGACCGGTGAGGGCCCCCTGCTGCGCCTCCGGGTCGACGCCCTCGGTCGCCTGCTGGAGGTGACCTTCACCCACGCGGTGCTGACCGCCACCCCGACGGCCTTCACCGCGGCCGTCCAGGCCGCCTACCGCGACGCCTGCCGGGCCGTCCAGCCCCTCCCCGGACGTCCGGAGCTCGCCGCGGCCGGCGCCGCGTCGACCACCCCGGGGAGCCACGCACCCGCCGCCCGGGCGGCCTCCGCCGCCGCCGCGCTCCCCGCGTGGGTCCTCGCGGGTCGGGACGAGGGCGTGGAGGTGGAGCTGGACGGCCGGGGACGGCTGCTGCTGGCCCGCGCCGGCACCGAGGCCCTCCGGGCCGGACCCGAGCTGCTGGCCGCGCGCCTCACCGGCGCCTGGCGGCGGGCCGAGGGGGAGCGCACCGACCGGCTCCGCCGCGCGCTGAGCGGGGAGCGGGCATGACCACCTTCCGCGTCGAGACCGCGCAGCTGCAGACCGCGCGCGTCACGCTGGGCGGTGTCCCCGCGAGCCTGGGCGGGGTGTCGGTCACCGCGCCCGACCCGGGCATGTACGGCGCGCTCGTCGGCAGCGCCGCCGCCCACGCCGAGCCGGCCAACACCGAGAGCATCACGACCCTGCTGCGGGCCCTGGCCACCCTCGGGCAGTCGCTGTCGGACAGGTGCGAGGCGTCGGCCCGCCGCTACGACGACACCGAGCTGCGTGCGGCCGAGCTGGTGCGGGCCCGGGTGTCGGGCGCGGCCCAGGCCGGCGCCGCGGCGGTGGACCGGGGAACGGCGCTCTGATGGCCGCCGCCGGGACCGCGGTCTCCCAGGCCGACATCTCCGCCGCCACCGAGCTGCTCACGCCGGAGCGGCCGGGTCTCCTCGACGCGGCCCTGGAGGGCATCGAGGGGGCCTACGACGTCTTCGAGTCCTTGCCGGAGCTGCCCGCGGTGTTCCTGACCGCCATCGTGGACCGCATCGTGCCCGGGAAGTCGGTGATCGAGGCGCTCACCGGGGACGCCGGCGCCATCCGGGCCCACGCCGACCAGCTCAGCCGGGTCGCCGCGCACGTGCGCGCCCAGGCGTCCACCGTCGACTCCGCCGGGGGTCAGCTGGGCGGCTGGGAGGGGCTCGCCGCGGAGGCCTGCCGGGCCACGCTGGGTTCGGCGGCGCAGTGCGTGCTGGCGGCCGCGGCCTCCATCGACGCCCTCGCCGCCGCGCACCTCGAGCTCGGCGGCCGGGTCGCCCTGGCCCGGGCCGAGGTGATCGAGCTGGTCCGCGAGCTGGTGGCCCGGCTGGGCCGGGAGGCGCTGGTCGCCATCGCCTCGGCCGGCCTCGCCGTCGTCGGCGGGGTGCTGACCATCGCCGGCGCCGCCGCCGGTGGGGCGGTCGGGGGCTTCGTCCAGGGTGTCGGGGACGCCTTCAGCGGCGGCGGGATCGGTGCCGTCTGGGACGGCACGGCAGAAGGCTTCCAGCGCGGGATCGAACAGGGGCTGCGGCTGGCCATGGAGCTGTGGCTGGCGGCGGTCGGGGCTCTCGTCGCGGGCTACCTGCGCGACATCGACGACACCGTCCAGGACGCGATCGAGCCGATGACGGCGCTGATCGGTGACATGACCGGGCTGGCCAACCGGATGGACCGGGCCTCCTCCCTGCTCACGACCGGAACCGATCCCGGTGTCGCGGCCGCCGCACCGGCCGACGGGCAGGGGCTGGACGCCCAGGGCACGACCCGGCAGACCCGGCTGGATGCGGACCTGATCGGTGTCAACAGCGTCATCGGGACCGACGACGAGATCCCTGGCTACCCCCGCGCCAC
>NZ_WPCU01000004.1:434823-453031 GCF_009742705.1 Auraticoccus cholistanensis
GAGGTGTTCATGGGGCCCGACGGTCCGGTCGTCGCCTTCGGCGGCACGACGGTCGGTCCGGGCGGGGCGACCCCCGACATCGTCGAGGACGCGGTCGGGGCCGGCACCCTGTCCCCGCAGACGGAGCAGGCGCTGGCCGTCGCGGAGGCGATCAGCAGCTCTCCCGGCGGGGACGACGTGGTCTACACCGGGCACTCCCTCGGTGGGCGGCTGGCGTCGATCGCCAGCCTGGCCTCGGGCAACGCGGCCGTCACCTACAACGCCGCCGGGGTCTCCGACGCCACGGTGGACTACGTCGCCCGCGCCAACGGCACCAGTGCGGAGGCGCTGCTGCAGCAGGCCGAGGACGGCCAGGTGCGCGCCTACCGCACCGGCGACGACCTCCTCACCAGGGCTCAGGAGGGCATCCCCGGCAGCCAGTACGTCCACGACGCCGTGGGGGCACCGATCGGGTACGGCGACGGCCTGCTGCAGTCCGACGGCGGCAGCGGCCACCAGCTGGACAACGTCGAGGAGAGCTACGAGCGTGACTTCGGGGTGGCGGTCCCCGACCCCTCCCGCGACCAGCGCTGAACCGTACGACCGGCCGACCCCGTCGTGGCCACCGTGGCAGGAGGCCGCCGACGGCGCCCGGGCCACCGGTCGTCAGGCGCGGAACAGGTGGATGTCGCCCATCGCGCTGCGGGCGTGCACCTGGAGGTGGTGCTCGTCCTCGGCCGGCGGACCCGCCGGTTCCAGGTCGACCCGGACCCGTCCCAGCCCGGTGCGCAGGTCGAGCAGCGCGGGCACGCCGTCGGCCACGCCGACCGAGATGGACCCCGCCGCCGTGCGGGCGCGCACCGACTCGGTGGTCTGCGCCACGGACACCTGGCCCGCGGCCGAGGAGGCCTGCAGCGGCCCCTCCAGCCGTCCGACCTCGATGGAGCCGGCGCCCGTGGTGGCCTGCACCGGACCGGTGACCGTCCCCAGCTCGATGCGCCCGGCCCCGGTCGTCAGCCGGGCCGACCGGGTGACGCGGTCGATGGTCAGCGTGCCGGCGCCGGAGCGGGCGTCGGTGTCGCGCACCTGCAGCAGCCGGGCGCGGCCGCTGCCGCTGCTGAGCGTCACGCGGCCCAGCGGGACCGTGCAGTCCACCTCGCCGGCGCCGGTGCGGCAGTCCAGGTCGGTCCCCTCGGGAACCTCGAGCACCAGCTCGACCGTCTCCAGCAGCCGCTGCCACCCGCCGCGCGCCACGGCGGAGCAGCGGGCGGGGTCGGTGCCGACGACCAGGACCCGGCCGCGGACCTCGACGGTGATCAGCTCCTGGGCCTCGGCGGAGGCGGTCAGCGTGCCGCGGATCCCGCCGTCGGCGGCGGGTCGCAGCCGGATGCGGCCGGCCGGCAGGCTCACCTCGAGGACGTCCACGTCGGCCGCGGCGACCTCGCGGGTGACGAGCTCGCCGGTGCTCACCGGACCCACCCCTGCACGTTGCCGCCGGACTCCGGGCCACGGCGGCCGCCCCGGCCGCGCGGGCCGTGGCCGTGCCGGGGACCGAAGGGGAAGCCGGGCGGGAAGGGCAGGTCCGGCGGGACCGGCGGGACCGGCGGACCGAACCCGGAGCCGTCGTCGGCCATCGGTCCGTCCCAGTGCCGGCGCCGGCCGCGCCCGCCCTCGGGCCGGCCCTCGCCCTCGCCCCGGCGCCCGCCGCGGCCCGGGTCGCCCCAGCCGCCGCGCCCGCCTCGGGGTCGGCTGGCCCGCATGATGGCCTGGGTGATCCAGACGTTGGTGGAGACGCCCTGCTCGTCGGCGAGCTGGTCGGCGCGCTCCTTGAGCGACTGCGGCAGCCGCAGGCTGATCCGCGCCATCGGCTCGTCGCCGGGCTGCTCCGTCTCCTCCTCGACCTCCTCCTCGGCGGCGAGCACGGTGGGCTCCTCCTCTGGGTCGACGACGGTGACCTCGAAGCGGGGTTCGCCGCCGTCCAGGCGCAGCGCGACCGAGCTGGGCGCGAGGTGGTAGCTGAGCTCGGTCGCGGCGTCGGAGAGGGCCTGGACGAGGGTGAGGCGGACCGTGGACTCGAGCGCGGTGCTGAGCTGGTCCGCCACCTGGCGGGTGCGGTCGTCGGCCAGCGCGGCGGCGTCACGGACACCGGTGCGGACCGACTCGAGATAGCTGTCGATGTTCATGACATCACTATGACACCATGATGACGTCATAGGCAAGGTTTATGGCGTCACGATGATGTCAGCCGAACAGCGCGTTCAGGTCGGCGTCGACGGCGTGGATGTCGATCTCGAGGTCCAGCCGGGGCAGCCCCGCCCCACCCACCGGGTGCAGGGAGACCACCACCCCGGTGGCCACGTCCAGCCCCACCCGGTACGCGTCGGGGTAGCGACCGACCGGGTTGCGCACGTGCCAGGGCGGGTACCCGCTGCCGGCGGTCTCGTCGCACTCGGAGACGGCGGAGAACAGCAGCGGGCAGCAGCCGCAGCGGGGGTCGTAGCCCTCCTCGGGGACGACCTCCGCGGTCCAGGTGGGACGTCCGGCGCGCAGCCCGGCCTCGAGCCCGCGCACCTGCACGTGGTGGCTGAGCTCGACCGGGTCCAGGCTGGCGACCCAGCGGTAGTTCTGGTGCATCGGGTCCCCGTAGTCGGGCCCGTCGGGGCGCTCGGCCACCAGCCCGTCGGGACGCAGCGGCGGGTCGACGTCCTGCGGCCACAGCGGTGACGGGTCGTCCAGCGGCACGACGCGACCGGTACCGGTGTCGAGCCGGAACCCCGAGACGCTCTGCGGCGGACCCTGCGTGCGGACCAGCCGGTCGCCGTCGCGGACGAGCAGGTCACCCGGGCGGCGCAGCCACGCCTCGACGGCGTGCCCGGCGTCGCGGTGGGTGAGGTGCAGCGTGCGGAAGCGCCACGGCGAGCTGCGGGCCAGCGCGCGGAAGGCGTCGGGAGTGGGGTCCACCCGGCCAGCATCCGGCCGGCCGGAGCGGGCAGCAACCGGGTATCGCCGGGAGGGAGTGAGGACCGGTGCGGCGGTCGCCTCGCGGCGAGGTGCGCGACGCGGCTCCCGTAGGTGTTCCGCGACGGCGATGGGTGAGGCCCGGGGACTCCGTCCCGCACCGGTCGACCAGCACAACCGGTCCCCCTCCCCGGGTATTCCGGCTCCGCGGGACTTCGGGGACGCTTCCCGTGACGAGGTCAGCCGGCCCGGCAGAGGTCGACCAGCTTGCGCACGGTGCTGAGGTTGCGGGCGGTGCCGGGCACCCCCAGCGTGCGGAGCGCGCGGTCGAGGCCTGGGTGCGCCCGGCCGGCGCCGTCGGCGTAGCGGACGTGCACCTCCTCCCCGACCAGCCGCCACAGCTCGGGACCGGTGTCGACCTGCCGGGCCCGCTCGACCACCTCGGCGGCGGGGTGTCCGGTCAGGAAGACGATGGAGGAGAACCGGGGGTGGAGCACCTCGAAGGGGTGGGCGTCCAGGGCCCGCTGCAGCTCGGCCGGGGTCCGCGACACCACCTCCCGGAAGAAGCCGAAGCGCTGCTCGACCGCCCGCTCGAGGGCCCGGTCGAACTCCCGCCAGTCCCCGGGTGGGACGCACAGCAAGTTGCCCGAGGCGATGTAGGTCGACACCCGGGTGGCACCGAGGCCCTCGGCCAGCTCCCGCAGCTCGGCCATCGGCAGCTTCGCGCCGCCGACGTTCACCGCCCGCAGCAGCAGCACCCGGAGCCCGTCGTCCATCCCGTCTCCCGTCCTCGTCCGGTTCCCGTCGTCGGCCGCGTTCAGCAGCAGCGGCCCTGGGGGTTGGCCTCCTGGTGGTCGCTGCGGGAGCGCCAGTACTCGGCCTCGGTCATCGGACGGCCGTGGCCGTGGCGGGCGTGCCAGGCCAGGTAGCCGTCGTAGGCCGACCCGCCCAGCACCCCGCGGACGTACCAGCGCAGGCTGCTCCAGCCGCTGCGGAGGCTGCTCCAGCCGCCGCGCGGGGTGCCTGCCAGTGCGGCCATCAGTGGCTCCTCACCGGCGACGTCCGGGAGCCGTCGTGCTCGGCCCACCGGGCCTGCAGCTCCTTCTCCGCCGGCGTGGGCAGGAACCCGGCCGGAGCGAAGATCTGCGAGGGCACGGCCGGCTCCTCGCTGCTGGGCGTCCCGACCCCGCGCAGCGTCCTGACCACCGACACCAGCGAGGCGACGATGACGACCACCGCCAGGGCCAGGAAGACCACCGACAGCGTGCCCTGCACCGTCGTGTTGCGCACCACGGCCTGCATCGCCTCGGGCGAGGTGGCCGTCCCCTGGCTGGTCTTCCCCGCGGCCAGGGCGTCGCGGAACACCTGGTTCTGCGCCCAGTAGCCCACGGCCGGGTTGGGGGAGAAGATCTTGTGCAGCGACCCGGTGATGGTCACCACCGCGGCGAAGGCCAGCGGCACCGCCGGGATCCACAGCCACCGGCGGACCCCGCCCTTGGCCGCGATGGCCATGCAGATGGCCAGCGCGATGGCCGCCAGCAGCTGGTTGGAGATGCCGAACAGCGGGAAGAACGTGTTGATGCCGCCCAGCGGGTCGGTGACGCCCAGCAGCAGGATGGCGCCCCAGCCGCCCACCATGATCGCGGTGCACACCCACGAGCCGACCCGCCAGGAGGTGTCGCGGAAGCGGGGGACCACGTTGCCCAGCGACTCCTGCAGCTGGAACCGCGCCACCCGGGTGCCGGCGTCCACGGCGGTGAGGATGAACAGCGCCTCGAACATGATCGCGAAGTGGTACCAGAACGAGGTCATCCCGCTGTGGGTGAGCTGCTGCATGATCATCGCCAGCCCCAGGGCCAGCGTCGGGGCGCCGCCGGTGCGGGAGATGACCGACTCCTCACCCACCGAGCGGGCGGTCTCCTCCAGGGCCTCCGGGGTCAGGTCCACCCCCGTCAGCCCCAGGCCGTTGACGAAGGCGGCCGCCGTCTCGGGTGTCCCGCCGGTGGCCGCGGCGGAGGCGTTCATGGCGAAGTAGATGCCGCGGTCGATGCTGAGCGCGGCGACGAGGGCCATGATCGCCACGAAGGACTCCATCAGCATGCCGCCGTAGCCGATCAGCCGGGTCTGGCGCTCCTTCTCGACCAGCTTCGGCGTGGTGCCGGAGGAGATCAGGGCGTGGAAGCCCGAGAGCGCCCCGCAGGCGATGGTGACGAAGAGGAACGGGAACAGCGAGCCCGACCAGACCGGGCCGGTGTCGCCGCCGGCGAACTCGCTCAGCGCCGGGGCCTCCAGCACGGGGCGCACGACGACGATGGCCACCGCGAGCATCACGATGGTGCCGATCTTCATGAACGTGGAGAGGTAGTCGCGCGGGGCCAGCAGCAGCCACACCGGCAGCACGGCGGCGATGAAGCCGTAGACGATGATGAGCCAGGCGATGGTGGTCCGCTCGAGGGTGAACACCTCGGCCAGCACCGGGTGCTGGGAGACCCAGGAGCCGGCCACGATGGCCGCCATCAGCAGCACGAAGCCGATCACCGAGATCTCGCTGACCTTGCCCGGGCGCAGGTAGCGCAGGTAGACGCCCATGAACAGCGCGATCGGCAGCGTCATGCCGACGCTGAACACGCCCCAGGGGCTCTCGCCGAGGGCGTTGACCACCACCAGGGCGAGGATGGCCACGATGATCACCATGATCAGCAGGGTGGCCAGGATGGCCGCGGTGCCGCCGATGCGGCCGAGCTCGTCGCGGGCCATCTGCCCCAGCGAGCGGCCGTGGCGGCGCATCGAGAAGAACAGCACCAGGTAGTCCTGGACGGCGCCGGCGAAGACCACGCCGGCCACGATCCAGATCGTCCCCGGCAGGTAGCCCATCTGCGCGGCCAGCACCGGTCCGACCAGCGGTCCGGCGCCGGCGATGGCGGCGAAGTGGTGGCCGAACAGCACGCGCCGGTCGGTCGGCATGAAGTCCTGGCCGTTCTCGGCGTACTCGGCTGGCGTCGCGCGGGTGTCGTCGGGCTTGGTGACGTGGCGCTCGATCACCTTGGTGTAGAAGCGGTAGGCGATCAGGAAGGTGCACACCGCGGCGAAGACGAACCAGATGGCGTTGATGGTCTCGCCCCGGACGAGGGCGATCATCGACCAGGCGACCGCGCCGAGCAGCGCGACCGCGCCCCAGACGACGATCTTGCGGGGGGTCCAGCGGCGCTCCTCGCGCTCCTGGGCCTCGGCGTCGATGGCGGCGGGCGGACGCCGGCTGGCCTCGTCTGCCGTGGTGCTGCGCTGGGACACGTGCCTGCTCCTTCGAGGACTCGGTGGGACTGGGGCAACCTATGCCTTCGCCGCCCTCTGGCGCACCAGACGGTCCGGCGTCCGAAGCCGTCCGGTGGCGCGGTACCAGGCCAGGCCCAGCAGCACCATCAGCGCGAGGTGCACCACGTCGCCGCCGTAGTACATCAGCTGCGCCCCGACCTCGGCCTCCCGCACCCCGGTCCCGGCCGGCGGGTGGGCGTACAACCACTTCGCCAGCACCGAGTGGGCGGCCACGAAGGCGACGAGCACCGTCGCGCGGACCGCCACCGGGCTGCGGTGCGGGTCGGGGTCGACGCCCACGACCGCCGCGGTGAACAGGTACCCGGCGAGCAGCACGTGGACGTGCACCAGGGCGTGACCGGGGCCTGAGGAGGTCAGCTGCCACAGGCCGGTGGTGTAGAGCAGCCACAGCCCGCCGGCGTCGAGCACGGCGGCGGTGACCGGGTGGGTCAGCACGCGGACCACGGGGCTGCGCAGCAGCCGGGTCAGCCGCCGGGCGGTGGCCACCGGGAGCACCCGCAGCGCCAGCGTGACCGGGGCCGCCAGCACCAGCAGCAGCGGGGCCACCATGCCGACCAGCAGGTGCCCGAGCATGTGCGCCACGAAGTCGGTGCGCGCCGCGGCGACGGGCCCGGCCAGCCCCAGCCCGAGGCTCAGCAGACCCAGCTGCCAGCTGAGCGTCCGCGCGAGCGGCCAGCGGCCCCGCCGCCCGGCCCGCCGCGAGGCCAGCAGCTGGGCCAGCGACGCCAGTGCCAGCAGCGCGACCACCACCACGGTGTGCGGGTCGGGCCCGGCGCCGGGGGCGTGGACGTGGGCGGGGGTCACGTCCGCCGCCCCGGCCGGCTGCGGCGCAGCAGCAGCAGTCCTGCCACCAGCACCACCGCCGAGGTGGCGATCCACACCGCGTCGTAGGGCAGCAGGTCGACGCCGTAACGGATCTGGTGCACCCGCAGCAGCTTGTGGTCGACCACCCCGTCGAAGAGCTGGAAGGCGCCCACCCCGGTCACCACCGCAGCGGTCCAGCGCCGCCACGACACCTCGCCCCGGCGGCGGACGTCGGCCAGCAGGAACAGCCCCCAGACCGTGACCGACCAGCTCAGCGCGTGCAGCACCCCGTCGCTGACCAGGGCGACGCGGGTGGTGGAGCGGTCGTAGAAGTGGTGCCACTGCAGCCCGAGGTGGAAGACCACCAGGTCGATCATCGAGGCCGCGACCCCGCAGCCGAACAGCACACCGGAGAGCACGGTGCGGCGGTCCGGCCCGCCGGCCGACGCGCCCGCGCCGCGCACCGGGGTGCGGGCGGGTTCCGCGGTGGTCATGGCTGCTCCTCGGGGTGGACGCCCGCGGTCGGGCGCCTCCGAGGGCCGGTACCCGGACCGCGGAGACGCCACACTGTGCCCATGCAGCCTGCGCCGCCCCCGATCCCCTACGTCGAGCACCACGCGGGTGGTCGCCGGCTGCTCACGGTGCGCCTCGAGGTCGGCGCGACCCGGGCGGTCGCCCCCGTGGTGGCCGTCGACGGGCGTGCCTACGTGGTCACCTGGCCGGTGGCGGTCTTCGAGATCCCCGCCGACCGGCCGGTGCACGTCAGCGTGCACCTGATGGGGATGCTGAGCCCCTGCCCGGCCTCGGTGCTGCTGTTCCCGGCGTCCCAGCCGGAGCTGACCTACCGCGTCCCCGACGTCCTGGGACCCGCCACCCTGAGCTGACCGGTCCGACGGCTCAGCCGGCCGGAACCGGCTCCGAGGCCGCCTGGCGCAGGGCCGCCGGGACGTCGCGGGCGTGGTAGACGCGCTCGTCGGGCTCGATCTGCGCGCAGAAGTCGGCGTAGAGCAGCGCCGCGAGCAGCGGCATCACCGGCCGCAGCAGCTCCGCCGCCCGCTCCGGCTCGCAGCCCGGGACGGCCCGGCGCCAGGCGCTCGCCCAGGCGGCGCGGACGCGGGCGCGGTCCTCGGCACCCAGGCCCCGGCAGAACGCCAGCTCGTCGCCCAGCGGGTGCCCGACGGCGGCGTCGGACCAGTCCAGGACGACGTGGCGGCCGGCCGTCCCGCGGACGTTGCCGGGGTGGAAGTCGCCGTGGACCAGGGTGTCGGGGACACCGCACCCGGCCAGCGCGACGGCGCGGGCGTCGAGGGTCTGCAGCAGGTGGTCGAGCCGGCGCCGCTCGTCCCCGGTCAACGCTGCCGCCTGCTCCTCGACCACGGCCGCCAGCCGCGGCGCGAGGGCGTCCAGCCGCCGGTCGGGGACGCCCAGGGCGGACAGCTCTCCGGTGCGGCCGACGAAGGCCAGCTGCAGCGCCACCAGCTGCTCCACCATCGGCAGCAGCGTCTCGCCGCCGGCCCCGAAGTGGTCGACGCCCGAGACGTCGGGCAGCAGCACGCGACCGGGTTCGGCGGCGATCGGCCGCGGCACCGAGGCGGGGTCGAGGGCGCGCATCAGCAGCCCCTCGTGGGCGAAGAACGGCGGGACGCTCTTGAGCCAGGCGTCCCCGGCGGTGGTGGGGAGGCGCCAGATGCTGGACAGGTTCCAGGTCTTGACCTGCTGCGGCCGGCCGGTGAGGGTCCGGCCCTCGGCGGCGAGCGCGGCCTCCGCCCAGGCCAGCTCGCGGGCCGGTCCACCGGGGCGGGCGTAGGCCTGGCGCAGCGGGTGGTCGGCGGTGGGGTCGCCCGGCCAGGGCCGCAGCCCGCCGGGGACCGGTCCGCCGACCTCGGCCAGGTAGGCGACCGCGCCGCCGAAGACGGCGTCGTCGGGAGCGGTCAGCAGCCGCAGCACGGTGACCTCCACGTGGTGGCGGCGCCGGCAGCCCTCGACCACCTCCGCGACCTCGGGCCACCACGGGGTCGGCACGGGGAAGGGTGGCAGCGCGCCCAGCAGCTGCCCGTCACCGGTGCACAGCACCACGGTCACGTCCTTCCCGGTGCTGGTCACGCGCCGGACGGTAGCCAACCGGAGGCGGCCGCGGCGAGGGGTTTCCCGCCGGCCCACCGGCCCGGTGCGGTGGTCCGGTCCGCAGCGGGGTAGGAGGAGGACATGGCTGATCCCGTTCCCGCCGGCAGCGACGTCTCCGCCGGCACCTACGAGTGCACGAGCTGCGGCTACCACCAGGAGGTGACGTCGATCAAGCACCTCCCGCCCTGCCCGAGCTGCCGCAACGGCCAGTACCGCACGCTCAGCGGCGGCGACTCGGTCGACGACCCCTATCCGGACCGGCACTAGCCGGCGTCGGGCCGCGGCTGCGCCGGCCCACCACCACGGACGGGCTCCAGCCCCGGGAGCAGCCCGTCGTCAGCCCCGCTGCTCCAGGAACCCGATCAGCGTGGCCGTGAGCTCGGCGGGTGCGTCCTCCTGGACGAGGTGCCCCGCTCCGGCGACGGGGTGCAGCCGCGCGCCCGGGATGCGCGCGGCGAGCTCCTCACCCCTGGCCAGCGGGAGCCAGGTGTCGTCCTGGCCCCAGCACACCAGCGTCGGCAGCTCGATCTCGCCGTACCGGTCCTGCACCTCGTCGGTGTGGGACTGGTCGGCCTGGGCGATCTGGCGGTAGAAGGCCGCCTGTCCGGGGTCGCCGAGCCAGGGCTGAACCAGCTGGTCCAGGACGGCGGGGTGCAGGCCCGGGCTGCTGGCCGAGGTGACGTACTCACGCACCAGCGCCGCGTGCAGCGCCGGCGGCAGCTGCGCGAAGACGTCGGGGTGCTGGCGGACCAGCCGGAAGAACGGGGAGCCCCACGGGGACAGCGCGACCGCGTCGACGAGCGCGAGGGCGCGGTAGCGGGCGCCGTGCAGCAGGTGCGCCCGCAGGGCCACCGCACCGCCGAAGTCGTGGGCGACCACGGACGGCTCCGCCAGGTCCCAGTGCGCCAGCAGCTCGGTGAACACCCTGCCCTGGGCCGCGAGCGAGACGTCCTGGCCGGCGGCCTTCTCCGACGTCCCGTAGCCGGGCATGTCCCACACCAGCACCTGGTACCGGGAGGCCAGTGCGCGGGCGACAGCACGCCAGACGAACGAGGAGAAGGGCGTGCCGTGCAGCAGCACGACGGGCGGCTGGCCGGCTCGACCCAGCCGGGCCCAGCGGACCTCGCCCGAGGAGCTGCGGAACGTCTCAGGCAGGTGCCATCCGGTCACGGGTGCTGCTCCTCCCGGTCGTCTCGGCGGTCGGTGCCGGGGTCAGGGACGCCCGCGCCGCCGGCGCCCGAGCAGCGCGGCCACGGCGGCCAGCAGCAGGGCGGCCACCACGACGCCGAGGGTGATCAGGCCCGGGCTGGCGCCGTCGTCGGCCGGGTCGGTGCCGTCTGCGGGGTCGCCGGAGGGGGCGGCGGAGGGCGGGACCTCGGAGAAGCCCACCGGCGGCCGGACCTCGAACTGGACCTCGCTGTCGGTGCCCACCGCGCTGGCCGGGGCCGGGTCGCCGCAGCCGGTGGCCGGGTACCCGGCCAGGGCGCAGATCAGGCCGTCGGAGTCGCGGACCTCGGCCACCGCCTCGAAGACGTCGCGGGCGGTGTCGCCGGGGGCGGCGAGCACGCAGGTGGCGGTCGGGGTGCCGGGGCCGGTACCGCCCTCGGGGGCGTCCTCGGCGGTCCCCGGGTCGACCAGCACGGCCACCCGGGCGCCCTCGGCGGGGGCGGCCACGTCGCCGCAGACGGCCTCGAAGTCGGGGGTGGTGCGGGGAGCGCGCGCCTCGCTGCCGTGCACGGCGAAGCGCATGGCCTGCACCGAGCCCTCGGTCGGGGTGACGTCCGCGGGGCCGGTGGTGGCCGCGGTCCAGCTGCCCTGCTCGGCGGTGAAGTAGGCCCAGTAGCGGTAGGCCGTCTCGGCGGAGGCGGAGGGGGCCGCGCTGAGCAGCGCCACCACCGCCAGCACCAGGGCGGCGCCCGCACGGGGGAGGGTGCTCAGGCGTCCGGGGAGCGGGCTGACGGGTCGGGCCATGCGGGGCGTTCCTCCTGTGGTCGTGCCGTCACGGGCTCGGGCCGTGACCTCGCGGCAGCCTACTGGGAGCCGGCGCCGGCCCTCGCGGCGTGGACGCCACGGCTGCGGGTTCTCGTCGGTGGGCTGGTCTAGTGTCGTCGGTGTCGCTGCGGGCGAGCGTGGCGGAGGACGACGACGGGCAGGCAGTGATCACTTTCGAGGCGGTCAGCAAGACGTACCGGGACGGCACCACGGCGGTCTCGGAGCTGGACCTGGTGCTGCCCTCCGACCAGGTGTCGGTGCTGGTCGGTCCCTCGGGCTGCGGCAAGACCACCACCCTGCAGATGATCAACCGGATGATCGAGCCCACCGCCGGATCGATCAGCTGGGACGGCACCCCGCTGCCGCAGATCAGGCGGACGACGCTTCGCCGCCAGATGGGCTACGTGATCCAGAGCGGGGGTCTCTTCCCGCACCGGACGGTGCTGGACAACATCTGCACCGTGCCGACGCTGCTCGGCTGGAGCCGGGCGCGCAGCCGCTCGCGCGCGCTGGAGCTGCTGTCGCTCGTGGGGCTGGACCGCTCGCTGGCGCAGCGGTTCCCCGCCCAGCTCAGCGGCGGGCAGCAGCAACGCGTGGGGGTGGCCCGGGCGCTGGCCGCGGACCCGGTGCTGCTGCTGATGGACGAGCCCTTCTCGGCCGTGGACCCGGTGGTCCGCGCCGACCTGCAGGAGCTGGTAAAGGGGCTGCAGCGCGAGCTGGGCAAGACCATCGTGATGATCACCCACGACATCGACGAGGCGATGATCATGGGCGACCAGGTGGTGATCATGCGGGTGGGCGGCCGGATCGCCCAGATGGGCACCCCCGACGAGATCCTCGACCGGCCGCTGGACGACTTCGTGGCCGGGTTCGTCGGCCGCGACCGCGGCTACCGCGCGCTCACCTTCGCCCCGGCCGCGGGGCTGCCGGTCGCGCGGATCCGCTCGGTGCGCTCGGCGGCCAGCGTCGCCACCGGTTCCTCCCCGGCGGTGGTGGTGGACGGCGAGGGACGTCCGCTGGGCTGGGCCGACGCCGCGCACGGCAGCACCCTGCTGCCGCTGGGCGCCACCTTCGCCGCCGAGACCGACACGCTGCGGGCCGTGGTCGACGCCGCCCTGTCCTCACCCGTGGGGCTGGCCGTGGCGGTGCAGAGCAGCGGCCGGCTCGCCGGGGTGGTGAGCGCCGCCGACGCCCTCGAGGCGGTCCGGCGGCGTCGGCTGCAGGTGGCCGAACGGCACGGCTCCGCCGTCGCCGCGGCGCCCGACGACGGCGACGCGCCGTCCGCCGATCCCGCCACCCTGCACGAGGAGGCCGGGCCGCCCGCCGACCCCGCCGCCCCCCGGCAGGAGGTCGGGCACCCGCCGACCCCGTCGCCGGACCGGAGGACCACGCCGCCGCCGGACGGGGCTGCGCCGGCCGGGCCGGCCGACGACGAGCGCGAGGCCGCGTCCTGATGGACCTGGACTGGATCGCGCGCAACCTGGCCGACGGTCAGGACATCGTCGGCCTGCTCGGGCTGCACCTCGTGCTGGCACTGACCCCGGTGGTGGCCGCGCTGGTGATCTCCCTGCCGCTCGGCTACGCGGTCTCCCGCACCCGGGCGGTGGCCGGTCCGCTGCTGGCCCTGTTCGGGGTGGTCTACTCGGTGCCCTCGCTGGCCCTCTTCGTCGCCCTGCCGCTGGTGCTGGGGACCCGCATCCTGGACCCGCTCAACATCGTGGTGGCGCTGACCATCTACACGGTGGCCCTGCTGGTGCGCAGCGTGGTCGACGGCTTCCGCGGGGTGCCGGCGCAGACCCGTCAGGCCGCGCAGGCGATGGGGATGGGACCGCTGCGGCGGGTGCTGACCGTGGAGCTGCCGCTGGCGATGCCGGTGGTCTTCGCCGGCCTGCGGGTGGTCACCGTCTCGAACATCGCCCTGGTCAGCGTGGGGGCGGTGATCGGGCTCGGCGCGCTGGGTGAGCTCTTCGACCTCGGTCTGCGGCAGGGCTTCTACACCCCGATCGTCGTGGGCATCGTGCTGATCGTCGCCCTCGCGCTGCTCTTCGACGGGCTGATCCTGCTGGTGCAGCGGCTCTGCCTGCCCTGGAGCCGGGGGGCCGCCGCGTGAACGTCTTCTCCTTCCTGCTCGACGCCGAGAACTGGGCCGGTCCCAGCGGCATCTGGGTCCGGATCGGCCAGCACGTCTTCTACAGCGTCGCCTCGGTGCTGCTGGCCGCGCTGGTGGCGATCCCGCTGGGCGTCCTCATCGGTCACACCCGCCGCGGCGACGCCGTGGTGTCGGGGCTGAGCAACGCCGCCCGGGCGGTGCCGACGCTCGGGCTGCTGGTGCTGGTGGTCACCCTGATGGGCAGCGGGTACCTGCCCGTCGTGCTGGCCCTCGCCGTGCTGGCCGTGCCGCCGGTCCTGGTCAACACCGCCGCCGGGTTCCGCGGCGCCGACCCCGGCGCCGTGCACGCCGGGCGGGCGCTGGGGATGACGGGCTGGCAGCTGGTGCGCCAGGTCGAGCTCCCGCTCGCCGTGCCGCTGGTCGTCTCCGGGCTGCGCAGCGCCTCGCTGCAGGTGGTGGCCACCGCCACCGTGGCCGCGCTGGCCGCCGCCGGCGGGCTGGGCCGCTTCGTGGTGGACGGGCAGAACCTGGGCCCGGGCGGCTACCCGCAGATGTTCGCCGGTGCCGTGCTGGTGGCCCTGCTCGCCGTGCTGGTCGACCTCGGGCTCGGCGGGCTCGGGTGGGCGCTGCAGCGGCGCACCGGCCGGATCAGCCGCGAGGACCGCGACCACCTCGCCACCCTGCAGCCCGGGACGGCGTGACGATGACGGGAACACCACGCCGCACCCCGCTGTTGCCCCGACCAGGCACCGGCCGTCCCGGCCGGAGCTGCCCGCACCCCCACGCCGTCCTCACGAGGAGCACCCGATGAAGAAGCTCGCTCACCTGGCCGTCGCGCTGGCCACCGCCGGCGCCCTCACCCTCTCCGCCTGCGGCGCCGGCGGCGACCCGCTGGCCGAACCGTCGTCCTCGCCCAGCGCCAGCGGCGGCGGCGGGGGCGAGGAGGTCGTCGTCGGCTCGGCCAACTTCACCGAGTCGCAGGTGCTGGGTGAGCTCTACGCGCAGGCGCTGGAGGCGGCCGGGGTCCCCGCCAGCACCCGGCCCAACATCGGCTCGCGCGAGGTCTACCTCACCGCCCTGCAGGACGGCTCGGTGTCGGTGGTGCCCGAGTACACCGGCAACCTGCTGCTCTACTACGACGCCAACTCACCGGCGTCCACCCCGGAGGAGATCGAGGCGGCGCTGGAGGAGGTGCTGGCCGAGGAGCAGCTCGTCCTGGGCACGCCCTCCTCGGCCGCCGACCAGGACGTCTACGTGGTCACGGGCGAGTACTCCCAGACCCACGGCATCACCTCGCTGGCCGACCTGACCAAGGTGGACGACGAGGCCGTGCTCGGCGGCCCCGGCGAGCTGGCCGAGCGGTCCTACGGCCCGCCCGGGCTGGCCGAGATCTACGGCGTCGAGTTCGCCGAGTTCCGCCCCTACGACGCGCCGGCGGTCAAGATCAAGGACCTCAACGACGGCAAGATCCAGGTCGCCACCTTCTTCACCACCGAGGCAGCCATCGGCGACAACGGCTACGTCGCCCTGGAGGACCCGGAGGGCATGATCCTGCCGCAGAACGTCGCCCCGCTGATGGCCTCCGCGGTGGCCGACAACCCGGCGGCGGTCGAGGCGCTGGACGCCGTCTCCGCGGCGCTGACCACCGAGGACCTGACCGCGCTCAACAAGTCCGTGGACGCCGACCGCCGCAACCCCGACGAGGTCGCGGCGGAGTGGCTGGCCGGCAAGGGGCTGGCCTGAGCCCGCGGGCTCAGGGCGCCGCGCCGACGGCCAACCTCAGCCGAGGCGGCGGCGCCAGCGCCGGTCGGCGCCGGACTCCGGTGCGGGTCCGGTGAGGCCGGTGGCGCGGGCGACGCCGTCGGCCAGGCCGCGGAACGGGAGCAGCCGGCGACGCCAGGTGGCCGAGCGGGCCTGCCGCCCGACCGGCAGCCGCAGCGGCGGCGTGGGGTCGGCGAGCGTGGCCAGCACGGCGTCGGCCACCTCGTGCTCGGCCGAGGCCTCGTAGCGGGCGCTGGCCCGCACCCGGGGCTCGGCCCGGTCGACCAGCAGCCGGTAGCCGCTGTCGCGCCGCAGCTGGGTGCCGCCGGTCAGCGAGCCCTCGAGGCTGGGCTGCAGCACCGTCACGCTCAGCCCGAAGGGGGCCACCTCCAGCGCGAGGGCCTCCGACCAGCCCTCCAGCGCCCAGGTCGCGGCGGCCAGCGCCGACAGCGTGGGGGAGGGGGTCAGCGCGGCGTGGGAGCTGATGGTGATGATCTTGCCCTGGCGGCGCCGTCGCATCGTGGGCAGCGCCGCCCGCACCACGGCCATCGCGCCGAACAGCACGCCGTCGAGGGTGTGGCGGACCTGGGCGGCGGTGAGGTCCTCGAAGAAGCCGAGCGGGGTCTCGCCGGGGACGGTCACCACCGCGTCCAGCCGGTTCCCGGTGGCCTGCATGGCGAGCGTGACCGCCCGGGTCACCGAGGCGTCGTCCTCGGGGTCGAGCTGCAGCACCGTGGCGTCGACCCCCGCGGTGGCCAGCGCCGAGCGCAGCGCGCCCGCCCGCGAGGGGTCCGGCATGGTGGCGAAGACCCGCCACCCGGCCGCCGCGGCGGTGACCGCGATGCGCAGCCCCAGGCCGTCGGCGCACGAGGTGATGAGGACGGAGCCGCGCGTGGTCATGGGAGAAACCCTAGTGCGCCGCCGCGCTGGCACCACCGGGGGCGGAGGCGGATGACCGGCGGAAATCCTCCCGGTAACGGAAATGCGTCGAATTCTTGCCGGAGGACCGTCCATAGGATTAAATGACCTCGACAGTCGGGGGGCTGTCCTCCGGTCACGGAGTTCAGGACAGCAGGTCATCCATGGTCACCGCCGTCTCTCGGCATGCCGGTGCTCCGCGCCCGGCCGCACCACAGCAGGTC
The DNA here is from genome assembly GCF_009742705.1 of Auraticoccus cholistanensis. GTDB lineage: Bacteria > Actinomycetota > Actinomycetes > Propionibacteriales > Propionibacteriaceae > Auraticoccus > Auraticoccus cholistanensis. The sequence goes on from NZ_WPCU01000004.1 coordinate 451,027, forward strand.
TCCGTTCTCCGCAGCGGTCAGGACGACGACGTCCGGGTCCGTCCGCAGCAGGCACCACCCGCGCGCGTCGCCGGCTCCGTGTCGGTGGTCGTCGCCACCCGGGACCGCCCGGCCATGCTCCGGCGGGCGCTGCGCTCCGTCCTCGCCCAGGAGCACCCCGGCACCGTCGAGGTGACCGTGGTCTTCGACCAGGGCGAGCCGGACCCCGACCTCGTCGGTGACCTGGCCGGGCTGACGGGGCCGACGCGCACGCTGCGCACGGTCGTCAACGACTCCCGGCCCGGGCTGGCGGGCGCCCGCAACTGCGGCGTCCGGCACTCCTCGGGGGAGTTCGTGGCCTTCTGCGACGACGACGACGAGTGGCTGCCCGGCAAGCTGGTGACCCAGCTGGCCGCCCTCGCGGAGTCGCCCGCGTCGTGGTTCTGCGCCGGTGGATTCGTGGTCGACTTCAACGGCCGGGTCAACGAGCGGCTGGCCGAGCCCGGCGCGGTCACCTTCGAGCAGCTGCTCCGCGAGCGCAACGCCGCGCTGCACCCCTCCACCTTCCTGATGCGCACCGAGCGGCTGCGCCAGCTGGGCGAGGTGGACGAGCTGCTGCCCGGCGGCTACGGCGAGGACTACGACCTGCTGCTGCGGGCCGCCCGTACGGCCCCGGTGCTCGCGGTCCCCGGTCCGCTGGCCCGGGTGTACTGGCACAGCTCCTCGTTCTTCGCCGACCGCTGGCGCACCATCGTCGAGGCCAACGAGTACCTCAAGGCCAAGCACCCGGAGTTCGCCCGTGAGCCGGCCGCCGTCGCGTGGCTGGACGGCAAGACCGCCTTCGCCCTCGGTGCGGTGGGGGAGCGGCGGCGAGCCCGGCGAACAGCCCTGACCGCGCTCCGAGCGCGCCCGGGTCAGCGCCAGGCGTGGGCGGCGCTGGCCCTGAGCACCGGCCTGGTCAAGGCCTCGTGGATCCAGAAGGCGGCTCAGACCGTCGGCAAGGGCGTCTGAGCGACGCTCGCCGCGGCCCCCTCCGGGCCGCACCGCACCACACCACCGCGTCGCCGGACGGCTGGACGCACCCTGTCATCGGAGCACCATGAGCACCTCGCAGCCCGGAACCATCCGTCGCAGCACCGCCACCCTGCTGGCCCTCTGCCTCGGCATCACCCTCGTCCTCACCGCACCGCCCGCCGCCGAGGCGGCCACGCCCGTCCCGGACGGCTCCTCGCCCGCGCTCGCGGCCGCCTCCTGCTGGGAGGTCAAGCAGCAGCAGCCGCAGGCCCCCACGGGGACGTACTGGCTGCTGACACCCGACCTGCAGGCACCCCAGCAGTTCCGCTGCGACATGGTCACCGACGGCGGCGGCTGGGTGCTCGTCGGCCGCGGCCGTGAGGGCTGGCAGGCCCAGCAGTACGGCCAGGGACGTCCCGCCGACCTGCTGGGCGAGCGGACCAGCTTCGCCACCACCCAGCTCCCCGCCCGCACCATCGACGCCCTGCTCGGCGGCGGCGACGTCAGCGCCCTCAGCGAGGGCATCCGGCTGCGCCGCGCCCGCGACGGCGGCGGCTTCACCTGGCAGGAGGCCCGGGTCCGGCTGTCGGCGCGGGACCGCTGGAGCTGGTCCTTCGGCGCGGGCCTGCCGGTGGGCAGCTACTCCTTCGACGGCTTCAGCGGCAGCGGCGGCTCGAGCAACAACTTCGGCCGGGACTCGGCCTACCAGCGGGTCAACACCGAGGTCTCCTCGGCGCAGGCCTACACCATCGGCTTCGCCTACGGCGGCAGCGTCACCGGCACCAACAGCGCGACGACCTTCCTCTGGTCCAGCACCAACGGCGGCGGCAGCGCCCGCCCGTACACCGAGGTGTGGCTCCGTCCGCGGCTGACGCAGCAGTCGGCGGGCTTCACCGCGGTGCCCGACGGCGGCACCGCGGCGAAGGAGAACCGCGCCATGGTCAGCACCTACGCGCTGAGCCAGACCTGGGGCGTCACCGGACTGGCCACCAACTACGGCGGTGAGGGCAAC
>NZ_WPCU01000004.1:453045-545555 GCF_009742705.1 Auraticoccus cholistanensis
CAGCGGGGCTCCGCGGGTGAGCAGATCGACCAGCCGTACCTGGCGGCCTTCGACCGCGACACCGGCGAGCCGCTGCGCACCTTCACGCCCCGGCTCAACGGCCAGGTCAAGGCGCTGGCCACGCTGCCCAACGGCAACGTGGTCGCCGGTGGGCAGTTCAGCTCGGCCAACGGCCAGCCGGTCACCGCCGTGGTGGCCCTCGACCGGACCACCGGCGCCACCGACACCTCCTTCAACCTGACCATCGAGAACCGGATCACCAACGGCTCGGTGCTGGTCCGCACGCTGGCGCGGAAGGACTCCTCGCTGTTCATCGGCGGGGCCCTCACCCACGTCTCCAGCCGGGGCGGGGCCGCCTCCTACCAGCGCGGGGCCGCCCAGGTGGACGCCGCCACCGGCGCCCCCGTGACCAGCTGGAACCCCGAGTTCAACGGCACCGTGGTCTCGGTCGACCCCACCCCGGACCGGCTCTACGCCGCCGGGTACTTCACCACCTCGCGTGGTCAGACGGCGATGAAGGCGGCCGCCGTGCTGCGCCAGCCCAACTCACCGCTCGCCACCCCGCAGTGGTCGCCGGTCTGGAGCTCCAGCGAGCGCTCCAACTACCAGCAGGCGATCAAGGCCACCACGAACCGGGTCTGGGTCGGCGGTTCCGAGCACTCCATGTTCAGCTTCGACACCACCACCTTCGCCCGCACCAGCACCGGCATCAGCAACGCGGGCGGCGACCTGCAGACCATCAGCATCGCCGACGGCGTGGCCTACGGCGGCTGCCACTGCAACAACTACCAGTACTCCGACGCCACCACCTGGCCCGGTCTGGCCGGCTGGACCCAGGCGGACAAGATCGGCTGGATCGGTGCCTGGGACGCCGCCACCGGGGAGTTCCTGCCCGAGTTCAGCCCGATCATCAACTCCGACAAGGGCGCGGGGTCGTGGTCGTCCATGGTCGACTCCAAGGGCACGCTGTGGACCGGTGGCGACTACCGGAGCGTGCGGACCGGGGTCTCCAGCTCCAGCTGGGCCGGCGGCTTCGTCCGCTTCCCGCAGGTCGACAGCACCGCCCCGGCGACGCCGGGCGGCGTGGTCGTCTCCGCTCCTGCCGGTGACACGGTCCGGGTGGCCTGGAGCGGCAGCTCCGGGGCGACCTCCTACGAGGTGCTGCGGGACGACCGCGTGGTCGCCGTCACCGGGGCCACCGCCGTCGACGTCCCGCTCGGCGGGGGCAACCGGTTCTTCGTCCGGGCCGTCGACGCCGCCGGCAACCGCTCGGCGAGCAGCCGGGTCGCCGTGCCGGCCGACCCCAACCGCAACCCGCTGGTGCTGCCCTACGGCTCCCAGTGGGCCTACCGCAACGACGCCAGCGCGGCCCCGGCGGACTGGACCGCCGCCGGCTTCGACGACAGCTCCTGGCGCCGGGGCCCGGGCATGTTCGGCTTCGGCTCCGAGGCCGTGGTGACCAGCACCGACAACCCGGCGGGGTCGTCGGCGCGGGCGGTGACGAGCTACTTCCGGCGCACCCTCACCATCCCCGACGTCGACCAGGTCAAGAACCTCACCCTGACCACCTGGGCCGACGACGGCGTGGCCGTCTACGTCAACGGCAAGGAGGTCGGCCGCAAGAACCTGGGCTCCAGCACCATCAGCTACTCCCGCTACGCCGACGCCGCGCCACGGACGGCGACGGCCCAGGCGGAGCCGCTGCAGATCCAGCTGGCCGACGCCGACGTGCCGGACTCGGGCCCGCTGACCATCGCCGCCGAGGTGCACCTCAACTACAAGGGGACGCGGGACTCCAGCTTCGACCTGCGGGCCACGGCCACCTACTACACCGACTCCGACCCCAAGCCGGCGCCGCCGGCGGAGGCCGACCCGGTGCAGGAGCCGGAACCCGAGCCCGACCCGGTCGACCCCGCCCCTGAGCCGGTGGACCCTGAGCCGGTGGACCCCGCGCCGGTGGATCCCGCGCCGGAGGCGGAGCCGGAGCCGGTGCAGCAGCCCGTGCTGGCCGCCGGCCAGCAGTGGGCCTACCGCACCGAGGCCAGCGCGCCGGCCGCCGGCTGGTCGGCGAGCTCCTTCGACGACTCCGGGTGGTCCCGCGGGAAGGCGGTGCTGGGCTTCGGCTCCGCCGACCTGGGGACCGACATCGACAACCCGGCGGGCAGCTCCGCCCGTGCCGTCACCAGCTACTTCCGCAAGACCGTGGAGCTGGCCGACCGCGACGGGCTGCAGTCGCTGACCCTGACCACCTGGGCCGACGACGGCGTCGCCGTGTACGTCGACGGGGTGGAGGTCGGGCGCAAGAACCTCGGCACCGGCTCCCTGTCCTACGGGCGGTACGCCGACAGCGCCGTGCGCACCAGCGCGGCGCAGGCGGCACCGCTCACGATCGAGATCCCGGCGGCGGACCTGCCCGACGGCCCGCTGACCATCGCCGCCGAGGTGCACGTCAACTACCGGGCCACCAAGGACCTGAGCTTCGACCTGACGGCCGAGGCGACCTACGAAGGAGAGCAGTGAGCGTCCTCCACCCCGTCCGCCCGAGCTTCGGCGCCGCCCTGAGCGAGCTGCGGCACTCCCAGAAGCGCGGGGCGGGCGTCCCCCTCTACACCCGCTACGTCAACCGGGGGGCGGGACGGCTGATCGCCGCCGCCGCCGCCCGGGTGGGCGCCACCCCGAACCAGGTGACGCTGGTCAGCGGGCTGCTGACGCTGTCCGGTCTGCTGGTGGTCGCCCTGGTGCCGACCTCGGTCGGGTCGGCGGTGGCGGCCACCGCGCTGCTGGCGCTCGGCTACGCCTTCGACTCCGCCGACGGCCAGCTGGCCCGGCTGACCCGCTCCGGCTCGCCGGCGGGGGAGTGGCTGGACCACGTGGTGGACGCGGGCCGCAACCCGGCCCTGCACCTGGCCGTGCTGGTGGCGCTGTTCCGCTTCAGCGAGCTCCCCACCGCCTACCTGTGGGTGCCGCTGGCCTTCACCGTGGTGGTGTCCACCCGGTTCCTGGCGCTGATCCTGGCCGAGCAGCTCCGCGGCCCGCAGCCGGCCACCGCGCCCGACGGGGGCCAGCGGCTCCGCTCGCTGATGCAGCTGCCCTCCGACACCGGGGTGCAGAACCTGGTCTTCCTGCTGCTGCCCTGGCCGACGGCCTTCGCCACCGCCTACGGGGTGCTGTTCGTGCTCAACGCCGGCCTGGCCTCGGCGTCCCTGGTCCGCAAGCAGCGCGAGATGGCACGCTTGCCCCGATGAGCACCGACACCGCCCCCGTCCGGCTCACCACGCTGCTGCGCGAGGACCTGCGGGCCAACGCCGGGCAGCTGAAGGGCCAGCTGATCGTGGTCGCCTACCGGCTGGCCCACGCCGCCCGGACGCCCGTGGACCGTCCGCCGCGGCCGTGGGCCGTCCCGGTGGGCGTGCTCTACCGGCTGCTGGTGGAGTGGTTCCTCGGCGTGGAGATCCCCTGGCGGACGCGGATCGGGCGGCGGCTGCGGGTGCTGCACGGGGTCGGCATCGTGGTCAACGACGGCGCCGTCCTCGGCGACGACGTGGTGCTGCGGCAGAACGTCACCATCGGCAACAAGCGCGGCGGTCTGCCGTGCCCGCGGATCGGCGACGGGGTCAGGCTCGGCGCCTCGGCCATCGTGATCGGCGAGGTCGAGATCGGTGCCGGCGCCCAGGTCGGCGCCGGGGCCGTGGTCACCCGTGACGTGCCGGCCGGTGCCGTGGCCGTCGGCAACCCCGCCCGGGTCCGGATCCCGGCCGCGCGCGCCGACTGAGCCGCGGCGGGTCGCCTCAGCCGCGCAGCAGTGCGGCGGTCACCGCCGCGACCCGGCGACGCAGCAGCCAGCGCTGGTCGAGCGGTAGCCCCGCACCGGCGCGCAGCAGCCGCTCGGCGAAGCCGTCCAGCAGCGTGCGCGCCTCCGCCGTGCCGGCCGGCTCCAGGCGTCGGAGCACCCCGAACCACACCGGTTCGGCGCCCAGCACCCGGCGGGCCAGGTCGGCGTAGGCGTCCTGGAACCCAGGGGCCGTCCGTGCCCGCGCCCGCCAGCCCTGGTCGGCGGTGACCTGACCCGGGTGGCTGCGGCTGAGCAGCCCGGCCACCCCCTCGCGGCGCAGCCGGTACCCGGCGGCGCTCAGCCGCAGCCACAGGTCGTAGTCCTCGGCCGGGACGGCGCGGTAGCCCGAGACCGCCCGCAGCGCGTCGGTGCGGGCGACCAGGGTGGCGTGGGCCACCGGGTTGCCCAGCAGCAGGTGCAGCGGCATCGCCTGCTCGCTGATCCGCGCCGGCGCGTTGAGCCCGAGCGAGCGGACCCCGGCGCCGAAGCGTCCCACCGTGGTGAAGGTGGCGTCGGCGCCCGCGCGCAGCGCCCGCAGCGCGACGGCGAACCGCCAGGGCATCGAGACGTCGTCGGCGTCCATGCGGGCCACCAGCGGCGTCTCCACCCGCTCCAGCAGCACGTTCAGCCCGCCGGCGACCCCCCGCGGCTCCGCGCTCTGCACGACCGCCACCCGGTCGTCGCCGAGCGCGCGGACCACCGCGACGGTGCCGTCGGTGGAGGCGTCGTCGTGGACCAGCACGCGCGAGCCGGCGGGCAGGCCGCGCAGCGTCGAGCGCAGGGCCAGGCCGACCGTGGCCGCGGCGTCGCGCGCCGGCACCAGGACCGTCACCGCGGTGCTCATCCCTCGTCCCTCTTCCCCGGGCGCAGCGCCCGCAGCTCGTCCAGGTGCAGGGCCCGGCGGTCGGCGACCACCCAGCCGGCGAACGCGACGGTGGCCACCAGACCACCGGCCAGCAGCGCGGCGACGCTCTGCCCCAGCAGCCAGGTGGCCGCCGCCGTGGGGACGCCGAACGACACCAGGCCGATCACGCCGGCCCGCAGCAGCGGCAGCGGGGCGAGCCGGACCCCGGTGGCGCGGCGTACCTGCACGGTGGCCAGCACGGCGTCCAGCAGCATGCAGGCAGCCCACACCGCCGCCGCCCCCTCGATCCCGGCGACCGGGACCAGGAGCAGGTTGCCGACCACGTTGAGCGTCAGCGCGGCCGCCTTGTTGGCCGCCGCCAGCCCGCTGCGGCCGCTCATCAGCAGCAGCGAGTGCACGCTGCCGGCGCAGAGGATCACCGCCATGCCCACCGCCAGCACCCGCATCACCGTGGCGCCCTCGACGAACTCCGGGCCCAGCCACCCCAGCACCAGCGGCGCGTAGACGAACAGCATCACGTTGACCGGCGTGCTGAACAGCACCAGCCAGGTGGTGGAGCGGGTGAACAGCGAGCGCACCCCGGCCAGGTCCTCGCGCCACATCAGCCGGCTGAAGAGGGGGGTGACCACCGTCCGCATCGCGGTGTCGATCAGCAGGGCCGCCGACAGGAAGCGGCTGGCCGAGCCGTACACCCCGGCGGCCGCCGAGCCGGCGATGGCGCCGACCAGCAGCACGTCGACCCAGACCAGGGCCTGCTCCAGGCTGGTGGCCACCACCCGGGGGCCGGCGAAGCCCAGCATCGGCCGGAGCACGGCCCGCCGCGGCCGCAGCCGTCCCGGCCGTCCACCCCGGCGCTCGTGGCGACGGACCTGGCCGACCAGCACGGCCAGGGCGGCCAGCAGCCCCAGCAGGAAGGGGCTGGCCCAGGCCAGGGACGCGGTCGTCGCCGTCCCGCCGACGGCCACCGCCACCAGCACCAGCACGGGGCGGGCCAGCGGCACCGCGATGCTGCCGATGGCGATGTAGGGCCCGATGCCGCCCAGCGCCCGGGTGCAGGCGAGGGCGATCAGGAACGTGCTGGCCGCCGGCACCAGCCAGGCGCAGGCCCGCAGCGCCTCGCGGACCTCCGGCTCGGGTGCCAGCAGCGGGGCGAGCAGCCAGACGGCCGTCCCCGCCGCGAGCGCGGCGAGCAGCGCCGTGCCGAGCGCCACCGCGAGGGCGCTGCGGATCTGGTCCTGGTCCTCGTCCACCAGCCGGGGCAGGTACCACACCGACGCGGTGTCCATCCCCAGCCGGGCCACGCTGATGACGATCATGAACACGGCCATCACCTGCAGCACGACCCCGGCGCCGGCGTCCCCCAGGCTGCGGGCCAGCACGAAGGTGAGCACGAAGCCCATCAGGGCGCTGAAGCCCGAGCCGAGGAGGCTGACCGCACCCGACCGGGCGACCGAGGCCGAGCTGCTGGACGTCGCCGTGCGATCGGTCACGGGACTCCCTGGGCTCGGCTGCACGCTTGGGCAGGTGGACGGTCGGGCAGGTGGACGGTCGGGCAGGTGGGTAGGTGGGCGGTTCGGGGGTGGGCGTTGCCCGGACCTGAGAGGATAGTGGCCGCGACGCGTCGTCGCAGTGCTTCTCGTCGCAGGTCAGGAGACGCCGATGGAGGCCCAGGGCCGCAGGAGAGGGCTCGGCAGGCTGCTGCTGCTCGTGGTCGCAGCCGTGCTGGTGGTGCTGCTGCTGGTCTGGCTGCTGGTGCCCCGCGGCGGGGACGCGCTGGTCTCCGGGCCCGGACCCTCGGGCAGCCCCGGCGCCACCACCCCCGCGCCCACTCCCGGCGCGCCGGCGTCGTCCCCGTCAGCCGGCGACCCGACCCCCACCGGCTCCGCCGACCCGACCGCCGCACCCACCCCGGGCGCCTCTGCGGACCCCGGCGAGGAGGACCGGGTGGTCGCGCAGGAGGTCACCGGCGTGGTGGAGGAGACCGAGGCGACGGTCCCGGCCGTGGAGCGCCTGGTCGCCGAGACGGCCCAGTCGGTGGCCACGGTGGTCCCGGAGGGGGAGACCGCGCCGAACCTCGAGGAGCTGGAGCAGGTCGCCACCGGTGAGATGCTGCAGGAGCTCGAGGCCAGCGTGGAGGAGTTCCGCACCAACGGCTGGTACCAGCGGGGCGTGCCCACCCTGGTCAGCCTCGACGTGGGCGAGCTCAGCGAGGACGGCACCACCGTGGAGCTGGCGGCCTGCCTGGACTCGTCGCGGGTGCAGGTGATCGACGAGGCCGGCAACGACGTGCTGGCCGACCAGCGGGACCGCCGCTCCCTCAACCTCTACGTCGTCGAGCGCGCCGACGAGGACGCCCCCTGGAAGGTCGCCTCGCGGAGCTTCCCCGACGAGGCCGACTGCTAGGCCGGACGGCTAGGGCCGGCGGCCCAGCAGCTGGGCCGCCTTGTCGCGGGCCAGCCGGGCCACGAACCAGGGGTTGCCCAGGAGGTAGCGGCGCAGCAGCCGTCGGGGCTCCAGCGCCAGCCGCCACAGCCACTCCAGGCCGGCCCGCACCATCCAGTCCGGCGGGCGCCGGTGCACGCCGCCGAGCCAGTCGAACAGCCCCCCGCAGGTCAGCACGGCACCCACCCGCAGCTCGTCGCGGTGCTGCTGCACCCACTGCTGCTGCCTCGGGTCGCCCATCCCGACCCACAGCACGTCGGGGGCGAAGTCGTTGACGTCCTCGACGACCGCACGCGGGTCGGCGGCCCCCTCGTAGCCGTCACGCACCCGGGTGGACAGCCCCGGGTACTCCGTCTCCAGCCGCCGGGCCGCCGCGCGGACGACCTCGGGGGTGCCGCCCAGCAGGAAGTAGCGGGCCGGGCCGCGGGCCGTCAGGGCGGCGGTCAGCGGGTGGACGAGGTCGGTGGTGGCCACCCGCTCGGTGCAGCCGCCGCCGAGCAGCCGGTCGGCCCACACCACCGACTGCCCGTCGGGGTAGGCCAGGTCGGCGGCCCGCAGCTGCGCGGCCAGCCGGGCGTCGCCGCGGGCCAGGAAGGCGGAGTTGGCGTTGATCCCGACCGCCACCCGCGGCTGCTCGGAAGCGGTCCAGCCCAGCACGGTGCTGACGGTGTCGGACATCGAGACCGAGTCCACGGGGACCCCGCAGACGTCGATGCGTTCTGGTGCTCCCACTGTCCTCCCGTGGTCGTACGGCACCCACCCGTGGTGGTACCGGCGCTGGGCCCCCATGGTGCCCCAAGGCCGGACCGCGGGCGAGTCGGCGACCCCTTCGGAGCGCTGTGACAGACTCGCGGTCGTCGGTTCGGGTGGGACGGAGAGGCACGATGGAGGCCAAGCACGGCATGGCCGGCGGTGCGAGGAGCCCGCGGTCCGGGTTCGAGGTCCGCAGCGCGGTCGAGATCGGCGTCTACCTGCGCACCGCGGTCCGGGGGATCGGCTGGGTCGTCGCGGGGCTCGTGCTCGGGCTGGCGCTCGCGGCCGGCTTCCTGTGGGTGAAGCCGCCGGTGTACACGGCGACCGCGTCGGTGAACGTCAACGTCATCACCGTCGACCCCTTCGACTCCGCGCAGTCGGCCTCCGGGCTGCTGGACCCGCCGACCGAGGCCTCGATCGCCACCTCCTACCGGGTCGCCCAGGCCGCCGCGGCCCGGCTGGCCGACGGCACCACCGCCGACGAGCTGCGCGCCACGGTGACGGCACGTCCCATCGCCGACGCCACGATCCTGCGCATCTCCTCCTCCGGGCCCTCGGCCGAACGGGCGCGGCGCCAGGCCGACGTGCTGGCCGAGGAGTACCTGCGCTACCGCCAGGACCAGGCCGTGCAGCGGCAGGAGGCCATCCTGGGCTCGATCGAGAGCTCGCTGTCGGAGCTGGAGGCCGAGCTCGCCCGCGCCACCACCGAGGAGCAGCGCTCGGCCATCCGCACCGAGATCGACGGGCTGCGCAGCCGCCGCAACGACCTGCTGAACCTCGACACCACCGGCGGGTCCGTGATCGACCCGGCCCTGGCCGGTGACGTGGAGGTCGCGCCGTCGTCCATGCTGGTGCTGGCCTCCGGTGCCGCGGCGGGCGCGGTGCTGGGCCTGCTGGTGGCCTTCGTGAGCCAGGCGCTGCGGCGCCGGGTGCACAACGCCGACGACGTCACCACCGCGCTCGGGCCGGGCCTGGTGGTCGGCCGGCGGCGGCGCGCTGCGGGGGAGAGCGCGCCGGTGGAGGACCTGCGGCTGGTCCGCGACCGGGCCATGGTGGCCGCCGAGACGCTCACGGAGCCGCTGCGGCGGGTGACCGTGGTCGACCAGTCCGGTGCTGCCTACCCCAGCGGCGTGGCTCTCACGCTGGCCCACGTGCTGACGCAGCGGCTGCGCGGGGCCTCCGTCGTCGTGCTCGGTCTGGACGCCGCCCGCCGGTCCGCGGTGGTCGAGGCGCTCGAGCTAGGCGGTGCGCCCGACGGCCCGCTGACCTCACCGCTGCTGCCCGGCGTCGAGGTGCGGCTGCCGCTGGCCTCCGAGGGCGCCGACGAGCCGGACCCGGTGCTGACCGCCCAGGCCACCCGGCTGCTGAGCAGCTCCGGGAAGCCCCACGTGCTGGTGGTGCCGCCCTCCAGCACGGAGTCCTCGCGGGCCGCCGCGGGGCTGCGCTCCGACATCGTGACCGTGGTCGTGCAGCGGGACTCCACCCGTCGCCGTGACCTCGTGGCGCTGCGGGAGGACCTCGACGCGGTGGGCTCGGAGGTGGCGGCGGTGCTGCTGGTGCCGCCGGCCGCGCGCGAGACCGCTCCGGACACCGACGACACCGACGACGCCGACGAGACGGCCGACGCCGACGAGACGGGCGACGCCGACGAGACGGGCGGGGCGAGCGCGCCGTCCTCGCCGGCCCCCGACGACCGGGCGGGCGAGGTCGCCAGGAGTGCGGTCCGGGACCGGGACGCCGTCGACCAGCGCAGCCGCTGAGCCGGTGTCCGCCCGGGAGCTGGCGGGGACCGCCGTGGAGCGCGTGCTGCCGGCGTGGCCCTTCGCCCTGGCCCTGCTCGGCTACCCGCTGTGGTGGGTGCTGGGCCTGGGGGACTCCGCCTGGATCCTGCTGGCGGGGGTGATGCTGCTCCTGCTGCGGGGCACGCGCGTGCAGGTGCCGCGCGGGTTCGGGGTGTGGCTGCTCTTCCTGGTGTGGATGGCCTGCTCGGCCCTGATGCTCGACTCCGGCGGGCGGCTGATCGGCTTCGCCTACCGCTACCTGCTGTACGCGACCTGCACGGTCTTCTTCCTCTACCTGTACAACGCGCGCTCCACGCTGACCGTGCAGCGGGTGCTGGGCGTGCTGTGCGGCTTCTGGGTCGTGGTCTGGGTGGGCGGCTACCTCGGCCTGCTCGCGCCCACGTTCGAGCTGCGCACCCCGCTCACCTGGGTGCTGCCCGACGGGCTGCTGGCCAACGAGCTGGTGAGCGAGATGGCCGTGCGCCGGCTCACCCAGTACAACCCCGACGCCTACAACGTGATCGACCCGCGCCCCAGCGCGCCGTTCCTCTACACCAACGGCTGGGGCAACGCGTACTCGGTGCTGCTGCCCCTGGTGCTGGCCTACCTGGGCACGCTGCGGCGCGGCTGGTGGTTCTGGACGGTCGTGGTCATGGTGCCGGTCTCGCTGGTGCCGGCCTTCCTGAGCCTCAACCGGGGGATGTTCCTCGGCCTGGGGGTGGCGTTGGTCTACGTCGTGGTGCGGCTCGCGCTGCGGGGTCACTGGCGGGCGCTGGTGGTGCTGGTCGCGGTCGCCCTGGTGGCCGGCGGCCTGCTCACCCTGCTGCCGGTGACCGAGCGGCTCAGCAACCGGCTCGAGGTCAGCAGCACCACCGAGGACCGGGCCTCGCTCTACCTGGAGACGCTGCGCCGGACCGCGGAGTCGCCGCTGCTGGGCTACGGGGCGCCACGGCCCTCGGAGACCGCCGGTGCCCCCTCGGCGGGGACGCAGGGCCAGTTCTGGATGGTGCTGTTCTCCCACGGCGTGGTCGGGGCCGTGCTCTTCGTCGGGTGGCTGCTGGTCCTGCTGGCCAAGACGCTGCGCGCCCCCGGCACGGTGGGCCTCGTCTGCCACACGGTCGTCCTGGTGACGCTCGTCGAGATCTTCTACTACGGCATCGTGGCCTCGGGGCTGATGCTGGCCCTGGTGGCCGCTGCGCTGGCGCTACGGCACACCGAGGCCGTGGCCGACGTGCGCCGGCCCGGCCTCCTGCTGCGCGGCTAGCGGTAGACCCGGATGTAGTCGATGTCGTAGTTGGCCGGCATCGCGGTCAGCTCGGGCCGGTTGGCCAGCGGGAAGCCCGCCCACTCGCTGCCGATCTGCAGGTTGAGCCGGATGTTCATCGGCTCGTCGAAGGTCTTGGCGAACCACTTCACGTCGGAGGCGAGCGCCTTGCCGACCAGCTGGTCGTCGAAGTAGAACCACATGCCCTCGGGCGTCCACTCCATCGCGTAGACGTGCCAGCCCGAGGAGACCGGGGGTGAGCCCTCCGGGGTGCCGTAGCCGGTCACCTTGGCGGGGCTGACCTGCTTGGTGGTGTCCTCGTGGATCGTCCAGGTGTAGGACTCGTGGCGGAAGTCGGGCTGGTCGGTGGGGCCGCCGTAGGCCTCCATGATGTCGGACTCGCCGAGGCCGTCGTCGTTGCGCAGCCAGAAGGCCGGCCACACGCCGCGCGACCTGCCGGGGACGGTCGGCAGCTTGGCCCGCATCTCCCAGCGGCCGTACTTCTGCGAGAACGTGCCGATGGTGTCGAGGTAGCCGGTGGAGTAGGGCCGTGAGCCGCTGAGGTCGCGCCGGGCCTGGATCCGCAGCACGCCGTTGCCCTCGGTCACGTTGCGGGCGTAGATGCGGGCCATGTCGTAGCTGAGCGACGTCTGGTCGCGGACGCGCCACTTGTCGGTGTCGACGCGGCCGTCGCCGAACTCGTCGGACCAGGTCAGCACCCGGCAGGAGCGGTCGGAGCGGATGCCCTGGGCGCAGCCGTCGCCCGACGTCGGCGCCGGCTGGCCGGAGACCGTCAGCTTGGACACCTGCAGCTCGTCGCCCACGCCCGGGTCGTCGATCTTGAGCCGCACGGTGAGGGGCTCGCCGCCCTCTGCGACGTGGGTGGCGCGGATCGTCGTCCACGTGTGGGGCTGCACGTCCAGCGCCTTGCGGCTGGTGGCGCGGGGACCGTCGCCCTCGTAGCGGCCCTCGTTGACCTCCATGACGACGCGGCTGCGCTGGTGGGTGCGCACCCGCGTCTCGGCGGTGACCTGCTCGCCGTCGACCGAGGTGCGGGCCAGCGCCGAGATCAGCGTGCGCACCTCGATGGTGTCGCCGCCGCTCGCGCGGGCCTCCAGCTTGCCGACCCGCTGGCCGCCGGCGGAGTCGGAGCGGAACGTCGAGAACTCCGCCCTCGGGTTCACCACCCACCAGCGCAGGCCCTCGTCGAAGGTGACCTCGGTGGCCCACGCCGCGGACGCACGGGTCGGGGAGTCGGCGACGCTCGGCGGTGCGGTCGGCACGAGCACCGCGGCGGCCACGAGCACGGCGCCCAGGGCGAGTGCCGCCCGGGCCCGGATCGCGGTGGCGCGGTCGCGGGTGCCGCGGGCACGGGTCGAGGAGGTGGCGAACATGGATCGAGCTCCTAGGTGTGGTGCCCGGGTCGCCCCAGGGCATCTGAGCCGACTGCCCCCCAGTCGTCGGATGCTCCTGCGAGCATAACCGCCTGCCCGGGGCCGTGGCGAGCCCTCCCTGAGGAGCTCTCAGGAAGCGGTCGGGTCGCCCGGCGGCAGGCTCAGCAGCCGGCGCCCGCCCCGGCCCCGGCCAGCACGGCCGCCGTGCCCGACAGACCCAGCCGGGTGGCGCCCGCCCCGACCATCGCCACCGCGTCGGCCCAGCTGCGGATGCCGCCGGAGGCCTTGACCCCCAGCCGGCCTCCCACGGTGCGGGCCATCAGCTCCACCGCCTCCACGGTGGCCCCGCCGGCGGGGTGGAAGCCGGTGGAGGTCTTGACGAACTGGGCGCCGCCGGCCTCGGCGGCCCGGCAGGCGGCGACGACCTCGAGGTCGGTGAGCGCCGCGGACTCGATGATGACCTTGAGCAGCGCGGTCTCGGGCATGGCCCGGCGCACCGCCTCGACGTCGGCCCGCACCGCCTCGTGCTCGCCGGCCCGCAGCCGCCCGATGTCGATCACCATGTCGACCTCGTCGGCGCCGTCGGCGACCGCCTGCGCCGCCTCGGTGGCCTTCACCGCGGAGGTGTGCTTGCCGGAGGGGAAGCCGCAGACGGTGGCCAGAGCCAGCCCGTCGGGCAGCGGGCCCACGTCGGCCAGCAGGGACGGCGAGATGCAGATCGAGAAGGCGCCGAGGTCGGCGGCCTCGCGGGCGAGCGCCCGGACGTCGGCCGGGGTGGCGTCGGTGCGCAGCAGGGTGTGGTCGACGTAGCGCGCGAGCTGCTCGCGGGTCATGGTCATGGGCGCCACTCTTCCCGGGTGCCCCGGCGGGTGCAAGCGAGGACGTCGCCCCGGGCCAGGGGTGCCGGCAGGCTCAGCCGGCCGCCTCGCCGTTCCAGGCGCGGGAGGTCAGCAGCGCGGCGACGGCGCAGGCGGCGGCCCCACGGGCCCAGTCGGTGAAGGTGAGGGGACGCAGCACCAGCTCGCAGTCGGCGGCGCTGCCGAAGGCGCGGCGCGCGAACTCCTCGCGGACGCTCGGCGCCATCACGTCGTAGTCGCCGTCCGGGCCACCCACCGCCTCGCCGGTGAGCACGATCACCGCCGGGCCGAAGAGGTTGGCCAGCGTGGCCAGCCCGATGCCGATGGCCCGCCCGGCTCCGGCGAGCACCTCGCGGGCGTCGGCGGAACCGGCCCGGGCCATCGCCACCACCTCGGGCACCGTCAGCCCCGGGTGCCCGCGCCCGGCCATCTGCTCCAGCACCGCCGCCTCGCCGGCCAGCGCCTCGACGCAGCCCACGTTGCCGCAGTGGCAGCGGGGACCGGCCGAGTCGGCCAGCACGTGCCCGATCTCGCCCAGCACGCCGTGGCTGCCGTGCACCACCCGGCCCTCGAGCAGCAGCGCGCAGCCGATGCCCGCGCCGATGGTCACCATGGCCAGCGAGTGCGCCCCGGCGCCCGTGCCCGCCATGTGCTCGCCGGTCAGCAGCGCCCGCACGTCGTTCTCGACCACCACCGGCACGTCGACCATCCCGGCGAGGAGCCGTCCCACCGGCAGGTCGCGCCACCCCAGGAAGGGGGAGTAGCCCACCTGGCCCGTGCTGGGGTCCACGTCGCCGGACAGCGAGAGCCCGGCGCGGCGCACCCGGGGGTGCTCGCGGCACCACCGGCGCACCAGCTCGGCGACCTGCTCCAGCACGGTCGGCGGGTCCTGCCCGCGCAGCTCCTCGTGGTGCTCGGCCAGCACCCGGCAGCGCAGGTCGCAGAGCACGGCCACCAGCCCGGTGGCGGTGACCTTGACGCCCACCTGCAGCTCGCGGTCGGCCTGCACCTCCAGCGCGGTGGCGGGCCGGCCGCGACCGCCGGCGGGACGGGCGGCCGTCTCGCGCACCAGCCCGCTGTCCACCAGCGGTGAGATCGCCCGGGTGATGCCGCCGGGGGTGAGACCGGTCATCCGGGCCAGCTGCATCCGCGACGTCGGGCCCTCGCGGATCAGGGTCCCGAGGACGCGCGCGGTCGACGGGCTGAGAGCAGGGGCCATCGGCGCAGTATGCCTCCGCGGCGGGCGCCCGCGCCGGGAAACAATTCATTGACACGCGCAAAGAAATCACCTAGCGTTCCCGGGGACCGGCGCTGCGACGAGGCAGGAGCGAGATGTCCACCACCCCCCGCACCCGCTGGGTGCCGCTGGCCGCGCTGACCGTGGCCACCACCCTGCTCGCCGCCCTGCTGGGCGTCCCGGGCGCCCGACCCGCCGCCGCGGCCGCGGGCACCACCTTCGAGGCCGAGGCCGTCACCGTGGTGCTGGCCGGTGGAGCCACCCGGTCCTCCTGCGCGGGCTGCTCCGGCGGGGCCAAGGTGGGCGACCTCTCGGACCGGGCGACGGTCACGGTCCCCGACGTGGTCGCCCCGGCGGCGGGCCGCTACGAGGTCACGGTCCACTACCTCAGCGGCGACGACAGCCGCACCCTGCGCATCGCCGCCGGGGACGAGCCGCCGGTGGACGTCCGGGTGCCCTCGACCGGCGGCTGGGACCGGGTGGGGACGAGCACGGTGGCGCTCGACCTGGCGGCGGGGGAGAACACCCTGGTGCTCACGTCGCGGCCGGGCGGCTACGGCCCGGACCTGGACCGGCTCACCGTCGAGGGCGTCACCGCCGTGGACCACCGCATCGTCGACCCCGACGCGGCCGACCCCGTCCCCGTCGACCCGACCCCCGCCGACCGCGGCCGGGTGGCCACGGTCCGTTCCGGCGACGTGGTGATCAGCTACTCCCAGGCCGGCGGCACCGCCGACGTCCGCTGGCGCGGCGGCCGCGGCGCCCAGGTGCGGGGGCTCTACAGCGCCGTGCGGCTGGGCGAGGAGCTGGTCAGCACCAAGCAGTACGACGGGCGGTGCCGGCTGCAGGGCCTCGTCGCCACCTGCGCCGCACCCGGGCGGCCGACGCTGCGCCAGGTGTTCGAGCCCGACGGCGAGCGCGGCTTCTCGATCCGTCTCGAGGTCACCGACGCCGGCCGCCCGGTCGCCACCTCGATGATGGTGCCGGTGGCGACCGACCAGCCCGGCTCGGTGTCCCTGGGTGCCCAGGGGGACCCGCGGATGGTGCTGGTCCCCTTCGACAACGACCACTGGGTCCGCTACGAGGCGCCGGCGGTGTCCGATGTCACCCCCGCCCGGCGCAGCTTCGAGGTCAGCACGGTCTTCGACCCGCGCTCGGGCCGCGGGCTGGTGGTCGGCTCGCTCGACCGCGACACCTGGAAGTCGGGGGTGGTGGCCGACGGCAACGACGACGGCGGGCTGGACCGGCTGCAGGCCGCGGCCGGGCTGACCGACTGGTCCTACGACTACGGCGACGGCATGAACCGCCACCAGTTCAACCGCGAGGGCAAGCCGCACGGCACCGTGTCGGGGCGCACGGTCGCGTCGCCGCGGATGTACCTGGGGCTCTTCGAGGACTGGCGCACCGGGATGGAGACCTTCGGTCGGCTGGCCGGCGAGGCCGCCGACGCCCGCAGCTGGGACGGCGGCACCCCCTTCGGCTTCAACAGCTGGGGTGGGCTGGGCGCCCGCGGCGGCGACCCGGCCACCATGGAGGCCACCTCCCGGTTCCTGGCCGAGGAGCTGCCCGGCTTCCGCAGCTCCTCCTCCGAGGCCGGCCCCTACGTCGGCATCGACTCCTACTGGGACAAGATGCTGCGTCCCGAGTACGCCTTCGAGGACCCGCGGACCTCCTGGCAGCACCTGGAGGAGTACGTGGCCACGGTGCGCTCCCGCGGCCAGGAGCCGGCGCTGTACTTCCAGCCGTTCGCCAACTTCTACGCCGAGGGGCTGGACAGCCCGGTCGCCGCCACCGCGCTCTGCGAGGGCTGCCCGGACCAGACGTTCCGCGAGATGGCGCTGAAGGTCGACGGCGTGCCGGTCAGCATCGACGGCGCCTGGGCCCTCGACCCCACCAACCCGGGGGTGCAGAACCGGGCCCGGATCGCCCTGACGAAGTTCCGCGAGCTGGGCGTCCGCTACGTGAAGCTGGACTTCCTCACCCACGGCTACGTCGAGGCCGACAGCTGGTACGACCCGCAGGTGCAGACCGGTCAGCAGGCCTTCGCCCAGGGCATGGACCTGGTCCGCGGCTACCTGGGGGAGGACACCTTCGTCGACCTGGCGATCTCGCCGGTGTTCGCCGCGACCTGGGCGCACGCCCGGCGCATCAGCTGCGACGTCCACGGCGCGCTCAACAACTGGCACCCCGAGGACCCGGACCGGTACCAGAAGAGCACCGAGTACCTGCTGAACAGCCTCAGCTACGGCTGGTGGCTGGACCAGGTGTACGCCTACAACGACGGCGACCACATCCAGTTCGGCAACTACGAGTACGACGACCAGGCCAACGCCTACCTGCTCGACGACCCCTACCCGAGCATCTGGCCGGAGGGCCAGAACCGGGCCCGGGTGACGTCGGCGGTGATCACGGGGGTGTACCTGGTCAGCGAGGACCTCACCCCCACCGGGCACCCGACCATCAGGGCGCGGGCCCGCGAGCTGCTGCAGAACCCCGCCGTCAACCGGCTGGCCGAGCACGGGGACTCCTTCGCCCCGGTCGACCCCGGTCCGGACGCCTTCACCGCCGCCGACACCTTCTGGTCGCGGCACGGCTCCACCACCTACCTGGCCGCCTTCAACTACGGGTCCTCGCCGCGCCCCGTCTCCCTCGACCTCGAGCGGCTGGGCCTCGACGGCGACCGCTACCTCCTTAGCGAGCTGTGGACCGGTCGCACCGGCACCGTGCGGGACCGGCTGAGCGCGTCCGTGCCGGCCGAGGACGTCCGGCTGTTCGCGATCACCCCGGCCGGGTAGCCGCGGGCGGTGCGCGACACCCTGGCGAGCGGCCCGGGCCGGTGCCAGGATGCCGGCAGGAGGTGCGCGATGGCGAGCGTGATGCGGGCCGCGGTGCCGGTGCTGAGGATCGGCGAGGAGGCGCGGGCCCGGGAGTTCTACCTCGGGGTGCTCGGTCTCTCCGAGGTGTTCGCCCACCGCTTCGAGCCCGGTCTGCCGCTCTACCTGCGGGTCCGCCGCGACCGCCTGGAGCTCGACCTCTCCGAGCACACCGGGGACGGGACGCCCGGCACCGTGGTGTGGGTGGCGGTGGACGACGTCGCCGCGCTGCAGGGCGAGCTGGCCGCGAGGTGGGACGCCGGGGCCGCACCGCAGGTGGACGACGCGGCACCGGGCGGGCCGACCCTGGAGGTCGGCGACCCCTTCGGCAACGTGCTGCGGTTCTGCCAGCCCGGCTGACGTCTAGGCCGGCGCGGGCGGGGCCGGGGCCGGAGGGGGCGCGAGCGGAAGCCGGACGGTGAAGACGGTGCTCCCGGGCCGGCTGCGGACCTCCACCTGGCCGGCGTGGGCGTGCACCACGGCGGTGACGATGGCCAGCCCCAGCCCGGTCCCGGACGCCGGCTGGCCGGCGGTCCCGCCGACGCGCGCCCGGGCCTGGTCGGCGCGGGTGAAGCGCTCGAACACGGTGGGCAGCGTCTCGGCCGGGATGCCGGGGCCGTCGTCGGCCACCGTGACCACCGCCCAGCCGTCCTGGGTACCCAGCGCGGTGGTGACCAGCGTCCCGGGCGGGGTGTGGGTGCGGGCGTTGGCCAGCAGGTTGATCAGCACCTGCTGCACCTGGTCGGCGTCGGCCACCACGGTGACCGGCTGCTCGGGCAGCTGCAGCGTCCAGCGGTGGTCCGGTCCCGCGACGCGGGCGTCGCTGACCGCGTTGACCACCAGCTCGCTGAGGTCGGCCGGGGCCCGCTCCACCACCGGCCCCGAGTCCAGCCGCGCCAGCAGCAGCAGGTCCTGCACGAGCGCGGTCATCCGCTCCGCCTCCGACTCCACCCGTCGCAGGGCGAAGGTGGTGTCCGGCGGCAGCCGGTCGCCGCCCCGCCGGGTCAGCTCGGCGTAGCCGCGGATGGCGGCCAGCGGGTTGCGCAGCTCGTGCGAGGCGTCGGCGACGAACCGGCGCAGCTTGGTCTCCGAGGCCTGCCGCGCGGCCAGCGCCCCGGCCACGTTGCCCAGCATGTGGTTGAAGGCCAGCCCCACCCGTCCCACCTCGCTGCGCGGGTCGGTGTCGGCCTCGGGGACCCGGATCGCGAGCTCCACGTCGCCGGAGCCCAGCTCCAGGTCCGACACCCGCTGGGCCGTGTCGGCCAGCCGGTTCAGCGGCCGCAGCTCCCGCGCCACCACGGCGCGGACGGCCAGCGCGGCTCCGAGCAGCGCCAGCGCCGTCAGCAGCCCTGCCAGCGCCACCAGCCGGGTCAGCACCGTGTCCACCGGGGCCAGCGGCAGCCCCACCACCAGCAGGCCCTCGGCGCCGATCGGGTAGCCGACCACCCGGTAGCGGCCCAGACCCGGCAGCACCACCGACTGCGGGTCGGCGTCGGCGGGCACGGCCAGCAGCACCTGGCCGGCGGCGTTGGACAGGTAGTGCGCGCCCTCCTCGGTCTGAATGCCGGCCAGCGCCTGCTGCCCGTCGGAGACCAGCACCACGGTGCCCAGCTGCTGGCCGGGCAGGTCCACCCCGGCCGGCGGCCCGCCGCGGCCCTCGGCCGACTGCCCGCGGGGGACCCGCCCGACGGTCGCGCTCAGCTGGTCGTCGATCTGGCCCACCAGCAGCTGCTGCACGGCCAGGGTGGTCAGCGTGCTCAGCAGCACCGCGACCGTGACCACCACGGCGACGGTGCGGCCGAGCAGGCGGCGCTGGAGGCTGCCGGCGCCGCCGAACCAGCGCCGCCCGGGTCCCGCACCCGCTGCGCTCATCCGGCCGGGCGGAGCACGTAGCCGGCGCCGCGCATGGTGTGGATCATCGCCGGACGCCCGGCGTCGACCTTCTTGCGCAGGTAGGAGATGTAGAGCTCCACCACGTTGGCCTGCCCGCCGAAGTCGTAGTTCCACACCCGGTCGAGGATCTGGGCCTTGCTCAGCACCCGTCGCGGGTTGCGCATCAGGTAGCGCAGCAGCTCGAACTCGGTGGCGGTGAGGGTGATGGGCTCGCCCGCCCTGGTCACCTCGTGGCTCTCCTCGTCGAGCACGAGGTCGCCGACGACCAGGGTCGAGCTGGAGCGGGCCTGGCCGGCGCCCGTGCGCCGCAGCAGCCCGCGGAGCCGGGCGATGAGCTCCTCCAGGCTGAACGGCTTGGTGACGTAGTCGTCCCCGCCGGCGGTGAGCCCGCCGATCCGGTCCTCGACGGCGTCCTTGGCGGTGAGGAAGATGACCGGGATGTCGGGCTGCTCGCTGCGGATCCGGCGCATCACCTCCAGACCGTCGAAGTCGGGCAGCATCATGTCGAGCACGATGGCGTCCGGACGCACGTCCCGGGCCGCCTGCACCGCGGCCAGCCCGCTGCCCGCCGTGCTCACCTGCCAGCCCTCGTAGCGCATCGCCATCGACAGCAGCTCGGTCAGGCTCGGCTCGTCGTCGACGGCCAGCACGCGGATCGGGGTGCCGTCAGGACGGGTCAGCTGCTGGGGTCGGGTCTCGCCGGTGCGCATGGGGGGAGTGTGTCACCGCCCGCTCGGGCCGACCTGTGCCGCACCTGTGCGTCGGCTGTGAGCGCCGCGCCCGGCTCAGACGGCCCGGCTCTCGTCGTAGCGGAGGTCGTCGTCCTCCTCCTCCGGCGCGGTGAACAGCCGGTCCACCGACACCCGTCCGCCGCCGAAGCCGACCAGCAGCAGAGCCAGCGCACCGGACACCGCGGCGTACTCGTGGCCGCCCCCGGGCAGGAACGGAGCCCCGCCGCCCGCCCAGACCAGGGCCAGCACCGCCTCGGCCGCGAGCAGCAGCGCCACCGCCGGGGTCAGCACGCCGAACAGCAGCAGCACGCCGCCGACCAGCTCCACCATGGTCACCGCCCAGCCGGCCACCTCCGGGTACGGCACGCCCGCCGCGGCCAGCGCCGAGGTCTGGGCGTCGACGCCCTCGACCTGCCAGCGGTGCCAGCCCTGCCGCACCGCCAGCCCGCCCAGCACCAGCCGGCCCACGAGCAGCACGAGGTCGCGCACCACGCGGACGAACGACGACATCAGCCCTCCTCCCGCACCCAGCGTCACCCTAACGGCGCAGGGCCGCCGCGGCGGGGACGTGACAGGATCGGCGTCGTGGAGCTGCTGCTGCGCCCGTGGGCGCTGGGAGACGCCGCGGACCTGGTCCGCGCGCGGGCCAGCCACCCCGACCTCGACCGCCAGCTGCCCCCGCTCGACGACGAGGTGATGGCCCGCAGCTGGGTGCGCGACCGCCAGCGCGACCCGTTCGCCGTGTTCTGGGCCCTGGTGCTCGACGGGCGGGCCGTCGGGCAGGTGGCGGTGAGCCACCTGGATCCGCGGCACGGCACCGGCTGGTTCTCCTACTGGCTGGCCGCCGGCGTCCGCGGCCGCGGTCTGGCCTCGCGGGCGGCGGCCACGGTGGCGGACTGGGCCCTGGCCGCCGGAAGCCTGCACCGCCTCGAGCTGGGCCACCGGGTGGACAACGTCGCCTCCGCGCGCGTGGCCGAGCGGGCCGGTTTCGTGGCCGAGGGCGTGGAGCGGGAGAAGTTCCTCTACGACGGCGTCCGCCACGACGTCCGCACCATGGCCCGGCTGGTGGGCGACCCGCAGCCGGCCCCGTACCAGCCGGTGCCGATGTCGGTGCCCGCGCGCGGCTGAGGGGTGGCACCCTGGGGCCATGAGCACTGAAGCCGAGTACGAGCCCAGCCCCGACCAGTGGGTCCGCGACCAGGTCGCGGCCATCGAGGAGGCCGGCGACACCAACGCCGTGCAGGTGATGGACCGCCCCGTGGTCCTGATGACCACCCGCGGCGCGAAGTCGGGCAAGATCCGCAAGGTCCCGGTGATGCGCGTCGAGCACGAGGGGACCTTCCTCGCCGTGGCCTCCAAGGGCGGCGCGCCGGAGCACCCGCAGTGGTACCACAACCTGGTGGCGCACCCCGAGATCGAGCTGATGGTCGACCGCGAGCGCTGGCCGGCGGTGGCCCGCCGCATCGAGGGCGAGGAGCGCGCCGAGTGGTGGGAGCGCGCGGTGGCGGCCTACCCGCCCTACGCCGACTACCAGGCCGGCACCGACCGGCAGATCCCGCTGTTCGTGCTCGAGCGCCGCTGACCGGGTCCCTCCGCTAGCCGTGCGCGTCGTCCGCGTGCTGCTTGCGCAGCAGGCCCGGGATCCAGTGGCGCCCGTAGCGCTGCTGCAGCTCGGGCAGCGCCCAGTCGGTGCCGGTCACCGCGCCGCGGCACAGCGGTGAGCCGCAGCAGCACGGCATCGAGAAGGCGGCGTCGTCGGTGATCGTGCCGTAGTCGAGCGTCACCTCCTCGTCGGCCGCGATCGGCCGCCGGGCGACCAGCCACAGCTCGGGCTCCTCCCACAGGTTCGGGTCGCAGCTGTGGTTGCCGTAGCCGTTGTCGGTGCGTCCGGGCATGACCAGGTTGAGGTCGGTGTCGAGGGAGAGCGTGTCGACGTAGGTCGGGCTGCGCTCGATCAGGGCGCGCAGCTCGGCGTCGCCGACCAGCCGCCCGCCGAAGCGGGCGACCCGGGCGCCCGCTGGGACGGGCTCGCGGGCGAACAGCCCCCGGCCCTCGATGGGCGACGCACGGACCTCGATCGCCGGGCTCAGCCACGGCCGCGGTGGGACCAGCACCGCCCCAGGGTAGGACGGGGCGGGCTCTGCGGGCCCGTCTCCTCCGGCCGCGGGCGGGTCAGAAGATGGACCGGGTGATCGTCCGGACGCCCACCGTGAGGCCGACGACGGCGGTGACGGCCGCGGCGACGAGCCCCCAGAGCACCGAGGGGTCGGCGAAGGTGCCGGCGAAGAGCGCCCGCTCGGCCTCCACCAGGTAGGTGAGCGGGTTGAAGCGGGAGGCCAGCTGCATCCACCCCGGCGCGGTCTCCAGCGGCAGCATCATCCCCGAGAGGATCAGCAGCGGGAACAGCAGCGTCTGCTGCACCGCCCAGAAGATCCACTCGCTCCTGCGGGCGGCGATGGCCAGCGCGTACGAGAGCGCTCCCACGCCGACGCCGAAGAGACCGAGCAGCAGCAGCCCGACCGCCACGTGCAGCGGGTGCAGCCGGAAGCCGAAGGGCATGGCCACGGCGCAGATGATGAGCCCCTGCACCACCAGCGGCGTCAGCTCCTTGAGGGCCCGCCCCACCATCAGCGACGAGCGGTGCAGCGGGGTGGCGAGGATCCGCTCGAACGCCCCGGTCATGATCTCGAACTGCAGGTTCGAGCCGGTCATCGACGTCCCGAACAGGGTGATCATCACCACCACCCCCGGCAGGAACCACTGCAGCGGCGAGACCCCGCCCAGGTCCTGACCACCGGCGAAGCCGGACAGCAGCGGCCCGAACAGGGCCAGGAAGACCAGCGGCTGCAGCAGCGAGAACACCAGCGAGAACGGGTCGCGGACGATGGTCAGCGTCTCGCGCCACCAGACGGCGCGGGTGTCGGCGACGAGCGTGCTCATGCGGCGCTCCTCTCCGCGACGGTGCCGGCCGGTGCGCCCTCGCGGAGGCTGCGGCCGGTCAGGCTGAGGAAGACGTCGTCGAGGGTGGGCCGGTGGACGGCCGCCCCGCGTACCTCGACGCCGTCGGCGTGCAGGGCCAGCACCAGGCGGGGGAGCGTCTGCTCGCCGTGCGCGACCCGGACGGCCAGCTCGACCTCGCCGTCCCGGTCCCGACGCGCCACCTCCCCGGAGGGGGCGAGCCGGGCGGTCGCCCGTTCCGCGTCCGCCGCGGGCACGGTGAGCCGGACCCGGTCGCCGGCCTGGCCGGCCTTCAGGTTCTCCGCGGTGTCGTCGGCGATGATGCGGCCGTGGTCGATCACCACCACCCGCTCGGCCATGGTGTCGGCCTCCTCCAGGTAGTGGGTGGTCAGCACGATGGTGGTGCCGCGCTGCTCGCGCAGCCGCAGGATGTGCTCCCACAGGTTGGCCCGGTTCTGCGGGTCCATGCCGGTCGACGGCTCGTCGAGGAACAGCAGCGGCGGCTCGTTGATCAGCCCGAGGGCGATGTCGAGGCGCCGCCGCTGGCCGCCGGAGAGGCTACTGACCTTGCGGTCCTCCATCCCGGCCAGGTCGAGGCTCCCCAGCAGCGCCGCCGCCCGGCGGGCCGCCTCGGTGCGGCCGAGACCGAAGAAGCGGCCCTGCATCACGAGCTCGTCGCCCACCCGGTAGCTGTGCCCGGCGCCGTCCTTCTGCCCGATGTAGCCGATCCGGCGACGCACCCCGGCCGGGTCGGCGGCGACGTCGACGCCGACGACCACCGCCCGTCCCGAGCTCGGTCGCAGCAGGCTGGTCAGCATGCGCAGCGTGGTCGACTTGCCTGCCCCGTTGGGGCCGAGGAAGGCGACCAGCTCGCCCTCCCCGACGTCCAGGTCGATCCCGCGGACCGCCTCGACGCTCTGCCGGCCGGTGACGAACGTCCGGCTCAGCGACTCGGTGTGGATCACGTCCCGCTCCCCTCTGCGTACGGTGTACGAGGAGTCTAACCATACGGTGTACGATGTGGCAATGCCCGACGACGCGGTGAACCGCCAGGACCCGACCCCTGAGGAGCCGGCGCCGGCGGACCCGCGGGAGTGGGGGACGCCCGAGGGCCGGCACATGATCGAGCTGCTGTGGAACCCGCCCGGCCCCGCCGGCCGGGGCCCCCGGCAGCGGCTCAGCCTGGACCGCGTGGTCGAGACGGCCATGGCGCTGGCCGCCCGCGACGGCTTCGAGGCGCTGTCGATGCGCCGGCTCGCCGCCGAGCTGGGGGTGGGGGCGATGAGCCTCTACACCTACGTGCCCGGTCGCGACGAGCTCTTCGAGCTGATGATCGACCGCGCCTGGGGCGACCGCGGCCGCGCCGACCCGAGCCGCCCCTGGCGCGAGCAGGTCGAGCAGGTCGCCGAGGAGGCCTGGGCGATGTACCAGCGCCACGGCTGGCTGGTCAGCGCCAACCTGGCCCGGCTCCCGCTGGGTCCGAACGTGCTGGACGCCCAGGAGGACCTGTACCGGGCGGTCGCGCTGACCGGGCTGCCCCACCCCGACGTCGTCCGGGTCACCGGGGCGGTCGAGGCGCACGTCTTCGGCGCGGCCCGGGCCGCCGTCGTGGACACCCGGCAGGCCACGGCGACCGGCGTCAGCTACGACGGCTACTGGGAGTCGCGCAGCAGCTTCTGGGGGACCTACTACACCCCCGAGCGGTTCCCCACCATGACCGCGATCTGGGAGAGCGGGGGCTTCGACGAGGTCGTCGACAACCACGCCGACATGCGCTTCGGGCTGCGGATGCTGCTGGACGGCGTCGAGCTGGCCGTGCGCCGCGCCGCGGGCACCCCGCCCGCCTGACACCACGCCCGCCTGACACCCCGCCCGCCTGACACCCCGCCCGCTCGACACCCAGCCCGCCTGACACCCCGCCCGCTCGACACCCAGCCCGCCTTGCACCCCGCTCCCCGGGACACCCCGGCAGGGCCGCGACCTCCGGCGGGCCGGCCCGGCGAGGAGCAGAATGACGCCCATGCGACTGCCTGTCATGCCGCCCGTCAAGCCGATGCTGGCGAAGTCCGTGCCCGAGATCCCGGGCGGCGCGATGAGCTACGAGCCCAAGTGGGACGGCTTCCGCGCCATCGTGTTCCGCGACGGCGAGGAGGTCGAGATCGGCTCGCGCAACGAGCGGCCGATGACCCGCTACTTCCCCGAGCTGGTGGAGGCGGTGCGGGCCGAGCTCCCCGGGCGCGTGGTGCTGGACGGCGAGATCGTGGTCGCGGTCGGGGACCGGCTGGAGTTCGAGGTGCTGCAGCAGCGGATCCACCCCGCGGCCAGCCGGATCAACCTGCTCGCCCGGCAGACCCCCGCCCGGTTCGTCGCCTTCGACCTGCTGGCGCTGGACGAGGAGGACCTGACCGGCCAGCCGTTCGAGCGCCGCCGCGAGCTGCTGGTCGAGGCCCTGGCCGACGTCCGGGCGCCCATCCACGTCACCCCCGCCACCCGCGACCAGGCCCTGGCCCAGCAGTGGTTCTCCCAGTTCGAGGGGGCCGGGCTCGACGGCGTGGTGGCCAAGCCGCTGCAGGGCACCTACCAGCCCGACAAGCGCACCATGTTCAAGATCAAGCACCAGCGGACCGCCGACTGCGTGGTGGCGGGCTACCGGACCCACAAGAGCGGCCCGGACGCCATCGGCTCGCTGCTGCTCGGGCTCTACGACGACGGCGGCGACCTGGTCAGCGTCGGCGTGATCGGCGCCTTCCCCGCCGCCCGCCGCAAGGAGCTCTTCCGCGAGCTGCAGCCCCTCGTCACCACCTTCGACGACCACCCCTGGGCCTGGGCGGAGCCGACCGGGGCGGGCGGCGGCCCGGCGCCCACGGAGGGCGCCCGCACCCCCCGCAACTCCGAGGGCAGCCGCTGGAACGCCGGGAAGGACCTCTCCTTCACCCCGCTGCGGCCCGAGCTCGTGGTGGAGGTGCGCTACGAGCACATGGAGGGGGTGCGCTTCCGCCACACCGCGCAGTTCAACCGCTGGCGTCCCGACCGCGACCCCCGCTCGTGCACCTACCAGCAGCTGGAGGAGGTCGTCCGGTTCGACCTGGACGACATCCTCGCCCCGCCCCGCTGAGCCCGGGCGGGACCGTCGCGGAGGAGCCCGGGCGGAGCGGTCTTGGCCGGCTCTGGTGGGATGGGCAGATGATCACTCCTGAGCTCGCCGTCGAGCTGGCCCGGGCCGGGCTGGAATGGAAGCCGGCCAACGGGGACCGCTTCATGATCCCGCGACCCGACCTCGAGCACGACGTCTTCCTGGTCAGCGACATGACCATCGAGGTGGAGCGGCTGGCGCTCGGCGGCGGGCTGGTGAAGTTCAACGGCACCACCGAGTGGGCGCTGGACAGCATCGCCCAGGGCGAGGTGGTCTGGCTGCCGCGGGAGGACCAGCTCCGCAGCGCCCTCGGTGAGGCGTTCTCGTCGCTGGCGCGGGTCTACGACTCCTGGGTGGTCACGGTCGAGGCCGGCGGCGAGGAGGTCCGGGTGATCGACAACGACGTCGAGTGCGTCTACGCCAAGGCGCTGCTGCGGGTGATCGGCCGGGCCTAGTGGGTACCGGACGGTGCGGGACGGCAACCCCGCCGTCGCCGCAGCACCGAGGAGGAAGCATGTCCGCAGACGCCGAGGGATCGGTGCAGAAGGTGGCCGAGCTGATGAAGGACGCCCGGATCGCGATGGTCACCTCCGTGGCCGCCGACGGCCGGCTGGTGTCCCGCCCGCTGTCGGTGCAGCAGGTCGAGTTCGACGGCGACCTGTGGTTCTTCGTCGACCGGGAGGCCGAGCTGCTGCAGCAGGTCCTCACCCAGCCCCAGGTCAACGTCGCCCTGCAGTCGAAGGACAGCTGGGTCTCGGTCTCGGGCACGGCGTCGCTGGTCGAGGACCCGGCGCGCGCCCGGGAGCTGTGGAACCCGGTGGCGGCCGCCTGGTTCGACGCCGAGGGCTCCACCGACACCGACGCGGACGACCCGGGCCCGGCCGAGCTGGGCGCCGTGCTGGTCAAGGTCGACGGCAGCACCGCGGAGTACTGGGAGAGCGCCGGACGGCTGGCCACCGCGGTGTCGCTGCTCAAGGCCCAGGTCACCCGCGGCGACGTCGAGGCGACCCGCAACGAGACCGTGGAGCTGCCGTGAGCCGGCACCACGTGGTGTACGGCGCGGGAGCCGTCGGCGGGGTCGTCGGCGGGCTGCTGCACCGGGCCGGTCTGCCGGTCACGCTGATCGCCCGCGGTGACCACCTGCGCGCCATCCGCGAGCACGGGCTGCACCTGGTCACCTCGACCGTGGACGAGCACCTCGACGTGCGGGCGGTCGAGGACCCCGCCGAGGTGATGTGGACCGGCGACGAGATCGTGCACCTGGCGGTGAAGAGCGACGCCACCGCGCAGGTGCTGCCCCGGCTGCACCAGGCCGCCCCGGAGTCCACCGTGGTGTCCTGCCTGCAGAACGGGGTGGCCAACGAGCCCGCGGCGCTGCGCTGGTTCGCGCGGGTGCTGGGGATCTGCGTGATGCTGCCGGCGACCTACCTGGAGCCCGGGAAGGTGGAGGCCTACTCGACCAACGTGCCGGCCGTCCTCGACTGCGGCCGCTACCCGCCCCGCAGCGACGGCAGCATCGACCCGCTGGCCGAGGAGCTCGCCGCCGACCTGCGCCACGCCGGGATGGAGTCCCAGCCGCGGGCCGACATCATGGCCTGGAAGTACCGCAAGCTCGTCTCCAACCTGGGCAACGCCGTGGACGCCGCCTGCGAGCCCGGCCCGGAGCGCGACGAGCTGGCCCGCCGGGTCCGCGAGGAGGGCGAGCAGGTGCTCGCCGCCGCCGGGATCGAGGTGGTCAGCCGCGAGGAGGACGCCGCCCGTCGCGGGGACCTGATCGCCACCGCCCCCGGCCGGGGCGGGAGCTCCACCTACCAGAGCCTGGCCCGCGGCACGGGCAGCGTCGAGGTGGACTGGCTCAGCGGCGAGATCGTGGCCCTGGCGCACCGGATGGGACGGACGGCCCCGGCCAACGACCTGCTCCGCCGTGCCGCCGTCTCGCTGGTGGGCGGGCGTCCGCGCAGCATCCCGGCGGCCGACCTGCTCGCCCAGCTCGACTCCTGAGGGCCGCCGGGTTGGCCGGGCGGGCGGCCGCGGGTGACACTGGCCACCGCGGTCGGTCGGCCACCGCGGTCAGTCGGGGGACGTCCAGCCACAGGGGAGCAGCATGCAGCCAGCCACGCCGGCCGGACGGCGCGTGGGGACGCGTCTGGGCTCCTCGCGCCTGACCGACCTGCTGCACGAGACGTCCGCCCGGGCCATCTACCGGGCCGAGGAGCCGGGCGGCTCCGTGGCGCTCGTCATGGTGCTCTCCGAGCAGGTGGCCGCCCACCCGGTGGTGCGCTCGCGGTTCTCGTCCTGGATGGCCCGGGGTGCCGGCGTGCTGGAGCGCCACCTGGTGCCGCTGCGCCGGTGGGGCGAGGTCGACGGGCTGCTGTGCGCCGAGCTGGGCGTGCTGTCGGGCACCGGGCTGGCCACGCTGCTGGAGCACCAGCCGCTGCCCCCGGCGCGGGCGCTGGCCCTGCTGGAGGACCTGGCGGCCGCGGTCGACGCGGCCCACAGCCGCGGGGTGGCCCACCTGGCGCTCTCGCCCACCACCGTCGTCGTCGGCCACGACGAGGTGGCGCGGGTGACCGACCTGGGGCTGGGGGCGCTGCTGGCCGAGGCCGGGGTGGCGCCCGATGCGCCGGAGCTGGCCTACCGCGCCCCCTGGCTGACGGGTCCGGTGGACCCGGCCGGCCCGGCGGCGACGGCCGCGGACCTGTGGTCGCTGGCCGCGCTGCTGCACGACGCGCTCACCGGGGTGGGGCCGGCCGCAGCACCCGCCGCGGTGCCGGCCGCCCTCGTGCAGCTGCTCCGCCAGCGGCTCGGTCCCCGCCCGGCCGGGTCGCAGACGGCGGCGGAGCTGGCCCGGGCCGCGCGGGCCGCGATGGCGGCCGGTGGCCCGCCGGTGCCGCTGCCGCCGCGGTCGGAACCCGACCCGGAGGCCACCGCCCTCCGCTCCGCCCTCCACGGACCGGGCCCGGCGCGGCCGGCGGTGCCCGTCCGGACCCCGCCGGGGACGACCACGCCCGCGACGTCGGCCTCCGGGGTCACCCGCCCGTTGACGGCGCCCACCCCGCCCGCCGGGCCCCCGGCCCCGCCGCAGCAGCACCCGGCCCCGCCGCAGCAGCCCCCGGTCCCACCTCAGCAGCGGCAGCAGCCCCCGTCGACGATCCGCGCCGCACCCCGGCGGCGCTCGCTGGTGCCGGTGGTGGCGCTGCTGCTCGCCCTGCTCGCCGTGGTGGCCACCGGCGTCTTCCTGTGGCTGCTGTTCGACCCGCCCGGACGTCCCGGGGGGACCGCAGGCACCGCGGCGCCGCGGACCACGCAGCAGCCGTCACCGCAGGGCACGGACGGCGAGGAGCCCCGGAGCCCTTCCGCGACGCCCCGGGCCACCCCGGCGCTGCCGGCCGGCGCGGTGGTGTGCGAACCCGCGGGCGGACCGGCCGGCGGGCTGCGCGGCTCGGCGGCGGGGACACCACGGACCTCCTGCCCGTTCGCCGAGGAGACCCGCCAGCAGCTGGCCCGCACGCCCGACCCGTTCGCCGCCCAGCAGGTCGAGGCGACCAGCCCGGTCACCCGCCAGACCTACACGCTCTCCTGCGACAGCGCCGACGGCCTCATCACCTGCACCGGCGGCGACGACGCCGTGGTGCTGGTCTGGTGAGCGGGGCCGACCGGCCGGGAGGGGGAGGCGTCAGAGGGTGATGCCGAAGTAGAAGCGGGCGAACTCGCGGTAGAAGCGGAGCACGACGGCGGTGGCCACGACGACGTACCAGGCCAGCACGAGCACCCACTGCCAGTCCCGCAGCGCCCGCCCGACCCGCTGGGCGCCGGCGCCCAGGGCTCCGGTGCGCAGCGTGGTGACGGTGGTCGTCACCACGAGCGGGATGGTCACCAGCCAGACGAGCATGCACCACAGGCACAGCGCGTTGATCACGTGCAGGCTCTGGAACTGCAGCCAGGTGATGAAGGCCGCGGCGGCCAGCACCGCCACCTGCAGGCAGACCAGCACCCACCTCGGCAGCCGCAGCCCGCTGGCCACCACCACCCCGAGGGTGCCGGTGACCGCGAACCCGCCGATGCCGAGCAGCGGGTTGGGGAATCCGAACAGCGCCCCGGCGGCCGAGGACATCACCGGACCGCAGGCCACGAAGGGGTTGATGTCGCAGACGAACTGCGCCTCGGGGTCGGCCAGCAGGTGGAACCGGTCCACGGTGAGCACCATCGCGGCCAGGAACCCCAGCGCGGAGGTGACCACCAGCAGCACGCCCCAGCGACGGCTCATCTCGTCCTCGGGTGCGTCCGGGCCGTCGAGGTCCTCGTCGAGCTCGTCGCCGGAGGTGCCCTGGGCGGTGGTGGTCATCGGTAGTCCTCGCTCGCGTCGTACGGCCCCGCCCATCGTAGGTGACGCCTCCGCCGGGGCCCGGCGCGATCCGCCCGGCGTGCACCGTCGCCGACGGGGTACCACCTCCGCATGAGCGGCGAGGCGGACGGGGACGAGGCGGGCCGGGACGAGGCGGGCCGGGAGGAGATCTGGCAGGAGTTCCGCGAGGCGGTCAACATGACGCCCAAGGAGCTGGAGGAGTGGCTGGAGACCGACGAGGCCCAGGAGGTCGGGCAGAAGTCCGGTGGCTCTGGAGAGTCCACCGGGCACGCCTCCGGGCGCCGGATCGTGCAGATCCTGCGGGCCAGGAAGGCCGACCTCGGAGACGACGACTACGAGCACATGCGCAAGGTCGTCGGCTACGTGCACCGCCACCTCGCCCAGGGGCCGGGCTCGGACGTCGAGCACTCCCGGTGGCGGTACTCGCTGATGAACTGGGGTCACGACCCGCTCAAGTCCTGACCGCCCGCAACCACCCGACACGGAAGGCAGAGATGGACATCTGGGAGCGCATCCGGCACGCCCGCGACAAGGCCCTGGAGGCCGAGCGGACCGAACGCCGACGGCTGGCCGACGCCGACACCCGTGCCCTGCAGGACGCCGCGTCGGTGCGGCTGGCCACCCGCCAGGCCGTCCGCGAGGCCCTCGACGACATCCTCGACGAGACCTCCGACCCCGAGGCCTCCTGACCCGCCGGGCCGCCCGGCTCAGCGGGCCGTGACCGCCAGCGTCCACCCCTTCGCCGCCGCGGAGAGCTCGACGCGGAAGGGCCCGGCCAGCAGCTCCGCCAGCCCCTGGGCGGTCCGCGGCCGCTCCGCGCGGCGGCACAGCTCGCGGGCCACCAGCCCCCGGGTGTGCTTGGCCATGTGCGTGGCGCCGGGCACGACGACCCGCACCCAGCGCTCGAGCCGGTGCGGGGTCCAGGCGGCCGCGTAGCCGCCGCTGCGGCAGTCCACCACCAGCCCCTCGCCGGCGACCTCGTCCAGCACCGGCCCGAGCACCGGCCGCCAGGCGGCGGCCAGCGGCCCCGTCCCCGGCAGCCGTGCCGCCATCGAGCAGCGGTACGGGCTGACGCGGTCGCCCGGCCGCAGCGCGCCGAACAGCGCCGAGCTCACCACCAGCCGCCGACCCGCCCGCCGCCGCGAGGCTGGGTCCAGGCCGGCCAGGTCGAGGGCGTCGTAGAGGACGCCGGTGTACAGCTCGGCCACCGGGACCGCGGGGGCGGTGGCCAGCCGCGTGTTCCGGGCGATCTCGGGGGCCAGGGCGGGGCTGACTCCCAGCAGCTCGGCCGCGTCCGGACGTCCGCTCGCCTCGGCCAGGGCCGCCGCGACCTGCCGTCGTCGCCCGTCCAGGGCCGGGAAGGACAGCTCCTCCCAGCACATCGGACGTCCCCGCCGACGCTCGTGCTTGGACTCCGAGGGCGGCAGCACGACGATCACCGGGGGAGCCTAGCGACCGCCGGAGGGGACCAGCGGGTGTGCGCCGCCGCTCGGGCACCCCGAGCGGACCCCTGCCCGTTGCCTTGAGCGAACCAGGCTCAACCCCGATTGGTGGAATGAGCCGACCCGGTGCATAGTTGAGTCTGTCGGGCTCAATGCAGAGGTTGAGCCTCCCTGACTCAGACCGCTGACTCAGAACTCTCGGAGGAACTCAGAACATGGCACGTGCAGTCGGAATCGACCTGGGCACCACCAACTCGGTGGTCGCCGTTCTCGAGGGTGGCGAACCCACCGTCATCCCCAACGCCGAGGGCGCCAGGACGACGCCGTCGGTGGTCGCGTTCGCCAAGGCCGGTGAGGTCCTGGTCGGTGAGGTCGCCAAGCGGCAGGCCGTCACGAACGTCGACCGCACCATCCGCTCGGTCAAGCGCCACATGGGCACCGACTGGAAGGTCGACATCGACCAGAAGTCGTACCGGCCGCAGCAGATCAGCGCCTTCGTGCTGCAGAAGCTCAAGCGCGACGCCGAGGCCTACCTGGGTGAGACCGTCACCAACGCCGTCATCACCGTGCCGGCCTACTTCTCCGACGCGGAGCGCCAGGCCACCAAGGAGGCCGGTGAGATCGCCGGTCTGACCGTCGACCGGATCATCAACGAGCCCACCGCCGCGGCCCTGGCCTACGGCCTGGACAAGGGCGAGACCGAGCAGACCATCCTGGTCTTCGACCTCGGTGGTGGCACCTTCGACGTGTCCCTGCTCGAGATCAGCGACGGCGTCTTCGAGGTCAAGGCCACCAAGGGCGACAACCGCCTCGGTGGCGACGACTGGGACGCCCGCATCGTGGAGTGGCTCGTCAAGCAGTTCAAGGGCAAGTTCGGCACCGACCTGAGCAAGGACAAGATCGCCCGGCAGCGCCTGCAGGAGGCCGCCGAGAAGGCCAAGATCGAGCTGTCCTCGGCCTCGGAGACCACCATCAACCTGCCCTACATCACGCTGGGCGAGTCCGGCCCGCTGCACCTGGAGGAGCGCCTCACCCGCGGTGAGTTCCAGCGCCTCACCCAGGACCTGCTGGACCGCTGCCGCAGCCCCTTCCACGCCGTGATCGAGGACGCCAAGACCTCCGTCAGCGCCATCGACCACGTCATCCTGGTGGGTGGCTCCACCCGCATGCCGGCCGTCGCCGAGCTGGTCAAGGAGCTCACCGGCGGCAAGGAGCCCAACAAGGGCGTCAACCCCGACGAGGTCGTCGCACTGGGCGCCAGCCTGCAGGCCGGTGTGCTGAAGGGCGAGGTCAAGGACGTCCTGCTGCTCGACGTCACCCCGCTGTCGCTGGGCATCGAGACCAAGGGCGGCGTGATGACCAAGATCATCGAGCGCAACACCACCATCCCGACCCGGCGCTCGGAGATCTTCACCACGGCCGAGGACAACCAGCCGTCGGTGATGATCCAGGTCTACCAGGGCGAGCGCGACTTCGCCCGCGACAACAAGTCGCTCGGCAACTTCGAGCTGACCGGCCTGATGCCCGCCCCGCGCGGCATGCCGCAGATCGAGGTCGCCTTCGACATCGACGCCAACGGCATCGTGCACGTCCACGCCAAGGACACCGCCACCGGCAAGGAGCAGTCCATGACGGTGACCGGCGGCTCCGCGCTGGGCAAGGACGAGATCAGCCAGATGGTCAAGGACGCCGAGGCCCACGCCGAGGAGGACCGTCGTCGCCGCGAGGCCGTCGAGCAGCGCAACGAGGCGGACGCGCTGGTGTTCCGCACCGAGAAGCTGCTCGCCGACAACGGCGAGACCCTGGACGAGGAGGTCAAGAAGCCCGTCGAGGAGGCCATCGCCGAGCTGAAGACCGCCCTCGAGGGCACCGACGACGCCGCCATCAAGTCCGGCATGGAGAAGCTGAACTCCGCCGCGGCCGCCATGGGCCAGGCCGTCTACGCCGCCGCCGCGGCGAAGCAGCAGGCCGCCGGTGGTGACTCCGCCGGCACCGACGGCAGCTCCGCCGGTGCCAGCTCCACCGACGAGGACGTGGTGGACGCCGAGATCGTCGACGACGAGAAGGGTGCGAACCAGTGACCGATCCCGGGACCGAGCCCCAGGGCCCGACCATCCGCGACCGGCGCCGGATCGACCCCGAGACCCTGCAGGTGCGGGAGCCGCAGCCCGAGGCTGCGGCCCCCGCCGCGGAGGCGGTCGAGGGGGAGGTGGCCGACGCCGCCGCCCCCGCGGCCGAGGCTCCCGCGGTGGACCCGCAGCTGGCGGCGCTCGAGCAGTCGCTGAGCGAGCGCACGCTCGACCTGCAGCGGCTGCAGGCCGAGTACGTCAACTACAAGCGACGGGTCGACCGCGACCGCGAGGTGAGCCGGGCGGCCGGCGTGGAGTCGGTGCTCCGCGACCTGCTGGCGGTGCTGGACGACGTCCGCTCCGCCCGCGAGCACGGCGAGCTCACCGGCGCCTTCAAGGCGGTCGGCGAGGGCGTGGAGAAGGTCACCGCCCGGCACGGGCTGACCTCCTTCGGCGAGGCGGGCGAGCCGTTCGACCCGCAGGTCCACGAGGCGCTGATGCACGCCTACGCCGAGGACGTCACCGAGCCCACCTGCGTGCAGGTGCTGCAGGTCGGCTACCGCGTCGGCGAGCGGGTGCTCCGTCCGGCCCGGGTCGCGGTCGCCGAGCCGGCGGCCCCGTCCGACGACCAGTCCAGCAGCGAGCAGAGCTGACCTGAGGGCAGCGGGGGAAGGAGGCGTTCGGTGAGTACGAAGGACTGGCTCGAGAAGGACTACTACAAGGTCCTGGGCGTCTCCAAGGACGCCAAGCCCGAGGAGATCAAGAAGGCGTTCCGCAAGATCGCGCGGGAGAACCACCCCGACGCGAACCCGGGGAACGCCGAGGCCCTGCAGCGGTTCAAGGACGCGTCGGAGGCCCACCAGGTGCTGTCCGACCCCGGGCAGCGCAAGGAGTACGACGCCACCCGGAGCCGCTTCGGCGGCTTCCGGTTCCCGCCCGGCGGGAGCGGCGGCGGGGGCGGGGTCGACGACCTCTTCCGCAACGCCGCCGGTGGCGCCTCCGGGGCCGACTTCTCCGACCTGTTCGGCGGGCTGTTCAACAGCACCACCCGCCGGGCCGGCACCACCCGCGGCCCGCGCCGCGGCAGCGACGTCGAGGGCGAGGTCACCATCGACTTCGTCGAGGCCGTCGACGGCGTGACGGTGCCCATGCAGATGGTCAGCGACGCCGCCTGCCCGGTCTGCCACGGCACCGGCGCCCGCTCCGGCTCCGTGCCGCACGTCTGCACCAAGTGCCAGGGATCGGGCATGCAGACCTCGACCGCCGGCGGGGTGTTCGCCGTCAGCGAACCCTGCACCGAGTGCCGGGGTCGCGGGCTGGTGGTGGACGACCCCTGCCCGGAGTGCCACGGCTCGGGCCGCGGCCGCTCGACCCGCACGATGTCGGTGCGGATCCCGGCCGGGGTGACCGACGGGCAGCGGATCCGGCTCAAGGGCAAGGGCGGGGCCGGTGAGAACGGCGGCGCCAACGGCGACCTCTACGTCACCGTCCACGTCCGCCCGCACCCGGTCTTCGGCCGCAGCGGCAACAACCTGACGCTGCAGGTGCCGGTGACCTTCGCCGAGGCCTCGCTCGGGGCCGAGATCACCGTGCCGACCCTCAACGGGCAGCCGGTGCGGCTGCGGCTGCCCGCCGGCACCCCCAGCGGGCGCACGCTGCGGGTCCGCGGCAAGGGCGTGAGCCGCGGCGACGGCACGGTCGGCGACCTGCTGGTCACCGTCGACGTGGTGGTGCCCAAGGACCTCAGCTCCGACGCCCGTGCGGCCCTGGAGTCCTTCGTGGCCAAGGCGCCGGCGGGTGACCCGCGGGCCGAGCTCTTCGCCAAGGTCCGGTCGTGACCGAGCAGCACCTGCCGCAGGTGGTGGACAGCGACGCCCCGCTGTTCGTCATCTCGGTCGCGGCCCGGCTGGCGGACATGCACCCGCAGACCCTGCGGTCCTACGACCGGATGGGTCTGGTGAAGCCGCAGCGCACCCGTGGTCGGGGCCGGCGCTACTCCCGCCGCGACATCGCCCGGCTCCGGCTGATCCAGCACCTCAGCCAGATGGAGGGGATCAACCTCGAGGGGATCCGCCGGATCCTGGAGATGCAGGACGAGATCGACCGGCTCCGCAGCCGGACCGAGGAGCTCACCGAGCTGCTCCGGATGGCCCGCGTGGCCCCCGACAGCCGGCTCTTCGCCGCCGACGCGGGCGGTCACGTCCACCTCTCCCACCGGGCCCGGCTGATCGAGCCGCCCCGCGCGCTCGGTCGCTGACCTCCGACCTACCGGCGCCCGATCCGCTGCGACTGCGCAGCGGATCGGGCGCCGCTGTCGTCCCTGTCCACAGATGTGGGTCCGGGCGGAGGCGGGGAGGTGGCGGGCGGGGGAGGGTCGGAGGGTGCACGCACGCCTCGACCCAGGCCCCCAGCTGGCCGACCTCGCCGTCCTGCAGGCGGGCGTGGTGTCCCTGGAGCAGGCCCGCGGGCACGGGCTGGGACGCAACTCGGTGGCCCGGCTGGTGCGCGAGGGGCGGTGGCGGCCGCTGGGCCGCGGCGTCTACGCCGTCCACGCCGCCGAGGAGCCGCGCTGGCTCGGGCTCGCCTGGGCGGGGGTGCTGGTCGGCGGGGACGGCGCGCGGCTGGGCGGCTGGGCCGCCGCCCACCTGCACGGGCTGGCGGAGCCGCCGCCGGAGCTGGAGGTGTGGCTGCCCCGCGACAGCCGGGTGCGCGGCGGGGTGGGCCCGTGGCGCTTCCGGCACGAGCGGCCCGGCACCCACCGCACGACGCGCGTCGGCGACCCGCCCCGGCTGGGCGTCGAGGACACCCTGCTCGACCTGCTGGCCGAGCTCACGCCCGACGAGGCCGTGGCGCTGCTGATCCGCGCCGTGCAGACCCGCCGCACCACCCCCGACCGGGTGCGCCGGGCGGCGGCGGAGCGGCCGCGGCTGCGTCACCGCCGGCTGATCGCCGAGGTGCTGGCCGAGGTGTCGGCCGGTGTCGAGTCGCCGTTGGAACGGCGCTACCTGCACGACGTCGAGCGGGCCCACGGCCTGCGAGCGGGGCAGCGGCAGCAGCGGGCGTCCGGCTCGGTGCGCGACGTGGTGTACCTCGACCACGGCTGGTGGTGGAGCTGGACGGCCGCTTCCACGAGGGGGCCGGACGCTTCCGCGACATGCGCCGGGACAACCTGGCCATGCTCTCGGGCCAGCGGACGCTGCGGTTCGGCTGGCCGGACGTCACCCAGCGGCCGTGCGAGGCGGCGTCCCAGGTGGCGACGCTGCTGGTCGACGGCGGCTGGGGCGGGCTCTTCCGCCGCTGCCGACGCTGCCGGTCCGTGGTCTGAGCCGGCGGCGCCCGATCCGCTGCGACTGCGCAGCCGATCGGGCGCCGCTGCTCACGTGGAGGCGTCCTCTGCGGTGCGCACCCGGCGGGGGACCACCAGCACCGCCGCCAGCAGCAGCACCGCGACCCCGGTCGAGACCACCAGGACGTCGTGCACGGCCGGGGAGAGCAGCTCCGCCGGCAGCGCGGCCTCACCGCCGCCGTGGCCGCCCAGCTGGGTGCCGACGCGGGCGTTGACCACCGCACCGAACACCGCCAGCCCCAGCGCGCTGCCCATCGACCGGGCGAACATCACCGCCCCGGTGACCACCCCGCGCTCCTCCCAGCCCACCGTGGACTGGGCCGCGATCAGCGTCGGGGCGGCGA
Organism: Auraticoccus cholistanensis; assembly: GCF_009742705.1. Classification (GTDB taxonomy): domain Bacteria; phylum Actinomycetota; class Actinomycetes; order Propionibacteriales; family Propionibacteriaceae; genus Auraticoccus; species Auraticoccus cholistanensis. The sequence continues at coordinate 490,626 of NZ_WPCU01000004.1, forward strand.
TCAGCCCGAGGCCGACACCGACCCCGAAGCAGCCCGCCGCCACGTGCCACACCGAGCTGTGCAGGCCCAGCGGCAGCATCGAGGCCGTGCCCGCCAGCGCCAGCACGGCACCAATCAGCCCGGTGTCGCGGAACCCCAGCCGCAGGTAGAGCCGTCCGGCGTTGGCGGCGGCCAGCGGCCAGCCGAGGGTCATCGCCGCCAGCGCGAACCCGGCGACCAGCGCGCTGGTGCCCAGCACCCCCTGGGCGTAGACGGGGATGTAGGAGGTCAGCCCGATCAGCAGCGCACCGACGGCGAGGCTGCTCAGGTGCGCCCCGTTGAGGACCCGCCGGCCGAAGACCCAGCCGGGCAGCACGGGCTCGGCGGCCCGGCGCTCGACCAGCACGAAGGCCAGCGCGGCCACGGTGCCGGCGCCCAGCACCAGCAGCGAGGTCGGCGAGGTCCAGGCCCACTCGACCCCGCCGGACAGCAGCCCCAGGATCAGCAGCGAGGCGGCCACGGTCAGCAGCGCGGCGCCTGGCCAGTCGATCCGATGGCTGGTGGGCCGGGTGCGCTCGGTGAAGCGCCGCACCAGCACCCAGGCGGCGAGCCCGCCGAGCGGGATGTTGACGAAGAACACCCAGCGCCAGTCGAGGAAGTCGACGAAGATCCCGCCCAGGGTGGGACCGACCACCGAGGAGGCCGCCCACACGCTGGCCACGTAGCCCTGCACCCGGGCCCGCTCGGCCACGGTGTAGATGTCGCCGATGATCGTCATGCCCATCGGCTGCACCGCCCCGGCGCCGATGCCCTGCACGGCCCGGAAGGCGATCAGCGCGGGCATGCTCCAGGCCAGCCCGCACAGCACCGAGCCCAGCACGAAAGAGCCGATGCCGACGAGCATCACGGTGCGCCGGCCCAGCACGTCGGCCAGCTTGCCGAAGATCGGGGTGGTGACGGCCTGGGCCAGCAGGTAGGCCGAGAACAGCCACGGGAACTGGCTGAAGCCGCCGAGGTCGGCGACCAGGGCGGGCACCGCGGTGGCCAGGATGGTGGAGTCGATGGCCACCAGACCGGTGCTGAGCATCACCGCGAGCAGCACCGGGCCGCGCTCGGAGCGCAGCCCCACACCGGCACGGGTCGCCTGCTGCTCGGTCACCGACCCATTCGACCACGCCAGCCGCGGGCGGCCCGCGTCCCCCTGCCCGGCGGGACGGCTCGGGCAGACTCGGGGGGTGCCAGAGCTGCCGGAGGTCGAGAGCGCCCGCGCCACCATCGAGAGGGGGGCGCTGGGACGCAGGATCGCGGCGGTGGACGACACCGACCGCTACGAGTGCCGTCCGCACGCCCCGGGCGAGATCGCCCGGGCCCTCGTGGGGCGCCGGCTGGTCTCGGTCCACCGGCGGGGCAAGTCGATGTGGTGCGAGACCTCCGGGGCGGACGGCGGCGAGGGCGCCGGCCCCGCGCTCGGCATCCACCTGGGGATGAGCGGGCGGATCGTGGTGACGGATGCGGACGGCAGCTCGATCGAGGGCGGGGACTGGCTGGGCGGCCGCTACGGCAGGGTCGCCGACCAGCCCGACCGCAAGCCCGAGTGGGACCGCTTCACACTCACCTTCGACGACGGCGGCCAGCTGCGGCTGTTCGACAAGCGCCGGCTGGGCCGGGTCCGGCTCGACCTCGACCTGTCCGCCCTCGGCCCGGACGCGCAGCAGGTCGACCTCGCCGAGTTCGCCGCCCGGGTCGGGCGCGGCACGGTCGCGGTCAAGGCGCGGCTGCTCGACCAGTCCGTGCTGGCGGGGGTGGGCAACCTGCTGGCCGACGAGACGCTGTGGCAGGCGCGCATCTCGCCGCGGCGTCCGGCCGGGGAGCTGGGCGCCGAGGAGCTGGCGGCGCTGCACCGGGCGCTGCTGGCGGCCACCGAGGCCGCCATCGCGCGGGGCGGTGTCCACACCGGTGAGGTGATCGAGCACCGCACGCCCGGCGGCCACTGCCCGCGCTGCGGCGCCGAGCTTGCCCGCGCCACCGTCGGCGGACGCACCACCTTCTGGTGCCCGGCCGAGCAGCGCTGACCCGCCGCGACGGCGGCCTGACGCCCGTCCGGCGCGGCAGCGTCAGGCGGGCCGGGGTGCCGGCGGGGACGCTGCTCGGCCGCGGGACGCCGGCGCCGCGACGCCGGCCGCCGCGACCGAGTGGTTGTGGCCGAAGACGTCCTCGGGGTCGTAGCGGTCCTTGAGTGCGCGCAGGCGGGCGAGCGTGGGTCCGGGGAAGATCTCGGCGAGCCGCTCGGGGCGCCGGTCGGTCTCGAAGCTGGAGTAGATCCCCGAGAAGTGGTGGCTCATGGCGTCCCAGCGCCGGTCGAGCCGCTCCCGGGACGTGCCCAGGGCCACCGCCTGGAAGCCGGCCGTGCGGTGGGCGTAGGCGGTGGCCCCGGCGGGGACGTCGTTGACCGCGCCTCCCACGGAGCGGATCTGGAAGAAGTAGAGGTCGCCGCTGCGCAGGAGCCGCTCGGCGTCGTCGGCGAACTGCGGACTCAGGTGCTCCAGCATCGCCGACCGGGTGACGGGTTCGCCCTGGCCGGCGTGCACGTCGTCGGTGCGCTGCACCACGCCGCTGTACGGCAGCAGCTGCACCAACTGCTGCACCAGCGGCGCCAGCCGGGCGAAGGGCTGCAGCCGGGCGACGATCGTCTCGGGGTCGTCGGAGGCGACCACGGCCATCACCTGCGCCAGCACCTGACCCCCGCGGGGACGTCCCATGATGAGGAACGGCGTCAGGTCCCGCGGCGCGGTCTCGACGAGGGCGCCGAAGTCCACCAGGAAGCCCGCGACGTCGTCCACGGCGAAGGCCAGCTGGGCGAACCCGACGTCGCCGACCTCGGCGACCTCGAACTCGAAGGCCGTCACGATGCCGAGGTTGCCGCCCGCTCCCCGGAGACCCCAGAACAGGTCCGGGTGGTGCTCCTCGTCGGTCCGCACCACCGTGCCGTCGGCCAGCACGACCTCGGCGGCTCGCAGGTGGTCGATCGTCAGACCGTGCTGGCGGGCGAGGAACCCCAGTCCGCCGGCGGTGGCCAGACCGCCCACCCCGACCCCGCCGTAGTCGCCGGAGGTGAGGGCCCACCCGTACGGCTGCAGCGTCTCGGCGACCTGTCCCCACCGCGCGCCGGGACCGATCCGCACCCGGCGGGTCCGGTGGTCGAGCACCTCGACGGCGTCGAGGTGGCGGAGGTCGAGGACGATGCCGCCGTCGTTGGTGGAGCGGCCGCTGATCCCGTGGCCGCCGCTGCGGACGGCCAGCGGCACGGGCTGGCTACGGGCCCAGCCGAGAGCGGTGACGACCTGCTCGGTGTCACGGGGGAGCAGGACCAGTCCGGGGCTCCCGCCGCGCAGGTAGTTCGAGCGCATGCTGCGGTAGCGGGCGTCCCCCGGCTCGACCGTCTCCAGGCCGGCCGGGACGTCGTCGTAGTCGATGCCCGCTCGCCGGCGGGCACGGACACGGGCGGGTCGGGTCGGCGCCGGGCGGGTGCCGCGGGATCTGCGGGTCGCGGCGACGAGGTCGCGCAGGGCCGGGGCGACCGCGGTGGCGAGGTGCTGCACGGTGGCGGGGTCGGTGGTGGCCAGCAGGACCGTGTCGATGCCGTCCTCGACCACCAGCCGGACCAGGGCGGGCAGGTCGGGCAGCGTGGCCAGGGTCAGCAGGCGCCGGATCTCCGCCGGGTCGCGGCCCGCCCGGTCGGCGGCGGCGTCCAGGCGCGACTGCGCCGCGGCGACGGTGGTCGGGTCCGGCGCCTCGGTCCACCAGCCGTCCGCGGTGCGGGCGGCGAGGTCGAGCAGCGCCTCGTCGGTGCCGCTGAGCCAGACCGGCAGCTCGTGGGCCGGCGCGGGCCCCGGCTCGGCTCCCGGCACCCGGTGGAGCGGCCCGGCGGCGCGCACCGGGCCGCGGTCGGCCGTCCACATGCTGCGCAGGACGGCGATGGTCTCCCCGACCGCGCCCGCGTGGGGCTGCACGCCCAGGGCCGGGGAGGCGGCGCCGGTCGGGACGGCGGTCAGACCGAGCTCCAGGCGGCCGCCCGTGATCCGGTCGAGGTCGGCGGCGGCGCGGGCCAGCACCGCGGCAGTACCCGTCGGTGCGAGGGCGTGCGTGGCCAGCGTGATCCTGTCGGTCGTGCCGGCCAACCAGGCGAGCGTCGTCCACGGGTCCGGACCGCTGGGCCCGGAGGCCTCCCCGGCGGCGGCGTCGGTGACGGCCAGCAGGTCCAGCCCGGCCTCGTCGGCCGTCCGGGCCAGCCGGGTCAGCCCGTCCGGGGTCAGCACCGAGGGGTCGACGGCCACGCCGAGCCGGACCGGGTACCCGTGGTCGCGGGTCATCGGGCCGCCTCCTCGCGGTGCTGGGCGACGACCTCGCGCAGGGCGGGGGCCACCTCCTCGCCGAGGACGCGCAGCGACCGCTCGTCGTCGCCGGTCAGGACGTAGCCGCTGAACCCGAGCTGGAGGGTGAGCTCGGCGAGCTGCTCGACCCACTGCGACACCGGTCCCTGCAGGAACCCGGTGCTGGCGCCCGTGGTGAAGGTCCCGCCGATGTTGAGGAGCCGGCGGACGGCCGAGGGCTCGCGCCCGGCCGCGGCAGCCGCCTCGTCGATGCGCGCGTTGGCGTCGACCAGCTCCTGGGGGTCCTTGATGTAGGGCAGGGACGGCAGCCAGCCGTCGGCCTTCTGACCCGTCAGGGCCAGCATCTTCGGCTTGTACGCCCCCAGCCAGATCGCGACCGGGTGCGCCGGTGCGGGTCCGCGCTTCGCGCCGCGGACGCCGTAGTAGGTGCCCTCGACCCTCAGGCTCTGGCGGGTCGAGGTGTCCCACACCCCGCGGATGACGTCGATCGCCTCGCTGAGCGCGGTGACGGCCTGACCGGGGCTCAGCCGGCGCCCGCCCATCGCCTCGATGGCGTCCCAGAAGCCGCCGGCGCCCAGCCCGAGCTCGACGCGGCCGCCGCTGAGCAGGTCCAGGCTCGCCACCGCGCGCGCGAGGACCGCGGGCGGGCGCAGCGGGAGGTTCAGCACGTTGCCGGAGAGCGAGATGCGCTCGGTGCGCGCGGCGACGTAGGACATCAGCGTCCAGGTGTCGAGGAACCCGGGCTGGTACGGGTGGTCCTGGAAGGTGACCAGGTCGAGACCGGCCACCTCGCTCGCCCGTGCCAGCCGGACCACCTCCTCGGGGCGGGCGTTCGTCGGGGTGATGAAGGAGCCGAGCAGGAGGTCGTGCCCGTAGTCGCTCATGGTGGGTCCTGGGATGTCGTGCCGCAGCGGATCTGCGGTCACACAGATCGTATGTCCGACAGATGATCGGTTCAACCGTGCGTCGCGACGTACGATGGGTGGATGGCGAGGACGACGACCGACGGCGGCCGGCTGGGGCACCAGGAGCTGGGCTGGACCCTCGGGGTGCTGCTGCGTCACTACCAGGACGAGGTGGGCCGGGTCCTCGACGACGTCCCGCAGGGGCACCGCGGGTTCCAGGTGCTGACCTCGGTCGTGCACGGCGACCAGCGCAGCCAGCTGGCGCTCGCCCGCCACCTCGGCATCGACCGCACGGTGATGACCTACGTCGTCGACGACCTCGTCGCCGCCGGCTGGGTGGAGCGCCAGGTCGACCCCGACGACCGGCGCCAGCGACGTCTGGTGGCCACGCCCGCCGGCCGGCAGCGGCTGGCCCGGCTCGAGCTCGACGTCCGTGCCGCCGAGGACCGGGCCCTGTCGAGCCTGCCCGGCGAGGACCGCGCCACGCTCCGGCACCTGCTCGGGGTCGTCGCCTGCGCCATCCGGCAGGTCGACCCGGTGGACCCCTGCGAGGCGGTCGAGTCGGCCCTCCGGCCCCGGTAGCTCCGTCGCGTGCCGGTGGGCACCGGCGGCGCGGGCCAGGGGCGTCACGGGGTGGCCCGGAGCGACCCCCGAGAGAGCCCTGAGCAGAGTTGAGCGGAGGTGGCTCAAGTTGGAATACTGGTCCTCGACGACAGGTTGAGCCGGTAGGACTCAAGGTGGGTCCTCCCCATGCCGTACGAGGAAGTGCCCATGAACACTGAGAAGCTGACGAGCCGCAGTCGTGACGCGGTCACCACCGCCGTCCGGCTGGCGCTCACCAACGGCAACCCCACCGCGGAGCCGGAGCACCTGCTCCGGGCCCTGCTGCTGACCCCCGACAACACCGTGGCGCCCCTGCTGGAGGCCGTCGGTGCGCAGCCGGACGTGGTCGCGGCGGCGGCCGAGGGCGCGGTGGCGAAGCTGCCCTCCGCCCAGGGGTCCTCGGTGGCCCAGCCGCAGCTGTCGGGCGCCTTCGCCCGGGTGCTGGCCGACGCCGAGACCCGTGCCGAGCAGCTCGGTGACTCCTTCGTGGCCACCGAGCACCTCCTCATCTCCCTCGCCGCCGTCCGCTCCGCGGCCAGCTCGCTGCTGGCCGAGCTGGGCGCCGACGCCAAGTCGCTGACCAAGGCCTTCGAGGAGGCCCGGGGTGGCCGGCGGGTCACCTCGGCCGAGTCCGAGGGCACCAGCTCGGCGCTGCAGCAGTACGGCGTCGACCTCACCGAGCGCGCCCGCGAGGGCCGGCTCGACCCGGTGATCGGGCGCGACACCGAGATCCGCCGGGTGGTGCAGGTGCTCGCCCGGCGCACCAAGAACAACCCCGTCCTGATCGGTGAGCCCGGCGTGGGCAAGACCGCCGTGGTCGAGGGGCTGGCCCAGCGGCTGGTGGACGGCGACGTGCCCGACTCCCTCAAGGGCCGCCGGCTGGTCTCGCTGGACCTCACCTCGATGGTGGCGGGCGCGAAGTACCGCGGTGAGTTCGAGGAGCGGCTCAAGGCGGTGCTCAACGAGATCCGCGAGGCCGAGGGACAGGTCATCACCTTCATCGACGAGCTGCACACCGTCGTCGGGGCCGGCGCGGCCGAGGGCTCGATGGACGCCGGCAACATGCTCAAGCCGATGCTGGCCCGCGGCGAGCTGCGGATGATCGGCGCCACCACCCTGGACGAGTACCGCCAGCGGATCGAGAAGGACCCCGCGCTGGAGCGCCGGTTCCAGCAGGTCTTCGTCGGCGAGCCGACCGTGGAGGACACCATCGCGATCCTGCGCGGGCTGCGGGAGCGCTACGAGGCCCACCACAAGGTGGCCATCACCGACGGCGCCCTGGTGGCCGCCGCCACGCTGTCGCACCGCTACATCACCTCCCGGCAGCTGCCGGACAAGGCGATCGACCTGGTCGACGAGGCCGCCAGCCGGCTGCGGATGGAGATCGACTCCTCCCCGGTCGAGATCGACCAGCTGCGCCGCAACGTCGACCGGATGCGGATGCAGCGCTTCGCCCTGGAGAAGGAGGAGGACCCGGCCAGCCGGGAGCGGCTGAGCCGGCTGACCGCCGAGCTGGCCGACGCCGAGGAGGAGCTGCGCGGGCTCGAGCAGCGCTGGGAGGCCGAGAAGCAGGGCCTGAACCGCGTCGGTGAGCTGAAGAAGCAGATCGACGAGCTGCGCGTCGAGGCCGACCGCGCGCTGCGCGAGGGCGACCTGAACCGCGCCAGCGAGATCAGCTACGGCCGGATCCCGGCGCTGGAGCAGGAGCTGCGCAGCGCCGACGAGGCCGAGCGCAACAGCACGCCGATGGTGGCCGACGAGGTCGGCGCCAACGACATCGCCGAGGTGGTCGCCGCCTGGACCGGCATCCCGGTCGGTCGGATGCTGGAGGGCGAGTCCGAGAAGCTGCTCCACATGGAGGAGCGGATCGGCGAGCGGCTGATCGGGCAGCGTGACGCCGTCCGGGCCGTCTCCGACGCCGTGCGCCGCTCGCGCGCCGGCATCTCGGACCCGAACCGGCCCACCGGCTCCTTCCTCTTCCTCGGTCCCACCGGTGTCGGCAAGACCGAGCTGGCGAAGGCGCTGGCCGACTTCCTCTTCGACGACGAGCACGCCATGGTCCGCATCGACATGAGCGAGTACGGCGAGAAGCACTCCGTCTCGCGGCTGGTCGGTGCCCCTCCGGGCTACGTCGGCTACGAGTCGGGTGGTCAGCTGACCGAGGCCGTCCGGCGCCGGCCGTACTCGGTGGTGCTGCTGGACGAGGTCGAGAAGGCCCACTCCGAGGTGTTCGACGTGCTGCTGCAGGTCCTGGACGACGGCCGGCTGACCGACGGCCAGGGACGCACGGTCGACTTCCGCAACGTCATCCTCATCCTCACCTCCAACCTCGGCTCGCAGTTCCTGGCGGACCAGAGCCTGGCCCAGGAGGTGAAGCGGGACGCGGTGATGGGCGTGGTCCGGCAGGCGTTCAAGCCCGAGTTCCTCAACCGGCTCGACGAGGTCGTCCTCTTCGACACGCTGGGCACCGAGGAGCTCACCCGCATCGTCGACATCAACCTGGCCCGGCTCAACCAGCGGCTGGTCGACCGCCGGCTGCGGGTGGAGCTCACCCAGGCGGCCAAGGACTGGCTGGCGCTGACCGGTTTCGACCCGGTCTACGGCGCCCGTCCGCTGCGCCGGCTGGTGCAGTCGGCCATCGAGGACCAGCTGGCCCGCAAGGTGCTCTCGGGCGAGGTGCAGGCCGGTGACGTCATCACCTTCGACCCCGACCCCGAGGGCGACGGGCTGCGGGTGCTCGAGGCCACCACGGTCGGCTCCTGACCGCCCGGCCCTGACCGCTCCGGTCAGGCCGCACCCGGCCGCTCCGGCCGTCCCGGCGTGAGGGCCCGCACACCCCCCGGGTGTGCGGGCCCTCGTCGCGTCCGGCCGCGGGCTCGTGGTGCACCGCCGCGACCGGCCCCGGCCGGCCGCCGCACCCGCGACGGCCTCCGCCCGGCGGGTGGCCCCGCTCAGCGCCCGGACAGCCGGCAGTCCAGGCCGCGGTCGACCGGGCGGTGCCGCAGCAGCTCCAGCGCCCGTCCGGTCGGCAGGTCCCACCCGGCGGGGTCGGGTGCGAGGTCGAGCCGGCGCAGCGTGCAGGAGCGCAGCGGCTCGGGCAGCCGGTCCAGCGCCGGCACGGCCTCGGCGGTGAGCGTGCCGAGGTAGCGGGCGTCGAGCGTGCCGGTGGCGGCGTGCCGGGCCACGTTGCGCTCGGCCACCACCCGGTCCGGACCCGCCGCGGTCAGCGCCAGCAGCATCACGCACCCCAGCCAGACCGCGATCCGCGGCACCCAGCTGCCGCGCAGCCGCACGCAGACCGTCGCGGCCAGCAGCAGCACCACGGCGACCCACACCTCGAAGGTGGCGACCAGCAGCCGCAGCCGGCTGGCGCCGAAGGCCGCCTCGTAGAGGGCCATCCGGTGCAGCGCGGAGGCCGCCACGGCCAGCGCGAGCAGGCAGAGCGTGCACAGCAGCCCGCGGAGCCAGCGGCGGTCCGCGGGGGTGGCCCGGGCGGCCCGCCGGACGGTCGTCGCCACCACGACCAGCACCAGGCAGGTGGCCGCCACCAGCTGGCCGAACCCCTGGTGGACGTGCTCGGCGTGGCTGGTGCCGTGGGCCCGCAGGTAGGCCTCGCCGCCGAACAGGGCGGAGGCCTGGGCGGCCAGGAAGACCGCCAGCACCACCACCACCGAGCCGACGGGGACGCCCCACTCGCTGCGCCGCAGCGGCGGCCGCGGTCGGGCCCGCAGCACGCCGACGTCCGGGGGCAGCACGACCACGGTGAGCAGCGACCAGGTCAGCAGCAGCACCGCGCCGAGGACGAGCAGACGCAGCGGCAGCCGGTCCAGGTCGGGCACCAGCCCGAGCACCCAGGAGGCGAAGACGTCGTCGGCGCTGGCGAGCAGGCCGGTGAACACGGCGACCAGCCCCGCGGCCACGACGGCCGTCCGCACCGTCCGGCCCAGGGTGGCGGGGTCCTGCCGACCCGCGCCCAGCGAGCGGGCCAGCCACGGCAGTCCGCGGACCCAGGCGATGGCGAGGGCGGCCACGGCGGCCAGCGCGGCGCCGGTGCTGCGCGCCCGCGTGCTGGTCAGCGGGACCAGGGCGATCGCCGCGGCCCAGCACAGCAGCACCGCCCAGGACGAGGAGGTCAGCACGCCGGTGAGCACCATCAGCCCCGCCAGCGCGGCGGTGGAGAGGTCCCCGCGCCGCGCCCGGGGCCGGTGCGCGACCACGACCAGCGCCAGGACGAGCCCGGCGACCACCGTCGCGGCCACGCCGACACCCGCACCCGGCGCCGTGGTCGCGGCCACCACCGCCGGCAGCAGGGCCGCCAGCGCCAGCCCCCGGTGCTGCTGGCCCGGACGCGGGTCGGGCCAGAAGCTGCCGAACAGCGCGTCCACCGGGCTGCCCACGGCCGCACCGCCGGGGGTGAGCTCGACCGGCGCGCCGGTGCGCGGATCCGCGGCCCGGACGGCAGGTGGGGCGGCGGACGTCTGCGTCCCCGGCCGCCGCGGTGGCCCGGGTGGTCGCGCGGGCGCTGCGGTGGGTCGGGCCCCGGCGGGTGGCCGGGGAACCGGGGGGACGGACCGGGGGACCGGGTCGTGCACGGCAGCTCCTCCACGGGTGGCTGGTCGCCGGCCCGCTCGCGGACCCCTCGGGCCGACGGCGGGGGCGGCGCCGACGCTAGGACCCCGCCGCCGCCCCGGGGGAGGGCCGGCGGGCGACCGGTGCCCGGGGTGGTAGCGGGCGGGGAGCAGGGTCGCAGCCACGCCCGGGCGGGGCACGACCCCGGGCCGAGCGCGGCGACGGCGGGCACGGCCCGCAGGCGGACGCCTGCTTCCCCACCCGCCCCGGCGGGGGGCGGCGTGTGCGCTCCGGGCCGGAACGGGTACGACCCGGTCAGACGACCTGAGGAGGAGCCGTGAGCGAGGACCAGCAGCCCGACGACCCCCGCGCGATGGACGAGGAGGAGCTCGAGGACCCGCCGCCCGCCTCCACCCAGACCTCCGGCGACGAGCCGGTGGTCGAGGAGGAGTACGCGCAGGGCAGCACCACCGACTCCGGCGGCGCGGACCGCGACGCCCCGGCGGGAGAGGACTACGCCGGCAGCGGTTTCTGAGCCGCCGCCCGCCGGGCGACGGGCCCGGCCGCCCGCCGGTCCGGCGGGCACGACGCCGCTGACCCCGGGACCACTAGGGTCCCTGGCATGCCCAGACCACCGCTCTCACCCAGGGCGGTGTCCCTGCAGCGCCACGGCACGATCCTGTGGGGGGTGCTGCTGCTCGGGGTCTGGCTGCTCGGCACGGCCTTCTGGACGGTGCTGGGCGCCAGCGGCTTCTTCGACTCCGGCGGCGCGGACGAGCCGGTGCCGCCGGCCACGGCCGCCGTCGCCTACTTCATCGCCTCCCAGCTGCTGGTGGGTCTGTTCGGCGTCCTCGGGCTGGTCCTGGTGGTCGTCGGGCTCCGGGCCGGCCGCCGCGCCCGGGCCTTCGAGCAGCGCGACCGGGCGCTCGCCGCGGCGCTGGCGGGCGCGGTCGACCAGCTGCGCCGGCTGCCTGCCGAGGCGGTGTACGAACCGGGCGAGGGCGACGTCGTGCTGCGCGGCGCCCGGCTGGTCGAGGTCTCCCGCCACTTCGACAGCCAGGCCCACGGGGCGGTCACCGGCACGATGGTGCACCGCATGCGCAGCTTCGGCAGCTCCTTCTCGCTGTCCTACGGCGCCTCCTCGGGGCTGGGCGTCGGCTCGAGCAGCTTCAGCTCCTCGGCCGTCGGCCTCAGCTCGGTGGACCTGCAGCTGAGCGCCACCACCCGCGACGACCTGATGGGCGACGCCCTCTTCGCGGTCTTCGAGGCGCCCGGCCCGGCCGGCCCCGAGGACGTCCACCGGGTGGTCAGCATGTCGGCCGCCGCGGCCATGGGCTGGGTGAGCGACCTGGTCGCCTCGGTCGCCTACCAGCTGGGCGGACGCGACACCCACGCCGGGGCCACGCTGCTCGCGGCGGCGGGGGAGCTCGCCGCCCGCTTCGCCCCGCCCGACGTCTCCTACACCACCGACCGGCTGATGGCCCTGGAGCGCCGGTCCGCCGCCGAGCGTGCGCCCGTGACCGTCCACGGACCCGCGATCGGGCGCAACGCCCTCCTCGGCGCGGGCATCAGCATCGACGGCGGGACCCCGCTGCAGCTGCTGCCGGCCGGGTTCCCGCAGCTGTTCGGGCAGGTGGTGGGCCAGGCCCTGGCGGCCGCGGAGCAGCAGCTGCCCGGCGGCAGCAGGCGCGCCGTCACCGCCTGAAGGCGCCGCTCACCTGTCGCGCTCGAGCAGCTCCTCGTAGAAGCCCACCACGTCGCCGAGGAAGTCCGCGACCACCGCCTGCTCCTCGGGCGTGCGCCGCTCGACGAGGGCCACCACGCCGTCGATGATCGGGCGCAGCTCCTCGAAGACCCGGGCCACGGACTCGGCGTCGGGGGCCACGGTGACCCGACGCCGGTCGTGCGGGTCGCGGCGGCGGTGCGCGTGCCCGGCGGCGCTCAGCCGGTCGATGACGTGCGTGGTGGCGGCGGTGGACATCTCCATCCGACGGGCCAGCTCGCTGGCGCTCATCGGCCCGTGCAGCAGCAGGTGCTCCACGGCCGCCAGGTCGGTGGGACCGATCCCGAGCGTGCGGGCCAGCTGGCGCTGCACCTTGTCCGCCAGCACCTGCAGCTCACGGACCCTGGCGGCCACCGGCGGCACCTGCGTCCGGGGCAGCTGCGCGGGCGGGTCGGCGGGCTCGCTGAGCGGCCCGGGGTTGCTCCGCGGGGACATGTGGGCGATGCTAACCACTCGAGTAACTAAACGACTTGGTAACCAAGTGAGGTGATCGCGTGGCGGTCCTGGTCGGCACCACGCGGCGTGCCTGGCTGGTCCTGGTGGTGGCGGTGCTGGCGGTGGGGGCGGCCTTCGCGTGGACGCCGCGGGTGGACGACGCGGCCCTCCCCGGGGCCGGTCTGCCGGCGGAGACGCAGTCGGCCCAGGTGGACGCACTGCTCGAGGAGTTCCCCGGAGCCGACGACAGCGCCGCCCTGCTGGTGTGGGACCGCGGCGGCGAGCCGCTGGACGACGCCGACCGGCGTGCCGTGGGCGAGCGGGCCGCCGCGCTGGCCGAGGAGTCCACCACGCCGGAGGCGGTGCGTCCGCAGGTCAGCGAAGACGGCACGGCCGCCCTGGTGGTGGTCCCGGTGGCGGGTGCGGACGTCGACGCCGACCTGGCCGGGCTCGCCGACCGGTTCCGGGCGCTGGCGGCCGAGGACCTGCCGGCGGGTCTGACCTCGCGGCTGACCGGTCCGGTGGGGTTCTCCGACGACGTCTCCGGGGCCTTCGCCGGCGCCGACCTGCGGCTGCTGCTGGTCACCGTCGCCGTCGTGGCGGTGCTGCTCATCATCACCTACCGCAGCCCTCTGCTGTGGCTGGTGCCGCTGCTCGTGGTGGGCACCGCCGACGGGCTGGCCCGCGTCGTGGTCGCGCCGGTCGCGGAGGCGGCCGGGCTGCCGGTGGACGCCTCCATCTCCGGGATCCTCTCGGTGCTCGTCTTCGGGGCCGGGACGAACTACGCCCTGCTGCTGGTGGCCCGCTACCGCGAGGAGCTGCAGCGCGAACCGGACCGCCACGTGGCCATGGCCACCGCCGTGCGCAGCGCCGGTCCCGCCGTGCTGGCCAGCGGCGGCACGGTGGTGCTGAGCCTGCTGACCCTGCTGCTGGCCTCGCTCGAGGGCAACCGGGCGCTCGGTCTGGCGTGCGCGCTGGGGGTGGTGCTGGCCATGGCCTCCGCCCTGCTGGTGCTGCCCGCCGCCCTGGTGGTGTGCGGCCGGGGGCTGTTCTGGCCGCTGGTGCCGCGGGTGCGGGACGACGGCGAGGACGTCCGCCCGGGGCTGTGGCACCGGCTCGGCGAGGGGGTGGCGCGGCGGCCGGCGCTGGTGGCCGTGGTCGCCGTCTGCGGGGTCGCGGTGCTCGCCCTGGGGCTGGGCAGCTACCGGGTCGGTCTCTCCCAGACCGAGCAGCTGCTCGGCGAGCCGGAGTCCGTGCAGGCTCAGGCGGTGCTCGACCGCTCCTTCAGCGCCGGGCTGTCCGGCGGCATCGACGTGCTGGTGCCCGCCGACCGGGTCGAGCCGGCGGTGGCCCTGGTCGAGGGCCTGGACCGGGTCGGGTCCGTCCGCCCGCTCGGTGAGCACGAGGGGCTGGCCCGGCTCAGCGTCACCAGCTCCGAGCCGCCGCAGAGCGAGGGCGCCTTCCAGCTGGTCCGCGACCTGCGCAGCGGCCTGGCCGCCGAGCCGGGACTGGAGGGGGCGCTGGTCGGCGGCTCCGACGCCACCGCGCTGGACACCCTCGTGGCGGCCGAGGAGGACCTGGAGCTGGTCGTCCCGCTGATCCTCGGCGTGGTTGCGCTGGTGCTGCTGGTGCTGCTGCGCTCGCTGCTGGCGCCGGTGCTGCTGATCGCCAGCGTGCTGGGCACCTTCTTCGCCAGCCTGGGGGCCGGGGCCTGGCTGTTCGAGCACGTCTGGGGCTTCCCGGCGCTGGACGCCAACGTCACCCTCTACGCCTTCCTGTTCCTCATCGCCCTCGGGGTGGACTACAACATCTTCCTCACCAGCCGGGCCCGCGAGGAGCGCGCGGTGCTGGGCTACCGGGCCGGGATGGTGGCCGCCCTGGGCAGCACCGGCGGGGTGATCACCAGCGCGGGGATCCTGCTGGCCGCCGTGTTCGCCGTCCTGGGGGTGCTGCCGGTGGTGGCGCTGACCCAGATCGGGGTCGTCGTCTGCCTGGGCGTGCTGCTGGACACCCTGGTGGTCCGCACCCTGCTGGTGCCGGCGCTGGCCTTCCTGACCCGCGAGGCGTTCTGGTGGCCGCGCTGAGCAGGATCTGAGGCCGCGGCCGGGCTGGCCCTAGGGTTGGCGGGTGGCCGACGAGGGAGAGCGCTCCGAGCTGGTGCCCGACCGCGACGTCCCCGGCGCCTTCGTGGTGGTGACCGGGGAGACCGAGCAGTCCTGGGTGGACCCCGACGACCCCACCCGGCTCGAGTTCGACTACGTGCAGCGCATCGCCGACGCGCTGGACGCCCACGCCCCGGCCGGCCAGCGGCTGCGGGTGGTCCACGTCGGCGGCGCCGGGATGACGCTGCCCCGCTACGTGGCCCACACCCGGCCGAGCTCGCCGCAGATCGTGCTCGAGCCCGACAGCGAGCTGACCCGGCGGGTGCGCGAGCAGCTGCCGCTGGGCCGTCGCAGCGGGATCAAGGTCCGCGACACCGACGGGCTCAGCGGGATCGCGGCCATGCCGGCCGACTACGCCGACGTGGTGGTGCTGGACGCCTTCGTCGGGGGCCGGGTCCCGTCCGAGCTCACCACGTCGGAGTTCTTCGCCGACGTGGCGCGGGTGCTGACCGCCGACGGGACGCTGATGGTCAACATCACCGACCAGGCGCCGTTCGACTACGGCCGCCGGGTGCTGGCCGGGATGGCCGAGCACTTCCCGCAGCTGCTGGTCAGCAGCGAGCCGGCCACCCTCAAGGGACGCCGGCTGGGCAACGTGGTGCTGCTCGGCTCGGCCCGCCCGCTGCCGGTGGCCGAGCTGACCCGGCGGGCGGCGGGATCGGCCTTTCCCTACCGGCTGGTGGTGGGGGAGGCGCTGCAGAAGTGGCTGCGCGGCTCACGCCCCTTCACCGTGGCCGACCCCGGCTCCTCACCCGCGCCGGGGCGCGGTCTCACCCACTTCAGCTGACCGCGGTCCGGGACGCGCGCGCCCGGCGACGACGGGCGGCGAGGGCCATCGCGACCAGCCCGGCCGCGGTGACCACGCACAGCGCCGCGGGGATCGTGAACACGCCGGGGACGCCGAACCAGCCGACCCCCACCGCCCCGACCACCCCGCCGATGCCGGCGGCGAAGCGGAGCGCGGAGAAGTACAGCGAGGAGGCCATGCCGATGCCCTGCGGGTAGAGGTCCTGGGCCACCGTGATGCCGATCCCTCCCAGCGCGGCCCACATGATCGCGTGCAGCACGGTCGCCGCGACGAGCACCAGCTCGCTGTCGGCGACGGCGAAGCCCAGGTTGGCCCCGACCCCCAGCAGCACGCACACCACCACCACCCGCTGGGCGCCGTACCGGTCGGCCAGCACGCCGGCCAGCGGGATGAACACGACCATGGCCAGCGACTGGGTCGAGATCACCGCCCCGCGGAGCCAGTCGGGGGTGCCCAGCTGCAGCTCCATGTAGATCGGCAGGTAGGCCAGCCGGATGGTGTCCCCGCACATCGCCAGCACGCCGAGGCCGAGGAAGGTCAGCAGCGGGGCCAGACCGGCGGAGGAGCCGCCGCGTCCCCGCGAGCTGCCGCGCGCCTGCTCGGGCACCGCCCGCGGCACCCGCTGGCGCACCAGCGGCACCACCTGCACCAGCGTGCAGAGACCGGCCGCCACCAGGGTCAGCCGGAGCCCGACCAGGCCGCCGAGGACGCTGCCGACCAGCGGGCCGCTCATGAACCCGAGGCTGAAGCCGAGCCGCACCGTGGACATCACCCGGTTGTCCGCCCCGGTGGGCACGTGGGTCAGCTGGTCGCGCACGGCGGCGAAGACGAGGGAACCCGTCGCCGCCGCGAACCCCAGCACCGTCAGGTTGACCACGAAGGCCATCCACACCTGCGTGGACAGCGCCATCACCACCCAGCCGAGCAGACCCACCACCGCCCCGACCCGGAACAGCGTCAGCCGGTCGGTGAGCCGGTCCGACCAGCGGCCGACGACGAAGCCGAGCACCGGGGCGGCCAGGTTGGTGAGGAAGAACAGCCCCGCCACCGGCAGCGACGCGTGCAGGTCCTGCACCAGGAACAGCGACAGCTGCGGCAGCGCCACCGACATCCCCAGCCCGGCGAAGAAGAGGCTGACCAGCGCCCGCCGGTACAGCCCCGGGCCCATCACCAGCGACAGCGCCGACCGCGACTCGGTGGCGACCGCGGGCTGGGGCATGTCCTCACCGTAGACCGCCGCTCCGGCGGCCCTGCACTGGCACAGTGGCCCCGTGACGACCACCACCCTGCCCGAGCTCACCCCGGACGCCCGCTGGTCGGTGTGCCTCCGCGACGCCGCCACCTCGACCGTGCTGGCGGCCCGGGACCCCGGTCGGGTGCTGCGCACGGCCAGCGTGGGCAAGGTCTTCCTGCTGGCCGAGGTGGCCCGCCAGGTCGAGACCGGCGAGCTCGACCCGGCCGAGCGGCTGGCGCGCGAGCCCGAGGAGTGGGTGGCCGACTCCGGGCTGTGGTACCTGCTGGACGAGCCGGCGCTGGGGGTGCTCGACCTGTGCCGGCTGGTCGGGGCGTTCAGCGACAACCTGGCCACCAACGTGCTGCTGCGCCGCGTCGGCGTGCCGGCCGTCACCGCGACCACGAGGGCCCTGGGCTGCCGCGACTCGGCCCTGCTGGACCGGGTCCGCGACGACCGCGGTCCGCAGCACCCGCCCACGCTGTCGCGCGGCAGCGCCGCCGAGCTGTCGGAGGTGATGGCCCGCCTGCACCGCGACGAGCTCGTCTCCGCGCCGGTGAGCGCCCGGGTGCGACGCTGGCTGGCCGCCAACGCCGACCTGTCGATGACCGCGTCGGCGTTCGGGCTCGACCCGCTGGCCCACGCCGACCCCGACCGGGGCACCACCCTGGTGAACAAGACCGGCACCATCTCCACCGTCCGGGCCGACGTCGGCCTGGTGCAGGGCCCGGCCGGGGCGCTCGGCTACGCCGTGCTGGCGGAGTGGGCCGAGGGCACCGACGCCCGTGACGACGTGCTGGCCGGCATGCGGGCGGTGGGGGAGGTGCTCCGCGCCGCGGTCGCCGGCTGAGGGCGCACCGCCGGGGGGAGGGGACCGTTCAGACGGTGTCGAGGAAGCGGGTCAGGATCCGCAGGCCGCCGCGCAGCGAGGCCACCGGGACCCGCTCGTCCACCCCGTGCACCCCGGCCACGGTGCGCCCTGCCGGGTCCGGGGTGAGCGGCGCGAAGCCGTAGCAGGCGATCCCCAGCCCGCTGAACGCCTTGGCGTCGGTGCCCCCGCCCAGGCAGGCCGGGACGACCACCGCGTCGGGCACCTCGGCGCGGACCGCCGCCGCGGCGGCGGCGAACCAGGGGCTGTCCACGGGGGCCTCCACGGGCGGGTTGAAGACGCTGTGGTGCACCTCGACCCGGTCGCCGAGCAAGTCGGGCAGCCGGGCCAGCAGCTGCTCCTGGTAGCCGGGCGGGCAGCGCACGTCCACCTCGGCGGTGGCGCTGCCGGGGATGACGTTGACCTTGTAGCCGGCGCCGACCACGGTCGGCGTGGTGGAGGCCCGGACGGTGAACCGGGCGACCTCCGCCGCCCCGGCCAGGTCGGCCACCGCCCGCTCGACCCCGGCCTCGTCGGACAGGTCGACCTCGTGGCCCAGCGCCGCGGCGGTCTGCTCGAGCTGGGCCCGCACCAGGTCGGAGAGGTGCACCGGCCAGCGGTGGTGCCCCAGCCGGTGCAGCGCGTCGACCAGGGTCAGCACCGGGTTGTCGTCGTGCGGACGCGACCCGTGCCCGGAGGTGCCCGTCGCGGTCAGCCGCAGGTGCATCGTGCCCCGCTCGCCGGCGGCGACCCGGGCCAGCCGGACCGGGCGGCCGTCCCGGGAGGTGTGCTCCTCCACGGTCCCGCCCGACTCGCCGACGGCCGCCGCCACGCCGGCGAACAGCCCGGGGTGCTCGTCCACCAGCCACTGCGCCCCGTAGGCGCCGTCGGTCTCCTCGTCGGCCACGAAGGCCACCACCACGTCGCGGCGGGGGCGGCGGCCGCTGCGGCCCCACTCCAGCAGCACGGCCAGGGTCATGGCGCACATGTCCTTCATGTCCACCGCGCCGCGGCCCCAGACCCAGCCGTCGCGCTCCACGCCGGCGAACGGCGGGACGCTCCACTGCTCCGGCTCGGCCGGCACCACGTCGAGGTGGGCGTGCACCAGCAGCGCGGGCAGCCCGCGGTCCGCCCCGGGGACGCGGACCACCACGTTGGCCCGGTGCGGCGCGTCGGGGCGCGCCAGCAGCACCGGCTCCCAGCCGGCCTCGGTCAGCAGCCCGGCCACCCAGCGGGCCGCCTCGAGCTCGCCCTCGGCGTCCCCGGGAGCGCGGTTGGTGGTGTCGAAGGTGATCAGCCGGCGGAGCAGGCCGACCACGTCGGCCTCGGCGCCCGACGGGGAAGGGGGGATCGTTGCGGAACACATGTCGCTGGCCACCCTGTCGCACACCGGCACGGCAGGCCAGCGCACGGGACCGGCGGTGAGACGCTGGTTAAGGATCGGTTACGTATCCTGCCCCGACCGTTGACACCGCGGCGGGCGGGCTGGTTGGTTCGACCCACCCCCTGCCGCGCCCTGCACCGGAACGAGGAACCATGTCCCGCACCCCCTCCACGCCCCGCTGGCGGCGCGCCGCCGCGGTCTGCGTGGCCGCCCTGCTCTCGGTGGGCACGCTGTCCCTGGGCACCGCCCGTCCCTCCGCCGCGGAGGTGGCCGGGGAGAACGTCAAGGTGGCCCTGACCAGCGACATCGACACCTTCAACCCGTTCCTGGCCATCCTGGCCACCAGCACGGGGATCCTGCGCTTCCAGTACGAGCCGCTGGTGGCCTGGGGCACCGACAACGAGCCGGTGCCCGGGCTCGCCTCGGAGTGGTCGGCCACCCCCGACGCCACCACCTGGACCTTCACCATCCCCGAGGACCGGCTGTGGTCCGACGGCCAGCCCATCACCGCCGAGGACGTGGTCTGGACCTTCGAGCAGATCCAGCAGAACGAGGCGCTGCAGGCGGCCAACGGCGGGCTGGTCGAGAACGTCGAGGCGATCACCGCCCCGGACCCGCAGACGGTGGAGATCCAGCTGGCCTCGCCGCAGGCGTCCAACCCGGGGGCCGAGGTGCCGGTCGTGCCCAAGCACGTCTGGCAGGACGTCGACCCGGCCGAGTACGCCAACGACACCGACACCGTCGGCTCCGGGCCGTTCACCATCGCCTCCTACACCAGCGGCCAGAGCGTCGAGCTCAAGGCCAACCCGCACTTCTGGCGGGGGGCGCCCAAGGTGCCCGGGCTGACCTACGTGGTCTACCGCAACACCGACGCCGCCGTGCAGGGGCTGCGCACCGGCGAGATCGACGTGCTGAGCGGGCTCACCCCGGCGCAGTTCCAGTCGCTGGAGGGCCAGCCGGGCATCACCACCAGCTCCGGCGCCGGGCGCCGCTACACCGCGATGGCCATCAACCCCGGGGCGCTCGACAAGGACGGCAACCCCCTCGGCGACGGCCACCCGGCGCTGCAGGACCCGGTGCTGCGCACGGCGATCTTCACCGCGATCGACAAGAACCAGCTGCTGGAGACCGTGCTGCAGGGTCTCGGCGAGCCCGGCAAGACCGAGATGCCGACCGTCTACCCGATGTACCACGGCTTCGCCCCCGGCACCGAGGAGGTCACCTTCGACCCGGCGGCGGCCAACGCGATGCTCGACGAGGCCGGCTACGAGCGCGGCCCCGACGGCATCCGCCTGGACGAGGACGGCGAGCCGCTGCGGTTCCGCCTGATGGGCCGCAACAGCGACCCCACCCACCAGCAGATGGCCGACTTCATCCAGCCCTGGCTGGCCGACATCGGCATCGACGTCGAGGTGTCCATGGTCACCCCGAACCAGGTGAACGACGACTCCACCCTGGGCCGCTACGACCTGTACTTCACGGGCTGGGGGATCGGGCCGGACCCGGACTTCCAGCTCTCGATCAACACCTGCGCCTCGCGCCCGGCCGCCGACGGCTCCGGGGCCACCAGCGAGAACAACTGGTGCAGCCCCGAGTTCGACGAGCTCTACGCCGCCCAGCACGCCGAGCTGGACCCGCAGCGTCGCGCCGAGCTGGTCAAGGAGGCCTTCTCGGTGCTCTACGAGGCCTCGGTGAACAACCCGATCTGGTACGCCGACACCCTCGAGGCCTACCGCAGCGACCGCTTCACCGGCTTCACCAAGCAGCCCGAGGAGACCGGCGTCATCACCGGCCAGAACGGCTACTGGGGGCTGTACACCGCCGAGCCGGTGGCCACCGCCGAGGGCGGTGCGGCGGCCGGCGGGGAGCCGGGCGGGCTGCCCGCCGGCGCCTGGGTCGGCATCGCGGCCGCGGTGGTGGTCGTCGGCGCCCTGGCCGTCTACCTGGTCAGCCGTCGACGCGGCGCCGCCGACGAGCGCGAGTGAGCGTCACCGAGACCGCCGCGGCGCTGGAGGAGGAGCGGCCCCGCGGCTCCACCCTCCCGCGCTACCTCGCCCTCAAGGGCGGCGGCGCCCTGGTCAGCCTGGCCATGGTCGTCGTGCTCGGCTTCTTCTCCTTCCGGGTGCTGCCCGGCGACCCCGCGATCAACATGACGCGGGGGCGCCGGGTCAGCGCCGAGGAGGTCGAGCGGCTGCGCGCCGAGATGGGTCTGGACGACCCGCTGCCGCTGCAGTTCCTCTCCTACCTGGGCGACCTGTTCCGCGGCGACCTCGGCGTCTCCTACGTCTACCGGCGCGAGGTGACCGAGCTGATCGCCGAGCGGCTCGCGCCCACCCTGCTGCTCACCGGCACCGCCGCGCTGATCTCGGTCGTGCTCGGGCTCTGGCTCGGCCAGAAGTCCGCCTGGCGGCGCGGCAGCCTGTTCGACAAGACCCAGACCGGGCTGGCCCTGGTGTTCTGGTCGGTGCCCACCTTCTGGCTGGGGCTGATCCTGCTGCTGGTCTTCGCCGGCGGCCTCGGCTGGTTCCCCACCGGCGGCATGGTCACCCCCGGCACCGACCCCACCGGGCTGGCCCGGGTGCTCGACGTGGCCCACCACCTGGTGCTGCCGGTGCTGACCATGGTGGCGGTGGTCTACGCCCAGTACCTGATGGTGATGCGCGCCTCGGTGCTGGAGGAGATGACCTCCGACTACCTGACCACCGCCCGCGCCAAGGGTCTGCGCGAGGACCTGGTGCGCACCCGGCACGCCGTCCCCAACGCGCTGCTGCCCACCGTGACGCTGATCTTCCTCACGATCGGCGGGCTCGTCGGCGGCGCGGTGACGGTCGAGACCGTCTTCTCCTGGCCCGGTCTGGGCTACCTCACCTTCCAGGGCCTGAGCGCCCCGGACCTGCCGCTGCTGCAGGGCACCTTCGTCGTCTTCTCCTCGATCGTGATCGTGATGAACTTCGTCGCCGAGCTCGTCTACCGGGTCCTCGACCCACGTCTGAAGGCCTCGTGAGCGCCGGCACGGTGGGGTCCGCCCCCCGCTCCGGGCGCGCGGCGGTGGCCGCTCAGCGACGGGCCCGGGCGGCGGAGGTGTGGCGCGAGTTCGCGGCCACCCGCTCGGGGCTGGTGGGTCTGGTGCTGCTGGCCGCGGTGTTCGCGGTGGCGCTGCTGGCCCCGGTGCTGGTCCCGCTGGAGACCCTCGACGTCACCCGGCTGACGGCCGCCAGCAACGAGCCGCCGAGCGCGGCGCACCTGCTGGGGACCGACCCGTCGGGCCGCGACGTGCTGGGCATGCTGGTCTGGGGCGCGCGCGTCTCGCTGCTGGTGGGCTTCGCCGCCACCGCGGTGTCGATGGTGATCGGCACCCTGGTCGGGATGGCCGCCGGGCACTTCACCGGGCTCACCCAGGCGGTGATCATGCGGGTGGTCGACTTCTTCCTGGTGGTGCCCAGCCTGGTGCTGGCCATCGTGCTGTCCTCGGTGCTCAGCCGGGGGCTGTGGACGATCGTCATCGCGATCGGCGTCACCAGCTGGGCCAGCACCGCCCGGGTGGTGCGCTCGCAGACCCTCAGCATCGAGGCCCGGCCCTACATCGAGCGGGCCCGCGCCCTCGGTGGCGGCGACGGGCACATCCTCGGCCGCCACGTGCTGCCGGCGGTGCTCCCGCTGGTGCTGGCCAACACCACGCTGACGGTCGGGTCCGCGGTCATCGCGGAGTCGACGCTGTCCTTCCTCGGCCTGGGCGACCCCACCCAGTTCTCGTGGGGCTCGATGCTCAAGAGCGCCCTCGACACCGGGGCGGCCACCGCCGGCTTCTGGTGGTTCGTGCTGCCCCCCGGGCTGGCGATCGTGGTGGTCGTGCTCTGCTTCACCCTGGTGGGACGGGCGCTGGAGTCCGTCCTCAACCCGACGCTGAGGGGGCGCTGATGAGCGGGGCGCAGCAGCCGGCCGGTGCCGCGCTGGAGTGGCGCGACGTCACCATCGGCTACCGCCGCGGCGACGGCGGCGAGCTCGTCGCCGTCGACGGGGTCAGCCTGTCGGTGCCGCGCGGCGGGACGGTCGGGCTGGCCGGCGAGTCCGGCTGCGGCAAGTCGACCATGGCCATGTCGGTGCTGCGGCTGCTGCCGCGCTCGGCGCGGATCACCGGCTCGATCCTGGTGGGCGGCGAGGACGTCGCCACCATGAGCTGGGGACGGCTGCGCGCCGTCCGCTGGACCGAGGCCGCGATCGTCTTCCAGGGGGCGATGCACTCCCTCAACCCGGTGCGCACCGTGCGCCGCCAGATCCGCGAGGCGCTGGAGCTGCACTCCTCGCCCGCCACCCGCACCCCGGCCCAGCGCGACGCCCGGGTGGCGGAGCTGCTGGCCCTGGTCGACCTGCCGGCGGCCCGCGCCGAGGCCTACCCGCACGAGCTCTCCGGCGGGCAGAAGCAGCGGGTGATGATCGCCATGGCGCTGGCCTGCGACCCCGAGGTCATCATCGCCGACGAGCCCACCACCGCCCTCGACGTGGTGGTGCAGGCCCAGGTGCTCGACGTCCTCAGCGGGCTGGTCCGCGACCGCGGCCTCACCCTGGTGATGATCAGCCACGACCTGTCGGTGCTGGCCGCGGTCTGCGAGCGGATCGTGGTGATGCGGCACGGCCGGATCGTGGAGGAGGGGCCCTCGGAGCAGATCCTGGGCAGCCCCCGGCACGAGCACACCCGCGAGCTGGCCGCGGCCTTCCCGGTGATCGGCGACCCCGGCTCCCGCCGGGTGGTCGGGCGCGCCGCCGTCACCCGGCTGCGCGCCCGGGAGTCCGGGGCACCCGAGGAGGACGGCGGGC
Source organism: Auraticoccus cholistanensis (assembly GCF_009742705.1). Lineage (GTDB taxonomy): Bacteria > Actinomycetota > Actinomycetes > Propionibacteriales > Propionibacteriaceae > Auraticoccus > Auraticoccus cholistanensis. The sequence goes on from NZ_WPCU01000004.1 coordinate 514,559, forward strand.
CGGCGGCGGGCGTCCCGGCCGCACCCGACGGGGCGGCCGCGACGCACGCCGAGGACACGGCGACCCCGCTGCTGGAGGTGCGGGACCTGGTGGTCGACTTCCGCTCGCGCGGCCAGCACGTGCGGGCGGTCGACCACGTCTCGCTGCGGTGCCGGGCGGGGGAGATCGTCGCCCTGGTCGGTCAGTCGGGCTCGGGCAAGACCACCCTGGCCCGGACGGTGCTCGGGCTGCAGCGGCCGACGTCGGGGCAGGTGCTGCACCGCGGCGTCCCGCTGCCCACCGCCCGCGCCGCGCTCAAGGCCTACCGGCGGGCCGTGCAGTTCGTGCTGCAGGACCCCTCGGCCTCGCTCAACCCCAAGCACACCGTCTACGAGGCGGTGGCGGAGGGGCTGCGGATCCACCGCCTCCCCGGCGACGAGCGGGAGCGGGTGGCGGCGGCGCTGACCCAGGCCGAGCTCACCCCGCCCGAGCAGTTCTTCGCCCGGATCCCGCAGGAGCTGTCCGGCGGGCAGCGGCAGCGGGTGGTGATCGCCGGTGCGCTGGCCCTGGAGCCGAGCTTCCTGGTGGCCGACGAGCCGGTGGCCAGCCTGGACGCCTCCGTCCGCGGGGAGATCCTGGCCCTGCTGCTGCGGCTGCAGCGCGAGCTCGGGCTGGGTGCGCTGGTGATCACCCACGACCTGGGGCTGGCCTGGAACATCGCCGACCGGGTGGTGGTGATGCACCAGGGCCGCCTGGTCGAGGACGGCCCGGTGGAGCAGGTGCTGCTGGACCCGCAGCACGACTACACCCGCACCCTGCTGGACGTGGTGCCCTCCCGGCTGGGAGCACGGCTGTGACCGCGGCGCAGGGCACGGCCGCCGCCGTCCTCGCCCCGCTCGCGCCCGGAGCGCGGGTGGCGCTGGTGGCGCCGTCGGGGCCGGTGGAGGAGAACCGGGTGGCCCGGGCCGTCTCCCTGCTCCGCGGCTGGGGGCTGGAGCCGGTGCTGATGCCGAGCGCCACCGCCCGGCACCCGCGGGCGCGGTACCTGTCGGGGGAGGACGCGGTGCGGGCCCGCGACGTCCAGGACGCCTGGTGCGACCCCTCGGTCGAGGCGATCTTCTGCATCCGCGGCGGCTACGGCAGCGTCCGGCTGCTCGACGCCCTGGACGCCGACGCGATGCGGGCGGCCCGGCCGAAGCCGCTGCACGGCAGCTCCGACGTGACCGCGCTGCACGAGTGGCTGCGCGAGCAGCTGGGCGTGCCGACCTGGTTCTCCCCGATGGTGGCGAGCCTGGCGCTGCTGGACGACGAGGCCGCCACCGCCGACCTGCGCCGGGCGGTGCTCGGGCCGGCGGGGGAGCGGTGGTGGACCTCGCCGGCGGCGGAGGCGCTGGTGCCCGGCACGGCGGAGGGCACCCTGGTCGGGGGCAACCTCAGCCTGCTCGCCATGACGATCGGCGCCCGGGGCCGTCCGGTGCTGGACCACTCCGGCTGCATCGCGCTGCTGGAGGACATCACCGAGGACACCTACCGCGTCGACGGCTACCTGGTGTCGCTGCTGCGGGCCGGCTGGTTCGACGGCGTCACCGGGGTCGCGCTGGGCAGCTGGTTCGAGTGCGGGCCGCTGGAGGAGATCCGCGAGCTGGCGGTGGAGCTGCTGGCGCCGCTGGGCGTCCCGCTGGTCTTCGAGCTCGGCTTCGGCCACGGACCGGCCGCCCACACGCTGCCGCTGGGGGCGCGGGGACGGCTGGTCGCCGACGGCCGGCCCCGCCTCGAGGTCGACGTCCCCGAGCGGGGACCGCGGTGACCGAGGCCAGCCGGGCGCCGCGGGCGTCCACCGTGCTCAAGACGCGGCTGCTGGAGGCCTACCGCGAGGAGTTCGCCGCCGGCCTGGAGTGGGCGCTGGGCGACCCCTCGCTGGAGGCGGCCGCGGCCCGGATCACCGGCGCCCGCCGTCGGTTCGTGCTGGGCGCGGCCAGCTCCTTCACCTACGCCTCGCTGCTGGCGGCCAAGCTGAGCGCGGCGCTGGCCCAGGTCACCCTGGTCGACGGCACCATCGTCCGGCCGCTGGAGATCCTCAGCGACGTCCGCGACAGCGACGTGCTGATCGTGGTCTCGCTGCGGCGCTGGCGCCGCTACACCATCGACAACGCGCTGCCCTTCGCCCAGGCCGGTGGCGCGCTGGTGCTGGTGACCGACTCCGCCGACCACCCGCTGCTGCCGCACGCCGCCGAGGCGGTGGTGATCAGCAGCGGCGCCGACGCCTTCGCCCGGGTCTCCGCCGACGTCCGCCCGCACCCGGAGTCGCCGGGCGTCTCCCCGACCGTGGTCAGCCTGGTCATCGACGTGCTCGCCACCCTGGCCAGCGCCAGCGCCAAGGGCGCCAACCGCCGGCTCGCCGAGCGCGAGCGGCTCGCCTCCGAGCTCGGCCTCTACCTCGACTGACCCCCTCACCCCACCCCCCGCACCCCGCCCGCGTGTATGTCGTCGCGGTCACGGTCGGCGTGTCGCGGCGTGCCGCGGTGTCCGGGCCCGACCACGTACACGTCTGCAGGGACGTCCACAGCCGCCCGGCCGTCCACAGCCGCGCCCCGCCGTCGGGTGGCACGCCCGCTGCGTCGCCAGGAATGGGGTGTGCGAGCGAACCACGACGAGATCTTCTCCCTGCTGTCGCGTCAGCAGGGCGTGCTGCTGCGACGGGACTGCCCCGAGCTGGGCGGATCGCTGGACTGGCTGGCCCGGCGCGGCGCCCTCACCCAGCTGCTGCCCGGCACGTACGCCCTGTCCGCCGCCGCCGAGGACCCGGTGGTGCGGATGCGTGCTGCCCGGCGCTGGGCCCCGGACGGGGTGCTGCGGGGTGCGGCGGCGGCGCGGGTGACGTACTGGCCCACGGCGCCGGTGGGCGACGTCGCCTTCTCGGTGCGCACCCGCCAGGTGCGCCGTGACGGCTACCGGCTCGACCGCCGCCACGTGCCGCCGGACCTCGTGGCCGAGGACGCCCGGTGGCGGGTGACCGTGCCCGCGCTGACCGTCCTCGACCTGTGCGAGGAGCTGGGCGGCGAGGCGGTCGACACCGCGCTGCGGCTGCGGGCCACCACGGTCGGGCAGCTCCACGACGCGCTGGCGGCCGTGCCCCGCCGGCCTGGCAACCGGCTGCGCGCCCGGCTGCTGCTGGACTCGCGGTCCGAGCCGTGGTCGGCGGCCGAGCGGCTGGCCCACCGGCTCCTGCACGAGGCCGGCATCGGGGGCTGGCGGGCCAACCACCGCATCGTCGTCGCCGGCCAGGACTACTACGCCGACGTCGCCTTCCCGGCCCGGCGCCTGCTGCTCGAGGCCGACGGCCGGGCCTTCCACGGTCCGGAGCGGTTCGAGGAGGACCGGGCGCGGCACAACGAGCTGACGCTGGCGGGCTGGACGGTGCTGCACGTCACCTGGACGATGCTGCAGCAGCCGGGCCTGCTGGTGACGCTGGTGGAGCAGGCCCTGAGGACGTGTACGCGGTGACGGCCGGACAGCGCGACACGCCGCGACGCGCCGGGCGTGACCGCGACGACATACAGCCGTTCAGGGGCGGCGGGGCTCAGGGGGAGATGCGGATGTCGGCGATCGCCCGGCGCAGCTGCGGCTCGCGGTCGGCCGCGACGGCGGGGATGTCGGCGATGACGGTGCCGGCGGTGCCGTCCTCGAGGTCGACGACGACCAGCACCAGCCGCTCGGAGGTGAAGTCCAGGCCCTCGATGTCGAAGGTCAGCTCGGACTCCAGCACCCACGCGGCGTGCCCGTCCACCCGGATCGCCTCGTCGCGGACGTCGCGGCGCTGCACCGGCTCGCCGAAGTAGTACTCCGCGATCAGGCACGGCATCACCACGTGCACGCCCTGCTCGGGGGTGAAGAAGCCGTCACCGGCCAGCATCGTGCCCACGTTGAGCGAGACGATCCAGGCGGGGGAGTCGTCCACCGAGATCTGCTGACGCATCATCCCGCGTCCGAAGGGGACCTTGGCGTCCGGCTCCAGGCGCCACGGCGGCCCCAGCTCCGGCACCGAGATCCTCCCGCTGCGGACCCGCCCCGGCAGGTCCTGGGGCACCGCCACCGGGGTCGCCGACGGCGTCACGCAGACCTGGGTGGTGGGCTGGCCGCCGGGGCCGGGCCCCGGGCCGGCCGCGGGACCCGTCCGGTCCACCAGCACCCACACGCCCACCAGCAGCAGCACCAGCAGTCCGGCCCCGACCGCCAGCAGCCGTCCGGAGCCGCGGCGTGAGGGACCAGAGCGGGAGGGGTCGGGGCGGGAGGGACCGGGGACTTGGCCCGCCGGGCGCACCTGCTCGGTCCAGCGCCGCCCGTCCCACCAGCGCAGCTGGTCGGGCCGGCCGCCGGGATCGGGGAACCAGCCCGCCGCAGGCACGAGGGCAGGATAGTTCGCCCCGCCCGGCCGCGGGTCCGAGCCGGACGGGCGAGCGGCTCCGGCCACTACGCTGGCCGTGTGAGTGCGCCCCGGCCGGAGTGGTCGTCGAGTCCGCCCGCGGGCAGGACGACCGGCCCCGGCGTGCCGCTCCCCGGCCACTTCCTCCCCGGCGCCCGACCGCCGGCCGGCCCGCCGCCGGAGCTGGTCGGCCACCCGGGCCCGCCGGTGCCGCCGGCACCCGCCGGCTGGCCGGTGCCGCCGCCGGCCGTCCGCCCGCAGGAGGGACGTCCCTTCGCGCTCGTCACCTCGGCCGTGCTCACCGTCACCGCCGGGGTGCAGGTCGCCCTGCTGGTGGCCTTCCTCTGGCTGGTGCTCTACGCCGGGGCGTCGGCCTTCGACTACCGCGAACCCACCGAGGCCGCGCTCTACCACCTGCTCAACCGCGGCCACCTGGCGCTGCAGCAGGGGCTGTGGCTGCCGCTGATCGGGTTCCCGCTGGCCGCGGCGGTGGTCGGGTTCCTGCTGCCGCTGCGCGCCGCGTGGCCGCGCGTCGCCGCCACCGTGCTCGGGGTGGCCGCGACCGCCTGGATGGTGGTCTGGCGCTCCGACGCCCTGCAGTGGGTGCTGGTCCCGGCCGGCTACGTCGCCCTGTGCGTGCTTCTGCTCTGGACGCCGGGTGTGACACGCTGGCTCCGCACCCGCCCCCGTACGCAGGAGACGCCCCGATGAGCAGGACGACCACCCGACCGGTCGACACCGGTCGCAACGCCGCCCTGACGGTGTTCGGCATGGGCCTGCTGGTGATCGGGCTGGCCTGCCTGGGCTGGGTGGGCTGGCAGTTCTTCGGCACCAACATCGCCTCCGAGCGCGCCTACCAGGAGGAGACGGCCCAGCTGCAGCAGCAGTGGGCCGAGCCCGCCGAGGAGGGCGAGGAGCCGTCGCGGATCAAGGGCGACGCCATCGGCCTGCTGCGCATCCCCGACCTCGGCCCCGACTACGAGGTGCCGATCCTCCCCGGCACCGACGAGGAGACGCTGACCCGCGGGGTGGGCTGGTACGACTCCTCCGTCGCCCCCGGCGAGATCGGCAACTTCGCCGTCGCCGGTCACCGGGTCACCAACGGCGAGCCCTTCCGCCACCTGCTCGACCTCGACGCCGGCGACGTGGTGGAGGTCGAGACCCGCGACGCGGTCTACACCTACGAGCTCCTCGGTGCCCCCCGCGACCTCACCGTCGCCGACACCGACACCTGGGTGCTCGACCCGGACCCGCTGAACCGCAGCGACGACGCCACCGAGGCGATCATGACGCTGACCACCTGCCAGGACCTGTTCCACTCCCCGGACCGCTCGGTGGCCTTCGCCCAGCTGGTCGGCACCGAGAACAAGTAGCCCCGGCGCGGTCCCCTCCCTCGCTACCCTGGTCGGGGCGCCGCCGGCGGCGCCACCCGGGCCCGCGCGGGCCGTCGCGCCTCGACAGGAGCAGGTATGGAGCCACTCGTCATCGTCATCGTCCTCCTGGTGGTGCTGGTCCTGGTCCTCGGGATCGCCGCCGTCGTGATGTACAACGGCTTCGTCAGGTCCCGGAACCTGATCCAGGAGTCCTGGCGCCAGATCGACGTCGAGCTCAACCGGCGCTACGAGCTGATCCCCAACCTGGTCGAGACGGTGCGCGCCTACGCCGCCCACGAGCGCAACACGCTGGAGGACGTCACCCGGCTGCGCAACCAGGCCCAGTCGGTGGCCAGCCACGAGTCCGGGCTGCCGTCGGCCCAGCGCACCCAGGTCGAGGAGCAGCTCTCCGGGGCCGTCCGCAACCTGATCGTCAGCGTCGAGGCCTACCCCGAGCTGCGCAGCAACGTGAACTTCCTCGAGCTGCAGAAGCAGCTGACCGAGACCGAGGACCGCATCGCCGCCGGCCGGCGCTTCTACAACGCCAACGTGCGCGTCTACAACACCAAGATCGACTCGGTGCCCAGCAACCTGGTGGCCAACGCCTTCAAGTTCGAGAAGGCCGCCTACTTCCAGGTCGACGACCCGGCCGTGCGCCGCGCCCCCGACGTGAGCTTCGGCGAGATCGCCTACCGCGGCGACCAGCCGGGCCGGCCGACCCCGCCGGCGCAGATGGGCCCCGGCCAGCACCCCGACGCGCTGCCGCAGCCCGGGTCGCAGCAGACGCCCTACCAGCCCCCGCAGCAGCAGCCCTGGCAGCAGCCGCAGCAGCAGCAGCCCTGGCAGGCGCCGCCGCAGCAGCCCCAGCAGCAGACCTGGCAGCAGCCGGGCCAGTCGACCCCGCCGCAGCAGCCGCCGTCGCAGGGCGGGTACACCCCGCCGCGCACGCAGTGACCTGCCGCGCCCGCCGGTGAGCCAGCCGCCGCCGGCGGGTGGGGACGTCCCGGAGGAGCCGGGCGAGGACGCCGCCGACCTCCCCGGCGTCGGCCCGCACCCGCAGCCCTGGCCCGACGACCCCCGGCTGGACCCGCAGCTGCTCGCGGAGGGGGACCGGCGCAACGTCGTCGACCGCTACCGCTACTGGCGGCTGGAGGCGGTCGTCGCCGACCTGGACACCCGCCGGGCGCCGCTGCACGTGGCGATCCAGAACTTCCAGCACGACTTCAACATCGGCTCGGTGGTGCGCACGGCCAACGCCTTCAACGTCGGCGGGGTGCACGTCGTGGGTCGGCGCCGCTGGAACCGGCGCGGGGCGATGGTGACCGACCGCTACCTGCACCTGCACCACCACGCCGACGCCGAGGAGCTGCGGGCCTGGGCCGACCGCTCGGGGCACGTGCTGGTCGGCGTGGACAACATCCCGGGCTCGGTGCCGCTGGAGGGACGCCGGCTGCCCGAGCGGTGCTGCCTGGTGCTCGGCTCCGAGGGGCCCGGGCTGAACGCGGACATGGTGCGGGCCTGCGACCTGGTGGTGTCCATCACCCAGTACGGCTCGACCCGCTCCCTCAACGCCGGCGCCGCCGCGGCCATCGCGATGTACGCCTGGTCCAGCAGCTGGCGGCCTGCACCCGGCTGACTTCGCCCCCTAGACTGGTATCAACTGGACTGATCTGACTGGCCGAGGGAGGAACCATCTGATGACGGTGAGCGACCTGGCCAGCCTGCGGGCGCCCACCAAGCGCGCCCAGGTGCGCCACCTCCTCTCCGAGCGGATCACCAACGACCTGCGCCCCGGCGACCCCATCCCGTCGGAGCGGACGCTGGTCCGCGAGCTCGGCGTGAGCCGGGTGACGGTGCGCCAGGCCATCTCCGACCTGGTGGAGTCCGGCCGGCTGGAGCGGGTGCACGGCAAGGGGACCTTCGTCTCCGGGCCCCAGGTCAACTCCCGGCTGCACCTGACCTCCTTCTCCCGCGAGATGCGCGCCCGCGGCCTGGTGCCCGAGACCAAGGTCCTGGAGGGGCGCGAGGAGGACGCCTCCCCGGAGGTGGCCCAGCAGCTGCAGATCCGCCCCCGCGACTCGGTGATCCGGGTGGAGCGGCTGCGGCTGGCCGACGGCACCCCGATGGCCTACGAGATCGGCTACTACCCCTCGGCCGTCTTCCCCGGGCTGCTGGAGTCCGACCTCAACACCCTCTACGACGTCTTCGCCGCCCGCTACCAGGTGATCATCACCGCCGGCGACCAGACGGTCCGGGCCGAGGCCGCCGACGCCCACCAGGCGCACGTGCTGGGCACCACCAAGCGCGCCCCGCTGCTGGTGCAGGAGCGGCTGACCCGGGCGGGGGACCGTCCGATCGAGTTCTCCACCTCCTGGTACCGCGCCGACCGGTACCGCATCCACATGGCGATCCGCCCGCTGGAGACGCCCAGCTCAGGCGCCTGAGTCGTCCGGCGCTCGCCGGCCCCCGTGGGTGCTTCGCGGCCGTGGGAGGATGTCGACATGCACAGCGCCCGGGACTACCTGATCGCGGAGTACACCGCGGACCGGGCCGACGAGACCGTGCAGCTGCGCCGGCGCCGGATGATCAGCAGCGCCGTCTCGCTCGGGCTGAGCCTGGTGATCTCGCTCGTGTTCTACCTGTGGCGCCGCGAGCAGTTCGAGCAGAACTGGGAGCCGTGGGTGCTGGTCGGCGTGGCCACCGCCCTCAGCCTGCTGCGGCTGCTGTTCTGGCTCGTCGCCTGGCGCCGCGCGGTGGCCGACCGGGCCCGGGTGGGCGTCGGACCGGCCCTGGTGATCGGGCGCTTCGGGGTCGAGCTGCACGGCGTGCGGCTGGACTGGCCGCGGGTGGAGCGCATGCTCATCGGCCCCGGCCGGCTCGGCGCCGGACCCGAGGTGGTCGTCCGCGGGCAGGGCACGGCGCCGCTGTCGGTGGGGCTGGAGCACCTCGACGTCCGCCCGGCCGCGCTGGAGTCCGCCACCCGCATCTACTCCGGCGGGCAGCGCTCGCTGGACCTCAGCCGCCTCGACGACTGACCGTCCGGGCGGCGTCGGGTAGGCCAGTCGACAACTGGTATGTACCACTTCTGGGACGGTCGTCCGCGCGGGTCGGGGTTTGCAAGACTGTGGGTGTACCGACCGCTGCAGAGAGAGAAGGCTCCTGAATGCCCATCGCTACCCCCGAGGTCTACGCCGACATGCTCGACCGGGCGAAGCAGAACTCCTTCGCCTACCCGGCCATCAACGTCAGCTCGTCGCAGACCCTGAACGCCGCCCTGCAGGGCTTCGCCGAGGCGGGCTCGGACGGCATCGTGCAGGTGTCCACCGGTGGTGGTGAGTACCTCTCCGGCCCGACCATCAAGGACAAGGTCGCCGGCTCGGTGGCGCTGGCCCTCTACGCCCACGAGGTCGCCAAGAACTACCCGGTGAACATCGCGCTGCACACCGACCACTGCCCCAAGGACAAGCTGGACTCCTTCGTGCGCCCGCTGCTGGCCATCTCCGAGGAGCGGGTGGCGCGCGGCGAGGAGCCGCTGTTCCAGTCGCACATGTGGGACGGCTCGGCCGTGCCGGTCGACGAGAACCTGCAGATCGCCGCCGAGCTGCTCGAGCGCACCTCCAAGGCCCGGATCATCCTCGAGATCGAGGTCGGGGTCGTGGGCGGCGAGGAGGACGGCGTCTCCCACGAGATCAACGACAAGCTCTACACCACCGTCGAGGACGGTCTGAAGACCGTCGAGGTGCTCGGCGCCGGCGAGAAGGGCCGCTACATCACCGCGCTGACCTTCGGCAACGTGCACGGGGTCTACAAGCCCGGCGCGGTCAAGCTGCGTCCGGAGGTGCTGAAGGAGATCCAGGACACCGTCGGGGCCAAGATCGGCAAGGAGCGCCCCTTCGACCTGGTCTTCCACGGCGGCTCCGGCTCCACCGCCCAGGAGATCTCCGACGCCGTCGACTACGGCGTGGTGAAGATGAACATCGACACCGACACCCAGTACGCCTTCACCCGCCCGGTGGCCGACTTCATGCTGAAGAACTACGACGGCGTGCTCAAGGTCGACGGCGAGGTGGGCAACAAGAAGCAGTACGACCCGCGTGCCTGGGGCAAGCTGGCCGAGGCCGGCATGGCCGCCCGCGTGGTGGCAGCCTGCGAGGCCCTGCGCTCGGCCGGGACCAGCGTCAAGGCCTGAGTCCGGAACCCGCAGCACACCGGCACCCCCGGACGTCCGCGTCCGGGGGTGCCGTGCGTCCGGGGGTGCCGTGCGTCCGGGGGTGCTGTGCGTCCGGGGGTGCTGGGCGTCCGGGCGTCAGCGACGGTCGAGGTCGTACCGCAGGGCGTAGACCAGGGCCCAGTCCTGGTCGTTGGCCAGCGGGTCGGCCCGGTGGGCGGGGGAGCCGTTGACGCAGCTGGGGTAGACGAAGGCGCAGGTCGCCGAGCCGTCGGCGTCGAAGGAGATCAGGTTGGCCCGCAGCACCGCCAGCCCCACCGCGCGCAGCTCGGCCGTCTCCTGCTCGGGCAGCAGCCCCTCCGGCCAGTCCAGGTAGACCCCTGCCGACAGCACCGACCAGTAGTGCGGAAACACGTCGCCCCAGAGCCGGTCCGCGCCGAACCAGTAGCCGTCCCAGTGCCGCACCGGGACGTGCTGCAGCCGGGCGTCGGGCTGGTCGGCGGCGAAGGCCCGGAGCCAGCGCAGCCGCTCACGCAGCGCCTCGGCCGGCACGCGCGCGGGGTCGAGGGCGTGGGCGTGCAGCAGCAGGTCCAGCAGCGGCGCGACCATCGCGTGCTCGTAGTTGACCTCGTGCCGGGGCAGGTCGGTGCCGAGCTCGAGGAAGGTGAGGGCCTGCTCCAGCAGCAGGGCCGTCAGCTCCTCGGCCTCGGCGGCGCGGCCCTCGCCGCGCAGCCGCTCGGCCAGCCCCCGCACCACGCCGCCCACGTCGAAGGCCAGGAACCGCCGGCCCCCGAGGCGGTAGAAGGCGCGGACGACCGCCACGGCCCGGTCGGTCTCGCCGGCCTCCAGCAGCAGCCGGGCGAACCAGGGGAAGTTGTACAGCCGCGGCTCGCGCCGCCCGTCGACGTCGTCGCGGACCACGCCGTTCTCGGCCAGCACGTGCTCGGTGACGAACTGCAGGTAGCCGGCCAGCGCCTCGTCCAGCACGTCGGCGTCCCCCCAGCCGCGGGCGCGGGCCTGCTGCAGCAGCAGCGCGCTGCCCACCCGCTCCCGGGTCTCCGGCCAGTCCGACCAGGAGGCGTCCAGCACCGTCAGCCCCGACCGGTTGTCGTAGGGGACGAAGGCGTACCGGCGGCTGTCGCCCCGCTCGAGGGGCCGCTGGCGCTCGACGAGGAAGCGGACCCGGGCCTCGACCAGCTCGCGCAGCGGCGGGTGGGCGTGCAGCGACACCCGGGCGCGGCGGCCGTCCCGCTCGGCGTCCACCAGCACCGTGCCCGGCCGGTCGGTGCGCACCGGCAGCGGCGTGCGGGTGCGCCAGCCGTCGGCCAGCCCCACCTCGATCGGGGTGCCCACCTCGGCGCTGACCACGGGGGCCGTGAGCGCGGGCCGGCGGTCGGCGGCGAAGGCGGCCAGGTCGTCGTACCAGGCCAGCCGCCAGCCCAGCCGGAGCGTCGCACCGGGCTCCAGCTCGACCTCCGGCTGGCCGCCCATCGCGTGCGGGGCGCGGGCGTGGTCGGTGACGTGCAGGTACAGGTGGCCGCGGACGTCGCTGGAGGTGTTGGCGTCCCGGGAGGTCACCGAGTAGGCCCACAGCTCACCCTCGGTCAGCGTCAGCCCCAGACCGGGGCCGAGGCCGCTCATCGGCACGGCCCAGACCCAGGCGTCGGCGCCGCCGGTCCAGACGTGGGCGTGCACCGCGCGGGACAGGGCGTCGGCGGCCGAGCCGTAGAGGTCGCGCCACGGCGTGCTGAGCGCGAACGAGCCGACGCGCACCGTCGCCGCCGTGGGGTTGCGCAGGGCGAAGGACTCGGTCCACTCCCGGCCCACCCGGCGGGTGGTGGTCAGCTCGAGCGGACCCAGCCGGTGCACCAGCTCGACGCCGTCGTCCAGCCAGGTCAGCGCCGCCGGGTGGTCGAAGCGGTGGCCGCGCCCGTCCAGCACCGCGAAGCCCTTGCCCCAGCGGTGTGCGGCGGTGTGGAAGGACCCCTCGATCCCCGCGGCGCCCTCGACCAGCAGCACCGAGTGCCCGCCCACCGGGTGCCGGACCGCGGCCACCGCGCCGTCCGGGCTGATGTCGACCGCGCCGTCGCCGAGCGGGAAGGTCCGTACCGTGTCGTCTCGCACCGGGTCATCCTGGCGCACCCGGGCACGTCCCGGCCGTCCCCGCCGTCGGTGGCTGGCAGGATGAGACCGTGAGCGACATCCACCACAACCTGCTGGCCGACGCCGCCCCTGAGACCCGGCTGCCCGACGACCCCGCGATGGCCGAGCTGGCCGAACGCGGTCCGGAGGCCTTCCCCGAGGTGCTGCGCGCCCACCCGGAGTCCTCGCTGTGCTGGGCGCTGCTGGCCGAGGGGGCGCTCAACGCCGGCACCCCGGACGCGGACGTGGCCGCCTACGCCTACGCCCGCACCGGCTACCACCGCGGCCTGGACGCCCTGCGCCGCGCCGGCTGGAAGGGCAGCGGCCGGGTGCCGTGGGAGCACGAGCCCAACCGCGGCTTCCTGCGGGCGCTGTGGGCCCTGACCGTGGCCGCGCAGCGGATCGGCGACACCACCGAGCAGGAGCGCTGCGCGCAGTTCCTGCGGGACTCCTCCGCCACCGGCTTCGAGGAGCTCAGCCGCGCCCGTCCGCTGGCCGGCTGAGCCCCGCCCCCGCCCGCTCGCCGGCGGCCCGGGCACGCCGCCTCACAGCCGGTAGATGCCCTTCACAGCCGCTCCGGCACGTCTTGACAGCCCGTCCGTGCCGCTCACAGCCGCTGCACCGGCTGTGAGGCGCACCGACCGGCTGTGGAGGCGGGGCGGGTGAGGCAGGTCAGGCAGCCTGCGGGTGCCCGTCGGCGGATCGACCCGGGACCCGGGCGGACCCGATCGGTTAGGGTTGCGCGGTAAGAGCCCACGACCGAGGTCGAGGGCTTCGTCTGTGCACGGGGGTCGCGTGCTCCCGGTGAGAGGGTTCGCATGCCTGGCATCGTCGTGATGGGCGCCCAGTGGGGCGACGAGGGCAAGGGGAAGGCCACCGACCAGCTCGGGGACCGGATCGACTACTGCGTCCGCTACTCCGGCGGCAACAACGCCGGCCACACCATCGTCGTCGGCGGCGAGAAGTACGTGCTGCACCTGCTGCCCTCGGGGATCCTCAACCCCGGCGCGGTGCCGGTGCTCGGCAACGGCGTGGTGATCGACCTCGACGTCCTCTACGCCGAGCTCGAGGCCCTCGAGGCCCGTGGCGCCGACGTGCAGCACCCGCGCATCTCCGCCTCGGCCCACATCATCACCAGCTACCACCGCACCCTGGACAAGCTGACCGAGCGCTTCCTCGGCAAGGCCAAGATCGGCACCACCGGCCGTGGCGTCGGACCGGCCTACTCCGACAAGGTCAACCGGATCGGCATCCGCGTCCAGGACCTCTTCGACGAGTCGATCCTGGCCAAGAAGGTCGAGGCCGCGCTGGACCAGAAGAACGAGCTGCTGGTCAAGGTCTACAACCGCCGCGCCGTCGACCCGGTGCAGGTCACCGAGCACCTGCTCTCCTACGCCGAGCGGCTGCGGCCGCACGTGGTCGACACCTCACGGTTGCTCAACGACGCCCTGGACGAGGGCAAGGTGGTGCTCTTCGAGGGCGCCCAGGCCCACCACCTCGACGTCGACCACGGCACCTACCCCTACGTCACCTCCTCCTCCCCGAGCGCGGCCGGCGCCTGCGTCGGCAGCGGCGTCGGGCCCACCCGGATCGACCGGGTGATCGGTGTGGTCAAGGCGTTCACCACCCGGGTCGGCGAGGGTCCGATGCCCACCGAGCTGCTCGACGCCGACGGCGAGCGGCTGCGCACCGAGGGCGGGGAGTTCGGCGCCACCACCGGCCGGCCACGCCGCTGCGGCTGGTTCGACGCGCTGGTGGTCGAGGCCGCCGCCCGCACCAACGCGATGACCGACGTCTTCCTGACCAAGCTGGACATCCTGGGCGGCTGGGAGCGGATCCCGGTCTGCGTGGGCTACGACGTCGACGGCGTCCGGCACGACCGGATGCCGCTGACCCAGAGCGAGTTCCACCACGCCACCCCGGTCTACGAGTTCATGGACGGCTGGACCGAGGACATCTCCTCCTGCCGCACCTTCGCCGACCTGCCCGCGACCACCCAGGCCTACGTCCGCCGGCTCGAGGAGCTGATCGGCACCCGCATCTCCGGCATCGGCGTCGGCCCCGGCCGCGAGCAGTCGATCATGCTCCACGACCTGCTCTGACCGGTCTGCCGACCGGTGCTGCCGACCTCGGTGCTGCCGTCCTCGGGGGAAGTGGTCGCAGACGACGCCGGAACCGCCCGATCGCGCCCGTCGAGGTGTCGTCCGTGACCAGTTTCCCGCGGGATGAGGGGGCGCGGACGTGGCGGGGATAGGCTGCGCCGACGTGACGACGAGCACCGCACAGCACCTGGTCGGCAGCGTCCTGGTGGTCGGCAACGGAGGACGGGAGCACGCGCTGGCGTGGGCGCTGTCCCGCGATCTGGGCGTCACCGCCGTCCACGTCGCCCCCGGCAACCCCGGCACGGCCGCGGTGGCCACCAACCACCAGGTCGACCCGTTGGACGGGACGGCCGTGGCCGACCTGGCCGAGCGGCTGGGCGTCGACCTGGTCGTGGTCGGCCCCGAGGCCCCGCTGGTCGCCGGGGTGGCCGACGCCGTCCGCGAGCGGGGGATCGCCTGCTTCGGACCGGGCCGCGAGGCCGCGCGGCTGGAGGGGTCGAAGGCCTTCGCCAAGGAGGTGATGGCCGCCGCCGGCGTGCCCACCGCCGCCGCCCGGGTCTGCACCACCGCCGAGCAGGTCGCCGCCGCGCTCGACGAGTTCGGCGCCCCGTACGTGGTCAAGGACGACGGGCTGGCCGCCGGCAAGGGCGTGATCGTCACCGACGACCGCGAGGCCGCCCTCGCCCACGCCGCCGGCTGCGCCCAGGTGGTGGTCGAGGAGTACCTCGACGGACCCGAGGTGAGCCTGTTCGCCCTCACCGACGGCCGCACCGTGCTGCCCTTCCAGCCCGCCCAGGACTTCAAGCGGGTCGGCGACGGCGACACCGGCCCCAACACCGGCGGGATGGGCGCCTACACGCCGCTGCCGTGGGCGCCGGCCGACCTGGTCGAGCAGGTGGTGACCACGGTCGTCCAGCCCACCGTGGACGAGCTCGCCCGCCGCGGCACCCCCTTCGTCGGGCTGGTCTACGCCGGCCTCGCGCTCACCTCCCGGGGGCTGCGCGTGGTCGAGTTCAACGCCCGCTTCGGCGACCCCGAGACCCAGCCGCTGCTGACCCGGCTCACCACCCCGCTGGGCGGCGTGCTCAAGGCGGCAGCCACCGGCCGGCTGGCCGGCCACCCGCCGCTGGAGTGGGGCAGCGGCGCCGCGGTCGCGGTGGTGCTGGCCGCCGACGGCTACCCCGGCTCCCCGCGCCGCGGCGACGTCATCACCGGCGCCGAGGGCGAGGGGGTCTTCCACGCCGGCACCGCCCGGGACGCCGAGGGCCGCCTGGTCACCGCCGGCGGGCGGGTGCTCGCCGTGGTGGGCACCGGCGACGACCTCACCGCCGCCCGCGAGGCCGCCTACGCCCGGGTGGCCACCATCGACTTCGCCGGCGGCTTCTGCCGCACCGACATCGCGGCCGTGGCGGCCGCCCAGGAGGACTCGTGAGCATCCCCAACGTGCTGGCCACCCGCTACGCCTCGGAGGCGATGCGGCGGATCTGGTCGCCGGAGAACAAGATCGTGGCCGAGCGTCGGCTGTGGCTGGCCGTGCTGGCGGCCCAGCGCGACCTCGGCGTCGACTTCGGCCGTGACGACCCCGACCGGGTGATCGCCGACTACGAGGCGGTGCTCGAGCAGGTCGACCTGGCCTCCATCGCCGCCCGCGAGCGGGTGACCAAGCACGACGTCAAGGCCCGCATCGAGGAGTTCAACGCCCTCGCCGGCCACGAGCACGTCCACAAGGGCATGACCAGCCGCGACCTGACCGAGAACGTCGAGCTGCTGCAGCTGCGGCAGGCGCTGGAGCTGGTGGCCGACCGCTGCGTCACCACCCTCGTCTCGCTGGCCCGGCTGGCCGCCGAGCACGCCGACCTGGCGATCGCCGGACGCTCGCACAACGTCGCCGCCCAGATCACCACCCTGGGCAAGCGGTTCGCCACCGCCGCCGACGAGCTGCTGCTCGCCCACCAGCGGGTCCGCGAGCTGCTGGCCCGGCTGCCGCTGCGCGGGGTCAAGGGCCCCGTCGGCACCAGCCAGGACATGCTCGACCTGCTCGGCGGCGACGAGGGCCGCCTCGCCGAGCTCGAGCAGCGGGTCGCCGACCACCTCGGCTTCGCCGCCGTGCTCACCAGCACCGGGCAGGTGTACCCGCGCTCCATCGACTACGACGCGGTGACCGCGCTGGCCCAGGTGTGCGCCGCGCCCTCCAACGTGGCCACCAGCATCCGGCTGATGGCCGGCCACGAGCTGGTCACCGAGGGCTTCCGTCCCGGCCAGGTCGGCTCCAGCGCCATGCCCCACAAGATGAACACCCGCTCCTGCGAGCGGGTCAACGGGCTCTCGGTGGTGGTCCGCGGCTACGTGTCGATGGTCGGCGAGCTCGCCGGCGACCAGTGGAACGAGGGGGACGTCTCCTGCTCGGTCGTGCGCCGGGTCGCGCTGCCCGACGCCTGCTACGCCGTCGACGGGCTGTTCGAGACCTTCCTCACCGTGCTCGGCGACTTCGGCGTCTTCCCGGCGGTGGTCGAGAACGAGCTGCAGCGCTACCTGCCCTTCCTCACCACCACCAAGGTGCTGATGGCCGCCGTCCGGGCCGGCGTCGGCCGGGAGGTGGCGCACGAGGCGATCAAGGAGCACGCGGTCGCCGTCGCCCTGGAGATGCGCGAGCAGGGGCTGGCCGGCAACGACCTGTTCGCCCGGCTCGGCGCCGACCCGCGGATCCCGCTCGGCGAGGAGGAGCTGCGCGCCCTGCTGCGCGAGCCCCTGGAGCTGTCCGGCGCCGCGGCCACCCAGGTGCGGACGGTGGTGGCGCGGGTGGACGAGCTGGCCCGGCAGCACCCCGAGGCCGCCGCCTACCGGCCCGGCGACGTCCTCTAGCCCCGGACGCCGACCGGCCGCGGCCCTCGGGCCGTCCGGTCCGGGGAGCACCCGGTCCCCGGGCCGGGGGAACCCGGAACGGGCCCGTGGATCCGGCCGCAGGGCTGGTGCGGGAGGCCCGGGAGTGGGCACAGTCGAGGTGCACGAGGGCACCCGGCCCCGGGCACGAGGAGGATCCGATGGCTTCGACGACCCTGTCCCGCTCGACCAGCAACGCGATGATCGCCGGGGTCTGCGCCGGCATCGCCCGCCGGTTCGGCATCTCGGCCACCATGGTCCGGCTGCTGTTCGTCATCAGCTGCCTGATCCCCGGCCCGCAGTTCATCATCTACATCGCCCTGTGGGTGCTGCTGCCCAAGGAGCGCTGACCCCGCCCCGGCGGTCGCGGGTGGGCTAGCGTCCACCCGTGACCTCCACCCGGCTGGGCGTGCTGCTCTGCGCCGCCTCCGCACTGGGCTACGGGCTGCTCGGCCTCTTCGGACGCGCCGCCACGGCCGCCGGCGCCAGCGTGCCCACCACCATCGCCTGGCGCTTCGGGCTGGCCGCCGTGGTGCTGGCCGCCGTCGTGCTGCTCGCGCGCCGCCCGCTCGGCCGCGGCCGGGCCGTGTGGCAGCCGCTGCTGATGGGTGCGGTGGTCTACTCGCTGCAGTCCTCGCTGTACTTCTGGGCGCTGACCCAGATCCCGGCCGGGCTCACCGCCCTGCTGCTCTACACGATGCCCGCCCTGGTGGTCGTGGTCGAGCTGGTCCGCCGGACGCTGCGGCTCTCCGCGCTGCTGGTGGTGGCCGTGCTCGCCGCCCTCGGCGGGGTGGCGCTGACCATGACCGGACCGGTCGAGCGGCTCTCGCTCCCCGGGGTGCTGGCCGGGCTGGGCTCGGCCGTCGCCTACACCGTCTACTACTTCTCGATGCAGCACCTGCCGCCCCGTACGGACTGGGTGGCCAGCTCGCTGTGGGTGTGCGTCGGCGCCGCGGCCAGCCAGGCCGTGGTCGGCGCCGTGCGCGGCACCCTCGACCCGGCCCCGGGGCGGGAGCTGCTGCTCGGGTCGGTGCTGCCGATGGCGCTGCTGTGCACGGTGGTGTCGCTCAGCCTGCTGATGGTCGGCATCCGGCTGGCCGGGCCCAGCGTCGCCGCGGTCGCCTCCTGCGTGGAGCCGGTGAGCGCGGTGGTGATCGGCGCGCTGCTGCTGGGCGACCCGTTCGGGACGCCGCAGCTCCTCGGCGCGGCCCTGGTGGCCGGTGCCGTGGTGGTGCTGGGGCTGCGCCCGGGGGAGCCGGGCGGACGGCTCAGTCCGGGTCGCGCCAGGAGTGCCGCGGCTCCCAGCCGATGACCTCCGCGGCCAGCTGGATGGAGAACGCCCCGCCGGCGGGCGGGCCGCCGCTGCGGACCACCACCTGGGGCGCGTGGGCGGCCAGCAGCTCCTCGAGCGGCTCGTCGGCGAGCAGGTCGGCGGCGACGACGTTCATGGCCTGGAACCCGTACGGCTCCCGGGCCGCCGCCTCCACCGCGAGCCGGCAGGCCCGGGCGGCGTCGCGCAGGTCGACGTAGCCCCACAGCTCGCGCAGCTCCTCGCGCCAGCGCCGCGGCGCGCTGCGCTGGGAGGCGATGCGCTGCAGCTGCTCCTCGCGGGTGGCGACCCAGTGGAACCGCAGCGCGGCGACCGAGAGGTCGGGGTGGCGGCGGCAGAACATCCGCCCGATCTCCTCGGTCACCATCTTGCTCAGCCCGTACTCCTCGGCGTTGCGCAGCGGCGCCCCCTCGTGCACCGGGACCTCGTCCACCGTCGTGGGCTCGGGCGACCAGGCGGTGCCGTAGGCCGAGCCGCTGGAGGCCAGCGCCACCCGCCGGATGCCGGCGTCCACCGCCGCCTGCAGCGCCACGAACGGCGTCACGGTGTTGTTGGCGAACAGCTCGTGCGGCGGCATCGTGCCCGGGTGGGGCACCGAGGCCAGCGCCACCAGCGCGGTGCAGCCGCGCACGGCGGCGGTCGTCCCCGCCAGGTCGTCGCCGTCGAGCCGGACGAACTCGGTGCCCAGGTCCTCGGCCGGCTCCACCCGGTCGACCGCGACGACCTCGTGGCCGGCGGCCAGCAGGTCGGCCACGGTGGCGCGCCCGATCTTGCCGGCGGCGCCGGTGACCAGCACGCGCTCCCGCCCGACGGCGACCAGCCGCTCAGCCACGGGGCACCCGCACGGTCAGCCCTCCGGCCCGCACCTCGAGGTCGAAGCCGACCACCTCGCCGAAGGCGTCCCCGTCCAGCTCGACCGGTTCGGGCTCGCGCAGCTGCACCGACACCTCGCGGGCCGTCTGGTAGCGCAGCGCGCGCACCTCCCGGGTGGCGCCCTGGATCCGGCGGCCCACCTCGCTGCGGTGCAGGATGCCGTTCTCGACGACGATCTTGCTCCAGATCTGCAGCCAGCCGAACGGCCCGCGGGGCCGCATCATCACGATGTCGAAGCGGCCGTCGGTGATGTCGGCCTCGGGCAGCAGCACGATGTTGCCCGGCAGGGTGCCGCAGTTGCCGACCAGCAGGGTGTGGACCCGCCGGGTCACCCGCTCCCCGCCGTCGAGGGCGATCCGCAGCTGGATCCGGGTGCCGCCACGCGCCGCCCGCAGCAGCCCGCCGGCGTAGGCCAGCCAGCCCACCTTGGCCTTGAGGTCGTCGTCGGTCTTCTCGATCATCTGCGCGTCCAGCCCGAGCCCGGCCATCACCAGGAAGACGTGCTCGTCCTCGGTGCCGTCGCGGCGGCGCATCCGCGCCACCCCGGCGTCGATGGCCTTGTCCTCGCCGGCGAAGGCGGTGGCCACCGCGTCGGCCAGGTCGTCCAGCTCCAGACCGAGGTTGCGGGCCAGCAGGTTGCCGGTGCCCAGCGGCACCAGGCCGAGCGCCACGTCGCCGTCCAGCAGCTCGTGGGCGACCGCCCGCACGGTGCCGTCGCCGCCGGCGGCCAGCACCATCTTCGCGCCCTGCTCGACCGCCTCCCGGGTCATCTGCAGACCCGGGTCCTCGGCGCTGGTCTCCAGCCAGAGGGTCTCGCCCCACTCCGCCTCCGCGGCGGCCTCGTCCACCGCGGCGCGCAGCACGTCGACGTCGACCTTGATCGGGTTGTAGACCACCGCGGCCCGTGGCGGCGGCTTCGGGGTCTCCGGCTCGGCCTCGCGGACCTCCTCGCGGACCTCCTGCGCCGCCTCCTGGGCGGAGCCGGGGGCCGGGACCTTGCCGGGCGGGCTGTCCTCGGGTCCCGGACGGGTCGGCTCGTCGCTGTCGCTGGGCTGCATGGGCCAAGGGTGGCAGACCGCCCCCCGGGCGCCGGAGCGGCCTCCCCGGGTTCGCCGGCCCGGCGCCGCCGCGGGCCTCGCTAGGCTGCTGCGCGTGAGCCGATTCGACCTGGGACTGCCGCTGATCCACGCCGGGAAGGTGCGCGAGCTCTACGCCCTCGAAGACCCCGCCACGATGCTGATGGTGGCCAGCGACGCCATCTCGGCCTACGACTTCGTGCTGACCCCCGAGGTGCCGGACAAGGGGGCGGTGCTGACCCAGCTGTCGCTGTGGTGGTTCGAGCAGCTGGCCGACGTGGTGCCCCACCACGTGCTCAGCACCGACGTCCCGGCGCCCGTGCGGGGCAGGGCGGTGGTGTGCGAGCGGCTGTCCATGCTGCCGGTGGAGTGCGTCGTGCGCGGCTACCTGACCGGCTCGGGATGGGCCGAGTACACCCGCGACGGCACCGTCTGCGGCATCCCGCTGCCGGCCGGGCTGCGCGACGGCGACCGGCTGCCGGAGCCGCTGTTCACCCCCGCCACCAAGGCCCCGATGGGCGAGCACGACGAGAACGTCGACTTCGACACCGTGGTCGCCACCATCGGCCGCGAGCAGGCCGAGGCCGTGCGCGAGCTGTCGCTGGCCGTCTACGCCGCCGCCGAGCCGGTGGCCCGCGAGCGCGGCATCGTGCTGGCCGACACCAAGCTGGAGTTCGGCACCCGCGCCGACGGCACCATCGTGCTGGCCGACGAGGTGCTGACCCCCGACTCCTCACGCTTCTGGGACGCGGCGCAGTGGCGTCCGGGGGAGTCGCTGCCCTCCTTCGACAAGCAGTTCGTCCGCGACTGGCTGACCCGCGAGTCCGGCTGGGACCGCGACTCCGGCACGCCGCCGCCGCCGCTTCCGGCGGAGGTGGTGCAGGCCACCCGGGAGCGCTACCTGGAGGCGCTGGTCCGGCTGACCGGCCAGGGCCTGCGCGTGTGACCGGGCGGCCCGTCGCGGCCGGATAGGATGAGCGCCATGGCACGAGTCGTGGTGGAAGTGATGCCCAAGCCGGAGATCCTCGACCCGCAGGGCAAGGCGGTGACGGGCGCGCTGGCGCGGCTGGGGTTCGAGGGCATGACCGTCCGCCAGGGCAAGCGCTTCGAGATCGAGGTCGAGGGCGAGCTCGACGAGCAGCGGCTGGCCCAGGTCCGCGACGCCGCCGAGCGGCTGCTGGCCAACACCGTGATCGAGGCCTACGACGTCCGCGCCGACGACGCCCCCGTGGTGGAGGCCGAGCCGTCGCTGCAGCCCAGCACCGTCGGCACCCTGACCGAGGACGTCCAGCAGTGACGGCCCCGGTCTCCCCGGCGCCCCTCGTCCGGGCGCCCGGGGCCCCGGACGCCAGCGGCGTGCGGATCGGCGTGGTGACCTTCCCCGGCTCGCTGGACGACCAGGACGCCGCCCGCGCGGTCCGGCTCAGCGGTGCGGAGGCGGTGCCGCTGTGGCACGCCTCGCAGAGCCTGGACGGGGTCGACGCGGTCATCCTGCCCGGCGGCTTCTCCTACGGCGACTACCTGCGCGCCGGCGCGATCGCCCGGTTCTCCCCGCTGATGGGCGAGCTGATCACCGCCGCCCGCGGCGGGCTGCCCGTGCTGGGCATCTGCAACGGCTTCCAGATCTTGTGCGAGGCGCACCTGCTGCCCGGGGCGCTGATCCGCAACGACGTCCGCACCTTCGTCTGCAAGGACCAGCGGCTGCGGGTCGAGAGCACCGACACCGTGTGGACGCACGACTTCCTCCCCGGCGAGGAGATCACCATCGTGCTCAAGAACGGCGAGGGCGGCTACGTCGCCGACACCGAGACGGTGGCGCGCCTCGAGGGCGAGAACCAGGTGGTCTTCCGCTACCTCGAGGGCAACCCCAACGGCTCGGTCGGCGACATCGCCGGCATCACCAACGAGCGGGGCAACGTGGTGGGGCTGATGCCGCACCCCGAGCACAACGTCGAGAGCCTGACCGGCCCGTCGCTGGACGGCCGCCGCTTCTTCTCCAGCGTGATCGGGTTCGTCCAGACCGTGCGGTGACCACCGCACCGACCGCACCCCGCCCCGGCGACGTCGCGGTGCGCCGGCGACGGCTGCTGGCCGCGGCGGCCGGGACGCTGCTGCTGCTCGCCGCGCTGCTGGTGGCGCTGCTGCCGGCCCACCCGACCCTGCTGCCGGTGCCCGAGCGGCTCGTGCTCGTCGGCGTGGCGGGCGCCACGGTGGGCGGCGGCGAGGGCGCGCTGCTCGACACCGTCCCCGCGGCGGCGGGGACGCTATCCACCGACACCGCCGCGAGCCGCGGCGGGTGCGCCGCCGACGGCTGGCTGACCCTCTCCGCCGGCACCCCGGTCGACGCCGGCGGGCGGTGCGCCGTGGCGGTTACCGGCACCGGCGGCGTCAGGGACTGGCGCGACCTCGAGACCGCGGCCGCCGTGCACGGCGGCACCCTGGGGGCGCTGGCCGAGGCGGGGGCCTGCCTGACGGCGGTCGGCCCGGCCGCCGCGCTGGGCGCGGCGCGCGGCGACGGCACGGTGGCGGAGTACCTGCCGGTCGACGACTTCGTCTCCGGCGGCTACGCCACCGCCTGCCCGGTGGTGCTCGTCGACGGCGACCAGCTGTTCGGCTCCGACCGGGAGGCCGCGGTGGCGGCGCTGGCCGCCGAGCCCGGCACCCGGGTGGTGGTCGCCGGGCTCGGGCCGGGAGCGCTGCGCCGCGACTCCGACCCGCGCCCGGTCTGGGTCGTGGGGGAGGGCGTCGTCGAGGGCGAGCTGGTGGCCGCCGACGGGGCCCCGGCGGGGATCGCCGACCTGGCCGCCGAGCTGCGCCGGGTCGCGACGGGTGCGGGTCCTGCGGGTCTGGGCGTGCGGCCGGGCCCGGTGGACGCGGCGTCGGCCGGTCGGCTGGTCGAGGACCGCACCGCCCTGGCCCACCGCGGGGACGTGCTGGCCGGGCTCGTCGTGGTGGCCCTGCTGGCCGCGGCCGCCGTGGTGGTCGGCCGCGGCACCCGCTGGCGCCGCCGGCTGGCGCCCTGGCTGGCCCCCGTGCTGGCCGCGGTGCCCGCGGGGCTGCAGCTGACCGCGCTGACCCGGTGGTGGCGGCTGCCCTCGGAGGCGGTCGCGGTGGCGGGGGTGCTGGCAGGCACGCTGCTGGTGGCCGCCTGCGCCCGCTGGGCCGCGCCCCGGCTGGCCGCGGCGGCCTGGACGCTGGCCGCGACGGCGTCCGCCGGGACGGTGGTGGTCACCACGCTGCTGCCGCGGGAGGCCGTCGGCGGGCTGCTCGGCCCCCGGCCGGGTGCGGCACCGGGCGGCGGGTGGCTGCTGCCGGCGCTCGCCCTGGCCCTGCTGCTGGCCGGCTCGCTCGCGGGCTGGCTGCGGACGCGCCGCGCCGGGCGGCGCTGACGCTCCGGGCCCCTCCGGCCCGGTCCCGGTCCGGTGCCGGGTGCCCGGGTGGGGTGCCCCACCCGTTGGGTACGTTCGAGGACGTCCCGCCGTCCACGCGGGACCGGCTCGACGGAGGACCCGCGATGACCCAGCCGCACCCCGCCCCGGCCAGCGCGAGCTGGCCCCGCCGCGCCGACACCGGCGCCGCCGCCCTGACCGAGGAGGACCTCGACCGCATCCACCGCTGGTGGCGCGCGGCCAACTACCTGTCGGTGGGCCAGATCTACCTGCTGGACAACCCGCTGCTGCGCCAGCCGCTGCGTCGCGAGCACGTCAAGCCGCGGCTGCTCGGGCACTGGGGCACCACCCCGGGGCTGACCTTCCTCTACGCCCACCTCAACCGGGTGGTGCGCGAGCGCGCCCAGCAGGCGGTCTACGTCACCGGCCCCGGTCACGGCGGCCCGGGGCTGGTCGCCTCCACCTACCTGGAGGGGACGTACTCGCGGGTCTACCCCGAGGTCAGCCAGGACGAGGCCGGGCTGAAGCGGCTGTTCAAGCAGTTCTCCTTCCCCGGCGGAATCCCCTCCCACGTGGCGCCGGAGACCCCCGGCTCGATCCACGAGGGCGGCGAGCTCGGCTACGCGCTGTCCCACGCCTACGGCGCGGTCTTCGACGACCCCGCCCTGCTGGCGTTCACCGTGGTGGGCGACGGCGAGGCCGAGACCGGTCCGCTGGCCACCTCCTGGCACTCCAACAAGTTCCTCAACCCCGTCACCGACGGCGTGGTGCTGCCGGTGCTGCACCTCAACGGCTACAAGATCGCCAACCCGACCGTGCTGGCCCGCATCGACGACGACGAGCTGGACGCGCTGATGCGCGGCTACGGGCACACCCCGCACGTCTTCACCGCCGGCTTCGACGACGAGCCGCCGCAGTCCTACCACCGGCGCTTCGCCGAGCTGCTGGACACCGTCCTCGACGAGATCGCCGACATCCGCGCCGCCGCCGCCGAGCAGGGCGCCGAGCAGGCCGGACGCCCCCGCTGGCCGATGATCGTCTTCCGCACCCCGAAGGGCTGGACCGGCCCGAAGAGCATCGACGGCCACCAGACCGAGGGCAGCTGGCGCTCCCACCAGGTGCCGCTGTCCAGCGCCCGCGACACCGACGAGCACCTGCAGGACCTGCAGGACTGGCTGACGTCCTACCGTCCCGAGGAGCTGTTCGACGAGCAGGGACGCCCCGCCGCCGACGTCGCCGCCCTGGCGCCGCCGCCCGAGCTGGCCATGGGGGCGCTGCCGCAGGCCAACGGCGGGCTGCGCCGCGTCGACCTGCGGCTGCCCGACTACCGCGAGCACGGGGTGGAGGTGCCGGTGCCGGGAGCGGGTGTGGTGGAGCCGACCCGCGTGCTGGGGTCGTGGCTGCGCGAGGTGGTGCGGGCCAACCCGGGCCGCTTCCGCGTCTTCGGCCCCGACGAGACCGCCTCCAACCGGCTGCAGGACGTCTACGACGTCACCGACAAGCAGTGGGTGGCCGGCTACGCCGGCGGCGACCTGGACGCCCACCTCGGCCGCGCCGGCCAGGTGATGGAGATGCTCAGCGAGCACCAGTGCCAGGGCTGGCTCGAGGGCTACCTGCTCACCGGGCGGCACGGCCTGATGTCGTCCTACGAGGCCTTCATCCACATCGTCGACTCGATGGTCAACCAGCACGCCAAGTGGCTCAAGGTGACCAACGCGCTGGAGTGGCGACGTCCCATCTCCTCGCTCAACTACCTGCTCAGCTCCCACGTCTGGCGCCAGGACCACAACGGCTTCTCCCACCAGGACCCGGGCTTCATCGACCACGTGGTCAACAAGAAGGCCGACATCATCCGGGTCTACCTGCCGCCGGACGCGAACACGCTGCTGAGCACCTTCGACCACGTGCTGCGCTCCAAGCAGTACATCAACGTCGTGGTCGCCGGGAAGCAGCCCAACCCCAGCTGGCTGACCATGGAGGAGGCGGTCAGGCACTGCACCCGCGGGCTCGGGATCTGGGACTGGGCCGGCACCGAGCAGCCCGGCAGCGAGCCGGACGTGGTGCTGGCCTGCGCCGGGGACATCCCGACGGTGGAGGTGCTGGCCGCCGCCGACCTGCTGCGCCAGCACCTGCCCGAGCTGCGGGTGCGCGTGGTCAACGTCGTCGACCTGATGCGGCTGCAGCCGGAGGGGGAGCACCCGCACGGCCTCAGCGACCGCGACTTCGACACCATCTTCACCGCGACCCGGCCGGTCGTCTTCGCCTACCACGGCTACCCGTGGCTGATCCACCGGCTGGCCTACCGCCGCACCGGGCACGCCAACCTGCACGTCCGCGGCTTCAAGGAGGAGGGCACCACCACCACGCCGTTCGACATGGTGATGCTCAACGACCTCGACCGGTTCCACCTGGTCATGGACGTCATCGACCGGGTGCCGGGGCTGAGCAGCCGGTACGCCGGGCTGCGCCAGCAGATGCAGGACCTGCGGCTGGAGGCCCGGCTGCACGCCCGCGAGCACGGCGAGGACCTGCCGCTGGTGCGGGACTGGGTGTGGCCGCAGGCGGCCGACGCCGGCGCCGCGCCGGCCGGGATGGCCAACTCCGCGACCGGCGGCGACAACGACTGAGCGCTACCGGCCGTCCAGCGCGGCCAGCCCCTGCTCGTAGTGCCCGACCAGCGCGGGGTGGTAGTCGGCGAAGTCGGGCATCGGCTCCTCGCGCAGCACGGCCAGCAGCCGGTCCAGGTAGTACTCCCAGCCCGGGCCCGAGCTGGTCGCCTCGCCCGGGTCGGCCAGGTGCTGCACCAGCTCCACGGTGGTGACGCCGTCGGCCTCGGCGAGCCGGGCCTCCAGGTCCCAGGTGCCGTACTCGTCCACGGCGCGGATCCGCAGGTGCACCGGCGGGGTGCAGGCCAGCACCTCCACGGTGGTGGTGGGGTTGCCCTCCTCGGCGGTCAGGGTCAGCTCGACCGAGCGGCCGGGGCCGGCGGGTCCGGACCAGCTGCCGAACCAGCGGGCGGTGCGTTCGGGCTCGGTCAGCGCGGCCCAGACGTCGGCGACGGGGGCGCGGTGGGTGCGGACGAGCACCAGGTCGGCGCCGTCGGCGGTGCGGGTGAGCTGTCCGGTGGGGACGGGCTTCATGCGGACTCCTCGGTGGGTCGGGCGCCCGGGCGGACGTCCGGGCGGGGGTCGGTGACGGGCGGGGGAGCGGTCGCGGAGCGGCGCTCGCGGCGGGTGCGGACGACCTCGGTGGCGAGCGCGTCGGCCAGCGCGCCGAGGTCGGGACGCGCCGGCAGCGGGGCCAGCAGCTCGTGCAGCCAGCGGTCGAGCTCGAGCAGCGGGGCGGTCTGCAGCCGGTAGCGGCGCTCGCGCCCGTGCGCCTCGTCGACCACCAGCCCGGCCTCGCGGAGCACCCGCAGGTGCCGGCTGATCGCGGGCCGGGAGACGTCGAACTCGGCCACCAGCTCGTGCACCGGGCGCGGCCCCGGCCGCAGCAGCACCAGGATCCGGCGCCGCACCGGGTCCGCGACCGCCTGTGCCACGTCCACGGCAGAAGCGTAACCGATCGGTTACGCTTCTGCCAGCCTTCCGGAACCTGTCGATGTCGTGGGGCCGCCGCGCCAGGGCCACCGGTGCCACGCCATGGACAGGTTCTGGCGGGCACGCCTGGTCGGCCGCTCGCTACCGTCGGGGTGTGGCCGAGCACGGGACCGACTTCGCGGTGGCCGCCGACCTGCCGCCAGGGGTGACGTCGATGGTCGGGTACCGCAGCGGCGCGGCCCCCGAGCCGCTCCACCGGGGGCTGCCCTCGCCGCGGCTGACCCTCGTCGTGGCCCGGGACGACGGGGTCGAGGCGGCCGCCGACGCCGCCGCGCTGCCGAGCGCCCGGCCCAACCGGCTGGTCCTCGGCGGTCTGCACCTGACGGCCAGCTGGGTGCGTCAGCGCCCCGGCCAGTCCGGGGTTCAGCTGGCCGTCCACCCGCTGGCCGCCCGCTCCCTGCTCGGCGTGCCGGCCGCCGAGCTCGACGTCACCGCGTTCGCCGGCGCACCGGTGCTGGGGCGGGCGGGGGAGCGGCTGGCCGACCAGCTGGGCGAGACCGAGGGTTGGCCGGAGGCCTTCGCGCTGCTCACCCGGCACCTGCGGCGGCACCGGCGTCCGGTGGCGGTCCGACCGGAGCTGCGGCACGCCTGGTACCTGCTGGAGCGCTCCGGGGGGCTGATCCAGGTCGGTGACCTGGCGGCCGCGGTCGGGCTCACCAGCCGCCACCTGGGCACGCTGTTCGCCCGGGAGGTCGGTCGCAGCCCCAAGCAGGTCGGCCAGCTGGTGCGGTTCGCCCGCGCCAGCACCGCGCTGGCCGCCCAGGCGCGCCGGGGCCACGTCGACCTGGCCGTCCTCGCGGCCGCCTGCGGCTACTGCGACCAGTCCCACCTGACCCGCGAGTTCACCCGGTTCGCCGGGTCCCCGCCCACCCGCTGGCTGGCCGCGGAGTTCCGGAACATCCAAGACGGCGGGCTGCCCGGCGACGCACCATGACCGCCATGGGAACGACGACACCGAGCATCTGGCTGACCCTGCAGGCCCACGACGCCCCCGCGCTGATCGACTGGTACGTCGAGGTGCTGGGCTTCCGGGTCGCCGCCCGCCACGACGACGGCGACCTGGTCGCCCACGCCGAGCTGCGCTGGCCCGAGGGCGTGGGAGGGGTGATGCTGGGCAGCTTCGTCGAGGGGCGCCCGTTCACCATCGCGCCCGGGTCGGCCAACGCCTACGTGGTCACCGCCGACCCCGACGCCGTGCACGCCCGCGCGGTGGCGGCCGGCGCCGAGGTCCTCAGCACACCGGCCGACACCGACTTCGGGTCCCGGCAGACGATCCTGCGCGACCCCGAGGGCAACACCTGGTCCTTCGGCACCTACCCCGGCAGCTGAGCACCAGGACGGCTCAGCGCAGCGCGGCGGCGCGGGCCAGCACGTCCGCCGGTACCGGGGTCGAGCAGTCGGCGTCCGGGACCGGCGGACCCGCCACCCAGCGCAGCGGCACGTGCCCGCCCCAGGTGCCGGTGGCCACGTCGTCCGGGTCGTCCCCGGGTCCGCCCGCCCGGGCCTTCATCGACGCCTCGGCCAGCGGCACGGCCAGCACGGCGGTGGCGGCGAGCTCCTTGCGGGTGCTCGGTCGCAGCGTCGCCGCCCGGCCCGGGACCATGTGGTCGACGACCAGGTCGAGGGCCCGCAGCCGCTCGTCCTCCGCCGTCACCAGCCGGGCCCGGCCGACCACCACGGCGCAGCGGTAGTTCATCGAGTGGTGGAACGCCGAGCGACCGGTCACCAGCCCGTCCAGCTCGGTGACGGTGACGCAGACGTCGGCGCCGGCCGCCCGGTCCAGCCAGCCGGCGGCCACGGAGGCGTGCAGGTACAGCGAGCCGCCGGCGTCCGGGCCCGCCAGGTCGACCCCGAAGGCCACCGGCAGCACCAGCGGGTGGTCACCGACGACGACCCCCAGGTGGGCGAGCAGGGCATCCTCGAGCAGGGCGTGCAGCTGCTCGCGGTCGGTGACCACGCGGTGGCGGCCGCGGGTGGGGGTGGTCCGGGCGGTGGGCGACATGGGCGGGGCAGCGGTGGGAAGGCTCACGCGGGCTAGTCTCGACGCCAGGTGGCCTGGACGCGCAGGCCACTTCTCGACCAGATCGGCAGGCCACCCGTGCTCCCCGTCCACCTCGACCGCACCCGCGGGGTCCCCCTCGGCGCCCAGCTCTCGGCCGCCGTGCGCGACCTCGTGGCCGGCGGCACCCTGCCCCGCGGTCAGCGGCTGCCCAGCACCCGGGCGCTGGCCCGCGACCTGGGCGTCTCCCGCTCGGTGACCGAGCAGGCCTACGAGCAGCTGGTCGCCGAGGGCTGGCTGGAGACCCGGCACGGGGCGGGCACCTACGTCGCCGCCGACCCCGCCCGGGTCCCCGAGCCCGGACCGCGTCCGCGGGTGGCGTCGTCGCGACCGCTGGTCCGCCTCGACACCGGCACCCCCTGGATCGACCCCCGTCAGTCCGCCGCGTGGCGTCGGGCCTGGCGGGAGGTGTCCACCGCCACCCCGCCGCGGGGCTACGACGACCCGGCCGGGCTGCCCGAGCTGCGCGAGGCGCTCGCCGCCCACCTGGCCCGCACCCGCGGGCTGCAGCTGGACCCCGAGGAGGTGGCCGTCACCGCCGGCACCACCGACGGGCTGCGGCTGCTGCTGGCCGCGCTGCCGCCCGGACCGGTGCTCGTCGAGGACCCCGGCTACCGCGCCGCCGCCGCCACCGCCCGCCAGCTCGGCCGGCCGGTGCTCGACCACCCGGCCCGGACCGCGCCGGACGACCTCAGCGGCGTCCGGGCGGCCTACGTCACCCCGGCCCACCAGCACCCGCTGGGACGGGTGATGCCCGCGGCCGAGCGGGTGGCCCTGCTCGACGCCGCCCGCCGCGCGGACGCCCTGGTGGTCGAGGACGACTACGACTCCGAGTTCCGCTACGACGTCGCACCGGTGCCGGCGCTGGCCTCGCTGGACCGGGAGCGAGTGGCCTACCTCGGCACCACCTCCAAGTCGGTGGCGCCCGCGCTCCGGCTGGGGTGGATGGTGCTGCCGGCCGAGCTGCACGACCGGGTGCAGCGGCAGCGACGCCTCACCCACGACGCCGCCGGCTGGCCGGCGCAGCGGGCGCTGCTGTCGCTGCTGCGAGACGGCTACCTCGACAAGGTGGTCCGGGCGGCCCGTCGGGTCTACGCCGAGCGCTCCGTCCGGGTGGCGGCCGCGCTGGGCCCCTTCGGCACGCCGGCCGGGCCGCTCGCCGGGATGTACTCGAGCTGGCTGATGCCCCAGGCCGACGCGGTGCGCGCCCGCGACGCCGCCCGGGACGCCGGCTTCGAGGTCAACCTGCTCTCGGCCTACTGCCGCAGCGCGGAGCTGACCGGGCTGGTGGTGGGCTTCGGCGGGGTGACCGACGCCGAGCTGGACGCGGCGCTCGCCGCGCTGGTCCGCGGTCTCGAGGGCCGGGGGCCGGTCAGCCCAGGTTCGGCAGGACGCCGACCACCAGCACCAGCAGCACCACGACGCTGAGCAGGGCGACGAGCACCCCGGTGCCCTTGCGCTTCTGCGGCGTGGTCCCGATCGAACCGGTGGACCACTGGTGGAAGGGGGCGGCGTAGTAGACGTCCACCGTCTGCCCGGGGGCGACGTCGACGTCGATGGACGCCTCGCCGTAGCGGCGCATCCAGTGGCTGGCCACCTCGACG
>NZ_WPCU01000004.1:545566-561985 GCF_009742705.1 Auraticoccus cholistanensis
TCGTCACCGTCGGCGCCACCATGTTGGTCAGCGCGCTGCCCCGGACGGTGAAGCGGATGGTCCCGCCGGCGCCGGAGGGGCCCTGCCCGGTCGGCACGGGCGGCTGCTGCATCGGCTGAGGAGGCTGCGTCACGGGCGGACCGTACAGCCCCCGGGGGTCAGCCGGGGCGTCCGGCAGCCCGTCCGGACATGAACCTGCGGCGCGGAACGGATAGGTTCCCTTCCGTGGCAGACACGGTGGCGAACGCAGCGACGACCCCGGAGGTCGAGCAGCCCTGGGCCGAGCTCGGCCTCAAGGCCGGCGAGTACGAGCGCATCCGCGAGATCCTCGACCGGCGGCCCACCTCGTGCGAGCTGGCGATGTACTCGGTGATGTGGTCGGAGCACTGCTCCTACAAGTCCTCCAAGGTGCACCTGCGCAAGTTCGCCGTGCTCGGGGACGAGACCCCCACCGGCCGGCTGCTGGCCGGGATCGGTGAGAACGCGGGCGTGATCGACGTCGGCGACGGCTGGGCGGTCACCTTCAAGATCGAGTCGCACAACCACCCCAGCTACGTCGAGCCCCACCAGGGCGCGGCCACCGGCGTCGGCGGCATCGTCCGCGACATCCTGGCGATGGGCGCGCGTCCGATCGGCGTGATGGACCCGCTGCGCTTCGGGCCGCTGGACGCCCCCGACACCGCCCGCGTGCTGCCCGGCGTGGTCTCCGGCGTCGGCAGCTACGGCAACTGCCTCGGCCTGCCCAACATCGGCGGCGAGACCGTCTTCGACCCCTCCTACCTCGGCAACCCGCTGGTCAACGCGCTCTGCGTGGGGGTGCTGCGCCACGAGGACCTGCACACCGCGCACGCCACCGGCGCCGGCAACGCCGTCATCCTCTACGGGGCGGCCACCGGCGGCGACGGCATCGGCGGAGCCTCCATCCTGGCCTCGGAGACCTTCGACGACGCCAAGCCCAGCAAGCGTCCCAGCGTCCAGGTCGGCGACCCCTTCATGGAGAAGCTGCTGATCGAGTGCACCCTGGAGCTGTTCGCCGCCGGGGTCGTCAACGGCATCCAGGACTTCGGCGCCGCCGGCATCTCCTGCGCCACCTCCGAGCTGGCCGCGGCCGGCGACGGCGGCATGCACGTCGAGCTGGACCGGGTGCCGCTGCGGGACTCCTCGCTCAGCCCCGAGGAGATCCTGATGAGCGAGTCCCAGGAGCGGATGATGGCCGTGGTGGAGCCGCACCACGTCGAGCGGTTCCTGGAGATCTGCCGCAAGTGGGAGGTCCAGGCCACGGTCATCGGCGAGGTGACCGACACCGGCCGGCTGGTCATCGACTGGCACGGCGAGACGGTCGTCGACGTCGACCCGCGCACGGTCGCCCACGAGGGACCGGTCTACGAGCGCCCCTACGCGCGGCCGGAGTGGATGGACGAGCTGCAGGGCCGCGACGTCGCCGCGCTGGCCCGGCCGCAGACCGACCAGGAGCTGGCCGACACGCTGCTGCAGCTGGTCGGCTCGCCCAACCTGTGCGACCGCTCCTGGATCACCGACCAGTACGACCGCTACGTGCGGGGCAACTCGGTGCTGGCCCAGCCGGAGGACGCCGGCATGCTCCGCATCGACGAGAGCACGCAGCTGGGGGTCGCGCTGGCCACCGACTGCAACGCCCGCTTCACGCTGCTCGACCCGCGCGAGGGCGCCAAGCTCTCGCTGGCCGAGGCCTACCGCAACGTCTCGGTGACCGGCGCCCAGCCGGTCGCGGTCAGCGACTGCCTCAACTTCGGCTCGCCGGAGGACCCGGCGGTGATGTGGCAGTTCGTCGAGGCCGTCGAGGGCCTGGTCGAGGGCTGCGCCGAGCTCGGCACCCCGGTCACCGGCGGCAACGTCAGCCTCTACAACCAGACCGGCACCACGCCCATCCTGCCCACCCCGACCGTCGCCGTCCTCGGCGTGATCGACGACGTCACCCGCCGCGTGCCGATGGGCTTCGCCGCCGAGGGGGAGGCGATCTGGCTGCTGGGGACCACCCGTGACGAGCTGGCCGGCTCGGCCTGGGCCCAGGTCGTCCACGACCACCTCGGCGGGCGGCCGCCGCAGCTGGACCTGCAGCACGAGATCCGGCTGTCGCGGATGCTGCAGCGGGCCTCGCGGCAGGGGCTGCTGACCTCGGCCCACGACCTCTCCGAGGGCGGGCTGTCGCAGGCGCTGGTGGAGTCCTGCCTGCGACGCGGCTTCGGTGCCTCCGTGCGGCTGGCGGAGGACCCCTTCGTGCAGCTGTTCTCCGAGAGCACCGGGCGGGTGCTGGTGTCCCTGCCGGCCGACCGCAACGACCAGCTCCGCGAGCTCGCCGCCCAGAACGACGTGCCGCTGACCGAGCTGGGCCGCACCACCGCCGCCGGGCCCGAGGCCGCCCTCGAGGTCGTCGACCGGTTCCGGCTGCCGCTGGCCGAGGTCCGCGCCCGCTGGGCCGCCCCCATCCCCGCCGCCCTGGGGCTCTGACCCCGCGGGCGGACCGCCGCCCAGCGGATCCCGCCCGCCCCGACCCACCCGCCCGCCGCGACCCGCCCGCCCTGCACGCGTGTATGTCGTCGCGGTCACGGTCGGCGTGTCGCGGCGTGTCCCCGTGTCCGGACCCGACGGCGTACACGTCCTCAGGGGCGACCCCTCCGCACCCCGAGCCCGGACGCGCCCTCCCCGCCGTGGGCGGCGCCGGGAGCGTCCCGGAGTGCTCGGACGGCGCCGTCCGCGCGGGCAATCCCTGCAGACGTGTACGCCGTGCCGCCCGAACACCGCGACACACCGCGACACGCCGACCGTGACCGCGACGACATACAGCGGATCGGGGGTGGGGGTGGGGCGGGGGAGCGGTCGGTATGGTCGGGCCGTGAGCCTGACCAGAGAGTTCCTGTCCGCAGCGGTCGAGTCGGCGATGCCCCGGGTGCGGGCCGACCTGGCCGAGCTCGTCGCCATCCCGTCGGTGAGCGCCGACCCGGCCCGGGCCGCGGACGTGCGCCGCAGCGCCGAGAAGGTCGCCGAGCTGGCCCGCGAGCTGGGCGCCGCCGAGGTCTCGGTGGTCACCGAGGAGGGCGGTCAGCCGGCCGTGCTGGCGCACTGGCCCGCCCCCGAGGGGCAGCCCACGGTCTGCCTCTACGCCCACCACGACGTCCAGCCCACCGGTCCGCTGGGGCAGTGGACCAGCGAGCCCTTCGCCGCCACCGAGCGGGGCAGCCGGCTGTTCGGCCGAGGCGCCGCCGACGACAAGGGCGGGCTCTCGGTGCACCTGGCCGCGCTGCGCGCCTTCGACGGGCGTCCTCCGGTGGGCGTGACCCTCTTCGTCGAGGGTGAGGAGGAGATCGGTTCGCCGACGCTGGCCGCCACCCTCGACGCCCACGGCGAGGCCATCGCCTCCGACGTCTTCGTGATCGCCGACTCCGCCAACTGGGACGTCGGCGAGCCCGCCTTCACCACCACGCTGCGGGGCCTGGCCGACTGCGTCGTCGAGGTGTCCACCCTCGACCACGCGCTGCACTCCGGGCAGTACGGCGGCGTGGTGCCCGACGCACTCACCACGCTCTGCCGGCTGCTGGCCACCCTGCACGACGAGAACGGCTCGGTCGCCGTGGCCGGCCTGGTCGGCAGCGACGGCCCCGAGCTGGACTACCCGGAGGAGCGGCTGCGGGCCGAGACCGGGCTGCTGGACGGCGTCGAGTGGATCGGCACCGGGTCGGTGGTCAGCCGGCTCTGGACGCAGCCGGCGATCACCGTGATCGCCCTGGACGCCACCCCGGTCGCCGAGGCCTCCAACACCCTGATCCCGACCGCCCGGGCCAAGATCAGCCTGCGGGTGCCGCCGGCCATGGACGCCGACCAGGCGCTGGACCACCTGGTGGCCCACCTGGTGGAGCGGGCGCCGTGGGGGGCCCAGGTGAGCGTCGAGCGCGGCAGCACCGGTCAGCCGTCCACCATCCCGGTCACCGGCCCGCACGCCGACGTGGCCCGTCGCGCCTTCGCCGAGGCCTGGGGGCGCGAGCCGGTCGAGATCGGCCAGGGCGGCTCGATCCCGATGGTGGCCGAGTTCGTGAACCGGTTCCCCGACGCGACCGTGCTGGTCACCGCCGTGGTCGACCCCGACTCCCGCATGCACGGCATCGACGAGTCGGTGCACCTGCCCGACCTCGAGAAGGCCTGCCTGGCCGAGGTGCTGCTGCTCGCGGGGCTGGCACGCTGATGGCGCGCGGGCGGGTGATCGAGGAGTCGGTGCTGGTCGACGCGCCGCCGTCGGTGGTCTTCGCCATCCTCACCGACCCCCGCCAGCACGCCCGCATCGACGGCTCCGGCACCGTGCGCGGCAACATCCGCGGTCCGGAGCGGCTCACCGCCGGGTCGCAGTTCGGGGTCGACATGCGGATGTTCGGGCTGCCCTACCGCATCCGCAACCGGGTGGTGGAGTTCGAGCCGGACCGGCTGATCGCCTGGCGCCACTTCGGCGGGCACCGCTGGCGCTACCGGCTGGTCCCGCAGGGCCGGGGCACCAGCGTCACCGAGAGCTTCGACATGACGACCTCGCCCTGGCCGGCCCGGGTGGTCATCGCCCTGCTCGGCCAGCGTCGCCGCAACCGCCGCAGCATCCCGGCCACCCTGCAGCGGCTCAAGCACGCCGCCGAGGCCGACGCCGCGGAGCAGCGCTAGCCGTCGCGGGGCGAGGGAGGGCGCCGTCGCCCTGACCTGACCGTCGGGGACGGGTGCCCGTGACCCGCCGGGGCTGAGGACGCGCGGCCGTCCTCCGGTCGCCACGCCCGCGTCCCCTCCGGCTCAGCGGCCCGGACCGCTGCCGTGCAGCAGGTCGTGGACCCGCCGCAGCGCGCCGGCGGTGAGCTCGTCCACGGTGGCCTCGTCGCCGTAGAGGTCGACGCGGGCGACCCGGCGCAGGGCGAGCAGCCCCGGCCTGCGCACCTCCACCAGCAGCGAGGAGCGGGCCAGCCAGCCCAGGGTGGGGTCGCCGGGATCGACCTCCCTCTCGTGCACCGCCGGCGTGGGCAGCTCCTCGACCCACCGGGTGCGGATCCGTCCCCCCGTGGTGTTGGCCTGCTCGCCCACCCGGCGCGACGTCGTCAGCTCCGGCAGCCGGCGGTTCGCGGGGTTCACCACCTGCAGGTAGGCGGTGGTGGGGGTGTCCCGCCAGCCGTCCAGCTGCACCAGCTCGGGGTGGTCGGGGTCCTCCTCCCGCGTCCCGGGCTCGGCCGTGAGCTCGAGGGCCTCCCGCAGCCGGGACCGTCGCCCGGGCTCGACGTCAGCCACCAGCGCCTCGGCCCAGCGCCCCACCGCCGGCAGGTCGGGCAGCTCCCGGGACGGCGGCACGGCCACCCAGCTGCCCTCCACCGGCCGCAGCGCCGCCAGCACGGCGGCGGGGTCGAGGCGGGCAGCGCGGCGGAGGGTCGGCACGGCGGGATGCTAGCGGGGCAGCAGGCCGCCGCCGGGCCCGCGTGACGCTCAGGACGACTCGCGCACCACCAGCGTGGGGACGAGCACCCGACGTCCGCCACCGGCAGGATCGGCGGGCGACCCGAGCGCCGCGGCCACCAGCTCGACGGCGTGGCGGGCCAGCTCGGTGCGGTCGATGGCCACGGTGGTCAGCTCGGGGGTCACCAGCGTGCCGATGTCCAGGCCGTCGATGCCGACCACCGCCAGCTCCCCGGGCACCGCGACCCCGGCCCGGGTCAGCCCCTTCAGCACCCCCACCGCGATCACGTCGTTGAACACCAGCACGGCGTCGACCTCGGGGCACCGCTCCCGCAGCACCTCCGCCGCCGTCACGCCGCCGGAGTGGGTGTCCTCGCTGACGACCTCCCAGCGCGGGTCCCAGGCCAGCCCGTGCCGGCGCAGGTGGGCGCGGTACAGCAGCCGCCGCCGCGAGGGGGTGCGGTCGGCGTCCACCATGGCGATCCGCCGGCGCCCGCGCGCCACCAGGTGCTCCAGCGCCGCGGCGATGCCAGGGCCGTAGTCGATGGCGATCGCCGGCTCGTCCGGCCCCACCGGCTCGGTGTCGAGCGCCACCACCGGCACCGGCAGCGAGCCGCGACCTGCCAGCCCCGCCGGGACCGAGCCCACCACGGCGTCGACGCGGCGCAGCAGGTCGGTCAGCCGGGCCTCGGCGTCGGCGTCGTCACGGCCCAGGTCGCACAGCACCACGCCCCAGCCGCGCTCGGCCGCGAGCCGGCTCAGCACCGACGCGAGCTGCGGGTAGTAGGGGTTGCGCAGGTCGCGGACCACCAGCCCGATGGTCACGTCCCGGCCGCGGACCAGGTCCTGGGCGGCGCGGTTGGGACGGTAGTTGAGCCGGCGGGCGGCCTGCAGGACCCGGCTGCGGGTGCTCTCGCTGACCTCCGGCAGCCCGTTGAGGGCGCGGCTCACGGTCTGCCGCGACACCTGCGCCTCGCGCGCGACGTCGATGATCGTCACCGCACGTGTTCCCACCGCCGCAGCCTACTGCTAGCGTCGTCCGTGAACGTTCACGGTCGCACGGGAGGAACACCAGTGACGCAGCTGCGGTGGGGCATCATCGGCCCCGGCAGGATCGCCCGACGCTTCGCCGAGCACCTCGGCCACTCGACCTCGGCCCAGCTCGTCGCCGTGGCCAGCCGGGACCCGGAGCGGGCGCGGGCGTTCGCCGCCGACTTCTCCACCGACGCGGCGCCGGTGGCAGCAGCCGGCTCCTACCCGGAGCTGCTCGCCCGCGACGACGTCGACGCGGTCTACATCGCCACCGTCCACACCGAGCACGTGCGGCTGGCCCTGGCCAGCATCGAGGCCGGCAAGCATGTCGTCTGCGAGAAGCCGCTGTCGGTCGACCACGCCGGCACGATGGTCGTGGTCGAGGCGGCCCGTCGCCGGGGGGTCTACCTGGCCGAGGGCTACATGTACCGCTTCCACCCCCAGACCGCCGCCCTGGTGGAGCAGCTGCGCGCCGGCGCGGTCGGGGAGATCCAGCACGTCGAGGCCTCCTTCTCCTTCGCCGCCGACGTGCCGCCCGGGCACCGGCTGGCCGACCCGGCGCTGGCCGGCGGCGGAATCCTGGACGTCGGCGGCTACCCGGTCTCGATGGCCCGGCTGGTGGCCGGCGTCGCGGCCGGCACCACGGTCGCCGAGCCCGTCTCGATGACCGCCTCGGGCACCCTGGGCGAGACCGGGGTCGACCGCTGGGCCACCGCCTCGCTGGTCTTCGCCTCCGGGGTGACGGCCCAGGTCCGCTGCGGCACCGGGCTGGCCGACGAGAACCGGGTGGTCGTGCACGGCTCCCGCGGACGCCTCACCGTGCCCTCCCCGTGGCTGCCCGACAGCACGGAGGGGTCGCAGCTGGAGCTCGCCGTGGTGGACCGGGCCCCGGAGACGATCAGCGTCCCGCCGGCCTTCTCCCACGCCCGTCAGGCCGAGGCCGCCGCCCGCGACGTCGCGCTGGGCCAGAGCCCGGAGATGAGCTGGGCCGACAGCCTCGGCAACGCCGCCGTGCTCGACGCCTGGCGGGCCGCGGTGGGGGTCGTCTACCCCTTCGAGCAGCCGACGGCCGACGTCCCGACCGCCAGCGGACGCCCGCTGGCCGTCCGACCCGACGCCGTCATGCGGCACGGTCGCATCCCCGGGATCGACAAGCCGGTGTCGCGGCTGGTGATGGGCGTGGACAACCAGCGCTCCCTCTCCCACGCCTCGGCGATGTTCGACGACTTCACCGAGCGCGGCGGCAACGCCTACGACACCGCCTGGCTCTACGGCGGCGGGCTGATGGAGCGGCTGCTCGGGCAGTGGGTGCGCAACCGCGGCATCCGCGACGACGTGGTGATCATCGGCAAGGGGGCCCACACCCCGCACTGCGACCCGGCCTCCATCGGCCGCCAGCTGGAGGAGTCGCTGGAGCGGCTGCAGACCGACCACGTCGACCTGTACCTGATGCACCGCGACGACCCCTCGGTGCCGGTGGGGGAGTTCGTCGACGCCATGGACGAGCAGCTCCGGCTGGGCCGGGTGCGCGCCTACGGCGGGTCGAACTGGACCATCGCCCGCACCGAGCAGGCCAACGCCTGGGCGGACGCGCACGGCCGGCAGCGGTTCGCGGTGCTGAGCAACCACTTCGGGCTGGCCCGCGCCCACGACGTCCCCTGGAAGGGCTGCGAGCACGTCACGGACCCCCAGGACCGGGAGTGGCTCGAGCGCACCGGCACGCCGCTGCTGCCCTGGTCGTCCCAGGCCCGGGGGTTCTTCGCCCGCGCCGACCGCGAGGACACCTCCGACGCCGAGCTGGTGCGCTGCTACTACAGCGACGAGAACTTCGAGCGGCTGGCGCGGGCCCGCCAGCTCGCCGGCGAGCTGGGCGTCGCGCCGACGGCGGTCGCGCTGGCCTACGTGCTGGCCCAGGACTTCCCGACCTTCCCGCTGATCGGGCCCCGCACCATCGAGGAGACCCGGACGTCGCTGGCCGGGCTGGAGGTCGAGCTGAGCGAGCAGCAGGTGCGATGGCTGGACCTGCGGGCCTGACCCCCGCGCCCCGGCCCGCGGACGGCCGGATCCCGGACCCCGGAGCCGCTAGCGTGTCGCCCACCTGACCAGCTCCGGGAAGAGACCGCCGATGACCGTCACGCCACGACCGCGTCGAGCCCTGGAGGAGGACGGCCCGGCCGTGGTGGTGCAGGGGCTGCGCAAGACCTACCGCACCCGCCGCGGCATCCAGGTCGCGGTGGCCGGGCTCGACATGAGGGTGCCGCGCGGCGGGGTGCACGGCTTCCTGGGGCCCAACGGGGCCGGCAAGACCACCACCATCCGGATGCTGCTGGGGCTGGTCCGCCCCGACCGGGGCACCGCCACGGTCTTCGGCCACGAGGTCCCGCGCCAGCTGCCGCAGGTGGTGCACCGCATCGGCGCGATCGTCGAGCAGCCGCGGTTCTTCCCCGCCTTCACCGGCCGGCAGAACCTCAGCCTGCTCGCCCAGGGGATCGGGCTCCCGCCGTCCCGGGTGGACGCCGTGCTCGAGGAGGTGGGCCTCGCCGGCCGCTCCCGGGACCGGTTCCGCAGCTACTCCCTCGGCATGAAGCAGCGGCTGGCCGTGGCCGCCACCCTGCTCAAGTCCCCGGACCTGCTGATCTTCGACGAGCCCACCAACGGCCTGGACCCGGCGGGCATCCACGAGGTCCGGGCCACCATGCGCGACCTCGCCGACCGGGGCCGCACGGTGCTGGTCTCCAGCCACCTGCTCGGCGAGGTCCAGCAGGTGGCCGACACCGTCTCCATCGTCGGACGCGGCCGGCTGCTGGCCGAGGGCACCGTCCGCGACCTGCTCCGCGGCGCCGGCCGCGGCGTGCTGCGGGTGGGGGTGGGCGAGCCTGCGCGGGCCGCGGAGCTGCTGCGCTCGCGCGGTCAGCAGGTCGAGACCACCGCCGACGGGGCGCTGCTGGTCCGGGCCGGTGAGCACGGCGCGCTGCCGGCGGCCGAGGTGACCCGGGTGCTCGCGGAAGCCGGGCTGTGGCTGCACGAGCTGACGCCGGTGCAGAGCGACCTGGAGTCCTACTTCCTCGAGGTCACCGCCCAGGACCACCTCGGCAGCGCCCAGCACGAGCCGCCCGGCGCCCGCCGGGCCGACGCCGGGGAGGTGCGGCGATGAGGCTGCTGCGGGCGGAGCTGAACCGCGTCCGGATGCGCCGGATCACCTGGCTCACCGCGCTGGCGCTGCTGCTGGCGCTGGCCGGGCTCTCGCTGATCGGCTGGCAGCTGATGCAGCCGCCCACCAGCGAGCAGGTGGCCGAGGGTGAGCGCTACTACCAGGAGAGCCTGGGCTACTGGGAGGAGTCGCGGGAGCAGATCATCGCCGAGTGCGTCGAGTTCGAGGGCCTCTCGGAGGAGGAGTGCGCCGCCCAGTACGAGCTGGGCCGGCCGACCCCCGACATGTACGTGCCGACCCCGGCCGACTTCAGCCAGGCCGCCGGGATCGCGCTCACCGCCTCCAGCTACCTGCTGGGCTTCGGCGCGCTGCTGGTCGCGGCCAGCTCGATCGGCGCCGAGACCAGCACCGGGGCCCTGGGCAGCTGGCTCACCTTCGTCCCGCGCCGGGTGCCGGTGTACCTGGCCAAGCTGGTGGCCGTCGTGCTGTGGGTGCTGGTCGCGGCCGCCGCGCTGCAGGCGCTGCTGGTGACGGCCCACCTGCTGCTGGCCCGCGCGGTGGGCGCGGCGGTCGTCGGCCCGCAGGACGTCTGGGCCACCGCCGCGCGGAGCCTGCTGGTGGTGCTGGCGCTGACCGTCGTCGGGTTCACGGTGGCGTGCCTGGGACGGCACACCATCGCCGCGCTCGGCGCCGTGCTGGGCTACGGCTTCCTGGCCGTCGTCCGGCTGGCGCTCGGCGGCTACGGGTGGGTGCAGCAGCTGACCCCCTGGCTGCCCGAGGCCAACCTGGAGGCGGTGCTGCGCGACGGCTACGACTACTACGTGACCGAGCAGCGCACCACCGCCGAGGGCATCGAGTACGTGTACCACGAGGCCCACCTGGGCCTGGCCCACGGGCTGGCCTACTGGGCGGTGCTGCTGGCGGTGCTGGTCGGCGTCTCGCTGCTGGTCTTCCGCCGTCGCGACGTCACCTGAGCCTCAGGCCTCGACGGCCCCCGGACGCCCGTCCTCGACCACGTACGAGCCCAGCACCGAGGCGGCCGAGGTGGGCGCGGTGACGGTGTCCACCACCACCAGGTCGGTGCGCCACCCGTCCTCGGTGACGGTGTGGCGCTGGTAGCCGCGACGGTCGCCGTCGAAGAAGCGGATGTGCGGGTTGTGGCGGATCATCGGCCCGTAGTAGGGCCCGTACACCTCGCCGTCGCCGTTGGTGGTGACCGAGGTGCCCACGAACTCCGTCGCCACCAGCTCGCTGCCGGGGGTGTCGGGGTCGCGGTGGATGTCGTTGACGAAGGTGGAGTGCCAGTCGCCGGTGAGGAACACCGTGTTGCGCAGGTCGTTGCCGACGACCTGCTCGAGCAGCCGGCTGCGGGCGGCGGGGAAGCCGTCCCAGGCGTCGTGCCACAGCAGGTCGCCCAGGTCGCCGTCGTGGTCGAGCCGGGACACCATCACGTTGTTGCCCAGGACGTTCCACCTCGCCGTGCTGGCGGCCAGGCCGGCGGCGAGCCAGGACTCCTGCTCGCGGCCCAGCATGGTGATCGACGGGTCGTAGGCGGCCTCGCAGGCCTGAGCCTCGCCCCAGCCGCAGGGCGGGGCGTCGCGGTACTGGCGCCCGTCGAGGACGTCGAGCTGGGCCAGGTCGCCCCAGTGCAGCCGCCGGTAGATGCGCACCCGGTCCCGGGCCAGCAGCGCCGAGGAGCGCAGCGGCTGGTGCTCCCAGTAGGCCTGGTAGGCGGCTGCCCGGGCCGCCGGCACGCCGCCGTGCTGCTCGTCCTCCCAGCCGCCGGCGTAGTCGTTGGCGTACTCGTGGTCGTCCCAGGTCAGCACGAACGGCAGCCGGGCGTGGGCGGCCTG
Organism: Auraticoccus cholistanensis; assembly: GCF_009742705.1. GTDB lineage: Bacteria > Actinomycetota > Actinomycetes > Propionibacteriales > Propionibacteriaceae > Auraticoccus > Auraticoccus cholistanensis. The sequence goes on from NZ_WPCU01000004.1 coordinate 557,051, forward strand.
CAGGTCCGGGTCGGACTTGTACAGCGCGTGCCGGGCCCGCCACTGCTGCAGCGTCCGCGGGGCCGGCCGGGCGACCTCCGGGACGGGGGTGCCGCGCCCGGCGGCCACCGCGCCGATGGCGTACTCGTAGACGTAGTCGCCCAGGTGGAGCACCAGGTCGGGGTCGTCCTGCACCAGGTGCGGCAAGGAGGTGAAGAAGCCGTCCTCGTACTTCTGGCACGAGATCGAGGCGATCCTCAGCTGCCGGGGCGAGGAGCGCGGGTCGGGGGCGGTGCGGGTCCGGCCCACCGGCGAGAGCTCCCGGTCGGCGCTGAACTGGTACCAGTACTCGCGGCCCGGCTGCAGCCCGCAGACGTCCACGTGGACGCTGTGGGCGTGCTCGATGCGGGCGGTGGCGGTGCCCTGGCGCACCACCCGGCGCATCCCCTCGTCGGTGGCCACCCGCCAGCGCACGGGCACGCGGCGGGCGCCGCCCATGCCGCCGTCCTCGGCGAAGGGCTCCGGCGCCAGCCGGGTCCACAGCACCACCGCGGTGGGCTCCGGGTCACCGGAGGCGATGCCCAGCGTGAAGGGGTAGCCCCGGCCGCGCCGGGCGCTGGCCGGCGGAGCGGCGCTCAGACCGAGGCCGGCCGCGGCGGCGGCGCCGGCGCCGACCACGAAGCTGCGACGGGGGAGCGGGGTGGAGGTCATGGTCGAGGGATATCCCGCGGAGGCGAGCGGCTGAGGACCAGCCGGTGAACGCCGGGCGAACGGGCCCGCGCGGGGGAGTGCCTAGGGTGGGGCTGCGGCACGACACGAGGAGGCGTCATGACCTTCGAGAACTGGATCGACCGGCAGATCCGCGAGGCGACCGAGCGCGGCGAGTTCGACGGCCTGCCCGGCGCCGGCAAGCCGATCGAGGGGCTGGACCGGGGCGGTGACGACTGGTGGATCCGCCGCAAGCTCGAGAAGGAAGACCTGAGCGGCGCCCTGCCCACCACGCTGAGCCTGCGCCGTGAGAAGGAGCGGATCCAGGAGCTGCTGGCCGACGCCCGCACCGAGGCCGAGGCCCGGGAGCAGGTGGAGGACCTCAACGCCCGGATCCGGCACTCCCACCGCCGGGCCGTGCAGGGCCCGCCGGTCTACATCCGTCCGCTCGACGTCGAGCAGACGCTCGCCGAGTGGCGCTCCCGGCGCCGTTGACCGGCGCGGGTCCGCCGCCGGCCGCGGTGGTGCTGATGTGCCACGGGGGGTGGCCGCGGGGACGGATGCAGGTCCGCTGGTGGTACCCGCCGGTGCAGCAGAACCGGCTGCTGGCCCGCGCCCTGGAGCGCCGGCTCGCCGGCGTCGGGGTGGTGACGGTGCAGGTGCGCAACCGCGTCCGGGGCTGGAACGAGCCCGAGCTGCCGGCGGTGGAGGACGCCCGCCGTGCGGCGGCCGAGGTGCGGCGGCGCTGGCCGGACGTCCGGCTGGTGCTGCTGGGCTACTCGATGGGCGCGCGGACGGCGGCCCGGCTGGCCGCGGAGGTGCCGGCGGTGGGGCTGGTGGCGCTGGCCCCCTGGTGGCCCGAGGACGAGCCCGGGCTGGTGGGCACGCCCACCGTGGTGGTGCACGGCGCCCGCGACCTGGTGACCCCGCCCCGGCTCAGCCACCGGATGGCGCTCTACCTGGCCGCCCACGGCACCCCCGTGCGACGCCAGGTGCTCGCCGGCTGCGGCCACCTCATGCTGCGCCGGCGCCGGACCTGGCAGCGGCTGGCGACCGAGGCCGTCCTGCACCTGCTGCCGGGTCCGGGGAAAGTGGTCGGGGACGACGGGTGAGGAGGTCTGGGACCGGTCCCCGGACGGCGTTCGCAACCAGTTTCCGCACGGGCGGGCGGACCTCCTAGGCTGACGCACCGGCCACGACCCGGAGGACGACATGACCAGCTACAGCAACCCCCTGGACGGACCCGAGGCGCTGCGCGGGTTCCGGATGGAAGGCGACGGCCGGATGACGTTCCCGCGCGGGCGGCTGCGGCTGGAGAGCGGCCGGTCGGCGGAGGAGGGGCAGAACGCCAACATCGTGCTCTGGTGCCCCGAGGAGCTGGGCCCGGACGTGGAGATCAGCTGGAGCTTCTGGCCGCTGGTCGAGCCGGGGCTGGCGATCCTGTTCTTCGCCGCCCGCGGCCACGGCGACCGCGACGTCCTCGACCCCTCGCTGGCGCCGCGCACGGGACCGTACGAGCAGTACCACTCCAGCGACCTCGACACCTACCACCTGTCCTACTTCCGCCGCCGGTGGCCGGACGAGCGACGCTTCCACACCTGCAACCTGCGCCGCAGCTCCGGCTTCCACCTGGTGGCCCAGGGAGCCGACCCGATCCCCGGCGTGGCCGACGCGGACGGGCCCTACCGGCTCCGGCTGCGGCTGGAGGGAGCCCGGACCCGCTTCGACGTCGACGGCCTGACGGTGCTGGACTGGACCGACGACGGCACCTACGGCCCGCCGCTGCGGGGCGGCAAGATCGGGTTCCGGCAGATGGCGCCGCTGGTGGCCGAGTACGCCGACCTGGTGGTCCGCCCGCTCTGAGGCCGCCCCCCGGCCGGCCGTGCGCCGGTCGGCAGGTCGGCCCGCCGGCGGGGGCGGAGCTGGGCGCCCGGCAGCCCTCCGGGTGCGGACCCCGACCTTCCAACGTTGACATTGAGTCGTTTCAAACCTACGGTGTCCGAGTTCCCACCTCGACGAGGAGGCAGACGCCGGATGTCTGAGAAAGCGCTTGCATCGCCGAGCCGCGACGACGTCGCGCCCTCGGCGGAGCACTGGACCCTCCGTCTGCACGCGGTCTGCTCCACCGTCGCCGTGATGGCCCTGCTGAACGTGCTGTGGCTGGCCTTCACCCTGCTGGGGGCGGTCGTGCTGGGGATCGCGCCGGCCACCGTGGCCGCCGCCCACTGCGTCCGCGAGCGGACCGCCGGACGGCTGCACCGCCCGGTGTCGACCTTCGCCCGCACCTGGCGCGCCGAGCTGGTCGGGGCCAACCTGGCGCTGCTGCCGCAGCTGCTGCTGCTGGTGGTGCTGGGGTGGAACTACGTCGCCTACTCCGCCGCCGGACCCGCGGCCAGCGCGCCGCGGCTGGCCACCCTGGCGGCGCTGCTGCTGGTGGTGACGGTCGGCTGCTGGCTGCCCGGCATGTACGTCCACTACGACATGCCCCGCCGCCGCTTCCTGCTGACCGCCCTGCGGTTCACCCTGGCCAAGCCGATCCCGAGCGTCCTGCAGCTGTTCGTGCTGGCGGTGCTCGGCTACCTGTCCTACCGCCTGCCGCCGCTGCTGCCGGCGGTGTCGGTGGGCGCCTGGCTCTACCTGAGCACGTGGCTGGCGCTGCGCTTCTTCGCCGAGAACGAGGCGCGCCTGGCCGACCCCGACGACCCCACCCCCACCCCTGACGAGCGGGCCCTCGGCCTTCCCTCGGACCCCCTGCGGATGCGCTGAAGCATCCTCGACAGAGATGGAGAAATGATGACCACAGCCCGTTCGAGCTTCGGTCCCGTGCTGGGCCGACGGACGTTCCTCGCCGGGTCGCTGGCCGCGGTCGGGGTGGCAGCCACCGGGTGCGGCGGCGGTGCCGCCGGCGGTGACGCCGAGGACCTCGGCACGCTCAAGATCATGGCCCCGGTGCTGGAGAGCCAGACCCCCGACCCCGAGGGCAAGCTGCAGAAGGCCATCGAGGCGCTGGTCGGCAAGAAGCTCGACATCACCTGGGTGCCCAACTCCAACTACGGCGACCGCACCAACGTCACCCTCGCCTCCGACGACCTGCCCGAGGTCATGGTCGTGCAGGGCAAGGTGCCCTCGTTCGTGCAGTCGGCGCAGGCCGGCGCCTTCTGGGACCTGACCGACAAGCTCGGCAGCTACCCCAACCTGGTGGCCGAGAACCCCGAGATCGCCAAGGCCGCCACCGTCAACGGCACCAGCTACGGCATCTTCCGCTCGCGGGACCAGATGCGCGCCACCACGATCGTGCGGGCGGACTGGCTCGAGAAGCTCGGGCTGCAGGCCCCGGAGACCGTCGACGACCTGTACGAGGTCGCCAAGGCCTTCAAGGAGGAGCGTCCGGGCGGCAAGGAGAGCACCGGCCTCATCATCCCGAAGTGGCCCGGCGGCTACGCCACCTCCAGCCCCTACGACCTGCTGGAGACCTGGTTCGGCGCCCCCAACGCCTGGGGCGAGCGGGACGGCCGGCTGGTGCCCGGCTTCGACACCGAGGAGCACCTCGAGGCCGACCGCTTCATCCGCAAGATGCGCGAGGAGGGCCTGATCAACGCCGACTTCGCCACGCTGGACAGCGCGAAGTGGAACGAGCCCTTCTTCAACGGCCAGGGCGGCATCATCATCGACGTCGACTCCCGCGTCTTCGTGCTCACCAAGCTGTTCGAGCAGGAGGACCCGGGCAACGGCTACTCCTACGTCGCCCAGACCGGGAACCTGATCGGCCCCGACGGCCAGCGCCACTCCTACCCGTCGGCCGGCTACAGCGGCTTCCTGGCCATCTCCAAGCAGAGCGTGCCCACCGAGGAGGAGCTGGCCGACGTCCTCGCGGTGCTGGACAAGATGGCCACCAAGGAAGGCCAGGTGCTGATGAACAACGGCATCGAGGGCGAGAACTTCACCGTGGTGGACGGCACCTACAGCCGCCCGCTGGACGGGCCCGACTCCGAGGTGCTCACCAACGACGCGACGGCCTTCGCCCAGCTCGGCACCAACAACGCCGGCTACCTGGCCTACCAGGCCGAGCCGGAGAGCGCCGCGGCCAAGGAGGCCTACGACCGCCGCGACATGCTGCGGGCCCGCGACATGGAGACGGCCGTCTACAACCCGGCCGCCGCGCTGGTGTCCCCGACCGCCAGCACCCAGGGTGCGGTGCTGGACGTCATCATCGCCGACGCCCGGATCAAGTTCATCGCCGGCCAGATC
>NZ_WPCU01000004.1:562010-635440 GCF_009742705.1 Auraticoccus cholistanensis
TACGCCGAGCTGCAGTGAGCACCACGGTCGAGAGCAGCCGGGTGTCGGGGGCCACGCCCCCGGCACCCGGGCACGTGGACCGCAAGGTCAGCCTGAAGGCGCGGCTGCTGCGCTACCGCTGGCTGTACCTGCTGCTGGCGCCGGGCGTGGTGTACTTCGCGATCTTCAAGTACGCCCCGATGTACGGGATCACGATCGCCTTCCAGGACTACCTGCCCTTCCTGGGCATGACCGGCAGTCCCTGGGTGGGGTTCAAGCACTTCGAGGCGCTGTTCTCCAGCCCCGACTTCCCGCGGCTGCTGAGCAACACCCTGATCCTGGCCGCGCTCAACGTGGTGATCGTCTTCCCGGCGCCGATCGTCGTGGCGCTGCTGCTGAACGAGCTGCGGCTGCAGATCGTGAAGCGGACGGTGCAGTCGCTGATCTACATCCCGCACTTCCTGTCGTGGACGATCGTGGCCTCGCTGACCTACCTGCTCTTCGCCCTGGACGTCGGTGCGATCACCGCGGCGGCGAACAGCCTGACCGGGAACCGCTTCGACTTCCTCGCCGACCCCGACTGGTTCCGGCCGCTGATCATCCTGCAGACCCTGTGGAAGTCCACCGGGTGGGGCACGATCATCTACCTGGCCGCGCTGACCGGGGTGGACCCGAACCTGTACGAGGCGGCCAAGATCGACGGCGCGAGCCGGTGGCGGCAGCTGTGGCACGTCACGCTGCCGGCGATCGCCTCGACCGTGGTGATCATGGCGATCCTGCTGTCGGGCAACCTGCTCGACACCGGCTTCGAGCAGATCTACCTGATGACCAACAGCCTGAACCGGTCGGTCGCCGACGTGTTCGACACCTACGTCTACTACCTCGGCATCACGCAGGGCTCGTACAGCTACTCCACCGCGGTGGGGCTGTTCAAGGCCGTCATCGGGATCATCTTGATCTTCGGCTCCAACTGGATCGCGCGCCGTGTCGGCCAGCGCGGACTGTTCTGAGGAGGGGGCAGTGAGCACACTCGACGAACCGGGCCGTGAGGTCCAGGCGGCGGCGCTGGACGACCCCCGCTCGGTCCGCGGCCGCAGCGGTCCCGGCACCCAGCCGCTGCGCCGGCGCGGCCAGAAGGAGTCGCTGGGCAGCCGTCTCTTCGACGGGCTGAACCTGCTGGTCCTGGTCGCCCTGGCCGTGATCACGGTGCTGCCGTTCCTGTACGTGATCGCCGGCTCCTTCGCCAGCGAGGCCGAGCTGGCCTCACGGCCGTTCTTCCTGTGGCCGAACGACGTCGACCTGTCCTCCTACGCCTACATCTTCTCCACCGGCACCTTCGTGCGGAGCCTGCTGGTGACGGTGGGGGTGACGGCGGTGGGCACGCTGGTGCAGCTGGCGCTGACGGCCACGATGGCCTACCCGCTGGCGCACAAGGCGCTGCCGGGACGCAACCTGGTGCTCAACCTGGTGATCTTCACCATGGTGTTCGGCGGCGGGATGATCCCGACGTTCCTGATCGTGCGCGAGCTGGGGCTGCTGAACTCCTACTGGTCGCTCATCCTGCCGATGGCGATCAGCCCGTTCTACCTGGTGATCATCAAGAACTTCTTCCAGGAGCTGCCCGAGGAGCTGCAGGAGGCCGGCCGGATCGACGGCTGCTCCGAGATCGGGGTGTTCTTCCGGATCGTGCTGCCGCTGTCCAAGCCGATCCTGGCGACCTTCTCGCTGTTCTACGCCGTCGGGATCTGGAACGACTTCATGTCGCCCCTGCTCTACATCGACGACTCCGACAAGTGGACGCTGCAGATGTTCATCCGGCAGGTGACCGTCTCGGCCGACATGGCCTCCACCCTCGGCCAGCTCGACCCGCAGTACCTCCCGCCGGAGCAGGGGATCAAGTTCGCCACCGTGGTGGTGGGGACGCTGCCGATCCTGCTGGTCTACCCCTTCCTGCAGAAGCACTTCGCCAAGGGCATGCTGATCGGCTCGGTGAAGGGGTGAGCGATCCCGCTCCGGGTCCCCGGGTGCTGCTCGCCGGGGACTCGACGGTGGCGGCCTGCCCGGCCACGGAGACGCCGATGTCGGGCTGGGGCCCCCACCTGGGGGCCCCGCTCAACCGCCGGCTGACCGAGGCGGCGGTGCGGGCCGGGGAACCGGTCCGCACCGTGGCCGTGCTCAACACCGCCCGGGGTGGGGCCACCACGGAGAGCCACCGGCAGGAGGGGCTGTGGGCGGCGCTGCTGGCCGAGCTCCGCCCGCAGGACGTGGTCCTGCTGCAGTTCGGCCACAACGACTCCAAGGCCGAGCACCTCGCCGCCCGCACGGGCTACACCACCAACCTGGAGCGGGCCGGCGAGGAGGTGCTGCAGCGGGGTGGACGGCCGGTGCTGTGCACCCCGGTGGCCCGTCGCCGCTTCGTGGAGGGTCGCCTCGTCGACACCCACGGCGACTACCCCGGCGCGGTCCGCGAGCTCGCCGGCCGTCGCGGCTGGCCGTGCCTGGACCTGGCACGCAGCACCACCGAGCTCTACGCCCGGCTGGGGGAGGAGGGGTCGCGGGCGCTGTTCACCCACTTCGGCCGCGGCGAGCACCCGCTCTACCCCGACGGCTGCGCCGACGACACCCACTTCTCCTTCGACGGCGCCGTGGCGGTGGCCGAGCTGGTGGCCGAGGAGCTCGCCGGGCTGTGGACGGCCGCCGGCTGGTCCCGCCCCGCCGCCTGACCACCGCCCCGCACCTGACACACCCGCACCCCACACACCCGAACGCCACACACCCGCACCCCACACACACGACCCGGCACACCCACCCCCGACCCACCGACCCCGCGAGAGGATCCCCGTGACCCCCACCCCGCTGCGCTGGCTGACCCGTCCCCGTCCCCAGGCCACCACCTGGGGGGTGCCCTGGGCCCGCGGCACGGTCGGTGCCGGGGACGGCTTCGCGCTGGCCACCGCCGACGGCCGGCCGGTGCCGGTGCAGAGCTGGGTGACCGCCCGCTGGCCCGACGGCAGCGTCAAGTGGTCGGCCCACGCGATCGGCCCGCAGCAGGACCCGGCGGCGGGGTACACCCTCACCCCGACCGCCGACCCCGCGCCCGTCGAGGGCCCGGTGGTCAGGGTGGGCGAGTCCGCCGACGGCGTGGTGGTCGACACCGGCGTGGTGCGCTGGACCATCCCCACCAGCGGCCCGCTGCTGGTCGGCTCCGCCGAGCGGGACGGCCGCACGGTGGTCGGCCCGGTGGAGCTGGTCAGCCTCTGGCAGGGCGGACCCACCCCCGACGCCGGCGGCCACGTCGAGCGCGAGGAGCTGCGCGGGCTGGTGGAGGAGGTGGTGGTGGAGCAGTCGGGTCCGCTGCGCGCGGTCGTCCGGCTGACCGGCCGCCACGCCCGGCCCTCCGCCGCCGCGACGCGGGGCGGGCGCGGCGCCTGGCTGCCGTTCACCGTCCGGCTGGTCCTCGCCGCCGGCTCCGAGGAGCTGCGGGTCGTGCACTCGCTGGTCTGGGACGGCGACGCCGACCGGGACTTCCTGGCCGGGCTGGGGCTGCGGGCCTCGGTGCCGATGCGCGACGCCCTGCACGACCGCCACGTGCGGCTGGCCGGCACCGCCGGTGGACCGGGCCGCGACGAGGAGGCGGTCGGCTTCCTGACCGAGGCCGTCCGGGGCCTCACCGGTCTGCGCCGCGACCCGGGCGAGCAGGTCCGCCGGGCGCAGGTCGAGGGACGTCCCTGCCCGCCGGTGCAGGAGTGGGCCCCGGAGGTCTCCCGGCGGCTGGAGCTCATCCCGGCCTGGAACGACTGGACCCTGGACCAGACCAGCGCCGACGGCTACCTGCTACGCAAGCGCACCGGCGCGGGCCGGTCCTGGGTGACCATCCCGTCGGGGCGGCGCTCGGCCGGCTACGGCTACCTCGGCGGTGCCGGCGGCGGGCTCGGCTTCGGGCTCCGGAACTTCTGGCAGCAGCACCCGACCCGGCTGGACGTCCGCGGCGCGGCCACCGCCACCGCCACCGCGACGGTGTGGATGTGGTCGCCGTCGGCGCCGGCGATGGACCTGCGCTTCTACCACGACGGCCTCGGCCAGGACGACTTCGCCAGCCAGCTCGAGGGCCTGGAGATCACCTACGAGGACTACGAGCCCGGCTTCGGCGACGCCCACGGCATCGCCCGCACCTCCGAGCTCACCCTGCGGGCCCACGCCGCCACCCCGACCGGGGCCGAGCTGTCCGAGCACGCGGCCGCGCTGGGCGACCCGGCCCTGCTGGTCTGCCCGCCGGAGCGGCTGCACGCGGCCGGCGTCTTCGGCGACTGGTCCCTGGTCGACCGCAGCACCCCCGCCCGCGCCGCCATCGAGGACCGGCTCGACCTCCTGCTCGACTACTACGCCGGCCAGGTGGAGCAGCGGCGCTGGTACGGCTTCTGGGACTTCGGCGACGTCATGCACACCTACGACCACGACCGCCACCAGTGGCGCTACGACGTCGGCGGCTACGCCTGGGACAACTCCGAGCTCAGCCCCGACCTGTGGCTGTGGTACTCCTTCCTGCGCACCGGCCGGGCCGACGTCTTCCGGCTGGCCGAGGCGATGACCCGCCACACCGGCGAGGTGGACGTCTACCACGCCGGCCGCTGGAAGGGCCTGGGCACCCGGCACAACGTCCAGCACTGGGGCTGCAGCGCCAAGCAGCTGCGGATCTCCACGGCGGCCTACCGCCGCTTCTTCTACTACCTGACCGCCGACGAGCGCACCGGCGACCTGCTCGACGAGCTCGCCGAGCCCGAGCGCACCTTCACCGCCATCGACCCCACCCGCAAGGTCCGCACCGACGTCTACACCCCCGACCCGTCGGCGCTGGCCGTCGGCCTGGGCACGGACTGGAGCGCCCTGGCGGCGGCCTGGCTCACCCGCTGGGAGCGGCACGGCGACACCCGCGCGCGCGACCGGCTGCTGGGCACCATGACCGACATCGGGTCGCTGCCGCAGGGCTTCCTGACCGGCGAGGCGCTGCTCGACCTGGAGACCGGCCGCTTCGACACCAGCCGGGACCGGGTCAGGGTGTCCCACCTCTCGGCCGTCTTCGGGCTGGTGGAGATCTGCTCGGAGCTGGTGGCGCTGACCGCCGGCACGCCGGAGGAGGCGCCGGGCTTCGAGCAGGCCTGGCTGCGGTACTGCCGGCTCTACCTGGCCGGGCCGGAGGCGCAGCAGGAGGCGGTGGGGGCCCCGCTGTCGGGGATCTCGCTGATCCAGGCCCACAGCCGGCTGACCGCCTGGGCCGCGGCCCGCACCGGGGACGCCGAGCTGGCCCGGCTGGCCTGGCACGCCTTCGACATCGGCGACGGCGACCAGCTCAACACCAACCCGCTGCAGACCATGCCCTGGGACGTGGTGACGGTGACCGGTCACGAGGTGGCCGAGGTGGTGCAGGAGGTGCGTCCGGTCAGCACCAACGACGCCGCCCAGTACGGCCTCGCCGCGATCCAGAACCTGGCCCTGGTGGGGGAGCACCTGCCGGGCTGAGCACCGCCCGGGGCGGGGCGCGGGGCGGGGGCTGGGCGCGAGCCGCTAAACTCGCTGCGTGCCTCGCCCCGACGGTCGCCTCAACCACGACATCGATCCGCAGGACCGTGGACCCCAGGACGCCTGCGGTGTCTTCGGGGTCTGGGCGCCCGGTGAGGAGGTCGCCAAGCTGGCCTTCTTCGGGCTCTACGCCCTGCAGCACCGTGGCCAGGAGTCGGCCGGGATCGCGGTCAGCAACGGCTCGCAGATCATGGTCTACAAGGACATGGGCCTGGTCAGCCAGATCTTCGACGAGTCCACGCTGGCCTCGCTGCGCGGTGACGTGGCCATCGGCCACACCCGCTACTCGACCACCGGCGCCAGCGTCTGGCAGAACGCCCAGCCGACCTTCCGCCCCACCGCCACCGGCGGTCTGGCCCTCGGCCACAACGGCAACCTGACCAACACCGACGAGCTCGAGGCCTGGCTGGCCAGCCGGCCCAACGCCCAGCCGGTGAGCCACAAGGTGACGATGGACTCCTCCAACGACACCACCCTGGTCACGGCGCTGCTGGCCACCTACGAGGACCTCAGCGTCGAGGAGGCCGCCATGGAGGTGCTGCCCCGGCTGCGCGGCGCCTTCTGCCTGGTCTTCATGGACAACGACACCATCTACGCCGCCCGTGACCCGCAGGGCATCCGCCCGCTGGTGCTGGGACGGCTGGAGACGGGCTGGGTGGTGGCCAGCGAGACGGCGGCCCTCGACATCGTCGGCGCCTCCTTCGTCCGCGAGATCGAGCCGGGCGAGCTGATCGCCATCGACGAGGACGGGCTGCGCAGCCGCCACTTCGCCAAGCCCGAGCCCAAGGGCTGCCTGTTCGAGTACGTCTACCTGGCCCGGCCCGACACCACCATCAGCAACCGCCGGGTCCACACGACCCGCGTCCGGGTCGGCCGCCAGCTCGCGATCGAGCACCCGGTCGAGGCCGACCTGGTGATCCCGGTGCCCGAGTCGGGCACCCCGGCCGCCATCGGCTACGCCGAGCAGTCCGGGATCCCCTACGGCCAGGGCCTGGTCAAGAACTCCTACGTCGGGCGGACCTTCATCCAGCCCAGCCAGACCATCCGCCAGCTCGGCATCCGGCTCAAGCTCAACCCGCTGCGCGACGTCATCGAGGGCAAGCGGCTGGTGGTGGTGGACGACTCGATCGTCCGCGGCAACACCCAGCGCGCCCTGGTCCGGATGCTGCGCGAGGCCGGCGCCGCCGAGGTGCACGTGCGGATCTCCTCCCCGCCGGTGCGCTGGCCCTGCTTCTACGGCATCGACTTCGCCACCCGCGCCCAGCTGATCGCCAACGGGCTCTCGGTGGAGGAGATCTGCCGCTCCATCGACGCCGACTCGCTGGGCTACATCTCCCTCGACGGCCTGGTCGGGGCGACCACGCTGCCCAAGGACGACCTGTGCCGGGCCTGCTTCGACGGCGTGTACCCGGTCGAGATCCCGCTCTCCGAGCGCACCGGCCGGCACGGCCTGGACGCCGCCTCCACCCAGCCGGCGCTGCAGCTCGACGAGGCCGACGGCGCCGCCGAGCCGGTCGCCGACCGCGTGCCCGAGTCCGTGGAGGCCTGAGTGGACGCGCCGAACACGTCCGCCTACGCCCGCGCCGGCGTCGACATCGAGGCGGGGGAGCGGGCGGTCGACCTGCTCAAGACCTCGGTGGGCCGCACCCGCCGTCCCGAGGTGATCGGCGGGCTCGGTGGCTTCGCCGGTCTCTTCGACGCCAGCACGCTGGCCCGCTACCAGCACCCCGTGCTGGCCACCTCCACCGACGGGGTGGGCACCAAGGTCGCGATCGCCCAGGCCATGGACGTCCACACCACCATCGGCCACGACCTGGTCGGCATGCTGGTCGACGACCTGGTCGTCTGCGGCGCGGAGCCGCTCTTCGTCACCGACTACATCGCCTGCGGCCGGCTGGTGCCCGAGCGCATCGCCGACATCGTCTCCGGCATCGCCGACGCCTGCGTGCTGGCCGGCGCCTCGCTGCTGGGCGGCGAGACCGCCGAGCACCCCGGGCTGCTCGAGCCCGACGCCTACGACGTGGCCGGGGCCACCACCGGGATCGTCGAGCGGGACAAGATGCTGGGCGCGGAGCGGGTGCGCCCCGGCGACGTGCTGGTGGCGATGGCCGCCTCCGGGCTGCACTCCAACGGCTACTCGCTGGTGCGCCACGTGGTGGCCGAGGCCGGCTGGGCCCTGGACCGCGAGGTGCCCGAGTTCGGGCGCACCCTCGGCGAGGAGCTCCTCGAGCCCACCCGCATCTACGCCCTGGACTGCCTGGCGCTCACCGAGGCCTGCGAGGTCCGCGTGCTCAGCCACGTCACCGGCGGCGGACTGGCCAACAACCTCTCCCGCGTGCTGCCGGAGTCCCTCTCGGCCGTGGTCGAGCGCAGCAGCTGGACCCCGCCCGCGGTGTTCTCGGTGCTGCAGGAGCTCGGCCGGCTCACCGCCGCCGACGTCGAGGCCACCTGGAACATGGGCGTGGGCATGGTCGCGGTGCTGCCCCCGGAGTCGGTCGACACCGCCGTCTCGCTGCTGGCCTCGCGCGGTCTGCCGGCCTGGGTCTGCGGCCGGGTGGAGGACGTCCCGGGCGGTCGGGTGGAGCTCGTCGGCGACCACCGCTGACCACTCCGGGCCTCCCTGCTTTGCGTCACTTCCCCGCTCGGGTAGATTGGCGCCACGACATGACCACAAAGAGCCGCGGCTCGTCCGCGCGCTGAGACGCGAGGGGGTCGACCCATATGGGGCGCGGCCGTGCAAAGGCAAAGCAGACCAAGGTTGCCCGTGAGCTGAAGTACCGCAGCGTCGGTACGGACTTGACCTCGCTGGAGCGAGAGCTCCGGGGCAGCTCCACCGGCGACGAGCACCACGAGGTGCCCGATCCCTACACCGATCTCGCGGACAAGTACGCGGTCGACGACGACGACGAGGACGGCCAGTACCGCCGCTCGGTCTAGCCGCCCCGTCGACGGGGGGTGAGAACCCGCCGGGTTGCTAGCCTGCTGGCATGAGCGACCCGAACGCCCCCCAGCGCCAGCCCGCGGGCAGCCCGGACTCCGCCGAGCGGTTCTGGGACCTGACGCCGGAGCAGCAGTCCGAGCGCGCCCAGCGCGCCGCCGACGGTCCGGCCCCGGCCGGGTACACCCCGAGCTACGCGGGGCCGAGCTACGTCACGCCCAGCTACGGGCGCCCGGACTACCAGGCGACCCCGACCGAGACCGAGCAGGTCTGGGGCGAACCCGGCGACGCCCGCGAGGGTGCCCAGCCGGGTGCGCAGGACGCGGGCGCGGGTCAGCCCGCCGACGGCCAGCCGGGCGCGGGTCAGGACGCGGGCGCCCCGCCGCAGCGGGCGAGCGCCGACCCCGGCTCCTACGGCACCTCCGCCGGGGGACAGGCCGGTGGCCACACGCAGCCCGGTCCCTCCGGCGCGCCGGGCCCGTCCGGTCCGCCCGCCGGCCCGTACTCCCAGCCGAGTGCGAACCCGTACGGGCAGCAGCCGTACTCCCAGCCCAGCGCGAACCCCTACGGCCAGCAGCCGTACTCCCAGCCCAGCGCGAACCCCTACGGGCAGCAGCCGTACTCCCAGCCCAGCGCCAATCCCTACGGCCAGCAGCCCTACGCCCAGGCGTCCGCCGGCTCCTACCCGCCGGCCCAGCCGGGTGGCCACGACCCCTACGGCCAGCAGGGCGGCTACCCGGGGCAGCAGGTCCCGCCGCCCGGTGCGCTGGCCGTGCCCCCGTCGGAGGAGCGGCTGTGGGGCACCCTCAGCCACGTCGGGATGATCGTCACCGGCTTCCTCGGCCCGCTGGTCGTCTACCTGGTCTACCGGGACCGCTCGGAGTGGATCCGGGCCAACGCGGCCCAGGCGCTGAACTTCTCGATCCTGGTGACGATCGTCTACGTGGTCAGCGGGGTGCTGATGACGGTCGGCGTCGGCTTCATCACCTGGTTCGTGGCCTGGGTGGCGGCGCTCGTGTTCGGCATCATGGCCGCGATGGCGGCCAACCGCGGCGACTTCTACCGCTACCCGGTGAACGTCAGCTGGGTGAAGTGACGCCCGCCGACCCCGCCGCCGGCTGACCGTGGCCACGCCACCGGGCCCGTGGCGCCCTGACGTCCTGCCCGGCTACGAGGCCCGGGAGCTCCCGCTCCCCGGGGCGCAGACCGCCCCCGGGGAGCCGGAGGACCCGCCCACGGCCACGCTGGTGCGCCGTGTCGCCGGACGCGACACCGACCGTGCCGTGCTGTACGTGCACGGCTGGAACGACTACTTCTTCCAGACCCACCTCGCCGACTTCCTGGCCGGGCTCGGCTACGCCTTCCACGCCGTGGACCTGCGCCGCTACGGACGCTCGCTGCGGCCCGGCCAGCTGCAGGGCTGGATCAACGACCTCGACCTCTACGGCGAGGAGCTCGACGCGGCGCTGGAGGTCATCAGGGCCGACCACCCCCGCGTCACGCTGATGGGCCACTCGACCGGCGGGCTGGTCGGCGCGCTGTGGGCCGACCAGCGCCCCGGTGAGCTCGACGGCGTCGTGCTCAACTCGCCGTGGCTGGACCTGCAGGGGTCGGCGATGCTGCGCACCCTCGGTCCGCCCATCCTCAGCGGGCTCGGCCAGCGGCTGCCCACCGCGGTGCTCAGGCTGCCCGACCCCGGCCTCTACGCCCGGGCGCTGCACGTCAGCCGCGAGGGGGAGTGGTCCTACGACCTGGCCTGGAAGGCCTCGCCGGCGTGGCCGGTGCGCGTCGGCTGGCTGCGCGCCGTGCTCGAGGGCCACAAGCGGGTGGCCGCGGGGCTGACCATCGACGTGCCGGTGCTGGTGATGTGCTCGGCCCGCAGCGACTTCCGCCGGACCTGGCAGCCGGAGCTCCGGGCGGCCGACATCGTGCTGGACGTGGAGCAGATCGCCCAGCGAGCCGTCCGCCTCGGACGGCTGGTGACCGTGGTGCGCATCGACGGCGGCATGCACGACCTGGTGCTCTCCGACGAGCCCGCGCGGAGCACCACCTTCACCGAGCTGGGACGCTGGCTGAACGGCTACCTGCTGGCGCCCACGCCCGAGCAGCCCACCCCCGCCCGGCCCTCCCGTATCGATCCGCGACCGGCTGCGGAGCCGCCCCGTCGGGGGTGACGGCGGACACACTCCCCGGCGGGTCACCCGATTCGTCTCCCGGCGCGGCGACGCGCAAGAATGAGGGCATGAGCACTGCACCCCATGTCGTGGTGATCGGGGCCGGTTTCGGAGGTGTGTCGGCTACCCGCGAGCTGACGAAGCTCGGTTGCCGGGTCACCCTCGTGGACCGCCACCCGTACAACACGTTCCAGCCGCTGCTGTACCAGGTGGCCACCGGCGGTCTGAACCCTGGGGACGTGACCTACTCGCTGCGCGCCCTGGTGGCCAAGCAGCACCGTCGGCTGGCCCGGTTCCGCCGCGCGCTGGTCACCGGCATCGACCGCGAGAACCGGCAGGTGCTGGTCGACGACGGCCCGCCGATCGACTACGACTACCTGGTCGTGGCCAACGGCGTGACCACCAACCACTTCGGCATCCCGGGTGCGGCCGAGTACACCCGCTCGATGTACACCCGCCGCCAGGCCATCGAGGTCCGCGACACCATCTTCGGTGCCATGGAGCGCCTGGCCGCCGACCCGGCCGCCAAGGAGCGCGGCTTCACCGTGATCGTCGTCGGCGGCGGCCCCACCGGCGTCGAGATGGCCGGCTCGCTGGCCGAGATGCGCACCTACGGCGTCCCGGTCGTCTACCCCGAGATCGACCGCGACCGGGTCCGCGTCGTGCTCGTCGAGATGATGGACCACCTGCTGGGCCCCTTCAAGCCCGACCTGCGCGAGTACACCCGCCGCGAGCTCGAGAAGCGCGGCGTCGAGGTGCGCACCGGGACGGCCATCGCCGAGGTCCGCGCCGACAGCGTCGACTTCAAGGGCGGCGAGACCATGCAGGCCGACCTGGTCATCTGGGCCGCGGGCATCGGCGGCTACTCCATCGTGCGCGAGTGGGGCCTGGAGATCGGCCGCGGCGGACGCATCCTGCTCGAGGACACCCTGCTGGCCAAGGGCGAGGAGCGCATCTTCGGCATCGGCGACTGCGCCATGATCGAGACCGACCCGCTGCCCCAGGTGGCCCCGCCGGCCATGCAGCAGGGCAAGCACGTGGCCCACAACATCGTCGCCCTCGCCAAGGGGCAGCCGATGAAGCCCTTCAAGTACTTCGACAAGGGCACCATGGCCACCATCGGCCGCAACGACGCCGTGGTCGAGCTCAAGGGCGGGCCCAAGTTCAAGGGGTTCCCGGCCTGGGTGGCGTGGGTCGCCCTGCACATCTACATGCTGCTCGGCGGCCGGAACCGGATCCAGGCCATGGTCAGCCTGGCCACCCGCTACTTCAGCTACCCCCGCAACTCGGTGGCCATCGTCGGTGACGTGGCCGACACCCCGGGGCGCAAGGAGCAGATGGCGGCGATCGCCCGCGCCCAGCAGATGGAGCAGGGCGAGGAGAAGCTGGCCGAGGCCGCCCAGCAGTGACCCGTCGGCACGGCCCCGCACCCTCCCGGGTGCGGGGCCGTCCGCGTACCCGGGACCAGGAGGCCTCGCCCCGTCCGGGGCCGGGGACGACGAAGGCCCCTCCCCGCAGGGGGAGGGGCCTCGACTGTGGCCAGGGCCGGGCTCGAACCGGCGACCTTTCACTTTTCAGGCGAACGCTGCTACCAACTGAGCTACCTGGCCGCGGGGACCCTGGGCACCAGGACCACGACGATCGAAAGCGGTGACCATCCGGATGGATCATCACCGCTCTCGCGACCCCGACGGGACTCGAACCCGCGACCTCCGCCGTGACAGGGCGGCGCGCTAACCAACTGCGCCACGGGGCCCAGATCGTGCTCAGGGCCTCTTCCGGCCGTCTCCGGCCAGCGATCCGAAACTATAGCGCAGGGACCGGGGCGGAGCGAATCGAGCGCTGCGGCGCCTCCCGGGAGCCGCCGTCGCACCCGGTGCGGAGGACCCGGTGGTGCGCGGACGGGCCCGGGACGCCAGACTCTGGGCGAGCAGCCGAGCCCGACGGAGGTCAGTGATGTCCGAGCAGATCCCCACCCGCATGCAGGCCGTGGTCGTCCACGGACCCGAGGACTACCGGCTGGAGGAGGTCGACGTCCCGGTCCCCGGGCCGGGGGAGATGCTGCTCGAGGTCCGCGCGGTCGGGGTGTGCGCCAGCGACCTGAAGTGCTACCACGGCGCTGCGAAGTTCTGGGGCGACCAGGACCGCCCGCCCTACGTGGAGCGGGGCCGGATCCCCGGGCACGAGTTCGTCGGCGACGTGGTCCGCGGCGACCAGGCGGCCCTGGAGCGCCACGGCGTGCAGCTGGGCGACCGGGTGGTCTGCGAGCAGATCGTGCCGTGCGAGGAGTGCCGCTACTGCCGGCGCGGGCAGTACTGGATGTGCGGCCCCCACGACATCTTCGGGTTCAAGAGCTTCGACGGGGCGATGGCGCAGTATCTGCTGGTGCCGGCGCGGGCCCGCGTGCACCGGGTGTCGAAGGAGCTCGCCCCCCACCACGCCGCCTTCGCCGAGCCGCTGTCCTGCGCCCTGCACGCCGTCGAGCGGGGTGGCATCACGTTCGAGGACGTGGTGGTGGTCGCCGGCTGCGGACCGATCGGCCTGGGGCTGGTGCTGGGTGCCCGGCAGAAGAACCCGCGGCTGCTGATCGCCCTCGACCTCGACGACGACAAGCTCGAGCTCGGCCGCCGCTGCGGCGCCGACGTGGTGATCAACGTCGCCCGCGAGGACGCCGTCGCCCGGGTCCGGGAGCTGACCGAGGGCTACGGCGCCGACGTCTACCTGGAGGGGACCGGCCACCCGTCCGCCGTCGGCCAGGGCCTCAACCTGCTGCGCAAGCTCGGCACCTACGTGGAGTACTCCGTCTTCGGCTCTGACGTCACCGTCGACTGGACGATCATCTCCGACGACAAGGAGCTCGACGTGCTCGGCGCCCACCTCGGCCCGTACTGCTGGCCGGCGGCGATCAAGATGCTCGAGGACGGCAAGGTCCCGGTCGACGACATCTGCACCCACCAGGTCGGCCTGGCCGACTTCCAGCAGGCCCTCGACCTGGTCGCCGACACGAGCGGCTCCTCGGTCAAGGTCTCGATCCTGCCCAACGGCTGACGCCGGCGACGACACCCGGGCGGGACCGGGAACGCATCCTCGGTGCCCCCGGCCGGTGCTCCTGCCCGGTGGCGGTGTGCGGGGCCCGGAGATACGTGACGTAAGTTCGCGCGATCCCGGACCTCGCAGGGTCTTGCGCGCCGGGGCGCGGTGGGCGAGGATCGACGAAACCCCGTCCCCGCGGTGCTGTCCGGCCGGTGCTGGACCGATGCCCCCCTTGCTGCTGGAGTCCCAGATGCCATGTACCGACCGTCCCTCCACCGCTCGTCGGGGCCGGCGCCTCGGCCTCGCCGCGGTGGCCACCGCCGCCGCCGGCCTGGTCGCCCTCGGCGCGGTCCAGCCCGCCGCGGCCGACCGGCCCAACCCGACCGACCAGCTGAAGAAGCGCGGGGTCGTCACCGAGGGCGTGTGCCGGGCCTGGTCGCAGCAGGTCACCAAGCAGATGACGCTGGAGGAGAAGGTCGGCCAGCTGTTCATCCAGGAGCTCTACGGCCCGACCGCCACCACCAAGGACCCCCGCAACGTCGACTTCTACGGCCTGGAGACGCCGGCCGAGATCATCGCGAAGTACCACCTGGGCGGGGCCATCTACTTCGCCTGGACCGACTCCGTGGCCGGCGGCCCGCAGCAGATCGCCGGGCTGTCCAACGGTCTGCAGCAGGCGGCGCTCGGAGCCGACCGCTTCGACGTCCCGCTGCAGGTCGCGATCGACCAGGAGCAGGGCGTCGTCACCCGCATCGGCCCGCCGGCCACCCAGTTCCCCGGCTCGATGGCCGTGGCCGCCACCCGCAGCACCGAGGACGCGCGCACCGCCGCCGCGATCACCGGCGAGGAGCTGGCCGCGATGGGGGTCAACGTGAACTTCGCCCCCGACGCCGACGTCAACGTCAACCCGCAGAACCCGGTGATCGGCGTCCGCTCCTTCTCCTCCGACCCCGAGCTGGCCGCCGACTTCGTGGCCGCCCAGGTGGCGGGCTACCAGGACGACGCGGGCATCGCCTCCTCGGCCAAGCACTTCCCCGGCCACGGCGACACCGCCACCGACTCCCACACCGGCCTGCCGCTGATCACCCACACCCGTGAGCAGTGGGAGCAGCTGGACCGGCCGCCGTTCGAGGCCGCCATCGAGGCCGGGGCCGACATGATCATGACCGCGCACCTGGTGATGCCCGCCCTCGACGACTCCGGGGTCCCGGCCACGCTGAGCAAGCCGATCCTGACCGACCTGCTGCGCGAGGAGATGGGCTACGAGGGCGTCATCGTCACCGACTCCCTGCAGATGGCCGGCGTCCGCGACATGTTCGACGACGCCGAGATCGCCGTCCGGGCCCTCGAGGCCGGCGCCGACCAGCTGCTGATGTCGTCCGACCTGCCGGTGGCCTACCCGGCGGTGGTCGAGGCCGTGCAGAGCGGCCGGCTGCGTGAGGGCGACATCGACCAGAAGGTGAAGCGGGTGCTGCAGCTCAAGTGCACCAACGGCACCGTGCTCGACCCGATGGTCGACGAGTCGGCGGTCTCGCAGACCGTCGGGGCGCCCGAGCACCGGGCCGAGGCCGACCGGATCACCGACGGCACCCACACCCTGCTGGAGAACGACGCCGACCTGCTGCCGCTCCAGGTCGGGGGCCAGGACGTCCTGGTGACCGGGTTCGGCGTCAGCACCACCTCGACGCTGGCCGCCGAGCTGGCGGCGCGGGGGGCCACCACCACCGTGCAGGAGACCGGCACCGCGCCGAACGCCACGCGGATCGCCGCTGCCGTGGCCGCGGCCGAGCAGGCCGACACCGTGGTGGTGCTGACCAACAACGCCAGCACCTCCGCAGCCCAGCAGCGGCTGGTCAGCCAGCTGCAGGCGACCGGCACCCCGGTCGTGGTGGTCGCGGTCCGCAACCCCTACGACATCGCGGCGCTGCCCGGCACCGAGACCTACCTGACCACCTACTCCTACAGCCCGGTGACGGTGCCCTCGCTGGCCCGCGTGCTGACCGGTGAGGTGGAGCCGTCGGGCAAGCTCCCGGTCGACATCCCCGCCCTGGGCGACCCGGGCACCGTGCTGTACCCGTTCGGGTCCGGCCTCGGCTACTGAACTCCCGTCCCACCCACCCCTGCCCCGCTGAGGAGAACACCATGACCGGCCTGGACCGACGAACACTGCTGGCCGGAGCCGGCGCGGCCTCGGTGGCGCTGCCGCTGGCCGCCGTGCACGGCGCCACCCCCGCCCGCGCCGAGACCCGGAGGGCGACGGTGCGCACCGGCGCGGACGTGCTGGCCGCCGACGGCTGGCGCGGCCTGTCGGAGGGCCGGATCGGGGTGTTCACCAACCCCACCGGCATCCTGCAGAACGGCCGCAGCATCGTCGACGAGATGCACGAGTCCGGGAACGTCGACGTGGTCGCCGTCTTCGGGCCCGAGCACGGGTTCCGGGGCACCGCCCAGGCCGGTGAGTCCGAGGGCGACATGGTCGACCCGCGCACCGGGATCATGGTCTACGACGCCTACGGGGCGAACGCCACCTCGCTGGCGGCGATGTACCGCGAGGCCCAGGTCGACACCGTGGTCTTCGACATCCAGGACGTGGGTGCGCGGTTCTACACCTACATCTGGTCGATGTACACCGCGATGGTGGCCGCGGCCGACGAGGGCGTCGCCTTCACCGTGCTGGACCGCCCCAACCCCATCGGCGGCACCCCGCGCGGGCCGATGATGACTCCGGAGTACACCTCCGGCGTCGGCGCCCACGAGATCATCCAGGCCCACGGGATGACCGTGGGCGAGCTGGCCCGCTTCTTCAACGCCGACTACCTGCCCCGCAACGGGGGCGCCACCGTGGACGAGCTGACCGTGGTGGAGATGGAGGGCTGGCGCCGCGACATGCTCTTCGAGGAGACCGGGCTGCTGTGGGTGCTGCCCAGCCCCAACATGCCGACCCCCGACACCGCCCTGCTCTACATCGGCACCTGCCTGTTCGAGGGCACCAACCTCTCCGAGGGCCGCGGCACCACCCGGCCCTTCGAGCTGATCGGCGCCCCCTACGTCGACCACCGCTGGGCCGAGTGGCTGACCGCGCGCGAGCTGCCGGGCGTGCTGTTCCGCGAGGCCTACTTCAACCCGCTGATCAGCAAGAACGCCGGGGTCATCAACGGCGGCGTCCAGGTGCACATCACCGACCCGGAGGAGCTCGACGCCATCCGGGTGGCGGTCGAGATGCTCATCGGGCTCAAGGAGCTCTACCCCGAGTTCCAGTGGCGCTACGACTCCTGGGACACCGCCCGCCCGTACTGGATCGACAAGCTGACCGGCTCGCCGCGGCTGCGGAACCAGATCGACCAGGGGGCGTCGGCGGACACGGTGATCAGCTCCTGGAAGCGGGAGACCGCGGAGTTCGCCAGCCGCCGTCGTCGCCACCTGATCTACCGCTGACGCCCCCGGTCGCCACCCGGCCGGCTCCCGGCGTCCCGGCTCAGCCGGTGACGCCGGTGAGCTCGTTGGGGACGTGGGGGAGCGTGCCGGTGGCGGTGACCTCGCCGGTCTCCAGGTCCACGGCGTGCAGCTCGGAGGTGGCCGGCTCGGTCACGTAGGCGGTGTGGTCGAGGACGAAGACCGTCGGGCGCGGCTGCTGCCACTCCAGCGGCTCCTCCCACGGCTCCACCACCGGGACGGAGCCGGTCACCTCGCCCTCGGCGAGGTCGATCTCGTGCAGCGCGCCGTCGGTGCCCAGCACCAGCCCCTCGCCGTGCGGGCCGCGGGCCAGCGAGCGGAAGCTGTAGCTGGTGCCCAGGTCGACGAGCTGCAGCTCGCCCTCGGCGGTGTCGACGGCGGCGACCCGCTCCGGACGCTCGAGCTCGGCGTCGGGGTCGCTCTTGTAGTCGCCCAGCAGGTAGGGCGACTCCTCCGAGCCGGCCTGGTTGCCGATCCGGCCGTAGTCGTCGGGGCTGGCCAGCTTGGTGATCCGCTCGTCGTCGACCACCAGCACCCCGTCCTCGCAGCCGAGGACGACCCGCTCCCCGGCCGTCACCGCCTCGCCGTGGACGCCGGGGCAGTCGTCGCTGCTGGCCAGCTCCTCGCCGTCCTCGTCGAGCACCGCGACGCCCTGCCGGCTCTCGGCGTCCCCGACCGTGACGACCATGCTGCCGTCGGAGCGCTCGACGGCCACCCCGTGGTGCGCCTCCGGCGCGGTCCAGGTGTCGACCTGGGGCCGGCCCTCGGCCAGCTCGTGCGGGTCGAAGGACTGCACGGTGCCGGTGCCGTCGTCGAAGAGGACGGTGCGGTCGGCGTGGGAGACGACGTGGCCGGGCTCGGTGGCGGTGAAGGTGGTGTCGGTCAGCCGCGGCGGCGCGGTGTAGTGGTGGCCGTGGTCGCCGTGGGCCTGGGTCCAGGTGCCGGTGTCGAGCACCCGGAACCCGCCGGCGGTGCTGACCAGCACGTGCCGGCCGTCACCGGCGGGGTTCACCCGGCTGAACCCCTCGAGCGGCACCTCGGCCAGCACCTCGAGGGTGGCGGCGTCCAGCACCAGCGCGCCGCCGTCGAAGGTGGTGACCAGCCGTGGCGTGGCCGAGGACACCTCCTGCTGGCCGCTGGCCGGGGTCTCGGGCGGCGCGGCCTGGGGCTCGGCCTGCGGGGAGCAGGCGGCGGTGCCGACCAGCGCGAGGGCCAGACCGGCGAGCAGGGGCGGGCGTCGGAGGGTGCGTCGTGGCGTCATGCCCGGCATCCCACCAGCAAATGAGAATCATTGTCAACCGGCGAGGGTGTCCCCGAGCGGGGTCCGCGCGTGCAGCACCCGGCCGCCGTCACGGCTGCTGTCGACCAGCCGCGCGTCGCGCAGCACGGCCAGGTGGTGGGAGGCGGTCGGGGCGCCGAGGCCGCAGGCGGCGGCGACCTCGCTGGTGGAGCGGGGTGCGTCCAGGCTCAGCAGCACCTCGGCCCGTCCGGCGCCGAGCAGCCGGGCCAGCGCCTCGCGGCGGGGGGCACGGGGCTCGGTCCAGCTCTCCGAGACCCCTCGCACCGGGTAGAACAGCGTGGCCTGCACGTGCTTCTCGGTGAGCACCGAGCACCGCCGCGACATCACGCTGGGCACCAGCACCACGCCGCTGCCGGCGCAGTCGACCACCTCGCTGTGGAAGCGCATGTCGACCTCGATGGCGTCGCCGCGCCAGTGCACGCCGTCGGCGAGCGTGGCCACCACCTCGCCCAGGCCCCGGGCGGCGAGCTGCTGGGTCCGCAGCGCGATGTCGGCCGTCATCAGCCGGCGGCTCTGCTCCCAGTACGGGGCCAGCGCCACCTCCCACACCGCCGACCACGCCTCGGCGATCCGCTCCCGGGCCTCGGCCGGTGCGGCGAGCATCGCCGCGACCCGCTCGTGCCGGCGTCCGCTGGAGCGGGCCAGCACCTTGGTCAGGTCGAAGCGGACCTGCTCCAGCGAGACGGTCCGCAGCCGCTCGACCTCCTCCTCGGGGGTCATCTCCCAGCTGGGGGAGCAGGTGAGGAAGTCGGGGAAGTAGCCGTCGACCCCGATCACCAGGGCCAGCGTGCCGACCGCCTCGCGGGACAGCCGCGGCTGCACCGCGCGCAGCCAGCCCCACTGCAGCGGGTGCGCTCCGGGGTCGAGCAGGGCGCGGACGGCGTGGCTCATCTCGTGCCCCGGCGAGATCCCGAAACGGATGGCGGAGATGTCGTCGCCGCCCAGGGAGAAGGTGACCTTTCGACCCACGTCGAAAGGGTAGGCGCCGTGCGGTCCGCTGGCGACCCTGGAAGCACCCGGACCACCGCAGGAAGGACCACCGACATGAGCACCACCGACATCGGCACCACCGACATCGGCACCACCGCACCGCAGGGCAGCGCCGCAGCCGCCCTGGTCACCGCCGACCAGCTCCGGATGGGGGAGTCGCGGAGCCTCCGCTTCGAGGGCCGCGACCACGGCTCGGGGATCTCCTTCTTCCTCGTCGACAACGACCCGGGGATGGGCCCGGGGCTGCACCGCCACCCCTACACCGAGACCTGGACCGTGCTGGCCGGTCAGGCCACCATCACGATCGGCGACCAGCAGCTGGTGGCCACCGCCGGCGACACGGCCGTCGTGCAGCCGGGCGTCTGGCACGGCTTCACCAACACCGGCACCGGGCCGCTGCGGATCATGTGCGTCCACGCCTCGGCCACCATGGTCCAGGAGTGGCTCGAGGCCTGACCGGCGTCACCCGCCGACCACCACCCGGAAGGAACCCCTGTGAGCACCACCCTCGAGCCCACCACCACCGGCTACGCCGAGGTCAACGGCCTGCGGCTGTACCACGAGACCTACGGCGAGGGCCCGCCGCTGGTCCTGCTGCACGGCGGCATGCTGACCATCGACCTCAACTTCGCCACCCTGATCCCGGCGCTGGCCCGCACCCACACCGTCATCGGTGTCGAGCTGCAGGGCCACGGCCGCACCGCCGACAACGGGCGGCCGATCACCTACCCCGCGCTCGCCGCCGACGTGGTCGGGCTGCTGGACCACCTGGGGCTGGCCCGCGCCACGGTCGTCGGCCACAGCATGGGCGGCGCCGTCGCCCTGGAGCTGGCGGTCAACTACCCCGACCGGGTGAGCGCCGTCGTGCCGATGTCGGCCAGCGTCCGCCCCGAGGGGATGCACCCCGACCTGCTGGACCCCTCCACCTTCGAGACCTCGCCGATCATGCCCACCGCGCAGGACTTCGCCGACATGCAGGAGGCCTACCGGCGGCTGTCCCCGCACCCGGAGCAGTTCGACGACCTGATGATGCGGCTCGGCGGCATCGACGCCGACTTCGCCGGCTGGAGCGACGAGCAGCTGGACCAGATCTCCTGCCCGGTGCTGATCGTGCAGGGCGACCGCGACTTCACCCTGGTCTCGCACGCCGCGCTGATGCTCGACCTGATCCGCGGCTCCCAGCTCGCGGTGCTGCCCGGCACCACCCACATGCAGGTGACCCGCCGGGTGTCGGTGCTGGTGCCGCTGCTCACCGAGTTCCTGGCCGGCGTCTCCGCCTGACCCCGGCGAGAGGAAACCCGCCCGACCGGCGAGCCCGTCGTCCACAGCCGCGCCGCTGCGCGCCCGCGGCTGTGGACGGCTCCGGTCGGGCGGGTTTTCTCCCGCCCGGCGCCCACGGTGGGGGAGTGAACCCCGACCTGGTCCAGGCGCTGCGTGAGGGGGACGGGCTGGTCCGGGCCCGCGAGCACCCCGCCCTGCGCAGCACGCTGCACCGCGAGCGCGCCGCCGGCCGGCTGACCCGGCTGCTGCCGGGGGTGTACTGCCCGACCGGCCGCCGGGCCGAGCCGCTGCTGCGGCTGCGCGCCGTGGGGCTGTGGGACCGCGACGCGGTGCTGGTCGGCGGCGCCGCGGCGAGGCTCACCTTCTGGCCCGACCGCCGCACCGACGAGGTGGAGCTGGCCAGTCCGCGCGGGCTCAGCGCCCCGGCGGGGTACCGGGTGTCGCGCCGCCGGGTGCCGCTGGAGCTGGTCGTCGAGCGGGGCGGGCTCCGTCACGCCTGCGCCGCGCTGGCCGCCCTCGACCTGGCCGCCAGCTCCGGCCCCGAGGTTATCGACCGCTGCCTCCGCGCCCGGGCGGCCAGCCTGGCCGAGCTGCACCGGGCGCTGGCGCTCACCAGCCAGCGGCCCGGCAACCGGCGCCGCCGCGAGCTGCTGCACGACTCTCGCGACGAGCCGTGGTCGGCCGCGGAGCGGCTGCTGCACCAGCTGCTGCGCGAGGCCGGGGTGGTCGGCTGGCGGGCCAACGCGGCGGTGGTGGCCGGCGGACGCCGCTTCGTCGTCGACGTGCTCTTCGCCGACGCCCGGGTCGTGCTGGAGGTCGACGGCCGTGAGTTCCACTCCTCGGCCGAGGCCTTCGAGTCTGACCGGCGACGGCAGAACCTGCTCGTGCTGGACGGCTGGACCGTGCTGCGCTTCACCTGGCGGATGCTGACCGTCGAGCCGGATGCCGTGCTCGAGGCCGTCGTCCGCGCCACGGCGGCCGGTCCCGGGCATCCCCGTCGCCGTGGCTAGCATCGCCGGAGCCGCCCGCTCGACACCAGGAGCCCGATGTCCACGTCCCCCGCCGCCGCCCCGCCGCAGCGGCTGCCGCTCGGGACGCTGGTGCTGCTGGCCGTCGCCTGCTTCGTCGCGGTGGCCACCGAGACCCTGCCGGTGGGGCTGCTGCCGCTGATGGCTGCCGACCTCGCGGTGTCGGAGTCGGAGGTGGGGCTGCTGGTCTCGGTCTACGCCGCGACGGTCGTGGTCGCCTCCGTGCCGCTGAACGCGTGGACGTCGGGGCTGCCCCGGCGGCCGCTGATGACCGGGCTGGTGGGGGTCTACGCGCTCAGCAACCTGGTGCTCTGCCTGACCGGCAGCTACGCCGTGGCGGCCGGGGCGCGGGTGGTGGGCGGCCTGACCCACGCGCTGTTCTTCGCCGTGCTGTTCGGCTACGCCACCGCGCTGTCCCCGCCGCACCGGGTCGGTGCGGCGCTGACGGTCGTGGGCAGCGGCAGCAGCGTGGCGATCGCGCTCGGCACCCCGCTGGGCACGCTGCTCGGCGCCGCGGTCGGCTGGCGCGGCTCCTTCGCGTGCGTGGCCGTGCTGGCCGCCCTGCTCACGCTGCTGCTGTGGTACCGGTTGCCGCCGCTGCCCGGCTCGCCCGTCGGCGGTGGGCGCCAGCTGCGCGAGGTGCTGCGACGCCGCCCGTTCCGCTGGCTCGAGGTGGCCACCCTGGTGGTCGTCACCGGCACCTTCGCCAGCTACACCTACATGAGCCCCATCATGATCGGCTTCGGCTACTCGGTGCGGGACGTCGGGCTGGCGCTGCTGGTCTACGGCGCGGCCGCGCTGGTCGGTCTGGGCGTCCTCGGCCGGCTGGCCGACACCCGGCTGAGAGCCACCCTGACCGGGGTGCTGCTGGCGCTGGCGGTGGTGTTCCTGCTGCTCGCGCTCGCACCGTCCGACCGCGCCACCGGCACCACCCTGCTGGTGGTGTGGGGGCTCGCGGCGGGCCCGCTCAACGCGCTGCTGCAGACCGCGATCATCCGCGCCGGCGGCGAGCACGCCTCGACGGCCGCGGCCGTCCACAACGCCGGGTTCAACGTCGGCATCGCCGCCGGGGCCTTCGCCGGCGGGCAGGTGCTGCTGGTCGCCGCGCCGGCGCAGACGGGTTGGGTGTCGGCGGTGGCCGTGCTGACCGGCGCGGTCCTGGCCTGGCCCTGGCTCGGCCGGCCCGCGAGCGGGCGTCCCGGCCCGCGGTCGTAGCCCCGTGGGCCTGCGGGCCTATTGACTTTCGATAGATCAGCGCTGATAGTCGATGCATGATGAACGAAAGACGCGCGGTCGCGCCGCTGCGGGTGTTCCTGGTGGTGCTCTTCGCCGTGCTGGTCCTGCTGCAGGTCATGTCGCTGCCCGGCCAGTTCGCCCACATGGCCCGCCAGGACCCGGAGATGGCCTACCTCAGGTGGCCGGCGACCGCGGTGACGGTGTTCTGGGTGCTCTGCGTCCAGGCCGTCATCGTCTGCACCTGGCGGCTGCTGGGTCTG
This sequence comes from Auraticoccus cholistanensis, assembly GCF_009742705.1. Classification (GTDB taxonomy): domain Bacteria; phylum Actinomycetota; class Actinomycetes; order Propionibacteriales; family Propionibacteriaceae; genus Auraticoccus; species Auraticoccus cholistanensis. Next base: position 585,260 of record NZ_WPCU01000004.1, read on the forward strand.
GTCAAGGCCGACCGGATCTTCACCGAGGCCTCGCTGGGGTGGGTGGACGGCATCGTGTGGGCCATCGCCGCCGCCTGGGTGGTGCTGGTCGCGGTCTTCCTCTACGTCGGCTTCAACGCCGAGGACCCGGGGCTGCCGCTGCTGCTGTTCGTGATGGTGGTGGGGCTGACGGTGCTCGGGCTGCTGATGGTGGTGATGAGGGCCCTGCTGCGGCAGGCGACGTCGCTGCGCAGCGACCTCGAGGCGGTGATCTGATGCCCATCGTGGTGCGGCTGGACGTGGAGCTCGCCCGGCGCAAGATGAGCGTCGGGGAGTTCTCCGAACGGGTCGGGCTGACACCGGCCAACGTCGCGGTGCTGAAGAACGGGCGGGCCAAGGCGGTGCGGTTCAGCACGCTGGAGGCCATGTGCCGGGTGCTGGAGTGCCAGCCCGGTGACCTGCTCGAGTGGGTCGAGGAGGAGTGACGTGGGGCGAGGAGGTGGTGACGTGGTGAACCAGGTGCTGGCCATCCTGACGGTCGCGCTCGGCGTGGCCGCCGTGGTGGCCGGAGGAGCCGACGACTCGCCGGGGCTGCAGCTGCTCGGCGTGCTGCTGGCGGTGGGTGGGGTGGTGCTCGCGGTCCGGAGCCGGCGGCGACGGACCTGACCCGGCACCGGTGAGGCTGTCCTGCCGAAAGCATGACGCGCGTCAGCGGACCGGCGGCCGTCCCGGACCTAGGTTCGCGGTGTGCCCGTCGACACCGCTCCCGCCGCCGAGAACACCCCGACCAGGACGCCCCGCCAGCCCGGCGGGGAGCAGCCGCCGCTGGTCACCGCCGGGTGGATGCTGCACTGGCTGGTCCGGATGCAGCTCGCGCTGGCGCTGCTGGTGTACGGCTGGAGCAAGGTCTTCCTGATGCAGATGGGGCGCGCCGACCTGGGCGACGCCCTGGTGCAGTTCGGCGAGATGAGCCCGATGGGGCTGCTGTGGCGGTTCATGGCCTTCTCGCCGGCGGTCCAGGTGCTCTCCGGTCTGGCCGAGGTGGTCGCCGCCGGCCTGCTGCTGCTGCGTCGCACCGCCTGGCTGGGCGGGCTGCTGGCCTTCGCCTCGATGGCCGTCGTCTTCCTGCTCAACCTCACCTTCGACGTGCCGGTGAAGCAGCTGGCGCTCTACCTGTGCCTCTGCGGCGCGGTGGTCGCCGCCCCGTCCGCGCCCTACCTCTGGCGGGTGCTGCGCGGCCGGGCCACCGGTCCCCGACCGCTGCCCACCGCGGTGCCCTGGCCGTCGGTGCACGCCGTCACCCGCTGGCTGGGTCTGGCGGTCGCGGTCGGGGCGCTCGTCGTCTCCGGGACCGGCTTCGCGGTCGTCATGCGGGGCGGGATCCCGGTGACCAGCTCGCCGCTGACCGGCGCCCACCGCGTGGTGCAGGACTCGGCCGAGCCGGCCGCCCAGCTCAGCCAGGACACCCGCTGGCAGCAGGTGGCCTTCGGCCAGTACGCCCAGGACGGCTGGAGCCGGATCGGCATCCGCTACGCCGACGGCCGCTACCAGGAGGGCACCTACCGGCTGGAGGGGGAGCGGCTCACCGTCCGGCTCTACCCCGTGCGCGAGGGGAGCCAGGGCCTGGTGCGCGACCACGAGCGCACCCTGCAGCTCGGCTGGCAGGAGGTGGGGGACGGCCGCGTCCGGCTCAGCGGCGAGGGTCTCGACCTCACCATCGCCCCGGACGCCGAGGCGACCTACCTCTTCGACCGCGGCTTCCGCTGGGCGCCCTCGACGCCCATCAACCGGTAGCCGCGCGCCTGCCACGTGTGACGTGGAAGACCCACGGCCCGGAGCTGCATGCAGTGAGCGCGAGTCGCCCGCCTACCTGGAGCAGCACGATGTCCGACCTCCTCAGCCTCCACGAGCAGCTGGCCCGCACCGTCCTGGTGGGACGCGAGCTGGCCGACGTGCTGGGCGATGTCACCGCGATCGCCCGCGGCGCCGTCCCGGGGGTCGAGGCCGCCTCGATCACCCTGATCCGCGGCGACCGGGCCTACAGCGCGGCGTACGACGGCCAGCTGGCCAAGGACGTCGACGAGATGCAGTACGACCGGGGCTACGGGCCCTGCCTCGAAGCCGGGCTGGGCGCTCGCACGGTGGTCGTGTCGGACGTGTCCACCGAGACCCGTTGGCCTGACTACATCGAGCAGGCGGCAGCCCGCGGGGTCGGCAGCTCGGTGTCGCTTCCTCTGCCCTTCCAGAGCGTCACCGTCGGCGCGCTCAACGTGTACTCACGGCGCCCCCACGGCTTCGCGGAGGAGGACGTGGTGCTGGCGGAGGAGGTCGCGGCCTGGACGGCGTTGGCCGTCGGGAACGCCGACGCGGCGGCGCGGACCCGGGACGACCTGGCGCACCTGCGCATCGCGATGCAGTCGCGCTCGGTGATCGAGCAGGCCAAGGGCATCCTGATGGAGCGCTACCAGCTCGACCAGGACCACGCCTTCGCCGTGCTGAGCCGCGTCTCGCAGACGAGCAACACCCGGCTGCGCGAGGTCGCCGCCGAGCTGGTCCGCACGAGGGTCCTGCCCGGGGGCTGACACCGCCCGCGCGTCCCTCCGTCGGCACGGCCTGAGGTGCCCGTGCGGCGGTCAGGCTGCGCGCTCGAACCAGTCCAGCGCGAGCTCGGCGACCGCCAGGGGTGCGTCGTCGGTGATGAAGTGCGCGGCGTCGTCCACGTAGGCGAGCTCGAGACGGTCGGCGTAGCGCTCCGGGTGGCGGCAGATGCGCGAGAGCACCTGCTCGCTCCAGGGGTGGTCCTGACGGCCGTACACGACGAGGGTCGGCACCGTGAGCCGTCGACGGCGGTAGACCCCGCGCATCATCCGCACCGCCTCGGGCAGGATCATGCCGCGGGTGAGCCGGCGCACCGCGGCGTCGACCTCGGGCCGGCTGAGGGGGGCGAGGTGGGTCTCGACGGTCGCCTCCGACATCGGCCGGGCGACGTAGGCCTCGGAGAAGATGCCGCGCAGCGAGGCGCCCGGGCGGTGCCAGATGAACGGGGGCAGGTGCCGGAAGCCGGGGACGATCCTCGGGCTGAAGGTGAAGAAGGCCGGCGGGACCGCGAGCTGCACCGCCGTGCGGACCCGCTCGGGGTGGTCGTAGCACAGCTGCACCGCCGTGATCGTGCCCATGTCGTGGGAGACCACGTGCGCGCGCTCGACACCGAGCGCCTCGAGCAGGGCGAGCAGGTCGTGCAGCCGCGTCTCGCGCCGCACCTGGGGGTCGTCGGCCTCGGTCCAGCCGGCGCCGCGCAGGTCGGGGCAGAGCACCCGGTAGCCGCGGGCAGCCAGGACGGGGGCCACGGCGTGCCACTGCCACCAGTGCTCGGGGAACCCGTGCAGCAGCACGACCGGTTCGCCGTCGCCGGTGGTGGCGACGTGCGTCCGTAGGCCGGGCGTCTCGACGACGACGTGGTCGAAACCGGGTGCCTCCGGCATCGGCGGCGTCCAGGAGGTCGGCGTGTCCATGGTGACTCCTTCGTCCCAAGCACTATGTTCATAGTAGAGCGGGGTCGAGGAGGTGTCCATGCCGGCGGCGACCAGGGAACGGGCGCTCCAGGCCGCCGTCGAGCTGCTCGGCGCCGAGGGCGTGCGGGCGCTGAGCCACGCGCGGGTCGACGACCGGGCCGGCCTGCCGCCCGGGTCCACCTCGAACTGGTTCCGCACCCGCCGGGCGCTGCTCGGCGGCGTGGTCGACTGGATCGCCGAGCGGGAGCGGGCCGACTTCGACCCCGGCGCGATGCCGGTCGTCACCGGGGTGGAGGGTCTGGTCGAGGGCCTGTCCGCCATGGTGGAGGTGCAGGCCGGGGTCTTCGCGGTGCGGACCCGCGCCCGCTACGCCCTCTTCCTCGAGCTCGCCGGCGATGTGGAGCTGAGCGCGCCGCTGCTGCGGCAGCGTCGCGAGTTCGAGCGGTGGACCGAGGCGCTCGTGGCGGCCGTCGGCGTCCCCGACCCGGCGCCGGCGACCCGGGCGCTGATGGCCCTCGCCGACGGGCTGCTGCTGCACCGGCTCACCGTCGACCCGGGGCTGGACGTGCGCCCCGCGCTCGAGCGCGCGGTGCGGGCGCTCGCGCGGACCTGACGCCCGGCGGCGGTGCAGCCGGGTGTCACCGCGGAGGGCCTCGCCGGATGCGTTCCCGCTGGCTGGCCACCGAGCCGCGCTGGTTGTTGAGGTTCTCCAGCCACCAGGTCGCCCCGGCCGCCTCGTAGCGGGCGACCAGCTCACGGTCGGCCGGGAGGTCGGTGCCGGTGCTGATGCCCCAGTGGACGACGTCGTAGGGCGTGCCGAGCCCGCTGCGGTGGTGGCGGACGAGCTCGACCACCGCCGCCAGATCTTCGGGGGACATCTGCTGGTCGAACCCGAGACCACGTCCCAGCGGGAACACGCCGTCCCAGCGGGAGGCGCGACGCAGCGGTCGCCTGCTCGGCCAGGTCCCCGCCACCCAGACGGGGATCCGCTGCTGCACGGGCCGCGGCAGGAACTGCACGTCGTGGATCCGGTAGTGGTGGCCCTCGAAGTCGAAGGGCTCACCCGACCACAGACCGGTGAGGACCTGCAGCGCCTCGTCGAGCATGTCCCCGTGCTCCCGGTCGTCCCCGGGTTCGTCGAAGGAGCTGTACTCCGGCCCTCCGCCGATCCCGGCGCCGAAGACCAGCCGGCCGTCGCAGAGCTGGTCCAGGGTGGCGGTCTCCCGCGCCACCTTCCACGGCCGGCGGCGCGGCAGGGGCGTCACCAGCGCGCCGAGGCGGATCACCGACGTCCGCAGCGCGACGGCAGTGAGGAGGATCCAGGGGTCGGCCACGGCCACCGGCCAGCCCGCGCCGATGTGGTCCCAGACGAAGAAGCCGTCCCAGCCGCACTCCTCGGCCTCGTGCGCCAGCTCGGCGACGAGCCGTGGATCGGCGAAGCCGGACGTCGACCCGTCGTCCGGGCCGATGTTCGGGACGTGGATGCCGAAGCGCACAGCCGATCCGTACCACACCGGACGCGCGGACGGGACGGACCTGGTATCCCCAACGGGATTCGAACCCGCGCTGCCGCCTTGAAAGGGCGGAGTCCTAGGCCGCTAGACGATGGGGACTCAGGCGTCACCTTACCCGGAACGCACCGGCGGCCCGTACCCGAGGAGCGCTCGGGGACGGGCCGCGGTGCGGGGGTCAGAGGGTGGTGATGTGGACGTGGTTCTTGTGGTTGGCGTTGTCGGAGCCGCGGTCGGCCATGTAGCGCCACCCCTCACCGGCCCGCCGGACGTTCCAGATCCGCTGGTCGAAGATGATGTACTCCACCTTCAGCTCGCCGGCGTTGGCCTTGATCCACTCCGCCATCTCCTTGCCCAGCGCCTGGCTGGACGCCGAGGTGTAGTTCGGCAGCATCGCGTCGACCGCGCGCCCGGACGGGTGGTCCGGGATCGGGTCGGCGCGCACCCCGTAGTAGGTGGTGATCTGCGGGAACCGGGCCTGCAGCCGCGCCAGCAGGTAGCGGGAGTTGGCGGTCAGACCCGGCAGCGTGACGGTCTGGCCGCCGCCGCTGCCGCCGGCACCGCTGCTGGGGGCCTTGGTCGACAGGTACCGGGCGGTCACCCAGCGCACCGCGCCGTTGTAGACGATCTGCGCGCGTCCGTCGGCCTTGACGCCGGTGATGGCCAGCTTCGTGCCCCGCGGCACCTCGGAGTAGGTCGTGGAGTTCTTCGAGGCGCTGCGGATGTCCAGGGCGGTGGTGGCGTAGCGGTAGCCGACCACCTTCGGCAGCGCGGTGGAGCCGCTCGGGCCCGCGACGCCAGGCTTGCTCGTCGACAGGTACTGCTGCGACACCCAGCGCTTCTTGCCCTGGAAGGTCACCTCGGCGTAGCCGTTGCGGGTGGTGCCGTCGAACAGGAAGCCGTAGCCGCGGGCGGCGACGTCCACCACGCCGGCGCCGAGGCTCGGCCCGGTGCGCACGTTGAGGGCGACGGTGCTGTAGCGCCACGTCTCCTTGGCCGTCGAAGAGCCGGAGCCGGACGAGCCCGAGCTCGACCCCGAGGAGGGCTTCGTCCTCGACAGGTAGCGGGCCGACACCCAGCGCGTGCTGCCCTGGAAGGTGACCTCGGCGTAGCCGTTGCGGGTGGTGCCGTGGAACTTGAAGCCGTAGCCCTTCCCGGCCACGTCGACCACCCGGGCGCTGCCGGTGGGCTCGGTGCGCACGTTGAGCGCCGTCGTCGCGTAGCGCCAGCCGGCCGTGCTGGCCGCCTCGCCGGGCTTCTTCTCGCTCAGGTACTGCGAGGTCACCCAGCGCGCGCGGCCCTTGAAGTTGACCTCGGTGTAGCCGTTCCTGGTCGTCCCGGTGACCTGGAACCCGTAGCCCTTGCCGGCCACGGTCACCACCGCGGCGGTCAGCGACGGCCCGGTGCGTACGTTGAGCGCGGTGGTGCCGTAGCGCCAGCCCTTGGAGGGCTTGGCCGCCGGGGCGTCGTCGTCGTCGCTGCTCTCGACCACGTAGTCCGAGGAGATCCAGGCGGTCTGCCCGGAGTAGCTGACCTGCGTCCAGCCGGCCTTCCCGCTGCCCTTGACCGGCAGGCTCTGGCCGGTCTCGATCGTGCCGAGCACGCGGTAGCTGGTGCCCGGGCCGGTGCGGACGTTCACGTCCGTCGTCGCCGTCACCATCGAGTTCCGGGCCTCGGCGCTGGTGCTCACCACCACCGAGACCCCCGAGACGAGACCTGCGGTCACCACCAGGGTGGCCGCGGCCCCGCCGATCTTGCTGAGGGCGCTGTTCACGCTCGTCGTCCTCCCCGACGGCCTTCCCAAGCCGTCGATCGTGGAAGGAGCTGGTGCCACCGGTGACGCTTCCCCGGCACAAGTCCCATAGACAACTTGCGCCTCGTCTGTAACACCAACCCCATTTCTGGTCGGACACTATTGGCGTGGTTTCAGATTTCGCAATAACCCTCAACCTCGGGTGCAAGTTGACACGCCGATGCATTGTTAAGAATTACATGCGTGGTGTTCACAGCCGCCGGTTAGGGTGTCGGGGTGGTCACCATGGGCCGGGAGGAGTTCGACCGGCTGGTCGAGGAGGCGCTGGCGCAGGTGCCGCACGAGCTCGCCGCGCTGGTGGAGAACTGCGTGTTCGTGGTCGAGGACGACGCCCCGCCCGACGCCCCTGACCTGCTGGGGCTCTACGACGGCGTACCGCTGACCGAGCGCGACTCCTGGTACGGCGGGGTGCTGCCGGACCGGGTGGTCGTGTTCATGAACCCCACGCTGCGGATCTGCGACACCGCCGAGGACGTGGTGGAGGAGGTCACCATCACCGTGGTGCACGAGATCGCGCACCACTTCGGCATCGACGACGCCCGGCTGCACGAGCTGGGCTGGTCCTGACCTCAGCCCCAGGTGAGCAGCATCACCATGGCGCCGACGCCGATGGTGACCAGCAGCAGGACCAGCACCAGGGCGTCGCGGCCGTCGGGCAGCGTGGCCGACGTCCGCAGCGCCGAGTCCGCCGCCAGGTAGCGGCGCCGGGTCTGCAGCCCGAGGAGCACCCCCAGGGTGACCGTGACCAGGGCCACTGCCATGCCGGCGAGCAGGGCGCGGGTGGCCAGCAGCCGGGCCACGACGAGACCGCACACGACCAGCGAGAGCAGCGTCCGCTGCCACGCCAGGCGGGTCCGCTCGTTCTGGGCCCCGGGGTCGAAGAGGCCGGTCACGGTGCCAGCAGCAGCAGGAGCGCCACCAGCGCGACCACCACCAGCGCCCCGGTGAGCACCGGCATCATCGGCGAGGAGGGCAGCGGACGGCCCAGCCTCAGCGCCTGCTCGCTGCGCATCCAGCGCGCGAGCGCCGCCACCCCGGACAGCACGCCGCACAGGATCAGCGCGCCGGCGGCGAGGTGGGTGGCCCAGTCCCGCCCGGGGACCAGCTCCGAGACCGTCACCAGCGCCACGCCGGCGGTCAGGAAACCGAGCCCGGTGCGGATCCAGGCCAGGAAGGTGCGCTCGTTGGCGAAGGAGAACCGCGGGTCGGGCTCCTCGCCGACACCGAAGATCGACCGGGGCCAGCGGCGGTCGGGGGCGGCGTCCGGGTCGGTCACGGAGCCGATGCTATCGACGTCGAGGGCGGCGGGCGCGACCGGCGCGTCAGGCCCCGCCGAGCACCCAGCTGCGCCGCGAGTCGCTGACCCACCGCTCGCAGCGGCCCAGCGCCGCGTCCGGCAGCCAGCCGGCGGCCAGGTCGCTGCCGCTGACCGGGGAGGCTCCGGTGGCCGCGCAGACCGCCTCCCGGGCGAGGTCCCCGGCCACCACCGCCACCACCTGCAGCCGGCGCTGGATCCGGTTGACCTCGAGGGTGCGGACCACCACCGGGTCGAGGTCGGGAGCCACCACCACGCAGGGGCGTGACTCCCGCACCGACGCCTCGAGGAAGGTCAGCAGCGCCCGGATGCTGCCGACCGGGTCCGCGCAGACCAGCACCCGGGGCCGGTCCAGCACGGCCCAGCCGCTCGGCGCGTCGGTGGTGAACCCGGGGGCGGCCATGCCCGCGCCGATGCGGACGGACGCCGACAGCCCGGCTGCCACGGCGCTGCGTCCGGCGGGGTCGAGGTCGCTGGGGAGGACGTCGGCGGGAGGGCGTCCCGCGTCGTCGTCCAGGACGTAGCCGGGGACGGCCGTGCCGCCGGGGCCCGGGACCGCCCGGGCGGGAGGGCGCAGCAGCTCCTGCTCGCGGGCACGCTGCAGGTGGCGGTCGCGCAGGGCGCCCACGACGATCACGGCGACACCCAGCACGAGGACGACGACCAGCCAGAACACCCAGGTCTGCACCGTCACCTCCTCGCTCTCAGCCGGGCTGCGCGGTGCCGCTGCTCACTGGAGGTCGCGGCGGATGACCTCTTCGCGCGGCGGGTTGGTGCCGTCGTCGACGACGCGGCGGGTGGTGCTGCGGGTGCCGCGGCGGCTGGAGGCGAGGACGAGACCCAGGACGATCCCGAGCGCGCCGGCGCCCATCAGGATGTAGCCCACCATGGTCAGGTCCACGCCGCTGATGTTGTCGCTGACGGCGAAGGCGAGGATCGCCCCGATGGCCAGCAGGGCGATGCCGGGTCCGAACTTCATGGGTCCTCCTACGACGCAGCACGGGCGTGTCCCGGGCTGTCGCCAGCCTAGGACACGCCCGTGGTGCCGTGAGGGCGCCGCGCGTCGGCGCGGGTCCTCAGCGGCGCAGCAGCGCGAGCGCCGGCTGCTCGCCGGCCATCGAGGGGGTCCGGCGGGCGGCGACCAGGGGGCACAGGAAGGGGTCGCGGCCCTTGAGCCCGACCGTGTTCAGGTAGCTGATCACCGAGCGGTAGGCCTGCAGCAGCGAGGTCTGGGTGTAGGGCACCCCGATCTCGGCGCAGTGCTCCACCACCATCTTCTGCACCCGGCGCAGGTCCGGACGCGACATGGAGGGGAACAGGTGGTGCTCGATCTGGTAGTTCAGGCCGCCCATCAGCACCGACATCCACCGGCCGCCGCTGATGTTGCGGCTCATCAGCACCTGCCGGCGCAGGAAGTCCAGCCGCATCTTCGGCGAGACCAGGGGCATGCCGATGTGGTTGGGGGCGAAGGCCGACCCCATGTAGAGGCCGAAGACCGCGAGCTGGACGCCGAAGAAGGCGGCCGCCATCCCGGGCGGGAGCACCAGCAGGACCAGCGCGGCGAAGCCTCCCAGCCGGACGGCCAGCATGGCGATCTCGGCGGAGCGTCGCGGCATCTTCTGCGGGCTCACGACGCGCTTGAGGCCGTCGAGGTGCAGCGAGGCGCCCTCCAGCAGCAGCAGCGGGAAGAAGTACCAGCCCTGGCGGGCGGTGAGCCAGCGCAGCACCGGGTTGCGGTGGCGCCGGGTCTGCTCGGGGGTGAAGGCCAGCACCGGCAGGTCGATGTCGGGGTCGGTGCCGACCTTGTTGGGGCCGGAGTGGTGCTTGGTGTGCTTGCTCTGCCACCAGCCGTAGCTGATGCCGACGAGCAGGTTCGCGACCACGAGGCTGGTCCAGTCGTTCCAGCGGGCGGAGCGGAAGATCTGCCGGTGCGCGGCGTCGTGGCCGAGGAAGGCGATCTGGGTCATCAGCACCGAGAAGGCGGCCGCCATGGCCAGCTGCCACCAGGACTCGCCGATCAGGACGAAGCCGGCGACCCAGGCCGCGGTCAGCACGACGGCGCCGATCAGCTTGGTCCAGTAGTAGCCGTAGCGGCGACGCATCAGGCCCGCCTCGCGGACCCGTTGGGTCAGAGCGGTGAAGTCGCTCGTGACCCGGCCGGAGCGCGCGGGCTCAGGGGTCACGGGCTCAGGGGTCAAGGTCAGGGTCATGAGGGGGCGCCAATCTGCGAGGCTGTCCCGTAGGAGTCTGGGCGGCTGTCGGGAAGACAGGCGGGAGGGCGGCGACGTGGTCAACGGCCCTCCAGGCCCCAGGCCGGCTGTTCAACAACGACCCCAGTCTACCCGGGTGGTTCCAACTCACACGGGCTCGGGCGGCGGCTGACGCCGCGCACGGGCGGTGCGCGCCGCCTCCTCCACGACCCGCTCGGCCGTGGCGAGCAGCTTGAGGTGCTCGGCCTGGCTGAGCTGGCGCAGCCGGTCAAGGGCCTCGGCCGGGCTCGAGCCGCTGCGGGAGATCAGGATGCCCACGGCGCGCTCGACGACGGCCTGGTCCTCGAGGGCCCGGCGCAGCTGCTCGGCGGTGCGGGTGGCGGCGGCGAGCACCTGGGCGTTCTGCACCGCGATGGCGGCCGGGGTGGCGAACAGGCGCCCGAGGTGGGCGGCCCGGGAGTCGAAGGCGTGCTTGCTCCGCGCGTAGACGGTGAGCGCCCCCACCACGCCCTCCGCGGTGACCAGCGGCAGGGCGAGCGCGCTGTGCACCCCCATCCGGGCCACCCGGGAGCCGAACTGGCGCCACTGCTCCTCGCTGCCGAGGGAGTCGCTGGTGAGGACGCGCTGCTCGGCCATCGCGGTCAGCGACGGGCCCTGGCCGAAGGTGTGCTGGACCCGGTCCACCCCGGCGACGAAGTCGGAGGTGGCGGCCACGGTGTCGGGACGGCCGTCCTCCCGGAGGGTCAGCGCGGCGCCCTCCGCGCCGGGGACGGCCTGCACCGCGAAGGTCGCCACGGCCCGCATGGTCTCCTCGAGGGTGAGCCGGCCCATGGCCAGGCCGGAGAGGGCGTGCAGCCCCACCCGCAGGTCGTCCAGGTCCTCGCTGCTGCCCACCAGCCGGTCCGAGCGGATCTGCTCCGGGCCGGACAGCACGGTGTCGGTCGGGTCGTCGATGTCAGGCAACCTTTCCGTGGGAGCGGCTCGGGGCCGCAGCAGGCGTCGCCGCCAGCCTACTGGGCCCCGGCCAGCGCTCCGGCGTCAGCGCTTGCGCTGCTGCTTCTGGTCGGTGGAGCGGTCGTCCACCCCGGGCGTCCAGTTGAGCACCGAGGCGCGCTCGAGGAACTCGTCGGTGGAGATGTCGCCGTTGGCGAACCGGTTGGCCAGGGTCACCCGCGCGTCGTGCTCGGGTGAGCGGAAGAAGGCCGGCGGTGCGCCCAGCCGGCCGCGGCGGGCGAGCTGGACGACGACGGCGACGGCGAGGGCGGTGAGCAGCAGCAGCACGAGTCCTCCCAGGAACGGTGGCGGGCCGCCGTGGCCCGGGTGCAGGAGCGGGATCAGTGAGGTGTCCATGCGCTCCACTGTCCCCGCGGCCGGCCGCGCGCACATCGGCTGCCGGACGACACCTGCGCTGCGTCGGCTGACGTAGGGCGGCTGCGCACCACGACGGATGCGCGGGCGTCCCCGCGGTCCTAGGCTCCCGGGCAGGGCCGGAGAGGCCCGCTGGCGGGAGGAGCGGTGGTGGCAGCAGGCGCGTCCCCGCGGGTGCTGCTGCTCGACGTCCCGCTGGCCCTGCTGGTGACCGGCGCCAGCTGGTTCAGCCTGCTGGCCGCCCGGCTGCCCGACCGGGGCCGGCGGCCCGGACCGGACTGGGGTGGCCGGCCGCCCTGGCAGGGGCCGGGGGAGTGGCCGCCGGTGGACGTGCCGTGGGCCCTCGGTCTGCTGCTGCTGCCGCTGCTGGCCGGGCTCGCGCTGCGCCGGCTGCAGCCGCTGCCCGGCTTCCTCGCGGTGGCGGCGGCGACCGCCCTGCTGCTGGCCGGCGACGCCCCCTTCTGGCCGCTCTGCCTCGCTCCGGCCCTGGCGCTGCTGGCGCTGGCCTCCTCCCGGCCACCGGGCCGCTGGTGGCCGTGGGCGCTGCTGCTGGTGCCCGTGCTGGCGCTGGGGTGGTTCCCCTTCGACGCCGACGAGCTGAGCTGGACCAACCTCTCGGCCACCACCCTGGCCGTGGTGGTGATGGCTGTCGCCGCCCTCGCGGGTCTGCTGACGCGGGCGCGCCGGCTGGCCCGCGAGCGCGCCCGCCGTGAGGAGCTGCGGCAGAGCGCCGACGCGGAGCGGCTGCGGATCGCCCGCGAGGTGCACGACCTGGTCGGCCACTCGCTGTCGGTGATCACGATGCAGGCCGGGGTGGCCCTGCACGTGGTGAACCGCCGCCCGGAGCAGGCGGAGGAGTCGCTGCGCGCCATCCGGCAGACCGGGCTCGAGGCGATGGCCGAGCTCCGCTCCACCCTCGCGGTGTTCCGCGACGGTGGCGGGCCGACCGAGCCGCCCGCCGGGCTGGAGCGGCTGCCCGCGCTGGTGGAGCAGCTGCGCGCCGCCGGCCGCGAGGTCGACCTCGACCTCCCCGACCTGGGACCGCTGCCGCCCACGGTCAGCCACGCCGTCTACCGGATCGTGCAGGAGTCGCTGACCAACGTCGGCCGTCACGCCCCCGGCGCGGCGGCCCGGGTCGAGCTGCGCCGCACCGGCCGGGAGCTGCAGGTGGCCGTCCGCGACCGCGGCCCGGTCCGGGCCGGCGCCCCGGTGGCGGGGCACGGCATCGCCGGGATGGCCGAACGGGCCCGTGCGCTGGGCGGCACCCTGGAGGTCGGCGCCCCCGCGGACGGCGGGGTGCTCGTGCAGGCGCGGATCCCGGTCGAGGAGGGCCCATGACGATCGCGGTGGCGGTGGTGGACGACCAGCCGCTGATCCGGATGGGGCTGCGGGTGCTGGTCGAGGCCGAGGACGACCTCCGGCTCGCCGGTGAGGCGGCGGACGGCCGGGCGGCGCTGGAGCTGGTGCGCCGCACCCGTCCCGACGTGGTGCTGATGGACATCCGGATGCCGGTGCTGGACGGCATCGAGGCGCTCCGCGAGATCAGCGCCGACCCGACGCTGGCCGGCACCCGCGTGGTGGTGCTGACCACCTTCGCCACCGACGACCACGTGCTGGAGGCCCTGCGCGCCGGGGCCGCCGGGTTCCTGGTCAAGGAGAGCGAGCCGGCCGACATGCTCCGGGCGATCCGGCTGGCGGCGGCGGGGGAGTCGCTGCTGTCCCCGTCGGTGACCCGCCGGCTGATCGAGTCGCTGCGCGACGGGCCGGTGCGCCGGCCCCAGCTGCACCCGCGGCTCGGAGAGCTCACCGACCGCGAGCGCGAGGTGCTGGCCCTCATCGGCGAGGGCCTCAACAACGAGGAGATCGCGGAGCGGCTGGTGGTCAGCCCGGCCACCGCACGCACCCACGTCAGCCGGGCGATGACCAAGCTCGGCGCCCGGGACCGGGCCCAGCTGGTGGTGATCGCCTACCGGGCCGGTCTGGTCTGACCGGCCCGGGAGGCGTCGCCGTCAGCCCCCGCCGAGGATCTTGCGGATCTGGTCCTGGGCGGCCACCGCGGTGGCGGTGCCGAAGAGCAGGATGGACCAGATCATCATCACCAGCCGGAACCCGCGGATGCGGATCGGCTGCGGCAGCAGCTTGCGGTTGATCAGGATCAGCAGGCCGCTGTAGATGAACATCATGAACCCGCCCACGACGGCCGAGATCACCAGCAGCACCAGCGGCTGGTCGAAGCCGGCGGCGATGACGACGATGCCGATGGCCACCAGGCCCCAGACCAGCCCGGCGTAGAGCTTGTTCTCGTCGGCCTTGCGGGCGTAGGAGGTCTTGAGCACGTCGGCGGCCAGCCGGCTGGTGTAGTCGACGATGCCGAGGGCCGCGGCGAACAGCGAGAACGCCCCGACGATCCAGAACAGGTACTTGAACCAGGCGCCGACGCGCTCGCCCAGGGCCTGGCCCTCGGCCTGGATGAAGGTGATCCCGTTCTCCAGGCCCGGCGTGCCGAAGACGGTGCTGTAGGCCAGCAGCGAGGTGAAGAGGATGGTGACGAAGGTGATCAGCACGAAGGTGACGAGCTGCTCGACGTTGGCGAACTTCCACCAGCCCTTCCAGCGGGAGAGGTTCTCCTCGGTGGGCTCGAAGATGTAGCCGGTGCTCGGCTTGGCCTCCTTCTCGCCCGTCACCGGGCTGACCAGCCGGGGTACGTACTGGCCCATCGCGAAGCCCTTGTCGCGGATCCAGTTGGACTGCACCAGGTTCTGCCCGCCGCCGGCGCCGGCGAAGGCCAGCGCGCCGACCAGCACGGCGAAGCCGATCTGCTCGTACGGCAGCCGGGCCTCGGTGACCACCTGCGGCAGCGCGGCCCACGACTCCGCGCCGATGGCGAAGACGGCCGCCACCGCGAACAGCAGCAGCACCGCCGCCACCTTGAGCATCTGCGCCCGTTCCAGCGCGACGTAGACCACCGGCGCCAGCGTCAGGACGAGCCCGATCACCACCAGGATGCCGATGGCCACCCAGCTCGCCTCACCTCCGGTCATGTAGGTGATCAGCGTCGCGCTGCTGGTGGCCCACCCCGGCCACAGGTTGGCGAAGTAGCTCAGGATCGCGAAGACCAGGCCCCAGTGCCGCCAGTAGCGGCTGAACCCGCACAGCGCCGTCTCGCCGGTGGCCAGCGTGTAGCGCTCGATCTCGAGGTTGATGAAGAACTGGGTGGCCAACCCCACGAAGGCGGCCCAGACGAAGACCAGGCCGACCTGCGAGGCGATGTAGGGGTAGAGGACGAACTCGCCGGAGGCCAGCCCGACGCCCGCCGCCACGACGCCGGGCCCGATCAGCCGTCCGTACCTCGCGGGTGGCACCGGCATGGGTTCGACCTGCGGGCGCGGGTGGTTCTTGGTCGGGAAGGCGTCCGCCGCGCTGGGTGGGGCCTGTTCTGCTCTGCTCTGAGCCATGGTCCTGTCCTACCGCCGGACGGTGCCCGGGCACAAGCACCGCGGTCCCGCCACCCCCGGGTGCGGGCCGGCGCCCGGGGCCGGACGGGGCCCTGTGGTTGACTTCCCCGGGTGACTGCCGCGCGGCCTCGCCCCGGGTCGCGGCCGAGCACCGGACGCCGGCCGCCGACCGTGCTGGCGCTGGCCGGTGCCGCCGTCCTCCTCCTGCTGCTCGGGCTGGGCGCCCGGCTGCCGGCGGAGTCGCCGGTGACCGCCGTGCCGGACCTGGCCCCGCGGACCGTGCCGGCTCCGACGCCGGCCGCGCCGCCCGCGCCGCCGCCGCTGCCGCCGGGTGCCCCGCCGCAGCCGCCGTCGGAGACCGCGCAGGCGGTCGGTGACGTGCTGGTCGGCCTGCTGGTCGTCGTCGGGGTGGCGCTGCTCGTGCTGGTGCTGCTGCTGGTCGCCCGCGTGGTCGCCCGTCGCCCGCCGCTGCCGGAGGGGATCGACGACACCGAGCCCGCCGTGGTCGACCTGGCCGAGGTGGAGGAGCTGCTGCGGCGCAGCCGCTCCGAGATCGACCTCGACGGTGACGTCAACCGGGCCGTCGTGAGCTGCTGGCGCGGCCTGGAGGCGCTGGCGGCCGACGCGGGCGTCCCGCGGGGGGCCAGCCAGACCGCCCGGGAGTACGTCGTGGCCGTGCTGACCGACGCGCAGCTGCCGCAGGGCCCGGCCGAGCGGCTCGCCGACCTGTACGAGGCGGCGCTCTTCGCCGGCACCCGGCTGCCGGAGACGTCGCGGACCGCGGCCCTGGACGCCCTGGCCGAGCTGCGCCGTGCCGCCGCGCAGGGGAGCAGCCGGTGAGCGCGGGCGCCGCCGGGACGGCCGTGCCGTGGCGCCGGCTGGCCGTGCGGTGCTCGGTCGCCGCCGCCGCCGTGGTGGCCGGCGGTCTGGTCCTGCAGCTGGTCGGCGTCGGGCTGAGGCTGCCGTTCCTGGTCACCCTGGTCGTCGCGGCCGTCGCCGCCGGCTGGCTCACCTCCGTCGTGCGTCCCGCCGTGGACCCCCCGCCGTCGCCGGAGCCCGACCCGCCCGGCGTGGTGACCCGGGAGCTGGACCGCCGGGTGCGGGTGCTGGAGAAGCACCTGTGGGGGGTGCAGCCCCAGCACGGCATGAACCGCGCCGAGGTCCAGCAGACCGTCGCCCGTGTCGCGGAGGCGCGCCGCCCCCGTGACGCACCGCTGCCCCCGGCGCTCGCCACCTACCTGTCGTCCGAACCGCCGCCCACGCTGACCCGCCGGCAGCTGCGGGCCCTGCTCGAGGAGCTGAACCGACTGTGACCACCGACCCGCTGACCACCGCCGCCGGACCGACCAGCGCGCCCGGACCGACCAGCGCGCCCGGACCGACCAGCACAGGACCGACCAGCACCGGACCGACCAGCACCGGACCGACCAGCACAGGACCGACCAGCACAGGGGGGCCGATGAGCACCGCCGAGGCCGCGGCCGCCTGCGCGCGGGTGCTGGACCAGGTCGAGCGGGCCGTGGTCGGCAAGCGCCGCGCCCTGGAGCTGGTGCTCACCGGGGTGGTCGCCGGCGGGCACGTGCTGCTCGAGGACTTCCCCGGGCTGGGCAAGACGCTGGCGGCCCGCAGCTTCGCCCAGGCGCTGGGGCTGGACTTCCGGCGGGCCCAGTTCACCCCCGACCTGCTGCCCTCGGACCTGACCGGCAGCTACGTCTACGACCAGCGCCGGGCCGAGTTCGACTTCCGTCCCGGACCGCTCTTCGCCGGGCTGCTGCTCGCCGACGAGATCAACCGGACACCGCCCAAGACGCAGGCCGCGCTGCTGGAGGCGATGCAGGAGCGGCAGGTCACGGTCGAGGGCGTGACGCACCCGCTGCCGCGGCCGTTCCACGTGCTGGCCACCGCCAACCCGATCGAGACCGAGGGGACCTACCCGCTGCCGGAGGCCCAGCTCGACCGGTTCCTGCTCCGGCTGCAGTTCGGCTACCCCGAGCCCGAGGAGGAGTGGGAGGTCCTCTCGCGGCGGATCAGCCGTCGCGCCGAGGAGCAGCGCGTCGACGCCGTGCTCGACGCGGCGGGGCTGGCGGCGGTGCAGCAGGCGGCGGAGGACGTCTTCTTCCACCCCGAGGTCGGTCGCTACGCCATCGCCGTCACCACCGAGACCCGGCGCGACTCCGCGCTGCTGGTCGGCGCCTCCCCGCGCGGCTCGCTGGCCCTGCTCACCTGCGCCCGGGCGCACGCGCTGATCCAGGGCCGCAGCTACGTCACCCCGGCCGACGTCAAGGCGCTGGCCGTGGCCGCGCTCGCGCACCGGGTGACCGTCCGCCCAGAGCTGTGGATGAGCAACGTCACGGGCGAGAAGGTCGTGGCGGCCGTGCTGGACCGCGTGCCGGTGCCCACCGAGTACTCCCCGGAGCCCTGATGGAGCTGCGCCCCGCCACCTCGCTCGTCCGGGCGGCGCTGCTCACGGGGCTGTCCGGGCTGCTCGTGCTGCTGACGCACCGGGTCGAGCTGCTGGTGGTGGTGGCGCCGTTCCTGACCTGGTGCGCGCTCGGCGTCGCGCGCCGCCCGGCCGGCCCGCTGCCGACCCCGACGAGCGAGCTGGGTGCGCACCGGCTGCACGTCGGGGAGGTGGTGGAGCAGCGCGTCAGCGCCCCGGGGTCCGGGCTGCTGCTCGAGCTCGACCTGCCCGCCCCGGCCCGCGGCGAGCTCGACCCGCCGCTGGGGGCGGCGGTCGGGGTGGAGGAGGCCGTGGTGCGGGTCCGGCCGCAGCGCTGGGGACGTCACCTGCTGCAGCCGCGCGAGGTCCGCGTCAGCGACGACTGGAACCTGTGGTCGGGCTCGTGGACGCCGCCGGCCAGCAGCCTCACCGTGGCCCCCGGCCGCGACGCACCCGGCGGCGGGGAGGCCATCCCGCACCCGGTCGGCCTGGTCGGCACCCACCCCAGCCGCAGCCGCGGCGAGGGCAGCAGCCTGGCCGAGGTTCGCCGCTTCCAGGTCGGCGACCGGCTGCGCCGGATCAACTGGCGGGTCACCTCGCGCACCGGCGCGCTCCACACCAACGCCACCACCGCCGACCGCGACACCGACGTGCTCGTCGTGGTGGACACCCTGGCCGACCTGGCGGTCACCGACGAGGAGGGCAGGAGCACCTCCGACTCCAGCCTCGACATCACCGTGCTGGCGGCCGCCACCGTGGCCGAGCACTACCTGCGGCTCGGCGACCGGGTCGGTCTGCACGACCTGGGCTGGGTCATCGGGTCGGTGCCGACGGGCGCCGGGTCCCGCCAGCGGGCGGTGCTGGTCGAGCAGCTGGCCGGTGCGTCGGTGGAGCGCATCGCCCGCAGCCGGCTGCAGCGGATCCGCCGGGTGCGGCCGGGGTCGCTGGTGGTGGTGTGCTCCCCGCTGCTCGACCCGGACGTCCTCGAGGAGGTCCTCCGGCTGGTGCACCGGGGTGCGGCGGTGCTGGCCGTGGACACCCTGCCGGCCGGGCTGGGACGGCTGCCGTCCCGCGCCCGCGGTGCTGGCGCGGTGCTCGACGCGCTCTCGGGCCGGTTCCGCGCCCAGCGCTTCTGGGACGAGGCGTGGGCGCTGCGCCGGCTCGAGCGCGATGTCGAGCTGGCCCAGCTGGCCCGGCTCGGGGTCCCGGTGGTGGCCTGGCAGGGGATGGAGAGCCTGGCGCTGGTGGTGGCCGCGCTCAGCGCCGGCCGGACCGCGCCCCGGCTGGCCCGCGGCAGCTCGGTGGGAGGTGGCGCGTGATCGGGCTGACCGAGGCCCTGGCCGAGCTGGTCGAGCGCGTCCGGCGGCTGAGCCGCACCCAGTGGGCGCTGCGCGGGGTGATGCTGCTCAGCGGGCTGCTCGCGGTGGCCGTCCTGTGGACGCTGGCACCGGTGGCCGTGCTCAGCGTGCCGGTCCTGCTGCTGCTGGTCGCCGGCCTGCTGCTGCCCCGCGGGCACGTCCCCACCGGGTTCGCGGCGGCGGTGGTGCTCTGGTCGGTGGCCCTCGCCGACGCCGGGGTGGTGGCGCTGGTGCCGGTGACCCTCGGGCTGCTCGGCTGGCACTGGGCCGCCTCGGCCACCGCGGTCGGACGCCCGCACGCCCGCGTCGGACGGGGCGTCGTGGCCCGGCTGGCCGTCCCGCTGGCCGCCGCCGCGGTGTCGGTGCCGGTGGCCGCCGTCCTGGCCGGGGTGCTGGCCGGGGTGCGGCTGCCACCGGCGCTGACCGCCACCGGCGTGCTGGTGTGCCTGCTGGTGGCCGCGGTGGGGCTGGTGCTGTGGCCGGCCGGGCGGAGCAGCCGGGACTGAGCCGGCCGGGTCAGAGGCTCAGCCGGGTGCGGGGACGCAGCACGTGGGCCAGCACGAGCCGGGCGCGGCGCCAGCGCGAGGGCTGCCGGGGCGTCCTCGTCCAGGTCCGCGGGGCCGCGGCGCGCAGCACCTGCAGGTCCTGGGCGAGCCGCTCCCGGTCGCGGTCCACGGGGGAGGGGCCGAGGGTTCCGTATCGGTTCGTCATGGCTCCAGCCTCTGTCCCGCCACCCTTCAGCACCAGCGAATAGTCCTTCACAGTCGTGCAGCACCGCTGTACGGTGAGCGCATGGTCGACGTGTCACGCCTGCGGGCGTTCCGGGCCGTGGTGGCGACCGGCTCCGTCCAGGCTGCGGCCGTCTCCCTGGGCTACACGCCCTCGGCGGTCAGCCAGCAGATCGCGGCGCTGCAGCGCGAGACCGGGCTGGCCCTGTTCGAGAAGTCGGGCCGCGGCATCGTGCCCACCCCGGCCGGGGAGCTGCTCGCCGCCGAGAGCGACGCGGTGATGGGTCAGCTGGCCCACCTGGACGGGGTGGTGCAGGACCTGGCGGCCGGCCGCTCGGGTCAGCTGACCATCCGCTCCTTCCCCTCCACGGGCGAGGCGTGGCTGCCCGAGGTGGTGCGGCGGCTGCTGGAGGAGCGCCCGGAGGTGTCGGTGCGGGTCGACCTCTCCGACATGGTGACCCCCGCCGACCTGGACTCCGCCGACATCACCATCCACACCGACGCCACCGGTGACGCCCGGCCGGGCGTGCCGGGTGTGCCGGGGCGGCGGCGGGTGGAGCTGGCCCGCGAGCGCTACTTCGCGGTGGTGGCCACCGACCACCCGCTGGCGGACCGGTCGGCGGTCTCGATGGCCGAGCTGGTCGAGCACCCGTGGGTCCAGGAGGACCTCGGCGAGACGGTCTGCGGGGAGATCCTGCAGCGGGCCTGGCGCCAGGTCGGGCGCACGCCGCACATCGTCGCCCGGACGTCGGGGCACCACAGCGCCATCGCCTTCGCCGCGGCGGGCATCGGGCTCTTCGTCGGGCCGTACCTGACCGTGGCCCGGCTGGGGCCGCAGGTGCGGGTGCTGGCCATCACCGACCCCGCGCCGCAGCGTCTCGACGTCGCCTCGGTGCGCCGGACCTCGGAGCGCAACCCGGCCACCCGGCGGGCGCTGGAGCTGCTGGCCGAGACCGCCCGCGACGACGTGGGGCTGCACGAGCTCGTCCACTGAGCCCGGCGTGGGCAGCCCGCCGGGACGGGTGCGCGTTGCTAGCCTCCCGGCCATGACGGGACCTGGCGGGGACGACGACGCGGCGCCAGCAGGCGGCGCCCTCCGGCTCGCCCTGGACCCGCGCCGGGTGCTGCTGTGGCTGCCGGCCCTGGTGCTGCTGATCTCGGTGACCAGCCTGCTCAGCCGGCTGCTGGTGATCACCCCCGAGCTCGACTCGTCGGTGCTGCGGGGGCTGTCCTGGCTGGTGCAGGTGGACGCCGAGGAGACCATCCCCACCTGGCTGCAGGCGGTCTGGCTGGCCGCCTGCGCCGCTGCGCTGTGGACGGTGGCCGACGCCGTCCGGGCCCGCCGCGAGCGGTGGAGCCGGCACTGGCGGCTGCTGGCGGCCGTCTTCGCCTTCCTGTCCGTGGACGAGGTGGTGGGTCTGCACGAGCGCCTCACCGCACCGGTGCGGGACGCGCTGGGGCTCGGCGGGGCGCTGTACTACGCCTGGGTGGTGGTGGCGGTCCCGCTCGTGGTGGTGCTGCTGCTGGTGCTGCTGCCCTTCCTGCTGGCCCTGCCGCGCCGCACGCTCGCCACGTTCGTGGCCGCCGGTGCGGTGTTCGTGCTGGGCGCGGTGGGCCTGGAGATGAGCGGCGCGGCGCTGTCGCAGGCCGAGGGCGTGGCGGGCGTGGGCTACGCGGTGCTCGTCACCGTGGAGGAGTTCCTGGAGATGCTCGGCGTGGTGCTCTTCCTGGCCGCGGTCGCCGACCACGGCCAGCGGCAGCTGGGTCTGGTCCCGGGCCCCGCGGCCCGGCGCGCCGAGGAGGGCGCCGGGCTGGCGGGCCTCAGCCGGCGGAGTGCCGGGTGACGAAGTCGGCCAGGTCGCGGCTCTGCTGCAGCCGGCTCGGCTCGTGCACGTACATCATGTGGCCGGCCTCGTAGTAGGCGTGCTCGATGTTGGCCTGCAGCTCGGCCGGCAGCTGCAGGTGGGCGACGACGTCCTCGGCGGCCAGGTGCGGGGTGGCGCCGTCGTAGTAGCCGTAGGCCACGTGCACGCGCAGGTGCGGGTTCTGCCGCATCGCCCGCTCCAGCCGCGGGGTGACGTCGACCGGGCGGCCCTCGAACTCCTTGTACGACCACGGCTGCACCCGGCGGGACAGCTGCTCGTAGGGCAGGTCGTTCTCGTAGCCCAGCTCGGCGCGGACGTAGTGGTTGAAGGCCGCCGCGTACGGCCCGCAGATGGCGTCCATCGACGGGTCGGCGTCCATGTGCTCGGCGATCGCGCTGGCCGCCGGGCCGGAGAAGCGGCCGTCGAGGCGGCCCACCGTGCGACGCTCGTCGCGCAGCAGCTCGCCGAAGAAGCGCCAGTGCTCGATCCGCAGGTCGGCGCGGTCGACGTACTCCTCGCTCAACCCGGTCAGCGCCGCCAGCCGCTGCACCGCGGCCGCCCGCTCCTCCGAGCCCAGCCGGTTGCCGCGGGCGAGCACGTAGGGGTACTCCCGCGTCGCGTAGGCCTCGGCCTCGGCCAGCACCTCCGCCAGCGTCGAGCCCGGGATGCGGCCGTGGTAGTGGGCGATGGCGGCGTAGGTGGGCAGGTACAACGCGTGCGCGCGGTCGTTGCGCTGCTGGTGGAAGTCGATCGAGGACAGGTCCAGCACGCTCGAGATCAGCATGAGCCCGTTGAGGTACATCGCGTGGCGTGACTGCAGGTGGTCGGCCAGCGCGGCCGCGCGCAGGGTGCCGTAGGACTCCCCGGCCAGGAACTTCGGCGACATCCAGCGGCGGTGGCGGTTGGTCCACATCCGGATCACCTCGCCGACGGACTCGATGTCGGCGGTGTAGCCGTGGAAGGCGTCGGGCTTGCCCTCGACCACGGCGCGGGAGTAGCCGGTGGAGACCGGGTCGATGAAGACGAGGTCGGAGACGGCCAGCAGGGACTCGGCGTTGTCGGCCAGCCCGTAGGGCGGCGGCCGCAGGTCGCCGGCGTCGCCCATCACCACGCGGCGTGGACCCAGCAGCCCCAGGTGCAGCCAGACCGAGGAGCTGCCCGGTCCGCCGTTGAAGGCGAAGGTCACCGGCCGGGAGGGGTCGTCGCCGTCGAGCACGTAGGAGGTGATCGAGATCTCCGCCTTGGGCTTGAAGCCCTTGAACGTGCCGTCCTCGTGCACCTCGTCGCGCAGCACGATCCGCCCGGTGACCGCCGTGTAGTCCAGCGTCCCGCCGTCGGTCACCAGCTGGTGCCGCGACGACACCAGGTCGTCGACGGGCTCGGCCGGGGTCTGCGTCGTCGTGGCCGCCGCGCCGGCGGAGGAGGAGGGGGCGGGGTCGGTGTGCTCGCTCACCCGGGCAAGGCTAGCCCCGGCCGCCGACGGGCGTCAGGCCGGTGAGCCCGCGCCGAGGACGGGGGAGAGGAAGACCCAGGCGAGCAGCCCGACGGCGGCCACGGCGCACAGACCGGCCACGAGCTTGTGCAGCTGGCGGGTGCTGGCGGAGCGTCCGGCGTCGTCGGAGAGCCACAGGTTGACCGCGGCGATGAGCAGCAGCACGATGACGGCGAAGAAGGTGTAGACCACCCTGCGATCCTGCCCCACGGGGCCATCCGGCGCCCCGGTGCGTGCCACCCGCCACCTGGCTGCCGGTGATGGGCTAGGCTCGGGGCAGCAGCTCGGCCAGTCTCGCCTCGGGTTGCCGGTGACGTCGAGCTCCCTGCTCCTCCCCTCCCCGAGCCTCGCTCGCGCTGACCGCGTGAGGATGTGTCTGCCGTCCGGCGAGACCTGGAAAGTGACTTCCTCCGTGACCTCTGCCTTCATCCGCCTCGGTGTGCCCGCGTCCCTCGACGCCGTCCTCGCCGAGCGTCAGATCACCACCCCGACCGCCATCCAGGCGGCCACCCTGGCCGACTCCCTGGCCGGCCGCGACGTGCTGGGCCGCGGCCCGACCGGCTCGGGCAAGACCTACGCCTTCCTACTGCCCCTGGTGGCGCGGCTCTCCGCCTCGCGGAGCCCCCGCCGGTCCAGGGCCCCGCGGGCCCTGGTGCTGGCCCCGACCCGTGAGCTCGTCGGCCAGATCGAGGCCTCGCTCGAGCCGCTGGCCGCCGTGGCCGGCCTGCGGACGATGACCGTCTTCGGCGGCGTCGGCCAGAACCCCCAGGTGCAGAACCTGCGCAACGGCGTCGACATCGTGCTCGCCTGCCCCGGCCGGCTCGAGGACCTCATCCAGCAGAAGGCCTGCGACCTCTCCGAGGTCGAGATCACCGTGCTGGACGAGGCCGACCACATGGCCGACCTGGGCTTCCTGCCCGCCGTCCGCCGGCTGCTGGGCCAGACCCGCACCGACGCCCAGCGGCTGCTGTTCTCCGCCACGCTGGACGCCGGCGTGGACGTGCTGGTCAAGCGCTTCCTGCGCAACCCGGTGACCCACCAGACCGACGGCGCGCAGCAGGCCGCCCCGGCGATCACCCACCACGTGCTGCACCTGCCCAAGGAGCAGCGGCTGCCGGTGCTGGCCGACCTGACCAGCGCGCCGGGCCGCACCGTGGTGTTCACCCGGACCAAGCACGGCGCCAAGGCGCTGGCCCGCCAGCTCAACGGCCGCGGCGTCCCGACCGTGGAGCTGCACGGCAACCTGAGCCAGAACGCCCGCACCCGCAACATGGACGCCTTCCACTCCGGCCGGGCGCAGACGCTGGTGGCCACCGACATCGCCGCCCGCGGAATCCACGTCGACGACGTCGCCCTGGTGGTGCACGCCGACCCGCCGGCCGAGCACAAGGCCTACCTGCACCGCTCCGGCCGGACCGCGCGCGCCGGCAACGAGGGCGTGGTGGTCACCCTGATGACCGACGCCCAGGTGGCCGACGTGCGCGCGCTGACCCGCGCCGCGAAGATCACCGCCACCACGACCCGCGTCGGCGGCCCCGAGCACCCGATCCTGCAGGAGCTGGCCCCCGGCGAGCGCGTGCTCGTCGCCGGCGGGCTGGCCCCCGCTGCGGGCTCGGACGTGGCTCCGGCTGCCGCCGGCTCCGGCTCGGGCGGGCGCCGCTCCGGTGGCGGCCGCTCCGGCTCGCGCCGCGGCGGCGGCTCCGGCGGGTCTGCCGGCAGCCGCAGCGGCGGCCCGCGGGGCGGGGAGTCCCGCGACGTGGCCGGCGAGGGGTCGCGCTCGGCCGGTTCGCGCCGGCGCAGCCGCCCCCGCAACGACCGTCACCCCGGTCAGGGCGCCCAGGGCGGGCGGACCGGGGCCGGCACCCCCGGCACGAGCGGCCACAGCGCCTCCGACTTCAGCCGGCGGACCCGCACCCGCTGAGGTCGCCCGGCCGACCGGGTCGCACCTGCGGGTGCGGCCCGTGCGGCCGGTCCGTCAGCGCAGGCGGTGGTAGGACAGCACGGCGTTCCCGCCCGGGAACGTCCGCACGTCGTCCAGGTCGAACTGGGTGGGGGAGAAGGACGAGCCGAACGCGGGCCGGCCGGCACCCGCCACCACCGGGTACCGCTTCACCACCAGCCGGTCGATCTCGTCGAGGAGCACGCCGGCGAGCTGGCCGCCGCCGGCCAGGTAGATGTCGAGCTCGGAGTCCTCGGCCTTCAGCGCCCGGACCGTGGCCAGCGGGTCGTCCGCGACCACCGTGACCGCGGGGTCGGGCGACTCGAGCGTCCGGGAGACGACGTACTGACGCAGGTGGGCGTACGGGCTGGTGATGCCCTCCACCAGGGCGGGGTCGTAGGTGCGTCGACCCATCACGACGGTGTCGAAGCGTCGCAGCGGCTCGTGGTCGCACCCCAGCTGCCGGCGGGGCGCGGTCGGCAGGGCGTCGGCGTACTCGGCGACCATCCACTCCTGGTACTCCGGTGAGCCCCGGTAGAAGTCCAGCTCGTCCTGCGGGCCGGCGAGCAGGCCGTCGATGGAGAGGGCCACGTAGTAGACGAGGTCACGCACGGCACGTCCTTCCGTCGGTCACGACAGGCACGGTACGACGGCTGCCGCGGTCCCGTCCCGCGACACGGCAGACAGAGCGCCGGACGCAGGAGGACCCGCGGTGGAGATCCACCGCGGGTCCTCGTGTCCTCCCGGGGTCCGCAGACCCCGGAGGGGGTCAGTCGTCGTAGCGCTCGCGGCTGCCCGACTTGGCCAGCCCGCGGCTCACCATGTAGCCGATGGTCAGCAGCGTGACGTAGAACCAGGCGCTCTGCGCGCCGAAGCCCTGGCCGTCGTCGCCGTTGTCGGTGACGGCCGCCGCGATCAGCACGGCGACGGAGACGAGCACGTAGAAGATGAACTCGGTCGTCTTGAACGCGGCCTTCGTCTCGGTGGTGAGACGACGGCGGCCGTGCGAGCCCTCGTGGGCGACGCGACCCGGACCCGGGTTCGCCGGTCCGTTCGGTGCGGGAGGGACGGTCATGGTTGCTCCTGAAGAGGTGTTGCCCACCCGGAGGCCGGGCGGTGACGGACCCGGTGTCCGTCTACGGTGTAGATCTACGTTCTAGGTCTACGTTGTAGAGATTCGCAGGGTATGCTGTCGGACGTGTCATCACGGGGGTCGGACGCCGAACACGAAGCCACCACGCGAAGTACCGGGACCAGCCCGGAGCCGGAGTACCCAGAAGTCCGCGGCCGACGCAGGCGGACGCGTCGCGAGCCGCTCACCCGCAGGGTCGTGATGACGGCCGCGCTGAGGCTGGTGGACGCCGAGGGCCTCGAGGCGCTCACCCGTCGTCGCCTCGGCGAGGAGCTCGGTCGCGACGCGATGGCCCTCTACCGCCACGCCCCCGACCGTGAGGCGCTGCTCGACGGGATCGTGGAGCTGGTGCTGGAGGAGCTGGACGCCGAGGCCGACGAGCAGGACTGGCAGAGCCAGCTGCGCCGCGGGGCGCGCAGCTTCCGCCGGCTCGCGCTGGCCCACCCCAACGTGGTCCCGGTGCTGGTGACGCGTCCGCTGCTGATGCCGCTGGGGCGTCGCCCGGCCGGCACGCTGCGGCCGCTGGAGACCCTGCTCCGGCTGCTGACCGCCAGCGGCTTCGACCCCTCCACCGCGCTGCACTGCTACCGGCTCTACGTGGGGTTCCTGTACGGCCACGTCATCAACGAGCTGCAGGCCACCGCGGTCGAGCCGGACGAGACCGACGACCTGCTCCGGCTCGGGCTGCACCGGCTGCCGGCGCGGGAGTTCCCGCTGCTGCGCAGCGTGGCGGGGGAGCTGGCCGGCTACGACGGCGAGGCCGAGCTGGAGATGGGTCTGGACGTGCTGCTGAGCGGCTTCGAGCAGCGGCTCCGAGGTGGGGGCTGACGCCGGCGGGGGCGGCTACCCGGCCGTCGCCGGTCCCCGGCCGGTGAAGGTGCTGGCGAAGCGTCCCTCGGGGTCCAGCTGCTGCAGCACCGCGCCCGCGATCTCGGCCAGCTGGCCGACCTGCTCGGGGGTCAGGGCGTCCAGGACGTAGCGGCGGACGGCGTCGACGTGGCCGGGGGCGCTGGCGACCAGGGTGCTCCAGCCGTGCTCGGAGAGCCGGGCGTTCGTCGCGCGGGCGTCCTCGGGGCAGGGGAGGCGGTCGACCAGACCCCGCTCCTGCAGGCGGCGCACGACGTGGCTGAGCCGGGGCAGCGTGGCGTTGGTGCGGGTGGCCAGCGCGGTCATCCGCAGCGTCCGCCCCGGGGCCTCGGACAGCATGGCCAGCACCAGGTACTCGAAGTGGGTGAGGCCGGCGTCCTGGCGCAGCTGGGAGTCCAGCGCGGCGGGCAGCAGCTCCAGCACGCCGCCCAGCCGCAGCCAGGCGGTCCGCTCCTCCTCGTCCAGCCATCGCGTCACGTGCTCGCCCTCCCGTTGGTTGATTCTTCAACTGTAGCGGCGTACCGTGTTAGTTGTAGAGACAACTTTGTCGCGACGATCAGGGCGAGGAGCGGGTCATGGCACAGCTGGGCACCACCGGCAGCGGCACCACGGGGCAGGCGGTCGCATGAGCCGCTCGCCGGCCGAGCTGCTGCCCGGCGACACCGCGATGGGTGCGGTCACGCTGAAGGTGGCCGACCTCGACGCCATGACCGCCTACTACCGCGACGCCGTCACGCTGGTCGTGCAGGCCCAGGACGGCGACCGGGCCGTGCTCGGCCGCGGTGGCCGTCCGCTGGTGGTGCTCGAGCACGCCCCCGAGCTGCGCCACGCCGGCCCGAGGGAGGCCGGGCTCTTCCACACGGCCATCCTGTTCGAGACCGAGGCGGACCTGGCTGCATCCCTGTACTCGGTGGCCACGCGCCACCCGGGCAGCTTCACCGGCAGCGCCGACCACCTGGTCAGCAAGGCCTTCTACTTCGACGACCCGGAGGGCAACGGCGTCGAGCTGTACTGGGACCGGGACCGCACCCGGTGGAGCTGGGCCCACGGCCGCATCCAGATGGACAGCCTGCTGCTCGACCCGCACCGGTACCTGCGCGAGCACCTCGACGAGACCGCGCTCGGGCAGGCCCGGCAGCGACCGGCCACGGTCGGTCACGTGCACCTGGCCGTGGGGGACCTGGCGAGCGCGCGGCGCTTCTACGTCGACCAGCTCGGCTTCGAGACCACCGCCGAGTGGCGCGGCCAGGCCCTCTTCGTCAGCGCCGGCGGGTACCACCACCACATGGCGATGAACACCTGGAACAGCGCCGGCGCCGGACGGCGACGTCCGGCGCTCGGCCTGGGGCTGGTCCGGATCGAGCTGCCCGGTGCCGAGGAGCTGGGAGCCCTGGGCGAGCGGCTGCGCCACCTGCGCGTCGGGGTCCGCGACGACGGCCGCACGCTGGCCTTCGACGACCCGTGGGCGAACCGGGTGGAGGTGTCGGTCGGTCCCTGACCGTCCGGTGCGTCAGCCTCGGGCCGGTCGCGGCACCTCGACCGTCACCAGCACGGGCCGGTGGTCCGAGGCCGTGGTCGCCAGCACGACCGGGTCCTGCCAGCTGCTCACGCCGCGGCCCAGCACGTAGTCGATGCGGGACCGGGGTGCCTCGGCCGGGTACGTCCAGCCCTCCGGACCGGAGCCGGCGAACGGGTCGGCGAAACCGGCCTCGGCGAGCAGCCGCACCTCCGTCGTCTCGGCGGTGGCGTTGAGGTCGCCGACCAGGAAGCCGGGGCGGTCGGCGGTGCCGCTGGTCAGCTCGACGATCTCGCGCGCCTGCGAGATGCGCTGCTCGGCCCGCTGGTGGTCCAGGTGGGTGCTCCAGACGTCGACGGTGGTGCCGCGGACGTTGATCGCGGCGTGCAGCAGCCCGCGCTGCTCGGTGGGCCGCTCGGGGTAGGGGATGCTGGTCAGCAGGTGGTTCTGCGACTCCAGGATCGGGAACCGGCTCAGGATCGCGGTGCCGTACTGGCGGCGGTGGGTGCTGCCGGGCGCCGGCTCCAGGTCGAGGTTGGCGCCGAAGGTGACGTGCATGCGCAGCCGGCGGGCCAGCCAGCGGGCCTGGTCCACGTCCTCGCTGCGGGCACCGAAGTGGCGGTCGACCTCCTGCAGCCCGACGACGTCGGCGCCGGACTCCTCGATCACCCGGGCCACCCGCTCCAGGTCGAGCACGCCGTCGACGCCGGCGCCGTGGTGGATGTTGTAGGCCATCACCTGCAGCTCGGCCGGCGGCGGCCCCGGCCGCGGCGACGCGCTGGCCGGCAGCGCGGTGAGGAGCAGGGTGAGGGCGGCGGTGAGCAGGACCGCCGCTCGGTGCGCGGTGCTGTGCATGGTGTCCTCCAGGGGGTGTGGGGCTTCCCAGCCTGCACCAGCCCGGTGACACGCGGCCAGGTCCCAGGTGACGTCCCGGTGACCGGTCGGTCCTCGCAGCGGCACCGGCCGTCCGGCCCCGGTGGGCGGGAGGTGGTCGTCACCTCGCCGTCGCCGGGTGTTCACGGCGGGAGGCCGAAGCTGTCGGAGCGCGTCGCTAGGTTCGGACCCGACCCCGCCCGACGACGAAGGACGACCGTGCCACCCACCCCACACCGGCTGCTCGCCGCCGGAGCCGCCACCGCGCTGGTCGCCGCCAGCGCCTGCACGCTCACCGCCCCCACCGCCCTGGCCGCTCCCGAGGGCGACGAGGTCGTCATCAGCGAGGTCTACGGCGGTGGCGGCAACAGCGGCTCCGTCTACAGCAACGACTTCGTCGAGCTGTACAACCCGACCGGCGAGGCGGTGACCGTCGACGGCTGGTCGCTGGAGTACTTCTCCGCCGCCGGCGGCAGCGGCGGCTCGGTGACCCTGCAGGGCTCGGTCCCGGCCGGTGGCCACTACCTCGTGCAGCTGGCGGCCGGCAGCCAGCCCTCGCAGCCGCTGCCCAGCCCCGACGTCACCGGCGGCCTGACGCTGTCGGGCACCCAGGGCCGGGTGGCCCTGTTCGACGTCGCCGACGGCCCGGCGCTGCCGACGGGCGACGTGGCCGGCGACCGGGCCGGCACCCCCGACGAGCTGGTCGACTACGTGGGCTTCGGTGCGGCGAGCACCTTCGAGGGCTCGGGGCCGGCGCCGGCCATCAGCAACGCCACCAGCGCCTCGCGCGACGCCGACGGCACCGACACCGACGACAACGCGACGGACTTCGCCCCGTCGGCACCCAGCCCGCAGAGCTCGGGCGCCGTCCCGGACCCCGACGACCCCACCGGTCCCGGTGAGCCCGCCGAGGTCACCATCGCCGAGATCCAGGGCACCGGGGACGCCTCCCCGCTGGCCGGCGACCTCGTCCGCACCGAGGGCGTCGTCACCGGCGTCTACGCCACCGGCGGCCGGGACGGGTTCACCATCCAGACCGCAGGTCCGACGGACCCCGGGGCCGGGGCCTCGACCGGCGTCTTCGTCTACGCCCCCGACGAGGTCGACGGCCTGTCCCTGGGCGACTCCGTGGTGGTGACCGGCACGGTCGCCGAGCGCTTCGAGGCCACCCAGATCACCGCCGACATCGTCGCCACCACCGGGTCCGGGGCCGAGGTCGAGCCGCTGCCCGTCGAGTGGCCCGAGAGCGAGGCCGAGCGCGAGCGGCTCGAGCACATGCTGATCGCCCCGCAGGGCAGCTACCGCGTCACCGACAACTACTCGCTCAACCAGTACGGCGAGGTCGGCCTCGCCGCCGGCGAGCGGCTGCTGGTCACGCCGACCGAGGTCGGCGCCCCGGGCAGTCCCGAGGCGGTGGCCCAGGCGGCGTACAACGCCGCCCACGGCGTCACCCTGGACGACGGCGCCACGACGAACTACCTGAACCAGGACGACGTCCCGCTGCCCTTCCTGACCCTGGAGACCCCGGTCACCGTCGGGGCCGCGGTCGAGTTCGCCGAGACCGGCGTGGTCGTCGGATACGACTTCGACCGCTGGCGCTTCCAGCCCCGGGTCCCCGTCACCGGGGACAACCCCGAGGACGCGCACGCCACCTTCGGCGCGGCCCGCGAGGGCGTCGAGGAGGTCGGCGGCGACATCACCCTGGGCACCTTCAACGTGCTGAACTACTTCACCACCCTGGGCGAGGACGTCGAGGGCTGCACCGTCGCCGACGCCTACACCGACCGCGACGGCGACCCCGTGACCACCCGCGACTGCGAGCCGCGGGGCGCCTACGAGGCCGAGGACCTGGAGCGCCAGCAGGCCAAGATCGTCGACGCCGTCAACACCCTGGACGCCGACGTCGTCGGGCTGGAGGAGATCGAGGACAGCTCGGACTTCGGCCAGCCGCGGGACACGGCGCTGGCCGAGCTGGTGGAGGCGCTGAACGCC
The DNA here is from genome assembly GCF_009742705.1 of Auraticoccus cholistanensis. Lineage (GTDB taxonomy): Bacteria > Actinomycetota > Actinomycetes > Propionibacteriales > Propionibacteriaceae > Auraticoccus > Auraticoccus cholistanensis. The sequence continues at coordinate 616,625 of NZ_WPCU01000004.1, forward strand.
GCAGCCGGTGAGGACCGCTGGGCCTTCGTGCCCTCACCCGAGGTGGTCCCCGGCACCGGGGACGACGTCATCCGCACCGCGTTCATCTACCAGCCCGCCTCGGTCGAGCCGGTCGAGGGCTCGTCGCGGATCCTCGACGACGCGGTCTTCGACAACGCGCGGGCCCCGCTGGCGCAGGAGTTCCGCGAGCTGGCGGGCGGCGAGGAGTTCATCGCCGTGGTGAACCACTTCAAGTCCAAGGGCGGCTCCGGCTCCGGCGACAACGTCAACCCCGACGAGACCGCGGGCCCGGCGGGGGCCACGGGCGGCTGGAACGGCGACCGCACGCGGCAGGCGGCGGCGCTGGTCGACTTCGCCGACGGGCTGCAGGCCGAGTGGGGCACCGACCTCGTCTTCCTGGTGGGCGACTTCAACTCCTACTCCCAGGAGACGCCGGCCACCACGCTGACCGCCGCCGGGTACACCAACCTGGGCGCCGCCGAGAACACCGCCCTGGACCCGGGCGCCCCGGGCACGGAGTACTCCTACCTCTTCGGCGGCACCGTCGGCTCGCTGGACGGGGTGTACGCCTCGGCCGCGGCCGCCGAGCTGGTCACGGGTGTCGACACCTGGACCATCAACGCCTACGAGCCGGTCGCCCTGGAGTACAGCCGCCACAACTACAACGTCGAGCAGCTCTACGCCGGGGACGAGTTCCGGGCCTCGGACCACAACCCGTTCCGCGTCGGCATCGCCTTCGGCGCCGACGAGGAGCCGACGCCCACCCCGACGCCGGAGCCGAGCCTGACCCCGGAGCCGACCCCGTCGCCGGAGCCGACGCCCGAGCCGACCCCGGACGAGCCCGCTCCGCTGCAGCCGGCCGGTGCGGTGACCCCCGCCGAGCTGACGGCGGCGGAGTTCCTCGCCGACGGTGTGGAGGTCGTGGCGACCGGGTTCGCCCCCGACCTGCCCACCACGGTTACGCTGGTGACGCCGGACGGCACCCGGGTCCCGGTCACCTTCGTCGACGGCTCGGACGTGACCGACCAGGACGGCGCGCTCGCCATCCAGATCACCCCGACGCTGCTGCCGCCGGCCGGCGCCTACACGATCGAGATCACCCAGGACGGCGGGCTGCTGCTCGAGCTGGCCCTGCTGGTCACCGAGGACGACGACCGGACGCCGGGTCCGTCGCCCAGCCCCGGCACCCCCCGACCCGGGGCGGACGGCGACGACCGACCGGCCGGTGGCGCCGGCGGTGACGACGACGGTGGGTGGGACGACGGCTCGGTGGTGGTGTCCGGTGAGGGTCTCGCGGCCACCGGCAGCGAGCTGGGCTGGGCCGTGCCGGCGCTGGGTGCGCTGCTGGTGACCGGTGGCGCGGCGGCCCTGGTCGCAGCGCGCCGCACCCGCACGGCCCGCCGGTGAGCTAGCCCGCGGGCCGCCGGTCCCCCCGCCCCGACCCGGCGGCGGCCACGGTGGCGGCCTCCGACCACGTCGCCCAGACCGAGGAGTGGCTGCGGCGCCACGTCGACGGGCGGCGGTCCGACGAGGGCCGCCGCCCCGTGAGGCCGCCCAGCCCGCGGGCGGGGCGCGCCGGTTGAGCGGTCAGCCGTGGGGGCGGAAGACGGCGCGGACGCAGCCGTCCTCCTTGTCCTTGAACATCCGGTAGCCCTCCGGGCCCTGCTCCAGCGGCATCACGTGGGTGGCGAGGTGGGCGGTGCGCAGCGTCCCGGCGGCCATCCGCTCGAGGATCTCGGGGATGTAGCGGTGCCCGTGCATCTGCGCCCCGCGGAGCGTCAGCCCCTTGTTCATCACCGCACCGAGCGGGAACTTGTCCGCCAGGGCGCCGAAGACGCCCAGCACGAACACCGTGCCGCCCTTGCGGCAGGCGTGGACGGCCTGGCGGAGGGCGGTGGGCCGGTCGGTCTGCAGCCGCAGCTGCTGCTTGACCTGGTCGTAGAGGTAGGAGGGGCCGGCGCCGTGCGCCTCCATGCCGACCGCCTCGATGCACACGTCCGGGCCGCGCCCGCCCGTGAGCTCGCGCAGCTCAGCGCCGATGTCGCACTCCTCGTAGTTGAGCGTCTCCGCCCCGACGTGCTGCTCGGCCTGCTGCAACCGGTTGGCCAGCCGGTCCACGACCACGACCCGCTCCGCCCCGCGGGCCCACGCCGCGGCCGCGGCCATCTGGCCCACCCCGCCGGCGCCCCACACGGCGACCACGTCGCCGGGACCGACCCCGCCGAGGTCGGCACCCGTCCACCCGGTCGGGGCGGCGTCGGAGGCGAACAGCGCCGTGGTGTCGTCCACGCCGTCGGGGACGGTGAAGGCGCCCTGGTCGGCGTAGGGGACCCGCACGTACTCGGCGTGGCTGCCGGCGTGGCCGCCCATGGCGTGGGAGTAGCCGAAGCAGCCGCCGGGGGCGAAGCCCCACAGCGCCTCGGTGATGGCCGGGTTGGCGTTGCCGTTGTCGCACAGCGAGAACAGCTGCTGGCGGCAGTACCAGCACCGCCCGCAGCTGACGAAGGAGCAGACGACCACCCGGTCGCCCACCTTGTGCCGGCGCACCGCGGGGCCGACCTCGACCACCTCGCCCAGGAACTCGTGGCCCAGGACGTCACCGGCCCGCATGAAGGGGATGTAGCCGCCGACGAGGTGCAGGTCGGAGCCGCAGCTCGTGGTCAGCGTGACCTTGAGGATGATGTCCTCGGCATTCAGCAGCCTGGGGTCCTCGACCGTCTCCACCGCGGTCTCGTTGACCCCGGTCCAGCACAGCGCCCTCACAGCCGTCCCTCCCTGCCCGCCAGCCGGGTCACCTTCTCCAGCAGCGCACCACCGGGGGTGGCGGTGCGGTGTCCGTGCGGGGCCGGCTCGACCTCGAGCACCTCGCCGACCTCGAGCAGCTGCTTGCTGCGCCGCAGCGCGGAGCGGAGCTCCTGCTGCGGGTCCTCGCCGGTCCACCGCGCCGCCGCACCCGGCAGCCCGCCGGGGGTCGCCTCCCGCAGCCGGGCGGCCAGCTCGGTGCCCTTGTCGCCCGGCGCCGGCCGGACGCGGACCTCGACGCGGTCGCCCAGCGCGGCCAACGGCTCGGGCCAGCGCCCCTGAGGTGCCACCTCCTCCAGCGGCAGGGCCACCGTCACCACCAGCCAGCGCTCCCGCGACAGGCCGCCGTGGGCGGGGCCGGGCGCGACCGCCCGCAGCACCCGTCGCAGCGCCATCCCACCGGCGGTGACGCCGGCCACCACCAGACCGCTCCCGACCCGACCCATCCGTCCGTCCTCCCTGCCGCCCTGGCTGGCACCTACCCGGTGGCGGGACGGCGAACCGGCCGGCGCCGCCCGGCGCGGTCAGCCGACCGGCGGCAGCCGGTGGCCCAGCCGCTCCAGGCGTTGCGACCAGATCCGGCTCAGCCCCGGCTCGCCGGCCGCCCGGGCCGCCGTCAGGGCCGCCCGTGACCGCTCGTCCTGGCCCCGGTGCAGCTCGGCCTCGGCCAGCAGGACGAGGACCATCGGCAGCAGCATCCGCGCGCCCGTGGCCCGGTAGCGCTCCACGGCGCCGCGCAGCCCGACGAGGGCCGCCTCCGCCTGCCCGCTCGGCGTGCCCCTCCCGGTCGCCGCGGCCCAGCAGCCGAGGACGTCCGCGGAGCAGGCGTGCAGGTCCAGCCCGCTCGCCCGCCCGAGCTCCGCCAGCTCGTCGGCGAGCGCGGTCGCGGCGGAGGTGTCCTGCCGGGCCGCCGCCAGCAGCCCGGCGAACATCACCGCTCCTCCTGCCTCGGCCGGGGAGGACTGGCGGGCCAGCACCAGGCTGCGCCGGGACAGCGCCCACGCCTCGCGGCCGCGGCCTGCGCCGGCGAGGGCCTGGGAGAGCAGACCCAGCACCGGGGTCCGCGGGTGCTCGCGGAAGGCCTCGAGCAGGTCCGGACCGAGGTCCTCGGCCAGCTGGCGGGCCCGGACCAGCTCGGTGACGGCGCCCTCGTCGTCGCCGCGGGACCACCGCACGGCACCGCGCGACATCCGCGCGAGCAGCTCGAACCGCCGGCCGGTCGGTCCCGGCGTCGCGGTGGACCGCTCCAGCAGCACGTCGCCGAGGGTCCGGACGTCGTCGAGGCCGCCGACCACCGTGAGCCAGGACAGCCGGTGGTACACGGCGGCGAACATCTCCACGTCCGGCTCGCTGCGCAGCGCCAGGTGCTGCGCCCGCTGCAGCGCCCGGTTCGCCTCCGCGCTGCCCCAGCCGCTGCGCACGGCCACGGTCGAGCCGAGCCGGGACTGCACCGCCAGCTCCCAGCCGTCGCGCTCGGGGCCGGCGGGGAGCCGGCTCGTCAGCACCAGGGCCTGGCGCAGCAGCCGCTCGGCGTGCTCCAGCGCGGTCTGCTCGGCCGCCCGTCGGGAGGCCCGGAGCAGGGCGGGCAGGGCAGCGGCGGGCCCCACGACCTCCGCGCCCAGCAGCAGGTGCCCGGCCAGCTCGTCGGCCGTGGCGTCGTGGCGCCCGCTCGCCAGCTCGGTCCCGACGCCGGCGTGCAGCCGGGCCCGCACCACGGGACGCAGCCCCTCGTACAGGGCCTCGCGGACCAGGGTGTGCACGAACGTGATGCGGGGCGTGGGCAGCAGCTGCTCGGTCACGAAGCCGGTTTCCACGGCCTCGCCGAGGGCGGCGTCCAGGTCGGCGGGGGACAGGCCGCCCACCCGTTCGAGCAGCCCCAGCTGCGCCTCGCGGCCCACGACGGCGGCCACCTCCAGGAGGCGGCGGGTGCCCGGGGCCAGCGGGGCGAGCCGCTCGTGCAGCACGGCCAGCACCGTGGCCGGGACGTCCGCGCCGGCGACGGGGTCGGCGGGGGCGGGACGCTCGTCGAGCAGCCGGGCGAGCTCGACCAGGAAGAACGGGTTGCCGTCGGCCCGGGCGACCGCCGCCTCCACGCGGGCGCTGTCGACGGGGTGCTGCAGCCGGCGGGTGAGGAGCCGTCTGGCCTCCTGGGGCGGCAGGCCGCCGAGCCGGACCTGCTGCAGCGCCGTGCCCGCCAGCCGGGCCAGCAGCCGGGTCAGCTCCGGCGGAGCGGGTGGCCCGGGGGAGCGGAGGGTGCAGAGCAGGACCAGCGGAGCGTCGAGGGCCGTCTCGGCGACCGCGCCCAGCAGCTCCAGCGACGCCGTGTCGGCCCACTGCAGGTCCTCGAGGACGACCAGCAGCGGCTGGCGGTGCGCGCGCTCCGCCAGGGCCGCCGCGACGCCCTCGTGCAGGTGGCTGCGGGAGGCGGGCAGGGACGCCGCCGGGACGGACGTGGCGCCCGGGGAGGTGCCGGCGAGGACGTCGGCGCCGCTGCGGCCCGGCAGGTCCGGCAGCGCCCGCAGCACCGGCAGCCACAGCCAGTAGGGGGTCGTCCCGGCCGACGTCTGCCCGCGACCCCAGGCGGTCACCAGACCGCGTCGCCGGGCCCTGCGCACCACCTCCCGGCAGAACGCGGTCCTGCCGATCCCGGCCTCCCCGGTCACCAGCCACACCGAGCCCCCGCCCGCCCGGGCTCCGGCCAGGGCCGACTCCAGACGGCCCAGCGGGGCCTCGCGACCGGTGAGGTCGCCCGGCCCTCGGCCCGTCGCCGGACCGGTCGGCGTCGGGGTGGACGCCGGCGGCGTGGAGGGCAGCTCCAGGTCGGCGTCCTGCCGCAGCAGCCGGGTGTGCAGCCGGCGCAGCTGCGGCCCCGGGTCGACGCCGAGCTCCTCGCGCAGCCGTCGACGGAAGCGCTCGAAGGCCGTCAGCGCGTCCGCCTGGCGTCCGCAGCGGTAGAGGGCGAGCAGGTGCAGCGCCTGCGTGCGCTCCCGCAGCGGGTGCTCGGCGAGGAGGTCGGCGGCCTCCCGCAGGGCCGTCTCGGCCTCGTCCGCCCGGAGCAGGGCGTCGACGTGGGACTCGCGGGCCGCCAGCACCTCCTCGGCGAGCCGGTGCGCCGCGGCCGCCGCCGTCGCCGGCAGCTGGTCCACCACGTCACCCAGCGGCTCGCCCCGCACCAGCCCCAGCGCCCGGTCGAGCAGCTCGACGGCCACCAGCGGGTCGCGGTCCAGCTGCTCCTCGGCGGCCGCGGAGAGACGGCGGAAGCGCTGCGTGTCCACCGCCTCGGCGGGGACCTCCAGCACGTAGCCCGGCGGCGCCCGGCGGATCCGCGACGGGGGCGGGTGGCGTCCCTGCTGGCCCGGGTCCGGGTCCAGGACCCGGCGCAGCCGCGACACGTAGGCCTGCAGGGTCGCGGTGGCGGTCTCGGGCGGGTCGTCGCCCCACAGCCCCTCCAGCAGCCGGCCGACCGGGACGGTCCGCCCGGGCTCCAGCGCGAGCAGCGCGAAGAGCGCACGGGCCTTCGGCGAGGGGAAGGCGACAGGTCGGCCGGCGACCACCGCCTGCACCGGACCGAGCAGCCGGACCAGCACCGGGGCCTCGTCGGCGACGGCGGAGGGCGCGGCACGCCGGTGGTGACCTGCGTCGACGCTGGCCACCCCGTCCGTGGGGCCTCCGACTGGCACACGGCAGTGTTGCACGCCGACCCCTGGTCGGGGCGGCTCCCGTGCAGGATGGTGGATCCGGTCTGCAAGCGTCCTGCAAGCCGGCCGCCGCAGACTCCTCCGAGGGGCCGCGTCGCCGGACGCGGCCGCTGCCGCAGCGGTCCGCCGGTGGACCGCCCGAGAGGAGGAGCGACCGTGGCCGAGGAGATCACCACGCAGGGCCCGGCTGGACCCGGAGAGGGCGAGGTGGCCGGCTGGCCCCCGTCCGCGACGTCCGCCACCGTCGACATCGGCGGTCCCGTGCACTACCTGGACTTCGCCGGTCCTGCGGGCGGCCCGGTGCTGGTGTGCGTCCACGGTCTCGGCGGCTCGGCCCTCAACTGGGGGGTGGTGGCGCCCCTGCTGAGCACGCGGGCCCGGGTGCTGGCCGTGGACCTGGTCGGCCACGGCGGCAGCCGCAGCAAGGTGCACGGGGACGTCATCGAGGACCAGCTGCGGGTGCTGGAGACCTTCGTGACCCGCGTCTGCCGCCGACCGGTGGTGCTGGTGGGCCACTCCCTGGGCGGCGTGCTCGCGCTGCTGCTGGCGGCTCGACGGCCGGAGCTGGTCGACAGGCTGGTGCTGCTGGGTCCGCCGGTGCCGCGGCTCGACCGGGGGGCGTCCGACGTCCCGCTGGCGCTGCGGCTGCTGCTGCTCCGGCTCCCCGGGGTCGGGGCCCTGGTGGCCCGGAGCCTGCGCCGGATGAGCCCGGAGCAGGTGGTGGACCAGCAGCTGCGCGACGCCACAGCCCACCACGACCGCATCCCGCCCGAGGCCGTCGCGGCGGCGGTCGCCGAGACCCGGCACCGGATGCGGAGCGCCGGGTGGGCCGCCGCCCAGCGCGCGCAGTGGCGGGCGATCCTGGGGGTGATGAGCCTGCTGGTGCGCCCGGCGGCGATGGCCCGTCGGCTGTCGGCGCTGCGGCTGCCGGTCCTCTGGCTGCAGGGTGAGGACGACCCCAAGGCGCCGGCGGCCACCGCGCGCGGGTGGGCCCGCGCCCGGACGGACTGGGTGCTGCGCACGGTCCCCGGCACGGGTCACGTGCCGCACCTGGAGAACCCGGGATGGACCGCACGCACCCTCCAGGAGTGGCTGGACCGATGACCGCGCTGCGCCGGCACCCCGTGGTCACGTTCTGCGTGCTGGGCTTCGGGCTCACCTGGCTGGTGTGGGTGCCCCGGGCGCTGGGGGTGCCGGTGGGCGTCCTCGACCAGCTCTCGACCTGGTTCCTCGCGGTGGGCGCCGTGCTGGCGGCGGTGCTGACCGGTGGGCGGCCGGCCCTGGCAGACCTCGGCCGGCGGCTGCTGCGCTGGCGGGTGTGCTGGGTCTGGTACGCCGTCGTGCTGCTCGGGCCGGCGCTGCTCTCGCTGCTGGTGGCCGGCGTGGTCGTGTTGCTCCGCGGCAGCTGGACCGCCGCCGCTCCCTCGCCGCTGGTGCAGGGGAGCTGGGTCCTGCTGGCGACCTTCCTGCTGGTGGTCGTGCTCACCGACGGGCTGGGCGAGGAGGTGGCGTGGCGCGGCTTCCTCCTGCCCCGGCTGCTGGAGCGCCTGACCCCGACCCGGGCGAGCCTCGTGCTGGGGCCGACCTGGGCGGCGTGGCACCTGCCGCTGCTGTGGACCGAGGGCCGCGTGCTGCACCAGCAGCCGTTCTGGCTGCTGCTGCTCGACATCACCGCGAAGTCGGTGCTGTTCACCTGGGTATTCCTGCGCACCGACGGCAGCGTGCTGCTGGCCGTCCTGCTGCACGCCGCCAGCAACGTGTTCGTCGTCTCGCCGACCGTCCCCGCCGACGGCGACCTCACCCTGCCCCTGGTCGCCCTCGCCGTGAAGTGGGTCCTCGTGGTGGTGGTGCTGCTGCGGGGCGACCTTCCCGCTGCCGTCGAGCGGGTGCAGGGCCGCCGCGGCCCGACGCCGGCCGCGGCACGCGGGACCGGCCGGCGACGTCGGCCGGCAGCCGGCTAGGGCCGCCGACGTCCACCGGCCGGTCGGTCGGGATTCAGACGGGCTGCAGCACGTCGTCCCAGGTGCCGCGGCTGTAGGCCGGCGGGTAGGGGGCCTCGCGCCGGGTCAGCCCCAGCTCGGCCGCGGCGCGCAGCGGCCACGACGGCTCCCGCAGCGCCGCCCGTCCCAGCAGCACGGCGTCGGCCTGGCCGCCGGCCACGACCTCCTCGGCCTGCCGGGGGTCGGTGATGAGGCCGACGGCGCCCACCGCCACCGGCGTGCGGGAGCGGACGGCCTCCGCGAAGGGCAGCTGGTAGCCCGGACCCACCGGGATGTCGGCGACGACGTTGCCGCCGGTGGAGACGTCGACCAGGTCGACGCCGTGGTCGGCCAGCACGGCGGCCAGCCGGACCGAGTCCTCGCCGCTCCAGCCGCCCTCGGTCCAGTCGGTGGCCGAGATCCGCACGAAGACCGGCTTGCCCTGCGGCCAGACGGCGCGGACGGCGTCGACGGTCTCCAGCAGCAGCCGGGTGCGGCCGGCGAAGTCGCCGCCGTAGCCGTCGGTGCGGGTGTTGCTGAGCGGGGAGAGGAACTGGTGCAGCAGGTAGCCGTGCGCGGCGTGCACCTCGACGACGTCGAAGCCGGCCTCGTCGGAGCGGCGGGCGGCCTCGGCGAAGGCGCGGACGACGCCGGCCAGCTCCTCGGTGCCGAGGGCCCGCGGGTCGGCGTAGCCGGGGAAGGGGTCGGCGGTCGGCCCGACGCTGGTCCAGCCGCCCTCCTCGGCCGGGACGCTGCCCGTCGGCTCGCCGGGGAAGCCCCGGTAGGTGGAGGCCTTGCGCCCGGCGTGGGCGAGCTGGATGCCGGCGGCGGCGCCCTGGCTGTGCAGGAAGGTCACGACGCGGGCCCAGGCGTCGCGCTGCCGGTCGTCCCAGATGCCGGTGTCCTGGGGGCTGATCCGTCCCTCGGGCACCACCGCGGTCGCCTCGGTCAGCACGAGGCCGAAGCCGCCCTGGGCGCGCGAGCCGAGGTGGACCAGGTGCCAGTCGGTGGGCACGCCGTCCTCGGCCAGCACCGAGTACTGGCACATCGGCGCCAGCCAGACGCGGTTGCGGAAGGTGACGTCACGCAGGGTCAGCGGGGAGAAGAGCTCAGCCATGTCCGTGCCAACCGCGGCGGCCCCCACAGACCTTCCGTCGCCGGGTGTGGCATCGCTCACGCGTCCGCGCCGGCCCCCACCCACCCCGCCTCCACAGCCGCTCCGGCCGCTCCACAGCCGCCGCAGCGGCTGTGGAGGCGACGTCCCGGCTGTGGAGGCGCCCTGCGGGGTGGCGCGGGCTCAGCCGTCCCCGGCGGGGTCAGCCGATCTCGTTGATGCGGACGGTGTTGCCGGCGGGGTCACGGACCGCGCAGTCCCGGACGCCCCACGGCTGCTCGGTCGGCTCCTGGATCACGTCGGCGTCACGGCCCTGCAGCCGATCGAACAGCCCGTCGAGGTCGTCGGTGGCCAGCGTGATCATGGCGAAGGTGCCCTTGGCCATCATCTCGGTGACCACCCGGCGCTCGTCCTCGGAGACGCCCGGGTCGGCCCCCGGCGGGAACAGCACGATGTTCGTGCCCGGCTGGGCGGGCGGGCCGACGGTGAGCCAGCGCAGCCCGTTGTAGCCGACGTCGTTGCGCAGCTCGAAGCCCAGCGTGTCGCGGTAGAACCCCAGGGCGGCCTCGGCGTCGTCGTGGGGGAGGAAGGCGGAGTGAATCGTGATGTCCATGGCCACGACGCTAGGGCGCGGCCGCGGCCCGTGCTTCTCGATTCCTGACCGGTCTGGTCACCTGCCGGACGACGCAGGACGGCATCGCCGCGGTCGGCGGAGCCGTCTGCTGCCGGTAGACGCTGGGCGGCACCCCGACCAGCTCGGTGAAGCGGGTGCTGAAGGTGCCCAGCGAGGAGCAGCCGACGGCGAAGCAGACCTCGGTGACGCTCAGGTCGCCCCGGCGCAGCAGGGTCATCGCCCGCTCGATCCGTCGCGTCATCAGGTAGGAGTACGGCGACTCGCCGTAGGCCCGCTTGAACTCCCGGCTCAGGTGCCCGGCCGACATGTGGACGCCGCGGGCCAGCGCCTCGACGTCCAGGGGCTCGGCGTAGTCGCGGTCGATGCGGTCCTTGACCCGACGCATCAGCCGCAGGTCGCGGAGCCGGCGCTCCTCCGCCGCGGTGCTGCTCACACGGGCATCCTGGCACGCGCACCCACGGCCCGCACGGGCGGCGGGCGGCGAATCTCGTCGTTCGCCTCCCGTCCCGCTCGTCCGGGCGCTACGTTGCGGAAAAGCGTTCGCGACACCCCGCCACGTGGTCGGCCACGCGGTCGGTGGTCGCTCCGGGGGACGGAGCTCGATGACGAAACCGACGATCCTCACCGTCGACGACGACCCCGGCGTGCTGGCGTCGATCTCGCGGGACCTGCGGTCGCGCTACGGGCGCGACTACCGCATCGTCCAGGCGACGTCGGGGGCCAAGGCCCTCGACGTGCTGGCCGAGCACGCGCTGCGGGCCCGCCCGGTCGCTCTCATCGCCACCGACCAGCGGATGCCGGGGATGAGCGGCGTCCAGATGCTGAGCCAGGCGCGTCAGCACGTGACCGACGCCAAGTTCCTGCTGCTCACCGCCTACGCCGACACCGACGCCGCCATCCAGGCGATCAACGACGTGGGCCTGGACTACTACCTGCTCAAGCCGTGGGACCCGCCGGCGGAGCGGCTCTACCCGGTGGTCGACGACCTGCTCGGCGACTGGCGCCAGGAGCACCCGCCCGACGCCGGCGAGCTGCGGGTGGTGGGGCACAGGTGGTCGGAGCGCAGCCACGAGGTCAAGACCTTCCTGACCCGCAACCACGTCCCGTACCAGTGGCTCCAGATCGACCGCGACGACGAGGCGCGCCGGCTGGTGGAGCTCGCGCAGGCCGGCCCGGACGACCTCCCGCTCGTGCTGGTGCCGGAGGGTGAGCCGCTGCGGGCCCCGTCGAACCTGGAGCTGGCGGGCGCCCTCGGCCTGCGCACCCGGGCGGAGCAGCCGCTGTACGACCTGTGCATCGTCGGTGGTGGTCCCGCCGGGCTGGCCGCGGCGGTGTACGCCGCCTCGGAGGGGCTGCGCACGGTCGTGGTGGAGCGGGAGGCGCCCGGCGGCCAGGCCGGCCAGAGCGCCTCGATCGAGAACTACCTCGGCTTCCCCAAGGGTCTCTCCGGGGCCGACCTCGCGCACCGGGCCGTCACCCAGGCGGCGCGGTTCGGGGCGGAGATGCTGCTCGCCCGCGACGTGGTCGCCCTCGAGACGCGGGGCCCGGTCCGGGCGGTCCGGTTCAGCGACTCCGGCGAGCTGGAGGCGCGGGCGGTGCTGGTGGCCAGCGGGGTGTCCTACCGGCGTCTGGAGGGTCCGGGGCTGGCCGAGCTCGCCGGCCGCGGCGTGTACTACGGCTCCTCCGCGAGCGAGGCGAGCCAGTGCCAGGGCGACGAGGTGTACGTCGTGGGCGGGGCCAACTCGGCCGGCCAGGCGGCGCTGAACTTCGCCCGCTACGCGAAGCGGGTCGTCATGGTGGTCCGCGGCAAGCAGCTGGAGGACACCATGTCGCTGTACCTCGTCGCGCAGATCCGCGCCAAGGACAACATCGAGGTCCGGTTGCAGAGCTCCGTCGTGGCGGCCCGCGGAGACGGGCACCTGGCCGCGATCACGCTCTGCGAGCAGGGTTCGCCGCCGCACGAGGTGCCGGCGACCTGGCTGTTCGTCTACATCGGTGCCTCACCGCGGACGGACTGGCTCGGCTCCGGCGTCGTCCGCGACCCGCGGGGCTTCGTGCTCACCGGCCAGGACGTGCAGTCCGCTCCCACGCCGTCGCCCTGGCCGCTGGCCCGGGCCCCCTTCGCCCTCGAGACCAGCGTGCCGGGGGTCTTCGCCGCCGGCGACGTCCGGCTGGACTCGATGAAGCGGGTCGCCTCGGCGGTGGGCGAGGGCGCCATGGCCGTCTACCTCGTGCACCGCTACCTGGCCACGACATGATCACCGTCGACGAGCTCCGCGCCCTCGCCATGTTCGAGAAGGTGGACGAGGACGACCTGCGCGACCTGATCGCCCTCGGTGACGAGGTCTCCTTCGTCCCCGGCGACGAGCTCTGGACGCAGAGCGAGCCGGCCGACTGCTGGTGGGTCCTGCTCGAGGGCAGCGTCGACCTGGTGCGCACCGTCGGGCACGAGGAGACGCGGCTGGGCGCGATGGACGCCCCGGGTCGCTGGGCGGGCGGCTTCCGCGCCTGGGACGAGCACGGGGTGTACCTGGCGACGGGTCGGGCGACCGCGACGGGTCGGGTGCTCCGGGTCCCCGCCGACGCCCTCAAGGGCTGGACCAGCGCCTGGAACCCGTTCCTGGCCCACCTCATCGAGGGGGTGTTCCGCACGGCCCGCACCGTCGAGTCGATGGCCCGGCAGCGGGAGGCGCTGGTCGCCCTCGGCACGCTGGCCGCGGGGCTGGCCCACGAGCTCAACAACCCCGCGGCGGCCGCGACCCGCGCCGTCGACGCCCTGGGCGAGGCCTGCGACGGGGTGCTGTCCGGTCTCAGCGACCTCGCGGCGCGGTCGATCTCGTCCGAGCAGTTCCTGCAGCTCGAGGCGCTGCGGCGCGAGATCGGCGCAGGCTCCCGGGCGGCGGTGGACCCCATGGTGCTGGCTGACCGTGAGGAGGCCCTGTCGGACTGGCTGTCGGAGCACGCGGTCGAGGACGACTGGCTGCTGGCGCCACCGCTCGCGGCCGCGGGGGCGGAGGTCGAGTGGTGCGAGCGGGTGGCCGACGTGCTCGACGGCGCCCTGGAGCCGGGGTTGTCGTGGGTGGCGAGCACCCTGACCGTCACCACCCTGCTGTCGGAGGTGAAGGAGTCCACCCACCGGATCTCGGAGCTGGTGGGCGCCGTGAAGTCCTACTCCCAGCTCGACCGCGCCTCCTTGCAGCAGACGCTGGTGCCGGAGGGCCTGGACAGCACGGTGGTGATGCTGGGGCACCGCATCCCGGCCGGCGTCGAGGTGGTGCGCGACTACGACCCGGCCACCCCGCGGATCGAGGCGATCCCCGGCGAGCTCAACCAGGTGTGGACCAACCTGATCACCAACGCCCTCGACGCGATGGGCGAGCAGGGCCGGCTCCGGCTGTCCACCCGGCCGGAGCGGGACGGCGTCCTGGTGGAGATCGGCGACAGCGGGACGTGGTCGGCGCCCGGCGCCGAGGACCGCGCCTTCGAGCCCTTCTTCACCACCAAGGAGGTGGGCAAGGGCACCGGGCTCGGTCTGGACATCTCCCGTCGCATCGTCGTCGGCCGGCACCGCGGCGACATCACCATCGACCTGCGTCCGGGGGAGACCGTGCTGCGGGTGTGGCTCCCCGGCCAGCACCAGGCGTCCTGACGTCGGCGTGCGGGGAGGCAGGCACGGTGGCGGGCAGGGCATGACTCGCTCGGAGGCTCAGCGGGTCACGCGGGCGATGAAGCACTGGGCCTCGACGTTGCGGAGGTGCACCTCTGCGACCCGCGGGTCGTCGAGGAGCTCCCGCAGGACGCCCCCGAGGTCGTCGCCGGGCCCGGTCACCCGGTTGCCGGGGTAGTGCATGGCGCCCAGGGCGGTGTAGCTGCGCAGCACCCGTGGCCTGCGCCCGATGAAGTCGGGCAGCCCTCGCGAGGGGTCGTACCCGGCGCAGGGCTCGGGGTGCACGAACACCGGTCCGACCTCCCGCCAGGGTCGCCGGACGGTCAGCGGGGCGTGCGCGACCACCCAGAGCAGCTCGCCGCGACGGCTGTGCCGCAGGCAGCAGCGGATCTGGTCGCCGCCGCGGCTGACGAACGGCTCGGGGACGTTGCCCCACAGGTCGCGTCCGCGGCGCCGGACGCGGCCGAGCTCGGCGGGGCTGACGGGGTGGACCCGCAGGGTCGCCCCGCTGGTCGTGGTGGTGCTGGTCGTGGGCGTGGTGGTCATACCCGGCAGACGCCCCGGCGGCGCCTGGTGTGAGGCGCGTGGTGTGAGGCGCGTGGTGATACGTCGGGGGGCGAGGAGGACCGGCTCAGGCCCGCAGCACCTTCTCCATCGGCCGGCCCTTGGCGAGCTCGTCGACGAGCTTGTCCAGGTAGCGGATCTTCTGCATCAGCGGGTCCTCGATGCTCTCCACCCGCATGCCGCAGATGGTGCCGGTGATGAGCGAGGCGTTCGGGTTGAGCCGGGCCGCGGCGAAGAAGTCCTCGAACGTCGTCTGGGCCTCGAGGTGGCCGGCCAGCTCGGACTCGTCGAAGCCGGTGAGCCACCGGATCACCTCGTGCAGCTCCTCCTGCGAGCGCCCCTTCCGCTCCAGCTTGGTGACGTAGTGCGGGTAGACCGAGGCCACGCTGACGGTGAAGATCCGGCTCACGCGCGTCAGCGTAGCGGCGCCCGGGCCCGCCCGACGTGGTGCCGGCCGTAGCATCACCGCATGAGCCAGGTCACCCACGTCGTCCTCGTCACCTGGAAGGACGGACGGGAGGGAACCGTCGAGGAGTGGGTCCGCCCCGCCGTCCGGCGCCTCGCCCAGACCATCCCGGGCATCGTCGACCTCGTCGAGGGCTGGTCCACCAGCTCCGAGGGTCTGGAGGACGGGCTGGAGTACGGCTTCGTGATGACCTTCGCCGACGCGGCCGCCCGCGACGCCTACCTGCCCGACCCCCGCCACCGGGTCGTGGCCGACATGATCGGCGAGCACGCCCAGCGGGTCGTGGTCTTCGACATCTGAGTCAGCGGGCGCGCCGGTGGTGCACCGCCAGCGCGCCGCAGCGGAGCGGCTCCGTCGAGAGCAGGTCGAGCGCTCGCGCCCTCGAGCTCCTGCACGCCCGTGCGCAGGTCGCCTGCGACGAGGTGGCTGCTGCTCCACGGGAGGTCCGTCCGGGTGGACGACACCACGTACGTCGGCTCGGCCTCCAGCCTGACCGCCCACCCGCGCACCGCCGGCGACGCCTCCTCCTCGCCACGGGCGACCAGGGGCCGGCAGCTCTCCACCAGCTCGTAGGTGACGCGGCCCCAGGTCCGTGACGCGCCGACCACCGGAGGACGCCGGCGGGTCACGCCCCGCCGGCACCCCGGCGCCGGGCTGCCGCCCGGACCAGGGCCAGCCCGGAGGCGGACCCGAGCAGCCCCAGCAGCAGCAGCGCGGGAAGCGGACCACCGGTGTCGGGCAGCGGACCGGGGCCCTCACCGCCGGCCGCCGGGGGAGCGGCCGCCGGCGGCTCCTCGGCGACCGGAGGTACGGGCACCGCCTCGACCGGGATCGATGCGGTGGCCGCCTCGGCCGCCACCACGCCGTCCACCCCCGTGCCGGACACGGTCGCGGTGTTGGACACCTCGCCGCGCGCCACGTCGTCCGTGGTGACGACGTGCCGGGGGACCGTGCACGTCATCTGCTCCCCGGGGGCCAGCTCGTCGGCGGGGCAGGTCACGGTGCCGGCCGTCGGGTCCAGCACCTCGATCTCGCGCACCGTCGTCGCGCCCGGGTTGTGCACCGTGATCGTCCACTCGATCTCGTCGCCGACGCCGATCAGGCCGTCGCCGTCGGTGTCGACGCCGCGGGCCCGCTTCTGCAGGGCGAGCGCCGAGGTGGCCTCGGTGGTGGCGACCGCGTCGTCGGCCTCCGACACCGGGGCCGGCACGCCGTCGGGCGCCGTCGCGCTCGCGGTGGCCACGTTGGTCACCGACCCGGCGTCGACGTCGGCCTGGGTCACCTCGTAGCCGGCGGTGCAGCGGACTCGCTCACCGGGGGCGAGCGGCCCGGCCGGGCACTCGACGGCGCTCAGCCCGCCGGTCCCGCTGAACTCCTGCTCCTGCACCTGCGCGTCGGTGAGGGTGACGTTCCCGGTGTTGGTCACGTCGAAGGTGTAGGTCAGCAGCTCCCCGGCCGCGGCGTAGGTGGTCGGGGTGACCGACTTGGCCAGCGCCAGGGCCGGCGCCGGGTCGCCCGGCAGCGTCACCGTCGACGGCGTGGAGGTGATCGGGCCGTCGTGCCCCGTGGCCGTGGCCACCGCGGTGTTGCTCACCGCGCCGGCGTCCAGGTCGGCCTGGGTCAGCACGTAGCCGGCCGTGCAGGTGAGCGTCTCGCCCGGGGCCAGGGACCGCACCGCCGGGCAGGACGGCTCCGACAGCTCGCCGCTGCCGTCGAAGGCGGTCTCGGCGACCGCCGGGTCGAGCAGGGTGCTGGTGCCGGTGTTGGTGACCACGAAGGTGTAGGTGATCTGCTGGCCCACCACGAAGCTCTCCGGCGTGGCCGGGCTGGCCGACTTCACCAGGGTCAGCGCCGAGGACGGCTGCACCTCGAGCACGGCCTCGTCGGGCTCGGACACCACGACCGGCAGGCCCCGGGGCGGCGTGCCCTCGGCGGTGGCCGTGTTGGTCACCTCACCTGCGTCGACGTCGGCCTGGGTGAGCGTGTACCCGGCGGTGCAGGTCACCTGCTCGCCGGGGAGCAGCGAGGCCGCCCCGGCGGGGCAGCTGATCGCCGCGAGCTCCCCGGTGCCGGAGAAGTCCCCCTCCACCGGGGTGACGTCGGTGAGGGTGACGTTGCCGGTGTTGGTGATGAGGAAGGAGTAGGTGACCTGGTCACCGGCCGCGCCGACGACCTCGGGCGCGACGGTCTTGACCAGGCTGACCGAGGGCTCGGCCGGGGTGGGCAGGACGGCGTCGTCGGGTTCGGAGGTCACCGGCGGCACGTCGCCGGGTCCGGTGCCGACGGCGGCTGCGGTGTTGGTCACCTCGCCGGCGTCGACGTCGGCCTGGGTGAGGGTGTAGGTGGCCGTGCAGGTCACCTGCTCGCCGGGCGCCAGCGAGTCGGCGCCGTCGGCGCAGACGACCTCGCCCAGCTCCCCGGTGCCGGAGAACTCCCGCTCCTCGACCGCGACGTCGACGAGCGTGACGTTGCCGGTGTTGGTGACGACGAAGGAGTAGGTGACCTCCTCGCCGGCCTCGAACCCGCCCTCAGCAGCAGGCTCCACCGACTTGACCAGGCTGAGCCCCGGCGCCGGCGGCACGGTGACCACCGCGTCGTCGGGCTCGGACACCACGGCCGGGGCGTCCCCGGGCGGGGTGCCGGTGGCGGTGGCGGTGTTGTCGACCTCACCGGCGTCGACGTCGGCCTGGGTCAGGGTGTACGTCGCCGTGCAGGTCACCTCGGCGCCGGGCGCCATGGTCTGTGCGGCCGCCGGGCAGACCACCACCGGAGCGGTGCCCGTCCCGGTGAACCGGGTCTCGTCGACGGCGACGTCGGTGAGGGTCACGTTGCCGGTGTTGCTCACCAGGAACGAGTAGGTCACCTGGTCACCGGCCGCCCCCACCTCACCGGGGTCGACGGTCTTGGCCAGGGTCAGCGCCGGGTCGGCCGCCACCACCACGGTGGCGTCGTCGGGGTCCGACACCTGCTGCGGCAGACCACGCGGGGGAGTGGCGGTCGCGACGGCGGTGTTGAGCACCTCACCGGCGTCGACGTCGGCCTGGGTCAGGGTGTAGGTCGCGGTGCAGGTGAGCTGCGCCCCCGGTGCCAGCGTGGACGCCTCGGCGGGGCAGACCGCCACCGGCGCCGGGCCGGACCCGGTGAACGCGGTCTCGTCGACCGCGATGTCGGTGAGCGTCACGTTGCCGGTGTTGGTCACCAGGAACGAGTACGTCACCACGTCCCCCGCGGCGGTCCCCTCCTCGGGGTCGACGGTCTTGTCCAGGCTCACACCGGGCTCCGCGGTGATGCCCACCACGGCGTCATCGGGCTCGGACACCACCGGCGGCAGCCCCTGCGGCGGCGTCCCCGTCGCCGTCGCGGTGTTGCGGATCTCGCCCGCGTCCACGTCGGCCTGAGTGGCGGAGTAGGTGGCGGTGCACGTCAGCTGCTCGCCGGGGGCGAGCGACCGGTCGTCGGGGCAGCTGATCTCGGAGAGCTCGCCGGTCCCGGAGAAGTCGCCCTCCACGGGGGTCACGTCGTCGAGCGTGACGTTGCCGGTGTTGGTGACGACGCCGGCGTCGACGTCGGCCTGGGTCAGGGTGTACCTGACCGAGCAGGTGACCTCGTCCCCGGGTGCCATCGACGCGGCGGCCGCCGGGCAGACGACGGCGCCCAGCTCGCCGGTGCCGGAGAACTCGCGCTCGAGCACCACGACGTCTGCCACCGTGACGTTGCCGGTGTTGGTGACGACGAAGGAGTAGGTGACCTCCGCCCCGGCCACGAAGCCGTCGGCAGGATCGAGCTCGGCGGACTTGACCAGGCCGAGCGACGGCGTCGGCGGCACGGTGACCACCGCGTCGTCGGGCTCGGACACCACGACCGGGCCGCTCGGCGGGGTTCCCGTGGCGGT
>NZ_WPCU01000004.1:635517-635680 GCF_009742705.1 Auraticoccus cholistanensis
AGGAAGCTGTAGGTGACCTGGTCCCCGGCGGCGGCGGCCTGGGCGGGGTCGACGGTCTTGACCAGGGTGAGGGCCGGGTCGGCGGCGACGACCACCGTGGCGGAGTCGGGCGCCGACACCTGCGGCGGCAGACCCGCCGGCGGGGTGCCGGTGGCGGTCGCGG
>NZ_WPCU01000004.1:635801-636055 GCF_009742705.1 Auraticoccus cholistanensis
GGACTCCACCGGGGGCAGCCCCTCGGGCGGGGTGCCGGTGGCGCGGGCGGAGTTCGACACCTCACCGGCGTCCACGTCGGCCTGGGTGACGGTGTAGGTGGCGGTGCAAATCAGCTGGTTGCCGGGTGCCAGCGTGCGCTCGTCGGGGCAGACCACCTGGGGACGGGGACCGCTGCCGGTGAACTCGAGCTCCTCCACGGCGACGTCGTCGACGGTGACGTTGCCGGTGTTGGTGACCACGAAGGTGTAGGTCA
>NZ_WPCU01000004.1:636179-636365 GCF_009742705.1 Auraticoccus cholistanensis
GGTCACGTTGCCGGTGTTGGTGATGACGAAGGAGTAGGTCACCTCGTCACCGGCGGCCGTGGCCGCGGACGGGTCGACGGTCTTGGTCAGCGTCAGCGCCGGTGCCGGGTCCACGGTGACGACGGCGTCGTCGGGCTGCGACACGGGCGGGGTGGTGTCCCCGGGCGGGGTGCCGGTGGCGGTGGC
>NZ_WPCU01000004.1:636438-636620 GCF_009742705.1 Auraticoccus cholistanensis
GAAGGAGTAGGTGACCTGGTCACCGGCGGCGGTGCCCTCGGTGGGCGTCACCGTCTTGACCAGGGCGATGCCAGGGTCCGCCGGCAGCGGCAGCAGCGCGTCGTCCTCCTCCGAGACCACGACGGCGCCGCCCGGTCCGGTGGCGAGGGCGGTGGCGGTGTTGGTGACCTCGCCGGCGTCGA
>NZ_WPCU01000004.1:636654-761725 GCF_009742705.1 Auraticoccus cholistanensis
GATCAGGAACGAGTAGGTGACCTCGTCCCCGACCTCCACCCCCTGGGCGGGTGAGACCGACTTGGTGAGCGTGAGCTCGGGGTCCTGCGGCGTGGGCACGACGGCGGTCGAGGGGGTCGGGTCGGGCAGCTCGGTGCCCGGAGGTGGCGTGCCGGTGGCGGTGACGGTGTTGGTCACCTCACCGGCGTCGATGTCGGCCTGGGTGAGGGTGTAGGTGGCGGTGTTGGTCACCTCGCCGGCGTCGACGTCGGCCTGGGTGAGGGTGTAGGTCGCGGTGCAGACGACCTCGGCCCCCGGGGCCAGGGACACCGGGCTGCCCGGGCAGGACGCGACGGGCGCGGTGCCGGTGCCGGAGAACTGCTCCTCGACGACCTCGACGCCGCTCAGCGGGGCGTCACCGGTGTTGCGCACCTGGAAGGAGTAGCTGACCTGGTCGCCGGCGTCGGGGCCGTCGCCGTCGAGGTCGACCACCTCGCTGACGGACTTGGTCAGGGCGATGCCGGGGGTCAGGGCCTCGTTGGTGATGGTGCAGGCGTAGCGGTCGCCCCGACCCGCCGTGGGCAGGGTCCAGCTGGGTGCCGTGCCCATCACCGGCACGGCCACCCCGGTGACGGTGTTGCTGCAGATGATCTGCGGGGCCTGGTAGTCCGCGAGCGTCCCCGGCCCGGCGGCCAGCCGCTCCGAGACCGTGTAGTTGATGCCGGGGGCTGCGATCACCTGACGGGTGCTGACCCCGCTGGCGGTCCCGCTGGTGGTCGCCGAGGC
Organism: Auraticoccus cholistanensis; assembly: GCF_009742705.1. Classification (GTDB taxonomy): domain Bacteria; phylum Actinomycetota; class Actinomycetes; order Propionibacteriales; family Propionibacteriaceae; genus Auraticoccus; species Auraticoccus cholistanensis. Next base: position 637,420 of record NZ_WPCU01000004.1, read on the forward strand.
GACGGTGAGCGGGCCGAGGGAGATGCTGACGGCGAACTGGTCGCCGGGGTAGGCCCGCGAGCGGAGGTTCTTGGTCACCTGGAGCGTCGGGCCGAGGTCGAGGGTCACCCGGTGGTCCTCGACCTCGCCGGAGCGGGCCAGGGACGTCGGCCCGGCCAGGTCGGCCGGGTCCTGGGCGAGCCGGAGCCGCATGAAGGTCGAGGAGCCGACCGGCTGGCCGACCACGGAGTCGGGGATGCTCGGCCAGGTCACCGTGGCGGTCCCGCCGGCGCAGGTGCTGGTGCCGGAGCGCTCCCCGGCGTCCAGGAAGTCGCCGTCGACGTTCCAGTCGATCCACCCGGCCACCGAACCGCCGGCCGGTCCGCAGGCGACGGTGGCGGAGTAGGAGGACCCGACCGCGCCGGTGACGGACGTGCCGCTGCGCAGGCCGTCCTCGTCGTCGGCAGGCCCGAACACTCCGTTGCCGCTGGCGTCGTCACCGGTGGCGTCGGCCGAGGATGAGGCGGCGGTCTCGGGGTCGAGGTTCGCCCCCATCCGGATCGCCGGCGGGGCCGCGGTGCCTAGCGCGAAGGTGGTGTCGGACACCCGCGTGGGGACGCCCGCCGCGAGGGTGCCGCCGTTGAAGCCGAAGGATCCCAGGTGGGCGGCGTCGCCGTAGTTGGCCGGGGCGTCGCCGTGGTCGGCGGCGAGCACGACACCGAGGGCGACGGCGGACTTGCCGCCACCGCGCAGCCCGACCCGGGCGCTGGTCGAGCCCTCCATGAAGGCGACCGCGGCCGGGCCGCTGGTGCAGAGCGCGGTGGCGGGTCCGGCCAGGGTGAGCTCGTTCGTGGCACTGCGGGTCGCCACCGTGGAGGCGGTGCAGCCGGGGGTGCGGTAGCGGTCGATGATCCGCCAGGTGGCGTCACCGACCGGGTCGGCGGTGACGTACTCGGCGCCTCCACTCTGCTCGGCGTCGGCCACGACGAGACCGGCCAGCGGTACCGGCGTGCCGGAAAGCGTGGCCGAGCAGCTGAAGTCGAACTCGACCAGGGCGCCCTGTGCCCAGTTGGACAGGGCGTTGACCAGGGTGTTGCTGGCTCCGGTGCCGCCGACGTTGTACATCTCGTCCAGGGCGTCGCCTCCCCAGTTGCCGGGCCGGTAGGCCTGCAGGAAGGGCGAGGTCTGGCCGGGCTGGGTGCTGGTGATGCGGCTGGTGGTGCAGGTCACCACCAGCGGCTGGCCGCCCACGATGCGGCTGCTGGTGCCCGTGAAGCCCCCGTTGGGCAGGTTCTGGTTGTTGCTGCCCCAGACCACCCAGTCGATGGCCTCCAGGAAGCGTCCGGCGCCGCCGGTGGCGACCGCGGCCTCCGCCTGCGGTGCCGCGCCGACCAGCACGGTGAGGCCGGCGAGCAGGACCGCGAGCGTGCCGGCCACCCCCCGGCGGGCGACGGCTCGACGGCGGGAACGAGTGCTTCTGGACAGCATGGAGCCCACTTCCGTGTCAGGCCCCCGCCCAGTCCACGCCCGCGCCGGTCGGCTCGGGCGAGCACACTCTGTCACCGCCCGGGAGTCCTTGCCAAGACTCGGCGGGTCGCTGGGCAGAATGGCGTCGGACGGGCGTTGGCCGTCGTCCCCGGCTGTGGAAGGACCCCTCCGGCCGAGGCCGGGTCGGCGGCGGTGCCGTACTCGTGGGGAAGATCTCGCCGACACGTCCTCCACGAGGTCTTCCAGGGTTCGCAAAGGGCCGCTGGACGAGACCACCAGCATCGCCGAGTCGGTAGGGCAGGGCCTGCGGCTGCACCTCCTCCCGCTACCCGGTCGTGGACACGTCGATCGACGACATCATCGAGGCGGCCGCAGGGGACCCGGAGGAGCCGGTGCTGCTCATGACAGCTCCTTCTCGGTGTCGCGGATCTGGTCGGTGTGGTCGGTGTCGGGACGCTGCTGGTCCCCACGGGTCTTCAGCAGGCTGGCCACGGTGGCGACGGTGATGGTCGCGGCGATGAAGAGCAGCGAGAACCAGATGGGGATCTCGGGCGCCCACCCGAACGGCTGGCCGCCGTTGAGGAAGGACAGCTCGTTGACGTGCAGCGCGTGCAGGACGAGCTTCACCCCGATGAAGGCGAGGATGACCGCCAGCCCCTGGGCCAGGTAGACCAGGCGCTCGAGCAGCCCGCCGATGAGGAAGTACAGCTGCCGCAGCCCCATCAGGGCGAACGCGTTGGCGGTGAAGACGATGTAGGCCTCGCTGGTGAGCCCGTAGATGGCGGGGATGGAGTCGAGGGCGAAGACGAGGTCGACGAAGCCGATGGCGATGATGGTGAGCAGCAGGGGGGTGGCCCACCGCCGACCGTCCTGACGGACCGTGAGCCGGTCCCCGTGGTACTCCTCGGTGACGGGCAGCACGCGCCGGACGAGGTGCATCAGCCGGCTGTCGGCGGGGTTGCCCTGGTGGCCACCTCTCGCCTGCTGGACGGCCAGCAGCAGCAGGAACCCGCCGAAGATGTAGAAGACCCACGAGAAGTTCTCGATCAGCGCGGCGCCGACGGCGATGAACGCGCCGCGCATGATGAGCGCGATGACGATGCCGATCATCAGCACCTTCTGCTGGTACATCCGCGGGACCGCGAAGGCGCTCATGACGATGAGAAACACGAAGAGGTTGTCGACCGACAGGGCCTTCTCGGTGAGGTAGCCGGCGAAGTACTCCCCGCCGTAGGTCCAGCCCGAGACGACGCCGACCCCGACGCCGAACAGCAGGGCCAGACCGATGTAGAAGACCGACCAGCGGGCGGACTCACCCAGCGTGGGTTCGTGCGGCTTGCGGACGTGGGCGTAGAACTCGTAGACGAAGAAGGCGATCGTGACGGCGATGGTGACGGCCCAGACGAGCAGGGTGACGTTCAACAAGACTCCTGGCGTTGTGGTCAGCGCCAAGGTCTTCCCCGTCCCCGTGCGACCGGAGACCGGCGGCCCGGGATGCGATGCGCACATCCGTAGTGACGAGCCGACCGAGCTGGAGTACTCCCCTTGCGATCCGGAAGAGTACCTGACCCGATCCAGTGCCCGCTCCGGCGAGCGCCTGCCCGGCCGCCGGACGCCTCGGTGCCAGCAGGGCGCTGATGACCGGCGGTGTGGGAATCCGGTCGTGGTGGGCCCCGTGGGGATGGAACCCACAACCCGCGGATCTGTTGCTGCGCCTAGGGCCACTGGCGACCTCCGAAGCAATCTGCGGGTGAGTGCCTGCCCCGTTCGGTCCAGGGTGACCTCAGTTGACGTGCATTAGTCCCCACATGAGTCCCCACGAGGTTGGTGGGTTGAGCCACGAGCGACCGGGCGGTCAAGGGCGCGCTTACGAACCAAAACGCTTCGCCCTCAGTTCATCTGGGCTGATGATCGGGCGGTGTTGGTGTAAGACCCGGTGGCAAGTAGGGCAGAGGAGGGCGAGGTCGTTCAAGCCAGTGACGCTTTCGCCGAGCTGGTGTAGTGGTACGACGTGGTGGACATCGATTACGCCCTCGATGCCGTAGGCCTCCGATGAGTCGAAGTCGCAGACCTCGCAGGCGAGGCGACCGGTCGTCCTGAGGACTGCTGCCCCCTTCTTGGCGACCAACTTGCGGTCCCGTTCGTAGCGACGGTGCTCTCGGAACAGGATGCGCCCCTCCGGAGCCTCGTACTCCTCCTCTTCGCCGGTGTCTGTCGGGGCATCGTCGGTCGCACCTTTGACCCGTATGAGGGCCACCGCGTGCGCCAGCTCGTCCGGCCGCTGGGACCAGTCTGTCCAGACCTTCTTGTCGCGGGCCCACCGTGGTCCATGCCCCGACTCTGGCGCGATGGGTCGATCGAGGAGAAGTTGTGAAGCTTGAGCGCGACGCCCAAGGGGTTGCGGAAGCGCGGTCGGGCCCGAATCGTGGCGGGGAAGACGCGGAGCGATCGGAGTTCCGTGCTGAGGTCGGTGACGACCTTGGTTGTGGGGCTGTAGGAGATCCGGCCTCGAGTGCGTAGGTACAGGTCGAGAGCGAGCATCAGCTCGTCGATGGACCAGTCGGGCAGGCTGACTGGACGGGTGACGCGGAACCCGAGCCTCTCGAGACGGTTGGCGACGGTGCTGTCACCGCCCGAGAAGGCGTCAGCCTTCAACAGCACGCCGTGCTGGTAAAGGTGAGCGACACCCGCCACCGCCTTCGAGTCGTACTGCTTGTTCTCGAATACCACGAAGTACTCCTTGGCGGGCGCGAAGCCATACTTCTTGAGGAACGCATCTCGGCCGCTCTCCTCGAACTCCGCTATCGCGTGACGAACGGCTTCGGGGTCGGACAAGTCTGCGAGCGCCATGACGCAAGAGCCTAATGCTAGGGGCGGCCCGGGAGCAGGACGGCCGCTACTGAGAGGCGAATGACAGCGGCGGCGCACGTCCTCCACCCGGCTCATGAGGAGCCGACGGGTCTTGAACGCCAGCTGTCGTCGCTGCCAGCAGGCGATACACCAGGTTGAAGTCACTGGAAGTTGCCGACGCCTTGGACAGGAGGGCTGGCCCCCCGACCGGGGGAAACCTCACCGCAGGCGTTACGAATTGGTGCCCCCTCGCTTTCCAACTCCGTAGGTGCCTGTGCGGTGCCGTATACGCAGGTCCAGGCGGCGCCGTGTGTCCGGGCGAACGGTGCTGAACGCCGACGACTGAGACCAAAGTGAGACCGATGCGCGAAGCGACCACCTGATCCGTAGGTCGAAGAAGCGCTCGTGAGCGTTTGCCCTCGCCTATTTGGCCCTGCTCCGCGCTCGTGATCGTCTGCCTGAGTCCATGGGTCCGTCAGCCGTGGCTGTCACCGTTGCTGTCAGCGCGAACCATCTGGGGGACGCGGCCGGGACCGCACAGTGCCGGTGGTGACGCCGAGCTCGATGGTTCAGTGGCGACGCGACCCAGGCGCCGCGCTGAACCGTGCGCGTCTCGTATGCTGCAACGCAAGGCCACAGGAGGTTGCAGGCGTGCCCACTAACTCTTTTCGACTATTCTTGGTGTCGTTGCATGACGGGCAGGTTCGGAAGCCGCAGAAGTTCTCCGACGCAGCTGCGCGATTGTAACGCCGCGTCCTAACGTGGACTATCGTGATCAAATTTGCGCAGATGTAGCCTCCGCCGCAAGCAGTACCTTCGCTTTTGGCAAGACAAGCGACGAGACGGGCGACGATGCACCGACCGTGCGGTGATGGTGTTCTGGCGGACCCCACCGGATCACAGCCCGACGTGCCGATGAGGGGTCTTGCGAACTACACGGGTACCGAGCCGTGCTGTACGCGCGAGATGATGACAACAGGGGGCTGCTGGCAGTTGAGGTAAGAGGTCGCTTTTGCCCGAAAGAACAGATAGTACGGGCGCTCCGGAAAGCCAGCGACGTTCCATGGTCCTTGATATTGCATAAGGGTGTCGCGGACAAGGTCGCTGTCCTGGCTTATATCGAGCGAGCTGAACCACAGTCTATTGAGTTTCTTGAGTACGGCATTGCAAGTGACGGGCAACGCCAGCCTCCAAGGCGAAAGTCGCTGAAGGTCATGGAGATGAGTTCGGGCTTTCTGTCCAAGGTGCGGAACGAGTTGAAGACCTGGCCGACGCTGGGAGCGGGCAAGAAAACCTCAGCTGTCGCGAAGGCTATGAAACAGTTCGTCTTGACCGAAACAGTGGCTATCGATTTTGATGATGTTGCTGTTGAGGTAGACGACGGCAACATGCAGAGACGACTAACGCCGCGAACCGATTATTCACGGTTCACGTACTCTCTCGGCGACGACCTCGTTGACGATGACGTGTTCTTTCGGGAGGCGGAGGCTGCTTGCGCGCAGCTAATAGCCGACGTGCAATCCCTTGCGGAAGAGGATTCGAGGAGTAGGCTGTCTACCTGGTCGTCGGGAGGGATAACCAATGCTGGACCGCTTCAATGTGGGTCCGTTGCTTCGTGATCACGTTCGTTCTACGTGGGACTTACGGTACGAGCGGCCTGACTGGGTAGCGCGCTTCGCGCTTCTGGGAGTGCCTGTAGTCGCCGGCGCCGTGAGCTGGGTGATTGGTTGGGAGATCGGCCGCCCGGAGTTTTTGGCTCCCGTAGCCGGATTGCTGTCGGGCGCCCTCTTTGGCGCTGTGGGTCAACTTTTCTCCATCCGGGCGCGCATTGCAGATAGCGTAAGTTTGTCTTCCAATGGGCGCCTAAGGTCTCACTTTCGCGAATCGGTTAGTGGGTTACTCCTGGCTTCCCTAAGCTCTCTGCTATTGGCATTACTGTCCGCGGTACTTGCGCTTTTCACTGCTTCAAGCAGCGGAGTGGATCCGATCACTGGACTGATTGCGACGTGGCGACACCAAGTTCTGCTTGCAGGTACTGCCGTCTGCGTCTTCCTCGTGAGCTTCACTCTCATTCTGTTTTGGAAGATGATCCGTCGGCTCTACACCAGCTATCTTGAGGCTTTCGAAGGCGGTCAGTATCTTGATACCGACAGAGCCCGCATGCTGCAGGGCAGGCAGCTCTCGCGGATGGACGGGGAAAGTTCGTTGTCATCGTCGCGGCCGGCAGGAGGTGAGCCGAGGAAGCCAAGCAGTTCGTAGCGCCGCCCATGCTTCCGCTGGGCGAACTGCGCGACCGAGGTCATGGCCTGGTGCAGGGAGGAAGTCGTTCAGGCGTCACGGCATCGGGCATAGTTTGCAAGTACCAGTCCTGCCGGCCGCTGCATACTTCGCGGTCCAGCAACTTGTTGTTGCGGACGTATTGGACTATGCGGGGCCTGTCGAGAAGTATCACCGCCTCTCCTTCACCTTCACGGAGCACGTAAGCCACAATGGTGGAACCCTTCTCGAAACGGAGATTCTCTGTTGGCATCCAAGCGATGCCAACCATGGCTGCGCCGACGAGCTGAGGCAGTAGTGCTACAAACAAAAACTCGTAGCGCGTGAGAGTGAACTTCCCCGAGTCTGTGCTGTAGGGAATACCGAACCATCTTGCCAACAGGGCGGCCAAAGCACCGGCTAGAACGGCCAAACCCAACTGAAATACGGGCAATGCGACAACTGCAAACAGCAACAATGTAAAGGTGGTTAGCACAATAACAAGGTTGGTGCCTTCTCGTCGAGCTATTCGAGCAAATAGGTACATCAAGGCCACCTGTAGCAAGATGGCTAGGACAGTCGGGAGGGTGGCCATAGCCGCCCCTATCAGCACGGTCGAAGTGCTTACGTTATGAACGACGGCGAGCGCGACCTCGGGATGCCATCGACTGAACGCCAGCACGTTGATCGCGGTGGCGAAGATCGCAGCGAAGCCGACGAGCAGCCCTAGATGGTCCTGCCACGGGGGAATGGTTATGCGCACCTATGGACCCTAACTGCCGCAAGGACCGGCCGGCAGCGAGCGCCAGCGAGCGAGGACACGGACCGCAGCGGTGGCGCGGCGGAGCCGCGCTCTTGACTAGATAGAGGCAGATTCGACAGACCTGCGAACTGGGCGCACAGACGTGCCGGACGACGCCTTCCAGGCCGTCAGAGTGCTGGCCGACCATCGCGGTGTGCGGCCGTGCCAGCCGTCCGGGGGAGGCCATATCCCGCCGGTGCGGTACGTGCGCACGGTGTCGTAGCTCAGCCCGACGAGAGCGGCTGCCGCCCGCGTGTCGAGGGTGGCCTCGCCGGCCACCTGGTCGCGCCAGGTCGGCTGTGTGCGCAGCCACGCCCGCACCTGCCTGGCGTCCCAACGGCCCCGAGGGCCTGGAGCGGGGAACCCCGGGAGAGCACACAGGCGCTCAACCCCAGCGGGGTGCAGCCGTAGATGCTGAATGAGGCTCTCGCGGGTCCACCACGTGACCCGACGAGGAGGTCGGTCGCGACCGTTGCGCACCCAGGCGCTGACGTCGTCTGGGAACCACCAGTACCCGTATCCGGTCCGGCCCGTCGGCGGAGGCAACGTCGGGCCAGCGGTGTTCGGACGGCCGGGGGAGAATAGGTCGACCACTGCGGGCCGGCGCAGCACCGCAGCCTCGAAGCGGCCCTCCAAAGCCCGCCAATCCTCCTCGGGCCGTCGCTGCGCGCCTGTGGCTCGATCGACCTGCGCCGCTGGGATCCCGGCCACGGAGATCATTCGCCTCAGGCGGGCCCTCCTGATCGAGAGCCGCGCTGCGGCCACCGTCAACGGCCAACCCGCCGCCAACTCCGGCGAAGGAGCGGCTGGGGGCAGCACGGCGCGAGCCTCGTCACGGAACCGGTACACCGTCCGCGCGCCCAGGTCGTGGTCCTGCAGCAGCCGGGTCAGCTCGGGCACCGTGGTGCCCGGATCGCGGCGCAGCTCCGCCTTGACCAGCTCGAGCTGGCGCGCCCGTCGCGCCGGACGCTGCGAACGAGTCCGCGGCACCGGAGGGTTCAGTGGGCGGCGTCGTAGGCCTTGCGTACCTCGGCCGGCACGCGGCCGCGGCCGCTGACCTCCATGCCCTGCTCGGCCGCCCAGGCCCGCACCTCAGACCCGCTCGGCCGGCCGGTCTGAGCCGAGGAGGAGGTGGCCCGGCCGGTGCGCCGGCCGGCGATCCGCCGGGCGTGCCCGACCCAGGCCACGAAGGCGCCGCGCAGGTCCTCAGCGTTGCTGGAGGACAGATCGATCTCGTAGGTGACCCCGTCCAGCCCGAACTGGACTGTCTCGTTCGCCGGCCCCTGGTCCAGGTCGTCGGTCAGGCGGATCTCCCCGCGCTGGGCCATTCGGTCACTCCATTCGATCGGTGATATCGGTAGGAACTATTCGACCACAAATGGGGTAGGCGGCTCAGATTGCGACGGGTGTGGCGTGATCGGTGGCCATCGGGCGGAGCTGCGTTGCAGGGAACCACCCGAGTAGGTGCCGAAGCCGACGTCGCTGTCGGGGCTAAAGCGGGTGGGGTGGCTGCAGGTCACCGCGCCCCACCACTCACCGTTACGGTTCTGCCAGCACGTGAGCGTGCCGACCGCCTCGTAGGTCACCGGCCCGGGACGGTGCGGCCGCTGTTGACGTCGCGCGGGCCGGTCGGGTCGGGGAAGACGACGACCACCGACCGGGGGAGTCCCTCGTACGAGCTGGCCAGCACCTTCATCGGGTCAGGATGCGCCGCTGGCTCACCGCTCACAAGTCCGGCTAGGCGCTGCGGCAGCCAGTGCCGGTCGGGGTGGGGTCGTCCCTCTGAATCCTGGCAGACCAAGGGCTTCGTGACCGTAGCCGCAGCCGGGGCAAACGGCAAGTGCTTTGGTGGAGCCGATCTAAGGCCGCCTGTGCCCCCAAATCAATAGACAGTGAACTCGTCTCCCGAGACGCGGAAGCCACCCGAGCCATCAATAGTCGAGCACGCTACGGCTGTCGCTGAAATCTCACAGCTCAACGGTGTGCCGTACTCGCCCCCATCCAGGTCCGTAGGTGCAGTCGTGACGAAGCCAAGCTCTGCTACGGCCGGGACCTGCTCAGGGTCCACTGGGACGACGCATGCCCTACTCGCCGGCTGCAACGTGTCCCAGTAGATCGAAGAGGCTCCCTCACACCCGTGATCCTCCGCCACCCAATCTTCTGAATAGTTCGTGCACGTCACAATCGAGCTCTCTGCCGCAGGTGCGAACTGGCAAGCGATGGTGCCGTCTTGGGTCTTGAAGCCACCACCACGTCCCCCATCGACGTCGCCGTACAGCTCTTGCCACTCCTCGGAAGTGACCATGTCGGGGTTAGTGTCGCCCTTACTTTGCTGCGAACCATCACCGAGGAGATCGAGGAGCTCGATGACTTTGGTGCCCGGCGTGGTCCTCACCAACAGAGCCTTGCCGGTGACGCACATCGAATACACATCGACGCTCTCATTGGCAGAAACTGGATCGTCATCATCAGCCGGGACGGTTCCGCGCCAAACCTCGGCGGGACCGGATGAGAGTTCGGGGGCAGCTTCCATCCCGGATAGACGAGGGCAGAACGTTGGGTCGTCGGTCGCGAGTTCTGCGATGTAGGCGTTATGCCCTTCGACAGAAGCGACTCCCTGGAGGAAACAATCGTGCGTGACGGCGGTACCAGGCAGCGTCCGGTCACTGGCTGTGCTTTGACTACGTGAAGCGCCCAACGCTGTCTGGTACTCGTTGCAGGCGGATGAGGCCGGTAGGCCCTGCCAGGGATCGCCGACCGCCGTCAGCGCGTCGAGGTTTGGCGCCGAGCGCGTCGGCATCTCCGCCAGCGGAGTCGTAGCACTGGGAGTAGCCGAGGCGTCGGGTAATGCTGGGTCAGAGGTAGCCATTGACGGCCCGCTGCAGCCGGTGAGAACGACGGTAGCGACGGCCCAGACCACGAACAGGCCCGCGAGGCGGCGTCGAGGTGTGCTCAACATGGCCGGTAGGTCTTCCCGCCTGGGTTGTAGCAGCGGTTGCCGGTGTAGCCGGGACCGCCGCCACCACCGGATTGCCCGTCGCCGCTGTCGTAGCTGTCGTTGCCGCTCGCGCCTTCAGAGGAGTCGTCGTAGGACTGCTGCTCGTCCTCTTCGGCGGCAGCCTGACGCGCAGCCTCCTCGGCGGCTGCGGCGGCTTCCGCTTCCTCACGGAGAAGGGCGGCGTGGCGGGTCTCGAAGTCGTCCCACCAGCCATTGACGATGGCGTCGACCTGACGCTGCCGCTCGGCCAGCTGCTGCTCTTCGATGACTGCTGCGGCGTCGTCGCGGACATCAAGCAACTCGGCGTAGCTGGTGACGGCCTCGTTGTGGTGGCGGGCCAACGTCTCGCGGCTGGCTATGACGGCGTCTCCGTCGCGGAACATCCACGAGGAGGCCCGCATGGTGTTGTCGAGCCGGCTGGACTCGTTGAGGGTTTCGGCGAGCGCCTCGGCGGCTTCTTGCAAGGCGATGACCGCATCCACCTCAAGGGTGTCCTCGACATCCACTTCTGCTGCGACCGCCGCGGCGGCCGCCTCAGCGGCGTCAAGATCGTCGGCGACGGTCGCCACCTGCGTGACTGGGCTGCACTCCAGGGTCGGGTGCCAGCCGCCAACAGCGGCATCGCGCGCTGCTGCTTCGGCGGCCGCGACCTCGTCGAAGTAGTCGTCCTGGCCGTCATAGGTGACCGCCCGACCAAATCCGGCACGGGCGATCTCGGCGTTGATCAGCGTGTCGGTGAGGAACACCCCGGCGACGGTACGCCCGTAGCGGTCAAGCTCGACGGTGTCGGTGCGCAGCTCCACGCCAGTTCCGGCCGGTAGGAGTTGCTCAAGAAACTTGGTCGCCTCGGGTCCAAGGCACCCCACTGGCTCGTCGGGGTGTCTTGTCTCCGGAGTGTCGACGTTCATCAGCCGCACAACCACGGTCTGACCGTCCTCGTCGACTTCGATGGTGTCGCCGTCGATGACGCGCACCACCATGACGTGACGATCTTCAACGGCTTGCGACACCCCAATACTGACCCCGGCGGCCACTGCTGTCGCGCCGATGAGGCCGAGCGCGTACCGAGAGAAGCCCATTGCCCACCTTCACCTATGCGGGGTCCCCTCCCCGGCTTGTCGAGAAGTGTAGAACTCAACGCCGACGTAATCGGTACGACGGCAGGTTCCCGACCACGGGGGGCCACCGAGCGGTGGCAACCCGGCCCGAAGTGGCAGCGACGCCGGCAGCGTCGAAACGGAGGCTCTAGCATGCAGGCAGCACGGTGCACGTGCCGGTGAAGGGGACGCGGATGGACAAGCAGTGGGACGACGACCTGTCCCAACGGGTGCGCGATGTCCACCGGCTGACGCCTGAGGCATTCGTGATGCGTGTTCGACGCGTCAGCGTGTGGCCCGACGCGGATGCGGCCGCACGACCACCGACGCAGCGGCGGCGGCGGGACCAACTTCCCATCCCTGCCGCACGGGTGTGGGCGCAGCGTCGCCTGACCCAACTGGTCTGCGCTGTGGGTGCGCTCGTCATACTCGCCTGCCTCGTCCTGCTGCCAGACTGGACGGCGCTGATCGCAATCGGGGGGACGCTGATCGCGGCTCAAGTGACGTGGGCGAGGGCCAGCGCCTGGCGAAAGCTGCGCCCACAGACCGAGGGCGGACTTGTGAAGAGCGATCCGGTCGGGCTGTTCGTGGCGTGCTTGCACCGCACCAACCAGGCATCGTGGTCTGCTGGGGTGATCGTGGTGGCGCACGACCTCGTGCAACGCATCCTGTCGCGGCGAGTGTGGTCGAACGCCCAGGCTCAAATGGCTGTTGGCCACGTCGACCTGCACCGCGAACTCGCTCAGATCGCCGCCGACGCCGACTGGCTGTGGACGTTGACCGCGGACATGCCACTGACAGCTGACCTGCTCCCAGAGACGCGCGAGGCGCTGCGTCCGCTCGCGCTCGACCAAGCCCGGATCGAGCGGTCGCTGATGGCGCGGCTACAGCAGCTAAGAAGCATCGACGTCGAAGCGGCGCGGCTGGCGCGCCAGCTCGACGAACTCGAACTGGTCGACCGTATCTACGCCCGCCACGGCGAGTTGCAGAACCTGCTCAGCGACGCCGCCTCTCGCAGCGAAGCAGGGCAACTGGCCGAAACGTCCGAGCGGCTTCGCCTCGAGCAGGAGGCGGTCCGGGTCGGGGTTCGTCGCCTCGGTGAACTCACTGCAGGGTTGAGCAAGCTCGCCGACACTTGAGATGAAACCTTGCCGCATAGACGCCGGGCACCCCCAGCGGATGCTGACGGTTGTGGTCGTTGTCGACTAGTTCGGCGCGCCACACTCGTGGCCGTAGATGCGGTGGAGGAAGGTGCTGGCACGCTCGTCGGGGTGGATCGGGATCCTCTCTGCGCAGTGCATGCACTTCGCGCCCCGCCACTGGCCGAGTTCGTCCGGCCTCGCGAACTGTGCTTCCCGGAGCGTGAAGGTGAACTGAGCAAACGACACGTCGAAGGAGTCGGCCATCAGGCCATGCTGCCAGGCAGTGTGAGGCCTTGCGGGTGGTCGCTCGGTGACGATGGGTTTCAAGCGGCCAGCCCTAGGGAGTCTCAGAGCCCGATGTCGTCGTAGCCCTCCAGCTGGCGCCAGCGGCCGCTGGTCGCACTCTTCACGTCCAGCCGGTCCACCACGGCTAGCGAGCCGAAGTCGAGCCCGGTCATGTCGGCGATGGCAGCCACGGGCACCTGGAAGGTGCGCCACGGCCCGAGCAACGGTTCCTGGTCTGCGGCAGCACCCTGGAGGTCGATGTCGTCGAGCTCGGGTGACTGGTCCAGCAGGTAGCCGGTGCTGTGCAGCTCATCGTCTTGGACGCAGGCGGCCACCTTCCAGAACCGGCGGGGTAGTTGGATGCCGCGGTAGCGCTGGTCGGCTTGGGTCGAAGACGCAGCCGGTGAGGGTGCTGAGGCGGAGGTTGGTGGCATCGGCGGCTTCGAGGAGGTAGTTCTCCAGGCCGAGCCACAGCTGGTCGGACTGGTTGAACCCGGCCGCCTGGGGGGCGGCGTTGGTGTAGGCGAAGGTGTCCCGGTTCGCCTGGGCGGCGGTGCCGCGCTCGCCCCAGACCGGGTCCCGCCGGCGGACCAGATGTCCCGTGACCTCTACGCCGGGGTGACCAGACGTCTGACCATCCCCGCCATCGGTGGGCTGCGGCTGGAGGAGTTGACCGCGCCGACCCTGGATCGGTTCCTGCAAGAAATCCTGCTCCAGAAGGGACCGGCGACTGCGAAGCTATGTCGGGCGGTGCTGTCTGGTGCTTGCGGTTGGCTGGTCCGCCAGGGTGGCCTTTCGACGAATTCCGTCCGCGACCTGACGCCGATCGAACTGGAGGGTGGACGGACGGCGAAGGCGCTGACCCTGGAGGAGGTGCGGCGCTGGCTGGCCCGGTTGGACGGTGACGAGTTCGCTCGCCGTCATGACCTCCCTGAGCTCGCGTGGTTCATGCTGGCTACCGGTCTCCGAGTTGGCGAAGCGGTCGGGGTCACGTGGGCGGACGTGGATCTGGACGCTGGGGTCGTGATGGTGCAACGAACCATCGTGCCCGTGGCCGGTCAGGGACTGGTGGCAAAGCGGGTGAAGTCCAAGGCGTCGGAGCGGGGCCTCATCATGCCGGCGTGGTGCGTGACGCTGCTGCGTGCGCGGCGGGTACGCCTCGGAGCGTTCGAAGGTCCGGTGTTTCCTGACAGCCGCGGCGGGTGGCGCGACCGGGGTAATGTGGGCGAGGCCTTCCGCCGGGTTCGCGGGGACGACTTCGATTGGGTCACGACCCACACGTTTCGCAAGACAGTCGCTACTTTGCTCGACGAGAGCGGCGCCACGGCGCGGATGATCGCTGACCAGCTCGGGCACTCGCGGGTGTCGATGACGCAGGACGTGTACCTGGGTCGTCGCGCTGCGAACGCGCCCAATGCGGTGGCCCTGGAGGCCTACGACCCCGACCTGGCGCGTCCGGCGAAGTGAACACATCAGTCCCCGGACTAGTCCCCATGAGGGGTGCAGCCGGGTCTTCGGATGCCCGCTGTTGTGCGGTTTCAGTGGGCCCCGTGGGGATCGAACCCACAACCCGCGGATTAAAAGTCCGCTGCTCTGCCAGTTGAGCTAGAGGCCCGGCAGCCGCCGTGGGGCGTCGTCGACTCTGCTGCGCGACCGCCCGACGGCTCCGACGGACCCGCGGGTCCGCAGCGCCGACGGTACCGCACCGGCTCGCGGCGACGACCGTCGCCGGAGGTCGGCGCCCCGGGGGAGCCGTTAGCTCGCGACCTCGATCAGGAGGGCCCCGAGTGCGGCGACGACCGTGGCGATCATCGCCACCTGGTCGACACCGAGCTGGGCGGCGCCCATCGGGATGCACTGGATGGTCAGGGGACCGAGCGGGTAGGGCTCGCTCAGCAGCACCCAGGCCAAGAAGGCCAGGACGGCGCTGCCCAGCGGTGCGCCGAGGAAGGCGGCCACGTGCTTGCTGGTCGAGCTCTGCTCCGTGCCGTCGGCGCTCATCGCCGACCGACCCAGTGACCGGTCGGGCAGACCGGGAGCCGGCCCCTGACAGGACGTCCGCAGCGCCCGCACAACCGCGGCTCGGGAAGTCCGCGACCGCGCAGCACGTCACCGAGGGTCCGGCCCGCGTCACCCACCTCGCTCCCGGCCTCCTCGAACTCCGACCAGCGTCGTCGCCGGCCCAGCAGCCTCTCGCGAAGTCCCATGATCCCCCCGATCACGACGCCTCCGGCAGCGCCAGGAGGCGATACCTGGATCGTCCGCCCGCCTCCCACGGCTGTCAACCACCGGCTGTCGAGCGGGTGCGGCCGGCTCAGGCGGGTACTGCCACCAGCAGAGACGAACGTGCTGAGCCGGCCAGGAGGACCCATGAAGGCGATGACGTACCGAGGCCCGTACCGGGTGCGGGTGCAGGAGAAGGACATGCCCAGGATCGAGCACCCCAACGACGCGGTCGTGCGGATGACCAAGGCCTCGATCTGCGGCTCGGACCTGCACCTGTACCACGGGATGATGCCCGACACCCGGATCGGGCACACCTTCGGTCACGAGTTCATCGGCGTGGTCGAGGAGGTGGGCCCCTCGGTGCAGCGGCTGCAGCGCGGTGACCGGGTGATGGTGCCGTTCAACATCTACTGCGGCTCCTGCTGGTTCTGCTCCCGCGGGCTGTACTCCAACTGCCACAACGTCAACCCCAACGCCACCGCCGTGGGCGGCATCTACGGCTACTCCCACACCACCGGCGGCTACGACGGCGGCCAGGCCGAGTTCGTCCGGGTGCCCTTCGCCGACGTCGGTCCCTCGGTGATCCCGGAGTGGATGGACGACGAGGACGCCCTGATGCTCACCGACGCCTGCTCCACCGGCTACTTCGGCGCCCAGCTCGGCGACATCGTGGAGGGCGACACCGTGCTGGTGCTCGGCGCCGGCCCCGTCGGGCTGTACGCGGCCAAGTCGGCCTGGTTCATGGGGGCCGGGCGGGTCATCGTCATCGACCACCTGGACTACCGGCTGGAACGGGCCCGCACCTTCGCCCACGCCGAGACCTACAACTTCGCCGAGTACGACGACATCGTCGTGCACATGAAGAAGATCACCGACCACCTCGGCGCCGACGTGGCGATCGACTGCGTCGGTGCCGAGGCCGACGGCAACCTGACCCAGCACCTGGCGGCCGCCAAGTTCACCCTGCAGGGCGGCTCGCCGACCGCCCTGAACTGGGCCATCGACTCGGTGCGCAAGGGCGGCACCGTGTCGGTGATGGGCGCCTACGGCCCGATCTTCAGCGCGGTGAAGTTCGGCGACGCCCTGAACAAGGGCCTGACGCTGCGGATGAACCAGGCGCCGGTGAAGCGGCAGTGGCCCCGGCTGTTCGAGCACATCCGCAACGGCCACCTCAAGCCCAGCGAGCTGATCACCCACCGCATCCCGCTGGAGCACATCGCCGAGGGCTACCACATGTTCTCGGCCAAGCTCGACGACTGCATGAAGGTCGTCGTCGTCCCCGACGCGGCCTGACGGCCCGAGTCCCGACGCGAGAACCGAGGAGATCCCGTGGCCTACACCGCCCACCGCCCCCACCCGAACCCGCCCGCCGAGGAGCTGCGCGCCCGCATCCCGGGCTGGGGCGTCGACCTCGACCCGGCCGACCGGCCCTCCACCCCGATGATGCGCTTCGACCCCGAGGCCAGCGGGGCCCACTGGGAGCTCCCCGACCGCCAGCCGGAGGAGCGGCCGCGGGAGCACTCCATCGAGCACGCCGGCGTGACGCCCGTCTTCGGCACCGCGCAGCCCCTGCACGGGGTGTCGGGGGCCATCCGGCGCTACTCCTACGAGCGCTTCAGCGAGGCCCGTGCCGCGCACTGGCTGCTGCTGATCGCGGCCGACCGGGTCGAGTTCGCGGAGTCACGCCTCACCGCGCTGCTGCAGGGGCACCCGGACAACCCGATCAGCGAGACCGGGATCCGGGCCGAGCTGAAGTACGGCGGGATCCGCTCCCGCACCGGACGCAACGCCCGCCGGGTCGACACCGCCCACACCTGGATCGACCCGTTCCTGGTCGCCGCGCCCTGGCTCGGCGGCGCCGCCCTGGCCCTCGGTGCGAACGCGGTCGTCCGGCGGAGCGCCCGGCGGCTGCGCCGCCGCTGACCCCGGTCACGGCCGGCCGGAGCAGCCGGGCCCGGACCGGCGGGATCAGCGCAGCAGCCGACCGGAGCAGACTCCACGCACGGTGCGGGTGGCGACGACGACCCAGGCCAGCACCAGGCCGACGTAGCCCAGCACCGCGAGCCCGGTGAACAGCGCCAGACCGGTGGCCGCGGCCAGCCCTGAGGTCGCGGTGACGACGGTTCCGACGGGGAAGGTGAAGGACCACCACGCCAGCGTGAACGGCAGGCCCCGACGGGCGGTGCGGACCGTGACGGCGCCGGCCAGGGCCAGCCACAGCAGGGCGAAGCCCCACACCGGGACGCCGTAGACCAGCCCGAGGGCGGCGAAGGCGGACCCGTACGGCGCCGGCAGGAGGTGCGCGGCCTGCCCGCCGAGCGCGTGCGCCGCCGTCACCGACTGGCCCAGCGGACCGAGCACGATCCACAGCGTCGGCACCGCGGCGGCCGCGCCCACCCCGTGGTGCACCAGCCGGTGCCAGACCAGCGTGGTGGTGACGAGGCTGGCGACCAGGGTGAGCCCGAACATCGCGTAGCAGCCGTAGAGCATCGTTCCCCGCGGCTCGCCGGGCGGCAGGTGGGGCACCAGCAGCGCGCCGGTGGCCGCGCTCACCATCGGCGGCACGACGGGCATCAGCCACCCGCCGAAGGCCGCGGCCGGCCCGGCGGGAGGCCCGGTGAAGGCCCGCAGCGGCACGGCCACCGCGGTCCAGAGACCCAGCAGCGTGCCGGCCACCCAGAGCGCGGCGGCGACCGCGAGGGCCGCACGGGCACCGACCAGCGGCTGGCCGAGCAGCAGGGCGCCCGCCCCCACGGTCATCAGCGCCATCGCGGGTGCGCCGTAGAACCAGGACATCACCGGGTCCGCCAGGTGCCCCCGGGCCGTGGCCGGGTGCCGCAGCCAGTGCAGGGCGGTGGCGGTGACCACCACGGCCAGCAGCAGCACGTCGAGGACCCACACCAGGCGGGCCAGCACCAGCAGACCCGGCACCCGCACGGGCAGCGTGACGGCGGCGTTGGCCACGATCCCGGTGCCCATCACCGCCGCGAACCAGTTCGGCCCGATCCGGCCCAGCACCGGCTGGTCGCCGAGCTCGGCCAGGAACCGGGTGCCCGGACCGCTGCGACCCGCACCGCTGCGACCCGGGGTCGTGACGGCCGGCGGTCGGGGCAGCAGGGGAGCGGTGGTCATGCTCCGATGCTGTCCGGGCCCGGGCGTCGCCGGTAGCGGCCACGTCCCTGTGCATCCACAGGCCCGCCCTGTGGCTGGACTAGTCTCCGCCTGTGACTCCCAGCAGCCGGCTGCCCGACCTCGACGCGTTGGCGCTGCTGGTCGCGGTGGCCCGGCGGGGGAGCATCGGCGCCGCGGCGCGGGAGGTGGGGATCAGCCAGCAGGCCGCCTCGGAGCGGCTGCGGGCGGTCGAGCGGCAGGTGGGCGTGCCGCTGCTGCGCCGCGCCGCCCGGGGCTCGGAGCTGACCGAGGCGGGGACGGTGGTGACCGAGTGGGCGGTCCGGCTGCTGCAGGTCGCCGGCGAGGTCGACGCCGCGCTGGCCACGTTGCGCGACCACCGCGACCGCGAGGTGCGGGTGGCGGCCAGCATGACCATCGCCGAGCACCTGCTGCCCGGCTGGCTGGCCGGCGTACGCCAGCGTCGTCCGGGGCTGTCGGTCAGCCTGACCGCCACCAACAGCCAGGCCGTGGTGGCCGCCGTCTCCGAGGGACGCGCCGACGTGGGTTTCGTCGAGGGCGCCGACGTCCCGCACCAGCTCGCCAGCCGCGACCTGGTCACCGACGAGCTGGTGCTGGTGGTCGCCCGCGACGACCCGCTCGCCCGCCGACGGCGACCGCTGCAGCCGGCGCAGCTGGCCGGGCTGAGCCTGACCAGCCGCGAGGCCGGGTCGGGGACCCGCGAGGTCGTGGACCGGGCCCTCGCCGCCCACGGGCTGCGGCTGGCGCCGCCGGCGGTGGAGGTGACCACCTCCACCGGCGCCCGGGAGGCCGTCCGGGCGGGCAGCGGGCCGGCCTTCCTGAGCCGCCGCACCGTGGCCCACGAGCTCGCCACCGGGGCGCTGGTGGTCGTCCCCACCACCGGCCTCGACCTGACCCGGACCTTCCGGGCGGTCTGGGTCGGCGGCGGCGAGCCGCCGGCCGGACCCGTGCGCGACCTGGTGGCCGTGGCTCAGTCCAGCTCGGCCCGGTCCTCCTCGGGGGCGTAGCAGCGCAGCTCGTGGACCCCCGCGCAGGGATCGCCGTGGGTGCTCAGCACCCGCAGCCGCAGCGCCGTGGTGGTCACCGGGGAGTCCAGCCGGTGCACCCGGTGCGGCTGGATGTTGTCGCGGACGCGCAGCGCCGGCTGCCAGCCGCCGTCGCGCCCCAGCACCTCGACGTCGTAGTCGCGGGCCACCTGCGGGTCCTTCCACAGCGGCGGGGTCCGGTCGTACTCGCGGAGCTGGTGCCCCGGGAAGGTCACCCGCAGCGAGCCGAGCCGCACCGGCTCCGGCCACTCCAGGGTCAGCGCGGGCGCCGGGTCGTCGGCCCCAGACAGCCACAGGTTCGGCGCCGCGCCGGGTCGGGCCGCCCCCGAGACGGCGGCGCCCGCCGGGTGCACCCGCTGCGCGGGCTCGACCCGCACGCTCATGGTGACGCCGTCGTCGTAGCGGCGCATCCGCCCGGGCGCCATCTCGAACGCCGACACCGAACCGGGCAGCACCCGGCCGGCGCGCGGCCACTCGACGTCCTCGACCGCCTCCAGGTCCAGCCGCAGGTAGCTGACGGGCCCGTCGGCGCCGCGCTGCACCCGCTGCGGGTCGAGGTCCACCGGCCAGCTCACCCAGTGCTCACCCGGCGGCACCCGCAGGGTGGTGCTGGCCAGCACCGTGGCGGGGTCGACCCGGTAGTCCCAGACGTGGCGGACGTCGACCAGGTGGGCCGCCACCTCGCGGGTCCGGTCGGTGCGGTTGCGCAGCAGCACCGACACCTGCCGCAGCCCGGCCGCATCGGGCCCCACCTCGACGGGCAGCCACTGGCCGCGCCGCTGGGGGAGGTCGTCGACGGCGAACCGGCGGTGCTCACCCAGGCCGGCGTCGGGCCAGCGGTCCTCCGGTCCGGCGCCCTCGAACAGGCAGCTCGAGGTCGCGCTGGCCGTGGCCCGCCGGGCCAGGTCGGCGTCGTCGGCGGGCAGCACGTGCGGCAGGTGCACCCCGTCGCGGAGCAGCTGCTGCTGCACCTCGCCGATCAGGTCCACCGGCACCTTGTGCAGCGGCACGTCGTGGCGCAGCGCCAGCGCCGCCGCGGTCCCCGCGGCCTGGCCCATCAGCGCCGTGGTCGACTGCACCCGCACCGACCCGAGGGCCACGTGGGTGGCCGAGACGTTGCGCCCGGCCATCAGCAGGTTGTCCACGTCCTTGGCGATGAGGCTGCGCAGCGGGATCCCGAAGGGGCCCACGTAGGCCCGGCTGGAGGCCTGCCCGGTCAGCACGTACCCCTCGGCGGCCGTCGGCTCGCTGGTGGCGGCGAGCAGACCGCCGGGGGTGTGCAGGTCGATGTTCCAGCCGCCGTAGGCCACCTCGTCGGCGGGCCCCTCCTCGTCGAGCAGGTCGTGCTCGGTCATCAGGTGCAGGCCCATGATCCGCCGGCTCTCCCGCTTGCCCGGCACCTGGCCGATCCAGTCCAGGGCCAGGTTCTCGACCTTGCCGCGCAGCGCGGGGTCCTTGTTCTTCATCCAGTCCCACACGCCCAGGGTGTGGCGCGTCAGCTCGTGGCGCAGCACCTCGGCGTCGGCGATGGTGTCCCACGGCGTGCCCAGCTCGATCCACCAGAAGCCGCCGCGGACGTCGTGGGGGCGCCTGCCGCCGGTGTAGAAGAAGTCGGGGTCGTCGTAGCTGTGGGCCCACTCGGGCAGCTGGTACTCCACCGGACGGCCGACGTCCTTGGTCTTGAAGTGCAGCGAGTTGCCCATCACCTCGTCGGTGGCCTGCGCCGGGGCGTGCGGCTCGCCGAACTCCTCGAAGCCCTCGGTGCCCTGCCGGATCTCGCAGCCGGCCCGGAAGGCCACCACGCCGTCGCCGGTGGCGTCGAGGAAGGTGCGCCCGGAGATGTCGATCCGGGTCTCGGCCGAGGGCGTCCAGCAGTGCACCGTGGTGATGCTGCCGTCCTCCACCGTGACGCCCTCGACGACGGTGTTGAGGTGCAGGGTCAGCCCGGGGGTGCGCTGGCAGATGTCGTACAGCTCGAGGTCCCAGACGCTGTTGGTCCAGCCGTTCTCGAAGATCGGCTCGTGGTTGCGGGCGCGCTCGCCCACCATGGCCTCGGCCAGCACGCCGCCCTCGCGGGCCCAGGCGTGGTAGGTGGTGCTGCCGCGGGGGACGACACGGACCTCCGAGGAGCTGTTGCCGCCCAGCACGGGGCGGTCCTGCACGAGGCAGACGGTGATGCCGAGGCGGGCCGCGGACACGGCGGCGGTGAAGCCGGCGAGGCCGCCGCCGCAGACGACGAGGTCGTGGTGCTCGGAACGGGTGGTGGTCGGGGTGGTGTGCATGTCAGCCCTTGAGTCCGGTGGTGGCGATGCCGGCGATGAGCCGGCGCTGGAAGAGAACGAAGACGACGAAGACGGGCACCAGGCTGAGCACCGACATCGCGAACAGCTGGCCGTAGGAGGACTCGCCCATGCTGTTGACGAACATCCGCAGCCCCAGCGGGACCGTGTAGCTGTTGAGGTCGCTGAGGTAGATGAGCGGGCCCATGAAGTCCTCGTAGGTCCAGATGAAGGTGAACACCGCCGTGGTGGCCAGGGCGGGGGTGGTCAGCGGCAGGATGATCCGGGTGAAGATGCCGACGTGGCCGCAGCCGTCGATCTCGGCCGCCTCGTCCAGCTCGCGGGGGATGCTGCGCATGAACTGGACCAGCAGGAAGATGAAGAAGGCGTCGGTGGCCAGGAACTTCGGCACGATCAGCGGCAGGTAGGTGTTCACCCACCCCAGGGCGGTGAACAGGGAGTACTGGGGGATCAGCGTGGCGTGCGCGGGCAGCATCACGGTGGCCAGCATCAGCGCGAACCACAGCCGGCGCAGCGGGAAGCGCAGCCGGGCGAAGGCGTAGGCGGTCAGCGTGCAGGCCACGAGGTTGCCCACCACGGCCCCGAGGCAGACCACCAGCGAGTTGAGCAGGAACCGTCCCATCCCGGGCGGGTTGGCCTCCCAGCCGGCCGGGTAGTTCGCCCAGTCCACGGTGGTGGGGACGACCGAGGGGCTGGAGAAGATCTCCTCGGTCGGCACCAGGCTGCTCCGCAGCATCCACAGCAGCGGGTAGGCGGTCAGCGCGCAGACCGCGATCAGCAGCAGGTGCAGCAGCACCCGTCGGACGGTGGAGGTCCGGCCCGCGGTCCGCTCCGGCGGCGGGTCGGTGGGAGCCGTCACGGGCAGCGGGCCGGGGCGCGTCAGCAGGGCCATCGTCATCGTCCTTCGTCGGAGTAGAAGACCCAGCGGCGGGAGGCGATGAAGTTGACCGCCGTCACGGTGGCGATGACCGCGACCAGGATCCAGGCCAGCGCCGAGGCGTAGCCCATGTCGAACTCGGTGAACGCCCGCTGGTACAGGTACAGCGTGTAGAAGAGGGTCGAGCCGACCGGCCCGCCGGTGCCGTTGCTGATGATGAACGACGGCGTGAAGGCCTGGAAGGCGGTGATCGTCTGCATGATCAGGTTGAAGAAGATGATCGGGGTCAGCAGCGGCAGGGTGATCCAGAGGAAGCGTCGCCACCGCCCGGCGCCGTCCACCGTCGCCGCCTCGTGCAGCTCCGGCGGCAGGTTCTGCAGCCCGGCCAGGAAGATGATCATCGGCGAGCCGAACTGCCAGACGGCCAGCACGACGATGGTGCTCAGGGCGGTGTCGGGGGTGGCGATCCAGTTCCGGCCCTCGACGCCCACCAGCGCGAGCAGCTGGTTGACCGCGCCGTCGCGGCCGAACAGCTGGCGCCACAGCAGGGCCACCGCGACGCTGCCGCCCAGCAGCGAGGGCAGGTACATCACCGCCCGGTAGACGCTGATGCCGCGCAGCGCCCGGTTCATCAGCAGCGCCAGCCCGAGGGCGAGCGCCAGCCGCAGCGGCACCGACACCACCACGTAGACCACCGTGACGGTGAGCGACTGGCGGAAGTCGGGGTCGGCGGTGAGGATCTGGCGGTAGTTCTCCAGCCCCACCCAGCGGGCGTCGGTGAACAGGTCGTACTCGGTGAAGGACAGGTAGGCCGACATGGCCATCGGTCCCACCACCAGCCCGACCAGGCCGACGAACCAGGGGAGCAGGAAGGCGTAGCCGGTGACGGCCTCCCGCCGGCGCCGGAGCCGCGCGACGGGGCGCCGGCGGGGCCCGGCCGCCGACGCCCCCGGGGTCTGGGCCCCGCGCTGGACGGCCAGGCTCACTCGCCCGACTCCGCCGCCTGGAAGAACTGCTCCACGCCGGCGGAGATGCTGCTGCTCTCGAAGGCCACCGCCTCGTTGATCTCCGACAGCAGCGTGCGCAGCTCGGCGAAGCCGCTGGGCCACAGCCGGTTCAGCGGTCGGGAGGTGGTGGCGACCAGGCTCATGTAGTCCATCGCGGCCTGCGGGGCGGGGTCGAGGCTGCCGGCCAGCTGGTCGCGGGCTGCCTGGGTGGGCGGCATGCCCAGCCGCACCCCGAGGTCGGTGATGGCCTCGGTGTCGGTGAGCAGGTAGCTGATCAGCTCGCCGGCGGCGGCGCTGCTGGGCGACGTGGCCGAGACCGACCACAGGCTCGCCGCGTTCATCCACAGGCTCGGGTTCTCGGTGCTGTGCGGGGGCAGCGAGATGCTGCGCGGGCGGTCGTCCAGCGCGGCCAGCGCGACGAAGTCCTGCGTCCAGGCCAGCCCCATCGCCACCCGGTGCTGGCCCAGCGGGCTGCTGGGCAGCGAGCCGGCGCCCTCGGCGGTGACGTCGGGGGGCGGCGCGCCGCCGCTGGCCCGCAGCTCGTGCCACAGCGTCAGCCAGGCGGTGAGCTCCTCGGGGGTGGCGTTCAGGGTGCCGTCGTCGGCGTAGAACTCCTTGCCGCTGTCGCGGACGTAGAGGATGAAGGCGATCAGGTCCCCACCCGCGTCGGCCACGCCCCAGCGGTCGTCGCCGAGACCGCGGTGGGCCTCGTCCGCCAGCTCGGCCAGCTCGTCCCAGCTCCAGGCCTGCTCGGGGACGGTGATCCCGGCCTCCTCGACCACCTCGTCGCTGCTCACCAGGCCGGTGGCGTTGGCGGCGGCGACCACCCCGAACAGCTGGTCCTCGACCGCGCCGAAGCTGCGCAGGCCCTCGTCCACCACCGACGGGTCGAGGTCGGACAGCGAGGACAGGTCGAGCAGGGCGCCGCGGTCGGCGTAGTCGGGGATCTGGCTGCCGGCCTGCATGATCAGGTCCGGCGCGTTGCGGGCGGCGGTCTGCGTGGCCAGCTTGTCCCAGTAGCCGTCCCAGGGCAGCGACTCGCGCTGCACCTGCAGGCCGGTGCGCTCGGTGTAGCGGTCGAGGGCGGCGTTGAGCGCGCCGTTCTCGGAGTCGCCTCCCCACCAGGTCGCCCGCAGGCTGCCCGGGGTGGAGGCGCTCGGTGCGGCGCCCACGCCGCACCCTGCGGCAGCCAGGGCCGCGACGGTTCCGGTGCCCACCCCGAGCAGGGTGCGGCGGGTGATCTGCATGTCACTCCTTTGTGAGGTCTAACGTTAGAACGTCTAACGTTAGAATGACGGAGCCGGTTGCGGTGCGCAAGAGGTCCGGCAGAATCCGACGAGTCGAGCCCCACGGAGGTGACGGTGCCTGCAGCCCATGGACGCCCCAGCATCAAGGACGTCGCCGAACGGGCGGGGGTCTCCTGGAAGACCGTCACCAACGTCATCCACGGCCGCGACAACGTGCGGCCGCAGACGAGGGCGCGGGTGCAGGAGGCCATCGACGCGCTCGGCTACCGCACCAACCTGTTCGCCCGCCAGCTGCAGGAGGGCCGGACCCGGGTGCTGGCCCTGGCCATCCCCGAGACGACCATGCCCTACTTCGGCGAGCTGGCGACCCGCATCATCGAGAACGCCCGTCGCCACGACCACCTGGTGGTGATCCAGGAGACCCGCGGGGACCCGGAGCGGGAGGAGGAGGTGGCGCGCGGGACCCGGCTGCACTTCGCCGACGGGATCGTCTTCATGCCGGTCACGCTCGACCCCGAGACGGTGCGCTCCTGCGCCCGCGCCATCCCCACCATCCTCATCGGCGAGCGCGAGGGCGGCTCGGAGGCCAACCAGGTGGTGATCGACAACGCCGGCTCGGCCCGGGAGGCGGTCGAGCACCTGCTGCAGCAGGGACGCCGCCGGCTGGCCTTCGTCGGCAGCACCGGCCGGCCGCACGGCACCGGGTTCCTGCGCGAGCAGGGCTTCCGGGCCGCGATGGCCGCCGCCGGGCTGGAGGTGCCCGCCGAGCACGTCGTCGGCGTCGACCACTACGACCGGGCCAGCGGTCTGGCGGCCGTGCGGCGGCTGCTCGCCGCCGGCACCGACGTGGACGCGCTGGTCTGCGCCGTCGACACCGTGGCGCTGGGGGCGATGCACGGGCTGCGGCTCGCCGGGCTGCGCGTGCCCGACGACGTCGCCGTGCTGGGCTGGGACGACATCGAGGACGGCCGCTACGCCAACCCGACCCTCACCTCGGTGGCCCCCGACGTCGACGCCGTCGCCGAGGCCGCCGTGACCCGGCTGCTGCACCGCATCGAGCACGGCGGCGAGATCGAGGGGCTCACCGTCGGCCACCGGCTGGTCGTGCGGGAGAGCACCGGCGGACCGCCGCCCGAGCCGCGATGACGGCTGCTCCGGCCCCGGTCGCGCCTCCGGCGCGGCGTCAGCGCAGCTGCCGGGCGGTCAGCCGGTCGGCCTGCTGGCGCACCCGCTCGGCGGACAGCCGGGGCCGGCCTCCGGCGTGACCGACGGTGAGGCCGGCGGCCGCGGCGGCCGTCCGGGCGGCCAGCTCGGCAGGCAGGTCGTCGGCGAGCGCCCAGGCGAGCGCGGCCACGAAGGCGTCACCGGCGCCGGTGGTGTCGACCACCGTGGCGTCGCCGTAGGGGACGAGGTGGGCCCGGTCGTCGGCGACGACCAGGTCGCCGACCCCGTCCAGCGCGACGGCCACCACCCGCGGACCGCGCCGCTGCAGCCGGCGGGCGACGTCGAGGGCCGTGCCCGGGTCCTCCACCGGGTGCCCGGCCAGGATCGCGGT
The DNA here is from genome assembly GCF_009742705.1 of Auraticoccus cholistanensis. Classification (GTDB taxonomy): domain Bacteria; phylum Actinomycetota; class Actinomycetes; order Propionibacteriales; family Propionibacteriaceae; genus Auraticoccus; species Auraticoccus cholistanensis. The sequence continues at coordinate 663,725 of NZ_WPCU01000004.1, forward strand.
CTCGGTGGCGTCCATCCGCACCACGTGGGCCCGGCCCAGCAGCTCCTCGCGGAGCCGCTCGTCCTCGGCGACCCCGTCGAGCACCACCCGGCAGCGTCCCCGGTCCACGGCCGCGGCGGCCGCCAGCAGGGCCTGCGCCGGCTGCTGCTGCTGCAGCACCAGCGTGGTGGCCTCCGCCAGCACGGGCCGGGCGGCGACCACGTCCGCCACGTCGAGCAGCACCTCGTCCGGGACCGACTCGAGCTGGTGGCGCTGGGCGTCCCCGGTCACGGCGTCCACCATCAGCGCCGACGCGGTGCCGGCCCGGGTGGTGAACGCCGCGGCGCCGATGCCGTCCCGCCGCACCTGCTCGACCAGCCAGCGGCCCACCGTGTCCTCGCCCACCACGCCGACGAGGTCGACGGGGGCGCCGAGCTGGGCCAGCCCCACGGCGATGTTGGCGCCCTTGCCGCCGAGCAGCTCCGAGCGCCCGTCGACGGTCGTGCTCTGCCCGGGACCGGGGAGGGCGTCGAGCTGCAGCACCAGGTCGCGGGCGACCTGCCCGACCACGACGAAGCGGCCGGAGGACGGCTCCACCACGTCTGCTCCTTCCTGCCGGGCAGCCGGCCCCGGCCCAGAGCGACCGGGTCAGTCGCTGACGGTGATGACCAGCTTGCCGCGGACGTGGCCCTGCTGGCTGCGGCGGAAGGCGTCGGCCACCTCGTCCAACCCGTAGCGTCCCGCGACGTCGACCTGCAGGGCGCCGCGGGCGGCCAGGTCGGCCAGCTCCTGCAGCTCGGCCCCGTCGGGGCGGACCCACACCCAGGTGCCGCCGTGCTCGGTCACGCCGGGGTCGGCCACGGAGGCGTGGCGGCCGCCGTCGGCCAGCACGGCCAGGGTCTGCTCCCGCACCCCGCCGACGAAGTCGGCCACGGCGTCGACCCCGTCGGGAGCGAGCTCCCGGACCCGCTCGACCAGCCCGTCGCCGTAGGTCACCGGCGTCACCCCGAGCTCGCGTAGCCGGTCGTGGTTGGCCTCCGAGGCGGTGCCGATCACGGTGGCGCCCAGCTCGCGGGCGATCTGCACCCCCAGCAGGCCGACGCCGCCGGCCGCGGCGTGCACCAGCACCGTGTCCCCGCTGCCCACACCCAGCCGCTTCAGGGTCCGGTAGGCGGTCTGCCCGGCCAGCGGCAGCGCCGCGGCGGCGTCCCAGCCCAGCTCGGCGGGCTTGCGGGCCAGCGCCCGCACGGGCACGGTCACCAGCTCGGCGAAGGTGCCGCCGTGGACCCAGTCCTTGCGGGCGTAGGCCAGCACCTCGTCGCCGACCGAGAACTCCGGGGTGTCGGGGCCGACCGCCCGGACGACACCGGCCACGTCCCAGCCCGGCACGACGGGGAACTGCACCTCCATCATGGCGTCCAGCCCACCGGCCATCAGCTTCCAGTCCACCGGGTTCACCGAGGCGCGGCGCACCTCCACCAGGACCTCGCTCGGGCCGAACCTGGGCTCCGGCAGGTCACCCACCGTCAGGACGTCGACGTCTCCGTACTCCGAATAGCTCACTGCTCGCACGTCCGGGCCAACCGGAGGGCCGCGAGGACTATTCCGGGCGGGCTCAGCCGGTGAGACCGAGCGCCGCGTGCCGGCCGCGGTAGACCGCGGTGCGCAGCTCGATCGCGTAGGCCTCGGTCTCGGGCATCCCGAGCGCCTCCGCCACCGCGATCTCGGCCTCGACGTCGTAGGGGACGCGGACGAAGGAGAGCGCGAAGGGCGCCGGCGCGGCGGAGTCCGCCACGCCCTCGAGCACGGCGTAGACGGCGGTGGGCTCGTCCAGCGCGTTCCCGACGCTGCCGGTGTTGAACAGCGTCCGCTCGCCGTGCACCTCGACGTAGGCCTCGTGGATGTCGCCGTAGCCGACCACGTCGGGGACCGGGCTGCCGGCGGTGAAGTCGGTGACGGCGAACATGGCCTCGAACTCCTCGGGGCTGTGGTCGCGGTGCACGCGGACCAGCTCGCTGGTGGCCGAGGCGTGCACCAGCCGGATCCGGCGCCCGCTCAGCAGCAGGTCGGTGCTGCCGGGCAGCGCGGCCAGCCAGGCCAGCTGCTCGGCCTCCAGCTCGTCGCGCCACCACCGCGCCGACGGCCACAGCGCCTCGGCCGGGGCGGTGAGGAAGGTGTCCCAGTTGCCGCGCACGGTCGTCTCGCACCGCTCCCGGGTGAGCTCGACGCAGGCGGCACCGCGCGGCCCCTTGCCCGCCACGTCGCCCAGGTTGAGCACCCGGCGGATGCCTCGGCGCTCTATGTCGTCCAGCACCGCCCGGTAGGCGGTCAGGTTCCCGTGGACGTCCGACAGCACCGCGATCCGCTCACCCACCCGGGCACCCTAGCCCCGGGGCGGTCGCACCCCGTGCGTGGCCGCCCAGACGGCCACCGCCGCGGCCGCCGACCAGGCCTGCGGGAAGCAGGCCGCCGGGTAGGGGACCGGCCGGGAGGAGGCGGCCCGCGCGTCACCGCCGTGCAGCTCGGGCATCCGGTGGTCGAAGGCGGGCGCCGCGGCCAGCAGCCCGTCGGCGAGCTGCGCCGCCTCGGCGGCGAACCCGGCCCGGGCCAGCCCGACGACGGCGATGGCGGTGTCGTGGGTCCACACCGAGCCGCAGTGGTAGGACAGCGGCCAGAAGCCGGCGGCGTCCGCGGCCAGCGTCCGCAGCCCGTAGCCGTCCGCCAGCACCGGGCTGAACAGCCGCCGCGCCACCAGCCGTTCCTCCTCGGCGTCCAGCAGCCCCGTGCCCAGCAGGTGCCCGATGTTGCTGCTGAGCGCGTCCACCGGACGCTTGGCGGCGTCCAGGGCGATGGCGGGGTAGCGGCCCTCGGCGTCGGAGACCCAGAACCGGGAGCGGAACCGCTCGGCCAGCGCCGCCGCCCACTCCCGGGCCGCCGCCGCGCCGGGACGTCCGAACCGGTCCAGCAGGTCGGCGCCGTGCACCGCAGCCTCGTGGGCGTAGGCCTGCACCTCGCACAGCGCGATGGGTCCCCGGGCCAGCCTGCCCGCCCGGTCCTGGACGCTGTCGGCGCTGTCCTTCCAGCCCTGGTTGGCCAGCCCGTGCCCGCTCTCGTCCACGTACTCCAGCAGCTGGTCCCCGTCGGCGTCGCCGTGCTCGCGCAGCCAGGTGAGCGCGGCCTCCAGGGCGGGCAGCAGCGCCTGCACCTGCTCCTCGGGCAGTCCCCACCGCCAGGCGTCGTGCAGCAGGCACACCCACAGCGCGGTCGCGTCGACGGTGCCGTAGTACAGCGGCGGCAGGCGCAGACCCTCGGCCGCCACGGTGAGCGTCTGCTGGCGCAGCTCGTGCATGATCTTGCCGGGCTGCTCGGCGGTGGCGGGGTCGCTCCGCGTGCCCTGCAGACCGGCCAGCACGCGCAGCGTCCCGCCGGCCAGCTCCAGGTCGGTGTCCAGGGGCAGCAGGAACCGGGCCGTCCACAGCGAGTCGCGGCCGAACAGGGTGAGGAACCAGGGCGCCCCGGCGGCCACGAAGACGTCGTCCGAGCCGGGGCGGCGCAGCCGCAGCGCCTCGACGTCGGCCAGCGCCCGGTCGAGCCAGCGGGCCAGCCGGTCGTCGCCGGGCGCCGGTTCCGGGCGGGCGAACCGGGCCGGCCGGCCCGGACCCACCACGACGGCGCCGGGGGAGTCGGCGTGCACCTCCATCCCGACCTCCACCTGCCCGCCGGCCGGCACCGTGACCTCCCAGCGCGCGGTCACGGTGTCCACCTCGAGGTCGACCCGGGCGCCCTCGGCCCGCAGCGACACGGCGATCCCGGCCGACCGCCAGCGGGCCGCGTCCCCGCCGACCTCGACGTCAGTGGCGTCGGGCCCGGGCGCGCCGACGCGGATCTGGTCCATCGACGTCGCGTCGGGGACCACCGACAGCTCGACCACGACCTCCACCGGCCGCCGCAGCCGCGACACCAGCCGCACCCGCTCGGCGAAGCCGTCCTCGGCGACCTCGCGGCCGACCTGCACCCGGACGTCCGGACCGCCGCCTTCGCCCAGGGTGCGCAGCACGCCCTCGAAGCGGATCCCCGACGCCCCGGTGGGGACCGCGGCGACCGCCTCGGGGGGCAGCCCGTCCACCCGCAGCCACAGCGCCCGCAGGTAGCGGGTGTCGCCGAGGTAGGCCCCGTGGACGGTGGCCCGGCCGGCCTCGCCGCTGCGGCCGGACCAGACCTGGGCGGGCGCGCGGAGCACCACCAGCTCGTCGTGCAGCAGGGGTTGCAGCGGGCGGCTCATCGGCGGGCTCCTCCGGTCGGCAGGGCCATGATCGCAGCCGCCCGCGGACCCGGTGGGGGCGGGCGGGGCCGGCGGGAGAAAACCCGCACGACCGCGCACGGCCTCCCGCGCGGGCCGCTCCCCGCCCGGGTCCGCGGGCGGGCGCTCTCCGGTCGTGCGGGTTTTCTCCCACCCGGCACGGCCGACCGGCCGACCGTCGCGCTCCGCCGCCGGCGGCCCGCGACGGTGTAGGACTGGAACCCGGACACGCGAGGAGGCGACCCGATGAGCGAGCAGCGGACCCCGGCACAGCTCGACGACGGTTCCGGCAACACCGTCGACCGGCGCAACCTGCACACCGCCGCCTGGGGCGGCACGGTGGGCACGGCGCTGGAGCAGTACGACTTCGTCATCTACGGCACGGCGACGGCGATCATCTTCAACAAGATCTTCTTCACCGGCGCCTCACCGGCCGTCGGGGTGCTGGCCGGGTTCGCCACCTACGCCGTCGGGTTCGCCGCCCGGCCGCTGGGCGGGTTGTTCTTCTCCCGGTACGGCGACCGGCTGGGCCGCAAGTTCGTGCTGGTGGCGACCCTGTTCCTGATGGGTGTCGCCACCTTCCTGATCGGCGCCCTGCCCACCTACGACCAGGCCGGGCTGCTGGCACCGGCGCTGCTCGTCGTGCTCCGGCTGCTGCAGGGCTTCGGCGCGGGCGCGGAGCAGGCCGGGGGAGTGGTGCTGCTGACCGAGGTCGCGCCCCGGGACGCCCGTGGCCGCTACGCCTCGCTGGTCTTCGTCGGCGCCTCGGCCGGGACGGCGCTGGGTGCGGTGGTGTGGATCCTGGCCCAGCGGCTGCCCGAGGACCAGCTGCTCTCCTGGGGCTGGCGGGCGGTGTTCTTCTCCAGCATCTTCGTGACCTTCGCCGCCTACCTGCTGCGCCGCCAGCTCCGCGACGCCCCCGTCTTCGAGCGGGCCAAGGAGGAGCAGGCCCGCGAGCGCGAGCACCTGCCCTCACCGATCGCCAGCGTCTTCACCTCCGGGCTGCGGCCGTTCCTGCGCACCTTCGCGCTCAACATCGGCGGCAACACCCACTCCTACATCTTCCAGGTGTTCATGGGCAGCTACCTGATCAACACCGTCGGGGTGGACGACAAGCTGGTGCCCCAGGCGCTGCTGGTGGGGGCCCTGTTCGGCTGCGTCTCCGCCTTCGTCACCGGTGCGCTGACCGACCGCTTCGGCCGGCGCCAGGTGATCATCACGGTGGCCGCGGTGCTGCTGGTGCTACCCGCGCCCGCCTTCTGGATGCTGGACACCGGCAGACCGGCGCTGGTCGTGCTGGTGATCGTGCTGGGCTTCGTCTTCGCCGCGTACGGCACCGTGGGGTCGCAGGCGGCGGCCTTCGCCGAGCTGTCCGGCTCGCGCCACCGCTACGCCGGCGTGGCCCTGGGACGCGAGTTCTCCTCGGTGCTCGGCGGCGGCATCGCGCCCTTCGTCTCGGGGCTGCTGGTGCAGCTGTTCGCCGGCTGGATCGGCGTGGTCGTGTACATGACCGCGATCATGGCCGTCACGCTCGTCACCGCCATCCGGATGCCCGAGACCCGCGGCCGCGACCTCGCCCTGGAGGCCGACGCCTGAGCCCGGCGGGCCGACCCGCTCCTCGCGCCGCGACCGGCGCCGCCACCACCACAGCACCCCGGCGCCCGCGCCGGCCAGCAGGGCCGAGCTGCCGGCCACCACGAACCAGACCGCGTCGGCGCGCACCAGCACCGGCGCCGGCGGCACCGGCTCCGGCGGCGGCAGCCGCCCGGGCAGCCCGGCGACCACGGCCTGCGCCACCGGGTCCAGGTCGCTCGCCCGGTAGCCGCCGTGCACCGGACGGGTGCGCTCGAACTCCTGCGCCAGGTCGTTCTGGCCCGTCGCCACGCGGATGAGCCCGGGCCCGGCGTCGCACACCAGGTCGCCGGCGTCGCAGACGGAGAAGGTGACGCCGTTGCCGGTCAGCGCGAGGTCGTCGGCCGCGGCGGCCGCGGCCATCCGGGTCGGGTCGGGCTCCCCGGCGCCGATCTCGAAGACCGAGCGCACCATCGCCTGCACCCCGCGCGGGTCGTCGGGCTTCCCGCGGGCCTCGGCGACGGCGGCGCGGGCGTAGCTCATGGTGGCCACCAGCCCCGTCGACGTCTCCGGTGCGCTGCCCTCCCGGCGCACCGCCTGACCAGGGTGGAGGGTGGGGTCGCCGACCAGCACCGCGCCGGCCAGCCGCCAGTCGTCGTCGCGGCGGCTCATCGTGGTGGTCACCACCTGGGCGCCCTGGGAGAACCCGGCGAGCAGCCAGCGCTCGCCGGGGCAGCGGGCGGCGGAGTCGTCGAGCACCTGGCCCAGCTGCTGCACGCCGATGCCGACGCTCTGGAAGTAGCCGGTGGGAGGCACCTCCTCCTCCAGCAGCAGCCGGTCCAGCCCGACCGAGGACAGCGTGTGGGGGTCGACGGCGGGGAAGTCCAGCCACACCTCGCGGACGTCCAGGGTGCGGCCGCCGGCCGGCGGTGCGGCGCCGTCGAGGGCGTCGCGGACCCGGGTGACGGTGTCCCCGTAGGGGGTGGCCTCGCCGGAGCCGCGGGCGCCCACGAAGAGCAGGTCGGCGCAGGGGGCGTCCAGCACCGACGACGGCTGCGGGCCGGTCTCGCGCCAGCGCAGCAGCGGGACCTCGGCGGTGGCGGTCGAGGGGAGCGCGAGCAGCGCCAGCGCGAAGGCGCTGGCGAGGACCGTGCGGGCGCGGTGCTGCGGGGCTGCCATCGACGCCAGTCAAGCAAGCCCGGGCAAGGTCGTGGGGAGGCGTCTCACCCGCCGGGGGCGGCGTCCCGCTCGCCGAGGGCGGCGTCCACGGCGTCGGGGGAGAACACCGCGGCACGCACCATCCGCAGCGCCCCGCGGATGGCCGAGCGGCCGTCCTGGCTGCTGGTCCAGACCTCGATGTCGCGGTGCATGGGGGTGTGCAGCGCCCACCGCAGACCCTCGCGGATGGCGTCGGTGAGCACCTCGTCGGTGTCGGAGAGGTCCCCGCCCACCATCACCCGCTCCGGGTCCAGCAGGGCCACCGCGGTGGCCAGCGCCCGGCCGAGCGCGACCCCGCCCTCGGTCACGAGCCGGCGCGCCAGGGCGTTCCCGTCGCGGACGTGGGCGGCGACCGCCCGCGGGTTGGGGGCGTCGAGCCCGTCCTCGCGCAGCAGGGCGGCCAGGGCGCGCCCGCTGACCAGGGCCGACAGGCAGCCCGTCCGGCCGCAGTCGCAGACGCGGTCGGAGCCGTCGACGCGGATGTGCTCCAGCTCGCCCTCCAGCGAGGCGCCGCCGTGGTACAGCTCCCCGTCCACCACGAGGCCGGCACCGACGCCGTTGCCGACCTTGAGCAGCACGGACGCGTGGGCGTCGGAGCCGCTGAGCTCGACCTCGCCGACGGCCATCACGTTGGCGTCGTTGTCGACCAGCAGCGGGACCGGCCAGCGCCGCTGCACCAGGGCGGTCAGGTCCACGTCGTTCCAGCTGGACAGCCAGGTGCTGCGGGTGACCCGCCGGGTGGTGGGCGACACCGGGCCCGGCACGGCCAGGCCCATCCCGCACAGGGTGTCCGCGCCGCGGCCGGAGTCGGCGAGCATCCGCTCCAGCCGGTCCAGCGCCTCGGCCAGCACGACGTCGGGGCCGTCGGTGATGTCGTGGTCGTAGGCCTCGGTCACCAGCACCTCGCCGGCCGCCGTCGTCACCGCGAGCTGGGCCTGGGTGGAGCCGAGGTCGGCCACCAGCACGGTGCGCTCCACGTCCTTGACCCGCAGCTGGCCGGCCGGACGGCCCGGGCGCCCGGTGCCCCCGCTGGGCTCCTCCACCAGCAGGTCGAGGCTGAAGAGGGCCTCGACCCGGCTGAGCAGGGTGGTCCGCGAGATGCCGGTCAGCTCGAGCAGCTGGGCACGGGTCAGGTGCGGGTGCTCGATGATGATCGCGAGGAGCTGTCCGGGTGTGACGACCCCGGAGATGTGACGCATGACCGCCTTCCTGCGCCGTACGGGCACGGCCGACACCGCGGACCCGTGGGTCCGCGCCAGGGACATGGAGATGTGGTGCCGACGACCGGCCAGCAGACAGGTGATGGCTCGCCGCCCCCTCCCCCGAGTGGAGCGGCGAGCCGTCCCCACCGTAGAGCAGCGCTCCTCACGGCGTCCACGAAACGCAGGAACCCGTGGGGACAACTGGGGACCACCTCCCGGCACGGCAGGTGGGTACACTGCCGCGACGAGCCACAGGAGGGGACACATGACCGCGTTCTTCGTCATCGGGGTGGTCGGTCTGGCCCTGCTGCTGGTGGCCCTGGTCGCCGGTGAGGTGGTCGAGGGGATCTTCGACAGCATCGGCGGCGAGTGGCTGTCCGGGGCGGGCCTGGCCGGGTTCATCGGCGCCTTCGGCTTCGCCGGGGCGCTGGCCTACGAGCTGAGCGAGTCCGTGGCCGTCGGCGTGGTGGTCGGCCTCGGCGCCGGCGCGCTGATCGGCGTGCTGGTGGCGCTCGGGACCCGCTTCCTGCAGCGCAGCAGCGACGACTCCACCGTCCGGACGGCCTCCCTGGTCGGCCGCGCCGGCTCGGTCAGCACGCCGGTGCCCGCCGGCGGGTTCGGCGAGATCACCCTGGTGGCCGCCGGTCACATCACCCGGCTCAACGCCCGCTCCGCCACCCCGCTGCCGGCCGGCACCACCGTCACCATCACCCAGGTGCTCTCGGCCACCGCGGTGATGGTCGAGCCGGCCACCGCGGTCGCGCCCCAGGTGCCCAGCGAGGTGGCCCTGGACGAGGTGCCGCCGCCCCCGCCGTCACCGGCCGCGGAGCCCGCCGCCCAGGACGGCACCCCCGGTCCCTCGGGCGCCCCCGACTTCACCGCGCCGCCGGGCCCGACCTGGTCGCCCTGGGCCGACCCGGACCCCGACGGGGACCGTCGCTGACGGGTCCCCGGCTCGGGCGGGGGCCGGCGACCCCGGGAGATGAGAGGATCCCCACCGTCCCCTCCCGCTCCGTCGCCGCGCGCAGGTCCTTGGGGCCTGCGCCGCAGAGAAGGAAGTCATGATCGATCTCCTGGGCACGCCGTTGCTCGCCATCATCGGACTGATCGTCCTGGTGGTGCTGATCGGCCTGCTGATCACCACCCGCTACAAGGTCGCCGGGCCCAACGAGGCCTTCATCGTCACCGGGCGCAAGGGCAAGGAGGTGAAGAACCCCGAGACCGGGGAGATCTCCACCGACCTGTCCGGGCAGAAGGTCGTCATGGGCGGCGGCATCTTCGTCATCCCGTTCGTGCAGCGGCTCCACATCCTCGACCTCTCCAGCCGCCGCATCATGGTGCAGATCCGCGGCGCGGTCTCCGGCCAGGGCGTCAAGCTGAACCTGGACGGCGTGGCCATCGTCAAGGTCGGTGGCAACGAGGACTCCATCCGCGCCGCCGCGCAGCGCTTCCTGAGCCAGCAGGAGGAGATCGAGACCTTCACCCAGGAGACGCTTGCCGGCTCGCTGCGCTCCATCGTGGGCTCGCTGTCGGTGGAGCAGATCATCCGCGACCGCGCCGCCTTCGCCCAGCGGGTGGCCGACGAGTCGGAGTCCTCGCTGACCGGCCAGGGCCTGGTGCTCGACACCTTCCAGATCCAGGACATCACCGACGACGGCACCTACCTCTCCGACCTGGGACGTCCCGAGGCCGCCCGGGTCGGGCAGGTCGCGGCCATCGCCGAGGCCAACGCCACCCAGGCCGCCCAGCAGGCCCGCCTCGCCGCCGAGCAGGAGATCGCGATCTCCGAGCGCGCGCTGAACCTGAAGCAGGCCGAGATCAAGGCCGAGACCGACGCCGCTGCCGCCCAGGCCGCGGCCGCCGGTCCGCTGGCCCAGGCCGACCGCGACCAGGCCATCCTGACCGAGCAGGAGAAGGTGGCCGTCCGGCAGGCGGCGCTGAAGGACCGCCAGCTCGACACCGAGGTCCGCAAGCCCGCCGACGCCGAGCGCTACCGGGTGGAGACCGAGGCCGAGGGTCGCCGCCAGTCGGCCATCCTCGAGGCCGACGCCCGCCGCCAGGCCGCCATCGCCGCCGCCGAGGCCGAGGCCGAGAAGGCCCGGCTCACCGGTGAGGGTGACAAGTCGCGGCGCTCGGCGCTGGCCGAGGCCGAGGCGATCGAGGGCGCCAAGCGCGGTGAGGCCGAGAAGGCCCGCCGTGTCGCCGAGGCCGAGGCCACCCGGGCCGAGGGTGAGGCCGAGGCCGCCGCGATCCTGGCCAAGGGCCAGGCCGAGGCCGAGGCGATGGACAAGCGGGCCGCCGCCTTCGCCCGGTACAACGACGCCGCCGTGCTGCAGATGCTGATCGAGGTGCTGCCGCAGGTGGCCCGCGAGGTGGCCGCGCCGATGTCCTCCATCGACAAGCTCACCGTCATCAGCACCGACGGCGCCGGTGAGATGCCCAAGCAGGTGACCAGCAACATCGTCCAGGCGATGGAGCTGATCAAGAACAGCACCGGGGTCGACCTGACCCGGATCGTCGACCGCTTCAGCGAGGAGGGCGACCGCGGGTCGCGCGCCGAGCGTCCCGGTCTGGACAGCGCCACCACCGCCAGCTGAGCTCGCGGCTGGACCAGCACGACCCGCAGGGCCCCGGCAGCGTGCCGGGGCCCTGCGTGTTCCACAAGGCGGTGTCCTGTTCCGGCCAGGGCCGGTTCCGGCCACTCCTTTGCCTGGCAAGGTCGCCCGAGGGCTGATTGGGTTTTCACAGGAGCCGGGACAACGGCGTCTCCGCTCCGGATCTCGGGAACGGTCCGCCCCTCCCACCCCCAGGGGCGGGCCGTTCGTCAGGACTCCGTGCCCCAAGAAAGGACCTCGTCCACATGGTTCCATTGCCGTCACCGATCCGCCGGACCGGCAGGATCGTGGCAGCAGCCGGGGTGGTCGGCGCGCTGTGCGCCACCGGCCTGGCCGTGCCAGCCCAGGCCAAGCCCCCCGTCCACTCCGAACCGGTCGTGCAGGACCTGGTCCCCGCCGCGCTGCGGACGCAGCAGCTGCTCTGGGAGGACTGCGAGTTCCCCGACGTGGCCGAGCCCACCCGCAGCACCCTGCTGGCCGTCGAGGGCCTGCAGTGCGCCACCGTCGTCGTCCCGCGCGACTGGTACCACGCCAAGGACGGCAACACCATCGAGGTGGAGATCTCCAAGGTGCCGGCGGCCGACGAGAGCCGGCGCCGTGGCGTCATGCTGATCAACCCGGGCGGACCGGGCGGCTCGGGGCTGCCCTGGAGCGCCTCGATGGCGCTGCGCTCGCCCGACGTGCACGAGGTCTACGACACCATCGGCTTCGACCCCCGCGGGGTGGGGGAGAGCACCGAGCTGATCTGCGAGTACGACGCCTCCGCCCAGACCCAGGTCGAGTTCGCCCGCAACTACGCCGAGGGCTGTCTGCGCAACCCGCTGACGCCGTTCATCACCACCCGCCAGACCACGCTCGACATGGACTTCATCCGCTACCTGCTGGGTGAGAAGAAGCTGAGCTACGTCGGCTACTCCTACGGCACCTGGCTGGGCGGCAGCTACGCGGCCACCTTCCCGTCCAAGACCGACCGGTTCCTCCTCGACTCCGCCACCGACATGACCTCGGGGACGCTGGAGGAGACCTGGGACCTGCAGCCCGGCACCCGTGACCGGCAGATGCAGGACATGCTGATGCCCTACATCGCCCGCCACGACGACGTCTACGGCATGGGCGACACGGCGATGGAGGCCCGTCGCGCCTTCGAGGAGGCCGGCGGCTTCGACAACTACATCAACATCATCATCGGGCTCAACACGGTCATCAACGCGATGTACAGCACCGAGCTGTACCCGCAGGCCGCGGCGGTGCTGTCCGCGCTGGCCGAGGTCAACGCCGGCGGCGTCCGCGAGGACTTCCGGCTGCCCTACGGCACCGACGCCGTCCGGGCCGTGCCGGACTACCTCGGCCAGATCGAGGAGCACGTGAAGGGCCTCGACATCTCCGCCGAGGACAAGGCGGCCGTGCTGGCCGAGCTCGACGACGCGCTGCAGCAGTACGTGACCAACGCCGACGCCGCGGACGGCCAGATCGACGGTCAGATCGAGGGCCAGATCATCGACGGCCAGATCCTCGACGGGCAGATCCTGGACGGCCAGATCATGGACGGTCAGATCACCGAGGGCCAGATCAGCGAGGGCCAGATCACCGAGGGCCAGATCGCCGAGGCCCAGCTGGCCACCGACGCCGGCGCCTTCGAGGCCATCCGCTGCCAGGACGGGCAGTGGACCACCGACCTCGAGACCTGGGAGGCCAAGCTCGAGCAGGGCTTCCGGGACGCGCCGCTGACCGCGATGTTCCAGTCCGTGCCGGTGTGCGCCTTCTGGCCCGCCCAGGAGGAGGGCTTCCCCGAGCTGAAGAACAAGGACCTGCCGGGCGTGCTCTTCCTGCAGTCGGAGTTCGACGCGGCCACCGCCTACGAGGGCGCCGAGCGCTCCATCCGCAAGTTCACCCGCTCGAAGGCCGTCGTGGTCGACAACGAGGGCAGCCACGGGCTGTTCCCCTACGGCACCGAGTGCGTCGACCAGCCGGCGCTGACCTGGCTGCTGGACGGCGAGCTGCCCCGGTCGAAGTGGAACGCCTGCGTGGGGGTCCCGCTGCCGGGTGAGATCTACACCTACAACGTCGGCGGCACCGTGAACAAGAACGGCAAGCTGCGCGGCTTCAAGATGCAGTCCGAGTCGGTGCAGGAGGCCAACGAGATGGTCGCCGAGCTCCGTCGCGAGGCCGGCATCCCCGACATCCCCGGCTCCGAGGACGCCACCGTGGCGGCCGCGCTGCCGGTCCGCTGAGACCTGGGGGCACCACCCCCCAGCCGGACACCCCCCGCCGCAGCCGTCCCGCAACGGCCGCGGTCGTCCGGACTGGTGCCCCCCTCACCAGTCGAGTGCCCCCGATTCCCCCGGTCGGGGGCACTCGCACGTCCCGGGCCGGTGGAGGGCGCGGGTTCAGGGGACGCGGGTGCCCGCCCGCACCAGGGCGGCGCCGAGCTGCAGCCGGGTCTGCACGCCGTGCTGGTCCATCAGCTCCGACACCCAGCGGCGCACCGTCCGCTCGCTGACCCCGAGCTGGCCGGCGATGGCCAGGTCGGTGCTGCCGGTCATCAGCAGCTGGATCAGGTGCTCGGTGCGGTCCTGCACCCCGGCCTCGGAGGTGGGCGTGGAGAACGCGACGACCGCCGCCTCCCAGGCCCGCTCGAACAGCCACTGCAGCGCCTCGGCCAGGGCCGGGTTGTTCAGCACCGACGCCCGGACCGGGCCCTCCTCGGTGTAGGAGGTCATCGTCGGGATCATCGCGTAGGTGCCGTCGATCAGCAGCATCTTCAACGGCACCCGGCCGATCCGCGCCTCCTCGCCGTTGGCGGCGAACTCGCGCATCACCGCCATCCGGCGCGGGTCGAAGCCCGGGTGGTAGACCGTCCGCATCCGGACCCCGCGGCGCAGCGCCCGGAACTCCGGGGACTCCTGCTCCATCTCGGCGGCGTCCTCGTGGGGGGAGACGTCGGTGGCGTAGGGCGGCTGGTCCAGGATGCAGATCTCGCGGACGGCGCGGTCGCACAGGTCGGCCGAGGCCGCCTGCATCGCCTCACGGCCCACCACGCTGATGAACCCGTTCTCGTCGGCCGACAGCCGGGCGGCGGTGACGCGCTGCTCGAACCCCTCCGCGGCGCGGACGGCGGCGTCCAGCTGGTGCTGGCGGGCCTCCCGCAGCCCGGTGACCACCATGCCCAGCGGCAGCGCCCGGTGCTCCCCGTCGGGCAGCGGGGCCACCAGCCCCAGGGCGGCGAGCTCCGCGGTCGCGGCGGTGGTCCGGGCGGGAGACAGCCCCGCCCGCTCGCCGAGCTCGTCCAGCCGGGCCTGGCCCAGGGGTGCGAGCAGCGAGTACAGCGACTCGGCCTCGGTGCTGATCCCCAGTGGCTCCAGCATGGGTGTCGTCGTCTCCTGGCGGGTGCTGCGCGGGTGCGGGGCGGGCGGCTCAGAGCCGGCGCAGGAAGTCGGGGTCGTCGTCGGGGTAGCGCGGCGGACGGTTGGGCGACCCGCCGCCGCCCCTGGCGCTGGGGCGACCCAGCACGAGCCAGCAGATGGGTCCGACCACGGGGACGATGACGATGGCGGTCAGCCAGAGCCAGCGTGGCGCGCGGCGCACCTCGTCACCGGGGGTCTGGGCGACGTCCACGATGCAGTAGACCATCAGCGCCAGCGCGATGAAGACGGGCAGGTAGCGCACCATGGGCGAAGTGTAGTCCCGACCGCTGCCGCGGTCCGGGGTTCAGCCCAGCGCCAGCCCGGCGAACAGCCCCACCGCCGCCAGCAGCTCGGCCATCCCGGTCCGCTGCAGCACCGGCACCAGGGCCCTACCGGTGGCGCCGCCGAGCACGGCGCGCAGCGCCGGCACCAGCAGCACCAGGCACCCCAGCCCCAGCAGCGCCAGCCACGTCGTGGTGGCCGCCACGACCACCACCCCGGCGACCGCCAGCAGCACCAGGCCCAGGTACAGCAGCCGGGTCCCCCGCTCGCCCAGCCGCGTGGCCAGCGTCCGCTTGCCCACCTCGCGGTCGCCGTGGACGTCGCGCAGGTTGTTGGCCACCAGCAGCGCGCAGGCCAGCGCGCCGACGGCCACCGCCGCGGCCACCGTGGGGACGTCCACGCCGCCGGTCTGCACCAGCGTGGTGCCGCAGACCGCCACCAGCCCGAAGAAGACGAAGACGAACACCTCGCCCCAGCCGGCGTAGCCGTAGGGCCGCCGGCCGCCGGTGTAGTACCAGGCGGCCGCGATGGAGGCGGCGCCGACCAGCAGCAGCCACCACTGCCCCGACAGCGCGACCAGGACGAGCCCGGCCACGGCGGCCACCGCGAAGCAGCCGAACGCGGCCCGCTTCACCGCGGCCGGGCGGGCGGTGCCGGAGCCGACCAGCCGCATCGGACCGACCCGGTCGGCGTCGGTGCCGCGGATGCCGTCGGAGTAGTCGTTGGCGTAGTTCACCCCGACCTGCAGCGCCAGGCTCACCACCAGCGCCAGCGCGGCGAGCCCCCAGCGGGGCGAGCCGGCGGCCAGGGCGGTGCCGGTGCCGGCCAGCACGGGGGCGAGCGCGGCGGGCAGGGTGCGGGGACGGGCACCGGCCACCCACGCCGAGGCCGGCACCGGGGAGGTCGGGGTGCTGCTCATCGAGGTCCTTCCGGGAGTGCGGGGCCGGTCGTGGTGGCGCTCGTGGTGGGGTCGGTCGTGGCGGGGACGTCCGCGGCGGCACGGCGCAGCGAGAGCCGGTCCAGCTTGCCGCCGGGCAGCAGCGGCAGCGTCGGCAGCCGCAGCACCTCGGTCGGCAGCGCCGCCGGCTCGACCCGGGGACGCAGCAGCTCGCGGACGTCGGCCAGGGTGGGAGCGGGGCCGTCCGCGGTCAGCACCAGCACCACCCGGGCGCCCCACTCCGCGTCGGGCCGGGCGGTGACGGCGACCTGCTCGCTGCCCAGCGCGGCACGGACCAGCCGCTCCACCCGGGCGAGGTCGACGTTGGTGCCGCCGGAGACCACCACGTCGTCGACCCGGCCGAGCACGGTCAGCCGGCCCCCGTCGAGGCGGCCGCGGTCGGCGGTGCGGACCCGGCCGGGCCCGGTGAGCACCTCCCGGGTCAGCTCGGGGCGGCGGTGGTAGCCGGCGAAGGCCGTCGGCGTGGTGAGGGTGATCCGCTGGTCGGCCGGGTCCACCGAGACCTGCACGCCGTCCAGCGGGCGTCCGTCGTAGACGCAGCCGCCGCAGGTCTCGCTCATCCCGTAGGTGGTGACCAGCCGGACGCCGCCGGCCCGGAACCGCTCGAGCAGCCCGTCCTCGGCGGCGGCGCCGCCGACCAGCACGGTGTCGTAGCGGGCGAGCCGCTCCACCGCGGCCGGGTCGTCGGCCACCCGGTGCAGCTGGGTGGGGACGACGGAGAGGAAGTGCGGGCCGTCGCCCTCGGGGGCGAGAGCCGGGTCGGAGAGGTCGGAGGAGAGGCGGCGCAGCGCCCCGCCGCCGACCACGGCGCGCACCAGCACCATCAGCCCGGCCACCGAGGAGGCCGGCAGCGTCAGCGTCCAGCTGCCCGGGCCGCCCAGCCGTGCCGCGGTCGCGGCCACCGACGCCTGCAGCGCCGACACGGGCAGCACCACCGCCTTCGGCTCACCGGTCGAGCCGGAGGTGGCGACCACCACGCCGACGTCGGCACCGACCGGCACCTCGGGCGCCAGCACGGCCAGGAACCGCTCCCGGGCGGCTGCCTCGGCCGGCAGCACGGCCACCGGCCGTCCGCCTCGCAGCGCCGCGGCCAGCGCGGCCGGCAGCTGCGGGTCGTCGGCCGCCACCGGGTGCAGCAGGACGAGGCGGCTCACCCGGCCAGCCTAGACCGCCCGGCCCCTCCGCCCCCGCCGCAGCCGACGCCCGCCGCCGGCCTCAGCGGGCGGCCAGCTCGACCAGCTCCAGCGGCCCGGCCAGCTCCACCACCAGCTCGTACGGGCCCGCGCCGCCGTCGACCGCCAGCACCAGCTCACCCGGCTCGGCGGTCGCGGCGGCGACCCGCTCCTCGCCGTGCGCGTCGACGAGCCGCGCCCTCACCGACGCCGGACCGGGCACCAGCGGCGAACCGGGCCGCAGGCACAGCACCAGCGCCCGGGCCCCCGTCAGGTCGAGCCGGTCGTAGCGGACCGTGCCGGAGCCCGCCCCGGACGCGCGGAGCGCGTGGCCGCGGAGGTCGCCGGTGCCCACCAGCTCCAGCCCGGACCAGCTGCTGAAGCACTCCGCCCGGACCGGGCGGACCGAGGGCCGGTGCAGCCCCTGCGGGCGTCCGGGCACCTCCACCTCGAACGCAGCCACCACGTCGGTGGCCGAGCGGGCGACCTCCACCCGGTGCCGGGCGGGGCGCCACCAGCCGTCGCTGGTCACGTCCCACAGCTCCAGCCGCTCCCAGGGCACCTCCACCGTCACCTCGGCGGACCCCCCGGGCGCCACGTCGACCCGGACGTGGCCGAGCAGCCGGCGCGGGGCCGCCTCGGTGCCCAGCGCCCGGCCGTAGACCTGCACCACCTCCGGTGCCGGTCGCCCGCCGGTCGTCTCCACCCGCACCGGGACCCGCAGCCCGTCCGGGCCGACCTCGACGCCGGGCGCGGCCCAGCTGGTGGCCGACCAGTGCAGCCCGTGCCCCAGCGGGAACCGGGGGGCGTGCGGGGACCACCACGAGGTCTGCCGGGCGGTCACCAGGTCGTAGTCGAAGCGGTCGCCGGCGTCCTCGGCCCGGCGGGGCCACGGCTGCGGCAGCCGGCCACGTGGCTCGGCGGCGCCGGTCAGCACGTCGACCACCGCGTGGCCGAGCTCCTGGCCGCCGTGGCTGCTCCACAGCAGCGGCAGCTCCGCCACGTCGTCGTCGAGGACGTAGGGGTAGCTGGAGACGACCACGACCACCACGTGGGCGCCGCCGGCCCGCAGCGTGCGGACCAGCTCGACCTGGCGGGGCGGCAGCCGCAGGTCGGGACGGTCGGCCGTCTCCCGCCCGTTCAGGTGCGGGTCGTTGCCCAGCGCCACCACCACGGTGTCGACCTGCTCGGCCAGCCGGGCGGCCTCGTCCAGCCCGGAGCGCAGCACCACCACCTCGAAGCGGGCCGCCGTCTGCGCCGTCCGGGCGCCGACCTCGGCCACCCCGTCGGGGCGCAGGTGCACCCAGCGTCCGGTGCCGGTGTGCAGCAGCGAGACCGTGCCGTCGGGGTGCGGCTCGGCGCGGAAGCTCTCCTGCACCTCCCAGCCGCCGACCCGCTGCGCGGAGGCGTGCAGGGCTCGGCCGTCGGGGGAGCCCAGCAGCCCCGACGGCGCCCGGAAGGTGAGCACCCCGTGGCCCCAGTCGCGCAGCTGCCAGGACGTCGCGGCGGCCCGCGGCACGGCCCGGACGGCCGAGCGCGGGTCGGTGCCCAGCCAGCGGGCCGGCTTAGAGCCGGCCACCCGCAGCAGCACGGTGTCGTCGCCGGAGACGCTCGGCGGGTTCTGCGGGCCGAGCTCGGCGACGGCGTCGGCCACGGAGACCCGGTAGGGCAGGCTGCCGCTGTACCAGTCGGTCAGCACCTCGTCGGCCAGCGGTCCCACCACCCCGGTGCGGGCGGCGGGATCCAGCGGCAGCGTGCCGCCGGGGGCGTTCAGCACCACCACCGCCGCGGTGGCGGCCTCGCGGGCCAGCGCGGCGTGCTCGGCCGAGGCGACCTGCTCGGCGCCGAGGTCGGCCCACGGGTCCTCCTCGTCGAGCTCGCCGGTGAGCTCGCGCAGCGACAGCACCCGGGCCGCGGCGCGGTCGACGTCGGCCTGCTCCAGCAGGCCGCGGTCGAGGGCCTCGCCCAGCCGGCGCAGCGTGGGCCCGGGGCGGGCGTCGTCCTCGGTGACCGAGTCGACCCCGGCACGGACCACCAGCGCGAACGCCTCTGCCTCGTCCAGCTCGGGGCGCTGCACCCGGAACACGTTGCCGGGGGCGTAGGCGTCGGAGACCACGGCCAGCGGGTGCGGGCAGGCCGCCCGGACGGCGTCGAGCAGGTCGGCCGACAGGTGCGCCGCCCGTCCGTTGACCAGGTTGTAGGAGGGCATCACCGCCGCCACCACGCCGGCGCGGAGCGGGCCGAGGAAGGCCGGCAGCTCGTACTCGTGCAGCACCCGCGGCGGCACCTGCACCGAGACGGCGTCGCGGTGGTCCTCGACGTTGTAGGCGCACAGGTGCTTGAGGGTGGGGGTGACCCGCCACCAGCGGGGGTGGTCGCCCTTCATGCCGGCGGCGTAGGCGGTGGCCAGCTCGGCGGTGAGGTGCGGGTCCTCGCTGTAGCCCTCTTCGTTGCGGCCCCAGGCCGGGTGGCGCAGCGGGTCCACCACCGGCGCCCAGACGTTGAGCCCCACCTCCGGGTCGCCGTTGTGCATGGCGCGCGCCTCGGTGCCCACGGCCTCGCCGACGCGGCGCACCAGGGCGGCGTCCCAGGTGGCGCCGAGCCCGACGGCCTGGCAGAAGACGGTGGCCCGGCCCAGCCAGGCGACGCCGTGCAGCGCCTCGTTGCCGGTGTGGAAGGCGGCCAGGTCAGCCTGCGCCAGGGCGGGGACGCGCTGGTGGAGCAGGTGCAGCCGGCCGGCCGGGTCGAGGGCCTCGAGCACGGCGCGGACGCGGGCAGACGGTTCGGTCACGTTCGGGGCTCCTCGTCGAGCAGGGTCTTGCCGGGTGTCGGCCGGCGGGTTACAGTCCACCATCGAAGCGCTTCGACGACAACCCCGGAGCGCCCGTCCGGACCCGGAGACGCGGGTCGTCACAAAGGAGTGAGCATGTCTGGATCCTCGTCGTTCGTCCGGAGCGGCGTCAGTCGTCGCGGCTTCCTCGGTGCCCTGGGCGTCGGAGCCTCCGCCCTCACCGTCGGCGGCCTCAGCGGGTGCGGCTCGGCAGAGCCGGTGCCGGTGCAGGAGGCCTCGGTGAGCTCGGCCGTGCTGCCGACCCACGTCCCGGTGGAGTACGCCACCCCCGACATCCCCTCGGTCAAGGGCTCGATCCCGGGCTACACCACCTGGCCGAGCTCGGTGACCCGCGCCGTGCCCACCCCGCCCGGCGACGGCCGCACGATCAAGGCCATGACGCCGCTGTGGGGCACCATCCCCGACGCCGAGGGCAACCAGTACTACGCCGCCGTCAACGAGCTGATCGGGAACACGATCGAGTTCCAGATCACCGACGGCAACGTCTACGGCGACAAGCTGGCCACCGTGCTGGCCTCGCCCCGCGACGTCCCGGACTGGGTGTCCATCCCGGGCTGGAACTTCCCGCCGCGCTTCGGCTCCGAGATCGTCGGCAACGTCTTCGCCGACCTGACCCCCTACCTGGCCGGCGACGCGGTGAAGAAGTACCCGCACCTGGCCAACATCCCCACCGACGCCTGGAAGATGTGCGTCTTCAACGGCAAGCTCTACGGCCTGCCCTACCCCGACTCCATCGTCCGCGACGCGATCTACTACCGCGACGACCTGATGGAGGAGCTCGGCATCACCGTCTCGGTCGGCTCGGCCGAGGACGTGCTCGCGCTGGCCCAGGAGGTGACCGACCCGAGCCGCAACCGCTGGGGTGCGGAGGACATGTGGAACGCGGCCGCCCAGATGTTCGGCGTGGTGCCGGAGTGGGGGCTGGTCGACGGCAAGCTGCTCAACCGGGTCGAGACCGAGCAGTACCGTGCCGCCCTGGACTGGACGACCAAGCTGTTCGCCTCCGGCGCGGTGCACCCGGACGCGGTCGCCGGTCAGACCGGCGAGGCCAAGCAGCGCTTCCAGGCCGGCCGCTCGCTGATCATGCCCGACGGCGTCGGCGGCTGGCACGAGGCGCTGCGCGACAACCTGGCCAGCAACCCCACCTACTCCCAGCGCCCCTTCGACCCCTTCCCGGCCACCGCCGGCGGGGAGATCGTGTACTGGAAGTCGCCGGGCGCGGGGATGTTCTCCTTCATCAAGAAGACCGACGACACCTCGATGATCGAGCAGATCCTGGCCGCCGCCGACGTGCTCGCCGCTCCTTTCGGCACGCTGGAGTTCCAGACCATCAACTACGGCGTCGAGGGCGTGCACTGGGAGGCCGGCGAGGGCGGGGTGCCCAAGCCCACCGACCTGGCTCCCAAGGAGCTGCAGCCCACCTACATCTTCCTGGCCGACCCGCCGGTGGTGGAGGCCAAGGTGCAGTACCCCGGCTACGTCGAGGAGTACTGCGGCTGGATGCAGAAGGTGGCCGAGCACGCCCAGGAGCCGCCGCTGTACGGCATGCAGATCACCGAGCCGGCCCAGTACGCCTCCATCGGCCAGCCCTTCACCGACCTCGAGGCCGACATCCCGCGGGGCCGCAAGCCCCTCAGCGCCCTCGACGACGCCATCGCCACCTGGAAGGCGTCCGGCGGTGAGGAGCTGCGCGCCTTCTACCAGAACCTGCTGGACCAGCAGTGAGCACCTCCCTCGAGCAGGCCTCGGCCGAGGTCGACCGCGCCGAGGAGGAGCTCGCGTCGCAGCGACGGCGCCCGGGCGCCCGCTCCGCACCGGTCCCGCAGCAGCGGCGCCGCACCCTGCGGACCCGGTGGCGCCGGGACCGCTCGCTGGTGCTCATGACGCTGCCGGCGGTGGCGCTGCTGGCGGTGTTCGCCTACGTGCCGATGCTGGGCAACATCGCCGCCTTCCAGCAGTACTCGCCCTACGCCGGCTTCCTGCAGAGCCCGCTGGTGGGCTTCAGCAACTTCGCCCGGGTCTTCACCAACCCGGCGTTCCTCAACTCCGTGGTGAACACGCTGACGATCACGGTCTTCCAGCTGGTCTTCTACTTCCCGGTCCCGATCGTGCTGGCGCTGCTGCTGAACAGCGTCATCTCGCCGCGGGTGCGGGTGCTGGTGCAGTCGGTGGTCTACCTGCCGCACTTCTTCAGCTGGGTGCTGGTGGTGACGGTGTTCCAGCAGATCCTGGGCGGCGCCGGCCTGGTGTCGCAGACGCTGCGGGCCCACGGCTACTCCGGGTTCGACCTGATGACCAACCCCGACACCTTCCTGCTGCTGATCACCATGCAGTCGATCTGGAAGGACGCCGGCTGGGGGATCATCATCTTCCTGGCCGCCCTCAGCACCGTCGACCCGGCGCTGCACGAGGCCGCCGCCTCCGACGGGGCCGGGCGCTGGCGCCGGATGTGGCACATCACCCTGCCGGCGCTGCGCCCGGTGGTCGTCCTGCTGCTGATCCTGCGGCTGGGCGACGCCCTCACCGTCGGCTTCGAGCAGCTGATCCTGCAGCGTGAGGCGGTGGGTGCGGAGGTCTCGGAGGTCGTCGACACCTTCGTCTACTACCAGGGCGTGGTCTACGGCGACTGGAGCTTCGCCGCGGCCGCCGGCCTGGTCAAGGGCCTGGTCAGCCTCGCGCTGGTGATGGGCGCCAACAAGCTCGCACACGTCTTCGGGGAGTCAGGGGTGTACCAGCGATGAGCACCGGCACGAGCGAGTCCACCGCCCCCGCGGCGGTCACCGCCGCCGCACGACGGGCCGGGGTCGGCCCGTCCTCGCCGCGACGCCGCCGGCGTCCGGCCGGCCGCCCGGTGTGGGAGGAGCCGCCGAGCCGGCTGGGTCTGGCCCTGAAGGGGCTGGTCCTGGTGCTGGTGGTGCTGGCGGTCGCCTTCCCGCTGTACACCGTGGTGCTGACCAGCTTCTCCACCCAGGCCGAGACCATCCGCACCGGCGGGCTGGTCGTGGTCCCCGGCGAGCTGACCCTGGAGGCCTACCGCCAGATCCTCTCCGGCGGCGTGGTCACCCGGGCCGCGGTGGTCAGCGTCGGCATCACCGCGGTGGGCACGGTGCTGTCCATGGTGGTGTCGGTGATGGCGGCCTACGGGCTGTCCCGGCCGGGGTCGCTGCTGCACACCCCGCTGCTGTTCGTCTTCCTGGTCACCATGTTCTTCGGGGCCGGGCTGATCCCCACCTACCTGCTGGTCAGCGGGCTGGGGCTCATCGACAGCTACTGGGCGCTGATCCTGCCCGGGGCGGTGTCGGCGTTCAACGTGCTGATCCTGCGCAACTTCTTCATGGGCATCGACGGCTCCATCCTGGACGCCGCCCGCATCGACGGGGCGGGGGAGTGGCGCATCCTGCTGCGCATCGTCATCCCGCTGTCCGGCGCCGTGCTGGCCGTGGTGGCGCTGTTCTACGGCGTGGGCTACTTCAACGCCTTCTTCAACGCCGTGCTCTACATCAACGACAACGCCAAGTGGCCGCTGCAGCTGGTGCTGCGCTCCTACGTGCTGCAGGGGGTGGCGCTGCCGGGCGGTGGCGACCCGACCTCCTCGGTCAGCGGCGCGGTGGCCGGGCTGCCGATCAAGATGGCCGTGGTGGTGCTGGCGGTGGTGCCGATCCTGCTGGTCTACCCGTTCGTCCAGCGCCACTTCACCAAGGGGGTCATCTTCGGTGCCATCAAGGGATGACGCCCCGGCGGGCGCGGGTGCGCGCGCCTCAGGCCCCGGCGCGGTGGGTGCGCAGCTCCGGCGCCACCAGCCGGACCTCCGGGCCGGGCTGGCCGGCCAGCCGCTCGATCACCATGTCGACGGCGATCTCGCCGATCCGGGCCGCGGGGATCTCGATCCAGGTGCAGTCCACCGGCAGGGCCTGCACCACGTCGGCCGGGGAGACCACCACCAGCGCGACGTCCTCGCGCCCGGCCTGCCGCAGACCCTCGACCACGCCGCCCAGCGCGCCCTCGTTGTGGACCAGCAGCCCGTCGAGGTCGGGGGCCCGGTGCAGCAGCTCGGCCACCGCGGCCATGCCGCCGGCCCGGGTCGAGGTCGCCGAGGTGCTCAGCGGACCGCCGTCCTGGGAGGCCGCCTCCTGGGTGTAGCCGCGCAGCAGCCGCTCGGCGAAGGACGTCCGCCGCGCCATCACCGCGGGCGGAGAGCCGACCAGCCCGACCCGGCGACGGCCCGCGGCGGCCAGGTGCCGCACACCCTCGCGGCCGGCGGCCTCGAAGTCGAGGTCGACGCAGCCCAGCCGGCCCGGCTCGTCCGGCAGCCCGATCAGCACCACGGGCTGGCGCACGGCCGCCAGCTCGGGCAGCCGCGGGTCGTCGCGCTCGACGTCCATCACGACCGCCCCGTCGACCATCGACCCCGACGCCACCCGGTCCAGGCTGTGCGGGTCCTCGTTGGTCAGCAGCAGCACGTCCAGGTCGTGGCTGCGGGCCCGGGTCACCACCCCGGCCACGAACTGCAGGATGACGCTGACGTTCACGTCCACCCGCAGCGGGGCGACCAGCGCCAGCACGTCGGTGCGCCGCGAGGCCAGCGCCCGGGCGCCGGCGTGCGGGCGGTAGCCGAGCTGCTCGACGGCCGCCTGGATCCGCGCCCGGGTGGCGGCGGAGATGGGGCGCTTGCCGCTGAGCGCGTAGGACACCGTGGACACCGAGACGCCGGCCGCCCGGGCGACGTCGCCGATGGTGGCTCCCTCACCGGGAGCGCTCGTCCTCACCGGCCGCACTCTATCGGCGCACCCGGTGCCCCGGCGCGGGTCTCCTGCCGCGGAGGACGTCGGTGAACGCCGCGCGGGAGGCCCGGACGGCGGGCCGCACCTGGTTCGGCGCCGACTGGAACCCCGAGCAGTGGGACCGCGAGGTGTGGCGCACCGACGTGGAGCTGATGGTGGCCGCCGGGGTCAACCTGGCCACCGTGGGGGTGTTCAGCTGGTCGAGCCTGGAGCCCCGTCCCGGGAAGTACACCCTGGACTGGCTGGTGGAGGTGCTGGACCTGCTCGCCGAGCACGGGATCGACGCCGACCTGGCCACCCCGACCGCCTCGCCGCCGCCCTGGCTGGGGGTGCGCTGGCCCGAGACGCGCACGGTCACCGAGACCGGCGTCCGGCTCAGCCACGGCTCCCGCAACCACTTCTGCCCCTCCTCCCCGGTCTACCGGGAGCGCTGCCGGGCGGTGGTGGCCGAGCTGGTCCGCCGCTGCGCCGGGCACCCGGCGGTGGCGCTGTGGCACGTCGGCAACGAGTACGGCCAGGTCTGCTTCTGCGACCTGTGCGCCGAGGCCTTCCGGCGCTGGCTGCAGCGCCGCCACGGCGACCTCGACACGCTGAACCGGGCCTGGGGGACGGCGGTGTGGAGCCAGGGCTACGCCGCCTGGGAGGAGGTGCTGCCCCCGCGGGCCGCGCCCTACGTCGTCAACCCCGCCCAGCGGCTCGACTTCCGCCGCTGGACCTCCGACGCGCTGCTCGAGCTCTACCTGGAGCAGAAGGAGCTGATCCGCGCCGCCGACCCGACGACCCCCATCACCACCAACGCGATGGGGTTCTTCGCCGGGGTGGACTACCGCCGCTGGACGCCCCACCTGGACGTGGTCAGCGACGACTCCTACCCCGACCCCGCCGACCCGGCGTCGGTGGTGGGCAGCGCGATGACCGCCGACCTGATGCGCGGGCTGGCCGACGGCAGGCCCTGGATGCTGATGGAGCAGGCCTGGAGCACCGTCAGCTGGCGCGAGCACAACGTGGCCAAGAGCCCCGCCCGGATGCGCCGTGAGGCCTTCCAGGCGCTGGCCCGCGGCGCCGACGGGCTGTGCTGGTTCCAGTGGCGCCAGGCCGCGGACGGACCCGAGCGGTTCCACTCCGCGCTGCTGCCGACCGCCGGCCCCGACACCCGCCAGCACCGGGCCGTCCGTGCCCTGGGCGCCGAGGTGGCCGCACTCGGCCGGCTGCCCGGCGCGGTGCCGGCCGAGGTGGCCGTCCTCTTCGACTGGCCCAGCTGGTGGGCCCACAGCGAGGCGGGTCTGCCCAGCGCCCGGCTGCGTCCGCTGGAGCAGCTGCGGCGCTGGTACGAGGTCTGCTGGCGGCAGGGCACCACGGTCGACCTGCGCGGCGGCGGGGACGACCTGGCTGGCTACCGGGCGCTGCTCGCCCCGACCGCGTTCCTGCTCGACGCCGCCACCCGGGAGCGGCTGACCGCGGCGGTGGAGGGCGGTGCCCACCTGGTGCTGGGACCGTTCAGCGGGGTGGTCGACGAGCACACCCGGCTCTGGCAGGAGCCGGTGCCGGCCGGGCTGGCCGGGCCGCTCGGCGCACGGGTCGAGGAGCACCTGCCGCTGCCCGACGACGCGGCCGTCGAGCTGCACCCCGAGCCGGGCACGGAGCTGCCCGCCGGCCGGGCGCTGCTGTGGGCGGAGTGGCTGCGCGCCGAGCAGGCCGAGGTGTGGCTGCGCTTCGCCGGCGGACCGGCCGACGGCGGGCCGGCGGTCGTCAGCCGCGGCTGGGGACGGGGCCGGGTCACCTACCTGGGCTGCGTCCCCGACGACGCCCTGCTGGCCGCCGTGCTCACCCGCTGCCTGGGGCTGGCCGGCGCGGCCACGGACCCCGGGCACCCCGACGGCGTCGAGGTGGTCCGCAGGGGTGGCGACCTGCTGCTGCTCAACCACGCCGACGGCCCGCGCCGCTACCGGCTGGCCGAGCCCATGACCGACCGGCTGACCGGTGCCCGCCACGCCGGCTCGATCGAGCTCGAACCCGACGCCGTGCGCGTCCTGACCAAGGAGGACCTGTGAGATTCACCGACGGCTACTGGCAGCTGCTGCCGGGCATGACCGTGCTGCGCCCGAAGGTGGTGGAGCAGGTCGAGGTCGGCGACGGCCGGGTCCGGCTGCACTGCCCGACGGGGCCGCTGCGCCACCGCGGCGACACCCTGAACCGGCCGGTGGTGACGGTCACGCTGACCTCCCCGGCCGAGGGGGTGCTCGGCGTGCGCATCGAGCACTTCACCGGGCTGCGGCCGCGCCACCCGGAGTTCGAGCTGGTCACCGACCCCGAGGTCGCCACCAGCGTCGAGCAGGACGAGCAGACGCTGACCTTCACCTCCGGCCCGCTCAGCGCCCGGGTGGGTCTGGGCGGGGAGTGGGGGATGGACTTCCTGGCCGACGGCCGGGTGCTGACGAGCTCCACCCCCCGCAGCATCGGGCTGGTCACCGACGGCGAGGGCCGCCACCACGTGCACGAGCAGCTGACGATCGGGGTGGGCGAGCACCTGTTCGGGCTGGGGGAGCGGTTCGGGCCCTTCGTCCGCAACGGGCAGTCGGTCGACACCTGGAACGCCGACGGCGGCACCTCGTCGGACCAGGCCTACAAGAACGTCCCCTTCTACCTCAGCGACCGCGGCTACGGCGTCTTCGTGGCCCACCCCGAGCGGGTCGGGTTCGAGGTGGGGACCGAGGTCGTCTCACGCACCCAGTTCTCCGTCGAGGGGCAGCACCTGCAGTACTACGTGGTGGCCGGACCCACGCCGGCCGACGTGCTGCGCCGCTACACCCGGCTGACCGGACGTCCGGCCGCCGTGCCGGACTGGTCGTTCGGGTTGTGGCTGTCGACCTCGTTCACCACCGAGTACGACGAGGCCACCGTCACCTCCTTCATCGACGGCATGCGCGAGCGCGAGCTGCCGCTGAGCGTGTTCCACTTCGACTGCTTCTGGATGCGCCAGTTCCACTGGTGCGACTTCGTCTGGGACCCGGCGACGTTCCCCGACCCGCCGGGGATGCTGGCCCGGCTGCGGGAGAAGGGGCTGCGGGTCTCGGCCTGGATCAACCCCTACATCGCCCAGCGCTCGGAGCTGTTCGCCGAGGGGGCCGAGAACGGCTACCTGCTGCGCACCACCGAGGGCGACGTCTGGCAGTGGGACATGTGGCAGGCCGGGATGGGGCTGGTCGACTTCACCAACCCCGACGCGGTCGAGTGGTACACCTCCAAGCTCAAGACCCTGCTCGACCAGGGCGTCGACGCCTTCAAGACCGACTTCGGCGAGCGGATCCCCACCGAGGGGGTGCGCTGGCACGACGGCTCGGACCCGCAGCGGATGCACAACTGGTACGCCCAGCTGTACAACCAGGCGGTGCACGAGCTGCTGGAGCGCCAGCGGGGCAAGGACCAGGCGGTGCTCTTCGCCCGCTCCGCCACCGCCGGCGGCCAGCGGTTCCCGGTGCACTGGGGCGGGGACTGCGAGTCGACCTTCGTCTCGATGGCGGAGTCGCTGCGCGGCGGGCTGTCGCTGGGGCTGTCCGGCTTCGGCTACTGGTCGCACGACATCGGCGGCTTCGAGGGCACGCCCGACCCGACCGTGTTCAAGCGGTGGGTGGCCTTCGGGCTGCTGTCCTCGCACTCGCGGCTGCACGGCTCGAGCTCCTACCGGGTGCCCTGGGCCTTCGACGAGGAGGCGGTCGACGTCACCCGCCGCTTCACCCGGCTGAAGATGTCGCTGATGCCCTACCTCTCCCGACTGGCCCGCGAGGCCCAGACCGACGGGCTGCCGATGATGCGGGCGATGGTGCTGCAGTACCCGCACGACAAGGCCGCGGTCACCGTCGACACCCAGTACATGCTCGGCGACGACGTGCTGGTGGCACCGGTGTTCGACGCCGACGGCTGGGCCGACTACTACCTGCCCGCCGGCACCTGGACCCACCTGCTGACCGGTGAGAAGCGGCAGGGCCCGGGCTGGCACCGCGAGCAGTACGGCAACGACTCGCTGCCGGTGTTCGTCCGTCCCGGTGCGGTGCTGCCGCGCGGGGCCGTGCTCGACCGTCCCGACTACGACCACGTCGACGGCCTCACCCTCGAGGTGCGCGAGCTCGCCGACGGCGAGCAGGCCGTGGTCGACGTCCCCACCGGCGAGGACGCCGCCCGCTGGGTGCTCACCCGCACCGGCGGCGCGCTGACCGTGACGGCCCGGGGTACCCAGCAGCCCTGGCGGGTCGTCGTGCTCGGCGCGGGCGGCGAGCCGGTGGCCGAGGCCTCCGCGACGGGCGCGGCAGCCACGACGCTGACCTGGCCGCCGGCCTGATCCCGGAGTCCCCGCACCCGGAGGGGTGCGGGGACGTGGGCGGGTGGGCCGGCCGCTCAGCCGCCGAGGCGCAGCGCGTCGACCGTCTGGTGGGCGGGCGCGGGGGCGTCCTCCAGCTGGGCGGCGACCGAGACGGTCAGCCCGCCCAGCAGGAAGCCGATCAGCGCGGCGGCCAGGGTCTTGGTGTCCATCAGTGCTCCTCGGGTCGGTGGGCGGCGTGGCCGTCCGGCTGGTGGTCGTGCGGGTGCCTGTGGTCGGCCGGGTGCCCGGGGTCGGCCGGGTGCCCGGGGTCGGCCGGCTGCCCCTGCTCGTCCGGGTGCTGGTGCCCGGCGTGCTCGTGCTCGTCCGGGCCGTGGTGCCCGGCGTGGTGGCGGTGGGTCAGCGCGTGGCCCCGGCCCCGGTCGATCAGGTACCGGTTGACCGGGAAGGCGGCGGCGAAGGCCGCGGCGAGGGCGAGGATCATCGCGATCCAGAACACCGGGTTGACCAGACCGGCGTGCATCGCGCCGGGGACCACCGCCATCACCAGGTTGTCGACGACCTCCATCACCGCGATGGACAGGGTGTCGGCGGCCAGCACGAGCCGGAGCGCGGCGCCGAAGCGCAGCCCCGTCCGCACCAGCGGCCAGGTCGAGAGCGTGTAGCCGAACAGGAAGGCCAGACCGACCGCGAGCGCGATGGTGGCCGCGGTGCCCAGCCCGAGCGCGGTGCCGACCACCATCCCGGTGATCTCGCCGATGGCGCAGCCGGTGAGGCAGTGCAGGGTCGCGCTGGCGGCCATGGCGTTGCGTGCGTTCATCCGTGGAACCTCCTCGATGGATACCCCCCTAGGGTATGCCCCGAGTCGCTCCCGCTCAAGGCCCTGCCGCGGCCGGCTCCGGAGGGTGGGGCGCCGGTGGCTCCGTGCGGGCAGAGTGGGGCTCGTGGCAGCAGCGGCAGGAGGGGGGACGCCGCCGCCGCGCCCGCGGGTGGTGGGGGTCGACGTGGCGCGGGCGGTGGCGCTGCTCGGCATGGTGGTGGCCCACGCGGCACCGCGCGGAGCCGCCGACGGCTGGGACTCCTGGCTGCTGGTGGCGGCCTCGGAGCGGTCGCGGCTGCTCTTCGCCGTCACGGCCGGGCTGGGTCTCGGGCTGCTGACCGGCGGCGCCGTCCGGCGCGACGACCGTCGCCGGCTGCGCGACCGCGTCGCGGCCCGGGGTCTGCTGCTGCTCGTGCTGGGGTCGCTGCTCACCCTGCTCGACCCGCCGGTGCGGGTGATCCTCGACGAGTACGGCCTCGCCTTCTGGCTGGTGCTGCCGCTGGTCTTCCTGCCCACCCGCCTGCTGCTGGTGCTGGCGCTGGCCGGCGTGCTGGTGCTGCCCGGAGCGGCCGCCGCGCTGGCGACCGTCCCGGCCGTGCGGTCGCTGCGGCTGGAGCCCTGGGGCGTCCTCGTCGAGTGGGCGGTGACCGGGTCCTACCCGCTGGCCGTCTGGGTCCCGGTGCTGCTGCTCGGCGTCGCGGTGACCCGGCTCGACCTGACCCGGGTGCGGCGGGTGGGCCGGCTCGCCGCGGGAGCGGCAGCGGTCGCGGTGCTCGGGCTGGTTGCCGGGGCCCAGCT
The DNA here is from genome assembly GCF_009742705.1 of Auraticoccus cholistanensis. Taxonomy (GTDB): domain Bacteria; phylum Actinomycetota; class Actinomycetes; order Propionibacteriales; family Propionibacteriaceae; genus Auraticoccus; species Auraticoccus cholistanensis. The sequence continues at coordinate 693,992 of NZ_WPCU01000004.1, forward strand.
CGCCACCCCGACCGAGGTGGCCGTCGGCTCCGCCGCCCGGGGCGTCCCGCGGCTCGCGGTGGCCACCTCCCTGACCGTGGCCGGCAACGTCGCGGTGGGTCTGGCCTGCGCGCTGCTGCTGGTGGCGCTCACCACCGTGGTGCCGCGGCTGGGCCGGCTGCTCGCGCCGCTGGCGGCGGCCGGCGCCATGCCGCTGACCCTCTACACCGCCCAGGTGCTGCTGCTGTGGGCCCTCGCCGAGGTGACCGGCCGCCCGCCCGGCTCCTGGGCGCTGGTCGGGCTGCTGGCCGCCGGGTCGGTGGTCTTCGCCTGGTGCTGGCGCCGGCTGCTGGGACGCGGTCCGCTGGAGCGGCTGGCGGCGGCGCTGGGTCGGTGAGCGGGCCGCGCCACCCCCTAGGCTGGGGCGGTGCGCGAGCCGGTGGTCTACGACGTGGCGATGCGGACGCGTTTCCGGGGCATCACCCGGCGGCAGGGGCTGCTGGTGCAGGGGCCGGCGGGCTGGGCCGAGTGGAGCCCGTTCCTCGACTACGCCGGTGCCGAGCTGGTGCCCTGGCAGCGGGCCTGCCAGGAGGCCGCCGAGCTGCTCCCGCCGCCGCCCGTGCGCACCTCGGTCCCCGTCAACTGCACCGTGCCGGCCCTCGACCCCGAGCGGGCGCACGCCCTCGTCGCGGCCTCCGGCTGCACCACGGCCAAGGTGAAGGTGGCCGAGCGCGGCCAGACGCTGGCCGACGACCTCGCCCGGGTGGAGGCCGTCCGCGACGCCCTCGGCCGCCGGGGCGCGGTCCGGGTGGACGCCAACGGGGGCTGGGACCTCGACGCCGCCGAGCAGGCGGTCGGCGCGCTGCGCTCCCTGGACCTGGAGTACGTGGAGCAGCCGTGCGCCTCGGTGGAGGAGCTCGCCGCGCTGCGACGCCGGCTGGCCCGTCGGGGGTGGGACGTCCGGGTGGCCGCCGACGAGTCCATCCGCCGCAGCGGCGACCCCGAGCGCGTGGTGGCCCTCGAGGCCGCCGACGTCGCGGTGCTCAAGGTGCAGCCGCTCGGCGGTGTCCGCCGCTGCCTGGAGCTGGCCGACCGGCTGGGTCTGCCGGTGGTGGTGTCGAGCGCGCTGGAGACCTCGGTCGGTCTGGCGGCCGGGCTGGCGCTGGCCGCCGCGCTGCCCGAGCTGCCCTTCGCCTGCGGGCTGGACACCGTCGCCCTGCTCGACGAGGACGTCTGCTCGAGGCCGCTGCGCTCGGTGGACGGGGCCATCGCGGTGCCCGCCGCACCACCGGTGCCGGACCGGCTGGAGGCCGTCCGGGCCGACCCGGCGACGACCGCGGCGTGGCTGCAGCGGTGGGCGGGCACCCGCGCCGCCGCGGAGGAGGAGGACCGGGATGGCTGAGCAGCAGGTGCCGAGCGTCTCCGCGGCGCTGGCCGTGGTCGAGGAGCTGGTGGCCGGCGGCGTCGTCGAGGCGGTGGTCTCGCCCGGGTCCCGCAGCGCCCCGCTGGCCTACGCCCTGGAGGCGGCCGAGCGCGGCGGGCTGCTGCGGCTGCACGTCCGCATCGACGAGCGCAGCGCCGCCTGGACCGCGCTGGGGCTCGCCCGGGCCACCGGGCGGGCGGTGGTGGTGGTCACCACCTCGGGCACCGCGGTGGCCAACCTGCACCCGGCGGTGCTGGAGGCCGACGCGGCCCACGTCCCGCTGGTGGTGGTCAGCGCCGACCGCCCGGCCGCGCTGGTCGACACCGGGGCCAACCAGACCACCCGTCAGGTGGGGATGTTCGCCGAGGCGGTCCGCAGCAGCGCCCGGATGGACGCCGCCTCCCCCGACGCGCTGCGGGCGGCGGTGCGGCGGCTGCTGGTGGCCGCGACCGGGGTCCGCACCGGCACCCCCGGACCCGTCCACCTCAACCTCGAGCTGGCCGACCCGCTGGTGCCCGCGCAGCCGCTGGCCGCGGTGGAGCGCGTGCCGGCCGGCTGGCAGGTCAGCCGTCCCGAGCACCCGCCGGCGCCGCTGCCCGCCGACGCCGGCACCGTGGTGCTGGTCGGCGACGCCGACCCCGCCACCGGCGCCGCCGCCCGCGCGCTGGCCGAGCGGGGCCGGGTGCCGCTGCTCAGCGAGCCCTCGGGCAACGCCCGGGTGGGGGAGTGCGCGGTCGCCGGCTACCGGCTGCTGCTGCCCGGGCCGCTGGGGCAGCGGATCACCCGGGTGCTGTGCCTGGGCCACCCGACGCTCTCGCGCCCGGTGAGCCGGTTGCTGGCCCGCCACGACGTCGAGGTGGTCGTGGTGGGCGGCGGCGACCGCTGGCCCGACCCCGGGCACCGGGTCTCCCGCGTGCTGGGCGCGGTGGAGCTCGAGCCCGGGCCGGAGGGCTGGCTGCAGGAGTGGCTGACCGCCGACCGCGAGCTGGGGGCGCGGCTGGCCGCCGAGCTGGCCGCTCGGGACGGCCTCACCGGGCCCGGGCTGGCGGCGGAGGTCGCCACCAGCCTGCGCGCGGACGACGTCTGGCTGCTCGGCTCCTCCTCGACCGTCCGCGACGCCGACCTGGCGCCGGTCTGGCGCTCGACCGGTCCGCAGGTGCACGCCAACCGCGGTCTGGCCGGCATCGACGGGACGGTCTCCACCGCGGTCGGGCTCGCGCTCGGGACCGGGCGCGGGGTCACCGCCCTGCTCGGCGACCTGACCTGGCTGCACGACGCCAACGGGCTGCTGATCGGCCCGGGCGAACCGCGCCCCGACGTCCGCTTCGTGGTCGCCAACGACCGCGGCGGGGCCATCTTCGCCACGCTCGAGCAGGGCCGCGACGAGCTCGCGGGCTCCTTCGAGCGGTTGTTCGCCACCCCGCACCGGGTCGACCTCGCCGCGCTGGCGGCCGCTCACGGGGTCGTCCACCGCCCGGTCGGCTCGGTGGCCGAGCTGAGGGAGTTGCTGTCGCGCAGGATCCGGGGGCTCGAGCTGGTCGAGGTGCGGCTGGACCGCTCCGGGCGCCGCGAGCTGGACGAGCGGATCCGCGCCCTGGCCTGAGCCCGCCGGCTCAGCGACTCCTCAGGATTGGGGCGTCCGGCAACGGGTATCACCATGCCACCTGGGGTTCCGTCCAGGCATCGAACACTGTGGAGGAGCTATGACCGTTCCTACTTCGTCCCGCGCCGACCGTGCCGGCCGGACGGCTGTGCAGAAGGCCGCCCTGGCCGTCGGCGTGGTCTTCCTGCTGGTCGGCGTGCTGGGATTCGTCCCGGGTATCACCAGCAACTACGACACCATGTCCTTCGCGTCCCACCACTCCGAGGCCATGCTGCTCGGCATCTTCCAGGTCTCGATCCTGCACAACATCGTCCACCTGCTGTTCGGCATCGCCGGGCTCCTGATGGCCCGTTCGGTGTCCGGGGCGCGCAGCTACCTGGTCGTCGGCGGCATCATCTACCTGGTGCTGTTCCTGTACGGCCTGTTCGTCCCGCAGGACTCGTCGGCCAACTTCGTGCCGCTGAACCTGGCCGACGACATCCTGCACCTGCTGCTGGGCATCGGCATGGTGGGCCTGGGCCTGGCGCTCACCCGCGACCGGGGCCGCGTCAACGCCTGACCCACGCGGGCGAGCAGATCGCCCTGCTGACCAGCTCTCGTCCTCCAGCACCGGCCACCCGGCCGGGGCTGGGGGACGAGTGCTGTCCGGCCCCGGCTGCGGCGGGGCCGCGGCCGGCTGCCAGCCCGCGCCGGCGGCTCAGTCGAAGGAGCGCAGCCACCGACGCAGCGCCGCGGTGGCCAGCACGTCGTCCTCGTTGTACTGCAGCACCCGGGTGCGGGCGAGCTCGCGGACCTCCTCGGTCGCGCCGTGGACGGCCTCGCCGAACCAGCGCTGGGAGTTCAGGCCGCCGGGGTCGTCGTCACGCCAGCGGAACCCCGCACCCGTGCTGGCCACCACCTTCAACCCCAGGCCGTGCACCCCGAAGAGGTGGTCGCGGACCACGGCGAACAGGTCGACGAAGCAGCGGCTGGCGTCGTCGCGGGCCCACCGCAGCACGGTACCGGCCGGGGACCGGGCCGCCTCGGCCCGCTCGGCGAGCTGGCCGATCCGCACCGTCTCGTAGTCGCTGTAGTGGTAGACCAGCACCGACCGCTCGCCGCCGACGAGGTCGCGCAGCCAGCTCAGCGCGCGGCGCGCGAGCTCCAGCTCGCCTTCCGCGTCGAGGTCGTCCCAGGCGACGAAGGAGCGGAACTCGCTGCTGCCGCTGACGGTGTCGTTGACCAGGAAGCCCCACAGGTAGACGCGGTCCTCGGCCGAGGTCTCGATGTCGAGGTCGATCTCGAGCTCCGCGCCCGGGATCTTCACCGGTCCGGACTCGAGCCGCTCCAGCGTGACCCCGGCGCTGATCAGCTGGGCCCGCCGGGCGGTGATCCGCAGCCGGCGCTCCGCCTGCGAGCGGTGCGCCACCTCCGGCAGGTAGCGGGGGAGCAGCTCGTCGAGGTCGGCCTCGGCCAGCGCGCGGGTGGTGCTGACGCCCAGCGAGCGGAGCACGCTGATCTCGCGGACGTCCAGCGGCGCCTTGGCGATCCGCAGGCTGATGTCCTCCGCGTCGAGCTGGGGGCGGCAGTGCTCCCACCACTGGCAGCGGTCGCACTCGTCGATCTTGATCGGGTGCACCATCGGCTGCACCCCCGGCTCCCCGAGCCGGCGGGCCCGGCTGGCCACCGACACCCGGAAGCCGTGCTCGTGGTCGTAGCGCTCCAGCCCCGAGCGCAGCCGCCAGCCCCCGGCGGTGCGCCGGGAGAAGGTGCGGAACCGCGGCTCGGCCAGCGGCAGCCAGGTCACCCCGACCGGTTCGTCGGTGCCCACCAACCCGGCCCAGGGCGCCCCCGCCGCAGCGCAGCCGCAGGCCTCGAGCAGCCGCCAGAAGTGCGCCAGCTGCAGCACGTCGCGCTCCCGGCGGGCGTTGCGGAAGCTCCAGCCCGGGACGGCCTCCGAGCCGGCCAGCGCCGGCTGCGCCAGCGGGGCGACCCGCAGCAGGTCGGCGTCGGCGGGCACCGAGCGCTGCTCGCGCACCTTGTGCCCCTTGACCAGCACCGGCAGGTAGCCCGGACGCCCGTCCGCGGTGTCGGCGCCGCGCACCAGCACGTCGCAGCGTCCGACCCGGTGGCCCTCGTGGTCGGCGGGCAGCTCGGCCCCCAGCAGCACCGGCGCACCGGCGGCCATCGCCGCCCGGCAGCGCTCCACCCGCTCGGCCAGCGGCTCGTCGAGCCCGCGCAGGTCGAGCGCGCCGGGCAGCGCGGCCAGGGTGTCGCTGACCTGGGCGCGCCACTCCTCGGTGCCGGCGAAGAGCTCGCGCAGCGCCTCGTCCGGCGCCGGGGCGGCGAAGACCCCGGTGATCCGCGGGTCGTGGCTGTTCTGGGTCTTCACCGGGCAGCTCGGGGCCGCCCACGGACCCAGCAGCACCCCCCGGCCCGGGTCGGGCCGGCCTGGTGGACCCGCCGGCTGCTCGCTCATGCCACGGCGCGGTGCAGCGCGACGATCCCGCCGCTCAGGTTCCGCCAGCCCACGTCGGACCAGCCGGCCGAGGCGATCATCGCCGCCAGCCGCCGCTGGTCGGGCCAGGCCAGGATCGACTCGGCCAGGTACTCGTAGGCGACGGGGTTGGACGAGACCGCCCGCGCCACCCGGGGCAGCGCCGCCACCAGGTAGTTGCGGTACACCGAGCGCAGCACCGGCACCACCGGCGAGCTGAACTCGCAGATCACCAGCCGCCCGCCGGGGCGGGTGACCCGGCGCAGCTCGGCCAGCGCCTCCTCGGTGCTCTCGACGTTGCGCAGCCCGAAGGAGATCGTGACGGCGTCGAAGGCCCCGTCGGCGAAGGGCAGGGCGAGGGCGTCGCCGGCCACGAAGGGCAGGTCGGGCTGGCGGCGCTTGCCCACCGCCAGCATGCCGAGGGAGAGGTCGGTGGGGACCACCAGGGCGCCGGCGTCGGCGAAGGGACGGCTGGACGTCCCCGTGCCGGCGGCCAGGTCGAGCACCCGCTGGCCCGGTCGCGGGTCGACCGAGCGGCGCACCAGCCGCCGCCAGCGCCGGTCCTGGCCCAGGGAGAGGATGTCGTTGGTGGCGTCGTAGCGCTCGGCCACGTGGTCGAACATCGCCGAGACGTCGGAACGCCGCTTGGCCAGTGTGGCGCGGGAGGTCTGTCTCGGCACGTGTGGGATTCTGCCACGTGGTCCTGACAGGACCGCCGGTTGCGAGCAGGAGGCAGGATCGAGCCCATGGCCAGGAAGAGCACCGTGCTGAAGGTGTCCAAGCTGAGGCGCGCCTACGGGCCCGTCACCATCGTCGAGGACTTCAGCCTCGAGGTGCGGGCGGGGGAGGCGGTGGCGCTCACCGGCCGCAACGGGTCCGGCAAGTCCACGGTGCTGCGGTGCCTGGTCGGCGCCGACCGTCCCGACGAGGGCACCGTCGAGGTGTGCGGCCACCCGGTGGTGGAGACCTCGGCCCGCACCCGCCGCGACGTGGCGACCGTGATCGACGACCTGGACTTCTTCCCCGACCTGTCGGTGGTGGAGCACCTGGACCTGCTGGCGCGGGCCCACGGCGTCCCCGACGCCGACGGGGTGGTGGACGAGGTGCTGGAGCAGGTGCAGCTGGTGCCGCAGTCCGGCCAGCTGCCGGGCACGCTGTCCTCCGGCCAGCGGCGCCGGCTCGGGCTGGCCACCGCCTTCGTCCGGCCCCGTGAGCTGCTGGTGCTGGACGAGCCCGAGGCGCGCCTCGACGTCGAGGGCGTCACGTGGCTGGCCAACCGGCTGCGGGCCGAGCGGCAGGACGGCCTGGCCATCGTCTTCGCCAGCCACGAGCCCAGCCTGGTGGACACCGTGGCCACCCGGGTGGTCGAGCTCGGAGCGCCGCGCGGATGAGCGGGGAGGAACGAGCCGGCACGCCCGAGCCCGAGGTGGAGGCCGCGGCGGAGGGCGCCTCCGACGCCGCCCCCGAGGACCCGGGGCCCGCCCTGCCGCCGGCGGTGACGGCCAAGGGGAGGCGCAGGCGGCGCAAGCAGCCGGCGCCGCCGCCGCGCGAGGAGGCCCTCACCGAGCGGCCGCTGGCGCTGTCCGGGCAGCCGCTGCCGGAGCCGGAGCAGCCGGTGCCGGTCACCAGGATCGCCTTCGACGACTGCGTCCCCGCCGACGAGCGCGAGCTGCTGCGGCTGATGCGGGACTGGCGGCGCGGACGGGCTACCCGCAAGCTGACCGAGGTGGTCTCCGACGCCTACGTGATGGTGTTCGGGGTGCTGATGGTCACCGCGATGGCGGTGAACGTGGTGCTGCAGGTGCAGACGAACGTCTCGGCCTGCACCACCGTGGCCTGCACCTCCGCCCGCTCCTACCTGCCGTGGGTCACCGGCGCGCTGTCCGCCGCGCTGGCGCTGTCGATGGCCCGGCTCTTCGGGCCCGTGCTGGCCTCCTCCGCCGAGGGGTCGTGGCTGATGTCGACGCCGATCCGCCGGTCGCGGCTGCTGCGTCCCCGGCTGGTGGCCGCGCTGGTCGTCGCGCTGCTGGCGGGCGCACTGCTGGCGGTGCTGGCCACCCTGCTCTCCGGTGCGGGTGCGGACGAGGTGACGGCCTGGACGGTGGCCACCGGTCTGCTGGCCACCGGCATGACCGCCTTCGCCGCCACCCAGCAGGTCGCCGACCACAGCGCCCCGGCCCGCTGGGGCGCGCGGCTGTTCGCACTGGCCGGGCTGGGCGTGCTGGGCCTGGTGGTGGCGCTCTCCGCCGGTTGGACCACCGTGCGGCTGCCCGGGGCGGAGCAGGTCGAGGTCGCGCTGGTCGTCGGCGCCGTCGGGCTGCTGCTCACCCTCGGCTGCGGACTCCTGGCCAACGCGCGGCTGGAGAAGATCCCGCGGCTGCGGCTGATGAGCGGCGGGTCGCTGGCCGCCGGGCTCTCCGGCGCCTTCTACGCCCTGGACCTCGGGCTGATCCACGACATCGTGGTGGAGCGCCGGGCCACCGAGCGCGGCCACGTCCGCGCGATGCGGGGCAGCGGCACCGGCACCACCGCGCTGGTGCTGCGGGAGCTGCAGCGCACCTCGCGCTCGCCGGCCGCGGTCCCGGCCGTGCTGGCCACCGTGGTGGTGCCCTACGCCGCCGACGCGCTGGGGCTGGCCTCGATCGCCCCCTTCCTCGGCGGGCTGGCCGTCTTCCTCACCCTCATCCCGCTGACCGGCGGGCTGCGGGTGCTGACCCGCAACAGCGGTCTGGCCCGCACGCTGCCCTTCACCACCGGCCAGATCCGGCTGGCCACCGTCGCCGTGCCGGCCGCGGTGGCGCTGGTCTGGGCCGTCGCCTCCACCGCCGCCTTCGTCGGCTTCGGCGAGGGGGCCGTCCCCCGGTCCGTGCCCGGGGCGCTGCTGGTGTCGCTGGTCACCGCCGCGGCCGGGCTGATGGGGGCCGTCCGCTGGACCACGGCCAAGCCGGTCAACTGGAGCGCGCCGATGGCCTCCACCCCCGCCGGTGCGTTCCCGCCCGGTCTGGTCACCGCCCCGATCCGCGGCATCGACATGGTGCTGCTGATCACCGCGCCGGTGCTGCTGGGCCTGTCCACCGTCTGGTCGCTCGTCGTGCTCGCGATCGTCGCCCTGGTGCTGCTCGGCGGCTTCAGCGGGGAGGGCCTGCGCGCCACCCAGGAGCAGCAGCGCCGCGAGCTGGAGAAGATGCGCCAGCAGCAGCGCCGCTGACGGGCCCCCGCCCCGCCCGTCCCCCCGGCCCGCCCGTCCACCCGCCCGGCCCCTGGACGCGTGTATGTCGTCCCGGTCACGCCCGGCGTGTCGCGGCGTGTCGTGATGTTCGCGGGCGACGGGCGACACGTTCTCAGGGGCGCCCGTCGTCACCTCCGGGCCGGCCGCTCCCGGGTGGTGCGGGCGGCGTCGAGGACGGGAGCGGGTGGCCACCGCCGGCTGCTCGGAGCGAGCTGCGGCGCCTCGGCCCTGCAGACGTGTACGCCGTCGGACACGGACACCGCGACACACCGCGACACGCCGACCGTGACCCAGACGACATACACGCGGGCAGGGGAGGGGTGCGCGGGTGGCACGGCGGGGCGGTTGGATGGTCCGGTGCGAGTGGAGCGGGTGGTCCCCGACCTGACCGTGACCGACCTCGAGGGCGCCGTCGCGGCGCACCGCGACGTGCTGGGGTGGTCGGTGCTCATGGACCACGGCTGGATCGTGACGCTGGGGGACGGCGAGGGCCACCAGCTCAGCCTCCTGACGGCGGACGCCTCCGCTCCGGTCAACCCCGCGGTGTCGGTCTTCGTCGACGACGTGGAGGAGGCGCTGCGACGGGCGACCGCTGCTGGTCTGGAGATCGTCCACCCCTGACCGAGGAGCCGTGGGGAGTCACCCGCTTCTTCTACCGCGACGCCCACGGCAACGTGGTCAACGTGGGCACCCACACCTGACCCCCGGGCGGGGAGGGTGCGCGTCAGCCGACGTAGCGGCGGCGGACGGAGGGGTCCACCTTCTCCACGGCGAGCCGGACGGCGGCCCGGGGCATCGTGGCGGCGTGCCGGTCGAGGAACGAGCTCAGCAGCAGGGGCACCCGCTCGCCGGCGTGCTTGAGGAAGATCCCGACGGCCTGGTGCACCACCGGCTCGGGGTCGGCGGCCAGCGCGGCCACCACCGCGAACCCGCCGGCCAGGTCGGACTCGGAGCCGGAGCGGACGAAGTACAGCGGCGCCGTGGCGGCGGTGCGGCGCCGCAGCGGCTGGGGGGAACGGGCCAGCTCGTGCAGCAGGCCGACGTCGCCGCCCACCAGCGGCGCCCCCACCACCCGGGGTGCGGCCCGGTCGACCATGTCCCAGGTGGTGATCCGGTCGTGGCGGCGCAGGTACAGCTCCGACAGCGCCCGGTCGCCCAGCGCCTCCCGCGCCTTGAAGTCCAGCACGCAGCAGGCGGCCATCCTCGGCTCGTAGGCGGGCTCGTCCAGCAGCCGCTCCACCTCCTCCAGCGGCATGCTGCGGGCCTCCGCGGCCACCGTGAACAGGTCACGCATCCGCATCCCGATGGCCGGCTCGTCCGGGGCCAGCCGACGCCGCACCCTGGGCAGCTCCTCGGGGTCGGCGAGCGACTCCAGCCGGGCCACCACCGCGCTGGCCGTGGTGCTCACCGGACCACCGCCCGCAGCGCGTCCCGCATCGGCACCAGCTTCGCCTCGGACTCGGCGACCTCGGCGTCGGGGTCGGAGTCGGCCACGATGCCGCAGCCGGCGTACAGGTGCAGGGTGGTCGGGTCGGCCGTGTCGAGCTGGCCGCAGCGCAGGGCGATCGCGAAAGCGCCGTCGCCGTGGGCGTCGACCCAGCCGACGGGTCCGGAGTAGCGCCCCCGGTCCAGCTCCTCCAGCTCGGCGACCAGCTCCCGGGCCACCTCGGTCGGGGTGCCGCACACCGCGGCGCTCGGGTGCAGGGCCGCGACCAGCTCCAGCACCGACGTGCCCGCAGCCGCGACCGCGGTGACGTCGGTGGCCAGGTGCAGCACGTTCGGCAGCTCCAGCACGTAGGGGGCGTCGGGCACGTTCATGCCGGTGCAGAAGGGGCTGAGCGCCTCCGCCACCGAGGCCACCGCGTACTCGTGCTCCTGCAGGTCCTTGGAGGAGGACGCCAGCGCGGTGGCCAGCGTCTCGGGGGTGGTCGCGCCGTGCACGCCGATGGTGCCGGCCAGCACCCGCGACGTCACCAGGCCGTCCTCGCGGCGCACCAGCATCTCGGGGCTGGCGCCCACCAGACCGTCGACCAGGAAGGTCCAGCAGCGGGGGTACTGCTCGTGCAGCCGGCGGGCCAGCCGGCCCAGCGGCAGCGGGCGGTCGGCCACGGCCGCCACCTGGCGGGCCAGCACCACCTTGTCCAGCTCGCCGGCCAGGATCCGCTTGACGCCCTGGGCCACCCGGTCGGCCCAGCCGTCGGCGTCCAGGCTCCCGGCCCGCTCGCTCACGGTGAGCGGCTCGGTCACGCCGGCCCGCTCCGTCCCGGCGGCGGGCAGCCCCGCCAGCAGCTCCTCGCGCCCGCGCGGCGGCCGGGCGAAGGGGCGTCCGGCGACCTCGACCAGCGTCGTGACGCCGTGGCGGTGCACCAGCGTCCACTCCGGCAGCACCAGCACCGGCAGCGCCCGGGTGCGCGCCGGGTCGAAGCAGAACGAGCCGAAGGCGGTGGCGGGCACCCCGGAGCTGTCTTCGGCCTCCTCCAGCCGCTCGACCACAGAGGCCCACCAGCCGGCCGCGTCGGCGACACCCTGCCCCGGCTCGGCGGCCCACCGGGCGGCCTCGCCGCCGGCCACCGCCGCGTCCGGGCCGCGCAGCCAGGCCTGCTCCACCCCGGCCGCGGGACCGGCCTCCAGCAGCGCCAGCAGGTCGTCGAGGCCGACCTCGGCCAGCTCCGTGCTGCGGACGAACAGGGGGGTGGAGCTGTGCACGAGCAGGGGAGCGACCACGCGCGCAGCCTACGCCCGCGCGACGGGGGCGCCGGCCGACCACCGGCCGGCCGGTAGCGATTTAGAGCACCGTCGCGTTGCGATATTCGCTCCACCATTCGCGCTCCGACAAGGGGGGACGCTCCCGGCACGGCCGTGTGCACTCCGGGTGCCGGTGTGCCTAGACTGACCGAGGTAGTGAACGATTTCACGAGCAGCAGGAGAGATCCCATGCCCAGCACCCCGGAGGGGGTCGTCGACGCCGACGTGGTCGTGGTGGGAGCCGGCCCGGCCGGCTCGGCCACCGCGACCCACCTGGCGCGTCGCGGGCTGGAGGTCGCCCTGCTCGAGAAGACGAGCTTCCCCCGCGAGAAGGTCTGCGGCGACGGGCTCACCCCCCGCGCCACCCGCCAGCTGATCCGCCTGGGCATCGACACCTCCGAGGCCGCCGGCTGGCGGCACAACAAGGGGCTGCGCATCTACGGCGGCGGCGGTCAGCCGTTCCTGCTCGACTGGCCCGACCTGTCCGACTTCCCGCCCTACGGCCTGGTGCGTCCCCGGTCCGACTTCGACGACCTGCTGGCCCGCAACGCGGTCTCGGCCGGCGCCACCCTGTACGAGCAGGCCAACGTGACCGAGCCCGTGCTCGACGAGCGCACCGGGCGCATCGTCGGCGTCCGCTGCAAGGACGGCCGCCGGTTCCGCGCCCCGCTGGTGGTCGCGGCCGACGGCAACTCCACCCGGCTGAGCCTGGCGATGGGCATCGCCAAGCGCGACGACCGCCCGATGGGGGTCGCGGTCCGCACCTACTACACCTCCCCGCGCACCGACGACGACTACCTCGAGTCCTGGCTGGAGCTGTGGGACGGCCCGCCGGGGGCGTCGAACCTGCTGCCCGGCTACGGCTGGATCTTCGGCATGGGCGACGGCACCTCCAACGTGGGCCTCGGCATCCTCAACACCTCCTCGGCCTTCGGCAAGACCGACTACCGGGCGTTGCTCAAGGCGTGGCTCGACACCACGCCGGAGGAGTGGGGCTACCGCGACGAGAACATGACCGCACCGGTGCGCGGCGCCGCGCTGCCGATGGGCTTCAACCGCCAGCCGCACTACGACCGGGGCCTGCTGCTGGTCGGCGACGCCGGCGGCATGGTCAACCCGTTCAACGGCGAGGGCATCGCCTACGCCCTGGAGGCCGGCGAGTACGCCGCGGACGCGATGACCGAGGCGCACCGCCGTGGCGTGGGCACGCCCAGCGCGGAGCGGGCGCTGCAGGGCTACCCGGCCCGGCTCAAGGCAGAGCTCGGCGGCTACTACCGTCTCGGCGGCGTGTTCGTGAAGCTGATCGGCAACCCGCAGGTGATGCGGCTGTGCACCCGCTACGGGCTGCCGCGGCGGACGCTGATGCGCTTCACCCTCAAGCTGCTGGCCAACCTGACCGACGCCCGCGACGGCGACGCGATGGACAAGGTGATCAACCAGCTGTCCCGACTGGCACCGGCGGCGTAGGGACTCGACCGGCATGAGCAGCGGGGCTTCGACGGAGAGGCAGGTGCGGTGAACGACGTCTACACACCCATCGTCGTGCTGTTGGCGATCGCGGCCGCGTTCGTGGCGGTCAGCGTGGTCACCAGCGTGCTGGTCGGGCCGCGCCGCTACAACCGCGCCAAGTACGAGTCCTACGAGTGCGGCATCCAGCCCACGCCGCACGCCGTCGGCGGCGGCCGGGTGCCGATGAAGTACTACATCACCGCCATGCTCTTCATCGTCTTCGACATCGAGATCGTCTTCCTGTACCCGTGGGCGGTCAGCTTCGACCAGCTCGGCACCTTCGCCCTGGTCGAGATGGTGCTGTTCGTGCTGACCGTCTTCATCGCCTACGTGTACGTGCTGCGTCGAGGGGGCCTCGAGTGGGACTGACCTGTGCGGGGCTGGCCGGGATGGGGCTGGCCGGGGTGGGGCTGGATGGGGGACCGGCGCGGGACGTCCGCGGCCGGGGCGACGGACGGAACCTGAGGAGGGCACGCTGATGGCCGGTGGACTCGAGGACAACGTCCCCAGCGGGGTGCTGCTGACCAGCGTCGAGGGCCTGTTCGGCTGGATGCGGCAGGCCTCGTTCTGGCCCGCGACCTTCGGGCTGGCCTGCTGCGCGATCGAGATGATGACCTACGGCGCCCCCCGCTACGACTCCGGGCGCTGGGGCCAGGAGGTCTTCCGGGCCTCGCCGCGCCAGGCCGACCTGATGATCGTGGCCGGGCGGGTGAGCCAGAAGATGGCCCCGGTGCTGCGCCAGATCTACGACCAGATGCCCAACCCCAAGTGGGTGATGGCCATGGGCGTCTGCGCCAGCAGCGGCGGGATGTTCAACAACTACGCGATCGTTCAGGGCGTGGACCACGTCGTCCCGGTCGACATGTACGTCCCCGGCTGCCCGCCCCGCCCGGAGATGCTGATCGACGGCATGTTCAAGCTGCGCAAGAAGGTGCAGCACGCGCCGATCGGCGTCAACGAGGAGCGCTTCTACGCCGAGCTCGAGGCCAAGCAGCAGCTGCAGCCGGCCACCTCCGAGCTGAAGGGGCTGCTGCGATGACCCCGGCCGGGACCGGACCCGAGAAGGACGTCCGGCGCGCCGAGGAGCACGCGCCCGTGGAGGGCGTCGAGCGCGAGGACACCACCGCCAGCGACACCGACCTGGAGCCCGCCGGCGGCAGCGCCGACGTGACCGCCGCCGAGGCGGGCTTCGGCGAGGGCGGACGGCGCCGGGTGCTGGAGGTCCGCCGCGGCATGTTCGGCGCGGCCAGCGGCGCCGACACCTCGGGCTACGGCCGGCTGCAGCGGGCGGTCGAGATGCCCCAGCCGACCTCGCGCCCCTACGGCGGCTGGTTCGACACCGTGGCCGACGAGATGGCGGCCGTGGTGCCGTCGGGCTCGGTCACCGGCGTGGTGGTCCACCGCGGCGAGGTGACCTTCGAGGTGGCCCGCGAGCACCTGCTGGCGGTGGCCCGCGTGCTCCGCGACACCCCGACGCTGCGCTTCGAGCACTGCGCCTCGGTCTCCGGCGTGCACTTCCCGACCCTGGAGGGGGCCGAGCTGCACGTCGTCTACCACCTGCAGTCGATGACCCACAACCGCCGGATCCGGCTCGAGGTCAGCTGCCCCGAGTCCGACCCGCACGTGCCCAGCGTGGTGGCCGTCTACCCGGCCGCCGACTGGCACGAGCGTGAGACCTGGGACATGTTCGGCGTGGTCTTCGACGGCCACCCCGCGCTGACCCGGGTGCTGATGCCCGACGACTGGCCGGGCCACCCGCAGCGCAAGGACTACCCGCTCGGCGGGATCGACATCGAGTACAAGGGCGCTGTCGTCGCACCACCGGAGACGCGGAGGAGCTACTCATGAGCACCGTGCAGGACCAGCACGTCGACCCCTTCGGCGCGGCCGGGGAGCCGGTCGAGGGGCGGGTCTACACCGCCAGCGGGCAGGACTGGACCGACATCGCCGACCGCCAGGCCGAGCGCGGCGACGAGCGGATCGTGGTCAACATGGGTCCGCAGCACCCCTCCACGCACGGCGTGCTCCGGCTCGTGCTGGAGATGGAGGGCGAGTCGGTGCTCGAGGCCCGCTGCGGCATCGGCTACCTGCACACCGGCATCGAGAAGAACATGGAGGTGCGCAACTGGACCCAGGGCGTCACCTTCTGCACCCGGATGGACTACCTCGCCTCGCTGTTCCAGGAGGTCGCCTACTGCCTCTCGGTGGAGCGCCTGCTCGGCATCGAGGACCAGGTGCCGGAGAAGGCCACGGTGATGCGGGTGCTGCTGATGGAGCTCAACCGCATCTCCAGCCACCTGGTCTGCATCGCCACCGGCGGCATGGAGATCGGCGCGCTGACGGTGATGACGATCGGCTTCCGCGACCGGGAGATGATCCTGGACGCCTTCGAGCTGATCACCGGGCTGCGGATGAACCACGCCTTCATCCGCCCGGGCGGGGTGGCCAACGACCTGCCCGACAACGCCATCGCCAAGCTCCGCGACACGGTGGCCTGGCTGAAGAAGCACCTGCCCGAGTACGCGGCGTTCTGCAACGAGAACCCGATCTTCAAGGGACGCCTGGAGGGCGTGGGCCACCTGGACCTGACCGGCTGCATGGCGCTGGGGATCACCGGACCGGTGCTGCGCTCGACCGGCTTCGACTGGGACCTGCGCAAGAAGCAGCCCTACTGCGGCTACGAGACCTACGACTTCGAGGTGGCCACCTGGGACACCGCCGACGCCTACGGCCGGTTCCGGGTGCGCCAGGAGGAGATGTGGCAGAGCCTGCGCATCGTCGAGCAGTGCATCGACCGGCTCGAGGGCATGGTGGGTGAGCCGGTGATGGTGGCCGACACCAAGATCGCCTGGCCGGCGCAGATGTCCATCGGCCCGGACGGCATGGGCAACTCCCACGAGCACATCAAGCACATCATGGGTGAGTCGATGGAGGCCCTGATCCACCACTTCAAGCTGGTGACCGAGGGCTTCCGGGTGCCGCCCGGGCAGGCCTACGTGCCCGTCGAGCACCCCCGGGGCGAGCTCGGGGCGCACCTGGTCTCCGACGGCGGCACCCGCCCCTACCGGGCGCACTTCCGCGACCCCAGCTTCAGCAACCTGCAGGCCATGCCGATCATGTGCGAGGGCGCGATGATCTCCGACGTGGTGGTGGCCGTGGCCAGCCTCGACCCGGTGATGGGGGGTGTCGACCGATGAGCAGCACGACCCTGTGGCACCGCGGCGACGCAGTCGCCCCCGTCGACCCGGTCGTGCTGCGACGTCGGGTCGAGACCCAGAAGGACGGTGTCGACCGATGAGCAGCACGACCATCCGGTACCGCGGCGACGCAGTCGCCCCCGTCGACCCGGTCGTGCTGCGACGTCGGGTCGAGACCCGGAAGGACGGTGTCGACCGATGAGCGGCACGAACGGCCACCTGGCCGACCACAGCGGGCACCACTTCACCACCCACTTCGTGGAGTCCGGGGGCGTCGACTTCGACGGCGACCAGACGACCGCGCTGACCGAGACCCACCTGGAGGAGATGCGCCAGATCGCGGCGCGCTACCCGCAGCCGCGGTCGGCGCTGCTGCCGATGCTGCACCTGGTGCAGTCGGTCGAGGGGCGGGTCAGCCCCGCCGGCATCGAGGCCTGCGCCGACGTGCTGGGGATCAGCGCCGCCGAGGTGAGCGGCGTGGCCACCTTCTACACGATGTACAAGCGCAAGCCGGTGGGCCGCCACCACGTCGGTGTCTGCACCACCGCGCTCTGCGCGATCCTCGGCGGGGACGAGGTGCTGGCCACGCTCCAGCGCCACCTCGGCGTCGGCAACGACGAGACCACCGAGGACGGGGCCATCACCCTGGAGCACATCGAGTGCAACGCGGCCTGCGACTACGCGCCGGTGATGATGGTCAACTGGGAGTTCTTCGACCAGGTGACCCCGGAGTCGGCGGTCGAGGTCGTCGACGCCCTGCGCGAGGGCCGCGAGGTGGTGGCCAGCCGGGGCGCGCGGATCTCCTCCTGGCGCGAGGCCGAGCGGGTGCTCGCCGGGTTCCCCGACAACCGCGCCGACCACGGCCCGACGGCGGGGGAGCGCTCCCTGCTCGGGCTGCGGATCGCCCGCGAGCACGGCTGGGCCGCACCCAGCCCCCAGGTGGCCGAGGAGGTCGAGCCCGAGGTGGCCGGACCGGCCGCCTCCGAGGCCGAGGCGGTCGGCGACGGCCAGCCCGACAGCAGCCGCCGGGGCGCCGCCGAGCGCAGCACCGCCGAGGCCGACGCCGGCACCAGCACCGACTCCGAGCACGCCCGGGGGACGACCCCCGGACCCGAGGCGAAGACCTCCGGCGCCCAGGCGTCGGGTGAGGACCAGGAGACGACGTGACCGACACCCTGACCCCCGTGCTGTCCGCCTCCTGGGGCGACGAGCGGGCGTGGAAGCTCGGCAACTACGAGCGCACCGGTGGGTACACCGCCCTGCGCAGCGCGCTGCAGATGGCCCCCGAGGAGGTCGTCGGGCTGGTCAAGGACTCCGGGCTGCGCGGCCGCGGCGGCGCCGGGTTCCCGACGGGGATGAAGTGGTCGTTCGTGCCCAAGGACAACCCCAACCCCACCTACCTGGTGGTCAACGCCGACGAGTCAGAGCCCGGCACCTGCAAGGACATGCCGCTGATGATGGCGACGCCCCACACGCTGGTCGAGGGCGTCATCATCTCCGCCTACGCGATCAAGGCCAGCTACGCCTTCATCTACGTCCGCGGCGAGGTGCTGCACGTCGTGCGCCGGCTGCAGCAGGCCGTCCGCGAGGCCTACTCCGCCGGCTACATCGGCTCCAACGTGCTCGGCAGCGGCTACGACCTCGAGGTCGTCGTGCACGCGGGCGCCGGGGCCTACATCTGCGGCGAGGAGACGGCCCTGCTCGACTCCCTGGAGGGACGCCGCGGCCAGCCCCGGCTGCGGCCGCCGTTCCCCGCGGTGGCCGGTCTGTACGCCAGCCCGACGGTGATCAACAACGTCGAGTCGATCGCCTCGGTGCCCAGCATCGTGGCCAACGGTGCGGACTGGTTCGCCTCGATGGGCACCGAGAGGTCCAAGGGCATGACGCTGTACTCGCTGTCCGGGCACGTGGCCAACCCGGGCCAGCTCGAGGCCCCGCTGGGCATCACGCTGCGCCAGCTGCTGGACCTCACCGGCGGGATGCGCGCCGGCCACCAGCTGAAGTTCTGGACCCCGGGCGGCTCCTCCACCCCGATCCTCACCCCCGAGCACATCGACCTGCCGCTGGACTACGAGGGCATGGCCGCCGCCGGCTCGATGCTGGGGACCAAGGCGCTGCAGTGCTTCGACGAGACCACCTCGGTGGTGCGCAGCACGCTGCGCTGGGTCGAGTTCTACAAGCACGAGTCGTGCGGCAAGTGCACCCCCTGCCGGGAGGGCTCCTGGTGGCTGGTGCAGATCCTGATGCGGCTCGAGGCTGGCCAGGGCGTCGAGGGCGACATCGAGAAGATCCTCGACCTCTGCGACAACATCGGCGGACGCTCCTTCTGCGCCCTGGCCGACGGCGCGGTGGCCTGCGTCACCTCGGCGATCAAGCACTTCCGCGAGGAGTTCGAGGCCGGCATGCACACCCCCGCCTGGGAGCTGCTGCCCTACGAGCGCAGCACGGTCTTCATCCGCAGCGAGCAGCCGGCAGGAGGAGTGCGATGACCGTCACCGACCGCAAGGACGGCGCCGACGTCGAGGTGGCCGAGCAGCTGGTCACCGTCACCATCGACGACACCCAGGTGCAGGTCCCCAAGGGCACGCTGGCCATCCGCGCCGCCGAGCTCATCGGCGTGGCCATCCCGCGCTTCTGCGACCACCCGCTGCTGGACCCCGTCGGGGCCTGCCGGCAGTGCCTGGTCGAGGTCCCCGACATGGGCAACGGGCGCGGCATGCCCAAGCCGCAGGCCTCCTGCACCCTCGAGGTGGCCGACGGGATGCAGATCCGCACGCAGCTGACCTCGCCGGTGGCCGACAAGGCCCAGCACGGCATGATCGAGATGCTGCTGCTCAACCACCCGCTGGACTGCCCGGTCTGCGACAAGGGCGGGGAGTGCCCGCTGCAGAACCAGGCGATGAGCAACGGACGCGGGGAGTCCCGCTTCGAGGCGGTCAAGCGCACCTACCCCAAGCCGGTCTCCATCTCCGCGCAGGTGCTGCTGGACCGCGAGCGCTGCGTGCTCTGCGCCCGCTGCACCCGCTTCTCCGAGCAGATCGCCGGCGACCCGTTCATCGCGCTGGTCGAGCGGGGCGCGCTGCAGCAGGTGGGGATCTACGAGCGTGAGCCCTTCGAGAGCTACTTCTCGGGCAACACCATCCAGATCTGCCCGGTCGGGGCGCTGACCTCGGCCGCCTACCGGTTCCGGGCACGGCCGTTCGACCTCACCTCCACCCCCTCGGTCGGCGAGCACGACGCCTGCGGCGCCGCGATCCGCGTCGACCACCGGCGCGGCGAGGTGATGCGCCGGCTGGCCGGCGACGACCCCGAGGTCAACGAGGAGTGGATCACCGACAAGGACCGCTTCGCCTTCCGCTACGGCCGCGGCGAGGACCGGCTGCGCACCCCGCTGGTCCGCGAGGACGGCGTGCTGCGCCCGGCGTCCTGGCCGGAGGCCATCGACGTGGCGGTGGCGGGGCTGCGACGCGCCGGCCGTGACGTCGGCGTGCTGACCGGCGGCCGGCTCACGCTGGAGGACGCCTACGGCTACTCCCGCTTCGCCCGCACCGTGCTGGGCACCGACGACATCGACTTCCGCGCCCGCCCGCTGTCGCAGGAGGAGGCGGACTTCCTGTCCCGGCACGTCGCCGGCCGCGCCGACGTGGTCTACGCCGACGTCGAGAAGGCCTCCGGCGTGCTGATGGTGGCCTTCGAGCCGGAGGAGGAGGCCGGCACGCTGTTCCTGCGGCTGCGCAAGGCCTCCCGCCGGTCGGGGGTGCCGAGCTGGACGGTGGCGCCGTACCTCAGCAACGGGGCCCGCAAGGCCGGTGCCGTGCTGGTGCCCGCCGCTCCCGGCGCCGAGCCGCAGGTGCTCGCCGGGCTGGAGGAGCACATCCCCCTCGACGCCGGCTCCATCATCTTCGTCGGGGAGCGTGCGGCGGTGCTGCCGGGCACGCTGACCGCGGTGGCGGAGCTGGCGGAGCGGACCGGGGCCCGGCTGGCCTGGGTGCCGCGCCGGGCCGGCGACCGCGGGGCCCTCGAGGCCGGCTGCCTGCCCGGGCTGCTACCCGGCGGCCGCCCGCTCGCCGACCCGCGGGCGCGGGTCGACTGCCTCAGCGTCTGGGAGCTCGGCCGCGAGCTGCAGGCCACGCCCGGCCGCGACGCCGAGCAGATGCTGGCCGCCGCCGCCACCGGCGAGCTGCGGGCCCTCGTCGTCTCCGGCGTGGACCCGGGCGACTTCGCCGACCCGGCCGCGGTGCTGCGCGGGCTGGAGGAGGTCGGCTTCCTGGTCAGCGTGGAGAACCGGCTCAGCGAGGTGACGGCCCGCGCCGACGTCGTGCTGCCGGTCTCGCTCGTGGAGGAGCGTCCCGGCACCTTCGTCACCTGGGAGGGCCGCCGTCGCGAGTTCGGCGTGGTGATCCGCCACGCCAACCCGATGACCGACCTGCGGGTGCTGGCCGCGCTGGCCGACGCCCTCGGTCACGACCTCGGCATCCGCACCGTCGCCGACGCCCGCCGCGAGATCGCCCAGTTCGACCCCTGGACCCGCGACCGGGCGCTGCCGGGCGGGTCGGGCCCCTCGCCCGCCCCCGCGACCCCCGTGGCCCCGGCGGCGGCGCCGGACGGCGGCCGGGCAGACGGCGGCCGGGCGGACGGCGGGCACCAGCTCCTCCTCGCCACCTGGCGGATGATGCTGGACCCGAGCCGGGCGCTGGACAACGAGCCCCACCTGCTGGCCACGGCGCGGCGCCCGGTGGCCCGGGTGAGCCAGGCCACCGCCCGGCGGGCCGGGCTGGTCGAGGGCGAGGGCGTCCGGCTGGTGGGCCCGCGCGGCGAGGCCGTGCTGCCGGTCCACGTCACCGCCGGGATGGTCGACGACGTCATCTGGGTGCCCACCCTGGCCGCGGGCATCTCGGTGCCCGCGCTGGGCCTGGGCGCCGGACGCCCGGTCACGGTGCACCCGGCCGCCCTGCCGGCCACCCCGCACCCCGGGGCCGCCGTCCCGGTCGGCGAGGGTGCGCTGCCGGGTGCCGGGGTGGACGTGCAGCACGAGGAGCAGGGAGGAGTGGCATGACCCCGCTGGACCTGTCGCTGTTCGGCGCCGACCCCTGGTGGGTGGTGCTGCTCAAGGGGCTGTTCGTCTTCGTCCTGCTGCTGCTGCTGACGCTGTTCAACATCGTCTTCGAGCGCAAGGTCGTGGGGCGGATGCAGCACCGCAAGGGCCCCACCATGAACGGTCCCTTCGGCTGGCTGCAGTCGTTGGCCGACGGCATGAAGCTGATGTTCAAGGAGGACTTCATGCCGGCCGGCGCCGACCGGCTGGTGTTCAACCTGGCGCCCTTCCTCTCCGCGGTGCCGGCGCTGACCGCCTGGGCGGTGATCCCCATCGCCGGCCCGGTCACCGTCCCCTTCACCGACCGGCAGACCAACCTGCAGCTGACCGACCTGCCGATGGCGGTGCTGTTCCTGCTGGCCATCGCCTCGATCGGCATCTACGGCATCGTGCTGGCCGGCTGGTCCTCCGGCTCCACCTACTCCCTGCTCGGCGGGCTGCGCTCGAGCGCCCAGATGATCTCCTACGAGATCGCCATGGGGCTGTCCCTGGTGGCGGTCTTCCTCAAGGCGCAGTCGATGGCCACCTCCGAGATCGTCGAGGCCCAGCAGCAGACGATGCAGGTGCTCGGCACCGACACCGGCATCCCGGGCTGGTACGCGCTGCTGCTGCTGCCGTCCTTCGTGATCTACCTGATCTCCATGGTCGGCGAGACCAACCGGGCGCCGTTCGACCTGCCGGAGGCCGAGGGCGAGCTGGTCGGCGGGTTCCACACCGAGTACTCCGGCATGCGCTTCGCCATGTTCTTCCTGGCCGAGTACATCAACATGGCCACCGTCTCGGCCATCGCCGTCACCCTGTTCCTGGGCGGCTGGCACGCGCCGTGGCCGCTCAGCGGCATCGAGGGCATCGACGCCGGCTACCTGGGCGCGGTGTGGTTCCTGGCCAAGGTCGTGCTGCTGATCTTCGTCTTCGTCTGGCTGCGCGGCACCCTGCCGCGGTTCCGCTACGACCAGTTCATGAAGCTGGGCTGGAAGTGGCTGATCCCGCTGTCGCTGGGCTGGACCATGGCCGTGGCGGTGCTGGAGCGGGCCCAGGCGGCCGGCTGGTTCAGCAACCGCGCCTTCCTGCTCGCGGCCGGGCTGCTGCTGGTGCTGGCGTTCGCGCTGATCCTGTTCGGCGGCCGGGAGCCGGAGCCGGCGACCGAGGAGGACAGCACCGACTTCGACCCGTTCGCGGGCGGCTACCCCGTCCCGCCGCAGCGCGGGCAGCAGCTGCCCGAGATGGCCGGGGTGCTCCGTCCCGAGGAGCCCCCGCGGCCCGGCACCCGCACCGGAGAAGAGGAGAGGTCCTGATGGGAGTGCTCGACAGCGTCGCGGGGTTCGGCGTGACGTTCCGGACCATGTTCCGCAAGACGTTCACCGAGGACTACCCGACGAAGCCGAAGATCACCGCCCCCCGGTTCCACGGCCGTCACCAGCTCAACCGCTGGCCGGACGGGCTGGAGAAGTGCGTCGGCTGCGAGCTCTGCGCCTGGGCCTGCCCGGCCGACGCCATCTACGTCGAGGGCGCGGCCAACACCGAGGAGGAGCGCTACTCCCCGGGGGAGCGGTACGGGCGGGTGTACCAGATCAACTACCTGCGCTGCATCCTGTGCGGGCTGTGCATCGAGGCCTGCCCCACCCGCGCGCTCACCATGACCAACGAGTTCGAGCTCTCCGACGTGTCCCGCGAGTCGCTGATCTACGAGAAGCACCAGCTGCTGGCGCCGCTGCTGCCGGGCATGGAGGAGCCGCCGCACCCGCGCCGGCTCGGCGCCGACGAGCAGGAGTACTTCCTCGGGCTGCCCAGCACCGGCGTGCCCGACACCCGCACCGGGACCCGCCCGCCGGGTGAGACCGGCGAGCGGGTGCAGGACGCCCGTCACGCCGAGGCCGGAGCCAAGGTGTCGGCCGCCACCGAGCCGCGCCGGGCGACGAGCCAGGGGGGCGACCTGTGATCCCGATGGTGACCGGAGCCTCGGTGGCCTTCTGGCTGCTGGCCCCGGTGATGGTGCTGGCCGCGCTCGGCATGGTGCTGGCCCGCAAGGCGGTGCACTCCGCGCTCTGCCTGGCCGCGGTGATGGTGGCCCTGGCCGTGCAGTACGCCGCGCTCGACGCGCCCTTCCTGTTCGCGGTGCAGATCATCGTCTACACCGGCGCCATCCTCATGCTGTTCCTGTTCGTGGTGATGCTGGTCGGCGTGGAGTCCAGCGACTCCCTGGTCGAGACGCTGAAGGGCCAGCGGGTCTACGCCGTGCTCGTCGGGATCGGGCTGGTGGTGATGCTGGTCGTGGCGACCGGCAACGCCCTGGTCGGCGACCCCGTCGGGGTGGCCGGCCCCAACAGCGAGCACGGCGGGAACGTGCAGGGCCTGGCGGCGCTGCTCTTCGTCCGCTACGTCTGGGCCTTCGAGGCCACCTCGGCGCTGCTCATCACCGCCGCGGTCGGGGCGATGGTCCTCACCCACCGCGAGCGGCTGGTGAAGAAGCAGGACCAGCGCGAGCGGGCGGCCGCCCGGATGCGGGCCTACGCCGAGTCCGGCGTCCACCCGGGCCCGCTGCCCACCCCGGGCGTCTTCGCCCGGCACAACTCCGTCGACACCCCGGCGCTGCTGCCCGACGGCTCGGCCGCGGAGAGCTCGGTCTCGGCCACGCTGCGGGCGCGCTCCAGCATCCGCACGCCGGCCGAGCTGACCGCCCCGATGGCCGCCCGGCAGGCCGAGCTGAGCGCCGACCAGCCCGCCCAGCCCGGGATCGGGCACGGGCCCGACCCCCGGCTCAAGGCCCCGGTCGACCAGAAGGACGCCGACCTGAGCGACGAGGAGCGCATCTGATGGACCCGAACCACTACCTGGTGCTGTCCGGGATGCTGTTCACCATCGGGGCCATCGGCTTCCTGGTGCGCCGCAACGCCATCGTGGCCTTCATGTGCGTGGAGCTCATGCTCAACGCCTGCAACCTGGCGCTGGTCACCTTCTCCTCCCACTGGGGCGTGCTCGACGGCCAGGTCGCCAGCTTCTTCGTGATGGTGGTGGCCGCGGCGGAGGTCGTCGTCGGGCTGGCGATCATCGTCTCCATCTACCGCACCCGTCGCTCGGCCTCCGTCGACGACGCGAACCTGCTGAAGCTCTGAGGGGAAACGTGACTCTGCTCGAGGTGGTGGCCCCGCAGGCGGCCACCGGTGCCTTCTCCCTGGCCTGGCTGCTGATCGCCCTGCCCGCCCTGGGTGCGCTGGTGCTGCTGCTCGGCGGCCGCCGCACCGACCGCTGGGGCCACTGGCTGGGCGTGGCCACCCCGATCGCCTCCTTCGTGCTGGCGGTGGTGCTCTTCGCCGCTCTGATGGCCTCCCCGGCCGAGCAGCGCGCCGTCGCCGTCCCGCTGTACCGCTTCCTGGAGGTCGGCGGCTGGGAGGTCTCGCTGGGGCTGCTGGTCGACCAGCTGTCGATCCTGTTCGTGCTGCTGATCACCGGCGTCGGTTCGCTGATCCACGTCTACTCGGTCGGCTACATGGCCCACGACGCGCGGCGGCGCCGGTTCTTCGGCTACCTCAACCTCTTCGTCACCGCGATGCTGCTGCTGGTGCTCGCCGACGACTACCTGCTGCTGTTCGTCGGCTGGGAGGGCGTCGGCCTGGCCTCCTACCTGCTGATCGGCTTCTGGCAGCACCGGCGCAGCGCCGCCACCGCCGCCAAGAAGGCGTTCGTGGTGAACCGGGTCGGTGACATGGGCATGGTGCTGGCCATCAGCCTGATGCTGGCCACCTTCGGCTCCTCGGCGTTCGCCGACGTCCACGCCCGCGCCGGCGAGCTGGGCGCCGGGGTGGCCACCACGCTCGGCCTGCTGCTGCTGCTGGGCGCCTGCGGCAAGTCGGCCCAGGTGCCGCTGCAGTCGTGGCTGCTGGACGCGATGGAGGGCCCCACCCCGGTCTCGGCGCTGATCCACGCCGCCACCATGGTCACCGCCGGGGTGTACCTGGTGGTGCGCAGCAACCCCGTCTACGCCCAGACCGAGGCCGCCAGCACCGCCGTCGTGGTGGTGGGCACGGTCACCCTGCTGTTCGGGGCCTGGATCGGCTGCGCCAAGGACGACATCAAGAAGGTGCTGGCCGGCTCCACGATGAGCCAGATCGGCTACATGATGCTGGCCGCCGGCATCGGCCCGGCCGGGTACGCCTTCGCGATCTTCCACCTGCTGACCCACGGCTTCTTCAAGGCCAACATGTTCCTCGGCGCCGGCTCGGTGATGCACGCCATGGACGACGGCGTCGACATGCGCCGCTACGGCGCGCTGGCCCGGGTGCTGCCGATCACCTTCGCCACCTTCGGGATCGGCTACCTGGCCATCATCGGCTTCCCGTTCCTGGCCGGGTTCTACTCCAAGGACCACATCATCGAGGCCGCCTTCGAGCACAACGTCGTGGTCGGCTCGCTGGCGATGCTGGGCGCGGGGGTGACCGCCTTCTACATGACCCGGCTGATGCTGATGACCTTCTTCGGCACCAGGCGCTGGGCCGACGGGGTGCACCCCCACGAGTCGCCGCTGGTGATGACCGTGCCGCTGGTGCTGCTGGCGATCCCCTCGGCCATCGGCGGTCTGCTGCTCAACAACTGGATCGGCGGCTGGCTCGAGCCGGTGGTCGGCCACGGCGAGGAGCACGGCGCGCCCAGCCTGCTGCACTTCAGCGTCGTCGGCGGGCTGACCCTGCTGCTGGTGGCGGCCGGGGTCGCGCTGGCCGTGGTGCTGGTGGGGCGCCGTGAGGTGCCGGTCACCGCGCCCCGGACCCGCTCGCCCTTCGTGCTGGCCGGGCGTCACGACCTGTACGGGGACGCGTTCAACGAGACGGTCTTCATGCGGCCCGGGATCGGGCTGGTCCGGGCCGTGGTGGCGACCGACCGCCGGGTGGTCGACGGCGGCTGGACCGGCGGCGCCGACGCCCTGGCGGGCCTGTCGCAGGTGTCGCGCCGGGCGCAGAACGGTTACGTCCGCAGCTACGCGCTGACCATGGTGGCCGGTGCCGCGCTGGTCGCCGTGGTGCTGATCCTCGGCCGGCTGGGCTGAGGGAGGAGGGTCATGAGCATCCCGATCTTGAGCGTGCTCGGTCTGCTGCCCCTGGTGGGGGCGGCGGTCCTGATGGCGGTCCCGCGCACGGCGGCCAAGGCGGTCGGCCTGGCGGTGTCGCTGCTGACCCTCGTGCTGGCCGGCGTGGTCGCCGTGCAGCACCTGTCCGGCGTCGAGCTGGCCGAGCAGGTGCCGTGGATCCCCACCATCGGCGCCTGGTGGGCGCTGGGGCCGGTGGACGGGCTGAGCCTCAGCATGGTCGCGCTGACCGCCGTGCTCACCCCCGTGGTGCTCGTCGCCGCCTGGCGCGACGAGGACCGCCTCGGCGGCGGCTTCGCCAGCCCCGGCGGCCCGGCGGCGCACCGCTGGGGCGCCCGCGGGTTCTTCGCCCTGGTGCTGGCGCTGGAGGGCTTCGCCCTGCTCGCCTTCCTCACCACCGACGTGCTGCTGTTCTTCCTGCTCTTCGACGCGATCCTGCTGCCGATGTACTTCCTGATCGGCGCCTACGGGGGTCCGCGCCGGCGTCGCGCGGCCAGCCGCTTCCTGATCTTCGCCCTGGGCGGCGGGCTGATCATGCTGGCCTCGGTGATCGGCTGCTACGTCGTCTCCAGCCGGGCCGGCCAGCCGTCGTTCCTGGTCGCCGACCTCGCCGCGCTCGACCTGGGCGGGGACGTCGGCCGCTGGCTGTTCGCCGGCTTCTTCATCGCCTTCGCGGTCAAGGCGCCGATGGTGGGCGTGCACAGCTGGCTGCCCGACGCCGCCGAGGAGTCCAGCCCGGCCGTGGCCACCCTGCTGGTCGGCGTGCTGGACAAGCTGGGCACCTTCGGCATGATCCGCTTCTGCCTGCAGCTCTTCCCCGAGGCGAGCCTGTGGGCCACCCCGGTGGTGCTGGTGCTGGCGCTGGTGTCGATCCTCTACGGCGCGCTGGCGGCCATCGGCAGCAAGGACCTGATGCGGCTGGTCGCCTTCACCTCGATCAGCCACTTCGGGTTCATCGTGCTGGGCATCTTCGCCTGGACCAGCCAGTCGATGACCGGGTCGATCTTCTACATGCTCAACCACGGCTTCTCCACCGCCGCGCTGTTCCTGGTGGTGGGCTTCCTGGTCAAGCGGCGCGGGTCGCGCAGCGTCGACGACTTCGGCGGCGTGCAGAAGAGCGCCCCGGTGCTGGCCGGCCTGCTGCTCTTCGCCGGCCTGTCCTCGCTGGCGCTGCCTGGGCTGTCCAGCTTCGTCTCGGAGTTCCTGGTGCTCTCCGGGACCTTCTCCCGCTACCCGGCGGTGGCCGCGGTGGCCACCCTGGGCATCGTGCTCGCCGCGCTGTACATCCTGCTGATGTACCAGCGCACCATGACCGGTCCGGTCACCCAGGTCGTCCGCCAGCGGGTCAGCCGCGACCTCGACGGCCGTGAGCGCTGGACGCTGGCCCCGCTGGTGCTGCTGGTGCTGCTGCTGGGCGTCGTGCCGGCACCGGTGCTGGACGTGATCGCCCCGACCGCCACCGCGACCCTGCAGCAGGCCGGCGTCGCCGACCCGCACGCCCCGCTCGCCGAGGAGGCCAACTGATGGTGGACATGATCGAGCCCCCCTCGCTGGAGTACCTGCGGCTGCTGCCGCTGCTGCTGGTGTTCGGCGGGGCGTGCCTCGGCGTGCTGGTGGAGGCGGTGCTGCCGCGCCGCAGCCGCTGGGGCGCCCAGGTCGGGCTCACCTTCCTCACCCTGGTGGTGACCGCGGTGGTCACCGTGCTGGGCTGGCGGGCCGGCGACGTCGGGGTCTCGGCCCTGGGCTCGGTCACCGTCGACCACCCCGCCTACTTCTCCTGGACCGCCCTGGTCGTGCTGGCGGCGCTGTCGCTGCTGCTGTTCACCGAGCGCCGGCTGAACGGCGGCGTGAGCGCCTTCGCCCCGCAGGCGGCGGCGGTGCCGGGCAGCGTCGACGAGGAGCTGGCCATCCGGGCCCGCACCGAGCACTCCGAGGTCTACCCGCTGGCCCTGTTCTCGCTGTTCGGGATGATGCTGTTCGTCGCCTCGAACGACCTGCTGATCCTCTTCGTCGCGCTGGAGATCCTCTCCCTGCCGCTCTACCTGATGTGCGCCCTGGCCCGCCGGCGGCGGCTGCTGAGCCAGGAGGCCGGGCTGAAGTACTTCCTGCTCGGCGCGCTGGCCTCGGCCTTCTTCCTCTACGGGGTGGCCATGCTCTTCGGCTACGCCGGCACCTTCACGCTGGCCGGCATCGACCAGGCGGTCGCCGCCGGCGCCGGCAGCGAGTGGCTGCTGCTGGCGGGCATGGCCGGCATCAGCGTCGGTCTGCTGTTCAAGGTCGGCGCCGTGCCCTTCCACTCCTGGACGCCCGACGTCTACACCGGCGCGCCGACCGCGGTGACGGCGCTGATGGCGGCCTGCACCAAGGTGGCCGCGGTGGTGGCGCTGCTGCGGGTGCTCTACGTCGGCCTCGGCGGGCTGCGCTGGGACTGGCAGCCGCTGATGGCGGCGGTGGCGGTGGTGACCATGGCCGTCGGCTCGCTGCTGGCCATCACCCAGGACGACGTGAAGCGGATGCTGGCCTACTCCTCGGTCACCCACGCCGGGTTCATGCTGACCGCCGTGGCCGGCGCCAGCACGGGCGAGGGGGCACGCCAGCTCAGCAGCGTCGGCTCCACGCTGTTCTACCTGGTGGCCTACGGCGTCGCCTCGGTGGGCGCCTTCGCCGTGGTGACGCTGGTCCGCGACCGCAACGGCGAGGCCAGCCGGTTGCAGGACTGGGCGGGGCTGGGACGCCGCCACCCCTGGCTGGCCGCGGCCTTCTCGGTGTTCATGCTCAGCTTCGCCGGCATCCCGCTGACCAGCGGCTTCATCGCCAAGCTCGGCGTCTTCGAGAGCGCCTGGAGCGGCGGCTACCCGTGGGTCGTGGTGGTGGGCGTCGTGCTCAGCCTGGTCGCCGCCTACTTCTACCTGCGGGTCGTCGTCACCCTGTACTTCGCCGACCCGCAGCCCCGCTCGGGGCAGGGGGGCCAGGCCGCCCAGGCCCCGGCCGGAGCCGCCGACGCCACGCCGGCGACCGGCCCGGCGGCGGACGGCGACGGTGCCCGCGGCGGCGCGCTGGCCACCGAGGTGCGCACCGCCGGAGCACCGGCCGCGGTCAGCAGCGCGGGCGAGGTGGGGGTCGGTCGCGCCAGTGTGGCAACCTATGGGGCGGTGGTGGCCGCCGTGGTCGTCACCGTCGTCTTCGGTCTGCTGCCCGGTCCGCTGCTGGACCTGGCCCTGCAGGCCGGCGTGTTCCTGAGGTGAGGTGGCTGTGACCGTGACCCGAGCCGGGGACGATCTGCCGGTGGCGGGTACGGGAGCCGTGCCGGGGTCGCGGGAGGAGCTGGAGGCGGCCGTCCGTGCCCGGCTCGAGCAGGTCGAGCGCGGGCTGCTGGTGGCCGCCGAGGCCAACACCGCCCTGGTCACCGAGGCCGCCCAGCACATCATCCGCTCCGGCGGGAAGCGGTTCCGGCCGCTGCTGGTGGCCACCGCCGGCGGGCTCGGCGAGGTGCCGGCCGAGGAGCGGCTGGTGGTGGCGGCCGAGGTGGTCGAGCTGACCCACGTGGCCAGCCTGTACCACGACGACGTGATGGACGAGGCGCAGCTGCGCCGCGGCGCGCAGAGCGCCAACCGGCGCTGGCAGAACAGCGTGGCCATCCTGGTGGGGGACTACCTGTTCGCCCGGGCCAGCGACCTGGTGGCCGACCTGGGTCCGCAGTGGGTGCAGCTGCAGGCCCGCACCTTCGCCCGGCTGGTGCAGGGTCAGATCGCCGAGACCGTGGGGCCCGGCGAGGGCGTCGACCCGCTGGGGCACCATCTCGCCGTGCTGGCCGACAAGACCGGCTCGCTGATCGCCACCTCCTGCGTGTTCGGCGGGATGGCGGCCGGGCTGCCGCAGCCGGCGCTGGACGCCCTGGGCGCGTACGGGGAGGAGATCGGGCTGGTCTTCCAGCTCAGCGACGACCTCATCGACATCACCAGCGACACCACCGGCAAGGAGCCCGGCACCGACCTCCGCGCCGGCGTGCCGACGCTGCCGACGCTGATGCTGGCCGCCTCGGACGACCCCGAGGACGTCGACCTGACCCGGCTGATCGGCTCCGACCTCAGCGACGCCGGCCGCCTGGACGAGGCGCTGACCCGGCTCCGCGCCCACCCGGTGATCGAGCGGGCCCGCGAGCACGTCCGCGGCCGCGCCGAGGTGGCCAAGCAGCACCTGGCCGTGCTGCCCGACGTCCCCGCCCGCGAGGCGCTGGCCGAGCTGGCCGACCAGCTGGTCGACCGGGTCGCCTGAGCTCCGGGCGCCGGCGGTGACGCACCCCGACGGTCTGGGCGCCCTCGGCGTCCGCGCACTGGCGGCGGCCGTCCGCGCCGGCGAGCTGTCCGCGGTCGAGGTGGCCGAGGACGCCCTGGCCCGCGCCGAGCGCGACGGTCCCGCGCTGGGCGCGTTCGCCCGGCTCACCCCCGACCTCGCGCTGGCCCAGGCCCGCGAGACCGACCGGCTGCTGCGCACCGACCCCGGACGCGCCGGGGTGCTCGCCGGCGTGCCGTGCCCGGTCAAGGACCTCACCCGGGTGGCGGGGGTGCCGATGCGCGCCGGCAGCCGCGCGCTGGAGCCGGTGGCTCCGGCCGTCGACGACGGCGTCGTCACCCGGCTGCGGCAGGCCGGCACCGTGGTGGTCGGCACCACCGCCGTCCCCGAGCTCGGGCTGCCCTGCTACACCGAGCCCGACACCGGACCGCCGGCGGCGACGCCCTGGGATCCGGGCCGGTCGGCCGGCGGCTCCAGCGGCGGCGCCGCGGCCGCGGTGGCCGCGGGCATCGTGCCGGTGGCCCACGGCAGCGACGGCGGCGGGTCGCTGCGGCTGCCCGCGGCCTGCTGCGGCCTGGTCGGGCTCAAGCCGACCCGGGGGCTCGTCTCGCCGGGCCCGCACGGCCAGCCCGGACCGGGGCTGGTCAGCCACGGGGTGATCACCCGCGACGTGGCCGACACCGCCCTGCTGCTGGACGTGCTCTCGCGCGGCTGGCCGGGGGACTGGCCCGTGCCGGGCGGCTCGGAGTGGCCGCTGCAGCCGGCACCCGCGTCCTTCTCAGCAGCCCTGCACCACCCGCCGGGACCGCTGCGGGTGGGTGTGCTGACCGAGCCGCTGATCGCCGCCGGGGCGCCCGTGCACCCCGGCGCGCTGCGGGCCGTGGCGGCGGCGGCCGCCGGCCTCGAGCACCTCGGCCACCGGGTGGAGCAGGTGGCACCGCCCTTCGCCGCCGAGGCCTGGCTGCCGTTCCGGGCGCTGTGGGCGGTGGGCGCGCTGGCCGCGGAGGTGCCGCCCGGGCGTGAGCACCTGCTGCGGCCGCTGACCCGGTGGCTGCGCGAGCTGGGCCGCGGGGTGAGCGGGCTGGAGTACGCCGAGGCCGTCCGTGCCACCCAGCGGCTGACCCAGCAGGTCGCCACCGCCTGGGCCGGCGTGGACCTGGTGCTCACCCCGACCATGGCGCAGCCGCCGTGGCGCCACGGCGAGCTGCGCGACGACGACGACCCGGCGGCCGACTTCGCCGCGCAGACGGCGCAGACCCCCTGGTGCAGCGTGTGGAACATCACCGGCGCCCCCTCGATCAGCCTGCCGCTGCACGCCGAGGAGGTCGACGGCGTCCGGCTGCCCTTCGGGGTGATGCTCGGCGGCCGGGCCGGCCGCGACGCCCAGCTGCTGGCGGTGGCCGCCCAGCTGGAGCAGCTGCTCGGCTGAGCCCACCGGCTGCCATAGTGACCCCGAGCAGGAGGAGCCGCATGCAGCCACCACCGGGCAGCGTCCCGCACCCCATCGGTCAGGGACTGGCCGTCGCCGTCCGCGCGCGCCGCGGCGCCCTCGCCCTGGTGAGGATGTCGGCCGTGGTCCTCACGCTGTGCTTCCTGGTCGTGCTGGCCACGGTGGTGTGGCTGGGCTCCGTCGCCGACGGCCCGGCCGTGCTGATGCTGCTCCCCGTGCTGGTGCTGCTCCCGCTGGTGCTGCTGCTCGTCTGGGGGCAGGCGCTGGTGATGTCGGGTCCCGTGCTGGTCGTCGACGACGCCGGGCTGCGGCTGCGCGACCTCGTCGGCTGGGTCCAGGTGCCCTGGCGCACCCTGCAGCAGGTCTCCACCAGCCGCAACGGCGCCGTGCTGGAGCTGCAGGCCCCGGGCGGCATCTACCTCAACGAGAAGCCCCTGCGGCGCCGCCACCACCGCGTCCCGCTCCGCAACCTCGAGGTCGACCCCGCCCACCTGCTCACCTACCTCGAGCACCGCCGGGCCCTCGCCGCCTCCCGACCTCGCTGACCGCCCAGCCCTCTCCGCCCCGCCCCGCCCGCCCTGACAGCGTGTATGTCGTCGCGGTCACGCCCGGTGTGTCGCGGCGCGTCGCGCTGTCCGGGCCCGACCGCGTACACGTCCTCAGGGGCGGGCCCGCGGAACCCCGTCCGGCCGGCGGGCCACCGCCGTCGCCGGCTCACTCGGTGCCGTCCCTGAGAACCTGTCCGCCGTGCCGCCCGGACAGCCCGACACGCCGCGGCACGCCGACCGTGACCGGGATGACATACACGCTCTCGGGGCGAGGGCGGGTGCGGGGCGGCAGGGGGCGGGGTGTGGACGGCAGGCGGGGGGAAGGCGCGGGCGGCCCCTAAGGTGGACGGGTGACCGACGTGCGCCCGACCCGCCAGCCCGCGGCCGGCCCGGCGGGGGAGTCGGCGGTGGAGGCGCTGGCCCGGGTCTGGGGCTACGACGCCTTCCGCGGCCAGCAGGCCGAGATCATCGACACCCTGGTCGCCGGCCGTGACGCGCTGGTGCTGATGCCCACCGGCGGCGGCAAGAGCCTGTGCTACCAGGTGCCGTCCCTGCTGCGCCCTGGCACCGGGGTGGTGATCAGCCCGCTGATCGCCCTGATGCACGACCAGGTGGACGCGCTGGAGCAGGTCGGGGTGCGCGCGGCCTACCTCAACTCCAGCCAGGGCCCCGACGAGCGCCGCGACGTCGAGCGCCGGCTGCTGGCCGGCGAGCTCGACCTGCTGTACCTGGCCCCCGAGCGGCTGCCGGCCGCCGCCGGGCTGCTGGACCGGTGCCAGATCGCGCTGTTCGCCATCGACGAGGCCCACTGCGTGAGCGCCTGGGGCCACGACTTCCGCCCCGACTACCTGCGGCTGTCGGTGCTGCACGAGCGCTGGCCCGGCGTGCCCCGCATCGCGCTCACCGCCACCGCCACGGTCGAGACCCGCCGCGAGATCGCCGAGCGGCTGCAGCTGCAGGACGCCGCCGCCTTCGTCTCCAGCTTCGACCGGCCCAACATCCAGTACCGCATCAGCCCCAAGCAGGACGCCCGCAACCAGCTGCTCCGGCTGATCCGCGAGGAGCACCCCGGCGAGGCCGGCATCGTGTACTGCCTGAGCCGGGCCTCGGTGGAGAAGACCGCGGAGTGGCTGAGCAGCCAGGGCGTCCCCGCGCTGCCCTACCACGCGGGCCTGGACGCGGGCACCCGGGCCGCCCACCAGTCGCGGTTCCTGCGCTCCGACGGCGTGGTGATGGTGGCGACCATCGCCTTCGGGATGGGCATCGACAAGCCGGACGTCCGGTTCGTGGCCCACCTCGACCTGCCCAAGTCCATCGAGGGCTACTACCAGGAGACCGGCCGCGCCGGCCGCGACGGGCAGCCGTCCACCGCCTGGCTCGCCTACGGCCTGCAGGACGTGGTGCAGCAGCGCCGGATGATCGCCGAGGGCGAGGGGGACCAGCAGCGCAAGCGGGCCCAGACCCTGCACCTGGACGCGATGCTGGCCCTCTGCGAGACGGTGGAGTGCCGCCGCCAGCAGCTGCTCGCCTACTTCGGCGAGCCGAGCGAGCCGTGCGGCAACTGCGACACATGCCTCTCCCCGCCGGAGGCCTTCGACGGCACCGTGCCGGCCCAGAAGCTGATGTCGACCATCGTCCGGCTGCAGCGGGAGCGCGGGCAGGCCTTCGGCGCCGGGCACCTGGTGGACATCCTGCTGGGGCGCGAGAACGACCGGGTGCGCCGCTCCCGCCACCACGAGCTGTCCACCTGGGGCATCGGCACCGAGCTGGGCGAGCAGGAGTGGCGCGGCGTGGTGCGCCAGCTGCTGGCCCAGGGGCTGGTCCAGGTGCAGGGGGAGTACGGCGTGCTGGCCCTCACCGAGGCCGGCGGCGAGGTGCTCCGCGGCCGCCGCCCGGTGCGGCTGCGCCGGGAGGCGCCGCGACGCGAGCAGGAGCGCGCCCGTCGGGGCCGGCGGGGGACGTCCGGGCTCGACCTCGACCCCGAGCAGCAGGAGCTCTTCCAGCGGCTCCGCGCCTGGCGGGCGGGGGTGGCGCAGGAGCAGGGCGTGCCCGCCTACGTCGTCTTCTCCGACGCGACGCTGGCCGGCATCGCCACCGCCCGGCCCGCCGACGAGGCCGCCCTGCGGGCCGTCTCCGGCGTCGGCGAGGCGAAGCTGACCCGCTACGGGGCGGCGGTGCTGGAGGTCGTCGCCGGCTGAGCGGCGCGCCCGGCCGCAGCGCTCAGCCGGCCAGCGGGCCCAGCACCTCCTCGACGGGGGCCTCGAGGTCGAGCGACTCCAGCACCGCCAGCAGCTGCCGCTCCTCGTAGCCGAAGTGCGACTCCACCACCGCGGCCAGCCCCTCCAGGTGGCGGTCCAGGGACGCCGGCGGCTCCCGGCGCTCCACCGCCTCGCGGAAGGCGGTGATCAGCGACTCGATCATGTCGTGGTCCTGGCGCAGCCGGCCCACCACCTCGACCAGCTCCGGGTGCTGCCCGGTCAGGGCGGGGAAGAGCAGCCGGTCCTCGCCGCCGTGGTGGCCCGACAGCGCCAGGCAGGACCCCCAGCAGTGCAGCAGCAGGTCGGAGGAAGGGGTGCTGGCCGGTGCGCCCGCAGCGGCGTCGGCGCGGGCGAGCTCGACCGCCTGCCGCAGCCGCTGGTGCACCAGCCGCATCTCGCGGGCCCAGGCGACCACCCGCCCGGGCCCGTCGGGGCTCACCAGATCGAGACCCGTTCCGACTCGTCCAGCCAGAGCGCGTCCTCGGGGGTGACCCCGAAGGCGGTGTAGAAGTCGTCGACGTTGCGCACGATCTGGTTGCAGCGGAACTCCGCGGGGGAGTGCGGGTCGGTGGCGATCCGCTGCCGGACCGACTCCGGGCGCAGCTTGGTCTGCCAGATGGTGGCCCAGCTGAGGAAGAGCCGCTGCTCGCCGGTGTAGCCGTCGATCTCGGGCACCTCGGTGCCCTCGGTGGCGATCCGCCACGCCTTCAGGGCAATGGACAGCCCGCCCAGGTCGCCGATGTTCTCCCCGATGGTGAGGGCGCCGTTGACGTGCAGCTCGGGGGCGCCCTCGGGGCGGAGCTCGTCGTACTGGGCGATCAGCGAGCGGGTGCGGGCCTCGAAGGCGGCCCGGTCCTCGGCGGTCCACCAGTCGCGCAGCCGGCCCTGGCCGTCGCAGGTCGAGCCCTGGTCGTCGAAGCCGTGACCGATCTCGTGCCCGATCACCGCGCCGATGCCGCCGTAGTTGACCGCGTCGTCGGCGTGCTCGTCGAAGAACGGCGGCTGCAGGATGGCGGCCGGGAAGACGATCTCGTTGCGCATCGGGTGGTAGTAGGCGTTGACCGTCTGCGGGGTCATGAACCACTCGTGGGCCTGGATGGGCTGGTCGATCTTGGCCAGCTGGAAGTCCAGGTCGAAGGCCACCGAGGCCAGCACGTTGGCCATCAGGTCGTCGGGGACGACCGTCAGCCCCGAGTAGTCGCGCCACTGGTCGGGGTAGCCGATCTTGGGGGTGAAGTTCTCCAGCTTGGTCAGCGCCTCGGCCTTGGTGGCCTCGGTCATCCAGTCCAGCTCGGTGATCGAGCGGCGGTAGGCCTCGATCAGGTTGGCCACCAGCTCGTCCATCCGCTCCTTGGCGACGGGGGAGAAGTGGCGCTCGACGTAGATGCGCCCGACCGCCTCGCCGAGCGCGCCCTCGACCAGGTCGACGCCGCGCTTCCAGCGCTCCTTGAGCACCGGCGTGCCGGACAGCACGGTGCCGTAGAAGGCGAACCGCTCGGAGACGAAGGCCTCGGGCAGGTAGGGGGAGCGGCCGGTGACGACCTTCCAGCGGGCCCAGGCCCGCCACGCCGGCAGCTGGTCGTCGCTGACCAGCGCGGCCACGTCGGTGAAGAAGGACGGCTGGCAGTTCACCACGTCGGAGGCGGTGCCCGGGACGCCGACCTCGGCCAGCAGGGTCTTCAACCCCAGCTCGGGGGCGGTGTCGGCGAACTCGGTCAGCGACATCGGGTTGTACATCTGCCGCATGTCGCGGGTGCGCACCTTGTCCCAGTGGCGGGCCGCGATCTCGGTCTCGAGGGCGAAGACGAGCTCGGCCTGGCGGGCGGCGTCCTCGATCCCGGCCAGCTCGAGGGAACGGGTGACGTGGCCCAGGTAGGCCTCGCGGATGTCGGCGTACTCGTCGGCGCGGTAGTACTCCTCGTCGGGCAGCCCGAGCCCGCCCTGGCCGGCGAAGAGGACGTAGCGCTCCGGGTTGCCCGGGTCGGCGTCCACGTCGAGGCTGACCAGCGAGGGCAGCCCGCGGCGGGTCAGCCGGCCGAGCAGGGCCGGCAGCTCGGCGGTGCTGCGCAGCGCGTCCACCGCGGCGAGGTCCTCGGCCAGCACGGAGGTGCCGGCGGCCTCGATGGCCTCGGTGTCGATGAAGGAGGTGAAGAGGTCGGCGATGCGGGCGGCGTCGCTGCCCGGCTCGGGGCGGGCACCGTCGGCGCTCAGCCCGGTGATGATGTCGCGGACCGCGGCCTCGGCGCCGTCGCGCAGCACGAGGAAGGCGCCCGTGCCGGGCTTGTCCTCCGGGATCTCGGTGCGGGCCATCCAGGGGCCGTTGACGTGGCGGTACAGGTCGTCCTGGATGCGGACGTCCGGGTCGAAGGTGCTGGGGTCCAGGGCGCGGCGCTCATCGGTCACGGCCCGACTCTACCCAGCGTCCCTGCCGCCCGGCAGCGGCTCCGCAGGCCCGGCTCAGCTCGCGACGGCGGGCATCCGCCCGGTCAGCGTGTGCAGGATGGCGGTGGCGGCCGCGCCCCTGGCCCAGGCGTCGAAGCTGAACTCCTCGTCGATCACCAGGCTCGGCTGCGGCTGCCCCGGGGCCACCCGCAGCATGCCCTCCCGCACCCGCCCGGGTGCGGCGCGGGCCAGGTCGATGCCGTCCCCGGAGAGGAACACCACCTGCGGCCCGAGCACCGCCACCATGGTGCCGGCCAGCACGCCCAGCTGGTGGGCGCACTGCTCGACCACCTCCCGCGCCGGCCGGTCGCCGCCGCGGGCGAGGGCCAGCAGCTCGGGGACGTCCACGCGGCGGCCGAGCCGCGCCGCCGCCTTGTCCTCGACCGCGGACGTGCTGAGCTCGGCCTGGGCGCAGCCGACGTGGTCCGAGCCGTGGCAGTCGGCGGTGCCACCGAGCAGCGGCAGGTGGCCGACCGCGCCGGCCTGGCTCGGTGAGCCGACCAGCAGCTGGTCGTGGGTGACCGCTCCAGCGCCCACCCCGACGCCCAGGGTGACCACGGCCAGCGAGGACGCCCCGCGGCCCGGCCCGAACAGGTGGGCGGCCTGGGTGAAGGCGTGCACGTCGTTCTCCACCGCGACCGGCAGCCCCAGCCGGCGGGACAGCTCGCCGGCGAGGTCCACGTCGCGCCAGCCCAGGTAGGTGGCCTCGACCACCGTGCGCCAGCCCACCACCCGGGCCCCCAGCGCCACGCCGACCCCGGCCAGCCCCGGCCGGTGCTCGCGCCAGTCCCGGACCAGGCCGGCGATCTGCTCGACCACGGCGGTGGTGCTGGGGTCGGTCACCGGCAGGTGGCGGAAGTCGCGGACGTCGCCGCGCAGGTCGGTCAGCACCGCGTAGACCATGCTGCCGGTGATGTTCACCCCGACGAACGCGGCCCGGTCCGGGTTGACCTCCAGCGGCAGCGACGGCCGGCCGGTGCCGCGCAGCCGCTGCGCCGACCCCTCCAGCACCAGCCCGGCGGCCAGCAGCGGCTTGGTGACCCGGGTCAGGCTGCCGGTGGACATCCCCATCTCGCGGGCCAGGTCCGCCCGCGAGACCTGGCCGCGGCGCAGCACCAGCACGGCGACCCGGCGGACGGTGTCGTCGAGCTCGGGCCAGCCGGCCAGCGGCTCCCGGGTCGCGGCGGCGGAGGTGCTCACGTCCTCATCCTGACCGATCCCCGCCGCCCGTCAGCGCGGCCCTCACCCGTAGTCGAAGAGCCGGTTGACCTGCTCGTTGACCTCGGTGAGGGAGGAGGCGGGCTCGCTGCCGATGTAGACGGCGTCCATCGCCGGCTGCAGCAGCGCGGTGATGTCGGCGCCGTGCTCGGTGACCGGGAACAGGAACGTGGTCTCGTCCTCGATGTGGTCGGTGAAGGCGCTGACGTCGATGCCGGCCTCCGAGCGCGCCTGGATCGACTTCTCGGTGCCGGAGGGGGTGGCGGGGAAGACCACGCCGGACTCGCCGATGATGTCCTGGCAGGTCGTCCCGCCGAGGAACTCCACCCACCGGGCGGCGGCCTCCGGGTCGTCGGCGAAGCGGGTCACCGAGTCGGCCAGGCCGTTGTACATCGACGCCCGCTGCCCGCTGGGCCCGATCGGGGTGGGCGCGACACCCAGCTCGACCCCCTCGACGGAGGCGAAGCTGGAGATCATCCAGGACCCGTTGAGGGCCAGCGCGGCCCGCCCGGCGGCGAACTGCTGGTAGGAGTCGGAGGAGGGCCCGAAGGTGTCGTAGCGGGGCATGTAGCCCTTCTCGGCCAGCCCGTAGTACCACTCCAGGGTCTCCTGGAAGGCCGGGTCGTCGAAGTTGAACTCGCTGCCCCAGGGGTTGGTCTCGGTGGCGGTCCAGGTGGGGAGGCTGCCGGTGAACGGCGACCACTGGGTCTGGCCGAAGTTGTCCCCGCCCGAGCCGCTGGCGCCCAGCCCGAACACCTCGACGTTCTCCTTGTCGAAGCCCGGCTCGTCGCCGCGGACGCCGTTGGCGTCCACGCTCAGGTGGGCGATGACCTGCTCGAAGGTGCCGCCGTCCCGGGGGTTCCACTCCAGGTCGGCGAGGTCGTCCGGGCTCAGCCCCGCCTCCTCGAGCACCGCGCGGTCGTAGAACAGCCCGACGGTGTCCCAGTCCTTGGGGGAGCCGTACTGGTGGCCGTCCTGGCCCTGCCAGAGCTCGGCCAGGCCGGGCTGGTAGTCGGCCGGGTCGAGGTCGGCGGTGGCCTCCAGCTCGTCCAGCGGCAGCAGCACCTGCAGGTCGACGAACTGGGGGTACTTGGTCAGGTGGTTGGTGAACACGTCGGGGGCCTGGTCGGCGATGAACCCGGCGGTCAGCCGGCTCCAGTAGTCGTCCCAGCCGCTCTGGGTGATGCGGACGTCCAGACCGGGGTTCTCGGCTTCGAAGGCCTGGGCGCACTGCTCGTAGCCCGGCTGCTGGGAGGAGTCCCAGAGCCAGTAGTCGATCACCTGGGCGTCGCCGGCGCCCTGGTCGCCGCCGCAGCCGCTGGCCGCGACCAGCACGGGCAGGGTGGCCAGGGCGGCGGCGAGCCGGCGGCGTCGGGGGGTGGGGCGTGCGGACATCGTCGTCGCTCCTCTCACTTGATCCCGCTGAAGCCGATGGAGTTGATGATCCGCCTGGCGAAGACCAGGAACAGCAGCAGCATGGGCAGGGCGGCCACCAGCGTGGCGGCCATCAGGCCGGACCAGTCGGGTCCGGTCTGCGGGGTCTGGGCGCGGAACACGCCCAGCGCGACCGTCAGCACCCGGGAGCTGTCGGTGTAGCTGACCATCAGCGGCCAGAAGTAGTCGTTCCAGGCGGTGATGAAGGTCAGCACCGCCAGCGTGGCCACCGGGGCGCTGGACATCGGCAGGATCAGGGTGAAGAACACCTTGACCTTGCTGGCGCCGTCGATGAGCGCCGCCTCCTCCACCTCGCGGGGGATGTTGAGGAAGAACTGGCGCAGGAAGAACACCGCGAAGGGCGCCATCAGCATGCTCGGCAGGGCGATCCCGAGCAGGGTGTCGACCAGCCCGAGCTGCTTGATGAGCACGAAGTTGGGCAGGAAGGTGAAGATCAGCGGCACCATCAGCCCGCCCAGGAAGAGCGCGAAGACGAAGTCGCGGCCCCGCCACTGCAGCCGGGAGAAGGCGTAGGCGGCCATCGCGGAGAAGAAGGTCTGCCCGACGGTGATGAGCAGGGCCACCACCACCGAGTTGCGTAGGTACAGGAAGAAGTTGAGGGACTGGCCGGAGCCGCCCGCGGCCAGCGCCTCCTCACCCGTCTGCAGGCCGAACACCCGCTCGAAGCCGCCGGTGTCGAAGCCGACCGGCAGCCAGCTCTCGGCCCCGGCGTACAGCTCGTTGTTGCTCGACAGCGCGGTGCGCAGCATCCAGTAGAAGGGGAACAGGCTGAACAGCAGGAACAGGATCATCACCGCCCAGGCCAGCACCCGGCCGGGGCTGGTGCGCCGGCCGGGGCGTGCGGTCCGGGCCTGCTCGGGCTCGGTGGCGTCGGCGGGCGTGGCGTCGGTGGTCATCAGGGCCATCGGGAGCTCCTTCGCTCAGGCCAGGTCGGAGCTGCCCGCACGGGTCAGCCGGTACTGGATCACGGTGACGACCATCAGGACGACCAGCAGGCCGACCGAGAGGGCGGAGGCGTAGCCGAACTGGAAGCGGCCGAACGCCATGTCGTAGATGTAGTACTGCAGCACCCGGGACGCGTTCACCGGACCGCCCTGGGTGGTGACGGCGACGGTGTCGAAGACCTGGAACGAGCCGATGATGGTCATGATCAGCACCAGGGCCATGATCGGGCGCAGCAGCGGCAGGGTGATGCGGAAGAACATCTTGATCTCCGAGGCGCCGTCCACCTTGGCCGCCTCGTACATCGTGGGCGGGATGGCCTGCAGGCCGGCGAAGATCAGCAGCGCCGTGTAGCCGACGTGGCGCCACACGTTGATCACCGCGATGGTGGGGATCACCCAGGCCTCGTCGGCCAGGAACGGGATCCGCTCCAGCCCGAGGCCGGCGATGATCTGGTTCCCGACGCCCAGCTGGGTGTCGAGGATCCAGAAGAAGACCAGCGCCGCCACCACGTTGGACACCAGGTAGGGGGTCAGCACCAGCCCGCGGACGAGGCTGGACTGCGTGAGGCGCTGCATCAGCACCGCGATCAGCAGCGCCAGCACCGTCTGCAGGCCGATGTTGATCACCACGTACTGCAGGGTCACCACCATGGCGTTCCAGAACACCGGGTCCTGGACCATCCGCAGGTAGTTGTCGGCGCCGACGAAGCGGGCCGGGGTGAGCAGGTTGAACTCGGTGAAGCTGAGCCAGATGCCGCGCAGCGTGGGCCAGGCCAGGAAGACCGCGAACCCGAGGAACGCCGGGGCGATGAAGAGCAGGGCCAGCGCGGTGTCGTCCTTGCGACGGCGGCCGCGGGGAGGCGCGGGAGCCGTCACCGGGCCCGAGGGCCGCTGCACGGGCTGTGAGATGGCCATCCAGGTGTCCTCTCGTCCTCCCCACCCTCGTCGGTGGCGAGCCGGGTTTACTTTGACACGAAGCAAACGAAGGGTCAAGACCTCGCCGCCACCCGGCCCGGCCGCCGCGTCCGCGGGGTGGCGGAGGCGGGGCGCGGGAGGAGGGGCGGGGGGTGCGTCAGTCGACGGCGGAGACCTCGAGCAGGACGGCCTGCTCGGGGTGCAGCGCGGGTGCCTGCAAACCTGCGCGGGACAGCACGGTGCCGGGCAGCACCGGGCCGGGCTCGCCCTCGGCCGGCCACCAGGCGGGCGGACGCAGCCCGCGCGCGGGCTGGCCGAGGTCGAGGGGCTGCACCCGGTAGCGGCGCGCCGGGTCGAGCCCGGGCAGCACCAGCGCCCCGGGCAGGCTGACCTCGCTGCGGCCCACGGTGGCCAGCTGGTACAGCGCCCGCGAGCGGTCAGGGGCCACCACGCCGTGCAGCTCGACGGTCGGGTCGGGGAAGTCCAGGCGGACGAGGTCGCCGCCGTGCAGCAGCTCGCGCCGCTCCTTGTGCCGGGCGATCACCTCGGTCAGCGTGGCCAGGTCCTCCGGGCTCGCCTCGGCCAGGTCCCACTCCAGGCCCAGGTGGCCGAAGAACGCCGTCTGGGCGCGGAAGCCCAGGTCGTGCACGCGACCGGTGGTGTGCGAGCGGCCGGAGGCGATGTGGGTGCCCATCAGCTCGGGGGCCACCAGCTGGGTGGTCCAGCGCTGGATCTGGCGACGCTCCTGGGGGTCGATGCAGTCCGACACCCAGACCCGGTCGGTGTGCTCCAGCACCGCCAGGTCGATCCGCAGCCCGCCGGAGGAGCAGGACTCGATCTCCAGGCCGGGGTGGCGCTGCTTCAGGTCGGCCATCAGCCGGTAGGTCGCCAGCGTCTGCTCGTGCACCGCCGCCCGGCCGGTGGCCCGGGTGCTGGCCTCGACCAGGTCCCGGTTGTGGTCCCACTTGATGTAGGCGATGTCGTACTCCGCCAGCAGGGCCGACATCTGGTCGCGGACGTGGGTCCAGCACTCCTCGATGGAGAGGTTGAGCACCTGCTGGTGCCGCGACTCCACGGGCAGCCGCTCGCCCGGCGCCATGATCCACTCCGGGTGGGCGCGGGCCACGTCGGAGTCCGGGTTGACCATCTCGGGCTCGAACCACAGCCCGAACTCCATGCCCAGGCCGCGGACGTGGTCGATCAGCGGGTGCAGGCCGTCGGGCCAGACGTCGGCGGAGACGGTCCAGTCGCCGAGCCCGGAGGTGTCGTCGCGGCGGCTGCCGAACCAGCCGTCGTCGAGCACGAAGCGCTCCACGCCGATGCTCGCCGCGAGGTCGGCCAGCGCCTTCAGCCGGGGCAGGTCGTGGTCGAAGTAGACCGCCTCCCACACGTTGAGCGTGACCGGCCGGGGCCGGGTGGCCCGCCCCGGCATCGCTCGCAGGTGCCGGTGGAAGCGCCGGGCGACCTCGTCCAGGCCGTGCCCGTGGGCGCCCACCACCCACGGCGAGGTGTAGGAGTCGCCGCGGGCCAGCCGGACCTCGCCGGGCAGCAGCAGCTCGCCCCCGCCCAGCACCTGCTCGCCGCTGTAGATGCGC
This sequence comes from Auraticoccus cholistanensis, assembly GCF_009742705.1. Lineage (GTDB taxonomy): Bacteria > Actinomycetota > Actinomycetes > Propionibacteriales > Propionibacteriaceae > Auraticoccus > Auraticoccus cholistanensis. Next base: position 737,443 of record NZ_WPCU01000004.1, read on the forward strand.
TCGGCGTAGTGGGTGTGGTTGCCGCTCCAGGCGGTGTGCAGCCCCCACACCTCGCCCTCGGCGAAGCCGAAGCCCGGCGTGCCCACGTGCAGCACGGTGGCCGCCTCGGGACCGGTCCGGCCACGACGGCCCTCCCGCAGGTGGGTGCCCACCACGAGCTCGCGCCGCTGCGGGGTCCGCTCCTTGCCCCAGCGGCCGGCCAGGTCGAGGATCTCCCGGGCGCGCTGCGGCACGGGCAGCGCCAGCACCAGGTCGTCGAGCTGGTAGACGCCCTCGGCGGTGCTGGTCAGGGTGGCGCGGGCGCGCACCAGCCCCTCGACGGTCAGCTCCAGCAGCAGGCCGAGCTCGAGCCCGGCCTCCTCGTCGACGGCCGTCACGGTCAGCGTCCCGGCGCCCGACCCGGTCAGCCCGGGGGAGAGCGTCCGGTCGTCCAGCCGGACCTCGGTCACGGTGAACCAGGGTGTCCAGGACCGGCCGTCACGCGACCCGGACAGCCCGGGGCGGCCGACCCAGCCGGTGTGCTGCTCGGGCAGCACGGACAGCCGCAGCGGCTCGTCCACCTGGTTCGCCATCGCCTGCACCACGCGCGCCCGGGCCAGCGCGGCGGCCTCCTCCCCGCTCAGCTCACCGAGGTCGTCGCCCCAGTGCAGGACGGCCGGGAGCCGCCGGTCGGCGACCTCGACGAGCAGGCTGACGCCGGCGGCGCGCAGGTGGACAAGGACGGCGGTGGCCTCGGGCACGGGAACTCCTGACGTGGTTTGCTTTGACACGAAGTTAATCAGGCGGCGACCCGGAGGGCCACCCCACCCCGGTGCCCCGCCCGCCCCCGGCAACGGCTAGCGTCGGCCCCGTGACCGACGACGTGCACCCCCTGCCTGCCGGCCTGCTCCGCGGCGAGCCGCGCCCCGTGGCCCGGAACGGCCGGTGGTTCGAGGGCCCCGCCTGGCTCGAGGACCACTCCCTCGTCTGGAGCGACGTGATCGGCAACCGGCTGCTGCGCCGGCGGCCCGACGCCGGCACCGTCACCGAGGACGTCGGCTACGGCCCGGGCGTGGTGGTCGAGATGGAGCCCTCGCACCACCAGAACGGCCACACCGTCGACCGCGAGGGACGGCTGCTGGCCGCGAGCCACGGACTGCGGGCCGTGGTGCGCCGCGAGGCGGACGGCAGCTGGACGCCGCTGGCCGAGCGCTGGCAGGGCGGGCGGTTCAACTCGCCCAACGACCTGGTGGTGGCCCGCGACGGCAGCACCTGGTTCACCGACCCCCGCTACGGGCTGGAGAAGCCGGAGGAGGGCTACGGCGGCGAGGCCGAGCTCGACGGCTGCTACGTCTACCGGGTCACCCCGGACGGCGACGTGCAGCGGGTGTCGCCGGCCATGCCCGGCCCCAACGGGCTGGCCTTCTCCCCCGACGAGTCGGTGCTGCACGTGGTGGACTCGGTCGACGGCGTGCTGTGGTCCTACCAGGTGGTCGACGGCAGCCTGGGTGCGCGGTGGCAGCAGGCCACCGGCCAGCAGCCGGACGGGATCCGGGTCGACACCGAGGGCCGCATCTGGTCCTCGGCCGGCGACGGGGTGCGCGTCTGGGAGCCCGGCGGCCCCGACCGGCCGGCCACGCTGCTCGGTCTGCTGCCGCTGCCGGAGCGGACGTCCAACCTCGCCTTCGGCGGCCCGGACGGCAGCACGCTGGCCGTCACCGGCGGGTCGCGGGTGTGGCTGGTCGAGACCGGCGTCCGCGAGGCCCGCTGACGCACGCGCCCCCGACGCGCGAGCGCCCGCCCCGCCGAGGCGGGACGGGCGCGTGGGCCGGTCGCGGGGGTGTCAGCGGACCTCCCAGGTGTCCTTCCCCGAGATCAGGTCCTGCAGGGCGTCCTCGGGCACGCCGCCGGCGGTGGCCAGCTCGAGCTGCTCGCGGGCCAGGTCGTCGTAGGCCGGACGCTCCACGTCGCGGAACACGCCGATCGGGGAGCGCTGCATCACCCCGGTGTCGGTGAGCCGGGACAGCCCGAAGGCGTAGGAGGGGTCCTCGCGGTGGGCGTCGTGGACGACCAGCGCCTCCTCGCCGACCTCGGCGACCTCGCGCACCGCGAACTCACCGGTCACCGCGTCGCGCACCACGCCCAGGCGGCCCCCGACGCCGAAGCGGATCGGCTCGCCGTGGCGCAGCGGGATGATCGACTCGGCCGCGGAGTCCTTGTCCTTGAGCGCGTCGAAGGCGCCGTCGTTGAAGATCGGGCAGTTCTGGTAGATCTCCACCAGCGAGGACCCACGGTGCTGGGCGGCCGCCTTGAGCACCTCGGTCAGGTGCGCCCGGTCTGAGTCGACGGTGCGGGCCACGAAGGAGGCCTCCGCGCCGAGCGCCAGCGACACCGGGTTGAAGGGGCTGTCCACCGAGCCCATCGGGGTCGACTTGGTCAGCTTGCCCACCTCGGAGGTGGGGGAGTACTGGCCCTTGGTCAGCCCGTAGATCCGGTTGTTGAACAGCAGGATCGTCATGTTCACGTTGCGGCGCAGCGCGTGGATCAGGTGGTTGCCGCCGATCGACAGCGCGTCGCCGTCACCGGTCACCACCCACACGCCCACGTCGGGACGGCTGGTGGCCACCCCGGTGGCGATCGCCGGCGCGCGGCCGTGGATCGAGTGCATCCCGTAGGAGTCGACGTAGTAGGGGAACCGCGAGGAGCAGCCGATGCCGGAGACGATCACGGTGTTCTCGCGGGTGATGCCCAGCTCGGGCATGAAGCCCTGGAAGGCGGCGAGCACGGCGTAGTCGCCGCAGCCCGGGCACCAGCGGACCTCCTGGTCGCTGGTGAAGTCCTTGCGGGTGAGCGGCGTCAGGCTGAGCGGGACGCCGGCCAGGCCCTTGTAGGCCGGGCGGGTCTGGGGGTCGGTGGTGGTCATCGCTGGCGCTCCTCGTTGCTGACGGCGGTCGCCACCGCGGTGCGCCGGCCGTTCCCGGCCGGGGCGCTCCGCTGGCTGGCGTCGGTGTCGAAGTGCTGTCCCTCGACGGTGTCGCGCACCTCGTCGGTGCGCAGGCGGGCGAGCTCGGCGGCGATCTCGTCGTTGCTGCGGCCCTCGACCTCGTCGACGACCGTGATCAGGTCCCGGGCCAGCTCCGACAGCGAGATCGGCAGGCCGCGCACCCGGGAGTAGGACTCGACGTCCACCAGGTAGCGGGCCCGCAGCATCATGGCGAGCTGGCCGAGGTTCATCTCCGGCACGACGACCCGCTGGTAGCCCCGCAGCACCTCACCGAGGTTCGCCGGGAACGGGTTGAGGTGCCGCAGGTGGGTCTGGGCGACCTTGTGGCCCTCCTTGCGGACCCGGCGGACGGCCGCGGTGATCGGGCCGTAGGTCGAGCCCCAGCCGAGCACCAGCACCTTGGCCCCGTCGCCGTCCTCACGACCGGGGTCGTCGACGACGAGGTCGGGGATGTCGGCCACGACGCCGTCCACCTTGGCCTGGCGGGTGCGGACCATGGCGTCGTGGTTGGCCGGGTCGTAGGACACGTTGCCGGTGTCCTTGGCCTTCTCGATGCCGCCGATGCGATGCTCGAGCCCGGGCGTGCCGGGGACGGCCCACGGCCGGGCCAGCGTCGTCTCGTCCCGCTTGTAGGGGTGGAAGACCGGGTTGCCCTTGGCGTCGGTCGCGTTGGGCTCGGTGGCGAAGGCCGGGTCGATCGGCTCGATGGCCGACAGGTCGGGCACCAGCCACGGCTCGGCGCCGTTGGCCAGGTAGCCGTCGGAGAGCATCACCACGGGGGTGCGGTACTTCACGGCGATCCGCACCGCCTCGATCGCGGTGTCGAAGCAGTCGGCCGGCGACTGGGCGGCCAGCACGGGGACCGGCGCCTCGCCGTTGCGCCCGTACATCACCTGCAGCAGGTCGGCCTGCTCGGTCTTGGTGGGCATGCCCGTGCTCGGGCCGGCGCGCTGGACGTCCACCACCACCAGCGGCAGCTCGGTCATCACCGCCAGCCCGATGGTCTCGGCCTTCAGCGCGATGCCGGGGCCAGAGGAGGTGGTGACGCCGAGGTGGCCGGCGAAGGAGGCGCCCAGGGCGGCGCCGACCGCGGCGATCTCGTCCTCGGCCTGGAAGGTGGTCACCCCGTGCTTCTTGTGCTTGCTCAGCTCGTGCAGCACGTCCGAGGCGGGGGTGATCGGGTAGGCGCCGAGGAACATCGGCAGCCCCGCCTTGCTGGCCCCGGTGATGAGGCCGTAGGCGGTAGCCAGGTTGCCCGAGATCTGGCGGTAGCGGCCGGGGCGCATGGGCGCCGGGGCCACCTCGTAGCGGACGGCGAAGGTCTCGGTGGTCTCGCCGAAGGCGTGGCCGGCCTTGAAGGCGGTGATGTTGGCGTCGCGGATCTCGGGCTTGCTGGCGAACTTGCTGGCCAGGAAGGCGAGGGTCCCCTCGGTGGGCCGGTGGTAGAGCCACGACACCATGCCGAGGGCGAACATGTTCTTGGCCCGGGAGGCGTCCTTGCGCGACAGCCCGAACTCCTTGACCGCGGCCACCGTCATGCCGGTCAGGTCCAGCGCGTGCACCTGGTAGTCGGCGAGGCTGTCGTCGGTCAGCGGGTCGGAGTCGTAGCCGACCTTGGTCAGGTTGCGCCGGGTGAACTCGGCGCTGTCGGCGATGATCACGCCGCCGCGCGGGAGGTCGGCGATGTTGGCCTTGAGGGCGGCCGGGTTCATCGCCACCAGCACGTCCGGGCGGTCGCCGGGCGTCATGATGTCGTAGTTGGCGAAGTGGATCTGGAAGCTCGACACGCCGGGCAGCGTCCCCTGCGGGGCGCGGATCTCGGCCGGGAAGTTCGGCAGCGTGGAGATGTCGTTGCCGAACACCGCTGAGTCGGCGGTGAAGCGGTCGCCCGTGAGCTGCATGCCGTCGCCGGAGTCGCCGGCGAATCGGATGACAACACGGTCGAGTGTGTGGACGGCTGGCACCTGGAACTTGCCCCTCTTGGTCTGCGACCCTGGCGGTCAGTTTTCCGGGCCACCCGGCGTCTGCGTCGTGGCCCATTACACTCTACGCGGCTTGCGTAATTCCTCGGCTCCACGTCCACGCGGGCTGCGTGGGGCCGTCGGTGAGCGCGGGGACGCCGGAGTCCGACCCCCGAGGTCCCGCCCTCGGAGGGTGCAACGCGTATCCTGACCGAAATAGTCCGTGCCCGGCGACGGCACGGCGGTCGGTTTCGTGCCCACCGGTCGGGCGGAGGGTCCGGCCGTCCGCCAGCTGCCCGCCGGCCCGAGTGCCGATGAGACCGGGTGCCCGCCAGACCGGGTGCCCGCCAGACCGAGGAGAACCCGTGCCGCCTGTCCGCCTGCCGGCCACGCCGGTGCCGCGGCGGGTCGGCGCGGCCGCGGCGCGTCCCTGGCTGACGGCGCTGCTGGACGTCCGCGACGCCCTCGCCGGGGCCTGGGCCGTGGCCGCGGTGCGCCGCGGCCTGCTCGGCACCGCGCTGATCACCGTCGGCTCGCTGACCCCCGGCTACCTGCCCGCCGCCAACCCGGTGCACGCCGTGCCGGGGGTGTCGTTCCTGCAGACCAGCCTGGGCACCGCGCTGGGGACGGCCCTGCTGATGGTCGGTGTCGGGCTGCTGCTCGACGCCTGGTTCGCCACCCGCCCCTCGCGCCACCCCGGGCTGAGCTACCCCGCGGTGGTGGCGCTGTGGAGCGTCCCCTTCCTGCTCGCCCCGCCGGTGTTCAGCGCCGACGCCTACGCCTACGCCGCGGAGGGGTGGCTGATCCACAACGGGCTGAACCCCTACGAGGTGGGGGTGGGCTCCCTGCCGGGCGCCTTCGCCGACCAGACCGTGATGGTGTGGCGGTGGACGCCCGCGCCCTACGGCCCGCTGGACCTGCAGCTGAACCACCTGGTGGTCGACCTGTTCGGCCACCACCCGTACTGGGCCGTGGTCGGGATGCGGGTGCCGGTGCTGCTGTCGGTGGCGGTGATGCTGCACCTGCTGCCCCGGATCGCGGCCCGGATCGGCGTCGAGCCGCGGCTGGTGCTGTGGCTGGGCCTGGTGAACCCGCTCGTGCTGGTGCACTTCGTCGGCGGCATCCACAACGACGCGCTGATGATGGCCCTGGTGGTGGTGGCCCTCTGGCTCGCCCTGCAGGGACGGCTGCTGCTCCCGGTCGTGCTGGTGGCCGCGTCGGCGGCGATCAAGCTGCCCGGCATCTTCGCCGTGCTCGCCGTGGCCGTGCTCTCCGACCCGGTGCTGAGCCGCAGCAGCTCGCTGTCGCTGGCCCGGCTGCGTCCGGAGCTGGCGCTGACCGACCAGCGGGCGCGGATCCTGCGCACGGTCCGCCGCGGGCTGGTGGCCAGCGTGGTGGTGGTGGCGGTGTTCCTGCTGATCAACCTCGCCACCGGGCTGGGCTTCGGCTGGATCGCCGGGATGAACGTCCCCGGCATGGTCACCACGATGTCGCCCTCGACCATGCTCGGCGAGGTCTTCTCGCAGTTCTTCTACTCCCTCGGGCTCTACGACCTGTCGTGGACGTCGGTGCGGGTGGTCCGGACGCTGTTCATGGTGACCTGCGTGGCGCTGATCGGCTGGCTGGCCGTCACCCTGGCGCACCGGCGTCCCATCACCTCGCTGGCCTGGTCGCTGCTGGCGGTGGCGCTGTGCGGGCCGGCGCTGCACGGCTGGTACCTGTCCTGGTCCGGGGTGCTGCTGGGGCTGACCCGTCCGAGCCGGCGGATGCTCCGCGGCGCGGTGTGGGTGTCGGCGGGGCTGCTGGGCTACATCGCGATGAACGTGGCCTGGAAGAACGAGGCCACCCTGATCGGCGTGGTGGCGCTGGGGCTGATCGCCTGGCGGGTGTGGATCTTCGACCGCACCTCGCTGGCCGAGCTGGGCGGCACCGAGCCGGGCTGGCACCTGCTGGTGCCGCGGCTGCGCGCGCCGCGGGTGGCCGAGGCCGTCCGGCGCTCCTCGCTCACCCGCTGACCGGGGCCGCCGGCGAGGCGGTGCGGCGCAGCCAGAGCAGGCCCAGCACGGGCAGCAGCACCGGCACGAAGCCGTAGCCCTGGCCGAAGTGCGACCACACCGTCGCCTCCGGGAACCACTCCGGGCGGACCCAGCTCAGCGTCCCGATCGCCAGCACGCCGACCAGCTCCACCGTGCAGCTGAGCCAGGCCACCCGGCGGGAGCCGCGGCCGCCGCGGGCCAGGCCGGCGGTGGCCAGGCAGTAGACCAGCGCGGCGACGCCGGACAGGGTGAAGGCCAGCGGCGCCACCTCGAAGCGCTCCACCACCTGCACCAGCGTGCGCGCGGTGGCGGCCAGCGCGAAGACGGCGTAGACCGCGATCAGCACCCGTCCCAGCCCGCTGCGGGTCCGGGTGGCCAGCGCCGAGCGGTCAGGCATCTCCGCTCCACACCTGGTGCATCCGCAGGATCATCGCCGGGACGGTGACGCAGGCCACCACCAGCACCCCGGCCCCGGCCCGGCTGCGGTCGGCCAGCGCCCAGGCCGTGCCGGCGGGCAGGATCAGCAGCACGCCGACCAGGTAGACCGCGAAGGTCAGCCCCGCCGGCGCGTCGGTGGAGGCCATCAGCACGAACCCCGTCACCAGCTGGGCCAGCAGCCCCAGCTCCACCAGGCCCAGCAGTGCCAGCAGCACCCGGTCGGCGGTGCTCGACCACAGCAGCGGGCTCCGCCGCACGATCTTGACCACCGCCCAGGCCACGGCCACCAGGCAGAGCCCCGTCAGCGCCAGCGACAACCCCAGGACCATGCCGGGGAGCCTATCGACCCCCCACCCCCGCCCACCCCGCCAGCGTGTATGTCGTCGCGGTCACGGACGGCGTGCCGCGGCGTGTCCCGCTGTACCGGCGTCACCGCGTACACGTCCCCAGGAGAACCCGCCTCGCACCCGGTTCCGGCCGGCCGGCTGCCGCTCGTGCGCGCGGGCAGGGCGTCCCCGGCGAGGCGGCACGGGCAATCCCTGGGAACCTGTACGCGGTGGCGGCGCCACAGCGCGACGCGCCGCGACACACCGGCCGAGACCTGGACGACATACACGCGAGCAGGGGTCAGGGGAAGAGGGCCTCGACCTCGGCGGGGTCGACGTCGTCGAGGCCGGCGTGGGTCCAGCGGGGGGTGCGGTCCCGGTCGACCAGCTGGGCCCGGACCCCCTCGGCGAAGTCGGGGTGTGCCGCCATCCGGGGTGCCAGCCGCCGGTCCTGGTCGAGCACCTCGGCGAGCGTGGACATCCGCTCGGCCCGGCGCAGCGCGGCCAGCGTGACCGAGACCGCCCAGGGGCTGCGGGCGGCGAGCTCGCGGGCCGTCGCGGCCGCGAGCGGGTGCTCGCCGACGCCCAGGCGGCGCAGGATCGCAGCGGCGTCGTCCCCGGCGAGCAGCGGGTCCAGCACGGACGCCTCCGCCAGCACCGGGCTGCTCACCTCCGCCGCGCCCAGGCCCACGTCGGTCAGCCGCTCGCCGGCCGCGGCCCGCTCCACCAGCTCCGCGGCCCGGTCGGAGGCGACCAGCCGGTCGGCCAGCCCGAGGGCCACCGCGTCCGCGCCGCCGACGGTGGCCCCGGTCAGCGCCAGCCGGGTGCCCGTCCGCCCCGGGCAGCGGGCCAGCCACCACAGCGCGCCGACGTCGGGGAAGAAGCCGATGAGGGTCTCCGGCATGGCCAGCCGGGTCCGCTCGGTCACCAGCCGCAGCCCGGCGTGCACCGACACCCCCACGCCGCCGCCCATCACGACACCGTCCATCCAGGCCACCACCGGCACCGGCGAGGTGGCCACGGCGGCGTCCATGGCGTACTCGGCCTCGAAGAAGGTGGTCGCCTCGTCGCCTCCGGCCAGCACCGACTCGCGCACCGCGCGGACGTCCCCGCCGGCGCAGAGCCCGCGCTCGCCGGCCCCGTCGAGCCAGACCGCGTCCACGCCGGCGTCGGCGAACCGGGCCAGCTCGGACCGCACCGCCCGCACCATGTCGGTGGTCAGGGCGTTGATGGCCCGGGGCCGGTTGAGCCGGATCCGTCCCAGCCGGCCGCGGGTGCCGCTGAGCACGTCCGGGGTGCTGGTGGGGGAGAGGCCCTCGTCCATGCCCGGCAACCTACCCAGCCGCCGCCGCCACGGCCGCGGGGACGGGGCAGGATCGGGCCATGAGCGCTGCCCGCACGCACCCGAGTCCCGCCGCCGCGGTGGCGGAGTTCCACCGCGCCTTCGGTCTGCCCAGCCGGGACCGGCCGGAGGCCGACGTCGGCCGGGCCGACGCGGAGCTGCGGGTGCGGCTGCTGCGCGAGGAGACCGAGGAGTTCGCCGAGGCCAGCGCCGCCGGGGACCTGGTGGCCGTCGCCGACGCGCTGGCCGACATCGTCTACGTCGCCTACGGCACCGCCGACGTCTACGGCATCGACCTGGACGCCGTGGTCGCCGAGGTGCACCGCTCCAACATGACCAAGCTGGACGGCTCCGGGCGCCCGGTGCTGCGCGCCGACGGCAAGGTGCTCAAGTCCGAGCGCTACCGGCCCCCGGACGTGGCCGGGGTGCTGGCCCGTCAGGCGGGCGGGAGCGCGTAGTCGACGACCACGGGGGAGTGGTCGCTCATCCGCGCCTCGTAGCTCGGCTCGCGGTCGGTGCCGCCGCGCAGCGCCCGCCCGGCCAGCCCCGGGCTGGCGAGCTGGTAGTCGATCCGCCAGCCGGCGTCGTTGCTGAAGGCCTGGCCCCGCCAGGTCCACCACGAGTACGGGCCGGGGCTGCCGGGGTGGAGCCGGCGCACCACGTCCACCAGCCGGCGGGACCCGAGCAGGGAGCCGAACCACTCCCGCTCCTCGGGCAGGAACCCCGGGCTGCGGCGGTTGGTGCGCCAGCTGGCCAGGTCGAGCTCGGTGTGGGCGATGTTGAAGTCGCCCATCACCACGAACTCGCGACCCTGCCGCGCGGCGGCCCGGCGCGAGTCGGTGAGCTGGCGCGCCAGCGAGGCCATGAACCGCAGCTTGCGCCGGTACCGGGCCTCGGCCGCCGGGCCGTCGCCGGGACGGTCGCCCTTGGGCAGGTACAGCGAGGCGACCGTCAGCCCGGCCCGGTCCAGGTCGACCTCGAGGTAGCGGCCCTCGTCGGCGAAGGCCTGGTTGCCGATCCCGGTCCGCACCGCGCTGGGCACCTCGCGCGAGAGCACCGCGACCCCGTTGCGGCCCGCGCGCGTGCCGGCGTCCAGGGTCAGGTGCCAGCCCGGCAGCGGCGGCACCAGCCCCGGCTCGCAGCGCACCTCCTGCAGGGCCACCACGTCGGGGCGCCGCTGCTCGAGCCACTGCGGCAGGCCGCGCCGCACCGCGGCCCGGATCCCGTTGACGTTGGCGCTGGCCAGCCGGAGCACCGGTGCGGTGGCGGGGAGGTCGGTCACGGCAGCGCACTGTAGCGCCGGGCCCCGGCACGGCTGCGATGATCGGCGGGTGACCGAGCCGCTGCCACCCGCGCTGGAGCAGCGCCGCCACGACGGCCCCGCCTGGGCCGGCTGGCTCGACCGGCTGCCCCGGCTGCGACGGGACCTGCTGGAGCAGTGGCGGCTGCGGCCCGACGGCGACCCGCTGGCCGGGTCGGCGGCGCTGGTGCTGCCGGTGCTCACCGCCGAGGGGGAGCCGGCGGTGCTCAAGGTGGCCTTCGACGGCGAGCCCGAGATGGAGCACGAGGCGCTGGCGCTGCAGCACTGGCACGGCCAGGGAGCCGTCCGGCTGCTGCGCGCCGACCCGCGGCGTCGCGCGATGCTGCTGGAACGGCTGCACCCGGTCGACCTCACGGGGCTCTGGGACCTCGAGGCGTGCGAGGTGGTGGCCGGGCTGTACCGCCGGCTGCACCGCCCGGCGCTGCCCCAGCTGCGCCCGCTCACCGGGTACGTGCGCGGCTGGCTGGACGACCTGGCCGCGCTCGGCCGCGAGCTGCCGGTGCCGCCCCGGCTGGTCGAGCAGGCGCTGCACGCCGGGGCGGCGCTGGTCGACGACCCGGCCAGCACCGGGGTGGTGCTGCACGGCGACCTGCACTACGCCAACGTGCTGGCCGGCGACCGCGAGCCCTGGCTGGCCATCGACCCGCTGCCCGTCGACGGCGACCCGCACTGGGAGCCCGGTCCGCTGCTCACCGACCGGTGGGAGGAGATGACCGGCGACCTGCGGGCGGGCATCCGGCGCCGCTTCCACACGGTCGTCGACGCCGCGGAGCTGGACGAGACCAGGGCCCGGGACTGGACGGTGGTGCGGATGGTGGTGGACGCCTCCTGGTCGGCGCTGGGCGCCCGCCGGGCCGGTCGCGGGCTCACCGCCGGCGAGCGCGACTGGATCACCCGCTGCGTCGCGGTGGCCAAGGCCGTCCAGGACTGAGCGGGCTCAGCGGTAGTTGACGAACTGCACCGCGAAGTCGTACTCGGCCTCGCGGATCAGCCGCTGCACCGCCTGCAGGTCGTCGCGGGACTTGCCCGACACCCGCAGCTCGTCGCCCTGCACCTGCGCCTTGACGCCCTTGGGGCCCTCGTCGCGGATCAGCTTGCTGATCTTCTTCGCGTTCTCCTGGCTGATGCCCTCGACCGTCCGGGCGGTGATCTTCCACAGCTTGCCGGACTGGCGCGGCTCGTCGGCCTCCAGGGACTTCAGGTCGACCTTGCGCCGGGCCAGCTTGGAGCGGAACACGTCGAGCACGGCCTTCACCCGCTCCTCGCTGACCGCCTGCATCTCCACGGCCTCGCCGGACCAGGCGATCCTGGCGTCGGTGCCCTTGAAGTCGAAGCGCTGGGAGACCTCCTTGGCGGCCTGGTTGAGCGCGTTGTCGACCTCCTGGCGGTCGACCTTGCTCACCACGTCGAACGAGCTGTCTGAAGCCACCCTCATCCTCCTGGTCCGCACCGGCGGGCGTCCCCGGCGGTGCTGCGGTCTGCCCGCCATGGTGGCGCGGCGGGGTCGGCGGTGCCAAGCCGCGGGCCGCGCCGGGCGACGATTGGTCTGCCCGGCCCGGGCCGTGTAACCTTCTCGCGCCGAGTGATCGGCGCGGCAGGTTGCCCGAGCGGCCAAAGGGAGCGGTCTGTAAAACCGTCGGCTCAGCCTACGTTGGTTCGAATCCAACACCTGCCACGCCGTTGGTGCGGGGGACGTGACTCGTCACGTCCCCCGGACCCGGGCACTGGCGGCCGATTTTGGCGAGGCCGTCAGGGTGTGTATGTTTGTGCGTCGGCTGGCCCCTATAGCTCAGTAGGCAGAGCGTCTCCATGGTAAGGAGAAGGTCTGCGGTTCGATTCCGCATGGGGGCTCTGGAGCTCGTGGGCACCCACCCATGGGTCACGGCGGGGTAGCTCAGTTGGTGAGAGCGCACGACTCATAATCGTGAGGTCGCGGGTTCGAATCCCGCTCCCGCTACCAGACCCGCCGCGCACTGGACGAGTAGGTCGCTCCGAGCGACAGGAACAGAGGAACCATGGCCAAGGCATCGGACGTTCGGCCCAAGATCACGCTCGCCTGCACCGAGTGCAAGGACCGGAACTACATCACCAAGAAGAACCGGCGCAACGACCCGGAGCGGCTGGAGCTGAAGAAGTTCTGCCCCAAGTGCCACACCCACACGGCGCACCGCGAGACCCGCTGAGCGCTCGCCCCGACGCCTCCCGAGAGCCGTCCACCCCGCCGGGTGGGCGGCTCTCGTCGTCCCAGGCGCTGTCCGGGGCGCCCCCTAGACTCCAGGCCATGCCCATCTCCGCCGAGCACGTCGGCCGCCGCTACCCGGCGACCGACCCCTACGTCGTCAGCCAGGCCAAGGTGGTGGAGTTCGCCCGGGCCCTGCGCGACGGCAACGAGGTCTACCGGGGCAAGCGGCCCGTCGCCCCGCCGACCTTCGCCATCGTGGTGGCCGGCCAGGCCTGGGACCAGATGTTCCACGACCCCGAGCTGGGGCTGGCCCTGGAGCGGGTGGTGCACGCCGACCAGGGCTTCTCGTGGCAGCGGCCGCTGCGGGTCGGCGACGAGGTGACCGCCACCCTCACCATCGAGAAGGTCCGCACCCGCGGCTCGGCCGACTTCATCGGCTCGCTGGTCGAGGTCAGCACCACCGACGGCGAGCCCGTCTGCGAGGTGCGCGCCACCTTCGTGCACTCCCACCCGGCCCCCGAGGAGGACGTCCGGTGAACCCGCTGCTCACCCTCCGCGTCGGCGACGTCGGGGTCGGCACCGCGCTGCCGACCACCACGGTGCACCTCACCCGGGCCGACCTGATCCGCTACGCCGGCGCCTCCGGCGACCTCAACCCGATCCACTGGTCCGACCGGTTCGCCGCGGCCATCCAGATGCCGGGCGTCGTCGCCCACGGCATGCTGACGATGGCGCTGGCGGTCAAGACCGTGACCGACTGGGTGGGCGACCCCGGCGTGCTGGTCTCCTGCACGACCCGGTTCACCCGCCCCGTGGTGGTGGACGAGCTCGACGGCGCCGACATCACCTTCACCCCCACCGTGACCGCCGTCGAGGGCACCCGCTGGACCATCTCGGTCGAGGCGGTCTGCGACGGGGTCAAGGTGCTGGGCGGCACCCGGATCGAGGTCGACTGTGGCTGAGGCCGTCCCGTCGACGGCGGCGCCCGAGGCGCCGACGGAGGGCTCCGGCGTCCCCCTGGCCCCGCTGACCACCCTGCGCCTGGGCGGACCCGCCCGGCGGCTGCTGGTGGCGCGCACCGAGGCCGAGCTGGTCGAGCACGTCTCGGGCTGCGACCGGGCCGGTGAGCCGGTGCTGGTGCTGGGCGGTGGCTCGAACGTGGTGGTCGCCGACGAGGGCTTCGACGGCACCGTGGTGCAGGTCGCCACCCGCGGCATCCGCGTCGAGGACCTCTCCGACTGCGCCGGCGCCACGGTGGCGGTGGCCGCAGGCGAGCCGTGGGACGAGCTGGTGGCCGCCACGGTCGCCCGGGGCTGGGTGGGGCTGGAGGCCCTCTCGGGCATCCCCGGGCTCACCGGGGCCAGCCCGATCCAGAACGTGGGCGCCTACGGCGCCGACGTCAGCCAGACCATCGCCCAGGTCCGCACCTGGGACCGGCAGGCGCAGGCCGTGCGCACCCTGCCGGCGGCCGACTGCGGCTTCGGCTACCGGACCTCCCGCTTCAAGGCCGAACCCGGCCGATTCCTCGTGCTCTCGGTCACCTTCCAGCTCGAGCTGGGCACCCTCTCTGCGCCGGTCCGCTACGGCGAGCTGGCCCGCGCCCTGGGCGTCGAGCCGGGGGAGCGCGCCGCCGCCGAGGACGTCCGCCGGGCGGTGCTCGCGCTGCGGGCCCGCAAGGGGATGGTGCTCGACCCGGCCGACCACGACACCTGGAGCGCCGGCTCCTTCTTCACCAACCCGGTGCTGGACCCCGCGGCGGCCGCCGCGCTGCCCGCGGACGCCCCCCGCTTCCCGCAGCCGGACGGCGCGGTGAAGACCAGCGCCGCCTGGCTCATCGAGCGCTCGGGGTTCCCCCGCGGGTACGGCCGGCCGCCGGCCACGCTGTCGGGCAAGCACACGCTGGCCCTGACCAACCGCGGCGGGGCGACCACCGCCCAGCTGCTCGCCCTGGCCTCGGAGGTCCGGGAGGGTGTGCACGCCCGCTTCGGGGTAGTGCTGGAACCGGAACCCAACCTGGTCGGCTGCCGCCTGCAGCCGCTCACCGGTTGACCGCACCGTCCGCCTCCGGAGAAAGAGACCGATGAGCACCAGTTCACCTCGTCCCGCCACCGACCGCTTCGCCGTCTGGGCGCCGCTGCCCCGCTCGGTCACCCTGGTCGCCGACGGCACCCGGGTCGAGATGGCCCGCGACGAGGCGGGCTGGTGGCACCCGGTCGACCTGCCCGAGGCGCTGGCCACCGGCGAGGTCGACTACGGCTACCTGCTGGACGACGAGCCCACCCCGCGCCCGGACCCCCGCTCGCGGCGCCAGCCCGAGGGCGTGCACGGGCTCTCCCGCACCTTCGACCCCGGCGCCCACGTCTGGCAGGACGACGCCTGGCGGGGCCGGCAGCTGGCCGGGGCGGTCATCTACGAGATGCACGTCGGCACGTTCACCCCCGAGGGCACCTTCGCCGCCGCCGAGCAGCGGCTGGACCACCTGGTCGAGCTGGGCGTCGACCTCGTCGAGGTGCTGCCGGTCAACGGCTTCAACGGCACCCACAACTGGGGCTACGACGGCGTGCTCTGGTACACCGTGCACGAGCAGTACGGCGGGCCCGCCGCCTACCAGCACTTCGTCGACGCCTGCCACCAGCGCGGTCTCGGCGTGCTGCAGGACGTGGTCTACAACCACCTGGGCCCGAGCGGGAACTACCTGCCCGAGTTCGGCCCGTACTACAACGACAAGGCCAACACCACCTGGGGGACGGCCATCAACCTCGACGGCGAGGGGTCGGACACCGTCCGCCGCTACGTCCTCGACAACGCCCTGATGTGGATGCGCGACATGCACGTGGACGGGTTGCGGCTGGACGCGGTGCACGCGCTGGCCGACCCGGGAAGGGCCGTCGACGTGCTCGAGCAGCTGGCCCTCGAGACCGACGCCCTCAGCGCGGCCGTCGGACGCCCGCTCACCCTGATCGCGGAGTCCGACCTCAACAACCCCCGGCTGATCACCCCCCGTCACGCCGGCGGGTTCGGGCTGACGGGGCAGTGGAGCGACGACTTCCACCACGCGCTGCTGGCCAACCTGACCGGCGACGTGTCGGGCTGGTTCGCCGACTTCGCCGGCCTGGACGCGCTGGCCAAGGTGCTCACCCGCGGCTTCTTCCACGACGGCTGCTGGTCGAGCTTCCGCCGCCGCAGCCACGGCCGTCCGCTCGACCTGGTCCACACCGAGGCCTGGCGGCTGGTGGTCTACTCGGCCAACCACGACCAGATCGGCAACCGGGCCGACGGCAGCCGGCCCCGCAGCCGGATGGACCAGGCCCAGCTCGCCACCGCGGCCGCCTTCACCCTGCTGGGGCCGTCCACCCCGATGGTCTTCATGGGCGAGGAGTGGGGTGCGGCCACGCCGTGGGCGTTCTTCAGCTCCCACCCCGAGCCCGAGCTGGGCCGGGCGGTCTCGGAGGGCCGGCTGGCCGAGTTCGCCGAGATGAACTGGGACCCGGACTCGGTCCCGGACCCGCAGGACCCGCAGACCTTCGCCTCCTCCCGGCTGGACTGGTCCGAGCCCGAGGGCGGGGAGCACGCCGACCTGCTGCAGTGGTACCGCGAGCTGATCCGGCTCCGCCGCAGCCGCCCCGAGCTCACCGACCCCCGCTGGGCCGAGGTCTCGGTGAACCACGACGCCGAGCAGGGCTGGCTGGTGCTGACCCGCGGCCGACGCACCTCGGTGGCCGCCGGCTTCGGCACCGGGCAGGTGCGCGTCCCGCTGCAGCGGGCCGGGCTGCCCGCGGGCGTGCAGCTGCTCGGCTCCCGCGGGGAGGTGTCCCTGGACGGGGACGCGCTGGTCCTCGACGGGCACGCGGTGGCCGTCCTCGACCACGGCCCGGACGCCGGCTGAGCCGCCGACGGGCGCCGATACGCTGACCGGGGGCCGGAGCCGGCCCCCGGCGCCGCGGCGCGCGCGCTCCACCGAGAGGACGAACCATGGGTCTGGCAGACCTCGACCCCCAGCAGCTGGAGGCCCTGGCGGCCCGCACCACGGCGGCCTACGCCGAGCTGCAGGACCGCAAGCTCTCCCTGGACCTGACCCGCGGCAAGCCCTCCGCCGCCCAGCTGGACCTGTCCGACGAGCTGCTGGTGCTGCCCGGGGCCGGGCAGAGCCGGGCCGCGGACGGCACCGACGTGCGCAACTACGGCGGTCAGCACGGGCTGCGCGAGATCCGCGAGATCTTCGCCGAGCTGCTGCGGGTGCCGGTGGAGCAGCTGCTGGCCGGGGACAACTCGAGCCTGTCGCTGATGCACGACTGCGTGTCGTGGGCCGTGCTGCACGGCGTCCCCGGGGTCGACGAGCCCTGGTTCGGCCGTGGCGTCAAGTTCCTCTGCCCGGTCCCCGGCTACGACCGCCACTTCTCGATCTGCGCCCACCTGGGCATCGAGATGATCCCGGTGCCGCTGGGCGAGCACGGCCCGGACGTGGCGCAGGTGGCCGAGCTGGTGGCCGCCGACCCGGCCATCAAGGGGATCTGGGTGGTGCCGACCTACGCCAACCCCACCGGGGCGGTCTACGACGAGGCCACCACCCGCGCCCTGCTCGAGATGCCGGCGGCGCCGGACTTCCGGGTGATGTGGGACAACGCCTACGCGCTGCACCACCTGACCGAGACCGAGCACGAGCCGCTGGACGTGCTGCGGCTGGCCGAGGAGGCCGGCAACCCCGACCGCGTGCTGGTGTTCGCCTCCACCTCCAAGATCAGCTACGCCGGCGCCGGCGTCTCCTTCCTGGGAGCCAGCCCGGCCAACCTGGCCTGGTACCTCGACCACGCCGGCAAGCGCTCCATCGGGCCCGACAAGGTCAACCACCTGCGCCACGCCCGCTGGTTCGGCGACGCCGAGGGGGTGCGGGCCGTGATGCGCCGCCACCGCGCCCTGCTGGAGCCCAAGTTCGCCATCGTGCGGTCGGTGCTGCAGCAGCGCCTCGGCGAGCTGGGGATCGCCAGCTGGACCGAGCCCGAGGGCGGGTACTTCGTCAGCCTGGACGTCCCCGAGGGCACCGCCGCGCGGGTGGTGCAGCTGGCGAAGGCGGCCGGCATCGCGCTGACCCCGGCCGGCGCGTCGTTCCCCTACGGCCGCGACCCGCGCGACGCCAA
Organism: Auraticoccus cholistanensis; assembly: GCF_009742705.1. GTDB lineage: Bacteria > Actinomycetota > Actinomycetes > Propionibacteriales > Propionibacteriaceae > Auraticoccus > Auraticoccus cholistanensis. Next base: position 755,167 of record NZ_WPCU01000004.1, read on the forward strand.
CATCCGGATCGCCCCCTCCTTCCCGGCCGAGGCCGAGCTCACCGAGGCCATGGAGGGGCTGGCCACCTGCGTCGTGCTGGCCGCCCTGGAGCAGCAGGGAGCGGTGTCCGTCTGAGGCCCGCCGGGGCGCGAGTTCGACTCACGGCGCTCGACTGCGTACACTCCAGGTCTTGGCGAAACCGCTGACCGTCCCGTCGCGCCCGCGACGAGCCGGACGGGGGTTCCGTCGAAGGGCAATAGCTCAATTGGCAGAGCATCGGTCTCCAAAACCGAAGGTTGGGGGTTCAAGTCCCTCTTGCCCTGCGGAGCAGGATGGTGCCTGGAGCACCGCTCCTGCATGCGGACCGTCCCGGCCACCGGAGGGGGACGGAAGTCGACTGGGTCGTGTCGCGTCACGGCTCGAAGCGGAGATGTGAGGACGTCGCGTGGCTGATGAGAAGAACACGGAGCCGACCCCCGGGTCGGACCCGTCGTCTCGCCATGAGCCGGACGCCGTCGACCCCACCGACGCCGTCGAGCCCGGCTCGTCCGGCGCACCCGGCGAGCTGAGCGACCCGGCGGACGTGGGCGCGGTCCGCGACGAGGCCGCCGAGGCGGCCGCGCAGGCCGAGGCCGACGCGGAGGACCGCGAGGCCGCCGCCGACGGTGAGGACCGCGAGGCCGCCGCCGACGGTGAGGACCGCGAGGAGAGCGACGAGCCCGCGCTGGTGGGTGCGGGCGGCGTCAGCCGGCGCCCGGTCCGCCGTCAGGCCGAGACGGGCGACGAGGCCGGCCGCAAGGGCCGCGCCACCCGGCGTCGCAGCGAGGCCGAGGCGGCGCAGGACACCTCGCGCACCGGTCCGGTCACCTTCGTCAACGAGTCGGTGGGCGAGCTGCGGAAGGTGGTCTGGCCGACCGCGGAGCAGATGCGCACCTACTTCGTGGTGGTGCTCGTCTTCGTGGTGTTCATGATCGCCGTGGTCAGCCTGCTGGACCTGCTCTTCGGCTGGGCCCTGCTGCAGGTGTTCCGCTGATGAGCCCGACGAACGAGTACGGAGAGAACGTGTCAGACAACCCGACCCAGGACGACCAGCCCGAGGTCGAGATCGACCTCGGCGCACCGGAGCGCTCCGGTGACGAGGTCGAGCTGGACCTCGGCGACCTCGGTGCCGAGCAGGGCGGCGACGACGACAGCGGCATCGACCTCGACTTCGGCACCGACGAGGACGAGGAGCCCGACACCGCGCTCGACCTCGACTTCGGCACCGAGCAGGACGAGACCGAGGACGAGGACGAGGCCGCCGAGGACGGGCCGGACCCGGCCGCGGAGGCCGTGGCCCGGCTCCGCGCCGACCTCGAGTCCAAGTTCGGCGAGTGGTACGTCGTGCACACCTACTCCGGCATGGAGAACCGTGTCGCGCAGAACCTGGAGAACCGGGTCCAGTCGCTGAACATGGAGGACTACATCTTCGAGGTGGTCGTCCCCACCGAGGAGGTGGTGGAGATCCGCAACGGCGCCAAGAAGCAGGTCCGCCGGACGGTGCTGCCGGGCTACGTGCTGGTCCGGATGGACCTCACCGACGAGTCCTGGGCGACGGTGCGCCACACGCCCTCCGTCACCGGCTTCGTCGGCCACGCCACCTCGCCGGTGCCGCTGAGCCTGGACGAGGTCGAGAAGATGCTCGCCCCGTCCGTCATCGCGGCCGCCAACGCCGCCTCCGACGCCCCGGTGCGGCGCAAGAAGAAGGTCGAGGTGGCCGACTACGCCGTGGGCGACTCGGTCATGGTGACCGACGGACCCTTCGCCGGCGTCCACGCCACCATCACCGAGATCAACGTGAACAACCAGCGCCTCAAGGCGCTGGTCGAGATCCTGGGCCGCGACACGCCCGTGGACCTCACCTTCCCTCAGATCTCCAAGGTCTGAGAGCCCGCCAGAAGCGGCCGGTGGCACCGGCCAGAAACCAACCGAGCAAGGACCCACAACCATGCCTCCCAAGAAGAAGGTCGCCGCACTCGTCAAGGTGGCCCTGAACGCCGGCGCCGCGACGCCGGCCCCGCCGGTCGGTACCGCCCTCGGTCCGCACGGCGTGAACATCATGGAGTTCTGCAAGGCCTACAACGCCGCGACCGAGTCGCAGCGGGGCAACGTGATCCCGGTCGAGATCACCATCTACGAGGACCGGACCTTCACCTTCGTCACCAAGACCCCGCCGGCCGCGGAGCTCATCAAGAAGGCCGCCGGGCTGCAGAAGGGCTCCGGCGTCCCGCACAAGGAGAAGGTCGGTCGCCTCACCCGCGACCAGGTCCGCGAGATCGCCAGCACCAAGCTGCCCGACCTCAACGCCAACGACGTCGACGCGGCGATGAAGATCGTCGAGGGCACCGCCCGCTCGATGGGCGTCACCGTCGAGGGCTGAGCCCTCGCAGCACCACCAACCACCCGTGGGAGGGCCGGCGCGGCCCGCACCACACCTGGTCGAGAAGAAGGAACCAGACATGAAGCGCAGCAAGACCTACATCCAGGCCGCCTCCCAGCTGGACGGCGAGCGCCTGTACACCCCCAAGGAGGCCCTCGCCCTGGTGAAGGCCGCCTCCAAGGCCAAGTTCGACGAGACCGTCGAGGTGGCCATGCGGCTGGGCGTCGACCCCCGCAAGGCCGACCAGATGGTCCGCGGCACCGTGAACCTGCCCCACGGCACCGGCAAGACGGCACGGGTCCTCGTCTTCGCCACCGGTGAGCGTGCGGAGGCCGCGATCGCCGCCGGCGCCGACGAGGTCGGCTCCGACGACCTGGTCGAGAAGATCACCGGCGGCTACCTCGACTTCGACGCCGTCGTGGCCACCCCGGACATGATGGGCAAGATCGGCCGGCTCGGACGGGTGCTCGGCCCGCGCGGTCTGATGCCGAACCCCAAGACCGGCACCGTGACCGTCGACGTCGCCAAGGCCGTGAGCGACATCAAGGGCGGGCGGATCGAGTTCCGGGTGGACCGGCACGCCAACCTGCAGTTCATCGTGGGCAAGACCTCCTTCGGCGAGGACCAGCTCCAGGACAACTACTTCGCCGCCCTCGACGAGGTGCTGCGGCTCAAGCCGTCCAGCTCCAAGGGGCGCTACATCAAGAAGATCACCGTGTCCTCGACCATGGGCCCCGGCGTCCTGGTGGACGCCAACCGGGTCAAGCCCGACGCCGAGTGAGCTAGCCGCCCGCACGCACGACGGCCCCCGACCACTGAGGTCGGGGGCCGTCGTGCGTGCGGGGCCGGTCCGTGCCGTCCGGCGTGCGGTGGCTGCCCTCAGGCGGGGCGCACGGCGCCGTTGAACGGCATGGTCGACATCTTGACCTTCTGCACCGGCTTGCCGGGGCGGGAGGCGTGGATGACGTAGCCGCCGCCGACGTAGATGGCGGCGTGGCTGCGTCCGGAGTAGAAGAAGACGACGTCACCGGACTTGAGCTGGGACTTGGAGACCTTCTTGCCGCCGCCGCTGTACTGCGCCTGGGTGGTGCGGGGGAGCGAGACGCCGGCAGCCTTCCAGGCGCCCTGGGTCAGCCCCGAGCAGTCCCAGGAGCTGGGGCCCGTGCCGCCGTAGCGGTAGCTGTCGCCCAGCTGCGCCTTGGCGAAGGCCACCGCCTTGTCGGCCTTGGAGGTGCTGCGGGCGCCGGCGCCGTCCAGCAGCCGCTGCCAGGTGCGCCAGCCGACGACGCCGTCGGGGGTGAAGCCCTGCTTCTTCTCGTAGGCCTTGATCTGCTTGACGTCCCAGGCCGAGATCGAGCCGTTGCGGGTGGTGGCGTAGCCGGAGGAGCGGAGCAGGCACTCCGCCGCCTTGGCCGCGGACCCCTTCGAGCCCTTCTTGACCGTCGGGTAGGACGACAGCTGGGTGCGGCAGGTGACCGCCTCCGCCGTGCCGGAGCTGGTGACCGCGATGCCGGCGCCGAGCGCCAGGCTGGCCACCAGGGCCGCGGCGGATCTGAGAACTGGGTGCATGGGTGAATTCCGTCCCTCGGTGGAGCCGCGCCCCGAGCGCGGCCGGGGTGGGGGACTCCCACCGCCGACCGGAACGTAACCCACAGACGACTCTGTGGCAATTCTCAGATGTCGTTCAGGTTGTACCGTGAGACGGGCGACCGAGGGTGCGTCCGGGGCCGATTTGGTCGCGGCTGCCCGCTGGCCTAGACTCGACGCGCCGAAGACCGCTGGTTGATCGGGTGACCGATCCGAAGTTCTCAGCAGAGATGCCCGCGCAGGAACCGTGTTGGAGGAGGCCTGGCCTCCTCGAGCCCCGTGCCTGCGTGCCGGGGCTTTTTCCGTTCCCGGGGGTCGTCGGTCCGGCACGGCCGCGCGCCGCGCCGGTCGAACACCAGACGTGGGAAGGAGACCCATGGCGAGGCCAGACAAGGCAGCCAGCGTGGCCGAGCTGACGGAGGAGTTCCGCAGCTCCCAGGCCACCGTGCTGACCGAGTACCGCGGACTCTCCGTGGCGGCGCTCAAGGAGCTGCGCCGCTCGCTCGGAGACGAAGCCAGCTACGCCGTGACGAAGAACACGCTGACCCAGATCGCGGCCCGGGAGGCCGGCATCGAGGGGCTCGACGAGCTGCTCGTCGGTCCCACCGCGATCGCCTTCATCAAGGGTGACGTCGTCAACGTCGCCAAGGGTCTGCGTGACTTCGCCCGGGCGAACCCGCTCCTGGTCATCAAGGGTGGTGTCATGGAGGGCCGTGCCCTCGACGCCGACCAGGTCAGGAAGCTGGCCGATCTGGAGTCGCGCGAGGTCCTCCTCGCCAAGCTCGCCGGCGCCATGCAGGGCACCCTGCAGAACGCCGTGTCCCTCTTCGCCGCCCCGCTCTCCCAGGCCGCCCGCGTCCTGGGTGCGCTCCAGACGGCCGCGGAGGCAGACCCCTCGCTCATCGCCGGAGCCGGCGCTGGGCAGACCCAGGAGCCCGAGAACGACGCAGCGCCTGCTGCCGACACCGACGCAGCACCTGCTGCCGAGGCCGAGACCGACGCAGCCGCCGCTGCGCAGGACCAGTGAGAAAGGACGCCACCATGGCAAAGCTCAGCAACGAGGAGCTCCTTGACGCCTTCAAGGAGATGACCCTGATCGAGCTCAGCGAGTTCGTGAAGACCTTCGAGGACGCCTTCGGCGTCACCGCCGCCGCCCCGGTGGCCGTGGCCGCCGCCCCCGCCGCCGGTGGTGCCGGTGGCGACGCCCCGGCCGAGGAGGAGAGCGACGAGGTCGACGTCATCCTCGAGTCCGCCGGCGACAAGAAGATCCAGGTCATCAAGGAGGTGCGCGCCCTCACCAGCCTCGGTCTCAAGGAGGCCAAGGACCTGGTGGAGTCCGCCCCCAAGGCGATCCTGGAGAAGGTCAAGAAGGACGACGCCAACAAGGCCAAGGAGCAGCTCGAGGCTGCCGGCGCCAGCGTCACCCTGAAGTGACCTCCCCGCTCACCGGAGCACCCCGCTCCTGACCCGGTCAGGACGACAGACGGCCCCGCACCCACCAGGGTGCGGGGCCGTGCTGTGTTTCGGGGGTGGGCCGACAGGCAGGCACGCGGCGGGACCGGCCGAGGGTCCCGCGTCAGGTCAGAGGGAGTCGGCCTTGGGGGCGACCGGCTTGTACCAGATGCCGCCGCCGGCCGACTCGAGGGAGCGGCTGCTGGCCTTGTACCAGATGCCGCCACCGGCGGAGTCGACGGAGGAGCTGCTGGGCTTGTACCAGATCCCACCGCCGGCCTGGTCGTCGACGAGTGCTCCGCTGGCGGCGCCGCCGAGGAGCAGGGCGGCGGCGGCGACGGCGGAGGTGAGGATCTTCTTGGCAGAGATGTTCATGTGTCTGTCCTGTTCGGTCGTGTCTTCTGGTGCCAGGCGACTCGTCTGGCACCGGGGCGGCACGGCTGCTCGGCCGGTTCGTGCACTCCGGGCTGGGTGCCCGGCTGGCGGGTCCCGACCGGGACTCCCGCAGCCGCGGTCAGCTCCCCTCGGCCTTCCGTTGCGGGACGTCCCTTGACCTGGCACGCGTCAAGCGCTTGACTCGTGGTCAGGTTTGTCAAGTCCACCACGACAAGCCTGTGACAAATCTTCACGATGCGCAAGGTCGGCTCACAGATTTCGGGTCGCGGCGTCCACGGAGGAGGAGCGATGACCGACACGGTCGAGGTGACCCAGGAGGACCGTCTGATCGGCGAGCGGCTGCGGCGCCTGCGGCGCGAGCGGCAGCTGTCGCAGGCCGACCTCGGCGGCGACCGGTTCAGCGGCAGCTACGTCTCCCACGTCGAGAAGGGCCGGCGCCGGCTGAGCCCCGAGCTGGTGCAGTACTTCGCCTCCCGGCTGGGGGTGAGCCCGGAGCAGATCACCAGCGACGAGCCCGTGGTCGCCGGGGCGGGGGAGGTCGAGCGGGTCACCGCCTACCACGAGATCCAGCGCGCCCACGCCGAGCACCGGTTCGCCTGGGCGGCCCGCACCGCGGAGGCCGCCGCCCGTGAGGCCGCCACCCGCGGCGAGCTCGCCGACGCCTGGTCGCTGTCGATGATGCGGGCCCGGGCGCTGTTCGAGGGCGACGAGAGCGAGCAGGCGGC
>NZ_WPCU01000011.1 GCF_009742705.1 Auraticoccus cholistanensis
GATCCACTACGGCGCCCGCTACTACGACCCCACCACCGGCACCTTCACCCAACAAGACTCCCTCGACGCACCCCTGGACCCCCTCAACGCGAACCGCTACGCCTACGCCGGCAACGACCCCATCAACAACACCGACCCCACAGGTTACGAAAGCCTCAGTGCGTGCCTTCACAACAACGTGGGCAAGACAGTCCTCGGTGGGTTGGCGGGGGGTGCCATCGCAGGAATCGGTGGAGGCCCGGCCGGCATGGTGTCAGGCGCTGTGTTGGGTGGCCTAGGAGGCTTCGTTGCGGCATCAGCAGGATGCGGATACGACGCTATCACTCCCGACTATCCGGAAGAAGAATAATAGTAAAATGGAGATAGCCTGGATTGCAGCCGTAGCTGGGGGTGGCGCCGCCCTATATATGGCGGCAACGCAGGGAGTGAACGTGTTTACTGTACGCCATTACCCAAAGCCAATTGTAGCAGGAGCACTCCTTGCTGCACTTCTACTTGGTTGCGCAGTGATTACTCAAACCCAAGGTGCAAGTGGTTATACTGGCCCACTTGTTACTGCAGCGGTCCTAATTGGAACTGCTCAGATTATTTCTTTAGTACGTATCCGGACTTTAGGAGGCTCCGTCGAAGAAAAGGATACCGGCGAAGCAGGCCAACCCTGAGGGGCCCCGTGTGCTCAACCGCGGCTCTTCGGGCCGGACCGACCGGCTGTCGCACGGAGCGAGACCGGTCGCTCGAGACCGTCGGCAAGGACCACCACACCGCCTCCATCCTCAACGACCCCCGCACCGGCCAACCC
>NZ_WPCU01000012.1 GCF_009742705.1 Auraticoccus cholistanensis
GCCGGCGTGCCGGCGCCACATCTGCACCGAGCGCTTGTAGGCGCCGGCCTGCTCGAACAGCAGCGCAGCCCGCAGGAACGCCTGCCCGGCAGCGCGCTGGTGGCCCTCGGCCACCTCGATCTCCCCCAGCAGCTGCTCGGCCTCGGCGCGGGAGTGCGGCGCCTCGGCCAGCGTGGTGTCGTCGAGGGAGTACTCCACCAGCGACCGCGCCGTCCGGGTCTCGCCCGAGAGCAGCCAGTAGCGCGCCTCGGCGAGCCGGAGCTCGGTCAGGTCGCTCGGGTTGCCGACGATGCGCAGGGCGTCACCGGCCTGGTGGAGCAGCTCGAGCACGTCGTCGACCACGCCGTTCTGCAGCCGCACCACGGCCGCGGCCTTGCGGAACCGGCCCCAGTTGCGCAGGTCGACGTGCGGGTTGAGAAGCCGCGCAGCCTCGGCGTGGTGCCGGGCGCCCTCCTCCGCCGCACCCGACAGCCAGGCCATGTTGCCCAGCGTCCAGTGGGCCAGGCCGGTGACCTGCGGGGAGCCGATGCGCCGCAGCCGGCGCTGCAGCCCCTCGGCCACCTCCTCGGCGCGCTCCACCTGGTCGGCCTCCATCAGGGCACCGAGCAGGACCACCCGAGCCTCGGCCTCGAGGTCGGCGTCGTCGACCAGACCCGTCAGCGACAGCGCCCGCTCCCCCCGCTCGACCGCCAGCCCCAGGTCGCTGGCCGAGCGGCTGGCGCGGGAGGCCAGCAGCAGCGCCTCGACCTGCAGCCGCGGGGCGGAGACCGCCAGCGGGTCGCCCGCCAGCGTCATGGCGAGCCGGGCCGCCTGCTCGCTCTCGTCGCCCTCGAACAGCGCCCGGGC
>NZ_WPCU01000013.1 GCF_009742705.1 Auraticoccus cholistanensis
CCAGGAGATGCGCTACGCCATCGCGCTGGAGAAGCGGCTGACCAAGGACGAGATCCTGGAGCGCTACCTCAACATCGCCTACTTCGGCGACGGCGCCTACGGGGTGGAGCAGGCCGCCCGCCACTACTTCGACACCTCGGCCAAGAAGCTCACCCTGGCCCAGGCCGCCATGCTCGCCGGGCTGGTGCAGAACCCCACCGCCACCGACCCCACCCGCTTCCCCGACGCCGCGGTCGAACGCCGCGACGTGGTCATCCACCGCATGCAGCAGCTCGGGCTGATCACCGCCGACGACGCCGCCAAGGCCACCAAGACCACCTGGGACCCCGACGGGGTCGAGTCCGCCCCCAACGGCTGCGTCGGCACCGAGTTCCCGTTCCTGTGCGACTACGTCCGCCGCACCCTGCTCACCAACGAGGCCCTCGGCAAGACCAGCGAGGAACGCGAGGCGATGCTGCTGCGCGGCGGGCTCACCATCAAGACCAAGATCGACAAGGACACCCAGCGGATCGCGGAGAAGGCCATCGCCGACCTCATCGACTCCCAAGACCCCGTCATCTCCACCATGACCATGGTCGAACCCGGCACCGGGCTCATCATGGCCATGGCCCAGTCCCGCCCCGAGATGGGCACCGACCCCGGCCAGACCTACTACAACTACGCCGTCCCGCAGTCCCTCGGCGGTGCCGAGGGGTTCCAGGCCGGGTCCACCTTCAAGGCCTACACCGCCGCCGCCGCCCTCGAGGCCGGCATCCCCATGACCAAGCGGTACAACTCCCCCTCCCCGATGGACTTCTCCGACACCCAGTTCGACTCCTGCCAGGGCCCGGTCAAGGTCCCCCAGGGCTACCGACCCGTCAACTCCACCCGCTCAGGGTCGAACATCGCCATGGACTACGCCATGGACTGGTCCATCAACACCTACTTCCTCCAGCTCGGCCGCGACACCGGCCTGTGCAACGTCACCAAGATGATGGACAAGCTCGGCGTCCAGCTCTCCAACGGGGAGAAGATGACCAGCCAGTCCGCGATCTTCTCCCTCCCCCTCGGCTCGGTCGACGTCACCCCCCTCTCCATGGCCGAGGCCTACGCCACCT
>NZ_WPCU01000014.1 GCF_009742705.1 Auraticoccus cholistanensis
CGTTGCAGCGGCTGTGAAGGTGGGGGAGCGGCTGTGAAGGCAGTCCGCGGAGAGTGCGGCAGGGGACGACCGCCGACCGCTGGCTACGGTGGTCCGGTGAGCTCCGACACCACCCCCGCGCCCTCGGACCCCACCACGGTGGTCCGCCAGCTGCTCGACCTCACCTCCTGGCAGGCCTTCGACATCGACGCCGACGGCCGCGTGCTCGCCGGGCACGACGCGCTCGGCAGCCTGCAGCTGGTCGAGATCGACACCGACGGCACCCGCACCCCGCTGACCGACCTGCCGTCGCGGTGCTCGGGCCGCTACGTGCCGGGCCGGCGGCAGGTCGTCGTCCAGCACGACAACGGCGGTGACGAGCTCATGCAGCTGTCGCTGCTGTCCCTCGACCCGCTGCCCACCCGGCCGGTCACCCTCGACGAGCTGACCCCGCTGGTGCGCGACCCCGCGTCGATGCACGTGCTCCGCGACGTCACCCCGGGCACGGTGGTCTACTCCACGAACCGTCGCAACCAGGTCGACATGGACGTCGTAGTCCGCGACCTCGCCACGGGCGAGGAGACCTGCGTCTACGACGGCGGCGGCTACGTGGCCGACACGGTCGTCTCGGCCGACCACGGCTCGGTGGCCATCACCGCCCTCAGCCTGCGACCGGCGTCCACCCGGGTCTTCCTCGCCGGCCCCCGTGCCGTGGGCGACGGCGCGGTTACCGACCCCGACGAGCACGCCCAGCACCACTCGGTGGCCTGGGCCGCCGGTGACGAGGCGCTGCTGCTCAGCTCCAACTCCGGGCGGGAGTTCACCGCCGTCTTCCGGGTCTCCCTCGACGGCGCCTCCTGGCAGCCGCTGGTGGTCGACGACGAGCACGACCTGCTGCTGTGGACGTCCCCCGACGCCTCGGCAATGGTGGTGGGCACCCTGGTCGACGGCGCCCTCCGGCTGGCGGTGCACGAGGCCGACGGCACGCCGCGCTGCGCCGTCGAGCTGCCCGAGCCGGGCACGGCCGACGTCGTCTGGGCCGCCGACTCCTCCCGGTTCGTGCTGACCGTGTCCGCCTCCACCTCGCCGGCGTCGCTGTACTCGGTCGACGCCGCCACGGGGCAGGCGACGCTGCTGGTGGACGGTCGCGAGCAGCTGCCCGGCGACCTGGCCGGACGGCTCGCCGAGCCCACCGTGCACCGGGTGCCGACCCCCGACGACGAGCTCGTGCCCTGCTTCCTGTTCCGCCCGCCGGTG
>NZ_WPCU01000015.1 GCF_009742705.1 Auraticoccus cholistanensis
CCCGTCGGCTGGTGCTGAACCGGGCCTGCGACGACCCCGCGCGCCGGCGCGAGATCGACTTCGACCCCGACGACGACCTGGTGCTGCACCGTCGCCGCGCGCTCCCCTTCCACCCCAACGGCATGACCTTCACCGCCACCGACGCAGCTGGTTCGGTGCTGCGGCGCTCGACCAGCTACTCCGTCGGCGGCGGGTTCGTGCTCGACGACGACGGCAGCGGCACGCCGGTGCTGCGGCCCGACCCCACCCCGGTCCCCCACCCCTTCCGCACCGGCGCGGAGCTGCTGGCCGAGTGCGACCGCACCGGGATGGGGGTGGCGGAGCTGATGTGGGCCGACGAGACCGCCCGGCGCCCCCGCGAGGAGGTCCGCCGCCGGCTGCTGGCCGTCTGGGACACCATGAGGGCCTGCGTCGAGGCCGGCTGCCGACGCACCGGCACGCTGCCCGGCGGGCTGCGGGTGCCGCGCCGGGCCGCCGACCTGCGGGCCCGGCTGCTGGCCGAGGAGGGCCGTCCCGGTGCGCAGCCCGACCCGCTGCGCGCGCTGGACTGGGTGACCCTCTGGGCGCTGGCGGTCAACGAGGAGAACGCCGCCGGCGGCCGGGTGGTGACCGCCCCCACCAACGGGGCCGCGGGCATCATCCCCGCGGTGCTGCACTACGTCGTCCGGTTCGTGCCCGGCAGCGACGAGGACACCGTCTGCGACTTCCTGCTGGTCGCCGGCGCGCTGGGGGCCGTCTACCAGCAGAGCGCCTCCATCTCCGGCGCCGAGGTCGGCTGCCAGGGCGAGGTGGGGACCGCCTGCTCGATGGCGGCCGGGGCGCTGGCCGCCGTCCTCGGCGGGACCCCGCGCCAGGTCGAGAACGCCGCCGAGATCGGGCTGGAGCACCACCTCGGTCTGACCTGCGACCCCGTCGGCGGGCTGGTGCAGATCCCCTGCATCGAGCGCAACGCCGTCGCCTCGGTCAAGGCCATCACCGCCGCCCGGCTGGCGCTGCACGGCACCGGCACGCACAAGGTGAGCCTGGACCAGGTGGTCCGCACGATGATGCAGACCGGGGCCGACATGAAGGTCAAGTACAAGGAGACCGCCCGCGGCGGGCTCGCGGTCAACATCGTCGAGTGCTGAGGGCCCGCCCGGGGGGCCCCGGTGGCGACGCCCCGGCCTCGGGGCAGGATGAGCCCGACGGGGCCCCGGCAGCCCGGGACGTCCCCGCACCCACGACCGACCCGGCGCGCCGCGCCGGGCTGACCCCGGAGGACCGATGACCGAG
>NZ_WPCU01000017.1 GCF_009742705.1 Auraticoccus cholistanensis
TTGAAGTGCTTGTGACAAGCCCTCGGCCTATTAGTATCGGTCAGCTCGACACACATTGCTGTGCTTCCACATCCGACCTATCACCCGGTCGTCTACCGGGGGCCTTACCAGACTACTCTGTGGGAGCCCTCATCTTGAAGCGTGCTTCCCGCTTAGATGCTTTCAGCGGTTATCACTTCCCAACGTAGCCAACCAGCCGTGCCCTTGGCAGGACAACTGGCACACCAGAGGTTAGTCCGTCCCGGTCCTCTCGTACTAAGGACAGCCCTTCTCAAGACTCCTACGCGCGCAGCGGATAGGGACCGAACTGTCTCACGACGTTCTGAACCCAGCTCGCGTGCCGCTTTAATGGGCGAACAGCCCAACCCTTGGGACCGACTCCAGCCCCAGGATGCGACGAGCCGACATCGAGGTGCCAAACCATGCCGTCGCTATGGACGCTCGGGCAAGATCAGCCTGTTATCCCCGGGGTACCTTTTATCCGTTGAGTGACGGCGCTTCCACATGCCACCGTCAGATCACTAGTCCCGACTTTCGTCCCTGCTCGAGATGTCTCTCTCACAGTCAAGCTCCCTTGTGCACTTACACTCAACACCTGATTGCCAACCAGGCTGAGGGAACCTTTGGGCGCCTCCGTTACCTTTTGGGAGGCGACCGCCCCAGTCAAACTACCCATCAGGCACTGTCCCTGATCCAGATCATGGACCTAGGTTAGATATCCAGAACAGCCAGAGTGGTATTTCAACGATGACTCCACCCCCACTGGCGTGGCGGCTTCACAGTCTCCCACCTATCCTACACAAGCTGTACCGAACACCAATACCAAACTATAGTAAAGGTCCCGGGGTCTTTCCGTCCTGCTGCGCGTAACGAGCATCTTTACTCGTAGTGCAATTTCGCCGAGTTCGTGGTTGAGACAGCGCCCAAGTCGTTACTCCATTCGTGCAGGTCGGAACTTACCCGACAAGGAATTTCGCTACCTTAGGATGGTTATAGTTACCACCGCCGTTTACTGGGGCTTAAGTTCAGAGCTTCGCCGTGAGGCTAACCCTTCCCCGTAACCTTCCAGCACCGGGCAGGAGTCAGTCCGTATACATCGTCTTTCGACTTAGCACGGACCTGTGTTTTTGGTAAACAGTCGCTTGGGCCTGGTCTCTGCGACCCTCGAGGCTACCGGCCGTGAAGACCGTCACCTCTCAGGTCCCCCTTATCCCGAAGTTACGGGGGCATTTTGCCGAGTTCCTTAACCACGATTATCTCGATCGCCTTGGTATTCTCTACCTAACCACCTGTGTCGGTTTAGGGTACGGGCGGCTCACAACTCGCTCACGAAGCTTTTCTAGGCAGCATAGGATCACCCACTCCACCGCACGAATGCAGCAGAGCCATCCCGTCTCAGGCACATGAGGTGCGGATTTGCCTACACCTCGCCCTACACGCTTAGCCCGGGACAACCATCGCCCGGGATGGGCTACCTTCCTGCGTCCCTCCGCAGCTTGCCTACTACACGATCGGGTCGAAGGGTCGTACTCAGTGTGACCCGAAGGCCTCCTGAGAACTTCCGATCTCAGCATCACGCGCCTCGGCAGGATCGTTGTTTCGCCGGCTACGGGAATATCAACCCGTTGTCCATCGACTACGCCTGTCGGCCTCGCCTTAGGTCCCGGCTTACCCAGGGCAGATTAGCTTGACCCTGGAACCCTTGGTTATTCGGCGGACGGGTTTCTCACCCGTCATTCGCTACTCATGCCTGCATTCTCACTCGTGTGCACTCCACGACTGGGTCACCCCGCCGCTTCTTCGCGCACACGACGCTCCCCTACCCATCCACGCACCTGGACCACGAAGGCCTGATACACGCGTGAATGCCACAGCTTCGGCGGATAACTTGAGCCCCGCTAAATTGTCGGCGCAGAATCACTTGACCAGTGAGCTATTACGCACTCTTTCAAGGGTGGCTGCTTCCAAGCCAACCTCCTGGTTGTCTCCGCAACTCCACATCCTTTTCCACTTAGTTACCGCTTAGGGGCCTTAGCTGGTGATCTGGGCTGTTTCCCTCTCGACTATGAAGCTTATCCCCCACAGTCTCACTGCCGCGCTCTCACTTACCGGCATTCGGAGTTTGGCTGATTTCGGTAAGCTGTTGGGCCCCCTAGACCATCCAGTGCTCTACCTCCGGTAAGAAACACGCGACGCTGCACCTATATGCATTTCGGGGAGAACCAGCTATCACGGAGTTTGATTGGCCTTTCACCCCTATCCACAGCTCATCCCCCAGGTTTTCAACCCTGGTGGGTTCGGTCCTCCACGACGTCTTACCGTCGCTTCAACCTGGCCATGGATAGATCACTCCGCTTCGGGTCTAGAGCGCGCGACTCAAATCGCCCTGTTCGGACTCGCTTTCGCTACGGCTTCCCCACACGGGTTAACCTCGCCACGCACCACTAACTCGCAGGCTCATTCTTCAAAAGGCACGCCGTCACCCCACCCCGAAGGGCAAAGCTCCGACGGATTGTAGGCAATCGGTTTCAGGTACTATTTCACTCCCCTCCCGGGGTACTTTTCACCTTTCCCTCACGGTACTTGTCCGCTATCGGTCACCAAGGAGTATTTAGGCTTAGCGGGTGGTCCCGCCAGATTCACACCCAATTTCAGGGGTTGGGTGCTACTTGGGGTGACGTCCAGGAGTGGTCATCTTACGTCTACGGGGGTATTACCCGCTCTGCCGTACCTTCCCAGAGTACTTCGACTTCCATGACCATTTCTTACTCCTCGACCGGTCGACAGCCCGGTCAAGACGGCCCCACAACACCGCAGATGCAACGCCTGTCAGCTATCACACACCTACGGTTTGGCCTCTTCCGCGTTCGCTCGCCACTACTTACGGAATCACGGTTGTTTTCTCTTCCTGCGGGTACTGAGATGTTTCACTTCCCCGCGTTCCCTCCCACTGCCCTATGTGTTCAGACAGGGGTCGCCGGACATGACTCCGGTTTCCTTCGAGGTTTCCCTATTCGGAGATCCCCGGATCAGGCGCTCGTTTACCAGCTCCCCGGGGCTTATCGCAGGTTTCCACGTCCTTCATCGGCTCTTGGTGCCTAGGCATCCACCGACTGCCCTTAGTAGCTTGTCAAAAACACTACAAAGATGCTCGCGTCCACTGTGAAGTTCTCAACACACCAGCAGCAACCACACCCCCACCACCACCAGGTAGCAGAAGCCGTGGCCCGCCAAGAAACCAACCAACACCCCACAAGGTGCAGCCGATCCCTCAGGACCCAACAGTGTGCCTCCGGGCCAACCCCACCAGCCCCTCCACCCTCCACACCCGACCAGACCCCGAAGGACCCGACCAGGCAGTACTAGCAGACGAACCAGCAACAGCCGGCTTAATGGTCATCGTTCCACATTCCAGAGCCACCCGGCCCGAAGACGAACGCTCCGGCAACCAGGTGAATGAACCCGCCCACCACCACAACCGCGGCAGCAGACGAGCTACGAAGCTCCTTAGAAAGGAGGTGATCCAGCCGCACCTTCCGGTACGGCTACCTTGTTACGACTTAGTCCTAATCACCAGTCCCACCTTCGACGGCTCCCCCCACAAGGGTTGGGCCACCGGCTTCGGGTGTTA
>NZ_WPCU01000018.1 GCF_009742705.1 Auraticoccus cholistanensis
GCGGCCGGCTCGGTGGTGGTCGAGGTCACCGTGCTCACCCGAGGTAGCGCCGCACGAGCTCCTCGGTCTGCGCCGCGGCGCTGTCCAGGGCCTCACGCGGGCTGGTGGTCTGGTTCATCACGTTGCTGATCTGCACCGACAGCAGCTGGTCGAGCTCGCTGGACCACGGCACGCCCCACCGCTTGGTGGCGTAGTCGGTGGACTGCTGGTAGGTCTGCAGCACCGGCAGCGCCTCCACGCTCTCGGGGTCCTCCAGCACCGGCTGCGAGACCGGGAACCAGCCCTCCTCGGCGACGATCTGCTTCTGCACCTCACCGGTCGCCACGAACTGCAGCCAGGCCAGCGCGGCCTCCTTGTTCTGGGAGAACTTGCTGATGGCGAAGCCCTCGGAGCCGTCGATCGAGGCCGAGCGCACGCTCATCCCCGGGATCAGGCCGTTGCCGACGGTGTCGGCCGAGAGCTGGGAGTCCTCGCCGGTGGCCACCGCGTACTGGAAGGGCCAGTTGAAGACGATGCCGGTCTCGCCCCGGGCGAACTGGTCGCCGAGGTCGGAGGCGTTGGTGGTCTGCAGCGAGGCGGGGTCCATCACCTTGTGCACGTTCAGCAGCTCGGCGAACTTGGTGAGGGCCTCGACACCCTCCTCGCTGTTGAAGATCGGCTTGTAGTCGGCGTCGTACATGTCGCCGCCGTTGAGCAGCAGCACCCGCAGGAAGTTCTGGTAGGCGCCGGCCGGGTTGCCGATGTCGCAGGCGTAGCCCCACTGGCCCTCGCGGGTGAGCGCCTTGGCGGCGGCCACGAACGAGTCCCAGTCCTCCGGCCCCTGGTCGGGGTCGAGGTCCGCGGCGGCGAAGAGGTCCTTGTTCCAGAACATCGTCTGCACGCTGGAGAACTTGGGCAGCCCGTACACCTTGCCGTCCCAGCTGACCGCGTCGAGCGCGGGCTGGATCAGGTCGCCGGGGACGGCGGAGCGGTCCAGCTCCTGCAGCCAGCCGGCCTGGCCGAACTCGGCCGTCCAGCCGGCCCAGGTCATCACCACGTCGACGCTGGTGTCCTGGGCGGCGAAGAGGGTGGCGAAGCGGTCGTGCAGGTCGTTGAAGTTGCCCTGCGTGTAGGTCTTCACCGTGATCCCGGTCGCGGCCTGGAAGGCGGCGATCGTCGACTCCTGGAAGACCTGGTTGGTGTTGTCGTCGAGGATCGTGATCTCGCCCGAGGGCGCCGATCCGGGACGCAGCGGGCCCTCGGCCGGGTCGGCGGCACCACCGCCGGCGGCCGGGTCGTTGGCTCCGACGCAGCCGCCGAGGGCCAGCGAGCCCGCGGTGAGGGCGCCCAGCTGGAGCGCGCGTCGACGGGAGAAGGCATTCACCATGGTTGAGCTCCTTGTGGCGGTCGGGTGGACGGGCTCGGTCGGGCCCTCGGGTCAGGCGTTGATCGGTTCGGGACGTCCGCTGGCCAGGCTGGCGTGGACGGCCTCGATGCTGCGGGTGACGGTGAGGCCGTGGCGGACGTCGGGCAGGTCGAGGTCGGCGCCGTTGAGCAGGTCGACGAAGTCGTCGACCATGTCGATCGGCACGCCGCGCAGCCGGCCGGAGCGCTCGTGCACCCCGAACTGCAGCCAGCTGCCCCGCTCGGCGTCGTAGCGGGTGACGCCGCTGGGGCTGATCTCGATCTGGTAGCTGGTGGTGTCGGTGTGCACCTCGTGGCGGAAGTCGAAGACCGACGGCATGGAGGTGGGCAGCACCCACGAGGAGTTGAGCACCACGACCGAGCCGTCCGACATCAGGAACGAGGCGGTGACGGTGTCCCAGGTGGGGACGCCGAGGGCGGGCAGCACCCGCTGCACGCCGCGGGCGAAGACCTCCACGGGGACGGCGTCGGAGAGCCACATCGTCAGGTCGAGGGTGTGGGGCATCAGGAACCAGGCCGGGGAGCTGGTGCCCGCCCAGGACAGCATCTCGGTGGGCACGAAGACGGTGTCGTTGAGGTTGGACACCTGGTGCACGACCCGGCCGTGCTCCTTGCTGGCGAGCTGGCGGCGGACCTCGGCGAAGCGCTCGTTCCACCGGTTCTCGAAGCCGACGACGGCCTGCACGCCGGCCCGCTCGACCGCGGCGGTGATGGCCTCGGCGTCCTCGCCGGTGGTGGCCAGCGGCTTCTCCACCAGCAGGTGCAGACCCGCCTCGGCGCAGGCGACCGCGGGGGCGCGGTGGGTGGGGTCGGGGGTGGCGATCACGGCGCCGGTGAGGTCGGGGTGGCGCTCCAGCAGCTCGGCGACGTCGGCGTAGACCGGGATCTGCAGCTGCTGGGCCACCCGGGTGCGGGTCGACTCGGCCGGCTCGACCAGGGCGACGAGCTCCGCGGTCGGGTTCTGCTGGATGGCCCGGGCGAACATCGACCCCCGGATGCCCGCGCCCACCACCGCGACCCGTGCTCCGCCCTGTGCTGCCATGACCTGCTCCTGACCCTCGCGCTCGGTATGTATGAGTTGGTAACTTACATACCGGACCGGGTCTTGCCTAGACCCGGGAGGTCACGAAAAGGTCAACCAGGCAGCCGGTGGCCCCCGACCCGACGAAGGGTGACGCGTGTGACGAAGTCGACCTCGACCGCGAGGGTGCGGCTGCTCTCGCCGAGCACCATGGGGCGCAGCAACCGCTCGCGCGTGCTGCAGCTGCTGCTGCAGAACGGCCCCACCAGCCGCGCCCAGCTGGCCCGCGCCCTGGGCGTCAACCGCGCCACGATCGCCACCATCCTGCAGCCGCTGGTCGACGACGGCAGCCTGGTGGAGGGCGACGCGGTGGCGGCCTCCCCCTCCGGCGGCAAGCCGGCGCGTCCGCTGTGGTTCAACCAGCACGGCGCCGAGCTGGGCTCGATCCGCATCGCCTCGACCCGGCTGATGGCGGCCCGGCTCGGCATGGACGGCACCATCCGCACGTCCGGCGAGCGGGTCGTCGACCCGTCCTGGCCGCTGGACCGGATCTCGGCGGTGCTGGTCGAGCTGGCCGAGGAGTGCTTCGGCGGACGCTCGCTGCTGGGCATCGGCATCGCCGCCGCCGGCATGGTCGACACCAGCACCGGCACGATCCTCTCGCTGCACCTGGCGCCGGTGATGAACGGCTTCCGGGTGGCCGAGCTGCTGTCGTCGCGGTTCGCCACCTCCGTCACGGTGGACCACCACCCGCGCGTGCTGGCGCTGGGCGACAAGTGGTTCGGGCTGGGTCGCGGGATGGACCACTTCGCCTCGGTCTACACCGGGGAGGCGCTGGGCATGGGAATCGTGCACGACGGCGAGGTGTTCCGCGGCTTCAAGGGCGCAGGCGGGGAGTACGGCCACATCGTCGTGGACCTGGCGGGGGCCACCTGCCTGTGCGGGCGCCGGGGCTGCTGGGAGACGGTGGCCACCACCGGCTGGTTGCGCGAGCGGGCCCGGGAGGCGGGGCTGCCCGGCGCCGGCACCACGACCTGCGCCCAGCTGGCCGAGCAGGCCGAGCAGGGCGTCGCGGGCGCCGTCGAGCTTCTGGAGCTCTACGCGGACAACCTGGTGATCGGGCTGGCGAACAACGAGCACATGCTCGCCTCCAGCACCTACATCATGCACGGCGACGTCGTCGGGGGCGGCGAGCGGATGCGGCTGCTGCTGCAGGAGCGGCTGGCCCGCAACGCCCCGCACCGCGACGACCCGCCGGTGGTGCTGCTGGACACGAGCGACGACGACACGGTGCTGCTCGGCGGCGGCGGGCTGGTGCTGTCCAGCGAGCTGGCCACCGCGGTCTGAGCGCTCCCGGACGCAGCGGCGCCCGTTCCGCTGCGCAGTCGCAGCGGAACGGGCGCCGGTGGGATCAGGAGGCGTCGACGACCTCGCCGTAGCGCTCGATCTCGATCTGCTCCAGGCTCTTGCCC
>NZ_WPCU01000005.1:0-133 GCF_009742705.1 Auraticoccus cholistanensis
ACCGATACTAATAGGCCGAGGGCTTGTCACAAGCACTTCAAAGATTGTTTCGCGTCCACTGTGAGGTCTCTCGAGACATCAACACAACCCTCGTGGTCGGTGTGTTGGTACATCTCCATAGAGTTTCGGTGGC
>NZ_WPCU01000005.1:188-5953 GCF_009742705.1 Auraticoccus cholistanensis
ATTCCAGGGCATTTTCGCCCCGCCTCCTCGAGCGCCTGCTCCTCGAGCGCCTGCTCCTCCAGCGCCTGGCCGCACCCGCCGGCGCATCCGCAGCAGCTGCGCGCCGGGAGTGCCCAACTGCCGCGTCTGCATGGGTTGACGCCCTCTGCGTGGATGCCTACGGTGCTGGTATGCCAGCGGCATGCATGGCGCGCGCCCACCCCCGGGCGCACGTCTGCCGCTCGACCCGCGCAACGGAGCGCAGGACAGGAGCACAGCATGACTCCCACAGGACTGAGGGTGGGCCGGCGCGGTTTTCTCGCCGGTGCCGCCGTGGCGGGGACGGCTCTGGTCGCCATCGAGCGCCACCGCACCGCCAGGGCGTTCGGTCAGCCCGACAAGCCGTCCCCCGACCGCCTGGTGCGGCGTGCGGCGCCCGCGCAGGCGGCCGCGGTGGAGGGCAACACCGTCGCCGCCTTCCCGGGGGCGGAGGGCGGTGGCAAGTTCACCACCGGTGGTCGCGGTGGCGCGGTGTACGAGGTGACCACGTTGGCCGACTCCGGCCCCGGTTCGCTGCGCGACGCCGTCTCCGGTGACGACCGCACCATCGTGTTCCGCGTCGGCGGCACCATCGAGCTGGAGAGCGGGCTGGACGTCAGCGGCTCCAACCTCACCATCGCCGGCCAGACGGCTCCCGGTGACGGCATCTCGGTGGTCAACAACGAGTTCAAGATCCGCGGCGACAACATCATCATCCGCTACCTCCGGGTCCGTACCGGCGACATCACCCAGCTGGGGGTCGACGCGGTCAACGGCGAGTCCCGGCGCAACCTGGTGATCGACCACTGCTCGATCTCCTGGGGCATCGACGAGTGCTTCTCCCTCTACGGCAACTACGACGTGACCGTGCAGTACTGCATCATCGCCGAGGGGCTGACGATGTCGGCCCACGAGAAGGGCCGTCACGGCTACGGCGGGCTGTGGGGCGGGGACAACGTCACGTACCACCACAACCTGCTCATCCACCAGGGCGGGCGCAACCCGCGGTTCAGCTTCGTCGAGGACATGGACCAGCTGGTCGACCACCGCAACAACGTCATCTACAACTACGGGTTCACCTCCTGCTACGGCGGCGAGTGGTGCGAGGGGATCAACCTCGTCGGCAACTACTACAAGCCCGGCCCCGCCACGCTGGCCCACATCGCCCCCGAGATCGTCGCGCCGGGCCGGGGCGGCAGCTGGCACGTGGCCGGCAACGTCATCGAGGGCCACGAGGACGTCACCGCCGACAACGAGCTCGGCATCACCTACCCGGTCGGAGGCATCACGCTGCTCCGCCGGCCGGTGGAGTTCCCCAACCCGGTCCCCGAGCAGACGGCCGAGGAGGCCTACGAGGACGTGCTGTCCGGCGTGGGCTGCAGCGTCCCCCGCTACGACTCGGTGGACGCGCGGCTGCTGGCCGACGTCCGCAACGGCACCGGGCGTCTGATCAACTCCCAGTCCGAGGTCGGCGGGATGCCGCTGATCGAGTCCGGCGAGGCCCCGGTGGACTCCGACCACGACGGCATCCCCGACGACTGGGAGCTCGACCACGGCCTCGACCCGCAGGACCCCGACGACGGCGCCGCGCTGGCCGACGACGGGTCGGGCTACACCAACCTGGAGCTGTACCTGAACTCGATCGCCTCCAGCGGGCCCAGCCCGACGGTGAGCATCACCTCCCCGGTGGCCCACCAGGTGTTCGCCTCCACCGCCACCAAGCAGCAGGTGACCCTCAGCGCCGAGGCCGACGGGGTCGACGGGGCCTCCATCGTCAAGGTCGACTTCTTCGTCGACGACACGCTCGTCGGCTCGGCCACCCGCGCCCCCTACACCGTCACCTGGCCCTCGGCCACCGACGGCACGTACCACCTCGTGGCCCGCGCCCACGACGACCGGGGCGCCAAGACGGACTCCACCGGCACGCCCATCCACGTCAACCGGACGTCGGCCGTCACGCCCTGGACCTCGACCGACGTGGGCGACGTCGCGATCCCCGGTTCGGCCTTCATCGACACCCGGACCGACCGGTACGTCATCAAGGGCTCGGGCAAGATCCGCGGCCGCGACGACTCCTTCCACTACCTGCACCAGCGCATCCGCGCCCGTCAGGACGACGTCGTGGAGATCATCGCCCGGATCGACGGCATCGACCGGACCTACGAGGGCGCCTACGCCGGCCTGATGGTCCGCCAGTCGCTGGAGCCGGACTCGCCGTACTTCGCCGGCGGGCTCACCTGGGCCGAGAGCGGTTACAAGGCCGTGGTGTCGCGGATCAGCTCCCACGGCCCCGCTCCCAGCATCGGGCACTACCCCTACGACGACTCCGAGCTGGAGCCGCAGCCGTACTGGCTGCGCATCATCAAGCGGGGCACCGAGTTCGAGTGCCACTTCGGCACCGACTCGCTGCAGTGGACGCGGATCGGCTACGAGCGGATCCCGATGTCCACCAACCGCGTCTACATCGGTCTGGCCGTCGACGCGAACAAGGAGGAGAACGCCATCGAGAACTACACCGTCGGCCGCTTCTCCGAGGTCCGCATCAACGGCTGACCGGTCGGGGGGAGGAGGGCCCGGCTCGGACGAGCCGGGCCCTTCCGCTCTGCTCCGCCGGATCCCCGGGGACCGGCGGAGCAGCGGCGGCGCAGGTCAGGAGCGCTGCGCACCGCCGGCCGCGGGGGCCGCCGGGCCGGGCACCCAGACCCGCATGGCCCGCCGGTCCCGGTTGGCCCACTGGAAGTAGGGGACGGCCGTCGCCCGCACGGGGCGGGTCGTCCAGGAGCGCTCGCCGGGGTAGTACGGCAGGCCTGAGCGGGGGGCGTCCACCAGCTCCTCGGCGTCCACGGTGAGCGTCACCGTCGCCCCGATCCCGTCGAGCTCGCGCCGCTCGACGGCGACCGAGGCCGCGTCGCCGGTCAGCCGCAGCTGCTCCACGTCGACCCCGTCCGGCTGGTCGGCCTGCTCGAAGCAGTAGACCAGCGGCCCCCGCTCCAGCGCCAGGCAGCCGCGGACGGCGTCCACCCGCGGGTGGGGCGTCGTCAGCCGCGGCGACACGTCGAAAGCCACGCCGACCTCCTCGCCCGGGCGCCAGCGGCGCGTGATCCTCAGGTAGCCGGCTTCGTCGGGCGCGACCTCGAGCGGCTGACCGTCCAGCCGCACCTCCGGCCGCGGGCTCCACGACGGGACGCGTAGGGCCAGCGTCCACTCCGCCCCGGGCGCGGACTCCACGCGCACCCGGGTGGAGCCGTCCCAGGGCAGGGCGGTGCTCACGGCCAGGTCCACCTCGCCGACGGGCAGGACGGCACCGATGCGGGCGTCGCCGTACAGCTGCAGGCTGAGCGTGCTGCCGGAGGTGGTGGCCAGGTAGTGCTGCAGGGACGACATCAGCCGGGTCACGTTGGGCGGGCAGCAGGCGGACCAGAACCAGCCGTCGCGCCAGCGTGGGTCCCCGACGGACAGGGCGTGGTCGGCGCGGCGCTGCAGCGGGTTGCCCTTGAAGAACTCCAGCCCGTCCGCCGACACCGAGGCGGCGAACACGTTGTGCAGGGTGCGCTCGACCAGGTCGGCGTACCGCGCCTCGCCCGTGGCCAGCAGCAGCCGCCAGCTCCAGTGGATGCTCGCCACCGCGGCGCAGGTCTCGTTGTAGGACTGGTCCGGCGGCAGCTCGTAGTCCTCCCCGAAGGCCTCCTTGAGCTGGCGGGCCCCGTGCCCGCCGGTCAGCGCCGTCCGGGCGGCGACCAGGTTCTCCCAGCGCGCCTGGGAGGTCTCCAGCAGCGACCGGTCGCCGGTCTCCAGGTACAGGTCGACGATCCCGGCCTCCAGGTACATCGCCCGGACCGCGTGCCCGGTCACCACGGTCATCTCCCGGACGGGGAAGGCGTCCTGCTGGTAGAGCCGGCCGGCCGGGTGCGAGCCGACGAGCCCGCGGCCGCGGTCCTCGACGAGGCGTCGGGCCAGCTCCAGGTACTCCGGCACGCCGACGCAGCGGTAGAGCTCGACCAGCGCGGTCTCGACCTGCGGGTGGCCGTCCAGCCGGGGGAGCCGCTGCACCAGGAACACCTCGACCAGGTGGTCGGCCAGCCGGCGCGCGATGTCGAGCAGCCGCTGGTCCCCGGTCGTGCGGGCCAGCGCCACCGCGGCCTGGAACAGGTGCCCGGCGGTGTAGAGCTCGTGGCTGTTGGTCAGGTTCTGGTAGCGCTCGCCGGGGGCGCGCACCTGGTAGTAGGAGTTGAGGTAGCCGTCCTCGGCCTGGGCCGCGGCGACCAGGGCGCACGCCTCGTCGACGAAGGCCGTCAGCGCGTCGTCGTCGCCCCGCTCGAGCTCGAAGGCCACCGTCTCCAGCATCTTGTAGACGTCGGAGTCCATGTAGACCGGGCCCTGGTGGGTCGCCTCCAGCGGCTCGCCGGCGGCCAGCCGCAGGTTGGTGAGGTTGCCCGCCTCGGACAGCTTGGCGATGCCCAGCGGGATGCTCGCCGTGCGGTTCAGCTGCTGCCAGTGGTGCCACAGCCCGCCGGTGACCACCGCGCGGGCGACCGGACGCTGCACGGCGGCGGACCCCTCGGTCGGGACCACCGGGCCGGTGCCGGCCGGGTGGGCGTGCTGCGGTCGGGTGGTGGTGGAGGTGGTCGTGCTCACGGGTGCTCCTTCGGCTGGGGGTGGGGGTGCAGGGCGTCCAGCTCGGCGGCCAGCACCTCGACCGCGAACGGCGAGACCTGGTGCAGGCCGTGGGTGGGGTCGTCGACGACGTCCCACCCGCCGCCGAGCAGGGCGGCCCGGTCGCGGACGGGCTGGGCGTAGCTGCGGTAGCCGACGCCGGGGAAGCAGGAGGGGTCGAAGCGGTTGAGGACCTGCAGCTGCTGGCGGCCCTCGCCGGCCGCGCCGAGGACGTAGAGGTCGAGGTAGCCGGCGATGTCGTACAGCCCGGGCAGGCTCTCCCGCCGCTGCTCCCAGTCGCCGTAGTTGGGGTGCTCGGCGGGGTAGGGGCGCAGGTAGAACGGCCAGGACCCCGCGACCTGGATGCTGAGGGTGACCCGCGGGTCGATCGCGGCGTGCAGGACGGTCGTCCACGAGCCGCCGGAGAAGCCGACGGTCACCACGCTCTCCAGCGGCGCCTCCCGCTCGGCCTGGTTGAGCAGGGCCACCAGCGGCTCGACGAAGTAGGTCGCCGCCGAGAAGTCGGGACGGTCGTAGCGGGCCAGGACCTCGTGGCTGCGCGGGTCGGCGGGCGGCGGGGCACCGTCGTCGGGGTCGTCGAGGTGCGGGGAGTTCCACCCCTGCAGCGGCATGTCGAGGCCGGCCACCTGGTAGCCGTGGTCCAGCAGGGTTCGCATCACCGCCAGCTGGGGTCGGTGGTAGCGGGGCTGGCGGCCGTCCCCGTGGCCGGCCAGGAAGCAGCCGAACCGTCCCGGCACCGGTCGGCGCGGGTGGGCGACGTAGGAGGTGGTGGTCAGGCCGTGCCGCATGACCACCGTGGCCCGGTCGACGCCGGCGTGGTCGAGGGCGTCGAGGTCGGCCAGCTCCACGCCGCGCTCCCGGTCGGGGACCCGGGTGGGCAGCCCCTCGCCCTTCCAGAGGTAGTCCACCAGCCGGGCGCGCCGGTCGGCCACGTCCTCGGCGGTGGCGACGGTGATGAGCCGGTCGACGTCGACGCCCAGCACGCAGTCGGGCAGGGTCCGCACGTGGGCGGGACGGCTGGCCTCGGCCTCGGCGTCGACCACGCCGACAGGTCGTCGGTGCTTCATGGGGTG
>NZ_WPCU01000005.1:5961-70893 GCF_009742705.1 Auraticoccus cholistanensis
GGGGGAGCGGGAACCGGGTGGTGCCGGTGGTGGCGGTGCTGCCCAGCTCCTCGGCCCGCAGCGGCGCCGTCCCCGAGCCGTCCTCCGCCTCGCACAGCACCAGCCGGTCGCCGGCGAGGTGCCCCGGCGGCGCCGACCAGTGCACGGCGGCCGCGCCGCCGGCCACGCCCGAGGACGAGCCGACGTTGACCGTCCACGGCACCCAGCCGCCCAGCGTGTGCGCGGGGTCCCGCCACCGCGCGGCCTCGGCTGCGGCCAGCGGGCGGTCACGGCGGGTGGGGCGGCCGAGGGCGTCGGTGCAGTCGTGCTCGAGGAACCGCTCCCGGCCCGGCGCGTCGGCCGGCGGGTGGACCAGCCAGCGGTCAGGGTGGACGTGGTCGTCCAGCCGGCAGCCCAGCAGCACCGCCTCGCTGTGCGGGAAGGCGCGGGGGTCGGTGCGGGCCACCCGGACCGAGTGGTCGGGGACGCCCGCGGCGCGGGTCAGCCGGCAGTCGACGAGGACGTGCCCGCGCTCGTCGGCGCCGTTGCGGATCTGCATCAGGTAGCCGGGACCGAGCGAGCGGTACTCCGAGCGCCAGTGGTGG
The DNA here is from genome assembly GCF_009742705.1 of Auraticoccus cholistanensis. Taxonomy (GTDB): domain Bacteria; phylum Actinomycetota; class Actinomycetes; order Propionibacteriales; family Propionibacteriaceae; genus Auraticoccus; species Auraticoccus cholistanensis. Next base: position 6,546 of record NZ_WPCU01000005.1, read on the forward strand.
ACGGCCCCGGTGCCCCAGACGAAGTCGACGTCGCCCTCGACGAGCGTGTCGACGACGAAGCCCGTGCCCTGCAGCCGGAGGGTGTCCTGGTGGCCGTGCAGCGCCACGCGGTTGAGGACGGTGCGGGTGCCGTTGCCGCGGAGGGCCTCCGCCTGAGACCCGCCGGCCGGGGTCGTGTTCACGCAGCTGAGGTCGACCAGCGTGACGTCGTCGGCCTCGACGCCGACGTTGGCCCGCCAGCCGTTGTGCAGGTCCCGGTCCCCGAGCCGGCGGTTGGGGCAGTGGCTGGGGGAGGGCAGACCGTTGAGCTGGTTGTTGTTGTCGTAGCTGAGGACCGTGCGTCCGCGCCCGGCTCCCTGGATGGTGAGGTGCGGGCGGTCGGCGGAGATGTAGAGGATCTCGCGGTACGTGCCGGCGGCCACCTCGATCCTCACCGGCCGGCGGTTGCCGGCCGGGACGGCGTCGACGGCCCCCTGCACGGTGCAGAAGTCGCCCGAGCCGTCCTGGGCGACCCGGAGCACCTGCCGCCCCGCCGGCGGCGCGGCACGGGTGGTGAACCAGGGGCCCACCGCGCCGTCGAGCTCCAGCCGGTAGGTGCGGGCGTGCTCCAGCGGGGCGTGCGGGTAGATCTCCAGCACCCGTCCGCCCGAGCCGGGCCGCTCCAGCACGGGGTGGTAGCGGAACCAGTGCAGCTCGCCGGTGTCGGAGACCGCGCCCCCCACCGTCCGCAGGCAGGACGCCGGGTCGCCGGCGTCCAGGGTGTCGACCACGACGCCGTCGGAGCGGCGGATGCGGACCGGCCCCAGGTCCTGCGGTGAGGTCGGCTCCGCCACCGCGACGACCAGCGGCGTGTCGACGCAGACGTCCACCGCTCCCGGCCGCGGCCAGGGCGGTGGCATGCTGGTGGCATCCCACCGTCCGGAGCGTGTCGTCGTCGTCATGGCGGCTCCGGTCAGCGCCAGCCGGCCAGGCCGGCCCCGTCGCCGGCGATGCGGGGCTGGGACATGAAGACGATGGTCTGGTCGCGCACCCGCAGGATGTGGGACTCCAGCGCCTCCCGCGCGCCCGGCCCGTCGTGGGCCTCGAGCGCGTCCACCACGGCGCGGTGCTCGGCCACCGCGGCGTCGAGGCGCTGGTGGTTCATGGGTGCCTCCATCCCGGCCCGGGTGACGTGGATGTTCAGGTGCAGGTCGTCGTGCAGCGCCAGCAGCCGCGGCAGCCCCGCCAGCTCCACCAGGGCCCGGTGGAAGCGGCTGTCGTTCTGGCGGAAGGCGATGTACTGCGCCGGGTCCTCGACGGCCTGCTCGACCAGCTCCGAGGCCTCGTCGACGAGCTGGCGCAGCGCCACGGGGGCCGAGCGGGCACCCTGCTCGACGTAGCGCCGGACGCTGTGCGACTCGATCATCAGCCGGAGCTCGAACAACTCGTAGAGCGAGCTCATCGAGGGCACCGCCACGGTGAACCCGGCCGTGGGGTCGTAGGACAGCAGCCCGCGCTCGTGCAGCCGGCCCACCGCGCTGCGCACCGGGGTGCGGCTCATCCCCAGCTTGCGGGCGAACTCCCGGATCGGCACCGTCTGCCCGGGCTGGGGGTGCTCCTCGGTCAGCCACGTCACCAGGGCCTGGTGCGCGCGGTTCTCGAGGTTGGTGTCACCGACCGTCTCGCCGGCCGCCGGTCCGTCTCCCGTGGTGAGTGGCACCTGGATCCTCCCGTCCCCGCGCCGATGCGGTGCGTCGTCTCTGCTGACCCCGCGTGGGGTCCCCTCATGGTATGCCACCTGCCGTCTCGTGCACCGGAAGCCTCGACGGCAGCCGGTGCCGGTAGCGAGAGCGGCGTGAGATGGTCGAGGAACGGAACCTTGACATCGATCACGAAGCCCTCGATCATTATGGTATGCCACCGGCATTCAACACGTCGACGGAGACGCAGATGACCGAACCCCTGGGTGTCGTACCGCCCGTCGTGCTCCCCATGAGCCGCGACGGCGGGATCGACTCCGCCTCGCTCGAGCGGCACGTGAACCACCTGGTCGACGCGGGGGTGAGCGGTCTGTGGGTCAACGGCACCACCGGCGAGTTCTACGCCCTCGACGTCGAGCTGCGGGCGCGCGCGGTCCGCGAGTGCGTCAAGGCCACCGGGGGCCGAGTTCCGGTGGTGGCCCACGTGGGGGACACCTCGACCGACCTGGCGCTGCAGCACGCCCGTGCCGCCGTGGCCGCCGGCGCCCAGCACGTCGCCGTGCTGCCGCCCTACTTCATCGGCTTCGGCCAGGAGGAGCTGAAGGCGCACTTCCGGGCGGTGGCCCGGGTCGTCGGCGGGCCGGTGTACGCCTACCACCTGCCGCAGCTGGCCCCGGCCACCCTGAGCCTGGACTCGATCGTCGAGCTGGTGGCCGAGGGCGTGCTGTGCGGCGCCAAGGACAGCAGCTCCAACATGGTCTGGTTCCGACAGCTGCAGGCGCGGCTCCGGGCCGAGGGCACCCCGCTGCCCGTGCTGACCGGCGGGTCCAGCGTGGCCGACCTGGGCTACTTCCTCGGTGCGGTCGGATCCGTGTCGTCGACCGGCAACCTGACGCCGCGGCACCTGGTGCGGCAGTACCAGGCCGCCCTGGCGGAGGACTGGACCCTGGTGCGGGCCCTGCAGGAGCAGACCGAGGAGCTCATCGCGCGGCTGACCCTGCCGGGCCTGGCGCCCTCGCCCAGCCTGACCAACGCGGTCTACAAGTACGTCCTGGTGGCGCTGGGACGCATCGACGACGAGCACACCGCGCGGCCCCAGGCACTGCTGCCGGAGCCGGCGCGCCAGCACCTGGACACCCACGCGCTGCCCCTCGTCGAGCACCTGGAGTCCCAGGAGCACCCCCCACGACCCTGATCGACCTGCCGGTGCGCCCGCACCGGTTCCCAACGCAGGAGGAAGACAACGATGTCTCTCAACCCATCCGAGGTGGTGGACCACCTCCGCACCGGCGCCTGGTCCCGCCGGTCGGTGCTGGCCGCAGGCGGCGGCCTGGTCGCGGCGGCCTCGCTCTCCGGCTGCTCGTTCTTCGAGACCGAGGCGGTCCGCGAGGGCGGCAACGACGACGTCGGCGACGGGGTCAAGGGCAAGGAGGCGCCCTCCCTCGCCGCCAAGGTGGCCGCCGGGGAGCTGCCGCCGGTCGAGGAGCGGCTGCCGAAGAACCCCATGGTCGTGCAGCCGCTCAACCAGATCGGCCGCTACGGCGGCACCTGGCGCTCGGCGATGATCACCCAGGAGGACCGCACCTGGCTGACCCAGTCGATCGGCTACGAGCCGCTGGTGCGCTGGGTCCCGGGCTGGACCGGCAAGCCGGGCACCGAGGAGATGGTGCCCAACCTCGCGGAGAAGTTCGAGGAGCTCGAGGGCGGTGCGGTCTTCCAGTTCACGCTGCGCGAGGGCGTGAGGTGGTCCGACGGCACCCCGCTGACCGCGGAGGACTTCCGGTTCACCTTCGAGGACGTCAACACCTCCGAGGAGATGCACCCGGACGGCCTGTACGCGCTGTGGACCAACCCCAGCCAGCCGGACAAGCCCGCCGTCTTCGAGTCCGAGGGCAACGTGATCCGCTACGTCTTCGACGAGCCCAAGCCCGGGTTCCTCGAGGAGCTGGCCGCCAACGTCACCATGGTGCTGCCCAAGCACTACATGCAGCAGTTCCACGCCTCCTACAACCCCGACGTGGACCAGCTGGTGGAGGAGGCGAGCTTCAACGACTGGGTGCAGCTGTGGGAGTCCAAGGTCGAGGCCTTCACCGACGTGGACATGCCCACCCTGCACGGCTGGATGCTGACCGAGGCGCTGGGTGACGGCAGCTACGTCACCGCGGTGCGCAACCCGTACTACTGGAAGGTCGACCCGGACGGCAGCCAGCTGCCCTACATCGAGGACATCCGCTGCGAGGTCCTGCAGGACATCGAGGTGGAGCTGCTCAAGATCGTCAACGGCGAGATCGACATGCAGATGCGCAACTTCGCCACCATCCGCAACCTGCCGGTCGTCTCGGACAACCGCGAGAGCGGCGGCTACCGCATGTTCACGGTCTCCCCGCAGGGGGTGAACGCGATGGTCATCGGGTTCAACCAGACGCTGGAGGACGCGAACAAGCGCCAGATGTACGCCAACAAGGACTTCCGGGTGGGGCTGTCGTACGCGATCGACCGCCAGCGCGTCATCGACACCGTCTACGCCGGGCAGACCAAGCCGTGGCAGTGCGCCCCCACCGAGGGCGACCCCGTCTACGACGAGGAGTTCGGCACCCAGTTCACCGAGTACTCCGTCGACAAGGCCAACCAGGCGCTGGACCGGGCCGGCTACACCGAGAAGGACGGCGACGGCTTCCGGCTCAGCGGCGGCGAGCGGATCACCGTGACCGTGCTGGTCCCGAGCTCCTTCCCCGACCACATCGACGCCTTCGAGCTCATCAAGCAGGACTGGGCCGCGGTCGGCGTGGAGACCAACGTCCAGGTGCTGGCCGAGACGCTGTACTGGGAGCGGGTCGAGGCGAACCAGGCCGAGGCCTCCACCTGGACCGGCGGCGGTTTCGAGATCCGGGCCAGCCAGGGCTCCAACCACTACTTCCTGCCCTCCAACCCCCGCGGGTCCTCGCGCTACGGCCACACCTGGGCGAACTGGTACCGCGGCGAGCCGGGCGGCGAGGAGCCGCCGGCGCCGGTCAAGCGGCAGCTGGAGCTCTTCGACGAGATGCGCAGCACCTACGACGCCGCGGCCGCCACCGAGCTGGGCAAGGAGATCATCGAGATCGCCAAGGACCAGTTCGTCTACATCGGCATCTGCACCGAGCCCGACTCCTACGGCATCGTCCGCAACGACATGGGAGTCAACGTGGTGGAGGCGATGCCCGGCGAGGTCGGCTACCAGCCCCCGGGCCCGACCAACCCCGAGCAGTACTTCTTCACCGCCTGAGCTCCCGCGACCTCGAGGGCTACCGAACCATGCGAAGGGTGTGATCCGCCGTGGCCATGTACATCGTGCGCCGGGTGGGCCTGATGCTCATCACGTTGCTGGCGATCTCGTTCGCCACCTTCTGGATCATCAGCCTCCCGCCCGGCGACTACGTCTCGACCCTGGTGGCGCAGGCCGAGACCCGGGGCGAGTCGATCAGCGCCGAGCGCATCGCGGCGCTGCGCGACCGGTACGGGTTGAACGACCCGTTCCTGGTCCAGTACTGGAAGTGGATCAGCAACATCGTCTTCCACGGCGACTTCGGGGAGTCCTTCGCCTGGAACCGGCCGGTCTCGACGCTGATCTGGGACCGGGTCGGGCTGTCGTTCTTCCTCTCGGTCAGCACGCTGCTGCTGGTGTGGGCGATCGCCTTCCCGATCGGCATCTACTCCGCGGTCAAGCAGTACTCCCCGGGCGACTACGTGGCGACCTTTTTCGGGTTCGTGGGGATGGCGGTGCCGGAGTTCATGCTGGCCCTGATCTTCCTCTACATCGGGGTCCGGTTCTTCAACCAGAGCGCGGGCGGGCTGTTCTCACCGGAGTACGTCGACGCGGTGTGGAACCTCGGCAAGGTGCTCGACCTGGCCTCGCACCTGTGGTTGCCGGTCCTCATCATCAGCATCTCCGGCACGGCCGGGCTGATCCGCGTCACCCGGGCCAACCTGCTCGACGAGCTCTACAAGCCCTACGTGGTGACGGCACGGGCCAAGGGCCTGCCCGAGTGGAAGCTGCTGCTCAAGTACCCGGTGCGGATGTCGCTCAGCCCCTTCTTCAGCACCGTCGGCTGGCTGCTGCCGGGGCTGATCAGCGGCGAGACGATCATCTCGATCGTCCTCAGCCTGCCCACCACCGGGCCGTTGCTGTTCGGGGCCACCGAGAGCCAGGACATGTACCTGGTGGGCAGCTTCGTGCTCATCCTGAGCGCGCTCACCGTGGTCGGCACGCTGCTCAGCGACATCGCCCTCGCGTGGTGGGATCCACGCATCCGACACCGCTACCAGGGGAGCTGACCCATGGCAGAGAAGACCGTCGACGCGCTGCGCCGCAGCAGCAGCGAGCCGGCCGAGGGCGTCCAGCTGGGTCCCGCGGGGGAGCAGGTGCCGCTGGGCATCGGCGGCGACGACGCGGCGACGGCCCCCACCGCGGCCCCGCTGGCCACCGGCGGCACGGCCTCGCAGTGGCGCCTGGTCTGGCGCAAGTTCCGCAAGCACAAGCTCGCGCTGGTGGGGGCCTGGGTGGTGATCGCCATCTACGCGGTCGTGGCGTTCGCCGAGTTCCTCTCGCCGAGCACCACGCGGGCCCAGGACGCCGCCTACGCCTACGCGCCGCCGCAGGCGCTGCACGTCTACCACCCGACCGAGGGCCTGGGTCTGTACGTCAACGGCTACACGGTCACGCAGGACCCGGAGACCTTCGCGCTCGACTTCGCCGTCGACGAGAGCCAGTACATCCCGGTCGGCCTGCTCGTGAAGGGTGAGCCGTACGAGATGTGGGGCCTCATCCCGATGGAGCGGCACCTGATCGGCCCCGAGGACCCCGACCAGCCCTTCTACCTGTGGGGAGCGGACCGGGCCGGCCGCGACATGCTGACGCGGATCATCTACGGCGCCCGGGTGTCGCTGTCCATCGGTCTGGTGGGGGTGGCGGCGAGCTTCGTGCTGGGGCTCACGCTGGGCGGGCTGTCGGGCTACTACGGCGGCAAGCTCGACGCCTTCATCCAGCGCATCATCGAGTTCCTGATGGCCATCCCGAGCCTGCCGCTGTGGCTGGCCCTGTCGGCGGCGGTGCCCCCGACCTGGGGTCCGCTGACCCGCTACTTCGCGATCACGGTGATCCTGTCGGTGATCGGCTGGACCGGGATGGCGCGGGTCGTGCGAGGACGGTTCCTCTCGCTGCGGGAGGAGGACTTCATCACCGCCGCCCGGCTGGACGGCTGCAGCAGACCCAGGATCATCGGACGCCACATGCTGCCGTCGTTCTCCAGCCACATGATCGCGTCGCTGACCATGGCCGTGCCGGGGATGATCCTCGGCGAGACGGCGCTGAGCTTCCTCGGCCTGGGCCTGCAGTCGCCGGCGGTGAGCTGGGGCGTGCTGCTGCAGGACGCGCAGAACATCCGGGCGATCGAGACCGCGCCGTGGCTGATGCTGCCCGGTGCGGCCATCTTCGTCACCGTGCTCGCCATGAACTTCGTCGGAGATGGGTTGAGAGATGCTGCAGACCCCTACAAGTGACCAGGCGCCCGCCCGGCGGGTGGCCCTCGACGCGCCGCTGGTGCTCAAGCTGGACGGGCTGCGCACCCAGTTCGTCCTCGACGACGGCGTGGTCGAGGCCGTCGAGGGCGTCGACCTGGAGATGCGCCGGGGCGAGACCCTGGCCGTGGTCGGCGAGTCCGGCTGCGGGAAGAGCGTGATGGCGCGCTCGATCCTGCAGCTGGTCGACCGTCCCGGGCGGATCGTCGGCGGGCAGGTGTGGGTGCCGCGCCCGCCGGCGGAGGCGGTGGCCAGCCGGCGGCGCCCCGGCCTGCTCCGGCGCGGCCGGCCCGAGCCCGTGCAGCAGGAGGACGGCCCCGAGGGCATGGTGAACCTGATCGGCGCCGAGCCGGAGATGATCCGGGCCGTCCGCGGCAAGCGGATCGCGATGGTCTTCCAGGAGCCCATGACCTCGCTGTCGGCGGTGCACACGGTCGGCAACCAGATCATCGAGGCCATCCAGCTGCACGAGCCGATGAGCAAGGAGGCGGCCCGCGAGCGCGCCGTCGACCTGCTGCGCCGGGTGGGGATCGCCGGCCCGGAGAAGCGGATCGACACCTACCCCTTCCAGCTCAGCGGCGGCATGCGCCAGCGGGTGATGATCGCCATGGCGCTGTCCTGCGGGCCGGAGCTGCTGATCGCCGACGAGCCGACCACCGCCCTCGACGTCACCACGCAGGCCCAGATCCTCGAGCTGCTGGCCGAGCTCCGCGAGGACCTCGGCATGGCCATCATGCTGATCACCCACGACCTCGGGGTGGCGGCGCGGCTGGCCGACAGCGTCGCCGTGATGTACCTGGGCCGGGTGGTGGAGCGCGGCGAGCTGGCCGAGATCTTCCGCAGCCCGCGCCACCCCTACACCCAGGCGCTGCTGCGCTCGGTCCCCAAGCTCGGCCGCCGGCGCGGGGAGCGGCTGGCGCCGGTGCGGGGCATGGTGCCCCACCCCTACGCCCGCCCCAGCGGGTGCACCTTCCGGGACCGCTGCGACCACTTCATCCCCGGCAGCTGCGACACCGCGCTGCCGCCGCTGATCCGCGACGAGCAGGGCCACGAGGTCCGCTGCGTGCTGTACAAGGAGGACGACCGATGACGCACCCGACGGACGTGGCGGAGCGGCAGGTCGAGGCCCCGGCTGCGGAGGTGCTGCTGGAGACCCGCGGGCTGACCAAGCACTTCCCGATCAAGAAGGGCTTCCTGGGACGGACCGTCGGCCACGTCAAGGCCGTGGACGGGGTGGACCTGCGGATCCGCGCCGGCCAGACGGTCGGCCTGGTGGGGGAGTCCGGCTGCGGCAAGAGCACGCTGGCCCGCACGATCCTGCGCGCCTACGAACCCACCGCCGGGGAGATCCTCTACCGGCGCCCGGACGGCCGGGTGGTCGACCTGGCGCCGATGGGCGACCGCGAGCTCAAGCCCTACCGCCGCGACATCCGCATGGTCTTCCAGGACCCGTTCTCCTCGCTCAACCCGCGGATGACGCTGCTGCAGCTCGTGGGGGAGCCGCTGCGGGTCAACGACGTGGTGCCCCCCTCCCAGATCGAGGAGCGGGTGGCGACGCTGCTCACCCGGGTGGGGCTGCGGCCGGAGTACCTGCACCGCTACCCCAACGCCTTCAGCGGCGGCGAGCGTCAGCGGATCGGTCTGGCCCGGGCGCTGGCGCTGGAGCCGAGGCTGGTGGTGGCCGACGAGGCCGTCAGCGCCCTCGACGTCTCCGTCCGGGCCCAGATCATCAACCTGATGAAGGACCTGCAGGTCGAGGAGGACCTCACCTACCTGTTCGTCAGCCACGACCTCGGCATGGTCGAGTACATGTCCGACGAGGTCGTCGTGATGTACGTCGGCAGGGTGGTCGAGACCGGCCCCACCGACGACCTGTACACCCGCCCCTACCACCCCTACACCGAGGCGCTGCTCTCCGCCGTGCCCGACCCCGACCCGAACGCGGCCAGGCGGCCCGAGCGGATCGTGCTCCGCGGTGAGGTGGCCGACCCCTCCGACGTGCCGCCCGGCTGCCCGTTCCACCCGCGCTGCTTCTACGCCCAGGACAGGTGCCGGACGGAGGTCCCGGCGCTGCGGGAGATCTCGCCCGGCAGGCGCGCGGCCTGCCACTTCTCCGAGGAGCTGCAGCTGCGCGGCATCGACGAGAGCGAGGCCGCATGACCGCCCCGTGGTCGCGACGGACCCTGCTGCTCACCGCCGGCGTGGCCTCGCTCGGGCTCGGCTCGGCCGGGCTCAGCTCGTGCAGCTTCCTCAGCACCGAGCCGGTCAGCCAGGACGGGCAGGGGGCGGGCGGCCCGCAGCCCAAGGGCAAGGAGGCGCCGGCGCTGGCCGAGCAGGTCCGGGCCGGGCAGCTGCCGCCGCTGGAGGAGCGGCTGCCGAGGACGCCGATGGTCGTGGAGCCGGTGGAGGGGATGGGGCGCTACGGCGGCACCTGGCGCTCGGCGATGATCACCCAGGAGGACGTCACCTGGCTGGACAGCACGGTCGGCTACGAGCCGCTGGTGCGATGGGCCCGGAGCTGGACCAACTCCGCCGGCACCGAGGAGATCCTGCCCAACATCTGCGAGTCCTACGCCGAGCTGGAGGGCGGCAGCGTCTTCGAGTTCACGCTCCGGGAGGGCATGCGCTGGTCCGACGGCGAGCCGGTCACCGTGGAGGACTACCGCTTCGCCTTCGAGGACTGCAACGCCTCGGCCGCCTTCCACCCGTTCGGCATCTACAGCATGTGGACGAACCCCTCCGACGGCTCCCCGGCCACCTTCGAGCAGGTCGACGAGCGCACCATCCGCTACGTCTTCGACGGCCCCAAGCCCGGCTGGCTGCACGAGCAGTGCCGCAACCGGGTGATGGTGCTGCCGCGCCACCACCTCGCGCAGTTCCACGTCGACCACAACCCCGACGTCGACCAGCTGGTGGCGGCCGAGGGCCTCAACGACTGGATCGAGCTGCTGCAGCTGAAGTCGACGAACTGGACCAGCGCGGAGCTGCCGACCCTGCACGCGTGGCGGCTGGTGGAGGCGATCGGTGACGGCAACGCCGTGACCTTCGAGCGCAACCCCTACTACTGGAAGACCGACCCCGAGGGCAGCCAGCTGCCCTACATCGACGACCTGCGCGTCGACGTGCTGCTCGACGTCGAGGTGGAGCTGCTCAAGATCGTCAACGGCGAGATCGACATGCAGATGACCCACTTCGCCACGCTGCGCAACCTGCCGGTGGTCGCCGACAACCGCGAGAGCGGGGACTACCGGATGATCGACGTCGGCGCCGCCGGCACCAACGCCCTCGGCATCGCCTTCAACCAGACCTACGGCGAGGAGCACCTGGCCGAGCTGCACCGCAACAAGGACTTCCGGATCGGGCTGTCGCACGCCATCGACCGGCAGCGGATCATCGACTCGGTGTACGCGGGGCAGACCCGGCCCTGGCAGCTCGCGCCGACCGAGGGCCACCCCCTCTACGACGAGGAGATGGGCACCCAGTACACCGAGCACTCGGTGGAGCTGGCCAACCGGCACCTGGACGCCGCCGGGCTCACCGAGCGGGACGCCGAGGGCTTCCGCACCTACCGCGGTGAACGGCTGCGGGTCACCGCGCTGGTGAACTCCTCCGTCCCCGACCAGGTCGACGGGCTGGAGCTGGTCAAGCAGGACTGGGCCGAGGTCGGCGTCGAGCTGCAGGTCTCGCGGGTGGCCGAGACCCTCTTCTGGGAGCGCGTCGAGGCCAACCAGTCGCCCTGCTCGATCTCCACCGGCGGCGACTTCGAGATGCGCCCGACGATGGGCTCCAACCACTACTGGGTGCCCTCGAACCCCAGGGGGTCGTCGATGTGGGGCCACTCCTGGGCGACCTGGTGGCGCAGCGAGGGCGAGGACGGGGAGACCCCGCCGGACGAGATCCGCCGCTCGCTCGACCTCTTCGACCAGGCGCTGACCACCTACGACGCGGAGGCCTCCACCGAGCTCTCGCGGCAGATCCTGCAGATCGCCAAGGAGCAGTTCGCCTGGATCGGCGTGTGCACCCGACCCCAGACCTACGGCATCGCCAAGAACGACCTCGGCAACGTGCCGCAGTCCATGCCGGGCGAGGGCGTCTACACCGCACCCGGCCCCAGCCACCCCGAGCAGTACTACTTCGAGGAATGAGATGGATCCCCGCTTCACCGGGCGACTCGCCCCCGCCAGCACCGACCCCGACCTGACCGAGGCGCTGCTGCCCGTCCTGCACCCCTCCGACAGCCACGCGGCGACGCTCACCGAGTCCGCCCGCGGCGACCTGCTGTGCGCCTGGTTCAACGGCCCGCAGGAGGGCGACAAGGACACCGACGTGGTGCTCTCGCGGCTGCCCGCCGGCAGCGGGACGTGGAGCGAGCCGCAGCTCATCGCCTGCGACCCGGAGCGCTCGGAGCAGAACCCGGTGCTCTTCACCGAGCCCGGTGGGCGGATCTGGCTGCTGCACACCTCCAACGAGCCCCACGACCGGACCACCGCGCACGTGCTGGCCCGCACCTCCGACGACGACGGCCTCACCTGGTCACCGCCGCGGGTGCTGTTCGAGGGCCCCGGCTTCTTCCTGCGGAACCCGCCGCTGTTCCAGCCCGACGGCAGCTGGCTGCTGCCGGCCTACCAGGTGGACGCCCAGGGCGAGTACACCGTGGTCGTGATCAGCAGCGACCAGGGCAGGAGCTGGGCGACCTCCACCGTGCCCGGCAGCCGGCACCGGGTGCAGATGAGCGTGGCCCCCCGCCCGGACGGCAGCCTGCTCGGGCTGCTGCGCTCCCGGGCAGCCGACCGGGTCTACGCCTCCGAGTCCACCGACCTGGGCCGCACCTGGAGCGAGCCGGTGCGCACCGAGCTGCCCAACAACAACTCCGCGCTGCACCAGATCGCCCTCGCCGACGGACGGCTGGCCGTGGTCTTCAACGACGCGACCCTGGAACGGGACCAGTTCCGCTGGGTGCGGGCCGGGGACAGCTGGCGCAAGAAGGCCGTCCGCACCCCGCTCACCCTGGCGCTGTCCCGCGACGGCGGACGCAGCTGGCCCACGCGGCGCAACCTGCAGCTGGCCGACCTGGAGTACAAGGACGCCCCGATGGGCTACTCCTACCCGGCGATGATCCAGACCCGGGACGGGGCCCTGCAGGTGGCCTACTCGTTCCTGCGCAAGACGATCAAGCACGTCCGTCTCGACCCCGGCTGGATCGAGCGGGACGCCGACCAAGAGGCCACCCTCGACACCACCGAGGACGTCCGGTGAGCACGCCGACCGCGCAGGTCGAGCGCTGGGGTCTGCACGAGATCCAGCTCGACGGCCCCAGCGAGGGCAACCCCTTCACCGACGTCGAGCTGGGCGCCACCTTCTGCTTCCGCAACCGCGAGGTCGCCGTCGCCGGCTTCTACGACGGCGACGGCCGCTACCGCATCCGGTTCTCACCCGACCAGGAGGGCCGCTGGAGCTACCGGACGTGGAGCTCGGCGCCGGAGCTCGACGGGGTCCGCGGCGAGCTCGCGGTCGGACCGCCCGGCGAGGGCAACCACGGACCGGTGCACGTCTGGGACGGCTCGCTGTTCCGCTACGCCGACGGCACCCGGCACGAGTCCTTCGGCACCACCTGCTACCACTGGACGCACCGCGGCGACGAGGAGCTGGAGGAGCAGACGCTGCAGACGCTGGCCGGCTCCCCGTTCAACAAGGTGCGGATGTGCCTGCTCCCCACCGCGTCGATGCAGCCGCCACGGCTGGCCTTCGTCGGAGACACCCCGGGTGAGCTGGACAAGACCCGCTTCGACCCCGAGTTCTTCGCCCACCTCGAACGCCGGGTGCTCGACCTGCAGCGTCTCGGCATCGAGGCCGACCTCATCCTGTTCCACCCCTACGACAAGGGGCACTGGGGCGTCGACGACATGACGCCGGAGGAGGACCGGTTCTACCTGCGCTACGTGGTCGCCCGGCTGGCCGCCTTCCGAAACGTCTGGTGGTCGATGTCGAACGAGTTCGACTTCAACAAGGCCAAGACGATGGCCGACTGGGACGCGCTGCTGCAGCACCTGCAGCGGATCGACCCCTACCGCCGGCTGGCCTCCATCCACAACGGCACGGCCATGTACGTCTACGCCTCGATCTACGACTTCGACAAGCCGTGGACCACCCACCAGAGCATCCAGCACTGGGACGCCCGGCTGACCTCGACCTGGCGGCAGGCCCACCCCAGACCGGTGGTGGTCGACGAGATCGGCTACGAGGGCGACATCGAGCGCCGCTGGGGCAACCTGAGCGGTCGGGACCTGACCCGCCGGTTCTGGTACACCATGGCCGGCGGCGGCTTCATGGGCCACGGCGAGTGCTTCGTCGACACCAAGCCGCAGTGGGTCTCCTCCGGTGGTCGGCTGGTGGGGGAGAGCCCGGCCCGCATCGCCTTCCTCCGCTCGATCATCGCCGAGGGACCGGCGGACTGGATCGCCGCCCGCGACGACGGCTACCGGCTGGACTACTTCGGCGAACGACGCTTCGCCTACCACGACCTCGAGCTCGGCGACGACCCGCACGAGGTGGACGTGATCGACACCTGGGAGATGACCGTGACCCCACTGGAGGGGACCTTCCGCGGCCGTTGCCGGATCCCGCTGCCCGACCGCAGCGACCTGGCGGTCCGGGTCCGGAGGGTCTCGTGAGCCGCGAGCAGACGCCGGTGGCCGCGAGCGCGACCGGCGAGGCAGTCGGAGTCGCCCGCTGGGGGGTGCTGGAGCTCGACGTCACCGGCACCGCGGCGGCGGCCGTCACCTTCCACCACGCGGACCGGGAGGCGGTGGCCGGACCGGTCGACGTCGGTGGACGTCGGCTGGTCCGCTTCTCCCCGGACCTGCCCGGACGATGGAGCTACTCGGTCACCGACGCCGGCGGCGCCGTCCTCGACGAGGGCAGCCGGGAGTGCCTCCCCGCCCGGCCGGGCGACCACGGCCCGGTGCGCGTCCACGGCACCCGGTTCGTCCACGCCGACGGCACCCGCCACCACTCCATCGGCACCACCGCGCTGTGGTGGCACCACCAGGACGAGGTGGAGCGGGCCGCCACCCTGGCCACCCTCGTCGCGTCCCCGTTCGACACCGTCCGGATGTCCGTGCTGCCCGAGGGCGCCACCAGCTGGACCGACGAGGAGGGGCTGGCTGTCGTGGAGGCCGCGGTGGCAGAGCTCGCCCAGCTCGGGCTGCAGGCCGAGCTGGTGCTGTTCGCCACCGAGGGCGCGCTGCGCCCCGGCCAGCCCGGTTGGCAGCAGCACCTGCAGCAGGTGGTCGGTCGGCTGGCCGCCGCGAGCAACGTCACCTGGTGCCTCGCGCTGGACGCCGACCGGTCCGGGCTGCCGGCGCAGGTGTGGGACGAGACCCTGCGGGTGCTGGCCGAGCTCGACCACGGCCGCCGGCTGCGCACGGTGCACGCAGGCCCCGGCTTCGACTTCGGGCACCGGCTGATCACCCACAGCAGCGTCCGCGACGACATGCGCTGGGAGGCCCAGGACCTCGTCCGCGCCTTCGCGAAGCCGGCGGTGCTCGACGTGGGGTCCGAGGGCGACGTGCCGGTCCCCGGTGGCGGGCTGACGGCGCAGGAGATGGTGTCGCTGATGTGGTGGGGCGTGTGCCGCGGCGCGTACAGCTGGCACGCCGAGGAGTTCGTCGACGGGCCCTGGAGCCGGTACGGCGGCAAGCTGGACGGCGACGCCGCGCCCCGGCTGGCGTTCCTGCGCCAGGTGCTGGCCGCGGCGCCGGCCGAGCTGGCCCGCAACCCGGTGGAGCGCCACACCTTCACCCTCGAGGCGCCGGGGGAGTACTACCTGCAGTACCACGGGCTGCACCGCTACTCGACCCACCGCTTCTCGCTGCCCGAGGACGTCCGCTTCGGCGTCGAGGTGGTCGACACCTGGGAGATGACCGTCGACCGGCTCGCCGGCACCTTCAGCGGTGACATCGTCCTCGACCTGCCCCGCAAGCCCTACGTCGCGGTCCGGATCACCCGGTGCTGAGCGAGGAGGTCGCCCGGTTCCTGCTCGGCGCCACCCGCCCGCCCGGTGCACCGGCCGGCGGGACCGGCTGGGTCGAGCTGCTCGACCAGCTGCTCGTGGTGTCGGTCGGGCGACCCTGGCGGCCGAGCACCCCCGGCCTGCAGCGGCCGCGCCAGACGAGCGCCGACGGGCAGGTGACGGTGACCGGGACGGTGGGCGGGCTGGGCGTGACCGTCGGCGCCCGCCTCGAGGGCGACCGCCTCCGGCTGGACCTGGCGTGGCGCAACGACGGCAGCCGGGTGGTCGAGGACCTCGCCGTCGGCCTGCAGCTGCTCGCGCCGCCGCAGCTGCGGGTCACCATCCCGCAGGTCGTCTACCACGACAACCCGTCGGCCGACCCCGACCGGGTGGTGCCCCACGTCTCCCGCGGCGGCTTCGTCACCGAGCTGCACCGGCTCCCGATCCCCGGCGTCGCCCTGCAGCACCCCGACGGGCCGACCGTGTCCCTGGTGGTGCTGCCCGATCCCGACGAGGACGCCGACGGGCGGGTCCGCTACGGCTCCCTGGGCGCGGTCAGCACGCCGGAGGGCACGCGTGCGCTGGCGCTGAGCGGGGTGGTCGCCTTCGACGGCGAGCCCGACGTCACCTACGTGCACAAGGCCGTGACCGCTCCCACGGACCGGGGCTACCGGCGGCTGGAGCCCGGGGAGGTGCTGGCCCAGCACCTGCTCGTCGACCGCGGTGACGCCGTGCCTGGGCACGGCTTCCGGGAGCTGGTGCGGATCGGCCGGGAGGTCTTCGACGGCGGCGCGCAGGTGCGGCCCGGTCCGCTCGGGCGGCGCGAGCACACCGACCTGCGGCTCGCGGCCCTGGAGGCGCGCGCCTGCACCGACGGCGAGGTGGCCGGCTACCTGAAGTTCCCCTCGTGGGGGGAGCCGCGACGGCGCCCGGGCCGGGCGGAGGTGGACTTCCTCTACGGCTGGACCGGGCAGTGCCTGCGGCTGGCCTGGTGCGAAGCCTGGGTGGGTCTGGAGCGCGACGAGCCGCAGCGGGTCGCCCGGGCGCGGGCGGTCTGCGACTTCTACCTGGCCGGTTCCGCGACCGCGGTGCCCGGCCTGCGGCTGAACTCCTACGTGCACGACGAGCGCCGCTGGCAGGGTCTGCGGCGCCGGGGGACCGAGATCGTCTCGGCCCGGGCGCTGGGGGAGACGCTGTGCGACCTGGCCGACCTGGTGACCCTGTTCCGCCACCACCGCGCCGAGGTGCCGCAGGCGTGGGTGACGGCGCTGCGTGAGGGCGCGGACTTCGTCGCCGGTGCCGCGCTGCCGTCGGGTCTGCTGCCGCTCGGCTGGCTGCCCGACGGCACGCCCGCCGACGACCTGGCCTGCGCCGCCGGCCTGCCCGCCGTGCTGGCGCTGGCCCGGGCCGCCGCCGTCACCGGGGAGCGCCGCTTCCTGGACCGGGCGGTGGAGCTGGCCGAGGTCTACCACGAGCAGCACGACCGGACCTTCGACCGCCCGTTCGCCCACTCCACCCTCGACGCCGCCTGCGAGGACAAGGAGGCCGGGATGGCGTGCTTCGAGCTGCTGCTGGAGCTCCACGAGCAGACCGGCGACCAGCGCTACCTGCGGCGCGCCGAGGTGGTGGCCGACTGGCTGCTGACCTGGGTGTACCACTGGAACCCGGTGCACGACCGGGGCACCCCGCTGCGCGAGCGCGGGTTCGACGCGGTCGGCTGGCCGGGGGTGAGCGTGCAGAACCACCACCTCGACGTCTTCTTCCCCACCTTCGACCTGTGGCGGCTGGGCCGGCTGACCGGCGCCCCGCACCTGGTGCGGTGGGCCGGGACGATCCTCGACACCATGGGTCAGGGCGTCTGCACCCGGCCGGGGGAGTGGGGCTTCGACGTGGTCGGCGAGCAGGGTGAGGCGTTCTTCGTCACCGAGTGGCAGGACCGCGGCCGCAGCAACACCTGGAACCCGTCCTGGGTGATCGCGCTACCGCTGACCCAGCTGCTCCGGTTCTCCGCGGTCGAGGGCGTCGACGCCGGAGCTGTCGAGGACGTGGCGGACGACGTCCGGGGCGCCGACCGAGCCGAAGCTGCAGTCCTGCAGCCGTAGGCCCCTGATCGGGGCGTCAGGCAGCCCCACCAGGTTGAGGGCCCGGCCGGCGGAGGCCACCCGGAGCCCGTGCACCTCGATGTCGCGCACGTCCGGCGGCTGCGGTCCGGTGGTGACCCGGCCGTAGTCGAGGGTGATCTCGACCGCGGCCCCCGCCACCGTGCCCACCTCGATGTCGGAGAACAGCACGTCGCGGACGTAGCCGCCGCGGTCGGGGTTGGACTTGATCCGCAGCGCCCGCTTGAGGTCGGCGCTGCTCATCCGGCAGCGGTGGGCCACCACGTCGCGGATCCCGCCGCTGGTCTCGCTGCCCACCGTCACCCCGCCGTGCCCGGCGCGCATCTGGCAGTCCTGGACGACGATGCGCTCGCTGGGGCGCCCGACCCGCCGCCCGTCGTCGTCCTTGCCGGCCTTGATGGCGATGCAGTCGTCGCCGGTGTCGAAGGTGCAGCCGGTGATCAGCACGTCGCTGCAGGACTCGGGGTTGCAGCCGTCGTTGTTCTTGCCGTGGCTGTCGACGACCACGTCGCGGACGGTGACGTTCTGGCACAGCACCGGGTGGATGGTCCACATCGGGGAGCGGCGGAAGGTGACGCCCTCGACGAGCACGTCGCGGCACTCGTAGAGCTGGAGGAACTGCGGGCGCAGGTTCTGGCCGCGACCGAAGACGCGCTCCTCGACCGGCACCCCGGCGGCCGCGGCGGCCAGCAGCCGCGTCTTGGCCGGGCCCTCCTCGGGAGCCGGCGCGCCCACCCAGCTCCACCAGTGCTGCTCGTCGGCCCGGCCGTCCACCGTGCCGGCACCGGTCAGCGCGACGTTGCGCCGCCGGTAGGCGTAGATGAAGGGGGAGTAGTTGTAGCAGTCGACGCCCTCGTAGCGGGTCCGCACGCAGGGCAGGTAGTCCTCGGGGTCGCGGCTGAACTCCAGCACCGCGCCCTCGGCCAGGTGCAGCTCGACGTCGTCGAGCAGGTGGACCGCACCGGTGCGGTAGCGGCCCGCAGGGACCAGCACCCGCCCGCCGCCGGCCGAGGAGCAGCGGGCGATCGCGTCGGCGAGGGCGGCGGTGCAGTCGGTGCGGCCGTCCCCGACGGCGCCGTGGGCGGTGACGTCGAAGACCCGGTCGGCGAAGACCGGCGGCTCGATGCGGGCGAGGGTGCGGGCGATGCGCTGCTCGACGGTGAGCGCGGCGGGGGGTACCGGCACCCGCGCGACGCTAGCGGCTGACGGCGTGGTGCAGCAAGGGGTGGCACCGGTCGGCTTTGCCAACCGGGTGGGCCAGACGACAGGATTGTGCGGTGACTGACAGCGGCGGGGACGGGCGCAGGGGCGCAGACGACGCACGGGGACCGGACCGCGGAGGCCGCGGTGCCGGCCGTGGGCCCCGCTCCGGCGCCAGCCGTGACACCTCCCGCGGCAGCGGCGCCCGCGACGCCTCCCGCGGCAGCGGCTCCCGCGAGGACCGCCGTGGCAGCGGCCCGCGCGACGACCGCCGCGGCGGCGAGCGGCGCGGTGACGGGCCGCGGGGTGCCGGGGGCGGCCGGGGCGAGCGACCCGCCGGCGGGGAGCGACGTGGCGGCGGCGGGTACGGCCGTGACGACCGCCGGAGCGGCGCAGCCGGACGTGACCAGCGCCCGGGCGGCGGCTACGGCCGCGACGAGCGCTCCGGTGGTGGCAGTCGCGACGAGCGCACGGGCGGCAAGGCGTGGGGTCGTGACGACCGCCGCGGCGCAGGCGGCGGGGAGCAGCGCGGCGGCTACCGGGGCGAGGACCGTCGCGGCGGTGGCGGCTACGGCCGCGACGACCGCCGGGGCGACGACCGTCGGGGCGGTGCGGGCTACTCCCGCGGTGACGACCGCGGCGCCGGCAGGTACACCCGCGACGACCGGCGCACCGACGACCGGCGCGGCGACGCCCGTCGCAGCGACGACCGACGCGGCGACGACCGGCGCGGCGGCGGCCAGGACCAGCGTGGCGGTGGCTACCGGGCGGAGAGCCGGGGCGGCTTCCGGGACGAGCGTCGCGGCGGCTCCGACCCCCGCGGTGAGCGGGGCGGCGGCGGACGCGGCGGTCCCCGGGACGAGCGGCGTGGCCGCCCGGACCGCGGTGAGGGTGCGGGACGCCGTCCCGGACCGCAGGACCGGTCCGGCCGCGGCGAGCGCTCCGAGCCGCGCGGCGGCGGCCGCCCCTTCGTCGAGCGCGAGCCGCGGATGCAGGCGCACCGGCGGACCTCGCCCGACGTCGACCCGGTGCTGCCCCCGGACCTCGACCTGCGCGAGCTGCCCCGGGCCGTCCGCGCCGAGCTGCGTGGACTGCGCCCCGACGCCGCGGAGGAGGCGGGTGCGCACCTGCTGATGGCCGGCCGCCTGGTCGACACCGACCCGCAGCTCGCCTTCGCCCACGCCGAGGCCGCCCGCCGTCGGGCGTCCCGGCTGCCGATCGTCCGCGAGGCCTCGGCGGAGACCGCCTACGCCGCCGGGGAGTACCAGCACGCGCTCTCGGAGTACCGGGCGCTGCGCCGGATGACCGGCGGCGACGAGTACCTGCCCGTGATGGCCGACTGCGAGCGTGCGCTGGGCCGCCACCAGGACGCCCTGGACCTGCTGCGCGAGGCCGCCGCGGCCGAGCTGGACGCCGACGCGCGCGCCGAGGCCCTGATGGTCGAGGCCGGGGTCCGCGAGGACATGGGGCAGGCCCGGGAGGGTCTGCGGCTGCTCAAGAACGCCAACCGCCAGCCGGTGCGCGGCACCAGCCGCGACACCCGGGTCCGGCTGGCCTACGCCTACGCCGACCTGCTGCTGCGCACCGGGGACGAGACCGGGGCGAGCCGCTGGTTCGCGGCCGCGGCCGGGCTGGACACCGACCAGGTCACCGACGCCGCCGACCGTCTCGCCGCGCTGCAGGGCGTGGTGCTCGAGCTCGACGAGGAGGGCGTGGAGCCCTGGGCGCCGGTCGAGGACGAGGACGAGCCCGTGGGCGAGGAGCCCGTGGGTGAGGAGTCCGTGGACGAGGAGTCCGAGGACGAGGAGCTCGACGACGAAGAGCTCGACGACGAGGAGATCGACGACGAGGAGCTCGACGACGAGGGGCCCGAGGACGAGGAGCCGGTCGAGGACGAGGAGCCGGTCGACGACCTGCACGCGGGTGACCCCGACGGCGGGCCGGCCGTGACGGAGCCGGACCCCGAGCAGGAGACCCGGTGAGCCCCGTGTCCCTGGCCGACCGCCACGACGTGGTGCTGTTCGACCTCGACGGGGTGGTCTACCTCGGCCCGCAGCCCGTCCCCGGCGCCGCCGAGGGCATCGCCGCGCTGCGGGCCGGTGGGACCCGGGTGGCCTTCGTCACCAACAACGCCGCCCGTACCCCGCGCTCGGTGGCCGAGCACCTGGTCCAGCTCGGGGTGGAGGCCGGCGAGGAGGACGTCATCACCTCCGCGCAGGCCGGCGCCCGGCTGCTGGCCGAGCACCTGCCCGCCGGGGCGACGGTGCTCGTGGTCGGGGCGGAGTCGCTGCGCCAGGAGGTGCTGGCCCAGGGGCTGGTGCCGGTGGAGTCGGCCGACGACCGCCCGGCGGGGGTCATCCAGGGCTACGACCCCACGCTGGCCTGGCCGCGGCTCAACGAGGCCGCCCACGCGGTGCAGCGCGGGGCGCTGTGGGTGGCGACCAACACCGACAGCAACCGGCCCACCGACCGCGGGCTGGTGCCGGGGCACGGCACCGCCGTCGCCGCCGTCCGGGCCGCGGTGGACGTCGACCCGCTGGTGGCGGGCAAGCCGTCGCCGCCGCTGCTGCAGGAGGCCGTGCGGCGCACCGGTGCCACCCGTCCCGTGTTCGTGGGGGACCGGCTGGACACCGACGTGGCCGGCGCGGTCGCCGCCGGGATGCCCTCGGTGCTGGTGCTGTCCGGCAGCCACGGACGCCGCCAGCTGCTCGCCGCCCCGCCCGGCCAGCGACCCGACCACCTGGCCCGGGACCTGCGCGGGCTGCTGCAGCCGGCCCGCGACGTCGAGCTGTCGGACGGGACCGCCAGCTGCGCCGGTGTCGAGGTGAGCGAGGTCGCCGGCGCGCTCGCCGTCCCCGCCGGTCTCGACCCGGAGCAGCAGCTGGCCGCGGTCTGGGCCGCAGCCGCCCTGGCGTGGCGCGCCGCGGACGCCGGCCGCCAGCTGGACGTGGCGGCCGTGCTGGCCGCCACCCCCGACGTACCCTGAGCTCCCCGACGTCTGCGCAGGAGTGAGATGAGCGAGTCCGCGACGCCCGAGCCGGGCGCGGTGCCGACCAGCGACCTGCCCGAGGTGGACGCCGCCCTGCGCGAGGTCGCCGACCTCTCGTCGGTCCCGCTGGAGGAGCACCACCGGCGCCTGGAGCGGGCCCACGAGGTGCTGCACGCCGTGCTGGACCGGGCCCGCGGCGGCTCCTGAGGTGCGGCTCGACCGGGCCCTGGTCGAGCAGGGGCTGTGCCGCTCCCGCAGCCGCGCCCAGCAGCTGATCGCCGAGGGGCGGGTCCGGGTGGACGGCGAGGTGGTGACCAGGGCGGCCACCGTGGTCCAGGGCCAGCGGCTCGCCGTCGAGGACGACCCCTGGGTCTCCCGCGCCGCCCACAAGCTGCTCGGCGCCCTGGACGACCTCCGGCTCACCGTCTCCGGCCGGGCGCTGGACGCCGGCGCGTCCACCGGTGGCTTCACCCAGGTGCTGCTCGCCCGGGGCTGCGAGCTGGTGCACGCGGTCGACGTCGGGCACGGCCAGCTCGCCGAGCCGGTCCGCTCGGACCCGCGGGTGCGGGTGCACGAGCGCCTCAACCTGCGCGACCTCACCCTCGCCCACCTCGACGGCGAGCCCGTGGACCTGGTGGTGGCCGACGTCTCCTTCATCTCCCTCACGCTGCTGGTGCCCGCGCTGGCCGGCGTGACCCGGGCCGACGGGCGGATGCTGCTGATGGTCAAGCCCCAGTTCGAGGTGGGCCGGGAGCGGCTGGGCCGCGGCGGCGTCGTCCGCGACCCCGCGCTGCACCAGGAGTCGGTGCGCACCGTCGCCGCGGCGGCCCGCGAGCACGGCTGGCAGCAGCAGGCGGTGGTGACCAGCCGGCTGCCGGGCGCGGACGGCAACACCGAGCTCTTCCTGCTGCTGCAGCGCGGCTGAGCCGACACCTCCTCCTCACCCCCGGTTCAGCGCCCGTACCCGCGGGCGTCAGCCGGTGGCACCAGGCTCGGCACGACCGCCCCGGACCAGGAGGACCCGTGCCCGACACCCACGACACGACCGCGCAGCCCGCCGGCGACGGCATCGGCCGCCGCGGCTTCATCGCCACCACCGGCCTCGGAGCGGCTGCGGTCGCGCTGGGGGCGGGGGCTGCCACCGCCGGCCCCGCCGGGCCGGCCGCCGCCGCGTCGCCCACGCCGCTGCGCTTCGGCTCCGACGGCCGCTTCCGCATCGTGCAGTTCAACGACACCCAGGACGACGAGCGCACCGACCGGCGCACCGTCGAGCTGATGGGCGCGGTGCTCGACGACCAGCAGCCCGACCTGGTCGTGATGAACGGCGACAACATCACCGGCGGCTGCGCCGACGAGCGGGAGATGCGCCAGGCCATGAACAACGTGGTCGACCCGATGGAGCGGCGCCGGGTGCCGTGGGTGATCACCTTCGGCAACCACGACGAGGACTCCACCCCGCAGGGCGGCCTCGACGAGGCCGACATGCTCGAGGTCTACCGCAGCTACCGGTACAACCTGAACCAGCCCGGACCCAAGGGCGTCACCGGCACCGGCAACATGGCGCTCAGCATCGGCAGCCGGCGCTCGCGGCGCAGCGACGGCTTCACCGTCTACCTGCTCGACGGCGGCCGCTACGCCCCCGAGACGATCGCCGGGCAGGACCTGGCCGGCTACCCCACCTGGGACTGGCTGCGGATGAACCAGGTGGAGTGGTACTGCCGCACCTCGCGCGAGATCGAGCGCCGCAACCGCCGCCCCGTCCCGGCGCTGATGTTCGTCCACATCCCGCTCTGGGAGCACCGCTTCATGTGGTTCGGCGGCGTCGACGGCCGCAACGGCGGCAACCACGAGCTGGCGGTGCAGCGGCACGGCATCGTGGGGGAGCGCAACGAGGACGAGTGCCCCGGGCCCTTCAACAGCGGGCTGTTCTCGGCCGTGCTGGACCGCGGCGACGTCCGCGGCATCTTCTGCGGCCACGACCACGTCAACACCTACGTCGGCGACTACTACGGCGTGCTGCTCGGCTACGCCGGCAACACCGGTTTCGGCACCTACGGCCTGCCCGGGGCGGAGCGCAACCGGCTCCGCGGCGCCCGCGTCTTCGACCTCACCGAGGCCGGGGACGACGTCGAGGTGGAGACCCGCATGGTCTTCGCCGCCGACTACGGCATCGACCTCACCGCCGACGACCAGCCGATGGAGCCGCTGCCGCTGCCCCGGGGACGCTGACCTGCCGGCCGGCGGGTGTCGACGTGGACGGGCGCGCGCCGGCGCTGTCGTACCCAGCCCGTAGGGTGATCGCGTGAACGAGGCACACCCCACCGCTGCGGTCGCCGACGTCCGCCGGGTCGCCGTCCTGACCCACAGCGGACGGCCACCGGCGGTCGAGGCGGCGGTGCGTTTCCTCCACGGCATGGGCGAGCACGGTCTGGAGTGCCTCGTCCCCGAGGTCGACCTGGAGCTGCTGCGGGGACGCTGCCCCGCCGCCCGGCTGGTGCCCTTCGAGGGCGCCACCGGTCCGGAGCAGGACCACTGCGAGATCATGGTGGTCTTCGGCGGCGACGGCACCATCCTGCGGGGGGCCGAGTGGGCGGTGCCGGCCGGCGTCCCCCTGCTCGGGGTGAACCTGGGCCACGTCGGCTTCCTGGCCGAGGCCGAGTCCAGCGAGATCGACACCGTCGTGGAGCAGGTGGTGGCGCGCAGCTGGCGGCTGGAGGAGCGCACCGTGCTGGAGGTGGTGGTCACCGAACCCGGGGCGACGACCCCCCGCTGGCGCTCCTTCGCCGTCAACGAGTTCTCCCTCGAGAAGGCGGCCCGGGAGAAGATGCTCGAGGTGATGGTCGAGATCGACGGCCGTCCCCTCTCGCGCTGGTCCTGCGACGGCGTGCTGGTCGCCACCCCCACCGGCTCCACCGCCTACGCCTTCTCCGCCGGCGGGCCGGTGATGTGGCCCGACGTCGAGGCCCTGCTGCTGGTCCCGCTCAGCGCCCACGCCCTCTTCGCCCGGCCGCTGGTGCTGGGCCCCTCGTCGACCATCCGGGTGCAGATGCTGGGCGTCTCCAAGGCCGCCGGCGTGGTGTGGTGCGACGGGCGACGCTCGGTCGACGTCTCCGGGGCCTCGGTCGAGGTCCACCGCAGCGACCACCGGCTCCGGCTGGCCCGGCTGACCGAGGCCCCCTTCACCGACCGGCTGGTGGGCAAGTTCGGGCTGCGGGTCGAGGGGTGGCGCAGCGACCCGCTGGGGCGGGAGCTGCCGGCGTGATCTCCGAGCTGGCCATCACCGACCTCGGCGTCATCGACTCCGCCGTGCTCGAGCTGCACCCCGGGCTGACGGTCGTCACCGGCGAGACCGGCGCGGGCAAGACCATGGTGGTGACGGGGCTGGGGCTGCTGCTCGGCGGGCGGGCCGACCGGGCCGCCGTCCGGGTGGGTGCCGAACGGGCCCGGGTGGAGGGCCGCTTCACCGCGCTGCCCCCGCAGCTGGCCGAGCGGGTCCGCGAGCACGGCGGCGAGCTGGAGCAGGACCCGACCGGCGAGGGTGCAGGTGGGGAGGAGGGCGGCGAGGAGCTGCTGGTCACCCGGCAGCTGTCGGCCACGGGCCGCACCCGCTGCTGGTTGGGCGGTGCTCAGGTGACGGCCAACCAGTGCGCCGACGTGGCCGCGGAGCTGATCGCCATCCACGGCCAGTCCGAGCAGGTGCGGCTGCAGCGCCCCGACCGCCAGCGCGAGCTGCTCGACGCCGCCGCCGGCCCCGGGCTGGCCGAGGTGCTGGAGGCCTACCGCCGCTGCTACGCCCGCCGGCGGGCGCTGCAGCAGGAGCTGACCGAGCTCCGCGACCAGGCGCTGGCCCGGGCCCGGGAGATCGACCTGCTGACCTTCGGCCTGGACGAGGTGTCGGCCGTCGACCCCCGTCCCGGGGAGGACGTCGAGCTGGCCGCCGAGGCCAGCCGGCTGCAGGCGGTCGACGAGCTGCGCTACTCCGCCGGACGGGCCCTGGTGGCCCTGGCGGGCGAGGAGGACGCGCTCGACGCCTCCGGGGCGCTGGCGCTGACCCAGCTGGCGCGCAAGGCGCTGGCCGAGCTGGCCGCCACCGACCCGCAGGCCGCCGGTCTGGCGGAGCGGGCCACCGAGGCCGAGGCGCTGCTCGCCGACCTCGCCGTGGACGTCTCCGCCCACCTGGACCGGCTGGAGGCCGATCCGGCCCGGCTCGAGCAGGTGATGCAGCGCACGGCCGCGCTGACCGCGCTCACCCGCAAGTACGGCCGCGACGTCGACGAGGTGCTGGCCTGGGCCGAGGCGTCCGCACGCCGGCTCGGCGAGCTGCAGGGCGGCGACGCCCGGATCGCCCAGCTGGAGGACGAGCTCACCCGGGCCGCCGCCGAGCTCGCCGAGCTGGGCGGGCGGCTGAGCGCGCTGCGGGCCGGCGCGGCCGCCACCCTGGCCGAGCGCTGCGTGGCCGAGCTGGCCGCGCTGGCCATGCCGCACGCCCGCCTCCGGTTCGAGCTGACCCCGCTGGAGGAGCCCGGCCCGCACGGGCTGGAGTCGGTGCAGCTGCTGTTCTCCGCCAACCCCGGCAGCGACCCCGCGCCGCTCGGGCGGGTCGCCTCCGGCGGCGAGCTGTCCCGGGTCCGCCTCGCCCTCGAGGTCGTGCTCGCCTCCGGCCTCGACGGCGGCGCGCCCGCCGGCCCCGGCCGCAGCACGCTCGTCTTCGACGAGGTCGACGCCGGCGTGGGCGGCCGGGTCGCGGTCGAGATCGGTCGCCGGCTGGCGGTCCTGGCCGAGCACACCCAGGTGGTGGTGGTCACCCACCTGGCCCAGGTGGCCGCCTTCGCCGACCGGCACTTCGTGGTGGCCAAGTCCGACGACGGGCAGGTGACCACCTCCGGGGTGCACCGGGTCGAGGACGCGGAGCGGGCCGGCGAGCTGGCCCGGATGATGGCCGGGCTCGACAGCAGCGACACCGCGCTGGCCCACGCCCGCGAGCTGCTCGCGCTCGCGGGTCAGGGTGGCTGAGGACACGCCCCGTCGAGTCGCGTCCGGTTGGTCCCGGGGCCTAGGATGGAGGTCCGTGGGCCACCCGAGCGATTACCGCGTGCACAGCACGAGCGACTACCGCATGCAGAGCACGACGAAGCACGTCTTCGTCACCGGGGGAGTCGTCTCCTCCCTCGGCAAGGGGCTCACCGCCTCCAGCCTGGGCAGCCTGCTCATCGCCCGGGGGCTGCGGGTGACGATGCAGAAGCTCGACCCGTACCTCAACGTGGACCCGGGGACGATGAACCCCTTCCAGCACGGTGAGGTGTTCGTCACCGAGGACGGGGCCGAGACCGATCTCGACGTCGGTCACTACGAGCGCTTCCTCGACGTCAACCTCAACGCCGACGCCAACGTCACCACCGGCAAGGTCTACTCCTCGGTGATCGCCAAGGAGCGGCGCGGGGACTACCTCGGCGACACCGTGCAGGTCATCCCGCACATCACCAACGAGATCAAGGACTCCATGCTCGCCATGGGCGGCGAGGGCGTCGACGTGGTGATCCACGAGATCGGCGGCACCGTCGGCGACATCGAGTCCCTGCCGTTCCTCGAGGCGGCCCGCCAGGTGCGTCGCGACATCGGACGCGCCAACGCCTTCTTCCTCCACGTCTCGCTGATCCCCTACATCGGCCCCAGCGGGGAGCTCAAGACCAAGCCCACCCAGCACTCGGTGGCCGCGCTGCGCCAGGTCGGCATCCAGCCCGACGCGATCGTCTGCCGCTGCGACCGCGAGGTGCCCGAGGCGGTCAAGCGCAAGATCGCCCTGGCCTGCGACGTCGACGAGGAGGCGGTGGCGGTCGCCGTCGACGCCCCGAGCATCTACGCCATCCCGCGGGTGCTGCACCGCGAGGGCCTCGACGCCTACCTGGTGCGCCGTCTCGACCTCTCCTTCCGCGACGTCGACTGGCGCCGCTGGGACGACCTGCTGGACCGGGTCGAGAACCCGGCCGAGGACGTCACCATCGCGCTGGTCGGCAAGTACGTCGACCTGCCCGACGCCTACCTCTCGGTGGTCGAGGCGCTGCGCGCGGGCGGGTTCGCCAACCGCGCCAAGGTGCACGTGCGCTGGGTGCCCTCCGACGAGTGCGCCACCGAGTCCGGCGCGGCGGCCGCCCTGGGCGACGTGGACGGCATCTGCATCCCCGGCGGCTTCGGGATCCGCGGGGTCGAGGGCAAGGTCGGCGCCGTCCGCTACGCCCGCGAGAACCAGATCCCGCTGCTGGGTCTGTGCCTGGGCCTGCAGGTGATGGTCATCGAGGTGGCCCGCCACCTCGCCGGGCTCGAGGGCGCCGCCTCCACCGAGTTCGAGGCCGGGGCCGAGCACCCGGTGATCGCCACCATGGCCGAGCAGGTCGCCATCGTCGACGGCCAGGGCGACCTGGGCGGCTCGATGCGGCTCGGCTCCTACCCGGCCAGCCTGACCCCGGGCAGCCTGGTGGCCCAGCTCTACGGCAGCCAGCAGGTCGAGGAGCGCCACCGGCACCGCTACGAGGTCAACAACGCCTACCGCGACCGGCTCGAGGAGGCCGGGCTGGTCATCTCGGGCACCTCCCCGGACTCCCGGCTGGTGGAGTTCGTCGAGCTGCCGACCGACGTGCACCCCTTCTTCGTCGCCACCCAGGCCCACCCCGAGCTGAAGTCGCGTCCCACCAACGCCCACCCGCTGTTCGCCGGCCTGGTGCGGGCCGCGGTGCTGCGCCAGCGCAGCACCCGGCTGCCGGTGGACGCCCGGTGAGCCGTCCCGCGCTGGACGTGCCGGTGCTTCCGGCCGGCGAGCTGGCCGACCAGCCGCTCGGCTGGGAGGTCGTCCGCAGCGAGGTGCTGGCCCGCGGCGGCATCACCACGATGGTCGACGACGAGGTCCGCACCCCCGGTGGGGAGACCCTGCACCGGCAGTACCTGCAGCACCCCGGTGCGGTGGGTGTGATCGCCCTGGACGAGCAGGACCGGGTCGTGCTGGTGCGCCAGTACCGCCACCCGGTGCGGCACCGGCTGGTGGAGCCGCCCGCCGGGCTGCTCGACGTGGCCGAGGAGGAGTGGCTGACCGCCGCGCAGCGCGAGCTGGCCGAGGAGACCCGGCTGGCGGCGGGGGAGTGGCACGTGCTGGTCGACCAGTTCGTCAGCCCCGGCAGCACCAGCGAGTCCGTCCGGGTGTACCTGGCGCGTGACCTCCACCCCACCGACCACCCCGAGGGCTTCGTCGTGGAGGGTGAGGAGCTCGAGATGGACGTCGTGCTGGCCCCGCTGGCCGAGCTGGTCCAGGCGGTGCTGGCCGGCCGGCTGCAGAACCCGCTCACCGTGTCCGGGGTGCTGGCCACCGAGCTGGCCCGCCGCGACGGCTTCCGCACGCTGCGTCCGGCCGACGCCCCCTGGCCCGCCCGCACCGCCCGTCCGTGACCCCGGCCGAGGACCGGCCCGAGGACCGGCCCGCCGAGGGGCCCGGCCCCGAGCTGACCCGGTTCGTGCAGGGCTACCTGGACCACCTGGCCGTCGAGCGCGGCATGTCGGTCCACACCGTGCAGGGCTACCGGCGCGACCTCGAGCGCTACCTGGCCCACCTCGCCGCCCGCGGGGTGCGCACCCCCGCCGAGATCGACCCCGGGGCGGTCAGCTCCTTCGCCCACGCGCTGCAGCAGGGGTGGACCGCGCCCGACGGCAGCAACCACCCGCCGCTGGCGCGGGCCAGCGTGGCGCGGGCGGTGGTCGCGGTGCGCAGCCTGCACCGCTTCGGCGTGCAGGAGCGCCTCACCACCGACAACCCGGCCGCGGCCGTGCACCCGCCCGGCGGCGGGCGCCGGCTGCCGAAGGCGCTGCCGCTGGAGCAGGTGCAGGCCGTGCTGGACGCGGTCGACCGCAGCACCCCGACGGGGCTCCGCGACGCCGCCCTGCTGGAGCTGCTGTACGGCACGGGGGCCCGGATCAGCGAGGTGGTGGCGCTCGACGTCGACGACGTCGCCCGGCTGGTCGAGGCCGACGCCGACCCGCGCCAGGGGCTGCGGCTGATCGGCAAGGGCGACAAGGAGCGGATCGTGCCGCTGGGCTCCTACGCCCGCCGCGCCGTCTCGGACTGGCTGGTCCGCGGCCGGCCCGCGCTGTCGACCGGACGCGGTGGGCCGGCCCTGCTGCTCAACTCCCGCGGCGGGCGGCTGTCGCGGCAGAGCGCCTGGGGGCTGCTGCGCAGCGCCGCCGCCCGGGCCGGGATCGAGGCCGAGATCTCGCCCCACACGCTGCGCCACTCCTTCGCCACCCACCTGCTCGACGGCGGCGCGGACGTCCGCGTGGTGCAGGAGCTGCTGGGCCACGCCTCGGTCACCACCACCCAGATCTACACCCTGGTCACCGTCGACCACCTGCGCGAGGTGTACCTCAGCGCCCACCCGCGCGCCCGCTGAGCGCCGAGACTTCTCCCCGCACTCGCGCTAACCTCACTCAGACGCGGGAACCACGTGCAGCCCGCGGGCGTCCAGCTGCCGTCGGGAGACGGGTCCGGCTGGGGCGCGGAGCCGCACGGGAAGGACACACGTGGACGACAGCCGGTACCCGAGGAACGGGGCCCAGGACCGAGCGACCCCCCTGTTCGAGACCGCCCCGGCGGTGGGGCGGGCCACCGACACGGCCGAGCAGCCCGCCGTCGGCCCCACGGGACGCCCCTGGCCCGAGATCCCGCAGCCCACGCCGCCGGGTCCCGGCCCCCGGCGCGCGGTCGTGATCGCCATGTGCAACCAGAAGGGCGGGGTGGGCAAGACCACCACCACCATCAACCTGGGGGCGGCGCTGGTGGAGACCGGCCGACGGGTGCTGATGGTCGACTTCGACCCGCAGGGCTCGCTGTCGGTCGGGCTGGGGGTCAACCCGCACACCCTCGAGGCCAGCGTGTACAACCTGCTGATGTCGCGGGAGTACACCGTCGACGAGGTGCTCACCCCCACCAGCGTCGAGGGCCTGGACCTGCTGCCGGCCAACATCGACCTCTCCGCCGCGGAGGTCCAGCTGGTCTCGGAGGTGGCCCGTGAGCAGACCCTCAAGCGGGTGCTGGACGGCGTCCGCAAGCGCTACGACGTCATCCTCATCGACTGCGCCCCCTCCCTCGGCCTGCTGACGGTCAACGCGCTGACCGCCGCGGACAAGGTGGTCGTGCCGCTGGAGTGCGAGTTCTTCGCCCTCCGCGGGGTCGCCCTGCTGACCGACACCATCGCCAAGGTGCAGGACCGGCTCAACCCCGAGCTGGAGCTGATGGGGATCCTGGGCACCATGTACGACGCGCGCACGCTGCACAGCCGCGAGGTGCTGGAGCGGGTCGTGCAGGCCTTCGGGGACGTGGTCTTCCACACCGTCATCCGGCGCACCATCAAGTTCCCCGAGACCACGGTGGCCGGTGAGCCGATCACCACCTACGCCTCCTCCTCACCCGGTGCGGCCGCCTACCGCTCGCTGGCCCGGGAGGTGCTGGCCCGATGCCACGCCGAGTGAACCTGCCCGGCGCCTCCGAGCTGTTCCGCACCACCCAGACCGGCGACACCGGCGCCACCCCGCGGCGGCCCGCCGAGGCCCCGCCGGCGGTCGAGAGCGGGCGGCCGGTCGAGAGCGGGCCGGCGGCCGAGAGCGGGTGGACGGGCGAGCGCGCGGCCGGGCGCGGCACGCCGAAGCCCACCGGCCGGGTCCGCCACGACGAGAAGATCACCGTCTACGTCAGCGGCGACGAGCTGCTGTCCCTGGAGCAGGCGCGGATCCAGCTCCGGGCCGAGCACCGGCTGGGGGTGGACCGCGGCCGGATCGTCCGCGCCGCCATCGCCGGCGCGCTCGCCGACCTGGCCGAGCGCGGTGCCGACTCCGACCTGGTCCGCCGGCTGACCGACACGTGAGCACCGCTGCCCCCGGCGGCGCCCGGCTGGACGGGTCGCCGGCCGGCGAGGAGACACCCCGGCCGTCCTCCTTCACCGTCCGGCTGGACAACTTCGAGGGTCCCTTCGACCTGCTGCTGCAGCTGATCTCGCGGCACCGGATGGACGTCACCGAGGTCGCCCTCTCACGGGTCACCGACGAGTTCATCGCCCACATCAAGGCCGCCGGCACCAGCTGGGACCTGGAGCAGACCAGCCAGTTCGTGCTGGTCGCGGCCACCCTGCTCGACCTCAAGGCCGCCCGGCTGCTGCCCGCCGGGGAGGTGGAGGACCCCGAGGACCTGGCGCTGCTCGAGGCCCGCGACCTGCTCTTCGCCCGGCTGCTGCAGTACCGGGCCTTCAAGCGCGTGGCCGCCTGGCTGGGCGCCGCGCTCGAGGAGCAGGCCCGCCGCTTCCCCCGCCCGGGCGGGCTGGAGGACCGCTACGCCCGGCTGCTGCCCGAGGTCACCTTCACCACCACCCCCGAGCAGCTGGCCGCGCTGGCCGGGCGCGCCCTCACCCCCCGCCCGGCGGCGGAGATCTCGCTGGCGCACCTGCACGCCCCGCAGGTCAGCGTCCGCGAGCAGGCGGGGCTGGTGGTCGCCCGGCTGCGCCGTGCCCGGGCCGCCACCTTCGCCGAGCTGACCGCCGACGCCGACCGGATGACCACGGTCGCCCGCTTCCTGGCGCTGCTGGAGCTGTACCGCGAGCAGGCGGTGGTCTTCGAGCAGCCCGACCCGCTGGGTGAGCTGACCATCCGCTGGGTGGGTAGCGACACGGGCGAGCTGGCGATCTCGGAGGAGTTCGACGAGGCTGGTCCGACGGGTGCCGAGGAGACCCCCGACGGGCGAGCGCCCGACGGGGAGCCCGACGGGCACCACCAGCAGGACAGGGCGCAGGGAGGACGGCGGTGAGCGAGCAGCAGGAGGGCCAGACCGTGCACCCCGAGCTCGCCGGCGACCTCGGCGGGCCGCTGGAGGCGCTGCTGCTGATGGCCGACGAGCCGCTGAGCACCCTCACGCTGGCCCAGGTGCTCGGCGTCCCGACCGAGCTGGTGCAGCAGGCGCTGGAGGAGCTCGCGGACTTCTACGACCGCACCGGCCGCGGCTTCGAGCTCCGGCACCTGGCCGGCGGCTGGCGCTACTGGACCCGCGAGGAGCACGCCGACGTCATCACCCGCGCCGTGCTGCAGGGCCAGCAGGCCCGGCTCTCGCAGGCGGCGCTGGAGACGCTGGCCGTCGTCGCCTACCTGCAGCCCATCTCACGGGCCCGGATGTCGGCGGTCCGCGGCGTCAACGTGGACGGGGTGGTGCGCACCCTCGTCGCCCGGGAGATGATCGAGGAGGCGGGGCAGGACCCGGTCACCGGGGCCACCGTCTTCCGCACCACCGACACCTTCCTGCAGCGGCTGGGGCTGCAGTCGCTGGACCAGCTGCCCGACCTGGCCCCGCACCTGCCCGACGCCAGCGCGCTGGAGGCCGAGCTCGGCCAGCTCGCCGCCGTGCCGCGCACCTCCGGCACCGACCCGGCAGCAGGCCAGCTGCCCGACGACCCGACCACCGAGAACCAGGAGCAGCCGTGAGCGGCGAGCGACCAGACGACGACGACAACACCCCCGGGGTGCGCCTGCAGAAGGTGCTCGCCCAGGCCGGCTTCGCCTCCCGGCGGGCCAGCGAGCGGCTGATCGCCGAGGGCCGGGTGGAGGTCAACGGCTCGGTGGTCACCGAGCAGGGGCTGCGGGTCGACCCCGCCTCCGACGTCATCCGCGTGGACGGCGCCCGGGTGCCACCGGCCCGCCACCACGTGTACCTGGTGCTCAACAAGCCCCGCGGGGTCGTCTCCACCATGGACGACCCGCTGGAGCGACGCACCCTGGACGACCTGCTGGGCCGGCGCAAGGAGCGGCTCTTCCACGTCGGGCGGCTCGACACCGACACCGAGGGCCTGATCCTGCTCACCAACGACGGCGAGTTCGCCCACCGGATGACCCACCCCTCCTGGGAGGTCCCGAAGACCTACCTGGCCGAGGTGGCCGGGGTGGTCGACCGGCGCACCGTCCGCCGGCTGGAGAAGGGCGTCACCCTCGACGACGGCCCGGTCCGCCCCGACTCGGTCCGGCTGGTCTCGGTCGCCGCCGACCGCAGCATGCTGCAGATCACCCTGCACCAGGGCCGCAACCGGGTGGTGCGGCGGATGATGGACACCGTCGGCCACCCGGTCAACGAGCTGTCGCGGATCGCCATCGGCCCGGTGCGGCTGGGCCGGCTGCCGGTCGGGGAGCTGCGGGAGCTGACCCGCGAGGAGCTCGGCAGCCTGCTCGACCTGGTCGGGATGTGAGCCGGTGCCCGCACCGGCGCGTCGGCGGCCGCTGAGGCGGAGGGGGACGAGCGCGTGCTGAGCCGGCGGATCTACGGGCTGGAGACCGAGTTCGGGGTCGCCTGCACCAGCAGCGGCGGGCGCCGCGTCAACCCCGACGAGGTGGCCCGCTACCTGTTCCGGACGGTGGTCAGCTGGGGCCGCTCCAGCAACGTCTTCCTCTCCAACGGGGCACGGGTCTACCTCGACGTGGGCTCCCACCCCGAGTACGCCACCGCCGAGTGCGACAACCTGCGCCAGCTGCTGGCCCACGACCGCGCCGGTGAGGTCGTCGTCAGCCGGCTGGCCGCCGACGCCCGCGAGCGGCTGGCCGAGGAGGACGTCGACGCCCGCATCTACCTGTTCAAGAACAACGCCGACTCCCACGGCAACTCCTACGGATCGCACGAGAACTACCTGATCTCGCGCGAGGGCAGCTTCTCCCGCTACACCGACCTGCTGGTGCCGTTCCTGGTCTCGCGGCAGCTGCTGTGCGGCGCCGGGCGGATCGTGCGCGACGGGCCGCGGGCCGGGTACGCGCTGAGCCAGCGGGCCGAGCACATCTGGGAGTCGGTCTCCTCGGCCACCACCCGCAGCCGCCCGATCATCAACACCCGCGACGAGCCCCACGCCGATCCCGAGCGCTACCGGCGGCTGCACGTCATCGTCGGCGACTCCACCATGAGCGAGACCACCACGCTGCTCAAGGTGGGCAGCCTCGAGCTCGTGCTGCGGCTGGTGGAGGACGGCGTCGCGCTGCGCAACCTGGCCTGCGAGAACCCGATCCGGGCGCTGCGCGACATCAGCCGGGACCGCACCGGCCGGGCGGAGGTGGTGCTCGCCAACGGCCGCACCACCACCGGGCTGGCGCTGCAGCAGACGTTCCTGCAGGCGGTGCAGGCCCACGTGGCGGCCGAGATGGACCCGGGCCCGGAGCTGCGCCAGGTGCTCGACCTGTGGGAGCGGACGCTGCTGGCCATCGAGTCCGACCGGCTCTCCGACGTCGAGACCGAGATCGACTGGGTGATCAAGCGGCGGCTGCTGCTGCGCTACGCCGAGCGGCACTCGATGGACCTCGACGACCCCCGGCTGGCCCAGATCGACCTCGCCTACCACGACATCGAGCCCGGCCGGGGGCTGTTCCGGCTGCTCGAGTCCCGCGGGGCCGCGGTCCGGCTCACCACCCCCGAAGAGGTCGAGCTGGCCACCACCGAGCCGCCGCAGACCACGCGGGCCCGGCTGCGCGGCCGCTTCGTCACCGCGGCGCGGGCCCACGGCCTGGAGTACACCGTCGACTGGGTGCACCTGAAGCTCAACGACCAGTCCCAGCGCACCATCCTGTGCCGGGACCCCTTCGTGGCCACCGACGACCGGGTGGACCGGCTGATCGAGGCCATGGAGCAGCGCGGGAGCCACTGACCGGCGCCCACGCGCCGCCCTCCGCAGCGGCCACGCGCCGCCCTCCGCGGCGGCCGCGCGGCGGTCGAGGGGCCGGCTCGACCTCGGGTATGTTGCAGCGGTGCCTGAGAGCAGAACGCCCCCCACCCTGATCCGCCTGCGCGGCGCCGCCCTCCGACGTCGGCTCACCGCGGCCGGCGCGGTCGCCGCCCTGGTCCCGCTGCTGGCCCTCAGCGCCTGCGGGAGCGACGAGCCGGAGGCCGCCCCCGCCCCCTCGGAGTCCGCCACCCCCTCGGCGGCACCGAGCCCGAGCGAGACCGCGACGCCCTCACCCAGCCCCACGCCCGAGCCGGTCGACCCCTCCAGCGACCTGGACGAGATCACCGTGAGCGGCAAGGCCGGCGAGGCCCCCGAGGTCGAGGTGGACGCCCCCTGGGCGGTGGACCAGACCCGCACCAAGGTGCTGTCGGAGGGCGACGGCGCCGAGCTGGCCGCCGACGGCACCGCCGAGCTGGACTACGTCGGCGTCAACGCCCGCACCGGGGAGGTGTTCGACTCCTCCTTCGAGCGCGGTCAGACGGCCGTCTTCCCCCTCGACCAGGTCGTCCCCGGCTTCTCCAAGGGTCTGGAGGGCCAGCGGGTGGGCAGCCGGGTGCTGATCGCGATGCCCGGCGAGGACGGCTACGACGCCTCCGGCGGCAACCCGCAGGCCGGCATCGAGGTCGGCGACACGCTGCTGTTCGTGGTCGACGTGGTGGCCACCCAGCTGGACGGCCCCGAGGGCACCGCGGTCGAGCCCGAGGAGGGCCTGCCCGAGGTGTCGGGCCCCGAGGACGACCCGAAGATCACCGTCCCCGACGGCGAGGCCCCCGGCGAGCTGGTGGTGCAGCCGCTGGTCGAGGGCGAGGGCAAGCCGGTCGCCGCCGAGGACACCATCACCGTCAACTACCGCGGGGTGGTGTGGGAGACCGGCGAGGTCTTCGACAGCAGCTACGAGGACGGCCCGCAGACCGGTGCGCTCTCCTCGCTGATCCCCGGCTGGCAGCAGGGGCTGGTCGACCAGCCCGTCGGCAGCCGCGTGCTGCTGGTGGTGCCGCCCGACCAGGGCTACCCGCAGGGCAACCAGACGCCGGCTCTCGAGCCCGGCCAGACCCTGGTCTACGTCGTGGACGTCCTCTTCACCCAGGCCGGCCAGTGAGCACCCCCGGACCCGACGCCCGCTGGTTCGACGAGGCCCGCTTCGGCCTCTTCCTGCACTTCGGCCTGTACTCGGTCGCCGCCCGGCACGAGTGGGTGATGCACCGCGAGGAGATGGAGGTCGCCGACTACGAGCGCTACGCCGAGGTCTTCGACGCCGACCGCTACGACGCCACCGCCGTGGTGGCGCGGGCGGCCGCGGCCGGCATGCGCTACGTGGTGCTGACCAGCAAGCACCACGACGGCTTCTGCCTCTTCGACTCCGCGCAGACCGACTACACCTCGGTGCGCAGCTGCGGCCGGGACCTGGTGGCCGAGACGGTGGCCGCCTGCCGGGCGGCCGGGCTGCGGGTGGGGCTGTACCACTCGCTGCTGGACTGGCACCACCCCGACTACACCGTCGACGCCTTCCACCCCCGCCGCCACCACCCGGACTGGGCCGAGCTGGACGCCGGCAAGGACTTCTCCCGCTACGTCGACTACCTGCACGCCCAGGTGCGGGAGCTGCTGACCGGCTACGGCCCGATCGACTACCTCTTCTTCGACTTCACCCAGCCCGACGGGATGGCCGGGCTGCCCGGGCGCACCTCGGCCGACTGGCGGGGGGAGGAGCTGCTGGCGCTGTGCCGGGAGCTGCAGCCCCAGATGCTGGTCAACGACCGCCTCGGCATCCCCGCCGACCTGGTCACCCCCGAGCAGTACCAGCCGACCGCGCCGATGGAGCAGGACGGCGTCCGGCTGCGCTGGGAGGCCTGCCAGACCATCAACGGCTCCTGGGGCTACGACCGCGACAACACCGCCGACAAGAGCGTCCGCCAGATCGTGGAGATGCTGGTGCAGACCGTCAGCTGCGACGGCAACCTGCTGCTCAACGTCGGGCCGGACGGCCGCGGGGCCATCCCGCCCCGCGACGCGGCCACCCTCGACGCCGTCGCCGCCTGGATGGAGCTGCACCGCGACTCCGTCCACGGCGCGGGGGCCAGCGAGCACACCGCCCCCAGCGGCACCGTCTACACCCAGCGCGGGGACCGGCTCTACGTGCACCTGCTGTCCTGGCCGTTCGCCCACCTGCACCTGCCCGGGCTGGCCGGCCAGGTGCGCTTCGCCCGCTTCCTGCACGACGGCTCCGAGGTCCGCACCGAGGTGCACGAGCCCGGCCAGGAGGCCCACACCATGCGCCCCGGCGGGCAGCCGCCGGGCACGCTGACGCTGCTGCTGCCCACCGTGCGGCCCGACGTGGCCGTGCCGGTGGTCGAGCTGCGGCTGGCGCGGTGACCTCGCTCGAGCTCGCCGTCTCCGACCGGGCCGGCGTCGAGGTGGCGCGGGCCGTGGGCGCCCGGCGGGTCGAGCTGGGGGTCGCGCTGGCCCTCGGCGGGCTCACCCCCTCGCTCGGCACCCTCCGCGCCGCGGTGGCCGCGGCCGGTCCGGTCGAGGTGCACGTGCTGGTCCGCCCCCGCGGCGGCGGTTTCCGCTACACCGCCGACGAGGTCGAGCTGTGCTGCGACGACGTCGCGGTCGCGGTCGAGGCCGGCGCCGACGGGGTGGTGGTCGGCGCCCTCGACGACGAGGGCGAGCTCGATCTGGACGTGCTGCGACGCCTCGTGGCCGTCGCCGACGGGCTGCCGGTCACCGTGCACCGGGCCGTCGACGTCTCCGCCGACCCGGTG
Source organism: Auraticoccus cholistanensis (assembly GCF_009742705.1). Lineage (GTDB taxonomy): Bacteria > Actinomycetota > Actinomycetes > Propionibacteriales > Propionibacteriaceae > Auraticoccus > Auraticoccus cholistanensis. The sequence continues at coordinate 44,632 of NZ_WPCU01000005.1, forward strand.
CGCTCGGTCCGGCGGCTCGCCGGCCTCGGCGTCGCCCGCGTGCTCAGCTCCGGCGGGGCGGCCAGCGCCCACCAGGGCCTGCCGACGCTGGCGGCGATGGTGCAGGCGGCCGGGGACGTGGCGGTGGTCGCCGGCGGCGGAGTCCGCCCCGAGCACGTCGCCGACCTGGCCGCGGTCGGGGTGGAGGGGGTGCACGCCTCGGCCAAGGTGTTCGTCCCCGCGGGCTCGCGGCTCTCGCTCGGCTCCGCCACCACCGACGGCGTTCCGGAGGGCCACGAGGCGACCGACCTGGCCACCGCGCGACGGCTGGCCGAGGCCGTCGCCGGCGTCCGCGGCTAGCTCCTCGCAGCCGCCCGGGGCGCTGGTACTGTCCCGGCCATGGCCCCGCGGAAGTCAGAGCGCATCCTCAATCTGACCATCTGCCTGCTGGCCACCCGCCGCTTCCTGGCCAAGGACCAGATCCGCCAGGTGGTGGAGGGCTACCGGGGGCTCTCCGACGCCGCCTTCGAACGCACCTTCGAGCGCGACAAGGACGAGCTGCGAGCCATGGGCGTCCCGGTGGAGACCGGCAGCAACTCCAGCTACTTCGACGACGAGCTCGGCTACCGGATCCGCCGCACCGACTTCGAGCTGCCGCCGATCGAGCTCGACGCCGACGAGGCCGCCGTGGTCGCGCTCGCCGCCCAGAGCTGGCGGCAGAGCCGGATGGCCTCCTCCACCCGCAGCGCCTGGGCCAAGCTGCGCGCCGCCGGGGTCGAGACCGACTCGAGCCGGATCACCAGCATCAACCCCACCGTGGCCGCCCGCGAGGGCGCCTTCGAGGTGCTCTGGCAGGCGGTGCTCACCCGCTCCCAGGTCCGCTTCCGCTACCGCCGCGGCGGCACCGGGACCGGGGAGGTGCGCACCCTGCAGCCCTGGGGCGTCACCTCCAACAAGGGCCGCTGGTACGTCGTCGGACACGACCTGGACCGCGGCGCGCCGCGGATGTTCAAGATGTCGCGGATCGTCGGCCAGCCCGAGGTGGTGGCCGGGCCGGACGCCTTCGAGGTGCCCGCCGACGTCGACGTGCGGGCGCTGGCGCGCAGCCTCGAGCCCGCCCCCGCCACCGGCACCGCCGTGCTGGCCGTCCGCGCCGACCGGGCGCCCGCGCTGCGCCGCCGCGGCCGCCCGAGCAGCCGGCCGCTGCCTCCGGAGCTCGCCGGGGCGTGGTCGGTGTGGGAGGTCGGCTACGCCGACGAGGCGAGCCTGGTCGGCGAGGTGGCCGCCTGCGGGGCCGACGTGGTGGTGCTGGAGCCGGCGGGCGTGCGCGAGCGGCTGCTGCGCCACCTGGCCGGGGTGGCCGGTGCCGGTGCGGTCGAGGCCTCGACCTGGCTGGAGGAGAGCGCATGACGTCGGCGCAGCAGGTGCAGCGGCTGCTCGCCCTGGTGCCGTACCTGCTGGCCCACGACGGTGCCAGCCTGACCGAGACCGCCGCCACCTTCGGGGTGACCCCGCGCCAGCTCCGCGCCGACCTGTCGGTGCTCTACATGTGCGGGCTGCCGGGGCTGATGCCGGGCGACCTCATCGAGATCGACATGGACGCGGTGGAGGGCGAGGGCACCATCCACCTCTCCAACGCCGACTACCTGTCCCGCCCGCTGCGTTTCACCCCCGACGAGGCCCTCGGGCTCGTGCTGGGGCTGCGCTCGCTGCGCGAGGTGGCCGGCGAGGACGTGCTCGCCGTGGTCGACTCCGCGCTGGCCAAGCTGGAGCGGGCGGCCGGGTCGGTGCACGAGCTGGCCGGACGGGTCAGCGTGTCGGTGCAGTCCGGTGACGACCGGATCCGCGACACCGTGGCCGCCGCCGTCACGGCCGGGCAGCGCCTCCACCTCGTCTACGACGCCCCGACCCGCACCACCCGTCGCCAGGTCGACCCCGGCCGGGTCAGCATCCGCGACGGGGTGGCCTACCTGGAGGCCTGGGACCTGGAGCGCCGGGACTGGCGCACCTTCCGGCTCGACCGGATCGCCTCGGTGGAGCCCACCGGCGAGCCGGCCGAGGACCACGGCGAGCTGCCGGCGTCCCCCGAGGGGTGGCTGGAGGCCCTGGTGCCGGTGGGTGAGGTCACCCTCGAGCTGGCGCCCGGGGCGGCGTGGGTGGCCGAGTACCACCCGGTGCTGTCGGTGGAGCAGCTGGACGAGGAGGGCGCGGTGCGGGCCACGCTGCCGCTGTCCGACCCCGGCTGGCTGCGCGCGCTGCTGCTGCAGCTCTCCGACGGGGTCCGCGCCGTGGTACCTCCCGAGGCGGCCGAGGACGCCGCCCGGGCCGCCGCGCAGACGCTGGCCCTGTACCGCCGCCTCGACCTGGACGGGCTAGGGTCGGCGTCATGATGTGGGTGCTGATCATCGGCGGTGGCTGCCTGCTGCTGGTGGTGACCCTGGTGCTGTGGGGGATCTACCTGTGGCACCGCGGCGAGGAGCTGTGGTCGGAGGTCGCCCACCTGGGCCGGCAGGCCGAGCAGCTCGCCGACCTGGCCGGCCAGCTCGCCCCCGAACCCGATCCCGAGCGGGTGCAGGCCCTCCGCGACCGGGTGGCCGGGCCGCGCAGCCGGTGAGCGGCGGCAGGCAGAACCCGGCTCGGACGCGTACGATGGACGAGGCTGTCGACGGGGACCCGTGGACGGCCCGACACTGGAAAGAGGACACGCCATGACTCCCTCGATTATGGGACTGCCCGCGGGCTCGGAGATCATCATCCTGATCATCGTCGCCCTGGTGATCTTCGGCGGCTCCCGCCTGGCCGGCATCGGCAAGGGCACCGGCCGGGCCATCCGCGAGTTCAAGGAGGAGACCGCCAGCCTCCGCAGCGGCAAGAAGGACGACAAGGCCGAGCAGGCCTCCGCCGAGGACTCCACGCCGCCGGCGCCGCAGCCGACCCGGCGGGACGACGTCGTGGACGCCGAGGTGGTCGACCCGCCGACCGAGCCCCGGCGCGACGCCTGATCCCAGGAGATGTCGCTGACCCTGCGGGGCCGCCGTGTCTCGTTCGACTGGCTGAAGCCGCCGCCGTCCAGCCCGGACGGCACCATGGCCCTCGTCGACCACCTGCGTGAGCTGCGCTACCGGCTGACGATCGCGTTGATCGCCATCGTGCTGGCGTCGATCCTGTCGGCGGTGTTCTACCAGCGGCTGTACGCGGTGCTGCTGTACCCCTACAACCTCGCCCGGCAGTACCTGGCCGAGGACAACCCCGGGATCAGCACCGAGATCGTCAACATCGGCGTCCCCGCCCCCTTCGTGCTGGCCATCAAGATCTGCGTGGTGGCCGGTCTGCTGCTGTCCTCGCCGGTGTGGATCTACCAGATCTGGGCCTTCATCGTGCCGGCGCTGCTGGCGCAGGAGAAGAAGTGGGCGCTGCTGTTCATCGGCTCCGCCACCCCGCTCTTCCTCGGCGGCGTCGCGATGGGCTACTGGATCATGCCGCGGGCCATCTCCGTCATGCTCGGGTTCACCCCCGAGGGGCAGGAGGTGACCAACATGATCGACCTGCCCGACTTCCTCAACCTGCTGATCCAGCTCATGCTGGTCTTCGGGGTGGCCTTCCTGCTGCCCATCGTGGTGCTCGCGCTGAACCTCCTCGGCGTGGTCAAGGCCAAGCAGCTGGCGCAGGCGCGGACCTTCATCATCTTCGGCACCTTCGTGGTGGGCGCGGTCGCCACCCCCACCACGGACCCCTTCTCGATGCTGGCGCTGGCCCTGCCGATGTCGCTGCTGTACCTGATCGCCGAGGCGGTCTGCCACGTCAACGACCGGCGCCGGGCGCGCCGGCAGCTGGAGGCCGAGGCGTCCGAGGCGACGCCCGAGATCACCTCCTGACGCCGTGGCCGACGACGACCACCCCCCGTCCGGCACGGGCCGCGCGGGGCACGCGACGCCGCGCTGCACCCTGGTGGTCAACCCGACCGCCGGCAAGGGCCGCGCCGGGCGACGGCTGCCCGACGTCCTGACCGCCGTCGCCCGGGCGCTGCCACGGCACCGGATCGACGTCCGTCGCACCGAGGGCTACCCCGAGGCCCGGGAGGCCTGCGGGCGGGCGGTCGAGGACGCCGAGGCCGCCGCCGGCCGCGACGACTGCCTGCTGGTGATGGGCGGTGACGGCATGATGCACCTGGGGGTCAACGCCTGCGCCGGCACCTCCGTCCCGCTGGGGATGCTGCCGGCGGGCACCGGCAACGACATGTGCCGCGGCCTCGGTCTCGACCTGCGCGGGCCGGTGCGGGCGGCCGAGCGGCTGGGCGGGGCCCGGACCCGGACGGTGGACGCGCTGCGCGTCGAGGGGGAGCTGGCCGAGGGCCGCACCAGCACGTGGGTCGGCAGCGTGGTCGCCACCGGGTTCGACGCCCGGGTGAACCGCCGCGCCAACGCGATGGCCCGTCCGAAGGGCAACCTGCGCTACGCCGTGGCCGCGCTGGCCGAGCTGGCCACCTTCACCCCGCTGCCGTACCGCCTGGCGGTGGACGGCACCAGCCGCGAGCTGGAGGCGATGCTGGTGGCGGTGGGCAACGGCGGCTACTACGGCGGCGGCATGAACATCTGCCCCTCGGCCGACCCCACCGACGGCCAGCTCGACGTCACGATCATCCACCCCGCCAGCCGGGCCACCCTGCTGGCGCTGCTGCCGCTGATGTTCACCGGCTGGTTCGTCCACCACCCCGCCGTCGAGCGGCTGCGGGCCCGCCGCGTCGACCTGCTGGGCGACGGGCTGGTGGCCATGGGCGACGGCGAGCTGCTCGGCCCCGCCCCGCTGAGCGTGCGGTCGGTGCCGGCGGCGCTGACCGTCCTGGCCTGACGGGCGAGGCGCCCCGGGGTCGTGCCGGTCCGCGGCCGGGGGCGGCGGGGGAGGGCCGGGAGGTGGCCGTGGGCCCGGTGGGTAGGTTGGGACGGTGATCGAGCCCACCGAGGAGCTGTCGGCGGCCGAGCGGTTCCGGCGTTTCCGCGAGCGCCAGGCCAGCCCCGCGCTGGCCGAGTTCGCCGACACCTTCCCCTTCCCCCTGGACGACTACCAGCTGCAGGCCTGCCGCCACGTCGAGGACGGCTCCGGCGTGCTGGTCGCCGCGCCCACCGGCGCGGGCAAGACCATCGTCGGCGAGTTCGCCGTCCACCTGGCCCTGCTGCAGGGCCGCAAGGCCTTCTACACCACCCCGATCAAGGCGCTGTCGAACCAGAAGTACGCCGACCTGGTCCGCCGCCACGGCTCGGAGAACGTCGGGCTGCTGACCGGCGACACCAGCCACAACTCCGAGGCGCCGGTGGTGGTGATGACCACCGAGGTGCTGCGCAACATGATCTACGCCGGCTCCCGCAGCCTCACCAACCTGGGCTACGTGGTGATGGACGAGGTGCACTACCTCGCCGACCGTTTCCGCGGCCCGGTCTGGGAGGAGGTCATCATCGGCCTGGCCGAGTCGGTGCAGGTGGTGGCGCTGTCGGCCACGGTGAGCAACGCCGAGGAGTTCGGCGAGTGGCTGGCCGAGGTCCGCGGCGAGATGGCGATCGTGGTCTCCGAGCGCCGCCCCGTGCCGCTCTACCAGCACGTGCTGGCCGGCCGCGACCTGATCGACCTCTTCGACGACATCGCGCCCACCGCGGTCACCGACCCCGACGCGCCCGCCCGCCGCCCCGACGTCAACCCCCGGCTGCTGCGCATCGCCAAGAGCGAGACCCGCCAGCTCCGCGACGACTCCCGCCGTCCCCGCGGCCGCAACGGCAAGGGCAGGCGGCAGACCAGCTACGGCTCCGGCGCCTACGGCGGGGCGTCCGCCCCGCGCGGCGGACCGCGCTCGAACCTGGTGCCCAGCCGGGCCATGATGGTGCGCAGCCTGGAGCGGGCCAACCTGCTGCCGGCGATCGTGTTCGTCTTCAGCCGGGCCGGCTGCGACGGTGCCGTCAGCCAGCTGCTCGGCTCGGACCTGTACCTCACCAACGGCGTCGAGCGCGCCCAGATCCTCGACATCGCCGACGCCCACGTCTCCGGGCTGTCGCCGGAGGACCTGGAGGCGCTGGGCTACCACACCTTCCTCGAGGGGCTGCTGCGCGGCATCGCCGCCCACCACGCCGGCATGCTGCCCGCGTTCAAGGAGTGCGTGGAGCAGGCGTTCGTGCGCGGCCTGGTCAAGGTCGTCTTCGCCACCGAGACCCTCGCCCTGGGCATCAACATGCCGGCCCGCAGCGTGGTGCTGGAGAAGCTGGTCAAGTACAACGGCGAGAACCACGTCGACATCACCCCCGGCGAGTACACCCAGCTCACCGGCCGGGCCGGCCGCCGCGGCATCGACGTCGAGGGCCACGCGGTCGTGCAGTGGGCACCCGGCCTCGACCCGCGGGCGGTGGCCGGGCTCGCCTCCCGGCGCACCTACCCGCTCCGCTCGGCCTTCCGGCCCACGTACAACATGGCGGTCAACATGGTCGCCGCCGTCGGCCGGGCCCGGGCGCGGGAGCTGCTCGAGCAGTCCTTCGCCCAGTTCCAGACCGACCGGGCGGTCGTGGGGATGGCCCGCAACCAGGCCCGCAACCGCGCCCAGGTCGCCCAGCTGATGGAGCGCGCCGCCTGCGAGCTGGGCGACTTCGGGGAGTACGCCCGGCTGCGCAGCGAGATCGCCCGGCTGGAGGCCGAGGCCGCCCGCGAGCGCAAGGCCGACAAGCGTGCGGAGTCGCTGCAGGCGCTGCTCGCGCTCAAGCCCGGCGACCTGATCCGGGTCCCCAGCGGACGCTCCAGCGGCTGGGCCGTGGTGATCGACCCCGGCGTGCGCCGCGACTCCGCCGACCCCACGCCGACGGTGATGACCGAGGAACGTCAGGTCCGCCGGCTCAGCCTCGTCGACTTCCCCGTCCCCACCGTCGTGGTGGGCCGGGTCCGGGTCCCCAAGCACTTCGACGTCAAGCAGCCGGCCAGCCGGCGCAGCCTGTCGGCCGCGCTGCGCTCCCGGCTGGAGGAGATCGACCCCGACCCCGCCGCCTACCGCCGCAGCGCGCTGGACGCCGAGAGCCGGGAACGGATCGAGGAGCTGCGGGCGCGGCTGCAGGCCCACCCGTGCCACCGCTGCCCCGACCGCGAGGACCACGCCCGGCTCGCCGAGCGGGCGCTGCGGCTGGAGCGCGAGAACGCCCAGCTGGAGAACAAGGTGCGCCGGCGCACCAGCGGCATCGCCAGCCAGTTCGACCGGATCTGCCAGGTGCTGGGCGCTCTCGGGCACCTGGTGCCGCCCGCCGACGACCCGGACGCCGACCTGGACCGCTGGCGGGTCAGCGACGCCGGGCGGGTGCTGTCGCGCATCTACAGCCAGCTGGACCTGGTCACCGCCGAGTGCATCCGCGGCGGGGTGCTCGACGGGCTGAGCTCGCCGCAGCTGGCGGCGGTGCTGTCCACCCTCGTCTTCGAGTCCCGGCGCGCCGAGGGACGCTTCCGGCCCCGCATGCCGGACGCCGAGACCGAGGAGGTGATGAGCCGGGTCCGTGGCATCTGGCGCGAGGTCAGCCTGCTGGAGCGCGACGCCCGGCTGGACCGCGGCCCCGAGCCCGACATCGGCTTCGCCCGGGCCGCGCACCACTGGACCGCCGGGCGTCCGCTGGCCGAGGTGCTGGACATCACCGGGCTGTCGGCGGGCGACTTCGTCCGCTGGGTGCGTCAGGTGCTGGACCTGGCCGACCAGGTCGGCTCGGCGACCACCGACCCCCGGCTGCGGGCGACCTGCCGCGAGGTGGTCGCGCGGATGCGCCGCGGCGTCGTGGCCTTCGAGCCGGAGGACGCCGACCCGGAGGAGGGCGAGCTCGAGCAGGGCGACTTCGCCCCCGAGCCGGACGTCGAGCGCTCCTGACGCTCCCCGGTCCACCCGGCGGCGCAGCGGGGGCGCGGTGCCCCGGGCAGGGTTGTGGGCGCTGGCTACCGTGGCCGCGTACCAGGACCGATCGGGAGGGGACCGACGTGGACCGCAGCAGGACGCCGACGACCGGCGGCGGCGTCCTCCTCGCCACCACCGCGGTGGCGCTGCTCGCCGCCTGCACCGGTCCCACCACCGCCCCGGCCGGGCAGCCGACGGCACCTGCGGCCACGACGGCCCCGCCGACGGCGACCGCCTCCGCCACCGGGACGCCGGCCGGCACCCCTGCCGGGTCGCCCACCCCGGCCCCGGAGGCCCTCCGGGCCGCGCTGGAGTGCCTGCAGGGCGTCTGGACCATGGACCGCTTCGCGCTGGGGACCGGTGACGCGACGGCCACCGAGGGCCGCGGCGGCGACGTGGCCTTCGGCTTCGAGGACGGCCGCTGGTGGCTGAGCAGCACCGGCGACGAGGACGTGACGGTCAGCATCGGCCACCGCGAGAGCGAGATCAGCGTCGCGGGCAGCGCCACGGGCAGCGTCGTGGTGCAGGGCGACGGCGTGCGCTACACCGTCGAGGAGTCGGAGGGGACGGTGGCGATGGAGCTCCCGGAGGGCTCGCCGGAGCACGGGATGCCGCTGGAGCACCTGCTCGGCACCATGGTCCCCGCCGGCGGCACGGACCTGGAGTGCGACGACGACGAGGCCACCATCTCCAGCCGCGGCACCTCGGTCCGCCAGGTGCTCCAGCTGCGTCGCTGACCGTCCGGCCGGGCCGGCCCCGGTTCAGGAGGCCTGGGACACCGTGGACATGTTGAAGTCCGGAACCCGCAGCGCCGGCATCCGGGTGCGGGTGAACCAGTCGTTCCACTCCCGGCACAGCGTCTGCTCGCTGACCGAGGCCTCGGTGGCCCGGCGCAGCAGGTCCACCGGCGACTCGTTGAAGCGGAAGTTGTTCACCTGCGCCACGACCTGGCCGTCCTCCACGAGGTAGACGCCGTCGCGGGTCAGCCCGGTGAGCAGCAGGGTCTCGGGGTCCACCTCGCGCATGTACCACAGGCAGGTGAGCAGCAGACCGCGCTCGGTGCGGGCGATCATCTCGTCCAGGGTGGCGGTGCCGCCCGCCTCGGCCAGCAGGTTGTCGACCGGGAAGCGCAGCACCGGGTCGGCCGGCGTCCGCGGCGCGACGAGCTCGGTGAGCACCCCGTCGGTGATCCACTGCACCCGCTCCACGGGGGCGCCGTTGTCGAAGACCGAGGTCATCCCCGAGGCGGGGGCGCGCACCACCGCGTGGTCGGCGGTTCCCATCCCTGGTGCGGCCGGGTCCGAGGCCAGCGTGAAGGGCAGGCTGGTCAGCCGCTCGCCCAGCCGGGTCCGGCCGCCCTCGCCGGCGTAGACGTTGCGGCCCTCCTCGGCGTCGCGGCGCGACATCGTCCAGTAGGCGTAGATCATGCAGTCGGCCACCGCCGACGGCGGCAGCAGCGTCTCGTAGCGCCCGGCCGGCAGGTCGACGCTGCGCCGCGACCAGCCCAGCCGGCGGTCCAGCTCCACCGCCATCGCGTCGACGTCGACCTCGGCGAAGTCCTCGCAGGCCTGGCCGACCCAGGCCGAGGCCCCGCGCCCCCCGTCCTCGGCCGGACGCTTGGCGTTCACCTCGATCCGGCCCATCCGGTCTACGCTGCGGCGCCGGACCCCGGTGCTGGTCCCCAACCAGGTGGTCGTCACCACGTACTCGGCGAACCCGAACCACACCGTGCCCTCGCGCCGGGCCCGCTCCAGCTGCCCGCCCAGCCCGCGGGCCAGGTCGGCGAACACCTCGATGCCGCCGGCGGCGGCCGGCTCCTGCCAGCCGTCGGCGGCCGTCCCGGGCACCAGCTCCACCGCGTCCTCGACCGGTCCGGAGACGGCCGCGGCGGCGGTGGCCTGGTCGACCAGCTGCTCCACGTCGGCCGGGCCGACCAGCGGGCCGGAGGCGATCCCGACCGCCGTGCCGCCGGCCACCTCCGCGTGCGCCACCACGGTCATCCGCCGCTCGTGCATCTGGCCGTTGGTGGTCAGCGAGCTGTTGGCCCAGCGCAGGTTGGCGCTGGTGGCCTCGTCGACGACCACGGAGCCGGCGGAGCCGCCCAGCCGCGCCAGCGCCATCTCCAGCAGCGACGCGACCGGCGCTCCGCCGGCCGCCAGCTCCTGCGGTGCCTGCTCCTCCATCACAGCCCTCCCTCGGCGCGCGCGTTCAGGACGTTGACTCCTCGGAAGAGCGCCGACGGGCAGCCGTGGGACACCGAGGCGACCTGCCCTGGCTGGCCCTTGCCGCAGTTCATCGCCCCACCCAGCCGGTAGGTGCCGGCGCCTCCCACGGCCTCCATCGAGCGCCAGAAGTCGGTGGTGGTGGCCTGGTAGGCGACGTCGCGGACCTGCCCGGCCAGCCGTCCGCCGCTGATCCGGTAGAACCGCTGCCCGGTGAACTGGAAGTTGTAGCGCTGCATGTCGATCGACCAGGACTTGTCGCCGACGACGTAGAGGCCGTCCTCGACCTGGCTGATCAGGTCGTCGGTGCTGGTCGCGCCGGGGGAGGGCTGCAGCGACACGTTCGGCATCCGCTGCAGCGGGATGTGACCGGGGGAGTCGGCGAAGGCGCAGCCGTTGGAGCGCCCTCCGCCGGGTCCGGCCAGGTCCGCGGCCATCTGACGGTTGAGCTGGTAGCCGACCAGGGTGCCGGCGGAGATGATGTCGAAGGTCTGCGCGGCCACGCCCTCGTCGTCGACGGCCACGGTGGCCAGCCCGTGCGGGGTGACCCGGTCACCGGTCACGTGCATCACCGGGCTGCCGTAGTGCAGGCTGCCGAGCTGGTCGGGGGTGGCGAAGGAGGTGCCGGCGTAGGCGGCCTCGTAGCCCAGCGCCCGGTCGAGCTCGGTGGCGTGGGCGACCGACTCGTGGATGGTCAGCCACAGGTTGGTCGGGTCGATCACCAGGTCCAGCCGGCCGGGCTGCACCGACGGCGCCTTCACGTGCTCGGCGAGCAGCTCGGGCAGCTCGGCCACCTCGGCGTCGAGGTCCCAGCCGGTCCCGGTGAGGTACTCCCAGCCGCGGCCGGTCGGCGGGGCCAGCGTGCGCATGGTCGAGAAGCCCTCGGGGCCGACCGAGGTGGCGGTGACCTCCGGGTGGATCCGGACCCGCTGCTGCACGGTGCGGGTGCCGGCGGTGTCGGCGTAGAACTTGTTCTCCTGCACCGCGTGCACCCGGGCGTCCACGTGGTGCACGCCGTCGGCGGCCAGCAGCCGCTCGCTCAGGTCGGTCAGCCGGGCCTGCTTCTCCGCCTCCGGCACCTCGAAGGGGTTGAGCTCGTAGTCCGAGCAGTACTCCAGCCGGTGCACCGGCTCCTCGGCCAGCCGCACCGGGTCGGCGTTGAGGGCGGCGGAGACGGTGGCCGTGGTCACCGCCTGGCTGGCCAGCGTCCGGGCCGCCTCGGGGGTCAGGGTGATGCCGGCGGCGAACCCCCAGCAGCCGCGGTGCACCACCCGCACCGACATCCCCAGCACGGTGCTGGCGGTGCTGCGGTCGAGCCGGGCGTCGCGCAGCGCGAGCTCGGACTCGCGGATCCGCTCCACCCGGACGTCGGCGTGCTCGGCGCCCAGGTCGAGGGCCCGGCCGAGGGCGGCGTCGGCCAGCAGGTCCAGGGGGAGCTCGGTGAAGGTGGCGTCCACGGCGGGCATGGGCCCACCCTAGTGGCGCGCGCACCCCGATAGGTTGGGCGCATGGCCTTCCCCGTCCTCCCCGCCGGCCGCGTGGCCGTCGGGTCCCTCCCGGGCGCCCCCTCCGGCGTCCGCCGGCGCCGATGAGCGTGGCGGTCCGCGTCATCCCGTGCCTGGACGTGCACGCGGGGCGCGTGGTGAAGGGGGTCAACTTCACCGACCTGCGCGACGCCGGCGACCCGGTCGAGCTGGCCGCGGCCTACGGCGCGGCGGGCGCGGACGAGGTCACCTTCCTCGACATCTCCGCCTCGTTCGAAGGGCGCGAGACGACCCGGGAGGTGGTGGCCCAGACGGCCGGCACGGTGTTCATCCCGCTCACGGTCGGCGGCGGGGTGACCAGCGCCGCCGACGTGGACGCGCTGCTGCGGGCCGGCGCCGACAAGGCCGCCATCAACACCGGCGCCATCCACCGGCCCGAGGTGATCGCCGAGATCACCCGCCGCTTCGGCAACCAGGTGCTGGTGCTCTCCGTCGACGCCCGCCGCGACCCGGCGCAGCCGTCCGGCTTCGGGGTGACCACCCACGGCGGCCGCAAGGACGCCGGGCTGGACGCCGTGGAGTGGGCCCGGCGCGGCGTCGAGCTCGGGGTGGGCGAGGTGCTGCTCAACTCCATGGACGCCGACGGCACCACCGCCGGCTTCGACCTGGAGATGATCCGGGCGGTCCGCTCGCAGGTGGAGGTGCCGCTGATCGCCTCCGGCGGTGCCGGCACCGCGGCGCACTTCGTCGAGGCGGTGGAGGCCGGCGCGGACGCCGTGCTGGCGGCCAGCGTCTTCCACTACGGCACGCTGTCCATCACAGAGGTCAAGGACGCCCTGGCCGCGGCCGGGCACCCCGTCAGGAGAGGATTCTGAGCATGGCGAACCGCGTGGTCTGGCTGCCCTACGGCGCCGAGGAGGCCGAGCAGAAGCTCGGCGGGCTCCCCGACGGGCTCACCGTGGAGGCGTGGACGTCCGCGACCGAGCTGCCCGGCTCCGTCGCGGACGTGGAGTTCGCCGTGATGCCGTACATGGCGGGGCCGAAGGCGCTGGAGCGGATCGAGGAGATGACCTCGCTGCAGGTGCTGCAGCTGCAGTCCGCCGGTTACGAGAACGTCGTCGACCGGGTCCCCGACGGCGTCACCCTCTGCAACGGCGGCGGCATCCACGACACCGCCACCGCCGAGCTGGCGGTCGCCCTCGCGCTGGCCAGCGGACGGCACCTGGACCGCTTCGCCCGCCAGCAGGCCACCGCGACCTGGGACGCCACCTGGGGCGTCTCGCTGGCCGACCAGGACGTCGCCATCGTGGGCTACGGCCGCATCGGCAAGGCCATCGAGGCCCGGCTCGGCGGCTTCGAGGTCGCCTCGGTGACCCGCTTCGCCCGCTCGGCCAAGAGCGACCCCGAGGTGAGGCCGGTCGAGGAGCTGGCCGAGCACCTGCCCCGGATGGGCACCGTCTTCGTGATCACCCCGCTCACCGAGCAGACCGAGGGCCTCTTCGACGCCGAGATGCTGGCGCGGATGGCCGACGGGGCCCTGCTGGTCAACGTGTCCCGGGGGCCGGTGGTCGACACGGACGCCCTGCTGGCCGAGACCTCCTCGGGACGGCTGCGGGCCGCGCTCGACGTCACCGACCCCGAGCCGCTGCCCTCCGACCACCCGCTGTGGGGGGTGGAGAACGTGCTCATCAGCCCCCACGTGGGCGGCTACGCCTCCTCCTTCGAGCGCCGCCGGGACCGCCTGGTGGCCGCCCAGGTGCGCCGGTTCGCCGCCGGTGAGCCGCTGGAGAATGTGGTCAACTGAACCCATGAGCTGCCTGTTCTGCCGGGTCGTCGCGGGGGAGCTGCCCTCGCGCCAGGTGCACGCCGACGAGCACGCGGTGGCCTTCCTCGACATCGCCCCGCTGCACCGCGGCCACACCCTGGTGGTGCCGCGGCGCCACGTCGAGGACCTGCTCGACGGGGCCGGGACGTGGACCGAGATCGCCCCGGCCGTCGAGACGACCGCCCGGCTGCTGCGCGAGCGGCTCGGCTGCGCGGGGATGAACGTCTTCAGCTCCGCCGGTGCCGTGGCCGGGCAGGAGGTGCCGCACCTGCACGTGCACCTGGTGCCGCGCTACCCCGAGCACCCCGGCCTGCGGGCGCTGCTCGAGCGCCGCGCCGACCCCGACGAGCTGGACGCCGTGCACGCCCGGCTGACCGGGAGCGCCGGGTGAGCGCGACAGTCCTGAGCGAGGGGGCGCAGCCCGAGGTGTCCGGCCGGGACCGGCTGCAGCGCGGGCTGGTCGAGCTGCTGCCGCCGCTCCTGGTGGCGGTCGCGGTGCTGCCCTTCGTCATCTCCGGCGGCCGCGGCTGGCCGTGGGCACCGGCCACCATCGACCTCGACGTCTACGTGCTGGCCGTCAAGGACATGCTCGCCGGCGGCAACATCTACACCACCCAGAGCCCCGGCTACGGGCTGTTCTTCATCTACCCGCCGGTCGCCGCGGTGCTGATGGCGCCGCTGGCGGTCGGCCCCTACGTGGTCTGGCAGCTGCTGTGGACCGCGGCGGGGGTCGCCGCCCAGCAGGCCGTGCTGCGCCGCTGCGGCGCCCCCCGCGGCTGGCCGCTGGCCCTGCTCGGGGTCGTCGCCGTGCTGGCGGTGGAGCCGGTGCGGACCACGCTGGGCTACGGCCAGGTCAACACCTTCCTGATGTTCCTGGTGGTCGCCGACCTCCTCCCCGACGCCGAGGGGGAGCGGCGCTGGCTGCCCCGCGGCACCCTCGTCGGGCTGGCCGCGGCGATCAAGCTGACCCCGGCGCTGTTCGTGGTGTTCGCCTTCCTGGTCGGCCGCCGCCGGCTGGCGTGGACCGCCATCGCCAGCTTCGCCGTGCTGACCCTGCTGGGCGCGCTGCTGCAGCCCAGCCGCTCGCTGGAGTTCTTCGGCGGGCTGGCCGCCGGGGACACCCGCACCGCGGGACCCATCTACGTCGGCAACCAGTCGCTGCTGGGGGTGGTGACCCGGCTGGCCGACGACGACGGCCGGCTGGTGACGCTCGCCGGGCTGGCGCTCGCGGCGGTGGTGGCCCTGCTCTCGGCGGTGGTGGCCCGCTGGTGGTGGCTGCGGGGGCACCGGGTGCTCGCCGTCGCCCTGGTCGGGATGGGCACCTGCCTGGCCTCGCCGCTGTCGTGGACCCACCACCACGTCTGGGTGCTGGTGCTGGGGATGGCCGTGCTCGTCGGCTGGCGGGACCGCTCGCTGCCGCGGTGGGTGCTGCTGCTGGCCGGCGGCTGGACGCTGTGGGTCTCGCTCTGCCTGCCGCTGGCCCTGCTGCCCTACGGCCAGGAGGTCGAGCGCGGCTACGGCCCGCTGCAGGAGCTCGTGGCGAACCTCGGCCCGGTCGCCGGTCTGGGGCTGCTGGTCGGTCTGACCGTCCGGCTGCTGCGCCGCAGGGGCGCTCCGGCACCCGCGGGCGCCCCTGGCCCCCGCTAGCAGGGGTCCCGCGGCCAGCAGGGCGCGGCCAGCAGGGGCGCGGCGTCCTCGTGGGCGCGGTGAGCCGGTCGTCCCTCAGCCCGGGCCGCGTGGCGGCGGAGCCGTGTGGGTATCTCCGCGGCATGGCCACGCCCTTCGCGATCCTGCTGCGCAACCACCACGCCGGTGGACGGGCGGTGGTCGACCTCTTCGTCCGGGCCGCGGCCGCCCAGCGTGACCGCCCGCACGGCGCGGTGCTGGACCAGCTGGCCCGCGAGGCGCGCGAGGACCTCGGTTTCGACGAGCGGGTGATGCGGCGCCTGGGCGTCCGGCCGTCGTGGCCGCAGGTCGTGGCGCTGCGGCTGGGGGAGAGGGTCGGCCGGCTGAAGCCGAACGGCCGGCTGCTGCGGCGTGCCCCGCTCAGCGACCTCGTCGAGCTGGAGGGCCTGATCGCCGGCGTGCACGTCAAGATCGCGGGCTGGCAGGCGGCCCAGGTCGCCGGCGTGCTGGAGGAGGGCGAGCTCGCCGAGCTGGAGGGCCTGCTGGACCGTGCCCGGTCCCAGGCGGAGCGGCTCGCGCAGGCGCACCTGGCCGCGGCCGCGTCGGTCCTCGCACGACAGGCCTGAGCAGGGCTGCCGACGGCTCCGGCCTCAGAGCCGGCGGGTGAGGATCACCCACACGGTCCGCAGCATGATCTGCAGGTCGACCACGGGCGACCAGTCGGCGAGGTAGTGCAGGTCGTGGCCCAGCTTGTACTCGATGGCGGTGTGGTAACGGCCGTAGACCTGGGCCAGGCCGGTGATGCCGGGCAGCGTCTGGTGGCGGCGCCGGTAGCCGGGGAAGGCGGCCTCGTAGGCCGCCATCTCCTCCGGGCGCTCGGGGCGGGGGCCGACGATGGTCATGCTGCCGTGCAGCACGTTCAGCAGCTGCGGCAGCTCGTCCAGCCGGGTGGCGCGGATCCAGGCCATCCCCGGCAGCACCCGCGGGTCGTCGGCGGCCGCCTGCACCGGCCCGGTGCCGCGCTCGGCGTCCACGCCCATGGTGCGGAACTTCAGCATCCAGTAGGGCCGGCCCTCGAACCCCACCCGCTGCTGCACGAACAGCAGCGGGCGGCCTGCCACGGCAGCCACGTAGAGGGTGGTGAACAGCCCCAGCGGCAGGGTGACCGGGGCGGTCACCAGCAGCACCACCACGTCCATCCACCGCTTCAGCCGCCGCTGCGAGGGGGTCAGCGCGTGGGCCGAGAGCAGCACGAAGGGCATGCCGCCGATCTCGCCGACGTTGCGCAGCCCCAGCAGCGAGTCCTGCGGGCGGACGATCTGCAGGGTCGAGACGCCGTCGCGCTCCAGGTCCGCCAGCCCCGCGGTGGTGTAGAGGACCTCCAGCGAGCCGGCGTCGAGCAGCACGACGTCGGTCGCGCCCGCCTCGCGGACCCGCTGCTGCAGGTCCAGCACCGAGGCGCTGTGCCCGGCGACCACGATGCCCTCGCCGGCCTGCAGCAGGTGCTGCTCGGCGAGGGTGACGGTCTGCGGGTCCCCGACCAGCAGCACCCGGGGCGGGCCCTCGGTGCGCAGCCGCACCCGGCGGGAGAGCCAGCGGTTGGCGGCCAGGCAGAAGGGCCCGACCACGGCGTAGACCAGCAGCACGCTGCGGGGGATCAGGAACTCCCCGGCCAGCCAGCTGATCAGGCCGATCAGTAGCGAGGCGAACCACACCGCGGTGATGATCTTGGCCGCCCCGGGGCGCACCCCCAGACGACGCTCGCGGTCGTAGAGACCGCCGAAGTAGAAGACGGCGAGGTGGACCAGCACCACCACCGCGTAGGTCCAGGCGTAGCGCTGGGAGTAGGAGGCGGCGTTGAAGCCGGGCCGGACCAGGATCAGCGCCCCGGTGATCAGCCACAGGCTGGCGTAGATGGAGACGGCGTCGAGGAGGTGCAGCAGCCGCACCCCGCGACGGTTGAGCCAGCGGAGCGCGCGCACCCGGCGCGGGTCGCGGCGCCCCGCCGGCGCGGCAGTCGGCCCGTCCACGTCAGCGGTCGCTGTGACCGAGGTCGCGGCCGGGGGCGACGACGTCACGCACCCGGCGCTTGAGCTCCTTGGCCTCGGGGAAGCCGTCGTCGCGGCGGCGGTCCCAGACCAGGGTGTCGCCGACGTGCACGGTGAAGACGCCGCCGGTGCCCGGCTCCAGCGTCACGCGCAGGTCGGTGCCGAAGGTGCTGAGCAGCTCCGAGGCCAGCCAGGTGGCCCGCAGCAGCCACTGGCACTGGGTGCAGTAGGTGATGACCACGCTGGCGCGGTCGGCGGTGGCGTCCATCGGCGACATCCTCCCACCCCGGCCCGCCGGCGCACCGGCACGTCGCGGGCGCGGCGCGCCTGCGCCGGGAGGGCCGGATGCCGGTCGCGCGCGGAAGGTGTCGCAGCCGCGGTCTAGATTGAGGGCCATGTCGATCGATGCCGAGACCCGCACCACCGCCGACGTGAAGCCCCGCTC
Organism: Auraticoccus cholistanensis; assembly: GCF_009742705.1. Classification (GTDB taxonomy): domain Bacteria; phylum Actinomycetota; class Actinomycetes; order Propionibacteriales; family Propionibacteriaceae; genus Auraticoccus; species Auraticoccus cholistanensis. Next base: position 62,158 of record NZ_WPCU01000005.1, read on the forward strand.
CCGGGCGGTGACCGACGGCCTCGAGGCCACGGCCGCCCGCGGCATGCTCCGCGCGGTGGGCATGGGCGACGACGACTTCGCCAAGCCCCAGATCGGGGTGGCCTCCAGCTGGAACGAGATCACCCCCTGCAACCTGTCGCTGGACCGGCTGGCCAAGGCGGTCAAGGACGGCGTCCACGCCGCCGGCGGCTACCCGATGGAGTTCGGCACCATCTCCGTCTCCGACGGCATCTCGATGGGCCACGAGGGCATGCACTACTCGCTGGTCAGCCGCGAGATCATCGCCGACTCGGTGGAGACGGTGATGGAGGCCGAGCGGATGGACGGCTCGGTGCTGCTGGCCGGCTGCGACAAGTCGCTGCCCGGCATGCTGATGGCCGCGGCCCGCCTCGACCTGGCCTCGGTGTTCCTCTACGCCGGCTCGATCCTGCCGGGCAAGGTGGACGGCCGCGACGTCACCGTCATCGACGCCTTCGAGGCGGTCGGCGCCTGCGTGAAGGGCCTGATCAGCCGCGAGAAGGTCACCGAGATCGAGAAGGCGATCTGCCCCGGCGAGGGCGCCTGCGGCGGCATGTACACCGCCAACACGATGGCCAGCGCGGCCGAGGCCCTCGGCATGTCGCTGCCCGGCTCCGCCGCCCCGCCGGCCGTGGACCGCCGCCGTGACGGCTTCGCCCGCAAGAGCGGCGAGGCCGTGGTGCAGATGCTGCGCCAGGGCATCACCGCCCGACAGATCCTGACCAAGGAGGCCTTCGAGAACGCCATCGCGGTCACCATGGCCTTCGGCGGCTCCACCAACGCGGTGCTGCACCTGCTGGCCATCGCCCACGAGGCCGAGGTCGACCTGACCCTCGACGACTTCGTCCGCGTCGGCAAGAAGGTCCCGCACCTGGGCGACCTCAAGCCGTTCGGCCGGTTCGTGATGACCGACGTCGACCGCGTCGGCGGTGTCCCGGTGGTGATGAAGGCGCTGCTCGACGCCGGCCTGCTGCACGGTGACTGCCTGACCGTCACCGGGAAGACGATGGCCGAGAACCTGGCCGACATCGCCCCGCCGGACGTGGACGGCACGATCCTGCGCGCGATGGACAACCCGATGCACCCCACCGGTGGCATCACGATCCTGCACGGCACGCTCGCGCCGGAGGGCGCGGTGGTCAAGAGCGCCGGCTTCGACACCGAGGTGGTCAGCGGCACCGCCCGCGTCTTCGACGGCGAGCGCGCCGCCATGGACGCCCTCGAGGACGGCACCGTCACCGCCGGCGACGTGGTGGTGATCCGCTACGAGGGGCCCAAGGGCGGTCCGGGGATGCGCGAGATGCTGGCCATCACCGGCGCGATCAAGGGCGCCGGGCTGGGCAAGGACGTCATGCTCATCACCGACGGCCGCTTCTCCGGCGGCACCACCGGCCTCTGCGTCGGCCACATCGCCCCCGAGGCCACCGAGGGCGGGCCGATCGCCTTCGTCCGCGACGGCGACCGGATCACCCTCGACGTGGCGCAGGGGCGCCTCGACATCGACGTCAGCCCCGAGGAGCTGGCCGCGCGGGCCGAGGGCTGGACCCCCCGCCCGCCGACCCCGCGGGCCCAGCGGGGCGTGCTGAAGAAGTACTCCGCGCTGGTCCGCTCGGCCAACGTGGGCGCGGTCTGCAGCTGAGCCTGCCGGCTGGGGGAGCGCTGCGGGTCAGCCCGGGCGCGACCCCGGTCCACGGCTGCGGCACAGCCGCGGCACAGCCGGCCGGAGCACCATGGCTGCATGTCCGTGCACGCCCAGCCGGTCCTGCCCGACCGGGGCCCCGTCGTCGTGTTCGTCGGCGGCGTGCCCGGGGCCGGGAAGTCGACCGCGCTGCGCGCGGTGGGCGCCCGGGGGGGTGTCCGCGTGCTCGACCCCGAGCAGGTGGCGGCCCGGCTGGCCGTCCGGTTGCACCCGCTGCCGTACCGGGTGTACCGGCCGCTGGTGCACCTGCTGCAGGCCCTGCGGGTCCTGCTCGCCCTGCTGGCCGACCGCCGAGGTGCCCCGCCGCTGCTGGTGCACGACACCGCCACCCGTCCCTGGCTGCGCCACCTCGGCGCGGCGGTGGCGCGCCGGGCGGGGTGGCGGCCGGTGCTCGTGCTGATCGACGTGCCCGCCGAGGCCGCCCTGGCCGGGCAGCTCGCCCGCGGCCGGGTGCTCCCGCCGCGGCGCAACGCGCGGCACTGGCGGCGTTGGCTGCGGCTGCGCAGCCAGGTCCGCGGGCTGGCCGCGGGCAGCCCGCACGGGGCCTGGGAGCAGGTGCGGCTGTGCGACCGGGAGACGGCGGCGGCCCTCCTCGACGACCTGGCCCGTCCCGACATGTGGAAGCCGCTGTCCACTGGTTGACATGGTCGCGAGGATGGGCAATCGTGTCCGTGTGCAGCACCACATCCTCGTACTCCCACGGCGCGTCGACTGACTCCGGTCCTGTCGCCGCGCTCCCTCGCCTGCCTGCTGGCAGCGGGGGTTTTTTGTTGCACGAGCACTTCCGGGAGACGGCGTACCGTCAGAGAGGACACCGGGCATGACGATCAGGGAGGCACCTGTGAGCCCCAGCGAGCGTCACAGTGGACACGTGAGCGCCACCATCCAACCCACCACGACCGACGAGCTCGTCACCGGCTCGCAGTCGCTGGTGCGCTCCCTCGAGCGGGTCGGCGTAGAGGTCATCTTCGGGATCCCGGGCGGGGCCATCCTGCCCGCCTACGACCCCCTCTTCGACTCCTCGATCCGCCACATCCTGGTGCGCCACGAGCAGGGGGCCGGGCACGCCGCCGAGGGCTACGCGATGGCCACCGGCAAGGTCGGGGTGTGCATGGCCACCTCCGGGCCGGGCGCGACGAACCTGGTCACCCCGCTGGCCGACGCGATGATGGACTCGGTCCCGATCGTGGCCATCACCGGCCAGGTCGCCGGCCCGTCCATCGGCACCGACGCGTTCCAGGAGGCCGACATCCGCGGCATCACGATGCCGATCACCAAGCACAGCTTCCTGATCACCGACGCGGCCGAGATCCCCGAGGCCATCGCCGAGGCGTTCCACCTGGCCCGCACCGGACGTCCGGGGCCCGTGCTGGTCGACATCACCAAGGACGCCCTGCAGGCCAAGACGACCTTCAGCTGGCCGCCGACCATCGACCTGCCCGGCTACCACCCGGTGACCCGGCCGCACAGCAAGCAGATCCGCGAGGCCGCCCGGCTGATCGCCGCCGCCCGCCGGCCCGTGCTCTACGTCGGCGGCGGCACCGTCAAGGCGGGGGCCTCGGCCGAGCTGCTGGAGCTGGTCGAGCTCACCGGCATCCCGGTGGTCACCACCCTGATGGCCCGCGGCGTCGTGCCCGACAGCCACCCGCTCAACATGGGCATGCCGGGCATGCACGGCACCGTGGCCGCCGTCGGCGCGCTGCAGCGCAGCGACCTGCTGGTCAACCTGGGCGCCCGCTTCGACGACCGGGTCACCGGCGAGCTGTCCACCTTCGCCCCCGACGCGCGGGTGATCCACGCCGACATCGACCCGGCCGAGATCTCGAAGAACCGGGTGGCCGACGTGCCGATCGTCGGCGACGCCCGCGAGGTCATCAGCCAGCTGCTGGAGCAGCTGCGGGGCACCGAGCTGCCCGACCTCACCGCCTGGCAGCAGCACCTGCAGCAGATGCAGGCCCGCTACCCGATCAGCTACGACGTCCCCGAGGACGGCACCCTCTCCCCGCAGATGGTGATCAAGCGGATCGGCGAGCTGACGGGGCCCGAGCGCGCCTACTGGGCGGCCGGCGTCGGGCAGCACCAGATGTGGTCGGCGCACTTCCTGCCCCACGAGCTGCCCGGGCGGTGGCTGAACTCCGGCGGCGCCGGCACGATGGGCTACTGCGTCCCCGCCGCGATGGGCGCCCAGGTGGGCCAGCCCGACGCGGTGGTGTGGGGGATCGACGGCGACGGCTGCTTCCAGATGACCAACCAGGAGCTCGTCACCTGCGCCCTCGAGGGCATCCCGGTCAAGATCGCGGTGATCAACAACCAGTCGCTGGGCATGGTGCGGCAGTGGCAGACGCTGTTCTACGGCGGGCGCTACTCCAACACCGACCTGCGCACCCACATGGTCCCCGACTTCGTCAAGCTGGCCGAGGCGATGGGCTGCGTCGGGCTGCGGGCCGTCACCGTGGAGCAGGTCGACGACGTGATCCAGCAGGCGCTGGCCATCACCGACCGTCCCGTCGTGGTGGAGTTCGTCGTGCACAAGGACGCCATGGTGTGGCCGATGGTCCCCGCCGGCACCAGCAACGACGCCATCCAGTACGCCCGCGACATGGCCCCGCAGTGGGAGGAGGAGCAGCTGTGAGCACCCACACCCTGAGCGTCCTGGTGGCCAACCGGCCCGGCGTGCTGTCGCGGGTCTCCGCGCTGTTCTCCCGCCGCGGCTTCAACATCGACTCCCTCGCGGTCGGCCCCACCGAGCACCCCGAGCTCTCCCGCATCACCCTGGTGGTCGAGGGCGAGGACCACACCGTCGAGCAGCTCACCAAGCAGCTCAACAAGCTGGTCGAGGTGATCAAGATCGTCGAGCTGGAGCCCGACGCGGTCCGCCAGGAGCTCGTGCTCATCAAGGTGGCCACCGACGCCGGCAACCGCTCCGCGGTGCTCGAGGTCATCCAGCTGTTCAAGGCCAAGGCGGTGGACGCCACCAACGAGTCCATCGTCGTCCAGGCCACCGGCAGCCCGGACAAGCTGCAGGCGCTGGTCACCATGCTCGAGCCCTACGGGGTGCGCGAGCTGGTGCAGTCCGGCCTCGTCGCCCTCGGGCGCGGGCCGCGGTCCATCACCGACCGCAGCGCCCGCACCGACCGGCAGAAGATCCGGGTGGTCTGACCGTCCCGGTCGGGCCCCCTCACGAACCCCCACAACACCACATCAAGGAGATCAACCCGTGGCAGCACAGATGTTCCATGACAACGACGCCGACCTGTCGGTGATCCAGGGCCGCAACGTGGCCGTGCTGGGTTTCGGCAGCCAGGGTCACGCGCACGCCCTGTCGCTGCGTGACTCCGGTGTCGACGTCCGGATCGGCCTCCCCGAGGGCAGCCGGAGCCGCGCCCGCGCCGAGGCCCAGGGGCTGCGTGTGCTGACGCCCTACGAGGCCTGCGAGGAGGCCGACCTGATCATGGTCGCCGTCCCCGACCACCTGCAGCGCCAGCTCTACACCGAGGCCATCCAGCCCAACCTGGTCGCCGGCGACGCGCTGTTCTTCGCCCACGGGTTCAACATCCGCTTCGGCTACATCACCCCGCCCGAGGGCGTCGACGTGGCCATGGTCGCCCCCAAGGGCCCCGGCCACCTGGTCCGCCGCGAGTACGCCGAGGGCCGTGGTGTCCCGGTGCTGGTCGCCGTCGAGCAGGACGCCTCCGGCAAGGCGTGGGACCTCGCCCTCAGCTACGCCAAGGCGATCGGCGGCCTGCGCGCCGGCGGCATCAAGACCACCTTCACCGAGGAGACCGAGACCGACCTGTTCGGGGAGCAGGCCGTGCTCTGCGGTGGCGCCAGCGCGCTGATCCAGGCCGGCTTCGAGACGCTGGTCGAGGCCGGCTACCAGCCCGAGGTGGCCTACTTCGAGTGCCTGCACGAGCTGAAGCTGATCGTGGACCTGATGTACGAGGGCGGCATCGCCAAGCAGCGCTGGAGCATCTCCGACACCGCCGAGTACGGCGACTACGTGTCCGGCCCGCGGGTGATCGACGAGCACGTCAAGCAGAACATGAAGGCCGTGCTGGAGGACGTGCGCAACGGCACCTTCGCCCAGCGCTTCATCGACGACCAGGACGCCGGCGCGCCGGAGTTCAAGAAGTTCCGCGCCGAGGGCGAGCAGCACCCGATCGAGTCCACCGGCCGCGAGCTGCGGGGGATGATGGCCTGGGTGAAGAGCCACGACGACGACTACGTCGAGGGCACCGCGGCGCGCTGACCGCGGCTCCCGCGCTCAGCGGGAGGAGATGTCGAGGTCGAGGGCCAGCTGCTCCGTCCCCGGGGGTGTGCCGGTGGCCACCCGCCAGGTGGTCGGCGGCGGCTGGCCCTCGACCCGTTTGCCGTCGCTGGTGCGCACGCACCGCCCGCTCCAGTCCGACGGCAGCGGGTTGGGCTGGTCGCGCTGGCAGGGGCCGTACAGCTCCTCGAGCTGCTCGCCGACGTCGGGGCGCCGCTCGGGCTCGGGCAGCAGCAGCCGGGCGGTCAGGGCGAAGTCGTGGGTGCTGACGTACTCCGCGCGCTCGACCACGGTCCCCTCCGGCAGCACCAGCCCCGTCCGCTCCGTCAGGTCGGCCACGGTCATCGGCGAGCAGACGTAGCCGGTCCAGGTGGTGCGGCACGGGCTGCCCGCGTCGTTGGTGTAGCGGGCGTAGGGGATGCCCCACTTCGGCGCCTGGCTCCACAGCAGGGCGCCGGTGAGGGTGAGTGCCCCCAGCGCCACGGCCACCCCGAGCAGGGCCCGCCGCAGCCGGTGGGGCAGGGGGGCGCGGGGCATGGGCCAAGCATGACCCGCCGGAGCGCCCCGGCGGGAGGGGTGCGGGCGGAAAACTGGTCGGTCCTCAGCCGGACGGCCATCCAGCGGGACGGGCTGGCCGGTCGTGGTCGGTGCGGCTACGGTGGGTCCGTGACCGCACGTTGGTATGCCTATGTCGCGTTGGCTCTGGAGGGGCCGGCGACGGGCTGACGCGCTCGACACACCTTCCAGAAGCCACGGGACCAGGAGAACTCCTGGTCCTTCGCCATGTCAGGCGGGCTCTGGGAACGGGGTCCGTCGGAGAGGACCACCATGACGACCCCGTTGCGGGCCAGCACCGCGGACCTGCGGGTGACCGGGCTCAGCCCGCTGCCCGCGCCCGACGCCCTGCTCGCCGAGCTGCCCGCCACACCCGCCGCCGGCGCCGCCGTCGAACGCGGCCGCGCCGAGGTCTCGGCCGTGCTGGACGGCCTCGACGACCGGCTGCTCGTGGTGGTCGGGCCGTGCTCGATCCACGACGTGCGGGCCGGTCTGGAGTACGCCGACCGGCTCGCCGACCTCGCCGCCACGCTGCGCGGCGACCTGCTGGTGGTCATGCGCACCTACTTCGAGAAGCCGCGGACCACGGTGGGCTGGAAGGGGCTGGTCAACGACCCGCACCTCGACGGCAGCCACGACATCGCCACCGGGATCGCCACCGCCCGCCGCTTCCTGCTCGCGGTGGGGGAGCGCGGCCTGCCGTGCGCGACGGAGTTCCTCGAGCCGGTCACCCCGCAGTACCTGGCCGACCAGATCAGCTGGGGTGCCATCGGCGCCCGTACGGCCGAGAGCCAGATCCACCGCCAGCTGGTGTCGGGGCTGTCCATGCCGGTGGGCTTCAAGAACGGCACCGACGGCGACCTGCAGGTGGCCGTCGACGGCTGCTCCGCCGCCGCCGTGCCGCAGTCCTTCCTGGGCATCGACCCCCAGGGCCGGGCCGCGCTGGTCTCGACCGCGGGCAACCCCGACACCCACGTGGTGCTGCGCGGCGGCCGGACCGGACCCAACCACGGGCCCGAGCACGTCGCCGCCGCCTCGGCGCGGATGGCCGCCGCGGGGCTGAACCCCCGGGTGGTGGTGGACGCCAGCCACGCCAACTCCGGCAAGGACCACCGCCGGCAGGCCGAGGTCGCCCGCAGCCTGGCCGCGCAGGTGGCCGCCGGTTCCACCGCCCTCGCCGGGGTCATGCTCGAGAGCTTCCTGGTCGGGGGCGCGCAGGAGCTGGACGTCACCGCGCCGACCGACCGGCTCACCTACGGCCAGAGCGTCACCGACGCCTGCCTGTCCTGGGACACCACGGTGGAGGTGCTCCGCACGCTGGCGGAGGCGTCGCGCCGGCGGGCCGGTCGCGGCTGAGGAGCGCTCGACGGGCTGCTGGAGGCGTCCGCGGCTGCCGGCAGCCCGGCGGCGCAGGGCTCAGCGGCGGCGGACGGCCAGCACCACGGCCGTGTCCGGGGCCACCATCACCTCGGCGCTGCTGAGCCGGGGATCGCTCAGCCAGTCGTTGCGCAGCTGGTCGAGCCGCTCCGGACGCATCGCCGAGGTCAGCCCGCTCGGGGTGAAGTCGTCGAGCACGATCATCCCGCCGGGCTCGACCAGCTCGATCACCTCGTCGCGGGGGGCCGTCTTGGCCGAGGAGGCGTCCAGGAACAGCAGCGAGAAGGGGGCCGCCGAGCTGAGCGCGGTCCAGTCGGCGTGCAGCACGTCGATGTCGTCCTCGGCGAACATGGCGCGGACGTCGCGGGCCAGCCGGCCCTCCAGCTCGGCGGTCAGCACCCGGGTGCCGGCCGGGGCGCCGCTGCGCAGCCAGGCCGCGCCGACCCCGCAGCCGGTGCCGCACTCGGCGATGGTGCCCGTCCGGCTGGCCGCCAGCGTGGCCAGCAGCCGGCCGGTCTCGGTGCGGGTGGCGTCCAGGTAGCCCATGGTCAGCGACTTGCGCAGGGCCTTGGCCACCAGCGAGGGCACATCGAGGAGGACGCTCACCGGAGCGAGTCTGCCCGATCGGCGCCCCCGCGAGGCCCCGTCCGGACTGCGGGACCGGGAGCCGTGTCCGTGCAGTGAGACGACGCCGTCCGCCCGGGGCACCGAGATAGTCGGACGTCCTAGCATCTGCCGGGAGGGCCGCCGACCGGGCGGCGCACGGCGGGAGGAGTGCTCGTGTACGACATGTACCCGACCAGCTGGAGCGGTCAGCCGC
>NZ_WPCU01000005.1:70917-87332 GCF_009742705.1 Auraticoccus cholistanensis
CGCCCCGGGTGCGCGTCGAGCAGCGCTGACGCCGGCACGCGCCACCCGGGCCCCGGGCGGGAACCCTGGGACCGTGTACGCCGTGGGGCCGGGACACCGCGACACGCCGCGGCACGCCGGCCGTCACCCCGACGACATACAGCCTCTCAGGGGCGGGGGCGTCCAGGGGGTGCGGGCGTGGGGGTGCGGCCGGTCAGGAGACGCGGGTGGCGATGGCGTCGCCGACCTCGGAGGTGCGCCGCTGACCGGTGCGGGACTCGATGTCCTCGGTGACGGCGGCGGTGACCCGGGCGGCCTCCTCCGGACGGCCCAGGTGGTCCAGCAGCAGGGCGGCGGAGAGGATGGCCGCGGTCGGGTCGGCCACCTGCTGGCCGGCGATGTCGGGCGCGGAGCCGTGCACCGGCTCGAACATCGACGGGTACTCCCGGGTCGGGTTGATGTTGCCGCTGGCCGCCAGCCCGATCCCGCCGGTGACGGCCGCGGCCAGGTCGGTGAGGATGTCGCCGAACAGGTTGTCGGTCACCACCACGTCGAAGCGGGCCGGGTCGGTGGCCAGGAAGATGGTGGCGGCGTCCACGTGCAGGTAGTCGGTCTGCACCTGCGGGTACTCGGCGGCGACCTGCTCGAAGACCCGGTTCCACAGCTGGCCGGCGTTGACCAGCACGTTGTGCTTGTGCACCAGGGTCACCTTCTGCCGGCGCCGGGTGGCGCGCTCGAAGGCGTCGCGGACCACGCGCTCCACGCCGTGGGCGGTGTTGACGCTGACCTCGGTGGCGATCTCGTGCACGGTGCCCGGGCGGACCACGCCGCCGTTGCCGCAGTACAGCCCCTCGGTGCCCTCGCGCACCACCACGAAGTCGACCTCGCCGCGGCTGGTCACCGACTCCGCCAGCGGCGTCGGCACCCCGGCGTAGAGCCGGCTGGGGCGCAGGTTCACGTAGTGGTCGAAGGCGAAGCGGATCTTGAGGATCAGCCCGCGCTCCAGGATCCCGCTGGGCATCGACTTGTCCCCGGGGGCCGCACCGACCGCCCCGAAGAGGACGGCGTCGGCCTGGGCCAGCTCGGCCAGCACCGAGTCGGGCAGCACCTCACCGGTGCGCTTCCACCGCTCGGCGCCGAGGTCGTAGTCGACGAAGGAGAAGGCGTCGTCCCCGCAGACCGCGCGCAGCACCTTCACCGCCTCGGCGGTGACCTCCGGGCCGATGCCGTCACCGCCGATCACGGCCAGGGTCGGGGAGGCGGGTGCGGACGGCTGGCTCGGGGCCTGGGAAGTGGTCACCCCGGGCATGTTAGAGACCGCGACGTCCGCACGGGCGGCGTCTCAACCGCCGTCCGTCCGGCGCCGCGACCGAGGCGTGACGTCCCCCGGCCGGGCGGTGGTGGTGCTGTTAGCGTGCGGCCCATGAGCCTGAAGTTCGACCTGCGGCCCTCCGCCGCGCCCCGCAGCGACGCCGAGCGGGAGGCGATCCTCGCCGACCCCGGCTTCGGCACCCACTTCACCGACCACATGGCGGTGGCCACCTGGACCGCCCAGGACGGCTGGGGCGACTCCGCGGTGGTGCCCTACGGGCCGTTCCAGGTCGACCCGGCGACGGCCGTGCTGCACTACGCCCAGGAGATCTTCGAGGGCATGAAGGCCTACCGGCACGCCGACGGCTCCGTCTGGCTGTTCCGCCCCTTCAAGAACGCCGAGCGGTTCAACGCCTCCGCCCGCCGGATGGCGCTGCCGGAGCTGGCCGAGGAGTCCTTCGTGGAGAGCATCGAGGCCCTCGTCGAGGCGGACGAGTCCTGGGTGCCGGCGGGCGGGGAGACCTCGCTCTACCTGCGCCCCTTCATGTTCGCCAGCGAGGCCTTCCTCGGCGTGCGCTCGGCCCAGCGGGTGCAGTACTGCGTCATCGCCTCCCCGGCCGGCTCCTACTTCAGCGGCGGGGTCAGGCCGGTCTCGATCTGGCTGTCCCGCGAGTACACCCGTGCCGCCCCCGGCGGCACCGGGGCCGCCAAGTGCGGCGGCAACTACGCCGCCTCCCTGGTCGCCCAGGCCGAGGCCGCCCGGCACGGCTGCAGCCAGGTGCTGTTCACCGACGCGGTGGAGCGCCGGTGGGTCGACGAGCTGGGCGGCATGAACGTCTACTTCGTCACCGACCGCGACGAGCTGGTCACCCCCGAGCTGGGCACCATCCTCGAGGGGGTCACCCGGGACGCCATCATCGCCCTGGCCCCCGAGCTCGGGCTCACCCCCGTCGAGCGGCGGGTCTCGCTGCAGGAGATCCTCGACGGGCTGCGCAGCGGCGCGGTGCGCGAGATCTTCGCCTGCGGCACCGCCGCGGTCATCACCCCGATCGGTGAGCTCAAGGACGTCGAGGGCACGTACCAGGTGGGGGACGGCCAGGCCGGCCAGATCACCAGCCGGCTGCGCCAGGCGCTGCTCGACCTGCAGTACGGACGCACCCCGGACACCCACGGCTGGATGCACCGCATCCGCTGACGGCGGGCGGGTGGACGTCCGGGGCCGCGGCCGCCGGCCGTCCACGTGCCGCTCGTCCACCAGCCGGCTGTCCACGTCCCGGTCAGGACGTCCCGGGAAGTGAGACGGGGGTGGTGCGAGGCCAGCACCCGTCCGAGACTGGGGGCGTGGCGAGCACCTCCATTACGACGCGGCGCTGCTGACGAACTCGTCGGCCGCGCGAAACCTCCTGTCCGAGACGGGAGGTTTTTTCGTTCCCGGAGATGCTCCGACACCCGACCACCTGTAGCCCGACGGAAGACGACCGATGCCCGAGCCGATGGCGGCCCCTCCGCAGTTCCACGTCTACGACACCACGCTGCGCGACGGCGCGCAGCAGGAGGGGCTGCGGCTGACCGTCGCCGACAAGCTGCGGATCGCCGGCTACCTCGACGAGCTGGGCGTCGGCTTCATCGAGGGCGGCTGGCCGGGGGCCAACCCCACCGACACCGCCTTCTTCGCCGCCGCGGCCCGCGGCGAGCTGGTGCTCAAGCACGCCCAGCTGGTCGCCTTCGGAGCCACCCGGCGGGTGGGCGGCCGGGCGGCCGACGACCCCCTGGTGGCCGCCCTGCGCGACTCCCACGCGCCCTACGCCTGCCTGGTGGCCAAGAGCCACTCCCGGCACGTGGAGCTCGCCCTGCGCACCACCCTGGCCGAGAACCTGGCCATGGTCACCGACACCGTGCAGCACCTCCGCTCGGAGGGGATGCGGGTCTTCGTCGACTGCGAGCACTTCTTCGACGGCTACCGCGAGGACCCGGCCTACGCCCTCGAGGTGGTGCGGACCGCCGCCGAGGCGGGGGCGGAGGTGGTGGTGCTCTGCGACACCAACGGCGGCATGCTCCCCAGCTGGATGGGTGACGTGGTCAGCGCGGCCGGCGCGGTGGGGGTCGACCTCGGCGTGCACTGCCACAACGACACCGGCTGCGCCATCGCCAACACCCTGGCGGCGGTGGACGCCGGCGTGATGCACGTGCAGGGCACCGTGAACGGCTACGGCGAACGGACCGGCAACGCCGACCTCGTGCCGGTGGTGGCCAACCTCGAGCTCAAGTACGGCTGGTCGGTGCTGCCGGAGGGGGCGCTGGCCGAGGCCACCCGGATCTCCCACGCCATCAGCGCGGTCACCAACGTCCCCGGCTCGGCCCGGGCGCCGTACGTGGGGACGTCCTCCTTCGCCCACAAGGCAGGCCTGCACGCCAGCGCCATCCGGGTCGACCCGAACCTGTACCAGCACATCGACCCCGCCCTGGTCGGCAACGACATGCGCATGCTGATCTCCGACATGGCCGGCCGGGCCAACATCCAGATCAAGGGCGAGGAGCTCGGCTTCGACCTCTCCGACCGTGAGCTGGCCGCCCGGGTCACCGAGCAGGTGAAGAACCGCGAGGCCGAGGGCTACTCCTACGAGGCGGCCGACGCCTCCTTCGAGCTGCTGCTGCGCTCCGAGCTCGGCGAGCTGGATGAGTACTTCTCGGTGCTGCAGTGGCGCGTGCACACCCACTCCGCCGCCGGTGAGCGCTCCGACTCCGAGGCGACGGTCAAGCTCCGTGCCCGGGGCGAGGAGCAGCTGTTCGTCGGCGAGGGCAACGGCCCGGTCAACGCCCTCGACGCCGCGCTGCGCCGGGCGCTGACCCCGGCCTTCCCGGTGGTCGACTGCTACGAGCTGACCGACTACCGGGTGCGGGTGCTGGAGGGCTCGGTCCGTGCCGGCGGCGGCCACGGCACCAACGCCGTGGTCCGGGTGCTGATCGACACCACCGACGGCGAGCGCACCTGGACCACCGTCGGGGTCGGCTCCAACGTGATCGAGGCCAGCTGGGAGGCGCTCAGCGACGCCTACCTGTACGGCCTGCTGCACCGCGCCGCCCCCGAGCCCGCGCCCGCCGAGGTGACGGTCGTCGACTGAGCGGCGGGCCGCGGCGGCTCAGGCCGGTTCCAGCAGACCCGACTCCACCACGGTGGGCAGGTCCAGCGTCCGGTAGCCGCCCTGGTCGAAGAGCACGGTGAGCCGGTCGCCCTCCACCTCCACGACGGTGCCCAGCCCGAACTCGGGGTGCTGGACGGCCTGCTCGGCGTGGAAGCGTCCGGTCCAGCCGGCGTCCTCGGCGTCGGCCTGGGCCACCGTCTCCGCGACGGCCTCGTCGTGCTCGGCGGTGGCCCCGCTGCGGCAGTTGTCGCAGCTGCCGCAGGGCTCCTCGCCCTCGTCGCCGAAGTAGTGCAGCAGGAAGCGCTGGCGGCACGTCGTCGTCTCGGCGTAGCGGCGCATCATCTCGATGCGGGTCTGCTGCATGCGCCGGTGCTGCTCCGCCCGCTGCACCACCCGCTCGACCAGCGTCGGGCCGTCGCCGGGGTCGTCGGCCCCCGAGTGGGCCGACTCCTCCTGCACCAGGTTGAGGATCCGGGCGAGCTTGCGCACGCCGAGGCCGGTGGCCTCCCGCAGCGCGTCCCGGTCCGGCTCGCCCTCGACCCCGGCCAGGGCGCCGACCAGGGCCCCCACGTCGGCGGGGGAGGGCACGGCGGGGGCGAAGAACCGGGCCAGCGAGAGGTCCTCGGGGCGGTGGCACAGCAGTCCGGTGGCCGGTCCGCCGTCCCGGCCGGCCCGCCCCACCTCCTGGTAGTAGACGTCGGGGGACTCCGGGGCCTGGGCGTGCACGACGAAGCGGATGTCGGGCTTGTCGATGCCCATCCCGAAGGCGGAGGTGGCCACCAGGACGTCCACCTCGCCGGCCATGAAGGCCTGCTGCACGGCCTCCCGGGCCCTGCCCGGACGGCCGGCGTGGTAGTGGTCGGCGTCGCGGCCCTGCCCGACCAGCTCGGCGGCCAGCTCCTCGGCGAGCTTGCGGGTGCGGGTGTAGACGATGCCCTGCCCCTGCTGCCCGGCCACCGCCTCGAGCACGGCCCGGCGCTGGGCCCGCTCGTCGAGGCAGTGCTGCGCCGACAGGGCGATGTTGGGCCGGGCGACGTCGGCCACCACCAGCCGGGGCTCGCGCAGCCGGAGCTTCTCGGCGATGTCCTGGCGCACCGGCGGGGCGGCGGTCGCGGTCAGCGCGATCACCGGCGGTCGTCCCAGCTGCTCGACCAGCTCGCCCAGCCGCAGGTAGTCCGGGCGGAAGTCGTGGCCCCACGAGGACACGCAGTGGGCCTCGTCCACCGCCACCAGCGCCGGGTGCAGCGCCGCCACCGCCTCGCGGGTCTCCTCGCGGGCCAGCTGCTCGGGGGCGAGGAAGAGGAAGCTGCCCGGCCCGGCCTGCTCCAGCGCCTCGCGCCGGGCGCCGGCGCTCTCGGCCGAGCTGAGCCGGCTCGCCCGCACCCCCTCGGCCCGCTCGGTCAGCCCCTCGACCTGGTCGGCCTGCAGCGCCAGCAGCGGTGAGACCACCACCGTCGGGCCGGTCTCCATCAGCACCCCGGCCAGCTGGTAGGCCAGCGACTTGCCCGCCCCGGTGGGCTGCACCAGCAGCACGTCGCGGCCGGCCAGCAGGTCCGACACCGCGGCCAGCTGCCAGTCCCGCAGCTCGGCGTGGCCGAAGACGTCGCGGGCGGCGGACTCCAGACGCTCGGCGGTCTCGGGGTCGGAGGTCACGCGGTCGCTCGGCACAGCGGCCTGGTACCCACCGCCGGACGAGTCAGGCAGTGATGCGCTCCAGCACCACCGGGGCGGGCTGCGGCTCGCCGCCGATGGTCCAGCCCCCGCGCAGGGCCTCCTCGGCCGCGGCGACGCGGTCGGGGTCGTCGGTGTGCAGGGTGAGCAGCGGCTGGCCCGCCCGCACCACGTCGCCCGGACGCGCGTGCAGCTCGACACCCGCGCCGGCCTGCACCGGGTCCTCCTTGCGGGCCCGGCCGGCACCCAGCCGCCAGGCGGCCACGCCGACCGCCCTGGCGTCCAGCCGGGTCAGCGTGCCGGACCCGTCGGCGGTCACGGTGGCGGTGTGCCGGGCGGTGGGCAGCGGGGCGTCGGGGTCGCCGCCCTGGGCCCGCACCATGGCCCGCCACACGTCCATGGCGCGGCCGTCCGCCAGCGCGTCGGCCGGGTCCACGTCGTCGCGGCCCGCGGCCGCCACCATCTCGCGGGCCAGCGCCAGGGTCAGCTCCACCACGTCCGGCGGGCCGCCGCCGGCCAGCACCTCGACCGACTCCCGCACCTCCAGCGCGTTCCCCGCGGTCAGCCCCAGCGGCGTGGACATGTCGGTCAGCAGCGCCACCGTGGTGACCCCGGCGTCGGTGCCCAGTGCGACCATCGTCCGGGCCAGCGTGCGGGCGTCCTCGAGCTCGGTCATGAAGGCGCCGCTGCCGACCTTGACGTCGAGCACCAGCGCGCCGGTGCCCTCGGCGATCTTCTTGCTCATGATGGAGGAGGCGATCAGCGGGATGGCCTCCACGGTGCCCGTGACGTCGCGCAGCGCGTAGAGCTTGCGGTCGGCCGGGGCGAGCCCGGAGCCGGCGGCGCAGACCACGGCCCCGACCTCCTCCAGCTGGGCCAGCATCTCCTCGGTGCTCAACGAGGCCCGCCAGCCGGGGATCGACTCCAGCTTGTCCAGGGTGCCCCCGGTGTGGCCGAGCCCCCGGCCGCTGAGCTGGGGGACCGCGACCCCGCAGGCGGCCACCAGCGGGGCCAGCGGCAGGGTGATCTTGTCGCCGACCCCGCCGGTGGAGTGCTTGTCGGCGGTGGGCCGGGAGAGCCCGGAGAAGTCCAGCCGCTCGCCGGTGCCGATCATCGCCGCCGTCCAGGCGCGCAGCTCGGCGTCGTCGAGGCCGCGGAAGAAGATCGCCATGGCCATCGCCGACATCTGCTCCTCGGCCACCCTGCCGGCGGTGTAGGCCTCGACCAGCCAGCGCACCTGGTCGGGGTCGAGGACGCCGCCGTCGCGCTTGTGCCGGATCAGCTCGACGGCGTTGTACCCGCGGGCGGGCGGTGCGAGGTCGGTCATGGCCGCGAGTATGCCGCAGCGGTCGGGCGGCGGCCGTCGGCAGCCGGACGGCCGGGGCGCGCGGTCGAGCGGGGGGCCGGCGCGACACTAGGGTGAGTGGTCGTCGAAAGGACCCACATGCGCATCGCACGTTTCGCCGCCGAGGGTGACCCCCGCTACGGCGTGGTCGAGCTGGCCGAGGACGGCGGCAGCCACCCCGACACCATCGCCGAGCTGACCTCGGACCCGCTGGCCGGACCGGTCCAGCTGACCGGCGCCCGCCACCGGCTCGACGCCGTGAGGCTGCTCGCCCCGGTCATCCCCCGCAGCAAGGTGGTGGGGGTGGGCCGCAACTTCGCCGCCCACGCCGAGGAGCTGGGCAACGAGGTGCCGGGCGACCCGCTGATCTTCCTCAAGCCGAACACGTCGGTGATCGGCCCCGACGACGCGATCGTGCACCCCAGCACCACCGAGCTGCTGAGCTACGAGGGCGAGCTGGCCGTGGTGATCGGTCGGATCTGCCGCGACGTGCCGGCCAGCCGGGCGGCGGAGGTGGTCTTCGGCTACACCGTGGCCAACGACGTCACCGCCCGCGACCTGCAGAAGAGCGACGGCCAGTGGGCCCGGGCCAAGGGCTACGACACCTTCTGCCCGCTCGGGCCGTGGATGGTCACCCACCTCAGCATCGAGGAGGCCTCGGCCCTGCAGATCACCACCACCCTGGACGGCGAGGTGCGCCAGGACGGCAGCACCGCGCTGATGGTGCACCCCATCTCGCGGCTGATCGAGTGGATCACCTCCTTCACCACCCTGCTGCCCGGTGACGTCATCCTGACCGGCACCCCGGCGGGGGTGGGGCGGATGCAGGTCGGCCAGCGGGTCAGCATCACCGTCGAGGGCATCGGCACCCTGACCAACACCGTGACCGGGAGCGACCCGGCACCGAGCAGCACGGAGGACGCGCAGTGACCCAGACCCCCGACGGCGCCGGCGCGGCGGACCCGGTGCTGGGCGACCTCGCCCCCTCCCAGGTCCGGGTCCGCTTCCCCCCGTCGCCGACCGGCAACCTGCACGTCGGCAACGTCCGCAGCGCCCTGTTCAACTACGCCTTCGCCCGCCACCACGGCGGCACGTTCGTGCTGCGGATCGAGGACACCGACGCCGCCCGCTCGACCGAGGAGTCCTACCGCGGGGTGCTGGAGTCGCTGCGCTGGCTGGGGCTGGACTGGGACGAGGGGCCGGAGAAGGGCGGGCCGCACGAGCCCTACCTGCAGTCCCAGCGCGGCCACCTCTACCGCGACGTGGTGGAGCGGCTGCTCGCCTCCGGCCACGCCTACCGCTGCTACTGCACCAAGGAGGAGCAGGACGCCCGCGAGGCGGCCCGGCCCAAGGGCGGGCCGTCGGGCTACGACGGGCACTGCCGCGAGCTGACGGCGGAGCAGGTGGCCGGCTTCGAGGCCGAGGGCCGCTCCCCGGTGGTGCGGGTGCGCGTGCCCGACGGCGAGATCGGCTTCGACGACCTGGTCCGCGGCCGGGTCTCCTTCGACGGCGCGCACGTGCCCGACTACGTGGTGGTCCGCGCCAACGGGGACCCGCTGTACACGCTGGTCAACCCCGTCGACGACGCGCTGATGGGGATCACCCACGTGCTGCGGGGGGAGGACCTGCTGTCCTCCACGCCGCGCCAGATCGTGCTCTACCGGGCGCTGGCCGAGCTGGGCGTCGGACCGGGCCGCACGCCCCGCTTCGGCCACCTGCCGATCGTCATGGGGGAGGGCAACCGCCGGCTCTCCAAGCGCGACGCCGGCTCCGGCCTGGCCGAGTACCGCGAGCGGGGCTTCCTGCCCGAGGGCCTGCTCAACTACCTGGCGCTGCTCGGCTGGGGGATCGCCGAGGACCGCGACGTCTTCACCCTGGCCGAGATGGTGGCCGCCTTCGACATCCGCAAGGTCAACGCCAACCCGGCCCGCTTCGACCCGAAGAAGGCCGAGGCCATCAACGCCGAGCACATCCGGATGCTCACCGACGCCGAGCTGACCCGCCACCTGGTGCCGTTCCTGGCCGGGGCCGGTCTGGTGGGCCAGCCGCCGGCGCCCGAGCAGCAGGCGCGGCTGGAGGCCGTGGTGCCGCTGGTGCGGGAGCGGATGACCACGCTGTCGGAGATCGTGGCGATGGCGGGCTTCCTGTTCACCGCCGACGAGGACCTGCAGATCGACCCCGGCGCTGGTCTGGGCGCCAAGCCCGACGACGTCCACGTGCTGCGGGCGGCGATCGGGGTGCTCGCCGAGCTGGCCGACTGGCGCCACGAGGAGATCCAGGCCGCGCTGCGGGAGGCGCTGGTGGACGGGCTGGGCATCAAGCCCAAGTTCGCCTTCGCCCCGGTCCGGGTGGCCATCACCGGGCGCAAGGTCTCCCCGCCGCTGTTCGAGTCGATGGAGCTGCTGGGACGCACGTCGTCGCTGCTGCGGCTGCAGTCGGCGCTGGCGTCGCTGCAGCACCCCGACGCCCCGCCCGCCGCCGGACCCGACGGTCCGGGCCCCGTGTGAGCCTGGCCGCGGGCCCGCCGGCGCCGCTGCGGCTGGTCCCGGCCGCGGGCTCGGAGTACCCGGCGCTGGTCCGCTCCACGGGATCGGGGGCGGTCCGCGGCGTGGTCGGCGCGCTGGCCGCCGTGGCGCTGTTCGTGCTGCTGGCCCCGGCGCTCACCCAGCTGCTGCTGGGGGCCGTCTGGTCGCTGGGTGAGCAGGCCGTCCCCTTCGCCGACTACCACGCCGACGCGGTGGCCTACCGGACACCGGTCGGCGTGGTCGCCGGGCACCTCGGGCTGGCCGTGCTGGTCCCCGTCTGCTGCCTGCTGATGGTGCTGCTGCACTCGGTGGGACCGCGCTGGCTGGTGTCGGTGGTGGGGACGCCGCGGTGGCGCTACCTGCTGGCCTGCCTGCTGCTGGCGCTACCCGCGCTGGCCGGGGTGCACCTGCTGTCGGTGCTGGCCGCCGGGACGCCGCCGCAGTGGCAGCCGCAGCAGGGCGCGGCCTGGTTCCTGCTCGCGGTGCTGCTCACCTCCCCGCTGCAGGCGGTGGCGGAGGAGGTGTTCTTCCGCGGCTACCTGGTGCAGGCCCTCGGCTCGGTGGTGGCCGCGCCCTGGTTCGGCGTGCTGGCCTCGGCGCTCGTCTTCGCCCTGTTCCACCTGGACCAGAACCTGTGGCTCTTCCTGGACCGGTTCGCCTTCGGGCTGGCGGCCGGCCTGCTGGTGTGGCGCACCGGCGGCCTGGAGGCCGCCTGCGCGGCCCACGTGGTCAACAACGTGCTGGCGTTCTCGCTGGCCGCCCTGACGGGCTCGGTGGCCGAGGCCCGGGCGCTGCAGCAGATCGGCCCCCTCGACGCCGTCTTCGACGTCGGGGGCTTCGCGCTGCTCGCCGTGCTGGCCTGGCTGGTGGGCAGGCGGATGGCCGTCCACACCCGCGCGGAGCGCCCGGTTTGAGCCGGAGCCGGTCGATGGTCTAGGCTTCCTCGTCGTTGCCCGGGTCACCGGGAAGCAGCAAGTGCCATGGGGTATGGGGTAATTGGCAGCCCGACTGATTCTGGCTCAGTTAGTCTAGGTTCGAGTCCTAGTACCCCAGCGAAGGAGTCGCTCGATTCGCTGGAAGCAGACGAGTTTGGTAGGCTCCTCCGGTCGCCGGAACTCCGGTGGCAGGCCGTGGCCCCGTTGTGTAGCGGCCTAGCACGCCGCCCTCTCAAGGCGGTAGCGCGGGTTCGAATCCCGTCGGGGCTACCACGCGCAGAGACCCCCTCCTCGGAGGGGGTCTCTGTCGTTCCGGGCCCGTTGTCGTTCTGGTCCCGTTGTCGTTCCGGCCCGCTCCCGGGCCGAGGACTTCCCGCGTCGACGACCCCGCCGGGGCCGCCGACGCGGGCGGGCTCAGCCCTCCTGGCCGCTGCGGCGCAGCACCTCCGAGAGCCGCTCGGCCGCCGCCATCACCGCCGGGGCGTGCATCCGCCCGGGCTGGCGCGAGAGCCGCTCGATCGGTCCCGACACGCTGACGGCGGCGATCACCTTGCCGGAGGGGGAGCGGACCGGGGCCGACACCGAGGCCACCCCCGCCTCCCGTTCGCCGACCGACTGGGCCCAGCCGCGACGACGCACCGACGCCAGCGCCACCGCCGAGAAGAGCGAGCCGCGCAGACCGCGCTGCATCCGGTCCGGCTCCTCCCAGGCCAGCAGCACCTGGGCCGCCGAGCCCGCCGACATCGTCAGCTGGGAGCCCACCGGGACCGAGTCGCGCAGCCCCGACGTCCGCTCGGCCGCGGCCACGCAGATGCGCATGTCGCCCTGCCGGCGGAACAGCTGGGCCGACTCGCCGGTGATGTCCCGCAGCCGGGCCAGCACCGGTCCCGCGGTGGCCAGCAACCGGTCCTCACCGGCGGCCGAGGCCAGCTCGGCGAGCCGGGGGCCGAGCACGAAGCGCCCCTGCAGGTCACGGCTGACGAGCCGGTGGTGCTCGAGGGCCACCGCCAGGCGGTGGGCGGTCGGGCGGGCCAGTCCGGTGGCGGTGACGAGCCCGGCCAGCGTGGTCGGGCCGGTCTCGAGAGCACTGAGCACGGCGGCGGCCTTGTCGAGCACGCCGACTCCGCTAGAGTTGTCCATGTACTGATACTGCTGTCTCGAATGCTGATATGCAAGTCCGCGGAGAGGCAGCGGTGGACCACTGTGAGGGCGGCAGCAGAGGCTGCCGACGCGACGACGACGGAGATGTGACCTCGATGGGCAGGACGCTGAGCGAGAAGGTCTGGGACAACCACGTGGTGCGCCACGCCGAGGGGGAGCCCGACCTGCTCTACATCGACCTCCACCTCGTGCACGAGGTGACCAGTCCGCAGGCCTTCGACGGCCTGCGCCAGGCCGGACGGCGGGTCCGCCGGCCCGACCTCACGCTGGCCACCGAGGACCACAACACCCCGACGCTGGACATCGACCGCCCGATCGCGGACCCGGTGTCGCGGACCCAGGTCGAGACGCTGCGCCGCAACGCCGAGGAGTTCGGCATCCGCATCCACAGCCTGGGCGACAAGGACCAGGGCGTGGTGCACATCATCGGCCCGCAGCTGGGCGTCACCCAGCCGGGCATGACCGTGGTCTGCGGGGACTCCCACACCTCCACCCACGGCGCCTTCGGCGCCATCGCCTTCGGCATCGGCACCTCCGAGGTCGAGCACGTGCTGGCCACCCAGACGCTGCCCCAGGCCCGGCCGCGGACGATGGCGGTCAACGTCTCGGGCCGGCTGCCCGAGGGCGTCACGGCCAAGGACCTGGTGCTGGCGCTGATCGCCAAGGTCGGCACCGGCGGCGGCCAGGGCCACATCGTGGAGTACCGCGGCGAGGCCATCGAGGCGCTCTCGATGGAGGGCCGCATGACGATCTGCAACATGTCGATCGAGTGGGGCGCCAAGGCGGGCATGATCGCCCCGGACCAGACCACCTTCGACTACCTCAAGGGCCGTCCGCACGCCCCGCAGGGCGCCGACTGGGACGCCGCGGTGGCCTACTGGTCGACCCTGCGCACCGACGACGACGCCACCTTCGACGTCGAGGTCGACCTGGACGCCAGCTCCCTGACCCCCTTCGTCACCTGGGGCACCAACCCCGGCCAGGGCGTCCCGCTGGGCGCCAGCGTCCCCGACCCGGACCAGTTCGACGACGAGGTCGACCGCAGCGCCGCCGAGCGGGCCCTGCAGTACATGGGTCTGGACGCCGGCACCCCGATGCGCGAGATCGCCGTCGACACCGTCTTCCTCGGCTCCTGCACCAACGGCCGGATCGAGGACCTGCGGCTGGCCGCCTCGGTGATCCAGGGCCGCAAGGTCGCCGAGGGCGTGCGGATGCTGGTCGTGCCGGGCTCGGCCCGGGTGCGGCTGCAGGCCGAGGTCGAGGGCCTGGACAAGGTCTTCACCGAGGCCGGCGCCGAGTGGCGGGCGGCGGGCTGCTCGATGTGCCTGGGCATGAACCCCGACCAGCTGGCCCCGGGCGAGCGTGCCGCCTCGACCTCCAACCGCAACTTCGAGGGTCGCCAGGGCAAGGGCGGACGCACCCACCTGGTGTCCCCGGCGGTCGCCGCGGCCACCGCCGTGGTGGGCACGCTGAGCGCCCCCAGCGACCTCTGACCCGACCACCGCGGCCACCACGAGAGCAGGCAGGACGACCATGGACCCCTTCACCACGCACACCGGCACGGCGCTGCCGCTGCGACGCAGCAACGTCGACACCGACCAGATCATCCCGGCGGTCTACCTCAAGCGGGTGACCCGCTCCGGCTTCGAGGACGGGCTCTTCGCCGCCTGGCGCAAGGACCCCGACTTCGTGCTCAACAAGTCCGAGCACGCCGGCGCCGACGTCCTCGTGGCGGGCCCCGACTTCGGCACCGGCTCCTCCCGCGAGCACGCCGTCTGGGCGCTGCAGAACTACGGCTTCAAGGTCGTCATCGGCTCCCGCTTCGGCGACATCTTCCGGTCCAACTCCGGCAAGTCCGGGCTGCTGATCGCCGTGGTCGACCAGGCCGACGTCGAGCGGCTGTGGGACCTGGTCGAGGCCGACCCCGCCACCCCGGTCACCATCGACCTCGGGGCGCGGACCGTCTCGGCCGGCGGGTCGACGTTCGACTTCCAGATCGACGACTACACCCGCTGGCGGCTGATGGAGGGTCTGGACGACATCGCCCTGACCCTGCGCCACGCCGACGCGATCGACGAGTTCGAGACCCGGCGCGCGTCCTTCCTGCCCCAGACGCTGCCCGCCCGCACCGCCGGCTGAGCCGCGCGGCGGGCCCTCAGGGCGCCGGCGGGCGGTCGAGCTGCCGGGCCCAGGCCAGCGTGCGGGGGCCCGCCCCGGTCGCCAGCGCCCGGGCCAGGTCGTCGGCGGAGTCGACGTCCAGCCGGGCGGGGCCGGGTGCGGCCAGCGCCACCGCGCCCGAGGCGGCGTGGCGGGCGGCCGAGGCACCCTCGAACCCCGGCGTCAGCTCGCGCCCGCGCGCCAGCAGCATGGTGGTGCCGGTGCCGCTCGCGTCGGGCACGAACCAGCGCCCCGGACCCGTCCCGGTGGCCGCCAGCACCGCGCGGACGTCCTCGGCGCGCAGGCACGGCAGGTCCGAGACCGCGGCCAGCAGGGTGCTCGCGCCCTCCGCGGTGGCCGTCGCGGCGGCCAGCGCCAGCGCCGGGTTGAGCCCGCCGCCGGGGTCGGGCAGCACGCGTGCCGCGAGCCCCTCGCCGGCCAGCACCGCGGCCAGCCCCGGCTGGTCGCTCACCACCACCAGCCGGCAGCCGGCCCCCACCAGGGCCGAGCAGGTGTCGAGCGCCATCGCCTGCGCCAGCGCCGGGCGGTCGGCCCCGCCGACGGCGTCCAGCCGGCTCTTGGCCCGCGACCACGGCTTGACCGCGACCAGCGCGGCCACGGTTGCGGGAGGAGGCGTCGAGGGCACCTGGTGACCCTAGCGAAGCCCTCGTCCTGCGCCGGTGCCGCGGCGCACCGCCGGGGCCCGGCAGCACCACTAGGGTGAACGCGACATGAATCGCTCCGACTCCGCGGCGCTGGCCCGTCGCCCCCTGGCCTCGGTGGTGACCGACCCACCCGAGCGCCTGATGCACCTGTCCGTCTCGCTGCTCGGCTGGGTGATGCGCCGCCTCACCCGCCAGGACTGGCGCCACCCGGAGCGGGTGCCGTCGCACGGCGGGGCCGTGGTGGTGGTGAACCACATCTCCAACGCCGACTTCCTCAGCTACGGGCACTTCCTGGCCTGGGGGGCCGGGCGCTGGCCCCGCTTCATGGCCAAGGCCTCGCTGTTCGACGCCCCGCTGCTGGGCCGGCTGCTGCGCTCCACCGGCCAGATCCGGGTGGACCGGGGCAGCGACCGCGCGGGAGCGGCGGTGCACGCCGCCACCGAGGCGGTGCGGCGGGGGCAGCTGGTGACGGTGTACCCCGAGGGCACCATCACCGCCGACCCCGACGGCTGGCCGATGACCGTGCGCACCGGGGCGGCGCGGATCGCGCTGGCCGCCGGCTGCCCGGTGGTCCCGGTGGCCCAGTGGGGCGTCCAGGAGCTGCTCCCCGGCAAGCGGGCGACCTACCCGCGGCTGTGGCGCCGCCCGGTCAGCCGGGTGGTCGCCGGCCAGCCCGTGCAGCTGGACGACCTGCGCGCCGGCCCGGCGGACGAGGCCGCCGTGCGCGAGGCGTCGCGGCGGATCGCCGACGCGCTCACCGGGCTGCTGGCCGAGCTCCGCCAGCAGGTCCCGCCCGCCGGCCGCTGGGACCTGGCCGCCGGCCGCCGGCTGCCGGTCGACCCCCCTGCGGACCCCCCGTCCGGCCCGCTCACGGAGGACCGCCGGTGACCCGGGTGACCGTGATGGGCGCCGGCGCCTGGGGCACCGCCTTCTCGCTGGTGCTCGCCGACGCCGGCTGCCAGGTGACGTTGTGGGCCCGCCGGGCCGAGGTGGCCGCAGGGATCAGCGCCACCTCGCGCAACCCCGACTACCTCAGCGACATCGAGCTGCCGGCCGCCGTCGGCAGCACCGCCGACCCGGTGCAGGCCCTGGACGGGGCCGAGATCGTCGTCCTCGCCGTGCCCTCGCAGCGGCTGCGGGAGTCCCTGAGCCGCTGGCGGCTCCCCGAGGGCGCCCTGGTGGTCAGCCTGGCCAAGGGGATCGAGCTGGGCACCGACCTGCGGATGAGCCAGGTGATCACCGAGGCCGCGGGGGTGCCCGCGGAGCGGGTGGCGATCGTGACCGGTCCGAACCTCGCCCGCGAGATCGCCGAGCGCCAGCCCGCCGCCGCCGTCGTGGCCGCCGCGGACCAGGAGACGGCCCGCCGGCTGCAGGCCGCCTGCCACAGCCCCACCTTCCGCCCGTACACCAACACCGACGTGCTCGGCTGCGAGCTGGCCGGGGCGACCAAGAACGTGATCGCCCTCGCCGTCGGGATGGGCACGGGGCTGGGCTACGGGGCGAACGCCATCGCCTCGGTGATC
>NZ_WPCU01000005.1:87353-144301 GCF_009742705.1 Auraticoccus cholistanensis
CTCGGCGACCTGGTCGCCACCTGCTCCTCGCCGCTGTCGCGCAACCGCACCTTCGGCGAGCACCTCGGCCGCGGGCTGGGCGTCGAGGAGGCCACCGCGGTCAGCAACGGCGTCGCCGAGGGGGTCAAGTCGTGCGAGTCCGTGGCCGACCTGGCGCGCTCCCACGGCGTCGACATGCCGATCGTCACCGGCGTCCAGCGGGTCGTCACCGGCCGCTGGACCCCGACGGAGGCGCTGCAGCAGCTGCTCTCGCGCGCCCCCAAGCCCGAGCGCGGCTGAGCGCCTAGGGTGTTCCGTGCCCGTTCCCCGGGCCCCCGACCGAGAGGTACCCCATGACTGACACCCGTCGCCCCAGCGTGGCCGTCGTGTTCGGCGGCGCCAGCAGCGAGCACGGCGTGTCCTGCCTCACCGCCGCGAGCGTGGTGCGCGCGCTGGACCGCTCCCGCTACGACGTGGTGGGCATCGGCATCACCCCGGACGGGCGCTGGCTGCGGGTGGAGGCCGACGACGTCGTCGCGCTGGCCACCGTCGACGGACAGCTGCCCAGCGTCCCCGAGGGCCACCCGACGGCGGTGCTGCTGCACGGCACCGGCGCGGTGCAGCTGGCCTCCCGCGACCTCGACACGCTGCTCGACCCGGTGCCGGTCGACGTCGCCTTCGCGCTGCTGCACGGCCCCTTCGGCGAGGACGGCACCATCCAGGGCATGTTCGAGATGCTCGGGCTGCGCTACGTCGGCTCGGGCGTGGCCGCCAGCGCGGTGTCGATGGACAAGCAGCTGATGAAGCAGGTGCTGGCCGCCAGCGGGCTGCCGGTCGGGCCCTACACCGCCTTCACCGCCGCCGAGTGGCGCGACGACCCCAGCGCCCGGCTCGACGCCGTGCTGTCCCTGGGGCTGCCGGTGTTCGTCAAGCCCGCCCGGGGCGGCTCCAGCATCGGCATCAGCCGCGTCGACGACCCCGACCACCTGGCGGCGGCCGTCGAGACCGCGCTGCGCCACGACGCCAGGTGCGTGGTCGAGAAGGGCCTGGTCGACGTCCGCGAGCTCGAGTGCGGGGTGCTGGAGGGCCCCGACGGCCTCGAGGTCACCGCCGCGGCGGAGATCCGCACCCGCACGGCGTCCGGGTTCTACGACTTCCAGGCCAAGTACCTGCCCGAGGCCGAGCAGGTCGAGCTGCTGGTGCCCGCGGAGGTGGACCCGGTGCTGGCCGAGCGCCTGCGCGACACGGCCGTGCGCACCTTCCGCGCGGTCGGGGCCGAGGGCCTGGCCCGGGTGGACACCTTCGTCACCGCCGACGGGCAGGTGGTGGTCAACGAGATCAACACCATGCCCGGCTTCACCGAGCACTCGATGTTCCCGATGGTCTGGGCGGCCAGCGGGGTGGCCTACCCCGAGCTGGTGGGCCGGCTGCTGGAGCACGCCCTGCAGCGCCCCCTCGGGCTGCGCTGACCGGCGGGTCGGGCGCCGCTCAGACGCAGGGCTGCAGCACCGGGTCGTGCTCGCGGACGAGCGGGGCCAGCTCCACCAGCACGTCCGCCTCGGGGGCGTAGCGGCTGGGGACCCCCACCTCGACGAAGGCCGTCCGGCCGATGGTGGTGAACAGGTAGCCGTCGGTGGCGGGTTCGGCGAACCAGCCCACGCCCTCGACCTCGAAGCACTGGCTGGTCGGCTCGAGCGCCGCCGGCTCCGCCACCCCGCAGCGCAGCGTGATCGGCGGGGTGCCCCAGGCGGCGGTGAGTTTGCCGGTGGCCGGGCCGGTGACGTCGCGGGCGGTCTGCCCGGCGACGGCGGCGGGCAGGTCGGCGACGAGCTGGGTGCAGACCTCGGCGGCCGCGCCCTGCGGCGCCGGCTGCTCCAGCGCGACCTCGGCCGTGCACCCGGTCAGCAGCCAGCCGGCCAGCGCGCCGGCGGCCAGGACCGCCGCGGGCCGGGCCCGACGCCCGCTCAGAGGTTCACCACCGGGCAGGTCACCGTGCGGGTGATCCCCGGCACCGTCTGCACCTGCGCCACGACCAGCCGGCCGAGGTCGTCGACCGTCGCGGCCTCGACCTCGACCACGACGTCGTAGGGGCCGGTGACGTCACGGGCCACCACCACGCCCTCCAGCCGGCGGATCTGCTCCGAGACCGCCGCCGACTGCCCGACCCCGGTCTGCACCAGCACGTAGGCCCGCACACTCATCGCTGCACCTGCTCCCGCCTCGCTCCGCCCGGCCGGTCCGGGATCGGTCGGTGGTGGAGGGACGCACCACCGGGGCACGTCGTCGTGGTGGTTCTCACGCTACCGTGTGCGGGTCCCGGCCTCCCGGGAACGACCACCCGCCGCCGCCCGGAAGGAGCCCTCATGACCGAGTCCGCCACGCTGGCCGGGCTGGGGGAGTTCGGCGCCGTCGGGCTGCTCACCCGCGGCCTGGTCGCCGGGGCCGGGGTGGAGCTGGGGCCGGGGGACGACGCGGCGGTGCTGCAGCCGGGCGGGGCCCGCGTGGTGGTCTCCACCGACACGATGGTCGAGGGCGTGCACTTCCGCCGGGACTGGGGCAACGGGCTGGAGACCGGGCGCAAGGCGGTGGCCGCGGCCGCCGCGGACCTGGAGGCGATGGGTGCCGAGCCGTGGGCGCTGGTGGTCTCGCTGACCGCGCCGGGCGACCTGCCGGTGACCTGGCTGCGGTTCTTCCACCAGGGCGTGCTGTCGGAGTGCGAGCTGGCGGGGCTGCAGCTGGTGGGCGGCGACACCACCCGCGGCCGCGACGTCACCCTGGGCATGACGGTCCTCGGCCGCCTCGACGGCGAGCCGGTGACCCGCGCCGGGGCCCGCCCCGGCGACGTGGTGGCGGTCCGCGGCCGGCTCGGCTGGGCGGCCGCCGGGCTGGCGGTGCTGACCCGCGGCTTCCGCTCGCCCCGCGCCGCGGTGGCCGCCCAGCTGGTGCCGGAGGTGCCGTGGGGGGCGGGCGGCGAGGCCCGCCGGGCCGGCGCCAGCGCCATGATCGACGTCTCCGACGGTCTGCTGGCCGACCTCGGCCACGTCGCCCGCGCCTCCGGGGTGTCGGTCGACGTGGAGGCCGCCCGGCTCGAGGTGCCCGAGGTGCTGCGGACGGTGGCGCAGGCCACCGGCAAGGACGCGCTCGGGTTCGTGCTGACCGGCGGGGAGGACCACGCGCTCGCCGCCTGCTTCCCCGCCGCCGGCGTGCCGGACGGGTGGAGCGTCGTCGGCCGGGTGGTCGAGGCCGGCGACGAGCCGGCGGTCACCGTGGACGGCCGCCGCTGGGAAGGAGCGCAGGGACATGACCACTTCGCCTGAGCCCGGCGGACCGGTGGCGCTGCCCACCGCCCGCGTCCTCACCGTGGCCGGTTCGGACTCCGGCGGGGGAGCGGGGATCCAGGCCGACCTGAAGACGATGCTCGCCCACGGGGTGCACGGGATGAGCGTGCTCACCGCCGTCACAGCGCAGAACTCCCTCGGCGTGCAGGACTGGTGGCCGCTGAGCCGCGAGGCGGTCACCGCCCAGTTCCGCAGCGTCGTCGACGACATCGGCGTGGACGCGGTCAAGACCGGCATGCTGGGCACCGCCGAGCTGATCGAGACCGTGGCCGGGCTGCTCGACACCCTGCCCGAGGGGGTCCCGGTGGTGGTCGACCCGGTCTGCGCCTCCAAGCACGGCGACCCGCTGCTGACCGAGGACGCGCTGGCCGCGCTCCGCGACGTGCTGCTGCCCCGGGCCACCGTGGTGACGCCCAACCTCGGCGAGGCCGCCCTGCTCAGCGGGCTGGGCACCGGCACGGCCCCGGCCGCGCTCGCCGCCGCCCTGGTGGCCGCCGGACCGGACTGGGTGCTGGTCAAGGGCGGCCACAGCGAGGGCCCGCCGACCGACGTGCTGCTCTCGGCCGCCGACGGCTCCCAGCCGGTCAGCTTCACCGCCGAGCGGGCCGACAACACCCACACCCACGGCACCGGCTGCACCCTCGCCTCGGCCATCGCCAGCCGGCTCGCGCTCGGCCACGACATGGTGGCCGCGGTGGCCGCGGCCAAGGAGTACGTCACCGGGGGAGTGCGCACCGGGTTCCCGCTGGGGGAGGGGATCGGACCGGTCGACCACCTGTGGCAGCTGCGCCCCCACCTGGGCCGATGACCCGGCGTGTGCGCCCGGACGCCGGTCGCAGCATGGCGTAGCCTCCCTGGCATGGCGACCCGCGCGTCTTCCCCACCGCGGTCGAAGAGCTCCGGATCGGGCACGGCCCGTTCCGGTTCCAGCTCCAGCCGTCCGCGGTCGTCCGGAAGCAAGACCAGCTCTCCCCGCAGCACCAGCGCACGCGGCACCGGTTCCCGCAGCAGCAAGCCGGCCTCCCGCCGGCCCGCCGGCGGCGGCCGGAGCAGCCGGAACGCGCCCCCGCGCCGGTCGCTGGCGGCGGTGCTCGGCTCCGGCGTCGTCTCGCTCTTCGCCGGGCTGGCCCACGGCGTGGGCGGCGCGGCGCGCAGCTTCGGCCCCCGCGACGAGGAGCTCGACCCGGCGCTGCGCCGCGACGGCGCCGGGCTGCTGCTGCTGGCCGCGGCCGTCGTGCTCGCCGCGGAGTTCTGGTTCGGGCTGCCGCAGCCGGTGGGGCGCTGGGTGCACGTGGGCGTGAGCTCGGTGATCGGGACGCTGTCCTTCGCCGCCCCGCTCTTCCTGGCCGGGATGGCCTGGCGGACGCTGCGCCACCCCGACCGCAACGGCCCGGCCGGGCGCCAGGTCGTCGGCTGGATGTCGCTCTCGCTCGGCCTGCTCGGGCTGGTCAACATCTCCGCCGGCAGCCCCGAGCCCTCGGACCCGCTGCGGCTGCGGGACGCGGGCGGGGTGCTCGGCTTCATCTCCTCCAGCCTGCTGTCGGAGCTGCTCACCGTCTGGGTGGCGGTGCCGCTGCTGGTGCTGCTGACCCTGTTCGGGCTGGTCGTCGTGGTCGGCGTCCCGCTGCACGAGGTCCCGTCCCGGTTCCGGGCGCTGCGCCAGGCCACCGCCCGGCCCCAGCTCGAGCGTCGTCCCGACGACATCGAGTACGGCGTGGACGAGGCCTACGACACCCCGCTGGTGGAGGACGAGCCGCCGCGCCGGCGCGGCCGCCGGGGCCGGGCCGCGGCCGGCGAGCCGACGGTGCTCCCCGAGCCGGTGGAGGCCTTCCCCGCGGCCGAGCTGGAGCCGGTGCCCGACCCGGCGGAGGAGGAGCGCGGCCGGCGCACCACCGCCGGACTGCCCGTTGCCGGCGAGCCGGCCGAGACGGTGCTCGAGCCGCCGAACCACAGCCCGATCCCGCAGCGGGTGGAGCAGCTGACCCTCTCCGGCGACGTGCAGTACCTGCTGCCCGACGCCTCCACCCTCAAGGCCGGCTCGGTGCCCAAGGCGCGCAGCGAGGCCTCCGACGCGGTGGTCGGCCAGCTGACCCAGGTGATGCAGGAGTTCGGCATCGACGCCACGGTCACCGGCTACACCCGGGGCCCCACCGTGACCCGCTACGAGGTCGAGCTCGGCCCCGCGGTCAAGGTGGAGAAGGTGACCGCGCTGAGCAAGAACATCGCCTACGCGGTGGCCAGCGCCGACGTGCGGATCCTGTCCCCGATCCCGGGCAAGTCCGCCATCGGCATCGAGATCCCCAACGTCGACAAGGAGATCGTCTCCCTCGGCGACGTGCTGCGTTCGTCGCGGGCCCGCAACGACCACCACCCGATGACGGTGGGGCTGGGCAAGGACGTCGAGGGCGGCTTCGTGGTGGCCAACCTGGCCAAGATGCCGCACCTGCTGGTGGCCGGCGCCACCGGCTCGGGCAAGTCCTCGTTCATCAACTCGATGATCACCTCGGTGATGATGCGGGCGACCCCCGACGAGGTCCGGATGCTGCTGGTCGACCCCAAGCGGGTCGAGCTCACCGCCTACGAGGGCATCCCGCACCTGGTCACGCCGATCATCACCAACCCGAAGAAGGCCGCCGAGGCGCTGCAGTGGGTCGTGCGTGAGATGGACATGCGCTACGACGACCTGGCCGCCTTCGGGTTCCGCCACGTCGACGACTTCAACAAGGCGGTCCGGGCCAACCAGGTGACGCTGCCCGAGGGCTCGGAGCGGGTGCTGGCGCCCTACCCGTACCTGCTGGTCATCGTCGACGAGCTCGCCGACCTGATGATGGTCGCCCCGCGCGACGTCGAGGACTCGATCGTGCGGATCACCCAGCTCGCGCGGGCGGCCGGCATCCACCTGGTGCTGGCCACGCAGCGGCCCAGCACCGACGTGGTGACCGGTCTGATCAAGGCCAACGTGCCCAGCCGGCTCGCCTTCGCCACCTCCTCGATGACCGACTCCCGGGTCATCCTCGACCAGCCGGGCGCGGAGAAGCTGGTGGGTCAGGGCGACGGGCTGTTCCTGCCGATGGGGGCGGGCAAGGCGATCCGCGTGCAGGGCGCGTGGGTGGCCGAGAGCGAGGTGCGGGCGGTGGTGAAGCACGTCACCGAGCAGCTCTCGCCCACCTACCGCGACGACGTCGCGGCGCCGGCGGAGTCGAAGAAGGTCGTCGAGGACATCGGCGACGACATGGAGCTGGTGCTGGAGGCCGCCAAGCTGGTGGTGCAGCTCGACCTGGGCTCGACGTCCATGCTGCAGCGCAAGCTGCGGGTGGGCTTCGCCAAGGCCGGCCGGCTGATGGACATCCTGGAGACCCGCGGCATCGTGGGCCCGTCGGAGGGCTCCAAGCCGCGCGAGGTGCTGGTCAAGCCCGACGAGCTCGACGACGTGCTGGAGAACCTGCAGAACGGCTGAGACGGCCGGGCCCACCCGCACCGGGTGGGCCCGGACCGGCGGCTCAGCCGGGGGTGATCTCGTTGCCGCAGGTGCTGATCGCCTCCGACAGCGCCGTCAGGTCGTCGGCGTCGGCGGAGGCCAGCTCGCCGTCGGCGAAGGCCTGCAGCGAGTCCGCGGAGGCCGAGTCGTAGATCTTGTCGACCGCGCAGCTGCTCAGCTGGTCCAGCACCGCCTTGCTGAGCTCGCCCATCCCGGGGGCGAACTCGCCGATGGCGGCCGTCAGCCCCGCCGCCACCTCCTCGCGGCTGGGCTTGTCCCCGCCCTGCTCCTCGCTGCTGCTGGTCTCCCCGCCGGCGCTGGGGCTCTCGCCCGCGCTGGGGCTCCCGCTCGCGCTGGGGGCCTGCTCGCTGGCCGCCGGCGCGTCGGGCGAGGCGGTCTCCTCCGAGCTGCCCCCGCAGCCGGAGAGGGTCAGGCCGAGCCCGAGGACGAGCGCGGCGAGGCCCCCGGTGAGGCGGCGGGAGGACGTGGGGACGATGGGCATGGATCTCCTCGGGGAGGTTCGTGGACGTCGGCGGACGGCGCTGTCCCGACCGGGCCACCAGGCCCGGGTCGCCGCCCACCCTAGAGGTCGGGGGGTCCGCCACCCCGGCGCCGAGGGGCCGTCGATGCGGTGCCGGGCACCGGCCCGGGACATACTGGACGACGACATGACGACCCGCACCGAGCCCGAGCGCCCCCCGACGCAGCCGACCCAGCCGACCACCGTCCACCTGGTGTCCCTGGGCTGCGCCCGCAACGACGTCGACTCCGAGGAGCTCGCGGCCCGGCTCGAGGCCGGCGGCTTCCGGCTGGTGGACGACCCGGAGCAGGCCGAGGCGGTGATGGTCAACACCTGCGGGTTCGTCGAGTCGGCCAAGAAGGACTCCGTCGACACCCTGCTGGCCGCTGCCGACCTCAAGGAGTCCGGGCAGGCCCGGGCCGTGGTGGCGGTGGGCTGCCTGGCCGAGCGCTACGGCCGCGACCTGGCCGAGTCGCTGCCCGAGGCCGACGCCGTGCTCGGCTTCGACGACTACGCCGACGTGGCGGCCCGGCTGCAGGACGTGCTGGCCGGTGGCCGCCACGTCGCCCACGCGCCGCGGGACCGCCGCCGGCTGCTGCCCATCACCCCGGTGCAGCGCCAGGAGGCGGCCGCCTCCGTCGCGCTGCCGGGCCACGGCGCCGCACCCGACCTGCCGGCGGGGGTCGCGCCGGCCAGCGGGCCGCGGGCGCTCCGCCGCCGGCTCGGCTCCGGCCCGATGGCCCCGCTCAAGATCGCCTCCGGGTGCGACCGCCGGTGCACCTTCTGCGCCATCCCCGCCTTCCGCGGCGCCTACGTGTCCCGCCCGCCGGCCGACGTGCTCGCCGAGGCCCGCTGGCTGGCCGGGCAGGGGGTGCGCGAGCTCTTCCTGGTGAGCGAGAACTCCAGCTCCTACGGCAAGGACCTCGGCGACATCCGCCTGATGGAGGGCCTGCTGGGCGAGCTGGCCGCGGTCGACGGCATCGACTGGGTGCGGGTGTCCTACCTGCAGCCGGCGGAGACCCGGGCCTCGCTGGTCGCGGCGATGACCTCGGTCGAGGGCGTCGTGCCCTACTTCGACCTGTCCTTCCAGCACGCGGCTCCCGCGGTGCTGCGGCGGATGCGACGCTTCGGCGACCCGGACTCCTTCCTGGGGCTCGTCGAGTCGGTGCGCGAGCGCGCCCCGCACGCCGGGATCCGGTCCAACGTCATCGTCGGTTTCCCCGGCGAGACCGAGCAGGACCTGCAGACGCTGCTCGACTTCCTCACCGCCGCCCGGCTGGACGCGGTGGGCGTCTTCCCCTACTCCGACGAGGACGGCACCGCGGCGACCGGCCTGGACGGGCACCTGCCCGAGGAGGTCGTGGAGGAGCGGCGCGCGGCCGCGGTGGACCTGGTGACCGAGCTGATGGACCAGCGGGCCGAGGACCGGATCGGCGAGCGGGTGCAGGTGCTGGTGGAGAGCGACGACACCGACGACCCCGACGAACCGGCCTGGACCGGCCGCAGCGCCCACCAGGGGCCCGAGGTGGACGGCGTCACCCGGCTGGTCGAACGCGACGGGCGTCCGCCCGCCGGTGTCGGCGTGGGCGACCTGGTCACGGCGGTGGTCCGGGCCAACGAGGGGCCCGACCTGCTGGCCGAGGTGGTGCGGTGACCGCCGCCCGCGAGGGCGCGACGGCGTCCAACGTCAACGTGCCCAACGCGCTGACGGTGCTGCGGGTGCTGATGGTGCCGGTGTTCGCCTGGGTACTTCTGGCCCACCCCCACGAGGCGGGCTGGCGCGTCGGGGCGGCGGCGCTGTTCGTGGTGGCCATCCTGACCGACAGCCTGGACGGCCACCTGGCGCGCAAGCACGACCTGATCACGAGCTTCGGCAAGCTGGCCGACCCGATCGCCGACAAGGCGCTGACCGGGATGGCCTTCATCGGGCTGAGCATCATCGGCGAGCTGTGGTGGTGGGTCACCGTCGTGATCCTGGTCCGTGAGTGGGGCATCACCGTGATGCGGTTCGTGGTGCTGCGCTACGGCGTGATGGCCGCCGGCCGGGGCGGGAAGCTGAAGACGGTGCTGCAGGCGGTGGCCCTGGTGCTCTACCTGCTGCCGCTGAGCGGGGTGCTCGACGTGGTCGCCACGGTGGCCATGGCCGCCGCCTTCGTGGTGACCGTGGTGACCGGGCTGGACTACGTCCGCGACGCCGTCCGGCTGCGGCGCGACGGCCGCCGCCCGGCATGAGCCGCCCGGTGGCCGCCGAGCTGGTGGCCGAGCTGACCGGACGGGGGCTCACGCTGGCCACCGCCGAGTCGCTGACCGCGGGGCTGGTGGCTGCCACCGTCGCGGAGGTGCCCGGGGCCTCGGCGGTGCTGCGGGGCGGGGTGGTGGCCTACGCGGGCGAGCTCAAGGCCGAGCTGCTCGGGGTGCCGGTCGACGTGCTGGCCCGTCACGGCGCCGTCTCGCAGCAGACGGCGGCCGCGCTGGCCGCCGGCGCCCGTCAGCGGCTGCGGGCCGACCTGGGGCTGGGGACCACGGGGGTGGCCGGGCCGGACCCGGCCGAGGGGCACCCGCCGGGGCACGTCTGGATCGCGGTGGCCACCGCGGACCGGGTGGAGACCAGGCTGCTGGACCTGCCGGGCGGACGCCAGGAGGTGCGCGCGGCCACCGTGGTCGAGGTGTGCCGGCTGGCGCTGCAGGTGCTCGCCGCACCCGCCGACGGCGCGGCCCCGACCGGGACCGGGGAACACACCCCGTCCGCCGGCGGTTGAGGAGGAGGACCCGTCGGCGACGCCGGGCGGCGCGAGGCGTCCGGTCCGCGGGTCCCGTGAGAGTGGTGGGACCCAGTGGGTACAGTCTGAGCATGGTGAGGGAGGCAGCGATGAAGCCGGTTCTGTTGCGTGAGCTGATGGGCGAGTCCCTCCGCGAGCAGCGGGTGGCCCAGGGTCGGACGCTGCGCGAGGTCTCCCAGCGGGCACGGGTCAGCCTCGGCTACCTGTCGGAGGTCGAGCGCGGTCAGAAGGAGGCCTCCAGCGAGCTGCTGGCCGCCATCTGCGACGCGCTCGGCACCCCCATGTCCGAAGTGCTGTCCACGGTCAGCAACAAGATGGCGCTGCAGGAGAAGGTCACCATCCTGCCGGTCCGCCAGATCCGCACCACCGTCGCCGCCTGAGCCGGGCCGGCCCCGAGCCGGCTCAGCCCTCGGGCCGCAGCTCAGCGCCGCAGCCGCAGCCCCTGCGGGGTCATCGTGAACCCCGCCTGCTCCAGCGCCCCCTTCACCGCGGGCGCCTCGAACACGTGCACCGAGTCCGAGCGCTCGATGGTGACCCGTCCCAGCCAGCCCGACCTCACCGCCTCGGCCAGCGCCGCCGTCGCCGCGGCCAGGTCGTCGGCGTCGGCGGTGAAGGTGAGCAGCGAGCGGCCGCCGCGCTCGACGTAGAGCAGCAGGTGCCCGTGCCGCAGCACCACCAGCGCGCCGGGCTTGCGGCCCGGACGGTGGCCGCTGCGCTCGGGCCAGGGCAGCGCCGCGCCGAAGGGGTTGGCCGGGTCGCAGGCCGCCAGCACCGTGGCCGGCTCCGGCTGCTCGGGCCGGGCTGGCGGTGAGTCGTCCTCGCTGTGGCTGCGCAGCCGGTCCACGGCGCCGGACAGGGCGAACTGGGCGGCGCCGAGACCCTCGACGAAGTAGCCGCGGCGGCACTGGCCGGCCTCCTCCAGCTGGCTCAGCCCCCGGTACACCGGCCCGAAGCCGCCGTCGGTGCGCTCGGTCAGCACGCTGCCGCGGGTGAGCACCCCGTAGCGGTCCAGCATCAGCAGCAGGTCGGTGCTGAACCGGCGCGGGTCCGCCTCGGCCCGGGGGACCAGCGACCAGCGCCCCGCCGTGGTCGCCGAGTCCAGACCGGGCAGCGCCCCGGGACGCCGGGGCCGGCTGGCCTGCAGCCGGCTGGGACGGCGCGCGGCGGGCGTGCGCGGACGCCGCAGGGCGCCGCCGGTGCTCGCGGCGCGCATCGCGGCGAAGCTGTCGGAGGTCACCAGTCCCGCCCACACCAGCTCCCAGAGCGCGATGCTGGTGTCGCGGCGGGAGCGGTCCGGCAGCACGAGGTCCTCGAACCGCCAGGCGCCGCCCAGCGCCAGCCGCTCCAGCACCTGCCGGGCGTCGTCGGAGGGCGGGGAACCGGGCGGCGGGGCGAGCTCGAGCTCGGCCGGCCACAGGGTCACCCAGCCGTCGCCGGAGCCGTCGGCGGCCGAGCCGATCCGCGCCGTGCCGGCCCAGCACACCTCGCCCGCGGCGAGCAGCTCGTCGAGGTGGCGCGGCTGGTAGTCCGCGACCCGCGAGGGCAGCACGACCGCCTCCAGCATGCTCGCGGGCAGCGGGTAGCCGGCCAGCGACTCGACGGCCGCCATGGTGCCGTCGGTGCCGCGGGTGCGGGACCGCTGCGTCGCCGAGACGCCCTGCCAGTCGGCCAGGAAGCGGGTGTAGGTGGGCTGGTCGACCGGCTCCACCTCACGGCGCAGCCGGGCCAGCGTCCGGCGCTTGATCAGCGCCAGCACGCGGCCGTGGCAGAACTCGTCGCGGCCGGGCCCGGTGAAGGCGCCCGAGGTGAGGGTGCCGTCGCGGACCAGGGTGCGCAGCGCCGAGCCCACCACCGCCACCCCGAGGCCCAGCCGGTCGGCCACCGCGCCCGCCGTGAAGGGACCGTGGGTCCGGGCGTGGCGCAGCACCAGGTCGTGCAGCGGATCGGCGTCGGAGTCCGGTGGCGGGGCGGCGTAGCCGGGGGGCACCGGGACACCGAGGGCGTCCTGCAGCCGGGTGAGGTCCTCGGTGACGGCCCACCGGTCCTCACCCGCGACCCGCACCGGCGCCACCCGCCGGGCCGCCGCGAGCTCGGCCAGGGCGGCATCCACGTCGATCTCGCTGCTGCGGCTCACCAGCTCGGCGGTGGAGAAGGGGCCGGCGGTGCGGACCAGGTCGAAGAGCTGCTCGGTGGTGGTCGCGCGCCGCTCGGGCAGCAGCGCCTGCAGGCCGGCCTCGACCTCGGCGATCACCTCCTCGTCCAGCAGGGTGGCCAGACCGTCGGTGCCCAGCAGCTCCGACAGCAGGCTGGCGTCCAGGGACAGGGCGGCCGCCCGGCGCTCGGCGAGCGGCACGTCCCCCTCGTAGACGAAGGCCCCCATGTAGCCGAACAGCAGCGACGTGGCGAAGGGCGAGGCCTGCGCCGTCTCGACCTCGACCACCTGCACCCGCTGGGCGTCGATGCCCTGCAGCAGCTCCCGCAGCCCGGGCAGGTCGTAGACGTCGTTCAGGCACTCGCGGATGGTCTCGAGCACGATCGGGAAGTCGGGGAAGCGCGCGGCGACCTGCAGCAGCTGGCTGGAGCGCATCCGCTGCTGCCACAGCGGCGAGCGGGAGCGGGGGTCGCGGCGGGGGAGCAGCAGGGCGCGGGCGGCGCACTCGCGGAAGCGGGAGGCGAACAGGGCCGAGGAGGTGACCTCCTCGGTGACGATCCGGACCAGCTCCTCGGCGTCCACCCGCAGCAGCTCGGCGCCCGGCGGGTCGGCGTCGGTGTCGGGGACGCGCAGCACGATGCCGTCGTTGGTGGCGGTGGCCGAGACCTCGGTGCCGTACCGCTCCCGCGCCCGCTGCTCGATCACCAGCGCCCAGGGCGCCAGCACCGAGCTGCCCAGCGGGGAGTGGATGCAGACCCGCCAGTCGCCGAGCTCGTCGCGGAACCGCTCGACCACCACCGCGGTGTCCGAGGGCAGCACGGTCGTGGCCGACCGCTGCTCGGCCAGGTAGCCGACCAGGTTGTCCACCGCCCACTCGTCCAGCCCGGTGCCGGCCAGCCGCTGCCGCGCCCGCTCCGGGGGCAGCGAGGCCACCTCGCGGACGAAGCTCCCCAGCGCCCGCCCCAGCTCGGCCGGACGGCCGGGTGCGTCGCCCTTCCAGAACGGCAGCCGTCCCGGCACGCCCGGGGCGGGGGAGACCTGCACCTGGTCGTGGGTGATCTGCTCCACCCGCCAGGAGGTGGTGCCCAGGGTGAACACGTCACCCACCCGGGTCTCGTACACCATCTCCTCGTCCAGCTCACCGACCCGGCGGCCCGGGGTGCCGGGCTCGGCCCCGACGAGGAAGACCCCGAACAGCCCGCGGTCGGGGATCGTGCCGCCGGAGGTGACGGCCAGGCGCTGCGCCCCCGGCCGGGCCGAGAGCTGCCCGGTGTCGCGGTTCCAGATGATGCGGGGCCGCAGCTCGGCGAAGTCCTCCGAGGGGTAGCGCCCGCTCAGCATGTCGAGCGTGGCGTCGAAGGCGGAGCGGGGGAGGTCGGTGAACCCGGCGGCCCGGCGGACCAGGGCGTAGAGGGCGTCGGCGTCCACGTCGTCGGTGGCGGTGATGGCGACGACCTGCTGGGCCAGCACGTCGAGGGGGTTGCGCAGGTCGGCGACCTCCTCGATGGCGCCGGCCCGCATCCGCTCGACCACCACCGCCGACTCGACCAGGTCGCCGCGGTGGTTGGGGAAGAAGACGCCGCGGGAGGTGGCCCCCACCTGGTGCCCTGCCCGGCCGACCCGCTGCAGCCCGCTGGCCACCGAGGGCGGGGACTCCACCTGCACGACCACGTCGACCGCGCCCATGTCGATGCCCAGCTCCAGCGAGGAGGTGGCCACCACGCAGGGCAGCTGCCCGCTCTTGAGGGCCTGCTCGATGTCGGCGCGCTGCTCCTTGCTGACCGAGCCGTGGTGGGCCCGGGCCACCACCGGCGGGGCACCCTGGGCGGCGCCGGACTGGGCCATCACCTGGGCCGGCGGGGTGAGGTCGTCGGAGACCTCGACGCCGAGGTCGGCGGCGTGCAGCTCGTTGAGGTGGGCGGTCAGCCGCTCGGCCACCCGCCGGGAGTTGGCGAAGACGATCGTGGAGCGGTGCGAGGTGACCACGTCGAGGATCCGCCGCTCCACGTGCGGCCAGATCGAGGGCCGCTCCCGCACCGCCAGCGGGTCGTCGGGGTCCACCGCGGGAGAGCCGCCCAGGTCGGACATGTCCTCGATCGGCACCGCCACGGTGAGCTCCCAGCGCTTCTCCGCCGGCGGGTCGACCACCTGCACCGGGTGCGCGCCGCCGAGGTAGGCCGCGACCCGCTCGGCGGGGCGGACGGTCGCCGACAGCCCGATGCGCTGGAAGGCCGGGTGGTCGTGGTCGCGGACCCACTGCTCGAGCCGCTCCAGGGTCAGGGCGAGGTGGGCTCCGCGCTTGGTGCCGGCGAGGGCGTGCACCTCGTCCACGATCACCGTGTCGACCTCGGACAGCACCTCCCGGGCCTGGGAGGTGAGCATCAGGAACAGCGACTCCGGCGTGGTGATCAGCACGTCGGGCGGGGAGGTGGTGAGCCGGCGTCGCTGCGAGGCGGGCGTGTCCCCGGACCGGACGCCCACCGAGATCTCGGGCGCGGTGAGCCCCAGCCGCTCGGCGGTGCGGGAGATGCCCCGCAGCGGTGCCCGCAGGTTGCGCTCGACGTCGACGGCCAGCGCCTTGAGCGGCGACACGTAGAGGGTGTGGACACCCGTGCGCCCCGCGTCGGCGGGCCGCCGGCTCAGCCGGTCCAGGGCCGCCAGGAAGGCCGCCAGCGTCTTGCCCGAGCCGGTCGGGGCCACCACCAGGGCGTTCTGCCCCGCGGTGATGGCCTCCCAGGCCCCGGCCTGGGCCGCCGTCGGCTCGGCGAAGGAGTCGAGGAACCAGCGGCGGGTGGCCTCGCCGAAGGCCGCCAGCCCCCGGGCGTCACCGGCGGCGGTGCGCGGGCGGGGAGCGGTCCGGGTCGGCATGGCTCCATCCTGCCGCGCACCTCCGACAGTTCCACGCCCCGGGCGCCGGAGGACCGGCGCCGACGACCGCCGGCCACCCCGGGTTGGGCCGGCGGCGCCTCCTCCGCCATGCTGGACGGGTGCGTGAAGCCGAGCTCTGGGAGCGCCTCGACCAGCACCTGGGGAAGGGCTACGCCCGGGTCTGGGCCGCCCAGCACGCCCTGGCCGGGCTCGACTCGCGGACGGTGGAGGAGGCCCTGGCCGACGGGGTCCCCTGCAAGACGGTCTGGCGGGCCGTCTGGGAGGCCCTGGAGCTCCCGGCGCGGGAGCGCTGAGCGCCGTCCGACACGCCGCGGCGTGTCGGCCGGGCATCGAACAGGTGTTCGGTAGGGTTCTCGGTGTGGGCGGGACTCGTCCACACCCGCCCGGTCGTCCACAGGGTCGGGGCGCAGACGCAAACTGTCAGCCGCGGCTCCTAACGTTCGGAGCAGGTGGCGCGACGGCCCCAGGACGCCCGAGGGCGAGATACGGAAGGAACCTCCCATGGCACCAGCAGTGGCAGACCGCACGAAGGCCCTCGAGGCCGCGCTCGCCCAGATCGAGAAGCAGCACGGCAAGGGCTCGGTGATGCGGCTCGGCGACGACACCCGTCCGCCGATCGCGGTGGTCCCCACCGGCTCCATCACCCTCGACGCCGCCCTGGGCATCGGTGGTCTCCCGCGGGGCCGGATCGTCGAGATCTACGGCCCCGAGTCCTCGGGCAAGACGACGGTGGCGCTGCACGCCATCGCCAACGCCCAGGCCGAGGGGGGCATCTGCGCCTTCATCGACGCCGAGCACGCCCTCGACCCCGACTACGCGGCCAAGCTGGGGGTCGACACCGACGCCCTGCTGGTCAGCCAGCCCGACAACGGCGAGCAGGCCCTCGAGATCGCCGACATGCTGGTCCGCTCGGGTGCGCTCACCATGATCGTGATCGACTCGGTCGCCGCGCTGACGCCGCGGGCCGAGATCGAGGGCGAGATGGGTGACTCCCACGTCGGTCTGCAGGCCCGGCTGATGAGCCAGGCGCTGCGCAAGATGACCGGTGCGCTGCACGGCGCGGGCACCACCGCGATCTTCATCAACCAGCTGCGCGAGAAGATCGGCGTGATGTTCGGCTCGCCCGAGACGACCACCGGTGGCAAGGCGCTCAAGTTCTACTCCTCGGTCCGCCTCGACGTGCGCCGGATCGAGACCCTCAAGGACGGCTCGGAGATGGTGGGCAACCGCACCCGGGTCAAGGTGGTCAAGAACAAGGTCGCCCCGCCGTTCAAGCAGGCCGAGTTCGACATCCTCTACGGCCAGGGCATCAGCCGCGAGGGCAGCCTGATCGACATGGGGGTCGAGGCCGGGATCATCCGCAAGGCGGGTGCGTGGTTCACCTACGACTCCGACCAGCTCGGTCAGGGCAAGGAGAACGCCCGCAACTACCTGAAGAACAACCCGGACGTCGCGCTGGAGCTGGAGCGCAAGATCAAGGAGAAGCTGGGCATCGGCCGTCCGGTCGACGAGGTGCCGGCCGGGGTCGACCCGGTCACCGGCGAGGTGGCGTTCTGAGATGACCGCGGTGCCGGGGGCGGGTGGGTCCGACCCCCGCCCCGGTCACCCGCCGGCCGAGGACGGCACCGAGCCGGGTCCCGACGCGGACCCGGAGGCGGTGGCGCGTGAGATCGTGCTGCGGCTGCTGACCGTGCGGGCGCGCAGCCGGTCGGAGCTGCAGACCGCGCTGGCGAAGCGACGGGTGCCGCCCGACGTGGCCGAACGGGTGCTCGAGCGGATGGGCGAGGTCGGCCTGGTCGACGACGCCGCCTTCGCCGAGAGCTGGGTCAGCTCGCGGCAGCAGCGGCGTCACCTCTCGACGAGGGCGCTGCGCCACGAGCTGCAGCGCAAGGGGATCGACCGCGACCAGGTCGACGAGGCCCTCGCCGGGGTCGAGCCCGAGGACGAGCACGCGGCGGCGCTGGCGCTGGCGGAGAAGAAGCTGCGCTCGATGTCGGGGCTGGAGCCGCACGTGCGCCGACGCCGGCTGGCCGGAGCCCTGGCCCGCAAGGGCTTCGGGTCGAGCCTGGTGATGCAGGTGCTCGACGAGGTCGAGCTGAGCGACGACGAGGGCTGATCCCAGGTGGTCAGAGCCGAGAACCGGGCGTCTCCACCTGGGACGCCATCGCCCCGGCGTTGACCGCGTCCAGGTTGCGGTCGGCGTCCATCGGCGCCCCGCCCCTGGAGCTGCGGCGGAGTCGCCGCTCCACCAGCTGCGCCAGGCTGGTCAGGGCGAAGTTGAGGGCGATGTAGACGACCGCCGCGAACACCATCGCCGCCACCACGTTGCCGCGGTAGGTGGCCAGGTCGTTGAGCTGCTTGAGCAGGTCGGTGTAGAGGATGGCCGTCCCCAGGGCGGTGTCCTTGAGGATGACGACCAGCTGCGACACCAGGGACGGCAGCATGGCGGTGATCGCCTGCGGCAGCTGGACGCTGGTCAGCACCTGGCCTTCGCTCATCCCGATGGCCAGGCCGGCCTCCCGCTGGCCGCGGGGCAGCGAGTGCACGCCGGAGCGCACCAGCTCGGCGATCACCGAGGCGTTGTACAGCGTCAGCCCCATCACCACGCCGAACAGCGGGGCGACCTCGCGGCCCAGCACCAGGACGTAGATCGCGATGTAGTACCAGAAGATCATCATCAGCAGCACCGGGATGGCGCGGAAGACCTCCACCAGCACGCCGCACACCCGTGACACCAGTCGGACCGGGCTGAGCCGCCCGCAGCCGAGGGCCAGCCCGAGGACGACCGAGGTCAGCACCGCGATACCGGCGGCCTTCAGCGTGTTCAGCAGACCCGGGACGATGTAGAACCGCCAGCTCTCGCCGTCGGCGAAGGGGCGCAGCTTCAACGCGGTGAACTCGTTGCGCAGCCCCCAGCCCAGGGCACCGAGCAGCGCCAGCACCGCC
The DNA here is from genome assembly GCF_009742705.1 of Auraticoccus cholistanensis. Classification (GTDB taxonomy): domain Bacteria; phylum Actinomycetota; class Actinomycetes; order Propionibacteriales; family Propionibacteriaceae; genus Auraticoccus; species Auraticoccus cholistanensis. The sequence continues at coordinate 105,436 of NZ_WPCU01000005.1, forward strand.
AGCCAGCCGAGCACGGTGATGACGGTGTTGCGTCGCCGGGCGCTGGGGCCCGGGTGGTCGAAGAGGACGCTGTTGACGCTCATCGCTGGACCGCCACCTTCCGGGAGAGCCAGGTGAAGAAGATGCCGGTGGGCAGCGTGAGCACCACGAACCCCAGAGCCACCAGCGCGAAGATGAAGTACAGGAAGTTGGGGTAGAACTCGATCATCGTCTTCATCGTGGCGGCGGCCTCGGCGATGCCGACCGTCGCGGCGACGGTGGTGTTCTTGGTCAGCGCGATCATCACGTTGCCCACCGGCGCCACCGACCCGCGCACCGCCTGCGGCATGATCACGTGGCGCAGCGAGGGCAGGAAGGGCATCCCGATGGCCCGGGCCGCCTCGGCCTGGCCCACCGGCACCGTGTTGATGCCGGACCGGAGCGCCTCGGCCACGAACGAGGCGTGGTAGACGGCGATCGCCACCACCCCCCAGAACAGGTTCTGGGTGTCCCGGCTCTCACCGAAGCGCAGACCCATGGCGTTCATCAGGCCGAAGACGCAGAAGAAGAGGATGAGCGTCAGCGGGGTGTTGCGGATGAGGGTGACGTACATCCTCGCGAAGAACTGCAGCGAGCTGAAGGGGGAGACCCGCATCACCGCGATCACGGTCCCCAGCACCAGCGCGCCCACCGCCCCCAGCACCGCCAGCTGCAGCGTCATCCAGAACGCGGCCAGCAGGTCGAACCGCTGCAGCATCTCGGCCAAGGCGGGACCTCTCTACTCGGCGCTGCCGGGGACGGTGGGCGGACCCACCGTCCCCGGCAGCCACATGTCGATCAGGGGCAGGTGTCGATCAGCAGGGAGTCGGTCAGGAGCAGGTGTCGAACTCGGGCGGGTTGACCGAGGTGTCGACCTGGAAGCCGGAGGCACCCAGCGTCTCGTCCAGGGCGGCCTGCCACTCGCCGGAGTCGACCATCGAGGTCAGCGCGGCGTTGATGTCCTCGCAGAGCTGGACGTCGCCCTTGGGGATGCCGACGCCGTAGCGCTCCTCGGAGAAGGTCTTGCCGACGACCTTGAGCTGGCCGGCGTACTGCTCCTGCGCGGCGAAGCCGGCCAGGATCGTGTTGTCGGTGGTCACCGCGTCGACGCCGCCGCTGCTGAGGGCCTGCACGCACTGGGAGTAGTTGGCGTACTCCTGCAGCTCGACGTCGGGGTACTCCTCCTTGACCTTCTCGGCCGGGGTGGAGCCGGTGACCGAGCACAGCGTCTTGCCCGACAGGGTCTCCGGGCCCGTGATCTCGGTGTCGTCGGCCCGCACCAGCAGGTCCTGACCGGCGATGATGTACGGCCCGGCGAAGGAGACCTGCTCCTTGCGGGTGTCGGTGATGGAGTAGGTGGCGAAGATCATGTCGACCTGGCCCGAGGACAGCAGGGTCTCGCGCTGGGCGGAGGGGGACTCCACGAAGGTGATCTGGTCCTCGGAGTAGCCGAGCTCGCCGGCCACGTAGCGGGCGACCTCGACGTCGAAGCCGGTGTAGTTCTCGCCCTCGCGCAGGCCCAGACCCGGCTGGTCGAACTTGATGCCGATGGTCACGCCGTCGCCACCCTCGGTCTGGCCACCGGTCTCGGCGGCCTGCTCGTTGACGCAGGCGGACAGCGGCAGGGCCACCAGGGCCGCCGCGGCGATCGCCCAGAACTTCTTGGCGGGGGTCATCAGTTCTCCTTCGTCGGTGCTGCCGCCGCACCGGACGGCACGGCAGCGGTCCAGCTGGTCAGTGGGTGAGGATCTTGCCCAGGAAGTCCTTGGCCCGCGCGCTCTGCGGGTTGCTGAAGAACTGCTCGGGCTCGGCGGACTCCACGATCTGGCCGTCGGACATGAAGACCACCCGGTTGGCGGCGCGGCGGGCGAAGCCCATCTCGTGGGTGACCACGATCATCGTCATGCCGTCGCGGGCGAGGTCGGTCATCACGTCGAGGACCTCGTTGATCATCTCGGGGTCCAGCGCCGAGGTCGGCTCGTCGAACAGCATCACCTTGGGCTCCATGGCCAGCGCCCGGGCGATCGCCACCCGCTGCTGCTGACCGCCGGAGAGCTGGGCCGGGTACTTCTCGGCCTGGTGGGCCACGCCCACCCGTTCCAGCAGCTCCATGGCCCGCTGCCGGGCCTCGGCCGGGCGCTGCCTGCGGACCTTGGTCGGCCCGAGCGTGACGTTCTCGAGGATCGTCTTGTGGGCGAACAGGTTGAACGACTGGAACACCATGCCGACGTCGGCGCGCAGCTGGGCCAGCGCCTTGCCCTCCTCGGGCAGCGCCTGGCCGTCGATCTCGATCGACCCGGACTCGAAGGTCTCCAGCCGGTTGATGGTGCGGCACAGCGTGGACTTGCCCGAGCCCGACGGCCCGATCACCACGACCACCTCGCCGCGGTGGACCGTGAGGTCGATGTCGCGCAGCACGTGCAGCGCCCCGAAGTGCTTGTTGACGCCCTTGAGCACGACCAGCGGGTCGTCCCGCACCGCGCCGCGCCCGGGCGCGGGCTCAGCCGCCTGACTGCCGTTGGAAGCGCTCATGCGTCGGAGACTATCGGCGTCACGGACGCCCGGCCCGCAGCCGACGGTTGAGATTCGGTTACGTTTCCGCCCGACGGCGGCCCGGCTCAGCGGCCGGTGATGCCCCAGGTGCCGGTGAAGACGTCCCCCGGAGCCAGCACCAGCCGCCCCTCGGAGGTGGGGCCGTCGTTGAAGGCGTCGGGACCGCAGGTCATGGGCTCCACCGCCAGGGCGATGTCGCGCCGCTTCTCGCCGGTGAACAGCTGGGCCCAGCCGAACTCCGGGCCCGCCCACATCACGGCCTCCCGCTCCCCGCGGCGCAGCACGATGCGCCACCGCCCGTCGTCGTCGCGGTGCAGGTCGGTGAAGGCGGTGTCGAGCACCCGCTGCCCCAGCTGGGCACCGTCGCGCAGGTCCTCCGGCCGTCCGTCCACCGCCGAGAGCCGCACCGGCAGCAGCCGCTCGTCGACCTCCAGGTAGGTGTCGGCCGGCAGCAGCACCGACACGTCGTCCACGGTGTCCTCCCCGACGGTCAGGTAGGGGTGGGCGGCGTAGCCGAAGGGGATGTCGCGGGGGCCGGTGTTGGTGGCGGTGACCTCCACCGTCAGCCCGTCGGCGTCCAGCCGGTGGGTGATGGTGGCCTCGACCGTGCCGGGCCAGCCCAGCTGCGGGTGCACCACGATCCGCTGGGTCAGGTGCGACTCGCCGTGCTCGACCGTCCGCCACGGCTGCCAGTTGGCCAGCCCGTGGATGGCGTTGTGGCGGTGCGGCTCGGTCAGCGCCAGCTGGTGGGTGACGCCGTCGAACTCGTAGCGGCCGTCGCGGATGCGGTTGGGCCAGGGCAGCAGCTGCTGGCCGCGGCAGCCCACCACCCGGTCCTCGGGGGCGAAGCCGGCCACGACGTCGCGGCCGCCCCGCTGCAGCACCCGCAGCGCGGCGCCGACCTCGGTCACCACCGCCCGCCACTCGCCGGAGGAGATCTCGTGCTGGACACCGGTGGGCAGGCTCGCGCTCATGGCGGCACCCTAGCGTCGCCGGCGACTCGGCTGACAGGCCCCGACCACCTACAGTGGAGCCGCCATGACCAACATCCTCTCCGAGCCCGCGGCCGCGCGGCGCAGCTACCAGGTGCGCACCTACGGCTGCCAGATGAACGTGCACGACTCCGAGCGGATCTCCGGTCTGCTGGAGGAGGCCGGCTACGCCCGCGCCGAGGAGGGCACCGAGCCCGACGTGGTGGTGTTCAACACCTGCGCCGTGCGCGAGAACGCCGACAACCGGCTCTACGGCAACCTCGGCCACCTGCTGCCGGTGAAGCAGTCCCACCCCGGCATGCAGATCGCCGTCGGCGGCTGCCTGGCCCAGAAGGACCGCAGCACCATCACCGACAGGGCGCCCTGGGTGGACGTCGTCTTCGGCACCCACAACATCGGCTCGCTGCCGGTGCTGCTGGAGCGGGCCCGGGTGCAGCAGGAGGCCCAGGTCGAGGTGGTGGAGTCGCTGGAGCGGTTCCCCTCCACCCTGCCCACCCGCCGCGAGCAGGCCTACTCGGCCTGGGTCTCGATCAGCGTGGGCTGCAACAACACCTGCACCTTCTGCATCGTGCCCGCGCTGCGCGGCAAGGAGACCGACCGGCGACCCGGCGACGTGCTCGCCGAGATCCGCGCGCTGGTCGACGAGGGCGTGCAGGAGGTCACCCTGCTCGGCCAGAACGTCAACGCCTACGGCGTGGAGTTCGGCGACCGGCAGGCCTTCGCCAAGCTGCTGCGGGCCTGCGGCGAGGTGGACGGCCTGGAGCGGGTCCGCTTCACCTCACCGCACCCGCGCGACTTCACCGACGACGTCGTCGCCGCGATGGCCGAGACGCCCAACGTGATGCCGCAGCTGCACATGCCGCTGCAGTCCGGCTCTGACCGGGTGCTGCGTGCGATGCGGCGCTCCTACCGCAGCGACCGCTACCTGGCCATCCTGCAGCGGGTGCGCGAGGCGATGCCGCACGCCGCGATCACCACCGACATCATCGTCGGCTTCCCGGGCGAGACCGAGGACGACTTCGCCGCCACCCTGGAGGTGGTGGAGCAGGCCCGGTTCGCCGGCGCCTTCACCTTCCAGTACTCGATCCGCCCGGGGACGCCTGCCGCCACCATGCCCGACCAGGTGCCGAAGGCCGTCGTGCAGGAGCGCTACGAGCGGCTGGTGGCCCGGGTCAACGAGATCGCCTACGAGGAGAACCAGGCCCAGGTCGGGCGCACCGTCGAGGTGATGTTCGCCGCGGGGGAGGGCCGCAAGGACGAGGCCACCCAGCGGATCACCGGACGGGCCCGGGACAACCGGCTGGTGCACGTCAGGACGCCGGAGGACCCGGCGCAGCGCCCCCGCCCGGGCGACCTCGCCGAGGTCGTCATCACCCGCGGCGCCCCCCACCACCTCGTCGCCGACGGCGAGCTGACCCGGCTGCGCCGCACCCGTGGCGGGGACGCCTGGGAGTCCTGGCAGACCGAGGGCCCGCCGGCGCCCCGGGCGGTCGTCCTCGGGATGCCCCAGCTCGGGGTGCCCGAGCCGCTGCCGCAGACGAGCGGCTGCACCCGCTCCTGAACCCCGGGCGGTGACCGGTCCGTCCGGCACACTGCCGCCATGGCGGTCGACGACTGGTCCTGGTTCTTCGCGTCCGAGCACGGCCGCGACCGGATGCTGCGTGAGGAGCTCGAGTCCACCAGTGCCGCCGCGCAGGCCGCCCGGGCGCAGGCCTGGCGGCTCCGCAGCCAGCTGGCGCAGGTGCAGGGCAGCATGGAGAAGCGGCTCACCGCGCTCTCGCGCGCCTTCGACGCCTACGTCGAGCTGGGGCACGTCCGCGAGCGGCTGATGGACTTCGGCGACACACGGCTGGTCCGCCGGGACGCGGCGAGGGCGGTGGAGGCGCTCGCCGCCGGCCACGTCCCCTCCCCGCTCGACCCGGCCGACTACGAGTCCGGCTACTGGCTGCTGGACGCCGTCAACGCGGTGGTCGCGGTGGCGGCCGGCCGCCGCGACCCCGAGCTCGAGGAGCGTGTCGTGCGCGGCGGACGGAGCGGGGCGCTGTTCCTGGTCGGCTGCGCCACCGCGCTGGGGCACGGGGCGCAGGTGGTCGACCGGCTGCCGGCGACGACGACCGTCGACGAGGCCTTCGACCCCGCCTCGCGGGTGCTGGCCGACGCCGCCGCCGCCGGGCTGCTGGGGCCGGCCGGGCTGGCCACGCTCGACCCGGTGGTGACCGCCGCCCTGGCGCGCGACGCCGATGGCTGGACGCAGTGGCTCCACGACGCCAGCGGCACCGACGCGGTCGACGCCCAGCTGGTGTGGCTGGAGGACCACCTGGCCGCGGACCCGGGTCCCGACGCTCCGGCCCCGCAGGACGCCGCACGCGTGGACGAGATCACCGGCCGGCTCCGTGCGCTGACCAGCTCGCTGGTGGCCGAGGGCAGCGACGAGGAGCGGGAGCTGCTCGCCCGCGCCGCCAGCCTGCGCCACCGCATCCAGCACCCCGAGGAGGAGGAGACCGCGGCCCCGGCCGAGGACGGCGACCGGGTGCTGGTGCGGGACTGGGTGCTGGAGCTGGCCCGGCAGCCGGCCTCGGCCGCCGGTCGCCAGGCCCGGGAGTGGCTGCGTGCCCCGCTGGCCGCGCTCGTCGAGCGCATCCCCGCCTCGCCGCCGCGGCCGGAGCGGACGGCGTCGGTCGTGGTCGACGGCTGGCGGATCCAGGCGGGCGAGCAGGGCGTGGACACCGAGGTGGTGCGCCGGTCCCGGGCGACGGTCCGCGACGCCGAGCTGGTCCGGCCTGCCTCGGTCACCGGCTGCTGGGTGGCCGGCGGGCTGGCGTCCCTGGTCGGGGTGCTCGTGCTGGTCGACGCGGTCGGAGCCGGCACGGCCCTGCTGGTGGCGGGACTGGTGCTCCTCGCGCTGGGCTTCCTGCTGCGTGAGCGGGCCCGCGCCGCGCACGCCCGCGAGCAGCAGCGTCAGCTGGCCGCGCTGGAGGACGCGGTCCGCGCCGCGGAGCAGGAGGCGTCGCGGCTGCGGGAGGAAGGTGCCCGCGCCGACGCCGAGCACAGGGCCAGGCGGGAGCGGCTGCTGGACCGGCTGGCCCAGCCGGTGGGCGTCACCGGCTGACGTCCACGACGGGGCGCCCGTCGCGGCCGCCCCGGCGGTGGTCTCAGGCCGGCGGGGCCGGCGGCGGCGGGGTCGTCCCGCCACGGCGCTCGTTGCGCTCGATCAGCCTGTCCACCGCGGCCTGGCCCTTGTCGACCTTGTCGGCGTGCCGGCCGCCGGTGCGCTGGTCCACGACGTCGCCCACCTTGTCCACGCCGGAGCGGAGCTTGTCGGAGTGCTGGGCGGCCAGGTCCTTGGCCTTGTCGAAGATCCCCATGGCGGTCGTCCTCCCTGTTCGTGCCGGACCGGGCCGGTGGGCCCGGCGTCGATGGCTCGACACCTCCGAGTCTGACAGGATCGCCCAACGAGCACGGGGAGGGCGGGAGTGGAGAGCGTGGACGGCGGGGTGCCGGAGCCCCCTGTGCTGAGCCTGATCGGACCCACCGCCTCGGGCAAGACGGCGCTCTCCGTCGCCGTGGCCGAGGCCCTGCGCGCGGCGGGCCGCCCGGCCGAGGTGGTCAACACCGACTCGATGCTCGTCTACCGCGGCATGGACATCGGCACGGCCAAGCCCACCGTCGCCGAACGGCGTGGCATTTCGCACCACCTGCTGGACGTGCTGGAGGTCACCGAGACCGCCAGCGTGGCCGACTTCCAGACCATGGCACGCGCGGCGGTGGCCGGGTGCCGGGCCCGCGGGGTGCTGCCCGTGCTGGTCGGCGGCTCCTCGCTCTACGTTCGGGCGGTGCTCGACGAGATGGACTTCCCCGGCACCGACCCCGAGCTGCGGGCCCGGCTGGAGGCCGAGCTGGCCGAACGGGGGCTGCCGGTCCTGCGGGAGCGGCTGACCCGGCTGGCGCCGGAGGCCGCGGCCCGGATCGAGCCCGGCAACGCCCGCCGCGTGGTGCGGGCCCTGGAGGTGGTGGAGCTGACCGGGGGCTTCACCGCCGAGCTGCCCGAGCCGCGCTACCACCTCAGCGGGGTGGTGCAGGTCGGGCTCACCCTCGACCGGGGCCTGATGGACGAGCGGATCCGGCTCCGGGTGGAGCGGATGTGGGCCGACGGGCTGGTCGACGAGGTCCGCCGGCTGGAGGCGCGGGGGCTGCGCCGGGGCCGGACCGCCTCCCGCGCCCTCGGCTACCGGCAGGTGCTGCAGCAGCTGGCGGGGGAGCTCACCGAGGCCGAGGCGAGGGAGCAGACCGTCACCGGCACCAGGCGCTTCGCCCGCAAGCAGCTCGGCTGGTTCCGCCGGGACCCGCGGATCCGCTGGCTCGAGGCCACCACGCCACCCGAGCGGCTCGTCGGCGAGGTGCTGGACCTGCTGCCGCCGAGCTGAGTTGGCCGGTGCCGGTCCGGCCGGGAGAATGGGCCCCATGCGCAGCTGGTCGTTCGCCAAGGGGCACGGGACGCAGAACGACTTCGTGCTGCTGGTCGATCCCGACGGCAGCCTCGACCTCGGCGCGGACGAGGTCCGCTGGCTCTGCGACCGGCGTGCCGGCGTGGGCGGCGACGGCGTGCTCCGGGCCGTGCGTGCGGCGGCCGTCGACGACTGGCAGGGCGACGGTGCGCTGTGGTTCATGGACTACCGCAACGCCGACGGCTCGGTGGCCGAGATGTGCGGCAACGGCGTCCGGGTGTTCGCCCACCACCTGCTGGCCGAGGGACTGCTCAGCGGCCGGCGCTTCGACATCGCCACCCGTGCCGGGGTGCGCCCGGTGGAGGTGCTCGACGGCGCGCGGTACCGGGTCGAGATGGGTCCGGTCCGGGTGGAGCCGGGGGCGGTCACGGTCACCGCGGCCACCGGCGAGGGGGAGCGGTCGTGGCCGGCCACCGCCGTCGACGTGGGCAACCCGCACGCCGTGGTGCTGCTGGGCCCCGCCGACCCGCAGCTCGCCTCGCTGGAGCTGCACGTCGCGCCCCGCTGGCGGCCGGCGGACGTCTTCCCCGAGGGCGTCAACGTCGAGTTCGTCCGCTCGGTGGGCGAGCGGCACCTGCAGATGCGGGTGCACGAGCGCGGCTCGGGCGAGACCCGCTCGTGCGGCACCGGCACCGTGGCCGCGGTCGCCGCCTCCGCGCGGTCGGTCGGCGCGGCCGTCGGGACGTGGCGGGTCGACGTCCCCGGCGGCACGGTAGAGGTGGAGCTCGCCGAGGGCACCAGCTACCTCACCGGGCCCGCCGAGGTGGTCGCCCACGGCCAGGTGCTGCTGCCCACCGGCTGAGCCCGCGCCCGACCGGTCCGCGGGCCGGTGTGCCCCGGGTGTCGGTGGGTAACGTCCTCGGATCGAGAGGACCACGCACGGGCCGCCGGAACCACGTCGCGCCGGCCGGGGCGGGCGTGAGACGCTGGGAGGAACATGACGGCTCTGCACAGGCACCACGACGACGGCGACGACCTGCCGCGCGACAGCTCCACCCGACCGCTCGAGGACGACCTCGACCTCGACGACCTCGCCGAGGACGGTCTCGACCCGGACGGGCTGGCCCCGGGCCCCCTCGACCCCGACGACTACGACGACGCCGACGACCCCGACGGCGACCAGCTGGACCTGGCGGAGCGGCACTCGCTGCGCCGGGTGGCCGGGCTCTCCACCGAGCTGTCCGACGTCACCGAGGTCGAGTACCGCCAGCTCCGGCTGGAGCGCGTGGTGCTGGTCAGCGTCTGGACGACCGGCAGCCAGGTCGACGTCGACAACTCGATGGCCGAGCTCAAGCTGCTGGCCGAGACCGCCGGCTCGCAGGTGCTGGAGGGGCTGGTGCAGCGTCGCCAGCGTCCCGACCCGGCCACCTACATCGGCCGCGGCAAGGTGGACGAGGTGCGCGAGGTCGTGGTCGCCACCGGCGCCGACACGGTGATCTGCGACGGCGAGCTGACCGCCGCCCAGCTGCGCAACCTGGAGGACCGGGTCAAGGTCAAGGTGGTGGACCGCACCGCCCTCATCCTCGACATCTTCGCCCAGCACGCCCGCAGCGCCGAGGGCAAGGCGCAGGTGGAGCTGGCCCAGCTGCAGTACCTCAAGCAGCGGCTCCGGGGCTGGGGTGGCAACCTGTCGCGCCAGGCCGGTGGACGCGCCGCCGCCGGTGGCGGCATCGGCGGCCGCGGCCCCGGTGAGACCAAGCTCGAGACCGACCGCCGGCGGATCAACACCCGCATCTCCCAGCTGCGGGCCCGGCTCCGCGAGCTCGACGCCACCCGCGAGACCAAGCGCGCCGAGCGGGTCCGCAACCGGGTCCCCTCGGTGGCCATCGTCGGCTACACCAACGCCGGCAAGTCGAGCCTGCTGAACCGGCTGACCAGCGCCGGGGTGCTGGTGGAGAACGCGCTGTTCGCCACCCTGGACCCGACCACCCGCCGGACCGAGACCGCCGACAGCCGCGTCTACACGCTCACCGACACGGTCGGGTTCGTCCGCCACCTGCCGCACGACCTCGTCGAGGCCTTCGCCTCCACCCTGGAGGAGACCGCGAGGGCCGACCTGCTGCTGCACGTGGTGGACGCCTCCGACCCGGACCCGGTGGGCCAGATCACCGCCGTCCGGCGGGTGCTCTCCGACATCGGTGCGGCCCAGGTGCCCGAGCAGATGGTGTTCAACAAGGCCGACCTGGCCAGCGCCGAGACGCTGACCACGCTGCGGGCGGCCCACCCGGACGCCGTGGTCGTCTCGGCCCGCACCGGCCAGGGCATCGACGAGCTCCGCGCCACCGTCGAGCAGCGGCTGCCGCGGCCGGAGGTCGAGGTGCGCGCACTGGTGCCGTACTCCCGGGGCGACCTGATCGACCGGATCCACAGCGCCGGGGAGTTCATCACCAGCGAGCACACCCCCGAGGGCACCCAGGTGGTGGCCCGGGTGCACGCCGACCTGGCGGCCGAGCTGGAGCCCTACCGCAGCTGAGCCGAGCCGCTGGTCACCGCACGGTGACCAGCAGCTCGGCGTGCAGCAGCGAGAACCAGCCGTCGGGCTGCTCGGCCCAGCGCCGCCAGCCGTCGGAGATCCGCTGCAGGTGCTGGCGGGTGGTGTGCTGCTCGACCACCGCCTGCTCGGCCATCGCGGAGTCGACGATGCGGTCGGCCCACATGCCGCCCCACCACCGGCGCTGCTCCGGCCCGGCGTAGCACCAGGTGCTCGAGGTGGCCTCCACCTCGGTCAGGCCGGCCTGCCGGGCCCAGCTGAGCAGTCGACGCCCGGCGTCCGGCTCGCCGCCGTTGCGGCGGGCGATCTGCTGGTACAGCGACATCCAGTCGTCCAGCTCGGGGGTGGGCGGCCACCAGGTGAAGGCGGAGTAGTCGGAGTCGCGGACGGCCACCAGTCCGCCCGGGCGGGTCACCCGCGCCATCTCCCGCAGCGCCTGCACCGGGTCCGCGACGTGCTGCAGGACCTGGTGGGCGTGCACCACGTCGAAGGAGTCGTCGGGCAGGTCGAGGGCCTGGACGTCCCCCACCACCAGGTCCCCCTCCACGCCACGTGCCTCGAGCCCCGCCCGGGTGTGGGCCAGCGCCGCCTCGTCGGCCTCCAGCGCGGTCACCCGGCCGGGGGCCACCAGCTCGACGAGGTCGGCGGTGATCGTCCCGGGCCCGGCGCCGACGTCGAGCAGCCGGTCGCCCGGACGCAGCCGGGGGAGCAGGTAGGCGGCGGAGTTCTCGGCGGTGCGGGACGCGTGCGAGCGCAGCACGCTCTCGGCGTGTCCGTGGGTGTAGCGGGTCATGCTCGGACGGTAGCCGCCACGGCCGTCCCGTCCCAGCCGTCTCGCCCGCCGGTTCAGGCCACCGAGGCCACCGGGGGCGGGGGCAGCACGGGGCCGAAGAGGGCGTCGAAGACCGCGTGGCGGTCGAAGCCGAGCGCGTGGCTGCGGGCCCGGGCCCGGGCCGCGCGGCGCTGCTGCGGCGTCCAGTCGCACACCACCTCGTCCAGCGCGGCGCGCAGCGCCCGGGGGTCGGAGGCCGGCACCAGCACCGCGGTGTCGCCCACCGCCTCCGGGATGCCGCCGGTGGGGCAGGTGACCACCGGCCCGCCGCCGGCCAGCATCGACTCGACCAGGGCGATGCCGAAGGTCTCCACGAACTCCGGCTGCGGCCTGCTCGGCAGCACGAAGGCCGCGGAGCCCGCCATCAGCGCCGACTTCTCGTCGTCGTCGACGTCGGTCAGCACGTCGATCCGGTCCGCCAGCCCCGACGCCTCGACCCAGCCGCGCAGCTCGGCCTCCTGCGGACCGCGGCCGGCCAGCACCAGCCGCACCCGCTCGCTCGCCCGGCTGCCGACGTAGGCGGCCACCAGGTCGTCCAGCCCCTTGGCCGAGGCGAGCCGGGACAGGAACAGCACGTACCCGCCGGCCACGAGCCCACGGGCGCCCAGCACCTCGTCGGCCCGGTCGGCGTCCAGCTGCAGGTAGGCCGACGAGTCCACCGCCGGGTAGGACACCCGGACCCGCTCGGCCAGCTGCTCGGCGAACCGCGTCCCGGTGGCCGCGTCCAGCCGCGCCGCCTCGCCGACGACCAGCTCCTTGGTGTACTCCGACACGGCGACGCAGTGGTCGTTGTCCAGGTAGGTGGACAGCACCTGGATGGCGGCCCCGTAGCGGCCGGAGGCCACGCAGTCGCGGACGACGTTGGTGACGTCGGAGCCGACGGCCTCGGCGATGGTCACCAGCTCCGGGGCCGCGCCCAGCCGGCGGGCGGTCCGCGCCGCGTCGGTGACCGCCGTGGCGTGCGGGCTGAGGTACAGCGACATGGCGTGCGTCGGCACGCCGTCGGTGAACAGCTCCACCAGCCGTCCGGTGAGGCCGGCGAGGTGGCGCCCGTCGGGCACCCGGTAGTCGCCGACGGGCTCGGGACGCTCCACGGTGATGCCGGGGCTGTAGGGCTGGACGTGCTCCAGGGGCTTGAGCGGCAGCCCGCTCTCGACCAGCCGGTCGAGGGTCCAGGTCAGGATGCGGACGTCGGTGTAGCCGCGGGTGAGCGCCACCTCGGCCAGGCAGCGTGCCTCGCCGGAGTGGCCGCAGATCACCGGGTCGGCCCGGACGACGAGGACGAGACGCCGACGGGGGCCGTCGGTGGACTCCGCGGCTGCGGGGACGGGAAGGGAGAGCACGGTCACCTCCAGGGTGGGGTCGGGGACGGACGGGGACGGGATCGGGGACGGGCGGGGACGGGGTCGGAGACGGAGGGGGGACGGTGGCCGGTGCCCCAGCCCGACGGCCGGGGACCGAGCTCGACGGCCAGGTGGGACGCCCGGCGGAGCTCGGTGCCGGTCAGCCAGGTGCGGGTCAGCGGGTGGCCGTCGAGGCTCACCGAGCGGACGTGGTTGGTGGGCGAGCCCGGCTCCGCCGGCTGGAGCCCGCCGGCGGTGACCAGCAGCTCCCCGTCGCCCAGCCGCAGCCGGGCCTCGGGCACCGCCGGGGCGCCGAGCAGCACCAGGTCCTGCCCGGCGACCGGGAACAGCCCGAGGCTGGCCCAGACGTACCAGGAGCTGAGCCCGCCGGAGTCGTCGTTGCCGGGCAGCCCGCCGCGCCCGGTGCCGAACTGGTGCACCAGGACCTGCTGGACCACCTCGCTGGTGCGGTCCGGCCGCCCGGCCCAGTGGTAGGCCCAGGGGGCGTCCACGTCGGGCTCGTTGTTGAGGCCCTCGAACCGGCCCAGCGCGTACCCGGCCGCCAGCTCCTCGGTGGAGGGGCCGACCCCGGGCTGGCGCACCGGCGGCTGCCCGAAGCCGAAGAAGCGGTCCAGCAGGGTCACGAAGGCGGTGTCGCCGCCGGCGAGCTCGATCCGCGCCCGCATGTCGTGCAGCAGCCGGAAGGAGTAGTTCTCCCGGCCGCCCTCGTAGAAGGAGGAGTCGACCAGCAGACCGGTGCTGGGGTCGAAGGCGCGCCGCCAGCCCTCCGCCAGCCCGCACAGCCGGCCGGCCAGCTCGGCGTCGCCCAGCCGTCGAGCCACCACCGCCGTGCAGGAGTAGCCCAGCGCCAGGTCCAGGGTGTGGCTGACCGGGTGGGCCACCCCGCTGACCAGGTAGTCCTCGCCGTAGCTGCGGCGCAGGTCGGCCTCCATGTGCACCATCGCCCACTCCCAGTCGATCCCGGGGAGGTCGAGCCGGCACAGGTCGGCCAGCAGGGTGTGGGCCAGCGCGCTGCCCTGCCGGGAGAACCGGTCGGCGCCCTTGGCCATCCGGTAGCCGATGGGCAGGTTGCCCTCCTGCTCGCAGACCGACAGCAGGGCGTTGGCCAGCTCCACGGCCCGCTCGGGGAAGAGCGCGGTGAGCAGCGGCAGCTGGGTCCGGTAGATGTCCCACATGGTGCAGATGTCGAAGACGAAGGGGCCGTCGGTGGGCCAGGCGGGCGACTCGTCGGGGGCGAAGCAGGGCTTGACCATCGAGTGGTAGAGGGCGGTGGCCAGCACGGTCTGCTGCTCGCCGGAGACCGGTTCGACCTGGACCCGGTCCAGGTGGCTGCGCCACACCTGGGTGGTGGCGCTGCGGCGCCAGCCGAACGCCGGTGCGCGGCCGCCGCTGTCGGCCGCCAGGTTGGCGCGAGCCTGCTCGCAGCCCCGCAGCGAGAACCCGAGCCGGATCTCGACCACCTCACCGGCCGCCGCCGGGCCCCGCCACATCAGGCCGAAGGAGCGCAGCGTGGTGGAGCGGATGTAGTCGAAGTCGAGCCGGGTGCCGCCGGGCATCAGCCGCCGGTCGTACCACAGCAGCTGGCGCCAGCCGGGGCTGGTGACCTCCAGGTGCACCGACAGCGGGACGCCCTCGACCAGGATCTCGCCCTGGGCCACGCCCGGGCCGAGCAGCGCCAGGTGGGCCCTGAGCGGCACGGTCTGGCTGTGCGGCAGCGCGAGCCCGCCCATCGAGGCGTCGACCACCAGCCGGGCCTCGTGGTGGCTGGGGAAGGTGTAGCGGTGGACCGCGGACTTGGGCCCGACGGTCAGCTCGCAGCGCACCCCCGACTCCAGGGTGCCGGCCCAGTACCCGGGAGCGGCCTCCTCCTCGCTGAGCCGGTAGGTCCGCCCGAGGGAGTCCAGCGGCTCCACCATCGGGGTGACCCGGAAGTAGTTGTAGTACTTGCGGATGGCCCCGGTGCCCGACTGCTGGAAGTGGGTGAAGCCGCTGGCCACCAGGTCGTCGTGGACGGTCGGCGGCACGCCCTCGGTGTTGAAGTCGTAGCGGCCGTAGCCGGTGGGGTAGGCGCCGGAGTAGGGGCACACCGAGACCATCCCGAAGGGGTGCGTGGCGCCGGGGTGGGTGTTGCCGATCTGCGGCTTCGGCCACCACCAGGTCGCGGCGAGGCCCGAGGCCGGCGGCAGCCGGGTGGCCTCGGTCCCGATGAAGGGGTCGACGGCGTCGTACACCCTGCACCCCCTTCCCGACCGGTCGTGCCGCCACGCTAGGCAGCGGGTGTTTCGCGGGTGTGTCGTGCGCCGATCCAGCCGGTTACGGCTCGCCGGACGTGCGGGTGCGGGGGTGTGCACACGCGCGGGCGTCGGGCGGCCGGAACGGCTACGGTGAAGCGGTGCCCGCACAGCCCTCGTCCGACCGTCCCGCCCGCACCGGGGCCGGTCACCGGGAGGTGCTGGCGGCCGCCGTCGGTGGGATCTCCGGTGACGAGCGTCCCGGGCAGGTGGCCATGGCCGATGCCGTCGCCGCCACGCTGTCGACCGGGCAGCACCTGCTGGTCCAGGCCGGCACCGGCACCGGCAAGTCGCTGGGCTACCTGGCCCCGGTGCTCAGCCACCTGGCGGCCCACCCCGACGACCGGGTGGTGGTGGCCACCGCGACCCTGGCGCTGCAGGCCCAGCTGGCCAGCAAGGACATCCCGGCCGCGCTGGACGCCGTCGAGCGGGTGACCGGCCGCCGTCCCCGGCACGCGGTGCTCAAGGGCCGCTCGAACTACGCCTGCCTGCTGCGGGTCCGCGACCAGGTCATCGACGACCAGGACGCGCTGGTCACCGGGGCGGATCTGCTGGCCCAGGCCGAGGGCGCCCGCCCGACCACGGCCGACCCCACCCCCGGCGGACCCGGCGCCGGTCCGGGCTCGTCCGCGCTGGGTGCGCAGGTGCTGGCCCTGCGGGAGTGGGCCGAGGAGCAGGCGGGCGGCGGTGGGCTCGCCGACCGCGACGACGCACCGAGCCACGGCCCCAAGGCCTGGGCGCAGGTGTCGGTGCCGGTGCGCGAGTGCCTGGGCGCCGCCCGCTGCCCGTGGGGCGAGGTGTGCTTCGTGGAGAAGTCGCGTGAGAAGGCCCGTGAGGCGGACCTGGTCGTCACCAACCACGCGCTGCTGGCCATCGACGCCATGCACGGCGGCACGGCGCTGCCCGAGCACACCGCGGTGGTCATCGACGAGGCCCACGAGCTGGTGGGCCGGGTCACCGGTGCGGCCTCGGGCGAGCTGTCACCGGCGCACCTGGAGCGGGTGGCCCGGCGCTGCCTCACCTGGCTCGACGACGACCTGGGCGGGGAGTTCCTCGACACCGCCGACGTGCTGCGGGAGGCGCTGGAGGAGGCGGCCCCGGAGCGGCTCACCGACCCGGACCACCCGGTGGTGCAGGCGCTGCGGACGGTCCGGGACGTGGCCCGCCGGGTGGTCTCCGCGATGGGTCGCGGCGAGGGCGGTCAGTCCGGCGAGGTCGACCCGGAGCAGCGGCAGGCGGGTTCGGTGGCCAAGGAGGTCTTCGACCTCGCCGAGCGGATGGCCGCCCTGGCCGAGGCCGACGTGGTCTGGGTGCTGGACCGCGAGCGCGCCGGCCGGGAGCTGCGGGTGGCCCCGCTCAGCGTGGCCGGGCTGATGCGCAGCCACGTCCTCAGCCAGCACCCCACGGTGCTGACCTCGGCCACCCTCCAGGTCGGCGGCGACTTCACCGCCACCGCCGCCTCGATCGGGCTGCAGACCCGGGAGCGCACCGACGACCCGACCCGGGCGCCCACCGAGGAGGTGCTGTCGTGGCGGGGGATCGACGTGGGTTCCCCCTTCGAATACCGCCGGCAGGGGATCCTCTACGTGGCCGAGCGGCTGCCCCCGCCGCGCCGGGACGGGATCACGCCCGAGACGCTGACCGAGGTGGCCGAGCTGGTGTGGGCGGCGGGCGGGCGCACGCTCGGGCTGTTCGCCTCCCAGCGGGCGGCCGAGGCCGCCGCGGCGCACGTGCGCCGCGAGCTCAAGGACCACACCGTGCTGTGCCAGGGCGAGGCCCAGCTCTCCGAGCTGACCCGCCGCTTCGCCGAGGAGCCGGAGACCAGCCTCTTCGGCACCGTCTCGCTGTGGCAGGGCATCGACGTCCCCGGTGACACCTGCGAGCTGGTCATCATCGACAAGCTGCCCTTCCCCCGTCCGGACGAGCCGCTGATGCAGGCACGCCAGCAGGCGGTCACCGAGGCCGGCGGCAACGGCTTCATGCAGGTGGCGGCCACCCACGCCGCGCTGCTGCTCGCCCAGGGGGCCGGGCGGCTGATCCGCCGCGCCACCGACCGCGGGGTGGTGGCGGTGCTGGACCCGCGGCTGGTCACCGCCCGCTACGGCGCCTTCCTGCGCTCGACCATGCCGCCGATGTGGACGACCACCGACCGCGAGGTGGCCGTGCAGGCGCTGCGCCGGCTGCAGGAGACCCGCCAGGCGTCCTGAACCGGCTCAGCCGGTGGTCCAGATGCCGATCTCCCAGATCGAGTAGCCCCAGTCGGAGGCGCGCTCGACCCCCTGCACGCGGACGAAGCGGACCGGGTCCGGGTCGTCGGTGCGCAGCACGTCCAGGGCGCAGCTGGTCTCGTCCACATCGGCGACGTCGGTCCAGGTCCGGCCGCCGGCGGAGGTCTGCAGCCGGTACCGGGTGGCGCAGGCCGCCTCCCAGGTGATGGTCACCGCAGCCACCGGCACGGGCTCGGCCAGCTCCACCTGCACCCAGGCGGCGTCGTCGTAGCCCGAGGCCCAGCGGGTGCTGCGGTCGCCGTCGTTGACGTGACGGGCGGCCAGGTGCGGCAGGTCCTGCTCGACGCTGGAGGCCGTGGCGGTGCCCTCGGCGGCCACGTCGCGGACGGCCCCGAGGTCCCACAGCTCCAGGGCCAGCCCCGCCTCCACCAGGAACACGTCCAGCACACCGTCGGCGATCCGGACCGGCGCGGCGCCCCAGGTGTTCTCCGGCGGCTCGACCCGCACGGCGGCGGCCTGCCGCTGCAGCTGCTCCGACCGCCCGGCCAGCGCGGCGGCCTGCTCCTCGTCGCCGTCCAGACGGGCCTGCAGGGCGTCCAGCAGGGCCAGCGTCGCCTCGCCCCAGAGCCGGGTGGCCGTCAGCCAGGGCTCCGCGTCGGAGACGAACCCGGGGTCGACGGAGCCGGCGGCGATCGTGGCGGGGGCCGCGGTGATCGCCTCGGCGTGCTCGCGGAGCTGGGCCACCGCCTCGCTGCGCCGGCCGGCCTCCCAGTCGGCCCAGAACTCCTCCAGACGCCCGCTGAGCACCGGCGCCTGCGGCTGCCAGGGGGTGCCGAAGCTGGGGGCCAGGTGGTTGAGGTCGCCCAGCACCAGCAGCGCCTCGGTGGCGGCCTCGTCGTCGCCGGCGAGGTAGCGCATAGCCTCACGCCAGCTGCGCTCCGGGTCGTAGCCGGTGTCGTTCCAGGTGAAGTCGGCGACCCCGAAGACCGCCACCTTGCTCGCGGAGGCCTGGTTCATCGGGTTGGAGACGATGCCCGCCAGGTGCTGCGACAGCCCGGGCTCGCGCTGGGCGTAGGGGGCGAGCAGCAGCCGCCCGCTGGTCTGGCCGTAGTCGTTGACCGGGTAGTTGTCCCACAGGAAGGGCGGGCCCCCGAACACCTGGGCCGCCCGGTCGGCCTGCTCGGTGGTGACCTCCTGCGGCACCACGCCGACGCCGGTCCACATCACCACGACGTCCTCGTCCATCCCGCGCAGGGCCTGCTTGTAGGCCGAGTCCTCGGTGTCGGAGTACTCGGTGGGAACCATCTGCAGCGGGTGCGCCCCCTCGGAGGTCTCGATGAACTCCCGCTGGATGCGGTCGAGCAGCCTCGCCTGCGCGACGCCGGCGGCAGCCGGACCGGGAGCCCCGAAGGTCTCCTCGTCGGCCTCGCAGTTCCAGCGGGCGTAGGCGATGTCGTCCAGCGGGACCGAGAAGGCCCGCACCCCGGCGTCGTACATCTGCTGCAGCTTGGCCACCAGCGCCCGGTGGTCCTCCTCGGCGGAGTAGCAGACCGTGTTGCCGGGGGAGAGGGCGAAGGTGAAGCGGACGTGGTGCGCGGTCGCCTCCTGCACCAGCTCGCGCAGCTCGGCCAGCCGGTCGGCCGGGTAGGGCTCGCGCCACAGCTCGCGGTGGTAGGGGTCGTCCTTGGGGGCGTAGATGTAGGTGTTGGCCTTGACGTCACCGTGGAAGGCCATCTGGTCCAGCCGCTCCTGCGGCGTCCACGGCTCGCCGTAGAAGCCCTCGATCGTGCCGCGCAGCGGCATCGAGGGCCAGTCGCTGACCCGCACCGCCGCGAGGCGGGCCCGGGCGCCGTCGCCGACGACCAGCTGACGCAGCGTCTGGACGGCGTAGTACTGCCCGGCGGCGTCGACCCCGCCGAGGGCGACCGTACCCAGGCCGCCGCCGCGGCGGTCGACCCGCAGGGCGTACCCCTCCGGACGGTCGGGCACGTCCACGTCACCCAGGGCGGCGGCCACGTCGGGACGGTCGGCCGGGCCCAGCAGGAACCGCAGCGGGGCGTCCGTGGCCTCGGTGACGACCTCGACCCGGGCGGCCGAGTCCGCCAGCACGTCGACCAGCAGGTCGCGGGCGGCCGGGTCGGTGGTCTCGCCGACGACCACCTCGACCCGGCTGGGGAGCACGGTGTCGCGACCCTCGCGGGCGATGTGCTGCGGGGCCGGTGAGACGGTGGGCAGCGCCCCCTCCGGTGGTGCGGCGGCGGCAGGAGGGACCAGGGCCAGCGGGGCCAGCACCAGGCCGAGGGCGAGCGCGGACAGGGCACGCAGACGGTGCGTCATCGTTCCTCCGGAGGCGCCGCCGGTGGGGGGTGGGGGTGGGGTCGGCGGCTGCCAGCAGTGAACCGGCCGCCGCAGCGCGACGTCAAGGGCTGCCCGGAGCAGCCGCCCGGGTCAGCCCAGCACCGGCTCGTCCCACGGGCGGGAGCAGAAGACGAGGGACCAGGGGCTGCAGCCCAGCTCCCGGCGCTCCAGCACCGGGGCCTGGTTGGACACCACCAGCCAGTCGGTGCCCGGGTCGACCGAGGTCGGGTCCAGCGGCTCGACCGCGTCGGCGGCGTACTGGCCGAGGGTCAGCCGGCTGCAGTGCTGGTCGCCGGGGGCCACCGCGCCGCCCGGCACCCACAGCAGCTGAGTGCCCGCCTCGGAGGAGGGCTCGACGGAGGAGGTGAGCACACGGCAGTGGACCGCGTAGCCGGGGTCCTCCCCGGGTGCGCCGAACAGCTCGGCAGGCAGCGCGCCGGCCCGCTGCACGGCCTCGTCCTCCGAGGCGACCGGGTACAGGTCCAGGGTGGTGAACCAGCAGCTCTGGTGGTAGGCCTGCACGATCCAGCCCCCCTCGGTGGTTCCGAAGGCGCACTGCAGGGCGGCCCAGCTGTGCGTCGGGGGCTCCGGCAGGACCGCCCGCTGCCGCTCCCGCAGCGCGAGCACCTCGGGCTGCACGACGGCCCGCCGCTCGGCGACCTCGCCGGCCACCTCGCGGCGCAGAGCCACGCCGCGGATGCTGCCGATGCCGCCGTGGACCACGTAGACCACGACGGGGACGGCCACCAGCAGCGCCAGCACCCAGGCGACCACCCGCACCGCTCGGCGGAGGCGGGGCCCGTCGGGACGGGCGGCGCTGGCCGGCTCGGGGCTGGTCACGGAGGTGACCCTAGTGGCTGGGCGGGCCGCGGCCGGGACGTCAGACCCGGCGCAGCACCGTGACGACCTTGCCCAGGATGGAGGCCTGGTTGCCGTCGATCGGCTCGTAGGCGGGGTTGTGGGGGAGCAGCCAAACCTGGCCGGGGGTCCGCTTGAAGGTCTTCACCGTCGCCTCCTCGCCGATCAGCGCGGCCACGATGTCGCCGTTGCGGGCGTCCTCCTGCTGGCGGACCACCACCCAGTCGCCGTCGCAGATGGCGGCGTCGACCATCGAGTCACCACGCACCTCGAGCATGAAGAGGGTGCCGTCGCCGACCAGCTGCCGCGGCAGCGGGAACACGTCCTCGACCAGCTGCTCGGCCAGGATCGGCCCACCGGCGGCGATGCGGCCGACGAGCGGGACCGGCACGGCGGTCGGGAAGGCGTCGCCGATCCCGGTCACGTCCCCCTCCTCGGGGCCCGCGACCGGGGGCGTCGGCGCCGTCGCGGGAGCAGCGGCCCGCTCGACGCGGTCGGCCGGGGCGCTCGAGCCCGGGAGCAGCACCTCCAGCGCCCGCGGCCGGTTGGGGTCGCGGCGGAGGTAGCCCTTGGCCTCGAGCACCTTGAGCTGGTGGGCGCCGCTGGAGGAGCTGGCCAGCCCCACGGCGTCGCAGACCTCCCGGATGCTGGGCGGGTAGCCGCGGCCGTCCACCGACTGCTTGATCACCTCGAGGATGCGCCGCTGCCGCGGCGTCAGGCCGTGCCCGTCCTCGGGGCCGTCGGGCAGCGAGGTGACCGACGCGCCGGCCTCGGCCAGCTGCGCCCGGACCATGCTGGCGCTGGGGCGCCCGCGCCGCCGGGGCTGGCCGGGACGCGGTGGGGTGTCGTCGTTGCTCGCCATGGCACCGACGGTAGGGGGTCGGCGCCGGTCAATCAAACACCTGTTCGACGTGTGTCGCGTCGTGTCGCGGCAGGCTCCCAAGACCGTGGTGCGCGCCTGCGTGCCCGTCACCGTGGGCGTCGTCGTCGATGTCGCCGTCGGTGTCGCCGCGGAAACTGTCAGACCCCGCTGGTGGCATGGGGTCATGGGCAGACGAGCGGTCGACACGCCGGTCCCGGCGTCCTTGGCACACACGTTCGATTGCGGTAGACATGAGGTATCGAACACAGGTTCGATCACCGGAGGAGGCAGCATGAGCAGCATCACCGTGGCGACGCACCCGTGGGCCCGGAACCCGGTCACCGGCCGGCCGACCGGCCGCCGTCAGCGCCCCCAGGCGCGGGTCCGTCCCACCGGGGTCCGCCCCACCGGCGTGCGCCCGCCCGAGCTGGCCGCCCCCGCCCCGGTCGTCCGGGCCTGCCGCGTGCAGCCTCCCGCCCCCTCCGTCGTGGCGCCGGCGCCGGTGGCCGCCCCGCAGTGGCGGCTCACCCCCCGCGGCGCGGCGGCGCTGCTCGGCAGCACCGCGTCGCTGCTCGTGCTGGCGGTGGTCGTGATGATCAGCCGGTTCCTGGCCGTCACCGGCTGACGTGGCCGGCGGCATACTGGGCGGTGATGAGCACCTCCGCCGCCGCACCCCACGTCGCCGACCGGCGGCGGGCCGGGCGCAGGCTGGTCTGGACGGGCGGGGTCGTCGCCGTCGGCGTGGCGACCAGCGCGCTCTACCGGCTGACCGGTCTGGGGTTCCCGTGCCCCTGGCTGGCCCTGACCGGCTGGCAGTGCCCGCTCTGCGGCGGCACCCGGATGGGGGCGGCCCTGCTGCGCGGCGACGTGGCGGCCGCCTGGTCCTACAACGCCGTCGCGCTGCTCGCCCTGGGCGGGCTCGCGCTCCTCGCGCTGGTCTGGCTGCTGCAGTGGTCCGGTGCCCGGGTGCCCCGGGTGCCCCGACGGGCGACGTCGGTGCTGGCCGCCGTGCCCGACTGGGGCTGGACGGCCGGCTGGGTCGGGGCGCTGGTGCTCTGGACCGTGCTGCGCAACGTGCTCTGACCCCCGCCGTCCCCGACCCGGCGGGTGGCCGCCGGCTTGCGTCCCGTGGGTAGCGACCCTAGGGTCCCGCAGTGGAGTAGCCACCACACCGGTGTGCGTCCACCGGGGGTCGGTCAGGGGTCCAGCGCCTCCCGGGCGGCACACCCGTCCACAGGGAGGTCGGTCGTGCACTGTCCGTACTGCCGTCACACCGACTCCCGGGTGCTCGACTCCCGGGTGAGCGAGGACGGCGCCAGCATCCGGCGACGTCGCCAGTGCCCGAACTGCGAGCGCCGCTTCACCACCATCGAGCAGATGCAGATGGTCGTGGTCAAGCGGTCCGGGGTCGTGGAGCCCTTCGTCCGCGAGAAGGTCGTCAACGGCGTCCGCAAGGCGTGCAAGGGGCGCCCGGTCGACGAGAACGCCCTCGCCCAGCTCGGCCAGGAGGTCGAGGAGACGCTGCGGGCCTCCGGCAGTCCCGAGATCCCCGCCGACGAGGTCGGCCTGGCCATCCTCGGCCCGCTGCGCCGGCTCGACCAGGTCGCCTACCTGCGCTTCGCCAGCGTCTACCAGCAGTACGAGTCGGTCGAGGACTTCGAGGCCGCCATCGCGCAGCTGCGTCAGCCGGCCGACGAGCCCGCCGCCGGCGAGGGCTGAGCAGGGCCCGCCGTGCAGCAACGCCTCAGCCTCGTCACCCTCGCCGTGCCCGACCTGGCCGCGGTCCGGCGGTTCTGGCTCGACGGGATGCGGTGGACGCCCTTCCTCGAGGCCGAGGACGAGGTGCTGATGATCCGCGTCGGCGAGCACCTGCTGCTGTCGCTGTGGGCGCTGGAGCACTTCACCGCCGAGGTCGGGACGCCGCAGGGAGGGCCCGGCGTGCCGCCGGTCACGCTGGCCCACGACGTGGCGAGCGTGGAGGAGGTCGACACCGTGCTGGCCGAGGCGAGGGCGGCCGGGGCGTTGTCGGTGACCCCCGGCAGGCACCGGGACTGGGGTGGCTACAGCGGCTACTTCGTGGATCCGGCCGGCTTCGCCTGGGAGGTCGCGTGGGCTCCCGGTCCGGTCTCGGACGTCGTGCTGCCCGGCCGGCCGCCCGCCTCCTGAGACGCGACTCCTCCTGACGCGCGCCCGCCTCCTGACGCCCACCTGCTGATGACGCACGTCACCGGCGGGCGGCCCCGGTCGGCGGTGTAATGACCGCATGACGACGTCCCGCTCCGTCACCACCCGGCCCGCCCCGCTCCGTCGCCTGCTGCTGGTGCTGCTGGCTGCGGTCGCGCTGGTCGCCGTGCCGGCTCCACCGCTCGCCCGGGCCGAGAGCAGCGAGGACTGGCGCATCAGCCGCTACCACGTCACCGCCGACGTCGGCGCCGACGGCACCACCGCCGTGACGGTCGACCTCGACTTCGACTTCGGCTCCGACCCGGGCCACGGACCCCTGCTGCTGCAGCCCACCCGGCAGCGGATCGAGGCCGACCCGGACCACTGGCGGAGCTTCCCGATCGAGCAGATCACCGCCGCCAGCCCGAGCGGGGCCCCGGCCGACCTGCACCTGGAGCACAGCGGCGGCGTGCAGACGATCCGGGTCGGCGACGAGGACGTCGAGGTGAGCGGGGTGCAGACGTACCGGATCAGCTGGTTGCAGCGCGGTCTGGTCACCCCCGAGGCCGTCGGCTCGGGGTTGGACGAGCTGGCCTGGAACGTCGTCGGCACCGAGTACGAGGTGCCCCTCTCCGACGTCCGCGTGACCGTCACCGGACCGGTGCCGCCCCAGCGGGTCGAGTGCGCCGCCGGGGAGCCGGGGGAGACCAGCCCCTGCGCCGACGCCCGGACCGAGGACCGGCGGGCCGTCTTCGCCGAGGACCTGGTCGAGCCCGGACAGGGCCTGACCGTCACCACGGGGTGGCCGGCCGGCACCGTCGACGCCCAGGTGCTGCTGACCGAGCGCGCCCACCTCGGCAACACCTTCACCCCCACCCCGGCCACCATCGGTGTGGGCGCGCTGCTGGCGGTGCTGGGCTCCCTGGCCGCCGCCCTGCTCGCCCGCCGCGGCCGCGACGAGCGCTTCGCCGGGATCACCCCGGGGCTGTCCCCGGTGGCCACCGCCACGGCGACCACCACCACCTCCCGCCGGCGCGGACCGGTCGCGGTGCGCTTCACCCCGCCCGACGGGGCTCGGGCGGCCGAGGTCGGCACGGTGCTGGACGAGGTCGTCCACACCCACGACGTCACGGCCGCCCTGGTGGACCTGGCCGTGCGGGGCCACCTGCGGATCGTCGAGGACCCCTCGGGCACGGAGAAGAAGCCCGTCTGGCGCCTGGAGCGGCTGCCCGCGCCGGAGGAGGACCTCGCCGAGCACGAGCGGGCACTGCTGGAGGGGGTCTTCGCCGACGGCGACGAGGTCGCGCTGGCCGACGTCGGGTTCGCCTCCATCCTGTCCGCCACCCAGGCGGCGCTGTACACCGACGTGGTCGAGCGCGGCTGGTTCCGCGCCGACCCGCGGGCGGTGCGCACCCGCTGGTACGTCGCCGGCATCCTGCTGGTGCTGCTCGGGGTGGGGCTGGCCCTCCTGCTCGCCTTCACCGTGGCGTGGGGGATCGCCGGCCTGGGCGTGGTGGTCGCCGGTGTGGCCACCCTGGTGCTCGCCGGACGCGCGCCCGCCCGGACCGCCGCCGGCTCGGCGCTGCTGGACCAGGCGCTGGGGTTCAAGCTCTACCTCAGCACCGCCGAGGCCGACCAGATCCGGGTTGAGGAGGCCGAGCAGGTCTTCTCGCGCTACCTGCCGTACGCCATCGCCTTCGGCGTCACCGACCACTGGGCCAAGGTGTTCCGCGACCTGGCCGCCCGCGGCCACGAGCTCGGCACGCCGGGCTGGTACGTCGGCGCGCACCCGCTGGTGTTCGCCTCGCCCACCTTCGGCGACCAGCTCAGCTCCTTCTCCGCCGCCGTCAGCAGCAGCGTCACGGCCTCGGCCAGCAGCGGCGGCGGCTCCGGGTTCGGCGCCGGCGTGGGAGGCGGCGTGGGCGGCGGCGGAGGCGGCGGCTGGTGAGCTGCCGCACCGTCCAGGCACGCCCGTGGCGGGACCTGACCGGGCCCCGGAGGGTGCGCTACGTTCGCAGCAGCACCGGTCCTCGGTGCCGTCCCGACCGGAGAGAGCTCCCGTGCCCGACTACACCGACTTCGACCTGGACCGCAGCACCGCCGAGTCGTGGGCGGAGTTCGAGGGCCGCCTGGCCGAGGTCGTGTCGATGATCGACGACAGCGGCGACTTCACCATCGGCTGCGTCGCCGTCGACGACGAACCGGTGCCCTTCGTCCGCTTCAGCAGCCTCGACCGCGACACCCTGCTGGCCGAGGCGGCCAGCAACGCGGTGGTGGGTGAGAAGTACCAGCTCGGGCCGGCCGAGCTGGCCCGGCTGGCCGAGCTCGGCTGGCGCGACCCGGTGAGCGAGCCGGAGCAGCCCGGCGAGCAGGTGAGCGAGAACTTCTGGCTGCACCGGCGCCAGGAGGAGTCGGACCGGCTGGCCGCCCTGGCGGTGTGCACGCTGCGCGAGGTCTACGGCGTGCAGCACCCCGTCTTCCTCGCCCCCGACCAGCTGGCCGAGATCCTCACCCCCTCGGTGGAGCCCCTGGCGCTGACCGAGTACGACGCCGAGGACGTCGTCGCGGTCCTGCCGGCCGGGGTCGACCACCTGCGCGACATGGTCGAGCTCGAGCTGACCGACATGTTCGGCCACGCCCCGGTGCACGACGCCGAGGGCGACATCGCCGTGCGCGTCGGCTCGACCATGCTCTTCCTGCGGGTCGCCCCCGACGCCCGCGAGGTTCTGGTCTTCGCCTCCCTGGTGCACGACGTCGAGGGGCGGTCCCGGGCGGTGGAGGTGCTCAACGACCTCAACGCCGACTCCCGCTCGGTCAAGTTCCAGCTGGTGCGCGACCGCGTCTTCGTCACCTGCTCGGTGATGGCCCACCCGTTCGTGCCCGCCCACCTGCACCAGGCCGTCAGCGTGCTGGCCGAGGTCGCCGACGGGATCGACGACGAGCTGGCCGGCAAGCTCCGCGGCCGGACCACCTTCGGCCCCGACGGGGTCTCGGGCAGCTGACCGGCGCAGCACAGGGCCCGCGGGTCGCTTCCCGACGGGGCCCCGGCTGGCTAGGTTGACCCCATGAGCAGCCAGAGCCGGGGCCCGCGCCCTGTGCGACCGGAGCCCGTGCCCCCCGCGGCCGGGCCGGAGGATCCGTTGCGGCGGATCGCCGACCTGCTGGCGGAGCAGACGGCCCTGCTGGGCGAGCAGACCGTGCTGCTGCGTCGCATCAGCCAGCAGCTCGACGCGCTGTCCGGGCGGCCCGCCGCCTCACCGTCGCCGGTGCCACGTGCCGGGGCCCGCCCGGCCGCCCCGGTGCGCCAGCCCACCGCCGTGCCGCCACCGGCCGCGGCGCCCGCTCCGCAGCCGCCACCGGTGCCGCTCCAGCAGCAGCCAGCCGTGCTGGCCCAGCCCGGCCCCGGCCACCACCGGGCGGGGTCCGCGCCGGGCCTGCCGGCGGCCGGGCCCCAGCCGCCGCAGCCGTCCGGCCCGCCACCGCGCCGGCCGCACCCCGAGCACCCCGTCCACGGCGTCCCGTCCCCGGCCAGGTCCGCGGGATCCGCCCCGGTCCGAGCAGGAGGACGTCCATGAGCAAGCCCCTCACCCACCGGGTGGTGGTCGGTGTCGACGGGTCCGACGACGGCCAGCGCGCCCTCGTCTACGCCGTCCGCGCCGCCCTGGCCCGGGAGGCGGACCTGCTGATCGCCCACGCCGTCGACGACGCGGTGCTGGCCGGTGCCTGGGGGGTCGTCTACGACCCCACGCTGCTGCAGCAGGCCGGCGAGTCCATCGTCGACGAGGCGGTCGAGACGGCCCGGTCCATGGGCCTGCCCGCCGAGCGGGTGCACCGCGAGGTCGCCATGGGCAACCCCAGCGGCGTGCTGGCCAAGCTGTCCGAGACCGCCGACCTGGTGGTCGTCGGCCGGCGCTCGGTGCGGGGCCTGGAGCGGCTCTTCGTCGGCTCCACCAGCGTGGGGGTGGCCGCCTCCGCCCGCTGCCCGGTGATCATGGTCTCGGCGGCCAGCCACGTCGAGCACACCGGATTCCTCGGTCGCATCGGCATCGGGCTCGAGCCCAACCCGAAGGCGTCGGGAGCGCTGCGGATGGCCTTCGAGGAGGCCGAGCGCCGCGGCGCCACCCTGGAGGTGGTGCACGCCTGGCAGCCGCCGACGGTCGGGCTGTTCAGCCGGACGCCGAACCCGGAGAAGCTGCAGGAGCTGCGACGCCGCGACGCCGAGCACGTGCAGGAGCTCGTCGAGCGCCTGCGCCGGGAGCACCCCGGCGTGGAGGTGGAGGTCCTGG
Organism: Auraticoccus cholistanensis; assembly: GCF_009742705.1. Taxonomy (GTDB): domain Bacteria; phylum Actinomycetota; class Actinomycetes; order Propionibacteriales; family Propionibacteriaceae; genus Auraticoccus; species Auraticoccus cholistanensis. Next base: position 133,237 of record NZ_WPCU01000005.1, read on the forward strand.
AGGTCGACGCCCACCCGGTCGACACCCTGGTGACCCGCTCGGCCGACCTCGACCTGCTCTGGCTCGGCGTGCACGAGGGCGGGCTCGGTGTGGGCGCGGTCGTGCGCGGGGTGATGGCCCACAGCCGCTGCCCGCTGGCGCTCGTCCGGGCCTGCGTCGTGCAGGAGTGACCCCAGCGGCGCCGGTGCGCCGGGGCGTCGGGGCCCTCCAGGTCCGCGAGGAGCTCCCTCAGGTCTCGTCGGGGGTGCCCTCGTGGCCGGGACGTCCCGCGCTGCGCTCGCGCTCCTTCATCTGCGCCTCGTACAGGTGCCGCCGGCCTCCCGCGTGCTGCTCCCGGGCCTGCCGCTCCAGGTCGCGGAAGAGCGACCAGTAGCTGTCGTCGTAGTCCTCCACGACCTGGAAGGTCCAGCGCCCGCTCAGCACGTTGCGCCCGACGAGCTCCGCGTCCAGCCGGTCGGCGGTGTCGGCGTGACCCGCCTCCCGCAGCGCCTCGACCGCGCCCTGGAGCTGGATGTCGGCCGTGCCGGTGAGCTGGTGGAAGGTGTAGAGGTGGCCCCGGGCGCGCTCGACGGTCTCGAGCGCCTCCGAGAGCCGGCCCAGCGCCTCCACGGTCTGCTGGCTGACCTCGTCGGGGATCTGGTGGGCGGCGTCGCGGCCGTCGGGGGCCTCGTCGGTGGCGGTCATGCCGGCATGTCTACCCGATCGTCGCCGGCTCGCTCAGCCCGAGCATCCGCAGCAGCGGCCCGGCGCCGGTGACCTCGACCGGGGCGCCGCGGACCAGCCGCTCGGGGGTGAGCAGCAGCCGCTGGTTGAGGGCGGCCTCGCCGCGGCGCACCTTGAGCTGGGTGCCGTTCTCGACGTAGCCCACCTTGCGGCTCACCGCCAGCGAGGCCGGGTTGTCCACGAAGGCGCTGGAGGTGACCTGGCGGGCGCCGAGCACGTCGAAGGCGAGCGCGCACACCGCCTGCCGCATCCGGGTGCCGATTCCCTGGCCGTGGAAGCGGCGCCCCAGCCAGGAGCCCGTCTCCAGGCTGCGGGTCACCGGGTACTGCCGCGCGCTGAGCCCCTGGCAGCCCACCACCTCCCCGTCGCGACGCACCACCATCTCCAGGGTGAACGAGTCGGGGGTGAAGCCGGCCTTGACCGAGCTCTGGTAGCGCAGGTAGTTCTGCGGCAGCTCGGCCGGGTCGGCGTCGGTCCACGGCTCGTCGAAGGGCATCATGGCGGGGTCGTGGACCCCGGACAGCACCAGCTCCACCAGCTCCGGCACGTCGGACTCACGGGCCACGGTCAGGGTCAGGTCGGCGGTGGTCACGGTGAGCGCGTAGGGGGGCCAGCAGGCGGCGAGATCGTCCATGGCCGCAGTCGACCACCACGCGCGAGCGGCGGGCAAGCGGGTTGCCCGCTCACACGCCGCGGACGCTCAGCGGGAGCGGCGCAGCACGGCGGCGTGGCCGTCGCCGCTCTCCTCGACCCCGAGCCGGCGCAGGTCGGCGACGAAGCGGGGGCGGGGGAGCGAGGGGAGGGCGACGCTGCGCCGGTAGTCGGCGTAGGCGTCGTCGGTCGGCACCGGGCCCGCGGCGAAGACCCCGGTCTGCAGGAACCAGCGGGTCAGCCCGGGGTCGGGCCGGGTGGGCTGGGCGGCCGGGCGGTACGTGGTGCTCATGGACGACACGCTGCCGGGCGGGGAGGGGGCCGGGCATCCACCCGTGGTCACCGGCTGCGGACCCCAGGTGCGACCGCAGCAGCACCGGAGCCGCCGTCGGGCGTCGCGACCGCATAGGCTGGGCCGGCCATGTCAGCCCCCCGACCCGAACGCCGCCCTGCCCGGGAGGGCCGCCGGGGCCGGCCCCCGCAGCGCCCGGACCGCGACCGGGCGCCCCGCCCCGAGCAGCCACCGCCGCCGCTGCCGGACTCGGTGCGGCTGGAGCTCGACCCCGACCTGCCCATCACCGGACGCGCGGACGACATCCGCGCCGCCCTCGAGCGCTCCCAGGTGGTGGTGGTGGCCGGCGAGACCGGCTCGGGCAAGACCACCCAGCTGCCCAAGCTCTGCCTGGCCATGGGGCGTCGCGCCATCGGCCACACCCAGCCGCGGCGCATCGCGGCCCGCAGCGTCGCCGAGCGGGTGGCCGAGGAGCTCGGCACCGAGCTCGGCTCGGTGGTCGGCTACCAGGTCCGCTTCACCCGCCGCTCCTCGGAGGCCACCCGGCTCAAGGTGATGACCGACGGCATCCTGCTGGCCGAGATCGGCCACGACCGGATGCTGCGCCGCTACGACACGATCATCATCGACGAGGCCCACGAGCGCAGCCTCAACATCGACTTCCTGCTCGGCTTCCTGCGCCAGCTGCTGCCGCAGCGGCCGGAGCTGAAGGTGGTGGTGACCTCCGCCACCATCGACACCGCCCGCTTCGCCGAGCACTTCGCCGACGCCGACGGCAACCCCGCCCCGGTGGTGGAGGTGTCGGGACGCACCTACCCCGTCGAGGTGCGCTACCGCCCGCTGCGGGCCGAGGACCGCGAGCTCGACGAGGACGACGACGACCCCGACACCGACGCCGGGGCCGACCGGTTCACCGGCGAGGAGCGCGACCAGGTCGACGGCATCGTCGAGGCCGTCCGCGAGCTGCAGGCCGAGACCGACCTCACCGGTGGCGACATCCTCGTCTTCCTCTCCGGCGAGCGCGAGATCCGCGACGCCGCCGACGCGCTCACCGCCCTGCAGCTGCCGCACACCGAGATCCTGCCGCTCTACGCCCGGCTCTCGGCCGCCGAGCAGCACCGCGTCTTCGCCCGCCACACCGGCCGGCGCATCGTGCTGTCGACCAACGTGGCCGAGACGTCGCTGACGGTGCCCGGCATCCGCTACGTGATCGACACCGGCACCGCCCGGATCTCGCGCTGGTCGGCCCGCAGCAAGGTGCAGCGGCTGCCCATCGAGCCGATCTCGCAGGCCTCGGCCAACCAGCGGGCCGGCCGGTGCGGTCGCGTCGCCCCCGGGATCTGCATCCGGCTCTACAGCCGGGCCGACTACGAGTCGCGGCCGGAGTTCACCGAGCCCGAGATCCTGCGCACCAACCTGGCCTCGGTCATCCTGCAGATGGCCAGCGCGCGGCTGGGCGCGATCACCGACTTCCCGTTCGTCGAGCCGCCGGTCAGCGCCCAGGTGGCCGACGGCCTGCGGCTGCTGCGCGAGCTGGGCGCCCTGGACGAGCGCCGCTCGCAGGGCGGCGGCGACGACGTCCGCCTCACCCGGGTCGGGCAGCGGCTGGCCCGGCTCCCGCTCGACCCCCGGCTGGGACGGATGCTGCTGGCCGCCGAGGACCGGGGCTGCCTGCGCGAGGTGCTCGTCGTGGTGGCCGGACTGTCCATCCAGGACCCGCGCGAGCGCCCGGCGGAGCACCGCGAGGCCGCCGACGCGCTGCACCGGCGGTTCTGGACCGCGGCGGGGGCGCTGCCGTCGGAGGACCAGCAGCAGGGGAGCCCCGACGAGGGAACCCCCAGCTCGGACTTCCTGGCCTGGCTGCACCTGTGGCGCTACCTGCGCACCCGGCGGCGCGAGCTCTCCGGCAACGCCTTCCGCCGGATGTGCCGCGACGAGTTCCTCAACTTCCTGCGCATCCGGGAGTGGCAGGACCTGCACGGCCAGCTCCGCGAGATCTGCACCGAGCTCGGCATGACCACCAACACCCGCGACGCCCCCGTCGACCAGGTGCACACCGCGCTGCTGACCGGGCTGCTGTCCCAGATCGGGCTGCTCGAGGTCCGCGAGGAGGGCGGCCGGCCCCGTCGCGGCGGCGGCCGCGCGCCGATGCGGGAGTACCTGGGCGCCCGGGGGGTCAGGTTCGCCATCGCCCCCGGCTCGGTCCTCAGCCGCCGGCCACCGGAGCTGGTGATGGCGGCCGAGCTGGTGGAGACGAGCCGGCTCTGGGCGCGGACGGTCGCCCCCGTCACCGCCGCGCAGCTGGAGGAGGTCGGCGCGCACCTGCTGAAGCGCCAGTACTCCGAGCCGCACTGGTCCGAGCGGTCGGCGTCGGTGGTGGCCTACGAGCGGGTCACCCTGCTCGGCGTGCCCGTCGTCGCCCGCCGCCAGGTGGGCTACGGCCGCATCGACCCCGAGGAGTCCCGCCGGATGTTCATCCAGGCGGCCCTGGTGGAGGGCCGCTGGCGCACCCGGCACCACTTCTTCGCCCGCAACGCCGCCGTCCGGGCCGAGGCGGAGCAGCTGGAGGAGCGGGCCCGGCGGCGCGACATCGTCGTCGACGACGAGGCGATCGCGGCCTTCTACGACGCGCGGGTGCCCGCCGACGTGGTCTCCGGCGCCCACTTCGACCGCTGGTGGCGCGAGGCCCGGCAGCAGCAGCCCCACCTGCTCGACCTGACCCTCGACGACCTGGTCACCGACGCCGCCGCGGACGCCACCGGCGGCTTCCCCGACACCTGGACGGTCGCCGGACACGACCTGGCGGTGGACTACGTCTTCGACCCCGGCTCCGGCCGGGACGGGGTGACCGTCACCGTCCCCGTCGAGGTCCTCAACCAGGTCGACGAGGCCCCCTTCAGCTGGCAGGTGCCCGGGCTGCGCCGCGAGCTCGCCACCGAGCTGATCCGGGGGCTGCCCAAGCAGCTGCGCACACGGTTCGTGCCGGCGCCCGACCACGCCCGGCGGGCGCTCGAGTGGCTGTCGGAGCACCAGGTCGGGAGCGACGTCCCCTTCCCGCGCGCGCTGGGGCAGGCCCTGCGCGCGCTCACCGGGGAGCAGGTGCCGGAGGAGGCCTGGCAGAGCCGGCCCGTGCCGGAGCACCTGCGGGTCCGGTTCGAGGTGCCGACCCCGGACGGGCGCCGGCAGGGCCGCGACCTGGCCGAGCTGCGCCGCGAGCTGGCCCAGACGGTCAGCGAGACGCTCGGCCGCGTCTCCTCCGAGCTGGTGCAGACGGGCCGCACCGACTGGACCTTCGGCACCATCCCGGCCGAGCTCCGGCTGGAACGGGGCGGGCACCGCGTCGTCGGCTACCCGGCGCTGACCGAGGAGCGCACGCCCCGCGGCGCCACCGTCGGCCTGGTGGTGGCCGAGAGCCCGCACAAGCAGCAGCAGCTGCACGTGCGCGGGCTGCGCCGCCTGGTCCTGCTGCAGACCCCGGACCCCACCCGGTGGGTGGTCTCCCACCTGCCCAACACCGACAAGCTCGCCCTCGGCCACAGCCCCTACCCGGGCGTCCCGGACCTGCTGGCCGACGCCCGGCTGGCGTCGGTGGGCAGCCTGGTGGAGGAGGTGTGCCCGCACCCGGAGCAGGTGCGCGAGGAGGCGGACTTCCGCCGGCTGTGCGACCGGGTCAGGGCCGACAACGCCGAACGGATGCGGAGCGTGGTGGCCACCACCGCGCGGCTGCTGACCACCCACCAGCAGGTGCTGCGGCTGCTGGCCGGCCCCGGCCTGCCGCCGGAGACCCGCGACGACGTCACCGAGCAGGTGGGCAACCTCGTCTTCCCCGGCTTCCTGGCCGTCACCGGCTACGGCTGGCTGCAGCAGCTGCCGCGCTACCTCGCCGCCGCCGAGCAGCGGCTGCGCAGCGCCGCGACCGACCCCGCCCGCGACCGGCGCCTCGGCGCGGAGGTGGTGGGCGTCGAGGACGCCTACGCCGAGCTGGTCGCCGAGCAGCCGCCGGGCCCGCTGCCGCCGGCCGTGGAGGAGATCGGCTGGCAGGTCGAGGAGCTGCGGGTGAGCCTGTTCGCCCAGACCCTGGGCACCCGGGGCACCGTGTCGCGCAAGCGGGTGCTGCGGGCGATCGAGGCCGCCCGGCGCGGCTGAGCGGCGGGCGGGAGGGGAGCGCCGCCGCCGTCGCTAGGCTGTGGTCATGATCGAGCCGAGCCTGCTGTACGAGATGGATCCCGAGGTCCGGGAGCAGCTGAGGGGCAGCCGGCCGGTGCTGATCCACCTGCTGGAGGGCTACGTCGACGCCGGCCAGACCGGTCGCGGGCTCAGCCGGCACCTGCGTCGCCAGGCCGAGCACCAGACGCTGGTGACCTTCGACCACGACGTGCTGCACGACTACCGCTCGCGCCGGCCGGTGATCACCTTCGACACCAACACCTGGAAGTCGGCGAGCGCCCTCTCGCTGGAGATCAGCCACGCCACCGACAGCCTCGGCCAGGACTACCTGCTGCTGCACGGGCCCGAGCCCGACACCCAGTGGGACCGGATGGTCGCCGCGCTCAACGGGCTGGTCGAGGAGCTGGACGTGTCGGCGGTGGTGACCGCCTACGGCGCCCCGGTGGCCGTCCCGCACACCCGGCCGACGCTGATCACCGCCCACTCCACCGACCCCGAGCGCTTCACCGACAACCCCCGGCTGATCGACCGCGTCGACGTCCCGGCCAGCTTCAGCGCCTACTGGGAGCTCGCCCTGGGCGGCCAGGACCGGCTCGCGATGGGCTTCGCCGCGCTGGTGCCGCACTACCTGGCCCAGGCCACCTTCCACCAGGCGGTGGTCGCCGTGCTGGAGCGGATCAACGCCGCCACCGGGCTGGCGCTGCCGATGGGCGACCTGCCCGACCGGGTGGCGGCGAACCTCACCGAGATCAACACCGAGATGAACAGCTCGGCCGAGGTGCTCGAGGTGGTCTCCTCGCTGGAGACCCAGTACGACGCCATGCAGCTGCGGCCGGAGGAGTACCTGCCCAGCGCCGACGAGCTGGGCGCCGAGTTCGAGCGCTTCCTCGCCGACCAGGCGAAAGACGACGAGTGACGACGCTCCGCGCCGGGGGACGACGAGTGACGACGCTCCGCGCCGGGGGACGACGAATGACGCTCCGCGCCGGGGGACGAGTGACGCCGCGACTGCGCCGAGGGGTCCGCTGATGCCGGCCTCGGTCGAGGAGCTGGTCCAGCTGCTGGAGCTGGAGCAGATCGAGCTCACCCTCTACCGCGGCAGCCAGCCCGCCACCCACCTGCAGCGGGCCTTCGGCGGGCAGGTGCTGGCCCAGGCGCTGACCGCCGCCCAGCACACGCTGACCAGCGACATGTCGGTGCACTCCCTGCACGCCTACTTCCTCAAGCCGGGACGCACCGACGCGCCGATCATCTACGACGTCGAGCTGCTGCGCGAGGGTCGCAGCTTCGCCACCCGGCGGGTGCTCGCCCGCCAGGGCGGCGCGGTCATCTTCACCGTGTCGGTGTCCTTCCACACCGCCGAGGACGGCCTGGAGCACCAGGACCCCGAACCCGCCGACGTCCCGGCCCCGCTGGACTGCCCGCGGCTCAGCGAGGCCATGGAGGCCCTCAGCGGTCGCCGTGCCGACACCTGGGAGGCGGAGTGGGGGGCGCTGGACGTCCGCTACGCCGGCGACTCGCGTCCCGGCGGCGTGCTCAGCGCCGACGACCACCCCGCCCGGGCCCGGGTCTGGATGAAGGTCGCCGGCGAGCTGGGCGACGACCCCCGCCGCCACCAGGCCGCCCTCGCCTACGCCTCGGACCTGACCCTGCTGGCGGTCAGCGTCGTCCCGCACCCGGTGCTGTTCGGCGGCCCCGGTCTGCAGGCGGCCTCGATCGACCACTCGATGTGGTTCCACCGCCCCTTCCGCGCCGACCGCTGGCTGCTCTACGACCAGGTCTCGCCGTCGGCCCGCTCCTCCCTCGGCCTCTCCACCGGCCGGCTCTTCCAGGACGGCCAGCTCGTCGCCACCGTCGCCCAGGAGGGTCTCATCCGCGTCGTCGACCCGCGCTGACCCCCAGACCGCTTCCAGAACTTGTCGATGGCGTGAGGTCAGGCCCGTGGAGGGTCCGGCCCCACGCCATCGACAGGTTCCGGCAGGCGGTCAGCCCCGAGGTCCTCGGGAGTCCAGCGCCACACCAGCCGTCCCGGTCACCAGGGCCCACCGGAGCCGGGGACCGACCAGATGCACCCGGGCACGTGGATGTCCTGTGGGAGGGGGTGTCAGGGGTGTGGCGGGCGTTGGGAGAACTCGTCCGAGGAACGAGGACGAGGCTCGACCGGGCGGGACACCCCCTCCCACAGGACATCCACCCCGAGCCGGCCTCCAGCCGCGCCCCGGACAGCACGAAGCCCGCCCTGGTGACCAGGACGGGCTCGGTGTGCGGCGACGGTGCGGGTCAGGCCGCGGCCTCGCTGTGCTGGCGCAGCACCGCGATGGCGTTCCGCTCGATCTGACGCACCCGCTCGGCGGTGATGCCCCAGACGGCGCCGATGTCGGCCAGCTTGGCCTGGCGGCCGTCGAGCAGGCCGTAGCGACGGCGCACGACGTCGGCGGACCGGTCGTCGAGGTGGCCGAGCATGCTCTCCAGCCGGGCCGACTCCTCGGCGTCGATGACGACCTCGTCCGGGCCCGGCATGGGCTCGCGGGCGATCAGGTCGCCGAGGGCGGTGTCACCGCCCTCCTCGACGGGGGCGTCGAGGGAGACGTGCTCCCGGCCGTAGCGCATGAGGTCGAGCACCTTGTCGGGCTCGACGCCCATCTCGTCGGCGATCTCGAGGATGTCGGGCTCGCGGCCCAGCCGACGCTCCAGGGTGCGGCGGACAGCCCCGACCTGGTTGACCTGCTCGGCGACGTGCACCGGCAGCCGGACGATGCGGCCCTGCTGGGCGACGCCGCGGCTGATCGACTGCCGCACCCACCAGGTGGCGTAGGTCGAGAACTTGAACCCCTTGGTGTAGTCGAACTTCTCGACCGCGCGGATCAGCCCGGTGTTGCCCTCCTGGACGAGGTCCAGCAGCGGCATCTGCGAGCGGCCGTACTTGCGTGCCACCGACACCACGAGCCGCAGGTTGGCGGTGACGAAGCGCTGCTGCGCCCGACGTCCCTCCTCAGCCAGGTGCTCGAGCTCCTCGGTGGTCGCCTTGCGGTAGCCGCGCGGTCGGTCCTTGGCCTTGACGGTGCCCGCCAGCAGCTGCTCGGCGTAGAGTCCCACCTCGATGGTGCGGGCGAGCTCGACCTCCTCCGCGGCGGTCAGCAGCGGGGTCTTGGCGATGCCGTCCAGGTACAGGCCCACCGCGTCCTTGCCGTCGATACCCTCGTTGGCCCGGATGCGTCCCTGTGCGTTCGTGCTCACTGTGTGCAGCCCTTTCCTTGGTGACACCGGGTACAACGCACGAAGGGGCCCAAGTGTTTCCGGAGCGACCCTGAAGCGTCCCTGAGGCGCCTTCGGTGCCCTGGGGAGTACCCGGGGACGCCGAGGTCAGACCGTGGTCGTACGTCGGGCCGGGGCGGTGGGGCGTCAGCGCGTGCCGGCGGCGGGGCTCACCTGGTCGATCAGCCAGGCCAGCTCGAAGGCGGTCTCGCGCCAGCTCTCGTAGCGTCCCGACACACCGCCGTGGCCGGCCACCATCTCGGTCTTGAGCAGGATGGGCCGGTCGGGGCCGTTGGTGGCCAGGCTCCGCAGCCGGGCCACCCACTTGGCCGGCTCCACGTAGTAGACCCGGGTGTCGTTGAGGCTGGTGGTGGCCAGGATCGCCGGGTACTCCACCGCGGCCACGTTCTCGTAGGGGGCGTAGGAGGCCATGTAGTCGTAGACCTCCGGGTCGTGCAGCGGGTCGCCCCACTCCTCCCACTCGATCACCGTCAGCGGCAGCTCGGGGTCGAGGATGGTGGTCAGGTTGTCGACGAAGGGCACCGCGGCGTGGATGGCCCGGAACGCCTGCGGCGCCAGGTTGGCCACCGCGCCCATCAGCAGCCCGCCGGCGCTGCCGCCCTCGGCGGCCAGCCGGTCCGGGGTCGTCCAGCCCTCGGCCACCAGGTGCTCGGCGCAGGCGATGAAGTCGGTGAAGGTGTTGCGCTTGCTCAGCTCCTTGCCCTGCTCGTACCAGGAGCGGCCCAGCTCCCCGCCGCCGCGGACGTGGGCGACGGCGTAGACGAACCCGCGGTCCAGCAGCGACAGCCGGGCGATCGAGAAGCCGGGGTCCATCGGGATCTCGTAGGAGCCGTAGCCGTAGAGCAGCGCGGGAGCGGTCTGGTCGGGGCGGACGTCGGCCCGGTGCACCAGCGAGATGGGCACCCGGGTGCCGTCGGGGGCGGTGGCCCAGGTCCGTCGCTGCACGTAGTCCTCGCTGCGGTAGGGGCCGTGGCGGGGGTGGTCGAGCACGGGGGCCCGCTTCAGCACCCGCCGCTCGCCGGTGGCCACGTCGGCCTCGAGCACCGTGGTGGGGGTGACCATCGAGGTGAAGCTGAGCCGGAAGCTGGTGGCGTCGTAGTTGGGGTCGCCCAGGTTGGACACCGTGTAGAGCGGCTCGTCGAAGGTCAGGTCGGCGCCGGGCCCCAGGTCGCCGGCGGCGTCGCGGGGCACCAGGTGGACGCCGGTCAGGCCGTCGCGGCGCAGCGAGACCAGGACGTGGCCGGCGTAGGCGTCCACGTCCAGCAGCCGCACCCCCGGGCGGTGGGGGAGCACCTCGCGCCACTCCTCGGGCGACGTGGCCGACAGCGGGGCCTCGGCCAGCGCGAAGTCCAGCGCCCCGTCGTTGTGGACCACCAGCAGCCGGTCGCCGGCCACCTCGACGTGGTACTCCACGCCCTCGCGCCGCGGGGCCACCAGCCGGGGCTCGCCCTCGGGGTCGTCGGCGGGCAGCAGCCAGTACTCCGAGGTCAGCTTGCTGCCGATCCCGATGAGCACCCACTGCTCGTCGCGGCTGGAGTCGACCCCGACCCAGAACCGCTCGTCGGGCTCGGTCAGCACCACGGCGTCGGCCGAGGTCGGGGTGCCCAGGCGGTGGCGCAGCACCTCGAAGGGGCGCCAGGCGTCGTCGGTGCGGGTGAAGAAGAGGTGCTCCGCACCGCCCCAGACCGCCCCGGCGGAGGTGTCGGGGATCTCGTCGGGGAGGCGCTCGCCGGTGTCGAGGTCGAGGAAGCGGATGGTGTAGCGCTCGTCGCCGCGGACGTCGGTGCCGTAGGCCAGCCGGCGGCCGTCGGGGGAGACGGCGAAGGTGCCCAGGCTGAAGAAGGCCTCGCCGGCGGCCTCGGCGTTGCCGTCCAGCAGCACCTGCTCACCCGGCAGCCCGTCGGCGCCGGCGGTGGCCAGGTCGGGCGGGGTGGTGCCCTCGCCGGCGGCGAGGCG
>NZ_WPCU01000005.1:144326-150600 GCF_009742705.1 Auraticoccus cholistanensis
ACCAGGGTGGGCACCGTCAGGTCGGTCTGCAGCGTGCGGGCGCGGATGTCGTCGAAGATCTCCTCGCGCAGCCCGGCCAGGTGGGCGGTCTGCTGCTCGGTCCAGGCGTTCTCGGCCTCGAGGTGGGCGATCACCTCGGGGTCCTCCTTGGCGCGCAGCCACTCGTAGTCGTCGACGAAGACCCGGCCGTGGTGCTCGCGGCGGACCGGGCGGACGGCGGCGGTGGGAGGGGCGGGGCGCTGGTCGGCAGCAGGAGGCAGCTGGTCGGGCATGCCGACCACCCTAGGGCGAGCCGCCGCCGGCAGGTGCCCGGACGCCCGGTGGGCGGGTCCGCCGCCCAGCGCGGCGGCGGGTCCGTGGGCAAGGCGGCGTCCGTCCGTCAGGATGGGCCCATGGGAGCCGATGTGGAGGCCCGCAGCTACACGCGGGAGGAGAGGCGGCGCTACCGCGACAAGGTCGCCCTGGACCTGCAGGCGCTGCGGCGGATGCTGGACGAGGGGCGCGTGGTCGACGCCGACACCCAGGCGGGCCTGGAGGTCGAGTTCAACCTGGTGGACGCCCGGCTGGAACCGGACATGCGCAACGCCGAGGTGCTGGCCGCCATCGACTCGCCGTCCTTCCAGACCGAGCTGGGCCGGTTCAACGTCGAGATCAACCTGCCCCCGCAGGCGCTGCGGTCCGGCGGCCTGCGGGCCTTCGAGGACCAGACCCGGCAGCTGCTGACCACCGCCGACGAGCGGGCCTCGCGGGTGGGGTCGAGGCTGGTGATGATCGGCATCCTGCCGACGCTGATGCCCGAGCACGTCCACGCCGACCAGATCTCGGAGAACCCGCGCTACTCCCTGCTCGACGCGCAGATCCTGGCCGCCCGCGGCGAGAACCTGCAGATCGACATCGAGGGGCGTGAGGAGCGGCTGCAGCTGGAGTCGGACTCGATCATGCCGGAGGCGGCCTGCACCTCCACCCAGGTGCACCTGCAGATCGACCCGTCCCAGTTCGGGGCCGTCTGGAACGCCGCCCAGGCCGTCACCGGCATCCAGGTCGCGCTCGCGGCCAACTCGCCGTTCCTGTTCGGGCACCGGCTGATGGCGGAGAACCGGATCCCGCTGTTCGCCCAGAGCACCGACACCCGTGGCGAGGACCTGAAGGCCCAGGGGGTGCGGCCGCGGGTCTGGTTCGGCGAGCGGTGGGTGCAGTCGATCTTCGACCTCTTCGAGGAGAACGCCCGCTACTACTCCGCGCTGCTGCCCGAGTGCAGCGACGAGGACCCGATGGCGGTGCTGGACGCCGGCGGGGTGCCCGCGCTCTCGGAGCTGTCCCTGCACAACGGGACGATCTACCGCTGGAACCGTCCCATCTACGCCGTCGCCGACGGGGCCGCGCACCTGCGGGTGGAGAGCCGGGTGCTGCCCGCCGGCCCCACCGTGGTCGACACCATCGCCAACGCCGCCTTCTTCGCCGGCGTGGTGCGGGCGCTGTCGCGCGAGCCGCGGCCGGTCTGGCGGGAGATGAGCTTCCTGGCCGCGCAGGACAACCTCGACAGCGCCGTCCGCGACGGCATCTCCGCGGTCGTGTACTGGCCGGGCGCCGGGCAGGTGGGGGTCGCGGAGCTGGTGCTGCGGCGGCTGCTCCCGCTGGCGCGGGCCGGGTTGGCCGACCAGGGGGTGTCGGAGGCCGAGATCGACCGCTACCTGTCGGTCGTCGAGCAGCGGTGCCTGCTCGGACGCAACGGCGCCACGTGGCAGACTGCGCACGTCGGGGCCCGGGAGGCTGCCGGCGAGTCACGGCAGCAGGCCCTGCGGGGCATGCTGGCCGAGTACGTCGACCTGATGCACGCTGGGGAACCGGTGCACACCTGGGAGGACAGCTGATGGCCATCGCGGTGGGATTCACGAGCAAGCCCGAGGGGCATGCGGCGCTCCACACGGCCGTCTCCGAGGCGCGCCTGCGCGACCTGTCGGTGGTCGCGGTGGTCCCCGACGACGGCGACCTCGAGCAGGCCCGCGCCCTGCTCGCCGAGTCCGGGGTGCCCCACGAGGTGCGGCCCTGCCAGGAGCTGCAGCCGCTGGCCGACGCCCTGCTCGAGCTGGCCGAGACCTCCACGGTGGAGTTCATCGTGATCGGGCTGCGGCGTCGGACCCCGGTGGGCAAGCTGCTGCTGGGCAGCAACGCCCAGCGGATCCTGCTGGACGCGCCCTGCCCGGTGGTCGCGGTCAAGGCCCGCCCCGACGCCTGAGCGCCCACCCGGAGGCGCCCGTGGTGACCTGTCGCGGGGGCCGGGACGGGCGGTCCGGAGTTGGGAAGTTGGGTCGGGCGTGACAAGATGCATGACGTGCGTGGTTGACAACACCCTGCTGCCGCACGCCCTGAACAACGTGAGAACCCAGCCGAGAGGTTGTTTGTGACGCCCCCAGAAGAGCGCAAGATCGTCTCATCACCCGCCGCGTCGACCGCCCGGTCGAGCCAGGTGACGGCGGCTGCGGACGAGGTCCCCGCGGTCTCGGCAGCCGGTGCCAGGACGACCGCGCGCAAGACGGCCAAGGCCCCGGCGAAGAAGCCGGCGGCCAAGAAGGCACCGGCCAAGAAGGCCAGCCGCGGCCCGGCCGAGACCACCACCACCGAGGCCGTCCTGCAGGCGGGGATGGACGTCGAGGTCGAGCTGGACGGCGACCACGTCAAGCTGACGGTGGGCGGCAAGAAGCGCTCCCTCGACGACGTCGACGAGACCGCCTTCAAGCCCGAGGAGGAGGCGCCGCTGGAGAAGGAGCTCGTCGAGGACCAGGGCTTCACCCTCTCCGAGGCCGACGACGCCGACGAGCCCGAGCAGCAGGTGATGGCCGCCGGCGCCACGGCCGACCCGGTCAAGGACTACCTCAAGCAGATCGGCAAGGTCGCCCTGCTGAACGCCGAGCAGGAGGTGGAGCTGGCCAAGCGGATCGAGGCCGGGCTGTTCGCCGACGAGCGGCTCTCCGAGGCCGGCGCCGCCGTCCCGCCCTCCCAGGTCGAGGACTTCGAGTGGATCGTCGAGGACGGCCGCCGCGCCAAGAACCACCTGCTCGAGGCGAACCTGCGTCTGGTCGTCTCGCTGGCCAAGCGCTACACCGGCCGCGGCATGCTCTTCCTGGACCTCATCCAGGAGGGCAACCTGGGTCTGATCCGCGCGGTCGAGAAGTTCGACTACACCAAGGGCTACAAGTTCTCCACCTACGCCACCTGGTGGATCAAGCAGGCCATCACCCGGGCCATGGCCGACCAGGCCCGCACCATCCGCATCCCGGTGCACATGGTCGAGGTCATCAACAAGCTGGCCCGCGTGCAGCGCCAGATGCTGCAGGACCTCGGTCGCGAACCCACCCCGGAGGAGCTCGCCAAGGAGCTCGACATGACCCCGGAGAAGGTCGTGGAGGTGCAGAAGTACGGCCGCGAGCCGATCTCGCTGCACACCCCGCTGGGTGAGGACGGCGACTCCGAGTTCGGCGACCTGATCGAGGACTCCGAGGCCGTGGTGCCCGCGGACGCGGTCTCCTTCACCCTGCTGCAGGAGCAGCTGCACGACGTGCTGGACACCCTCAGCGAGCGGGAGGCGGGGGTGGTCTCGATGCGTTTCGGACTCACCGACGGCCAGCCCAAGACGCTGGACGAGATCGGCAAGGTCTACGGGGTCACCCGTGAGCGGATCCGTCAGATCGAGTCCAAGACGATGTCGAAGCTGCGTCACCCGTCGCGCTCGCAGGTACTGCGCGACTACCTGGACTGAGCTCCGGCCCGGCCCGTCCCTCCACCGGAGGGGCGGGCCGGACTGCTTCCCAGCCGGACTCCTCGCGCGTCGACCGGCGGGTCGGGGGTTGGGACCGGCCCCGCTGGGTAGGCGGTCGGCATGGACCTGGACGTGGTCGGCCTCTCGCGCTTCCAGTTCGCCTCGACCAGCATCTTCCACTTCTTCTTCGTCTCCCTCACCGTGGGACTGGCCTTCCTGATCGCGGTGATGGAGACCTTCGCCTACCGTCGGCGCGAGCGCGGCAGCGTGTACGACAAGATGACCGGGTTCTTCGGCCACCTGTTCCTCATCAACTTCGCCGTCGGCGTGGTCACCGGCATCGTCCAGGAGTTCCAGTTCGGGATGAACTGGAGCGAGTACTCCCGCTTCGTCGGCAACGTCTTCGGGGTGCCGCTGGCGCTGGAGGTGCTGATGGCCTTCTTCCTCGAGAGCACCTTCATCGGGCTGTGGTGGTTCGGCAAGGACCGGCTCAAGCCGTGGATGCGGCTGGCGAGCATCTGGGTGGTGGCGGTCGGCACCCAGATCAGCGCCTTCTGGATCGTGCTGGCCAACGCCTGGATGCACCACCCGGTCGGCTACGAGGTGGTGGACGGCCAGGCCCGGCTCACCGACTTCAGCGCGGTCGTCCTCAACTACAAGGCGCTGCTGTACTTCGCCCACGTCCAGGGCAGCGCCTGGACGGTCGCCGGGTTCTTCGTGCTCGGCATCAGCGCCTACCACCTGCTCCGCGGCCAGCACGTGGAGGTGTTCAGCAAGGCGCTGCGGATCGCCCTCGTCTTCGCCGTGGTCGGGACGGTGTTCTCCGCCACCAGCGGGCACCGCGAGGCCCAGGTGGCCCGCGACGACCAGCCGATGAAGTTCGCCGCCATGGAGGCCCAGTGGGAGCGCTCGGAGTCCCCGGCGCCCTGGTCGCTGGTCGCGGCGATCGACGAGGACGGACGGCGGAACACCTTCAGCGTCGAGATCCCCTTCGTCGGCTCGATCCTGGCCTACAACAGCCTCGAGGGGCGCTACGAGGGCATCAACGACCTCAACACCGCCTACCAGGAGGCGTACGGGGAGGGGGACTACGTCCCGCCCGTCACCGCCGTCTACTGGTCCTTCCGCGGCATGGTGGCCATCGGGTCCCTGCTCCTGCTCACCTCGTTCGTGGGGCTGGCGCTGTGGTGGCGACGACGCGAGCGGCTCGACACCACCCGCTGGTACCTGCAGGCGCTGGTCTGGATGATCCCGCTGCCCTGGATCGCGAACTTCCTCGGCTGGATCGTCACCGAGCTCGGCCGGCAGCCCTTCATGGTCTACGGGCTGCTCACCGTCGAGCAGGGGATCAGCGCCAACACCGCCGGCGAGGTGCTGGCCGGGCTGGTCGGGCTCTGGGTGGTCTACCTCGGCCTCATCGGGCTCGACATCTTCCTGCTCTCGACCACCGCCCGGGCCGGGCTGCACGCCCCGGAGAACCAGATGACCTCCGCCCCCGCCCCGGACTACTCCGACGTCGGCTTCGCCGCCCCGGACCCGCCCGAGGAGAAGGGGCCCTGAGATGGACCTCGTCGCGCTGTGGTTCTGGCTGATCGCCCTCACCTTCACGCTGTACTTCTTCCTGGAGGGCTTCGACTTCGGCGTCGACGCGCTGCGTCCCTCGCTGGCCCGCAACGAGGCCGAGGAGCGGGCGCTGACCGGCACCATCGGCCCCTTCTGGGACGGCAACGAGGTGTGGGTCATCGCCGCCGCCGGGCTGATGTTCTCCACGTTCCCGGTCTGGTACGGCGCCCTGTTCAGCGGCCTGTACCCGGTCTTCGTCGTGATCCTGCTGGCCCTGCTGCTGCGCGGGGTCTCCTTCGAGTACCGCAACCAGGTCGACCAGCAGCGCTGGCGCAGCTTCTGGGACTGGGCGGCCTTCGGCGGCAGCGTCGTCCCGTCCTTCCTGTGGGGCGTGGTGATGGCCAAGATCATCGAGGGCCTCGCGGTCGGCCCGGACCAGCGGGTGCAGGGCGGCCTGGAGCAGGTGTTCACCCCCTTCGCGCTGGCCGGCGGCTCGGCCACCCTGCTGCTGTTCGTGCTGCACGGGGCCAACTTCCTGNACGGCGGCGATCCTGGTCTTCGTGGTGATGGGGTACGTGACCGAGGGCCTGTTCGCGAGCTTCGGCGTGCTGCCCTGGATCTTCCCCATCGCCGCCTTCCTCACCCTGGCCACGATCTGGCTCGCCCTCGTGCTCCGCCGCGACGTGCTGGCCTTCGTGATGAGCGGCCTGACCGTCCTGTTCGCCACGATGACCGTGTTCCTGGCGCTGTGGACCCGGCAGGTGGTGCTGCCCTCGACGATCGACCCGGCGCTGAGCCTGACCCTGCGCGACTCCGCCAGCCAGCCCTACACGCTGGTGCTGATGACGTGGGTCGGCGGCATCTTCCTGCCGCTCATCNCTGCTGCGGCTGCACACCGACACCGAGCTCTACGCCCGGGCCCGGCGGGCCGCGTTCGGGTGGGGCGCGCTGGCG
>NZ_WPCU01000005.1:150705-221797 GCF_009742705.1 Auraticoccus cholistanensis
CGTGAGCGCGTCCGCCCCGACGAGGGCGCCCTCAGCCAGGGCTACTGATGCGGCGCGGCTGGACCGGGCGCGTCCTCGCCCTGCCCGGCAGCCGCGGCCTGCTCCCCGTCTGCGTGCTGCTCGCCCTCGTGGTGGCCGCCGCGGTCGCGGTGCAGTGGACGCTGCTGGCCCGGGTGGTCGGGCGGGTGGTCGACCAGGACGTGGCACCGGCGGCCCTGCTCCCGCTGCTGGCGGGGGTGGTGCTCGCCTGGTTGGTCCGCTCCGGGGCGCTGGCGGTGCGGGACCGGACGGCGGCCCGGGCCTCCTCCCGCGTCCGCGCGGGGGCCCGTCGTGCGCTGGCGGAGAAGCTGCTGCGGCTCGGGCCCGAGGCGGCGGCCGGCGAGCGGGCGGGTGAGCTCGCCAGCACGGCCACCGAGGGCGTCGCACGGCTGGACGCCGTGGTGGGACGGTTCCTGCCCGGCGCCGTGAACGCCGTCGTGGTGGCCGGCTGCCTGCTGGTCCTCGTCCTCGTCCTGGACCCGCTCAGCGGGCTGCTGCTGCTGCTCACGGGCCCGCTGCTGGTGGTCTTCCTCTGGCTCGTCGGGACCCACGCCGGCCGCGCCGCCGAACGCCAGTGGGAGTCCCTCGGGATGCTGGGCGCCCTGCTCGTCGACACCCTGCGGGTGCTGCCGGTGCTCGTCGCCCACCGCCGCGGACCGTCGGCCGCGCGCTGGCTCGCCGGGGTCGGCGAGGCCTACCGCACGGCCACCCTGAAGGTGCTCCGCACCGCGTTCCTGTCCGGGTTCGTGCTGGAGCTCGGCGCGGCGCTGTGCACCGCACTCGTCGCGGTGACCGTCGGCATCCGGCTGTTCGAGGGAGGGCTGGAGCTCGAGCGGGCGCTGCTCGTGCTGCTGCTCGCCCCGGAGTTCTTCGCCCCGCTGCGCGCGCTCGGGGCCGACCAGCACGCCCGGCTCGAGGGCCGGCCGGCGGCCGAGCGGCTGTTCGCCCTGCTCGACCAGCCGGAGCCGCCGCGCGGCCGCCGACCCGTGCCGCCGGGGGTCCCGCACGTCCGGCTGGTGGGGGTGACGGTCCGGGCCCAGGACCGGGTGCTCCTCGACGCCGTCGACCTCGACCTGCCACCCCGGTCCCGGACGGCCCTGGTGGGGCCCAGCGGGGCGGGGAAGACGACCGCGGCCCGGGTGCTGCTCGGACTCACCACCCCGTGCACCGGGGCCGTGCTGGTCGACGGGGTGCCGCTCGCCGAGCTCGACCCGGACGCGTGGCGGGCGCGGGTCGCCTACGTGCCCGAGCGGCCGTGGCTGCTGCCGGGTTCGGTGGCCGACAACGTCCGGCTGGGGCGCCCGGACGCCGACCACGCCGCGGTCGGACGGGCGCTGGCGGCGGCCCAGCTGCTCGACGTCGTCCGCCGGCTGCCGCGCGGGGTCGACACCGTGCTCGGCGAGGACGGCGCCCGGCTCTCCGGCGGGGAACGGCTGCGGCTGGCCCTCGCGCGCGCCTTCGTGGCCGACGCCGGGCTGGTCGTCCTGGACGAGCCCACGTCGCAGCTCGACGCCGCCGGCGAGGCCGCCGTGCTCGCCGCCCTCGACACCCTGGCCGAGGGACGGACGGTGCTCACCATCACCCACCGGCAGGCTCCCCTGGAGCTGCACCAGCGGGTCGTGCGGCTCGCGGGCGGGCGGGTCGCGACGGAGACCGGGGTGGCCGCGGGGGAGGGCCTCACGGTGACCGGCACGGTGCCGGCGGGCGGGGAGAGCCGGGCATGAGGACCGTGCTGGCGCTGGTACCCCGCGGGCGGGGGCTGCTGGCGGTGCTGCTCGGCGCGGCCGCGGTGCTCACCGGCACGCTGCTGCTGGCCACGTCGGGGGCGTTGATCACCGCGGCCTCTCGGCAGCCGGAGTCCCTGCTGGTGCTGCTGCCCATGATCACCGCGGTGCGGCTCTTCGCCGTCTCCCGGGCCACCCTGCGCTACGCCGAGCGGGTGGTCGCGCACGACCTCACGCTGCGGGTGGTCGCCCGGCTGCGGGTGCTGGTGCTGGAGCGGCTGGTGCCGCTGGCGCCCGCCGCCCTGCTCGGCACCCGCGGCGGCGAGCTGCTGGCCCGGGTCCGCAGCGACGTCGACGAGCTGCAGGGGGTGGTCCTGCGGCTGGCGGCCCCCGTCGCCGTGGCCGCGGTGGCCGGCGGGGTCGCCGTGGGCCTGACCGCGACCGTGTCGCCGCCGTCGGCCCTGGTGCTCGCGGTGCTGCTCACCGTGCTCGGGGTGGCGGTGCCGGTGCTGGCCGCCCGGGCCGGCCGCGGCGCCGCCGTCACGACCGCCCGGGCCGAGGCGGCGACGGGGGCGGAGGTGCTGGACCTGGTGCGCGGGCTGGCCGACCACCTGGCCTCCGACGGCGGACGCACGGCGCTGGCCACGCTGGACCGCGCCCTGGCCGCCCAGCAGGCCGCCGAGACCCGGACCGCCCGGCTCACCGCCGCCACCACGCTGGCCCGCGAGGGCGTCCCGGTCCTCGGCGTCGTCGCCGCGCTGTGGTTCGTGGGTCAGGACGTCACCACCGGCCGGACGGACCCCGTGCTGCTCGCCGCGGCCGCGCTGGGTGTCCTGGGGGCCTTCGAGGCCGTGGCGTCGCTGGGTCCGGCCTGGGCCTCGGCCGGGCGGATCCGCGCCGCCGCGGCCCGCGTGACGGCGCTGTCGGCACAGACCCCCGTGGTCACCGCCCCGGAGCAGCCGGCGCCCCGCCCGGCGGGGTGCGGCCTCGTGCTGGACCAGGTGGGGTTCAGCTACCCGGAGGCCAGCAGTCCGGTCCTCGCCGGGATGGATCTCGAGGTGGCGCCGGGGGAGAAGGTGGCCCTGGTCGGGCCCAGCGGGTCCGGGAAGAGCACCGTGCTCGCGCTCGCGCTGCGGTTCTGGGACCCCACCTCGGGGCGCGTGCTGCTGGGCGGCGTCCCGGCCGACCGGCTGGCCCTGGACGACGTGCGCGCGGCGGCCGCGTGGGCCCCGCAGGCGCCGCAGCTGCTCGGGGGGACGCTGGCCGGCAACCTGCGGCTGGCCCGCCCCGACGCCACGCCCGCGCAGCTCGAGGCGGCGCTGCACGAGCTGGGGCTCGGGGAGGTGCTGCAGCGGGTCGGGCTCGACGGCTGGATCGGTGAGGCCGGGGAGCGCCTGTCGGCGGGGGAGCGGGCCCGGGTCGGGCTGGCCCGGGTGCTGCTCGGCCCCGCCCCCGTCCTGCTGCTCGACGAGCCCACCGCGCACCTGGACCGGGCCGGCGCCGACCGGGTGCTGCAGCTCCTCCTCACCGACCCCCGCGCCGTCCTGCTGGTCACCCACGACGAGCAGCGGCTCGACCCGGCCTGGCGCGTGGTCAGGCTGGCGGGTGCTCCGGGCTGAGCCGTGCCCAGACCGCGGCCACGACCTCCTCGGCGCTGTGCCGGCCGGTGTCGAGGACGAGGTCGCAGGGGTCCATCCCGGCCCGCAGCTCCTCGAACCGGCGGTACGTGCGCCGCAGGAAGGCCGGGTCCTTCGACAACCCCCGCAGCGGGTCGCCCTCGACCCGTCGCAGCGCCGCGTCGAAGGAGCTGAGCAGCAGCACCCGCAACACCGCCACGTCGCCCGGCACCGACGCCATCAGCGCGTCGGTCTCCTGGCGGGAGAAGACGGAGCCGTGGGCCACCACCACGTCGACGTCGGTGGCCAGCCAGCCGGCGACCAGCGCGCCGTGGGCGCGGTGGGCCTGCTGCCAGTGGTGCGTGGTGAGGCCACCGGGGGCGGCCACCATCCGGGCCACCTCGTCGACGTCCAGGCAGGCCACGGTGTGCCCGGCGCCGACCAGCCGCTCGGTGAGCAGCCGTGCGACGGTGCTCTTCCCGGCGGCGACCGGTCCGGTGACCAGCACCAGCCGGGCGGTCGGTCGCGGTGTCGTCATCGGGAGCCGAACCTACCCCGCCGTGCCCGCCGGCGATGTCAGCGGGAGCGCAGAACTATCAGCCACTGATAACGCCGGAGCCCTTGTGGCCCGCTCCCGCGGGTCCCTAGGTTGTCGCCGAGCCGCGGAGGTCCCAGGACGACGGTGTCCGGCCGCGGCAGGACGGAACACCCCCATGCGCCGTAGTGCTCGTACCCCCCGGCCGAGGCACGCCCCGGCCGTCTGCCTGCTGGTGGCCTCGCTCGCCGCCATCCTCGCCCTGGCGCCCGGCAGCGCCTCCGCCGAACCGCCCGGGACGCCCCCGACGGCCTCCCGCGACGTCGCCCGGGACGGCACGGCGACCGCGGCGAGCGTCTACACCGGCGACCCCGCGCGGTTCGCCGCCGGCCACGTGAACGACGGCGACCTGTCCACCCGGTGGGGCTCGGACTACGCCCGCGACGGCGTGGTGGAGCCGCCGGCCAGCGACCACGACCCGAGCGCGGACTGGGTGCAGGTGGAGCTGGCCGAGCCCAGCCCCGTGGACCACGTCGTCATCGTCTGGGAGACCGCCCACGCCGCCGAGTACGAGCTGCAGGTGTCGACCGACGGGTCGCGCTGGACCACCGTGGTCGACGTCGAGGACGGTCGCGGTGGCCGCGAGGTGCTGCAGGTCGACCAGCCGGAGCCCGTCAGCCACGTGCGCATGCAGGGTGTCCGGCCGGCCACCGGCTGGGGCTACTCGATCTGGTCGCTGGAGGTGTGGGACGGTCCCGCTCCCGGCAGCGGTGAGGCCGGCCGCATCCTGCCCGCCCCGGTGAGCCAGCAGCCGGGGGAGGGGCCGGCGTTCCAGCTGACGGCCGCCACCCGCATCTCGGCCCCCGACCCGGACGCGGCCGCGGTCGCCGGACTGCTCGCCGAGGAGCTGCGGCCCGCCACCGGGTTCGCCCTGCCGGTCGTCGACGACCCCGCCGGCGACGGCGACATCGGTCTCGACCTCGTCGCCGACCTGCCGCTCGAGGAGCAGCCAGGCGGTGAGCAGCAGGAGGAGGCCTACGTCCTCGAGGCGACCTCGAGCGGCGTGCGCATCGCCGCCACCAGCCCGCACGGGCTGTTCAACGGCACCCGGACGCTGCGCCAGCTGCTGCCGCCGGAGGTGTACGGCGACGTGCTGCGCCCCGGTCCGTGGCCCGTGGAGCCGGTCCGCGTCGAGGACCACCCGCGCTACGGGCACCGCGGGCTGATGATCGACCCGGCGCGCAACTTCATCGAGGTGGACGAGGTCAAGCACATCATCGACGACCTGGCCGCCCACAAGGGCGACGTGCTCCACATCCACCTCACCGACGACCAGGGCTGGCGGCTGCAGATCGACAGCTGGCCGCGGCTGACCGAGGTCGGCGGGGCGATGTCGATGCCGGGCGGACGCACCGGGTTCTACACCCAGCAGCAGTTCGGCGAGCTGGTCCACTACGCCGCCGAGCGGTTCGTGCAGGTGGTGCCCGAGATCGACATGCCGGCCCACTCCACCGCGGCCATCGCGGCCTACCCGGAGCTGACCTGCGGCGGGGGCGTGCTCTGCCCCACCAGCGAGCGCACCTACGAGTTCATCGACGACGTCCTCGGCGAGGTCGCGGCGCTCTCGCCCGGCCCCTACCTGCACATCGGCGCCGACGAGGCCCCGATGGCCCACGACGACTACGTGGGCTTCGTGCGACGCGCCGAGGACATCGTGCAGAGCCACGGCAAGACCATGATCGGCTGGTCGCCCAGCCCCGGCGTCGGGCTGGACCGGGAGACGGTGCACCACTACTGGCAGGACCAGAGCCGCGAGATGACCCCCGCCTGGTTCGAGGCCCGGCACCCGGTGGTGCTCTCGCCCACCCAGCAGCTCTACCTCGACTACCCCTACCCCGGCTACGACACCCGCCGCGCCTACAGCTGGGACCCCGCCGACATCACCGACGGCTGGACCGGGGAGTCGCTGAACGACCACGGCCTGCGGCAGGAGGACGTCCTGGGGCTGGAGGCCCCCATCTGGGGTGAGCGGATGCTCGGCGGGCTGCCCGACATCCAGCACCAGGTCTACCCCCGCCTCGGCGCCGTGCTGGAGAAGGC
This sequence comes from Auraticoccus cholistanensis, assembly GCF_009742705.1. GTDB lineage: Bacteria > Actinomycetota > Actinomycetes > Propionibacteriales > Propionibacteriaceae > Auraticoccus > Auraticoccus cholistanensis. The sequence goes on from NZ_WPCU01000005.1 coordinate 156,720, forward strand.
CTGGTCGCCGGCCGGGGCCACCGCCGACGCCGCCCCGCTGCTGGGACGGATGCAGACCCAGGGCGCCCGGTGGCTGTTCTCCGGCACCACCTTCTACGTCGACCCCGAGATCGACTGGACCGGGGCGGCGGCCGGACGCGTGCTGACCCTGGACTCCGGACGCACCGTCCGCGGTGACGTCGCCGACCTCGCCGTCCCCGGCGTCGACCCGGCCACCCTCAGCGCCACCATCGACTGGGGCGACGGCTCGTCGGACCCCGCCGAGGTGGTCGGCGGCACCGGCAGCCGACCCGCACTGGTCCGGCTCCGGGGCGAGCACACGTACCCGGCCCACGGCGACCACACCGGCACCGTGCGCGTCACCGGCCCCCGCGGGCTCGAGCTGAGCGCCACCTTCGAAGCCCGCACCGTGCCGCTGCTGGCGGGCGTCGCCGCGGCCGACGAGTACGTCGAGGACGGCAGCGCCGAGGTCGAGATCGAGCTGTTCAACTCCACCGACCGCCCGCTCCGGGCCGTGGTGACCCCCGCCGGGCCCGACGGCGTCCGGTTCACGCCCGGGAGCCGGCCCGTGGCCGTCCCGTCCGGCGCGGTCCGGACCGTCCGCTTCACCGTGCGCTCCACCGCCCCGGCCGGGCCGCTGCCGCTGACCTTCGCGGTGAGCACGACCTCAGGTCGTGACCAGGTGAGCCTGCCGGAGCTGTCGGTGGTGGTGGAGCAGCCGCACCGCGACCTCGCCGCCGCCTACGACGGGCACGGCATCACCGACGACGCCGACCCGGGCCCCCGCTGGCTGGGCGGCGGGATCGACGGCGACGGCTCGTCCTTCTCCTGGCAGGCCCTGGCCGAGCAGGGCGTCACCCCCGGTGGCGTCGTCGAGCGCGGCGGGTTCAGCTTCCGCTGGCCCGACGGCGGCGGGGACCCCGACCACGTGATCGCCGACGGCCAGCTGGTGGAGCTGGCGGGCCGTGGCCGGGAGCTCGGGCTGCTGCTCACCGGCGCCTACGCCCCGGTGTCGGGCACCGGCACGCTGCGCTACAGCGACGGCTCGGTGCAGGAGTTCCAGCTGCGGACCCCGGACTGGCACCAGCCGGGGACGTCGGAGGCGGAGCTCGTCGTGGCCACCGGCTACAACAACTTCCGCGACGGCACGCAGGTGCAGCGGCCCGCGAACGTGTTCCTGCAACGGGTGCCGCTGGACCCGGCGAAGACCCTGACCCACCTGGAGCTGCCCACCTCCGACCAGGGCGGCCCGTTTCACCACCGGGTCTTCGCGGTCGCCCTCCGCTGAACCGCGCCGGTGTGGTGCACGTCACACCGCCGCGCGCGTCACGGGCCGTGCTCCCGTGCGTCCTCCTGGTGAGGTCGCGACGAGCGCACCGCGGAGATGACGGTCGGGGGACACGTCCGCGGCAGCACCACCGGCCCCGGACGACAGAGGGCCCCGTGCGCACACGCACGGGGCCCTCTGCTGGTTGTCCGGGGCCGCCGGTCAGATCGCTCCGCCCGGCGGGCGTCACCACCTATGAAGTGGCCCTCGCTGCGCTGAGACGGGGAGCGACTGTGGAGCCGAGCCGGGACGTGTGCAAGCCGGACGCGACGGACGGGCCGCAGGCGCGCGGGCGTTCGCGGCCCGGAGCCGACGCCCGGCCGTCGTGCGGCGTCGCGTCGATCAGAAGGTCGCCGACAGGCCCCCGTCCACGGCCAGCGAGGTACCAGTCACGTAGGTGTTGTGCGGGCTGGCCAGCCACGCCACGTGGCGAGCCACCTCGACAGGCTCCCCGGCACGGCCGGCCGGCAGCTTGCCGAACCGCTGGTAGACCTGGGCGAACTTCTCCGTGGTGAGGTCGGTTCCGCGGGTGTCGATGAAGCCAGGTGCGACGGCGGTCACCAGGATGCCGTGCTCGGCCAGCTCCATCCCCAGCGTCCTGGTCAGCGCCGCCAGGCCGGCTTTGGAGATGTCGTAGGCCAGGCAGTGACGCGCGCCCCGGGAGCCGTGGATCGAGGTGATGTTGACGATGCGTCCGTAACCTCGTCGGGACATCCCGCGGGCCACAGCCTGGGAGAGGAAGACCGCAGCCTCGAGGTTGACCCGGAGCACCTGCTCGAAGTGATCAGGCTGCAGCTCCGGGAACGGTACGCGGCTCGGCACGGCGGCGCAGTTGACCAGGATGTCCAACGGCCCGTGCTCGTTCTCCACGCGGCTCACCAGACCAGGGATCCCGGCTGTGTCGGCGAGGTCGAACTGGTGGTGGGGGCGCCCGTCCGCGGCCGGGTCGACGTCCACGGTCACCACGTCGCAGCCCTGCTCCTCGAACGTGTCGGCGATCGCCGCTCCGATGCCGCGGGTCCCTCCAGTGACCAGGGCTCGCTGTCCAGTCAGGCTCATCGTCGTCTTCCTCCTGTGCTGTCGGACCGCCGTGGCGACGGTTCCACGGATTCGTCGGGGTGCTGCGTGCTCAGGGTCAGGAACGGCCCACGACCGGATGCACGAAGCGCCGGGACTCGGGGGTGGGACCGGTCAGGTAGTCCAGGTCGCAGCCCTGCGGTGCCTGCAGGACGTGCTCCTGGTAGTGGCGGGGCCAGCCGCGCAGGTGCTGCCGTGCAGGGGGATCGGTCTGCTGCCTCCGCCGATCGAGTTCGGGCTCGTCCACCTCGAGGTCGAGCCGTCGCCGCTCCAGGTCCAGGGTGATCCGGTCACCGTCGCGCACCAGCGCGAGTGCGCCCCCCACCGCGGCCTCGGGCGCCACATGCAGCACGACGGTGCCGAAGCTGGTGCCGCTCATCCGCCCGTCGGTCACCCGCACCATGTCCCGGACCCCTGCGGCGACCAGTCGCCGTGGGATCGGGGCCATGCCCCACTCCGGCATGCCCGGGACGCCGACGGGTCCGCAGCCACGGACCACCAGCACGTCCTCCGGGTCGACCGCCAGGTCCTCGTCGTCCAGCCGGACCCGCATCTCCTTGTAGTCGTCGAACACCACCGCCCGACCGGAGTGCTGCAGCAGGTCCGGGCTCGCCGCCGCGGTCTTGATCACCGCACCGGAGGGCGCGAGCGTGCCGAAGACCGCGGCCAGGGTAGGACCGGGCCGCAACGGCTCCGCCACCGTGCGGATCACTCCAGAAGGCGCAGGTGCGGCAGCCGCGATATCCGCCAGCGGTGCCCCCGACGCCGTCGCAACGCCACCGTGCAGCAGCCCGGCCGGGATCATCGCCGCGGCCAGCGAGAGCAGCCCCCCGGCCTGGTGGAAGTCCTGGATCAACCGCGTCCCGCACGGCTCCACGTCGACCAGCAGCGGGACGTCCGACCAGAGCCGATCGACCCGCTCGAGGGAGCAGTCGAGCCCCAGCCGGCCGGCGACGGCGGCCAGGTGGACGACCGCGTTGGTCGATCCACCGACTGCCGCGAGCAGGCGGAAGGCGTTGTCCAGAGCCGGCTGGGTGAGCCGGTGCTGCGGCAGCTGGTCCTGCTGGACCTGGCGCACGACCTGCACCCCGGTGGCGTGGGCCAGCCGGGCCAGCTCACCATCGGCGCTGGGACAGCCGGTGCTCCCGGGCAGGGCCATGCCCAGCGCCTCAGCCATCAAAGCCATGGTTGAGGCGGTGCCCATCGTGTTGCACGAACCGGGACCGGCGCAGCTCAGCACGCGCTCGACCTCGCCCCACTTCTCGGCGTCCACCAGGCCGGCCCGGCGCTGCTCCAGCAGCCGCCACAGGTCGGTCCCGCTGCCGAGCGGACGGCCGTCCAGCCGGGGAGCGCTCCGCGCGCCACCCAGCAGCAGCAGCGACGGGAGCTCGACGCTGGCCGCGGCCATCAGCGCGGCCGGCACGGTCTTGTCGCAGTTGGCGAGCAGGACCAGACCGTCGAGGGGATGTGCCCGTGCGTTCTCCTCCAGCTCGATGGCCAGAAGGTTGCGGTACAGCATGGCCGAGGGCTTCATGAGGTCCTCGCCCAGCGACATGGCCGGGAAGCGGACGGGGATGCCGCCGGCTTCGCGCACACCTCGCTCGAGCTCTGGCAGCACCAGCTCGAAGGCGGCGTTGCACGGGTTCAGCCCGCTGCTCGTGTCGGCGATGCCGATCACGGGTCTGCCGCGGTCGTGCGGTCCGACGCGCAGCGCGACGCGGTTCAGGACCGCGACCTCGTCGTCGCCCTCGAACCACTCCGCACTGCGGTACCGGGCCGCCGGCCCTTCGCCGCGGCCCTCTCCGTCACGCTCAGAGGCCGAGATAGCCGGTCTCCTTCCAGATCTTCTCCGCCTCGGCGACGGCCGCGTCGCTGGGCACCAGCTGACCGCGGACGCTGGGCCAGGGCTGACCGGGGCGGCGGTCCTCCGGCCACGGCGACCAGTCGTCGTCCTCGTGCAGCTTGCGCTGCTCCTCGTCCCGGAAGTCCGGCAGGTCGAAGGCGGCACCGTCCTGCAGCGCCGACTTCCAGGCCAGGATGCCTACTACCGACATCGCCACGGCCCGGTACACGTCGAGGTAGGGCTGCTGGCCGGAGCGGATGGCTTCGGCGAAGTGATAGGAGGTCCAGAAGTCCCCGCCGCCGTGGCCCGCCCGCTGGGCGAGCTCCTCGTGCCTCGGGAACCGGGCTTTGAACACGATTTCCTCGTGCTCCTCCGGCCCGATCTCCCAGGCGTTGCGGACGACACGGACGGACTCGTTGCTGACGTTGTCCAGCCGGCCCTCGAAGCCGTGCACCCGGTAGTAGTTGCGGTAGCCGGCGAACCCCCCGGTGAGGATCCGGAAGACGGCTCCGTTGTCCATGCGGCACAGGATCACCGCTCCTGGGTCGCTGGTCTTGACCCGGGTACGGAGCTGGTCGTCCGTGGCGGCGATGGCCAGGGCGTTAACACTGACGGGTCGGGTGTCGGTGATGTACATCAGGGGCGCGACCGCGTGCGTGCAGTAGTAGGTCGGCGGCATGTTGTTGCGCCAGTGGTCCAACCCGGGGGCGATCCGCATCGACTCCCGCGGTGGCATCGGGTGCACGTACTCACCCTCGGCGTAGCGCACCTCGCCCACCACACCCTGCTGGTAGAGCCGGCGCATCTCCTGGTTGGTGGCGAAGTAGGGGTAGTTCTCGGCAAACATGTAGATGAGCCCGCTCTTCTCGACCTCACGGCACAGCTCCACCCCCTCCTGCAGGGTCTTGCAGGCCTGCGTCTCGCTCATCACGTGCTTGCCGGCCCGCAGCGCCTTGATCGCGAAGGGGACGTGCTGGTGGAAGTAGTTGGCGACCACCACGGCGTCCATCTGGAACTGCAGGAACTCGTCGTAGTCGGTGAACACCTCGACCTCGGGGTGCGCCTGCTTGAACTCCTCGAGCTTGACCTCGTTCAGGTCGCAGACGGCGACGAGCTTGATGCCCAGCACACCCGAGTCCCTGGCGAAGGTGCGGCCCCGGGAAAGCCCGAGGACCCCGAGTCGGATAGGTGTCGGTTCTTCGTTGGTGGTCATGGTCTTCCTTGTGGGATCGGTGGACGGGCCCGGGCGGGCGGGTCCTGGGGTCAGTGCGCGGCGAGCTCGTCCAGCAGCTCGAGGACGCGTTCGGTGAGCAGGTCGGCGCTGTGGTGGGCGAAGGCCATCTGGTCCACCTCGTAGCCGCCGACCGCCGCCGCCGCCGGCGTCGGCAGGTAGCCGTTGGCACCGTTGGAGTAGCCGCTCAGCAGGGTGTGGCGGAAGGGAGACCGGGCGCGGACGGCCATCCCGATCTCGCAGAAGGGTTCGACCGGGAGCCCGATCAGCACCACGTCCCCGATGACCGTCAGATGCACCTCGAGGTCGTAGGTCGCCCGGCCGTGGAACTCCCGGGAACGCTGCAGTGCCATGTTGCTGCGGCGCAGCCGGAAGGCGACGTCATGGACCTCGTCCTCGGGGGCGCCGGTGCGCCTGAGCTCCTCCAGCAGGGCGAACAGCTCTTCGCTGCGTTGCTGGACCATCGCCGGGGGCGGCTGCTCCTGCAGCGGCAGCGGGACCGGCACGGAGGCCACCAGCAGAGGGGTCTCCGGGACCGGCCTGGTGGTCCTCGACCACACGCCGAGGTCGGCGCCCGAGCGCACCACGGTGGAGAAGGCGTAGTCGAAGCGCTGCTCGCCCGCCTCCAGCAGGGCCTGGCTGGCGGCGCAGCCGAGCTGGGTGCCGATGCTGTGGACGACGTCGAGGTTGCTGAGGAAGCCGCCCGGGCCGGGGCCCACGTCGCCGGCGGCGCCCTGCAGGAAGAGGCAGGTGCCGCCCACCGTCGCCTCGACGAACCGCTTCGTCACGCCGGGGTAGTCGGGGCTGAGCAGGTCGTTCGTGTAGCCCAGCGTGGTGGGATGGGCCGCGTAGTGGACGATGCTCGCCACGAGCCGCCCGTCCAGGTCGTCGAAGCGCACGACCGAGACGGTGGGGTCGGCTGTCCCCTCGGGGTCGTAGCCGGCGACCACCAAGCCGTCCTCCAGCCGCTGGCGCCGGCTCCGAGCCATGGTGCAGTGCCCCTGGTTCGCGCTGACGCGGACCGGGACCCGCTCGCGGGCCGCCTGCAGCGCGGTGCCGACGCAGTGCTCGCGCAGATAGGTGATGTAGTTCTCGTCGCCTCCGGGATTGACCGTGTAGTGGTCGGCACGCAGCACCGGCCCGGCGTGGGTGTGGGTCACCGAGACCCGGACCGCCTCCCGGCGGATGCCCAGCGCGGCGGCGACGTCGTCGCGGATCCGGTCCGCCCGCGAGTTGGGGATCGTGCACAGGTCGAGGTCGAGCAGGACGCTGGTGACGGGACCCTCGCTGAGAACCAGGCAGGTGACCCAGAAGTCGGACTCCAGCCCACGAGGAGTGACGTGCGCCTTGGCACCCCACACGCCCTGCTCCAGGGTGAGCGGTGGGTTGACCGTGGCGCGGGCGACGCCGGCGGTCAGCACGGAGGGGCTCATGCCGCCGCCGAGGGGTCGTCGTCGGGTCGGTACGTCAGCAACGGGCGGGTCCCTCTCAGCCGCGGGTCCGGGATCGGTACCGCGGAGAGCAACGCGCGGGTGTAGTCGTGCTGGGGGTTGCCGAACACCTCGGTCGCAGTGCCCTCCTCGACCAGCCGGCCGAAGTACATCACCGCGACGCGGTCGCAGATGCGCTCCACCACGGACAGGTCGTGGGAGATGAACAGGTAGGTCAGCCCGAGGTCCTGCTGGAGCTCGGCCATCAGCTCCAGGATCTGGGCCCGGACGGACACGTCCAGCGCCGAGACCGCCTCGTCGGCGACCACGAGGCGGGGCCGGGTGATGAGCGCCCGGGCGATCCCGATCCGCTGCCGCTCACCGCCGGAGAAGGCGTGCGGATAGCGGCTGGCCATGTCCCGGCGCAGCCCCACCCTGACCAGCATGTCGGCCACCCGCTCCTCGATCTCGTCCTTGCCGACGCGGGCGGCCCGCAGCGGGTCACCGATCACCTGCCGCACGGTGAGCCGGGGGTTCAGGGAGCCGTACGGGTCCTGGAACACCATCCGCACCTCGTGCCGGTAGGGCTTCAGCTGCTTCTCGTCCATCGCGGCCAGGTCGACGACGTCGCCGCCGGCCGAGCGGTAGAGCAGCTGTCCGCTGCTGGGCTGGTAGGCCCGCAGCACGCAGCGCCCGAGGCTGGTCTTGCCGCAACCGGACTCGCCGACCAGGCCCACGGTGCTGCCCTCGGCCACGTCCAGGGAGACCCGGTTCACCGCGTGGACCGGTGTCCCGCCCCGGCCGAACAACCGCCCCGAGGAACCGCTGAAGGTCAGGTCCAGCTCCTTGATCTGCAGCAGCGGAGTCGACTGCCGCAGCGTCGTCGGGCTGGTGCGCTGCCGCGCCCCGGTGCCCACCGCCCAGCCGCCACTGGCGTCCCGCTGGGGGAGCGTGGACAGCAGCCGCTGGGTGTACTCGTGCTGGGGCCGGTGGAAGATGTCGTCCACGCTGCCCTGCTCGACGACGGCGCCGTGCCGCATCACCACCACCTCGTCGGCGATCTCGGCCACCACGCCCAGGTCGTGGGTGATGAACATCATGGTCATCCCCATCGTCTCCTTCAGCTCCGCCAGCAGGGTCAGGATCTGCGCCTGGGTCGTGACGTCCAGAGCAGTCGTCGGCTCGTCGGCGATCAGCAGGGACGGCTTGCAGATCAGCGACATGGCGATCATCGCCCGCTGCCGCATCCCACCGGAGAGCTGGAAGGTGTAGGCGTCGAAGCGCTCCTCGGGGCGGGGGATCCCCACCCGCGCCAGGGTCTCGACGGCCCGGGCCCGCATCTCCTCCTTGGGTGCCGGGTCGTGCAGCCGGAGCACCTCCACGATCTGGTTGCCGATCGTGTGCACCGGGCTGAGGGCCGACATGGGCTCCTGGAAGACCAGTCCGATCTCCTTGCCCCGGATGGAACGGAGCGCGGCCCCCGTCGGCTCGAGCGCGGCCAGATCGATCACGGGTGCGTCGGGTGTCCGGCGGTAGAGCATCCGGCCGGCCTCGATCAGACCTGGGTTGTCCACCACCTGCAGGACCGAGCGCGCGGTTGCTGACTTCCCCGAGCCGGACTCGCCCACGATGCAGGTGGTCGCGCCGCGGCGGATGTCGGCGTCGATCCCGTCCACCGCGTTCACCACGCCATCGTCGGTCCGGAACACCGTGCGGAGGCCCCGCAGGCTCAGCAGCACCCCGGGGTCGGGTTCGTCGGCGCCGTCGACAGTCGCGGCATGTAGTCCCCGGGCGACGTCCAGGTCGAATCGCGTCCGCGCCCGGGCGGACCGACGTCCTGCCATCAGTCTCTCCTTCCGTAGGGATCGGCGGAGTCCCGCAACCCGTCGCCGACGAAGTTGAACGCCACGACCGCCAGCACCACGGCGATGCCGGGGATGAGCAGCCACGGAGCGCTGTACAGGGTCTGCACGTTCTGGGCGTCCTGCAGCAGCACCCCCCACGAGACCGCGGGAGAGCGGAGTCCGAGCCCCAGGAAGGACAGCGCGGTCTCGGCCAGGATCATCGAGGGCACGGCCAGGCTGACCGTGGCGATGATGTGGGAGGCGAACGAGGGGAGCAGGTGGCGGCCGATGATGTGCGCGGAGCTGACCCCGTCCAGCCGGGCCGCCATCACGAAGTCCTCACCACGTGCCTGCAACAGCCGTCCCCGGATCACCCGGGCCAGGGTGGTCCACCCGATGAGCGACAGGATCATGGTGATCATGAAGTACGTGAACGTGGAGCTCCACCGGGGCGGGATGGCCGCCGCCAACCCCAGCCACAGCGGGAGCGTGGGGATCGACATGATGATCTCGATCACCCGCTGGATCAGGTTGTCCACCCAGCCGCCGAAGTAGCCGGAGATGCCACCGATGAGCAGCCCCAGCACCAGCGACCCGGCCACCCCGAGCAAGCCGATCGACAACGAGATCTGCGCGCCGTAGATCGTCCGGGACAGCAGGTCGGCTCCCGAGCGGTCACCTCCCAGGGGGTACCAGCGCTCGCCCGGCTCCTTGGGCCCGAAGAGATGTCGGTCCGCGTCGATGAAACCCAGCAGCTGGTAGCTGTCACCCTTGACGAAGAAGCCGAGCTCGATGATGACGGTCTCGTCCTCCACGAACTCCAGGTTCATCGTTTCCAGGTTCGTCTTGCCGACGCTGGGGTGGACGTGGAGTCCGTGCTCGGTGGAGAACTTGGGCAGCTGCGGCGGTTGCAGCGCCTGCTCGGCGTTGAAGCTGGACTTGGAGAAGGGGGCGACGAAGCCGGCGAAGATCGCGACCAGGTACATCACCACCATGACGACCATGCCGATCATGGCCAGCCGGTGCCGGCGGAAGCGCCGCCACACCAGCCGCCACTGGGCGGCGTCGGTGCCCTTCACGCGCGGGTCGGACTCGGCCTCGGGACCGTGCTCCTGGGGTGGCAGCTCGGTGTGCAGGGTCATCGCTCTCACGCCTTCCCGAAGCGGACGCGGGGGTCGACCAGTGCCAGCAGGACGTCCGAGATCAGGGTCCCGACCACGGTGAGGACGGCGATGATCAGCAGGATCGCCCCCGCCAGGTACATGTCCTGCGCCTTGAGCGCTGACAGCAGCAGAGGCCCCATGGTTCCCAGTGCAAGCACCTGGGCGACGATCACCTCGCCGTCGAAGATCGCCGGGAGGTGCCATCCCGAGGTCGAGATGAACGGATTCAGCGCAATCCTCACCGGGTACTTCGTCACCAGCCGACCCTCCGGCATGCCCTTGGCCCGCGCGGTGGTGACGTAGGGCTTGTGGAGCTCGTCGAGCATGTTGGCCCGGGTCACCCGGATGATGCCCGCGGTGCCGCCCAGCCCGATGACCAGCACGGGGATCCACAGGTGGGCGAGCAGGTCGACGATCTTGGCCCAGCTCCACGGCGTGTTGGCGAACTCGGGGGAGAACATACCTCCGACGTTCTGCCCCAGCAGGAAGCCCACGTAGGCCAGCAGCAGGGCGGCCAGGAAGTTGGGGATGGCCAGCGCCAGGAACCCCAGTCCCGAGATGGCGTAGTCGCCGGCGGATCGCTGCTTGATGGCGGAGTAGATGCCCGCCGGCAGGGCGATCAACCAGGTGACCAGCATGGTCGCCACACCCAGCAGCAGCGTCAGCGGCAGCCGCTCGGCGATCAGGTCCCAGACCGGCCTGGAATACTGGAAGGACAGCCCGAAGTCGCCCTGGAACATCCCGGTCATCCACTTGCCGTACTGGACCAGGAAGCCCTGATCCAGCCCGTAGCGCACCCGCAGAGCCTCCAGGAACGCCTCGTCCACGACCTGGCCCTGCTCCTGCATCGTCGCCGTCAGCGTCGTCAGGTAGTCACCCGGAGGCAGCTGGATGATCGCGAACACGATGATGGAGATGGCGAGCAGGGTCGGGACCGCGTAGAGCAGCCTCGCGACGAGAAACCTGACCACGAACTATCCTCCCTCCCCGCGGCGGCCTTCCTGGGGGCCGCTCACGAGGCGTAGTACAGCTGCTCGGGGTGGGTGGCGCCGTCGAAGCCGTGGAAGAAGACCAGCAGAGCCTCCGCGTCGTCGCGGACGTTCTGCAAGGAGCTGTTGACCACGATCGGGCGGAAGGGGATGTCGATCAGGCCGAGTACGTAGACCTGCTCGTCCCACTGCCGCGTGATCTGCTGGCCGACGCTGATCCGCTCCTCGTCGGTGGGCGCCTGCACGAGCTCGTTCCACAGCGTCCACAGCTGCTCGAACTCGGGGGTCGGACGCAGGCCGCTCTCACCGCCGGTGAGCAGCCAGTCGGCGTAGGCGGGGGCGGCCCGGAACTGGGTGCTGGTGGGGGTGAACCAGATGGGCTCCATGTCCCAGTCCACCATGTGCCCGCTGTACTGGATGAAGTCGTAGTCGTTGGCCGGCAGCAGCTGGTAGTAGAGGGTGTTGTCCACGGCCTTGAGGGTCAGCTTGACCCCGATCTGCTGCCACGCGTTGGCGACGTACTCGAGCACGTCGGACACCTGCGCGGTGGCGTTGGCCTCGACGAAGATGACGACGAAGTCCAACGGCTCGCCGTCGGGACGCAGCCGCGTCCCGTCCCCGTCGCGCTGGTCCAGGCCCAGGCCGTCCAGCAGCGCGTTGGCCCGGGCGACGTCGAACTCCAGGAAGCGCTCCCCGGCGCCCTCGACGTAGTAGTCGTCACCAGGACCCGGGCAGAACTGGCGGTAGGTGCCGATGCTGCCCAGCAGCTGCGTGTTCAGCTCGTCGCGGTTGATGGCGTGCGACAGCGCGGCCCGGAAGTCGAGCTGCTGGAAGATCTCCCGCACCGCCTCGTCCTTGTGCGACAAGTTGGGGAAGATGTTGAGCTGGCTGGAGGCGGGCTTCCAGCGCAGCACCCGGTAGCCCTTGGACTGGGCGCTCTCCTGGAGCAGGCCGGTGCTGCTGAAGGAGAGCGAAAGTCCCTGCAGGTCGAGCTGGCCTCCGGCTGCGCGCAGGTTGAGGGTGTCCGGCTCCAGCACCTGCGCCTGCACCCGGTCGATGTAGGGCAGCTGGCGGCCGTCGGGGTCGGTCTTGTGGTAGTAGGGGTTCCTCTCGTACTCAGCGGTCCCCGTCTGACCGGTGGCGGCCGTCTTCAGCACGTAGGCCGCCGCTGTGGGCCGGTCGGGGTTGAGCCAGGCGTTGTCCCGGGCGATGAAGGCCTGGTCCCAGGTGTCGAAGCCGCCCTTCTTCGCCTTGGCCGCCACCTCGTCCTTGTCGGTGTAGTCGGGGTGGAAGGCGCTGAGGTAGTGCTTGGGCTTGATCGTCTGCGGGCCGAGGAACGGCATGTAGAGGTACTTGCGGAACAGCGCGAACGGGTTGGCGAAGGTGACGACGATACTGCCGTCCACCTCCTCCACCTGCGGGTCGGAGCCGTCGGTGTTGCGCAGCCACGTCGGAGGGGTGGGATTCAGCGTCTTGTGCTGGATGACGTCCTGGAGCGCGAACAGCACGTCGCCGTTGGTCAGATCCTCACCGTCGGACCACTTCAGACCCTTCCTCAGGGTGATCGTGAAGACCGTGTTGTCCTCGTTCGCCTCGAAGGTCTCCGCGAGGCTGGGCACCCCGTCGGTACCGAGCATGTTCCACTCCAGCAGCCCGTAGGTGCCGTACATGGTGTTCAGCTGCTCCTGCAGCGCGGTGGTCTGGGCGGCGCGGATGGTGCCGCCGTAGGGGCCGGGGCCGCCGAAGAGCTCTTGGACCATGGGCACCTCGGGCAGGCGCTCGGCCAGCGGGGGCAGCGACCCAGCCTTCACCCGCTCGGCGAGCATGGGTGCCTCGAGCTCCGCGCCCGCACCGGCGCCGCCGGACGGCGGCGTGGGCGTCGGGCTGCCGCCGCTGGTGCAGGCGATGAGCCCGCCTCCCAGGGCGGTGACCGCGAGGGCCCCGGCCCCCATGCCCAGCAAGCTACGACGACTGAAGGCGTGCGACGTCATTTTTGGTCCGCCCTTCTCACGACCGGTGTCGGCCGACTACGGGCCAGCCTTTCGGCCAGCGCAAGACGTTTTCACTGTGGCAAAGTTAGAGGCTGCTTTCACTCACCGTCAAGAGGTTCCGGCCTCCGACATCGGTGACCGCGGTGAGGACCGTCACAGGCTCCTCCGTTGTGCAGCCACGCACCGGCGCGTCCCCTACGCCACGGCTCGGTCCGAGCCGGCTGCCGGCCCGAGCAGGAGGTCGCGGCCGGCCGCGGGGCTCACGCGCCCAGGTGCCCCAGCTCGGTCGAGATGGCGGCTGCGGCCCGTCGGACCGCTTCGGAGATGCGCGGCACGGCGTCGAGGGTGATCCGGTAGGTGGGCCCGCTGACGCTGATGGCGTAGGTAGGTGCCCCGTGCGCGTCGCGCACCACCGCTCCGACGCACCGCAGGCCGATCTCGCTCTCCTCGTCGTCCACGGCCACCCCGTCGGCGCGGACGCGTCGCAGCGAGGCCAGGACCTCGTCGGGATCGGTCAGGGTGCGGCTGGTGAAGCGCTCGAGCGGACCCTGGCACAGCAGGGAGCGCGCCTCGTCGGGATCCAGCTCGGCGAGGATGGCCTTGCCCAGGGAGGTGGAGTGCCAGCAGTCCTGCTCGCCCACCTTGGCGCCCTTCGCGACCCCGTGGGAGGCCTCCACCGCCGCGATGATGACCAGCCGGTCCTCGTCGTGCACCGCGAGCACCGACGTCTCGCCGAACTGGTCGCGCAGCGCCTCCAGGTGGGGACGCGCAGCGGCCCGCGGGTCCTGGCCCCGCAGCGCGCTGTGGCCGAGCTCGAACAGCTTGATCCCCAGCGTGTAGGTGTTGGACTCGCTGTCGCGGGTCACCAGACGGTGCTCCCGGAGCGCCGCCAGGTACCTGTGCGTGGTGGGCTCGCTGAGACCGGTGGCACGCGCGACGGCGGCCAGCGTGGCGCCGGGGGACTCCCGCAGGGCGTCCAGGACGGCGACGATCCGGTCGAGGCCGTTGAGGCTGGAGGAGGCCTTCACCTCGTGCTTCTGCGCCGTCACGGTGTCCAACACTACCTCCGCCGCCTCTCAGCCGGGGAGCTGCCGGAAGGAGGCGCCGACCGGCGTGGCGCCCAGCAGGTCGTGGCCCACGGCGACCGACAGCCGGTCCACCAGCCGGTCCAGCTCCTCGCGGGTCTGGTCGTCGAGCACGAATCCCACCGGCTGCCGCTGACGGTCGCTGGGCAGCACCCCCTGCCGGTGCAGCAGATGCTTCTCCATGGCGATGTAGGAGTCGAGCCCGCTGACCAGGTTGAGCACCGGGCTGAGGCACTCCTGGATGCGGTACGCCCGCTCCAGGTCGCCGTCCACCAGGGCGCGCCACAGCGGCACGATGGCCCACACGAGGTCCGGTCCAGGCATGGAGCCGACGATCCCACGCTGGTAGTTGTCGACCAGAGCCAGACCACCGCTGCCCTCGAATACCCGCGCCGTGCCGTCGGTCATCTCCAGCAGGGCGCTCAGCCGCCCGCCCAGAGGCTGCGCCTCGGGCTTGAACTGCACCTTCACGGGACCGTACCTGCTGTGCAGCTCGACCAACGTCTCCAGCGACAAGGGCGTGCCGATGTAGCCGGAGGCGTCCTGGACGATCAGCGGTACGTCGCCGGCGGCGTCGGCGATGGCGGAGAAGTAGCTGAGCAGCTGCTCGTCGGACAGCGCGGCGACGGTCAGCGGCGGGTTGGCCATCACGGCGTCTGCCCCCACCGAGACCGCGTGGGCGGTGAGCGCGAGCGCCTGGTCGGTGGACTCCCCGCCGACGGAGACGACGCTGATGGCGCGACCCTGCACCGTGGTGACGACCGCCTCCGTGAGCTCGCGCCGCTCCTCGTGCGTGAGCCGGAGGACCTCCGACACCATGGCCACCGTCACGCCGTCGGCACCGTGGTCGAGCAACCAGTCCACCTCCGCCGCCAACGCATGACGGTCGAGCCGCCACTGGCCGTCGAAGGGTGTGGAGACGACAGGCAGGACGCCCTCGATCTCGCTCATAGTGATCACTGCACCGCCTTAGTTCCGGACATTGATAGCATCCTACGCACAGTGAAGGACATCAGCAATCGACGGACACGACGGGAACTCGGCATGGACAACTGGAGGCTGGTGGCGGAGGCGCGGGGGGTCCTGGTAGGGACCCTGGCCGGCGCCACGGGAGGTGGGGGCGTCCGCAGGTTCGGCGCAGCCGGGTCGCTGGTCCCGGCACTGGAGGAGCGGCAGGGCGTGGCGGCCCTGCTGTGGCACCCGACGCTGCCGGTCCTCTACGGGCTGACCATGGGACCGGAGGGGCGGCTCTTCGCCTGGCGGGAGGAGAAGGGCGTGGTGCACCTGGCCGCCGACCGTCCCTCGCACGGGACCGTCCCATGCCACCTGGCGGCGGACCCCCGAGGCGCCTTCCTGCTGCTGGCCAACTACGGCACCGGCTCCCTGACTGTCTTCCCCGTCGAGGAGGACGGGGTTCCGGCCGCGGCACCGGCCTGGTTGCAGGCCCTCGCCGGGCGGGGCCCGAGAGCGGACCGGCAGCAGCGTTCCTTCGCCCACCACGTCGCCTTCATGGACGACGAGGTCGTGCTGGTCAACGACCTGGGTGGGGACGCCCTGGTGAGCTTCCGGCTGGACCGCGGGACCGGTCGGCTGGAGCAGCTCGAGGTCTCGCCGATGCCGGCGGGGTCGGGTCCGCGACACATGGTGGTGCTGCCCGACGACCGGGTGGTGGTCTCCGGCGAGCTGGACAACACCGTGGTGCTGGGGCACTACGACCGCGCCTCGGCCCACGTGACGGTGGCGGCTGTGGCGCCCAGCAGCTGGAGCACCGAGGTCCGTCGACCGGTCGGGGAGAGCCTGGCCAGCGACATCCTCGCGGCGGGCGCGGACGTGGTCTACGTGGCCAACCGCGGCTACGACACCATCGCCTCCCTGCGGGTGGGCGCAGACAGCCTGACGCCGGTGTCCGAGCTGGCCGCAGGAGGATCGTGGCCCCAGCACCTGGCGGTGGTCGACGACACCCTGCTGGTGGCGTGCCAGCGCTCGGACGCGGTCGCCGTGTGGGTCGGAGCGGCCGGTGCGCGACCACGGCTGCTGGGCACCGTCCCGGTCGAGCGGCCGGCCTGGCTGCTCACCGCCCCCGGGGGGCGCGGCCTCAGTACGTGGCCCGACCGCCGCTGATGTCGTACACCGCGCCGGTCGAGAAGCTGAGCCGGTCCGAGCAGAGGAAGGCGACCAGCTCGGCCACCTCCTCCGGGCGGCCGACCCGCTTCATCGGGATGAGGCTGGTGATGTGGGCCAGGACGTCCGGAGCCGTGTTCTCGTTCATCGGGGTGGCGATGACGGCGGGGGCGATGACGTTCACCAGGACGCCCGTGGTCGCCAGCTCCTTGCCCGCAGACTTGGTCAGCGCGATGACGGCGGCCTTCGAGGCGGAGTAGACCGACAGGTTGGGGTTGCCGTCCTTGCCCGCCATGCTGGCGAAGTTGACCACGCGCCCCCACCCGCGCTCGACCATCCCGGGTACGAAGGCGCGCATGGTGCTGACGGTGCCGCCGACATTGACGTCGAGGACACCGCGCCACTGGGCGGTGGTCGTCTCGAGCAGAGGGAGGTTCGGTCCCACCACGCCGGCGGCGTTGACCAGCACGTCGACGGGCCCGACCTCGGCGGCGGCGGCGGCGAGGGCCTGCTCGTCCGTGATGTCGAGGGTCAGGTCGGCGTCGACGAGGTCCAGGGTGAGGACCCGGAGCCCTTCCGTGCGCAGGCGCTCGGCGCTGGCCGCACCGAGACCGCTGGCGCCACCGGTGACGAGGGCGGTGCGGGTCTGCTTCATCGGGTCTCCTCCGGTCCGGGTGAAGGCTGCATGTGCCTCGGCCTCCGAAAAGCAATCCTTCATTCGCTGAAAGATGCATCTGCTGAGTGGAACCACGATAGGTCGCCGTCGACCACGGGCGCAAATCTCCCAGGCGCCCCGGCGCCACGGCGGCACCTCGTGCGCACCGGAGGTGCCGGGCCCACGGCGGGCGGGTGCCCGGTGACGGCCGAGACGGTGCGCCGTCACGGCGCGGCAGCACCTCGAGAGCCGTGGGCGACCGGTCTGGGCTGGGACCGGAGAGGACCTCGCCCCGCGGCGGCATCCGGGGCGCGGACGACAGAGGGCCCCGTGCGCACACGCACGGGGCCCTCTGCTGGTGTCCGGACTCAGCTGAGCCGGCTCGTCTCGTCCTGGATGTTCAGCGCCACCTGCTTGAGGCGGTCGGCGTGCTCCTTGCCGTGGTGTGCGCAGAAGAGCAGCTCGCCCCCGCTGGCGAGGGTGACCCGCATGTAGGCCTGGGCGCCGCAGCGGTCGCAGCGATCGCCCGCGTTCAGCGCCCGGGCGTCGCCAATCACAGTTGTGCTCACGTGAGGCCTCTCTTTCACTCTGGGTCAGGACCCATTGTCGCAGTGGTCCTTGGCAGTGACCGCTGATGTCAACAGCCGAACGAGGGGGATTGTTCCTCCGCCCGGCTGCCGGTGCCATGAGACTACCCACCTGGGGCCAGCTGCACCGGGAGAGCCGGGCAGTGTTGCACAGTTGTCACCGACGCCACCCGGACGCCGGCCCGCGGGCGGTCCTGACGGCGGCGCACCGCGTGGTTCCCGGGCCGCTGCGGGGTGGCTGGCTAGGCTGACCGGGTGCCGGAGCCCCACACCACCAAGCCGCCCGAGTCCCGTGACTACGAGGCCCGCCACCTGCTCGTGCTGGAGGGCCTGGAGGCGGTCCGCAAGCGGCCGGCGATGTACATCGGCTCCACCGACACCCGCGGGCTGATGCACTGCCTGTGGGAGATCATCGACAACGCCGTGGACGAGGCGCTGGCCGGCTTCGGCGACCGCATCGAGGTGACGCTGGACGCCGACGGCTCGGTCCAGGTCGTCGACCACGCCCGCGGCATCCCGGTCGACCGCGAGCCGCGGACCGGGCTGAGCGGGGTCGAGGTGGTCTTCACCAAGCTGCACGCCGGCGGCAAGTTCGGCGCCGGCTCCTACAACGCCGCCGGCGGTCTGCACGGCGTGGGGGCCTCCGTGGTCAACGCGCTGTCCGCCCGGCTCGACGTCGAGGTGGACCGCGACGGCGCCACCTACGGCATGTCGTTCCGCCGGGGCACCCCCGGCACCTTCGCCGGCCCCGGCCCCGACGCCGCCTTCACCCCCGGCGGGTCGCTGCAGAAGCTGCGCCGGGCCCGCAAGGGCGCGAGCGGCACCCGGATCCGCTACTGGCCGGACCGCCAGATCTTCACCCCCGACGCCGGGCTCGACCTCGAGCAGCTCACCGGGCGGGCCCGGCAGACCAGCTTCCTGGTCCCCGGGCTGTCCCTCGTCATCACCGACGCCCGCAGCGGCGAGCCCGTCACCGAGGAGCACCGCCACGACGGCGGCATCTCCGAGTTCTGCGAGTTCCTGGCCCCCGACGCCTCGCTGACCGACGTCGTCCGGCTGCAGGGCCGCGACACCTTCACCGAGACCGTGCCGATGCTCGACGACGAGAGCGGTGCGCTCCACCCCACCGACGTGGAGCGGACCCTGGAGGTGGACGTCGCGCTGCGCTGGGGCACCGGCTACGACACCGTCACGCGCTCCTTCGTCAACATCATCGCCACCCCCAAGGGCGGCACCCACGTGACCGGCTTCGAGCGGGCGGTGACCCGCACGGTGGTCAAGGTGCTCGAGGGCACCCGGCTGCTCAGGTCGGGGGAGGAGGTCACCAAGGAGGACGCCCTGGAGGGGCTGACCTCGGTGGTGACCGTCCGGCTCGACGAGCCGCAGTTCGAGGGCCAGACGAAGGAGGTGCTCGGCACCCCCGCCGCCAGCCGGATCGTGGCCAAGGTGGTGGAGGGCGAGCTCAAGCAGTTCCTCACCTCGACCAGGCGCGAGGAGAAGGCGCAGGCGCGCTCGGTGCTGGAGAAGGTCGTCTCGGCCTCCCGCGCCCGGGTGCAGGCCCGCTCCGCCCGCGAGGCGCAGCGGCGCAAGAACGCGCTGGAGTCCTCCACGCTGCCCGCCGCGCTGGCCGACTGCCGCAGCACCTCCACCGAGCGCAGCGAGCTGTTCATCGTCGAGGGGGAGTCGGCGATGGGGACGGCCAAGCTGGCCCGCAACTCCGAGTTCCAGGCGCTGCTGCCCATCCGCGGCAAGATCCTCAACGTGCAGCGCGCCTCGGTGGGCGACATGCTCAAGAACAAGGAGTGCGCCCAGATCATCCAGGTGGTCGGGGCCGGCAGCGGTCGCACCTTCGACCTCGACGCGGCCCGCTACGGCAAGATCATCTTCATGGCCGACGCCGACTCCGACGGCGCCCACATCCGCTGCCTGCTCGCCACGCTGTTCTTCCGCTACATGCGCCCGCTGGTCGACGCCGGGCGGGTCTTCACCGCCGTCCCGCCGCTGCACCGCTTCGAGATCACCAACCCGCGCAAGGGCCAGGACCGGTACGTGTACACGTACTCCGACGTCGAGTACCAGCGCAAGGCGGCCGAGCTGACCAAGAAGGGCATCCGCTTCTCCGAGCCGCAGCGCTACAAGGGGCTGGGCGAGATGGACGCCGACCAGCTGGCCGAGACCACGATGAACCCGCGCCACCGCTCGCTGCGCCGGATCACCGTGGACGACGCCGCCGCGGCCGAGCGGACCTTCGAGGTGCTGATGGGTGACGAGGTCGCGCCGCGCAAGGACTTCATCGTGCAGGGCGCCTACCGGCTGGACGCCGAGCGCATCGACGCCTGACCGGGCTCCCGGGCCCGGTGCGCGGGGCCCGGCCGCGGCGAGCCGCGGTCGGCGGGCGGTGGGAGAAGCTGGTCCGGCGAGGACCCTTCACGGGTTCCTCGCCGGCGTGACCGAGTATGCCGGGCGGTGCACGCGACGCGCCCGGCCCCACCCGGAAATCACCCCTCGCTCACCCCGGCCCGGCCGGGCACCGCTCAGGCGACCTCGGTGAGCAGCCCGGAGTCCACGTCGTAGAGGAACCCGGCGACGGTCGCCCGCCCGGCCAGCAGCGGGTGCTCGCGCAGCAGCTGCAGGTCGGCCCGCAGCCGGCCGAGCTGGTCCGGGTCGGCGCCGGGGACGAAGCCCTCCGGCTCGAGCCCGGAGGCCTGCCGGACCCGGTCGAGGATCTCCTCGTCGGTGCCGCTGGCCATCGCGCAGCGGGTGTGGGGGACGACCATGATCCGCTGCACGCCGAGCAGGTGGACGCCGAGCACGCAGCCCACCACGGTGTCGGGGGTGACGTGCCCGCCGGGGGTGCGCAGGATCTTGGCGTCGCCGTGGCTCAGCCCGAGCATGGCCAGCGGGTCGATCCGGGAGTCCATGCAGGTCACCATCGCCACGCCGGCACGGGCGATGCCGTCGAAGCCGGCGACGTCGGCCGTGGCCGCGTAGCGCCGGTTGGCCTCGAGCAGGTCGGCGAAGTCCCCGGTGGTGGTGCTGTCGTCCATGGCCCGCA
This sequence comes from Auraticoccus cholistanensis, assembly GCF_009742705.1. Lineage (GTDB taxonomy): Bacteria > Actinomycetota > Actinomycetes > Propionibacteriales > Propionibacteriaceae > Auraticoccus > Auraticoccus cholistanensis. The sequence continues at coordinate 177,118 of NZ_WPCU01000005.1, forward strand.
CCCTAGCCGCCCGGGAGCCGCTGCCCGGCGCCGTCCCACCGCGCCCGCGGCAGGCTCAGGGCCGCCACCCGACGGCCTCGACCGGCTGGGCGACCGGCTGGCCGGAGCCGTCACGGCGCGGGTCGACGGCCGGCAGCTCCACCGGCGCACCCGACCCGGCCGCGGCCGCGGGCGAGGGCCCGACCCAGGCGGTGAGCAGGGCGTCCTCGCCCTTGAGCAGCCGCATGCAGCGCACCCCGGCGGTGCCGCGGCCCTTGCCGGGGTAGGCGTCCAGCGGGGTCACCTTGGCCGAGCCGGTGTCGGTGCCCGGCAGCGCCGAGGAGCTGCCGGCCACGGTGACCACCGAGGCGCCGGCGCGGGCGGCGCCGAAGTGCAGCACGCCGGCCCCCGCGGCGAGCTTGATGCCGGCGATCCCGCCGCCGGACCGGCCCTGCGGGCGGACCGCGGAGGCGGGGAAGTGCAGCAGCTGGGCGTCGCTGGTGATGAAGACCAGCTCCTCGGCGTCTGGGTCCTCCAGCTCGACCGCCCCGACCACCTCGTCGCCGTCGCGCAGGGTCACCACCTCCCAGGCGTCGCGGTTGAGCACCTCGGGGTTCACCCGCTTCACCACGCCCTGCCGGGTGCCCAGCGCCAGCCCGGGGGAGTCCGGGCGCAGGCTCGTCAGGCACAGCACCCGCTCGCCGGGCTCCAGCACCACCAGCTCGCTGAGCGGCACCCCGCCCTGCAGGTTGGGTGCGCTGGCCGTGGTGGGGATCTGGGGCAGGTCGAGGGCCTGCACCCGCACCAGCCGGCCGGCGCTGGTGACCACGCCGAACTCGCCGCGCGCGGTGGTCCGCACCCGGCTGGTGAGCACGTCGTGGGAGGCCCGGGCCCCGCCGCCGGGCAGCTCTTCGCCGTCCGGGCCCGCGGGCGTCCGCGCGATCAGCCGGCTGCTGGACAGCAGCACCCAGCAGGGGTCGTCCGCGACCTCCAGCGGGGCGGCGGTGGTGGCGGCGGTCACGCCGCTGGAGGCCAGCAGCACCGTCCGCCGCGGCGTCCCGAACTGCTTGGCGACCGCGGCCAGCTCCTCGCCGACCACCTGGCGCAGCACGGCCTCGTCCTCGATGATCCGGTTGAGCCGCTCGATCTCCTCGGCCAGCCGGTCCCGCTCCGACTCCAGCTCGATCCGGGAGAACCGGGTCAGCCGGCGCAGCTGCATGTCGAGGATGTAGCTGGCCTGGGCCTCGCTGAGCTCGAAGATCTCCATCAGCGAGGTGCGGGCGGCCGCGGCGTCGTCGGAGCGGCGGATCACCGCGATCACCGAGTCGATGTCGAGGATGGCGATCAGCAGCCCCTCGATCAGGTGCAGCCGGTCGACCGCCTTGTCCCGGTCGTAGCGGGAGCGGCGCAGGGTGACCTGCAGCCGGTGCTCGAGGTAGACGGTGAGCAGCTCGTGCAGCGACAGGGTGCGGGGCTGGCCGTCGACCAGGGCCACCGAGTTGATCCCGAACGAGGTCTCCAGCGCGGTCAGCCGGTACAGCTGCTCGAGCAGCACGTCGGGGTTGAACCCGTTCTTGACCTCGATCACCAGCCGGGTGCCGTGGGTGAGGTCGGTGAGGTCCTTGACGTCGGCGATGCCCTGCAGCTTCTTGGCCTGCACCAGGTTCTTCAGCTGCTCCATCACCTTCTCCGGGCCCACCGCCAGCGGGAGCTCGCTGACCACGATGCCCTTGCGACGCGGGGACGTCTGCTCCACCCGCGCGGTGGCGCGCATCTTGAAGCTGCCCCGGCCGGTGGCGTAGGCGTCGCGGATGCCGTCGAGGCCGACGATCTTGCCGCCGGTGGGCAGGTCCGGGCCCGGGACGAAGCGCATCAGCGTGTCCAGCGTCGCGTCCGGGTGCTTGAGCAGGTGCCGCAGCGCCTGCACCACCTCGACCAGGTTGTGCGGGGGGATGTTGGTGGCCATCCCGACCGCGATGCCCGAGGTCCCGTTGACCAGCAGGTTGGGGAAGGCCGCCGGCAGCACCGTCGGCTCGGACTCCTTGCCGTCGTAGTTTGGCCTGAAGTCGACGGTGTCCTGGTCCAGGCCGGTGGTCATCGCCAGCGCGGCGGCGTCCATCCGGCACTCGGTGTAGCGCATCGCCGCCGGGCCGGCGTCGGGGGAGCCGAAGTTGCCGTGGCCGTCCACCAGCGGCACCCGCATCGTCCAGGGCTGGGCCAGCCGCACGAGCGCGTCGTAGATGGCGCCGTCACCGTGCGGGTGGTACAGACCCATCACCTGCCCGACCACGCGGGCGCACTTGACGTGCCCGCGGTCCGGACGCAGGTTCATCTGGTCCATCGTGAACAGGATGCGGCGCTGCACCGGCTTGAGGCCGTCACGGGCGTCGGGCAGCGCGCGGCTGTAGATGACGGAGTAGGCGTACTCCAGGAAGCTGGTCTGCATCTCGGCGGAGACGTCGACGTCGAGGATCCGCTCGGTGAAGTCGTCGTCCACGGGAGGCGTGGTCTTGGCCATGGGTCGCCGGGCTCCTGGTCGGTCGCGGGACACGCACCCGGGCAGGCACGCGCGGGCTCATTGTCCCCGGTGGGGGCGGCCCCGCGGTGCAGGCACGCGGGGCCGGACGGCTCAGGCCCCGACGCGGGCCCGCAGCCGCTGGCGGATCTGGGGGAGCAGCCCCGCCCCGTCCGGGGCGCGGACCTCCGGCACCGGGCCGTGCGGGGCGTGCGACTCCTGCTCCTCGAGCCGGGTCACCGGCGTACCGTGCGCCAGCACCTGCTCGACCGGGTTCAGCTGCCGGATGCCGATGACCTTGACCCGGTCGGGGAAGCGGGAGGCGAACTGGTTGTACAGCGTGGGGTCGTGCTGCCCGTCGTCGCCGACCAGCACCCACGAGATCTCGGGGAAGTCGTGGGCGAGCGCGTGCAGGCAGTCCAGCTTGTGCTGGGGTCCGCTGCGGAACCAGCCGGTGTTGGTGGGACCCCAGTCGGTCAGCAGCAGCGGCCCGGGCGGGAAGTCGTGGTGGGCCAGGAAGCGGCGCAGGGTGGGCGCGGTGTTCCAGGCACCGGTGGAGACGTAGACCAGCGGGGCGCCGGGGTGCTCGGCCAGCAGCGTGCGGTACATCTCGGCCATGCCGGGCACGGGCTGACGGGCCGACTCCTCGAGCACGAAGGTGTTCCAGAAGGCCAGCAGCGGACGCGGCAGCGAGGTGCTGATGACGGTGTCGTCGATGTCGCTGACCACCCCGAAGCGGACGTCGTCGTCGAGCACGACCACCTCGACCTCGACCGGGTCGGACTCCTCGGTCTGCACGGTGACCGTCTGCCAGCCGGGTTCGAGGCCGTGCTCGAGGATGCGCAGGTCCAGGTAGCCGTTGCGGCTGACCGTCCCGGTGCTCCACCGGTCCCCGGTCCGCACGGTGACCGTGGCCCGCGTCACCGGCGCACCGAGGAAGTTGCGCCAGCCACGCCGGTCCAGGGTCTGCGCCACCGGCAGCGGGACCACCTCGTCGGTGGGGTCGAGCACGACCCGGGCAAGCACCCGCACGAAGTGGCGGTTGCCGTAGCCGGTGTAGCCCACCACCCGCTCGCGCCAGCCGAGCCGCCGCAGCACCCGGTTGAGACTGCTGTGGATCCCGTCCTCGATCCGCGCGGCGTAGAAGGGTCGTTCCGACATGCCTCCGACCCTAACGGACCCGCGGGGCGGCGACTCCGCGGAGCCCAGGGGCGGCGGCGCTAGCATGAGGCGCGTGTCCGCCCAGGAGTCCGAGCTGCCGGTCGGCTACCCGGTCGAGTGGGAGGCCGACGTCGTCCTCTCCGACGGCGGGACGGCCCGGCTGCGCCCCATCCGGCCCGACGACGGCCAGCTGCTGGTGGACTTCTACGCCCGGGTCTCGGAGGAGTCGAAGTTCCTGCGCTTCTTCGCCCCCTACCCGGTGCTCAGCCCACGTGACGTCGAGCGCTTCACCCACGTCGACTACGTCACCCGGGCCGCGCTGATCCTCACCATCCGCGACCAGATGGTGGCCGTGGGCCGCTTCGACCGGGTCGAGAACGACGAGGCCGAGGTGGCCTTCCTGGTCGAGGACTCCCAGCAGGGACGCGGGGTGGGGCCGCTGCTGCTCGAGCACCTGGCCGAGGCCGCGCGGGAGCGGGGCATCACCCGGTTCACCGCCGAGGTGCTGCCGCAGAACCGGGCCATGGTGCGCGTGTTCACCGACGCCGGCTACCGGGTCAGCCGCCAGTTCGAGGACGGGGTGGTGCTGGTCGACTTCCCGATCCTGCCCACCGACACCTCGGTCGGGGTGATGGAGCGCCGCGAGCACCGCGCCGAGGGCAACTCGATCCGCCGGCTGCTCACCCCGGAACGGGTGCTGCTGCTCGGCCCGGGCCGCCGGATCCAGCCGCTGGCCGACACGCTGCGCCGCAACCAGTTCACCGGCGAGGTGGTGGCGGTCGCCACCGACGAGGCCGAGGTCACCGGGGTGCCGGTGATCGCCTCGGTGCAGGACTGCGGGGACCCGCTGGACCTGGCGGTCGTCGCCGTCGCGGAGAGCGAGCTGGGCGGGGTGGTGATCGACGCCGCGCACCAGGGCGCCAAGGGGATGCTGGTGCTCAGCCCCAGCGGCTCGGCCGCCGCCAGCCGCGGCACCGTGGTCAGCCTGGCCCGGGCCTACGGCCTGCGGGCGCTGGGCCCGGACACCCTCGGGCTGATCAACACCGACGACGCCTACCGGCTGAACGTCACCCCCGCGCCGATGCCGCGGACCGGCCGCGTCGGGCTGTTCTGCCAGTCGGCGGCGGTCGGGGTGGTGCTGCTGTCGGCGGCGCTGGAGCACAACATCGGCATCTCGAACTTCCTCTCCACCGGCGCCTACTCCGACGTCACCGGCAACGACGTCATGCAGTTCTGGGAGGACGACGAGCGCACCGCCGTCTGCGTGCTGTCGCTGGACAAGATCGGCAACCCGCGCAAGTTCACCCGGATCGTGCGCCGGCTGGCGCGCCGCAAGCCGGTGGTGGTGTTCTCGCCGAGCCGCTCGCTGCGCTCCTCCCCGCAGGTCCGCGGGCGCTCGTCCCCGGTGGCGCCGCCGGAGGCCATCGACTCGCTGTTCCGCCAGTCGGGGGTCATCGTCTGCGAGCGCCGCGACGCCATGTACGACGTGGCCAAGCTGCTCGGCCGCCAGCCGCTGCCCTCGGGCCCGCGGGTGCGGGTGATCACCAACGACGACACCCTGGCCGCCCAGGTCACCGCGGCCGCTGCCCGGATGGGTCTGACCCCGAACGAGCCGGTGGCGCTGCCCACCGACACCGGCCCCGACGCCATCGTCGACGCCGCCCGCGCCGCCCTGGACGACCCCGTCAACGACTCGGTGCTGTGCGTCGTGGTCGGGGTCTACGACACCGTGGCCAGCGACGCCCACCACCGGCTGTCGGCGCTGGCCGACACCACCGTCAAGCCGCTGATCGGCGTCTTCGTCGACTTCGAGCGGGTGGCCCGCCGCGCGACCGGCACCGACGGCCCGGGCCAGCTGCCCACCTACGCCAGCTACGGCGACGCGCTGGCCGCCCTCAACGCCGTCTCCGCCTACGCCCACTGGCGGGCCCGCGACCCCGGCGCGGTGCCGATGCTCGAGCTGGACGTCGACGCCGCCCGCCGCATCGTCCACGACGTGCTCACCGACGCCCCGGAGGGCCGGGCGATGACCGACGACGAGGCCACCGCGCTGCTGCGCGCCTTCGGCATCCGGGCGGTACCCCGCTACCGGGTGAGCACCCTGGAGGAGGCGACCCGGGTGGCCTCGCGGCTGGGCTGGGACGTCGTGCTCAAGGCCACCGCCCCCGCGGTGCGCGGGCTGCCCGACCTGGCCAGCGTGCACCGCCACCTCGACGACCCGCAGGAGATGGCCGCGGCCTGGGCCGACCTGGGCCGGCTGATGGTCGAGCTCGGCCTGGGCTCCGTGGACGACCAGGCGCTCGCCGAGCCGGTGGTGCAGGCCACCATGCCGCCGGGGGTGTCGCTGGCCATCAGCTCGGTGGAGGACCCGGACTACGGTCCCGTCATCTCGCTGGGGCTGGCCGGTCTCGCCTCGGACATGCTGGGCGACGTGGTGCACCGGGTGCCGCCGCTGACCGACGTCGACGCCGCCGCCATGGTCCGCTCGCTGCGCGCCGCCCCGCTGCTGTTCGGCCAGGGCCGCAGCCGCGGGGTGGACGTCGCACGGGTGGAGGAGCTGCTGCACCGGGTGGCCGAGATGGCCGACGAGCTGCCCCAGCTCAGCGAGGTCGTGCTCAACCCGTGCCTCGCCTCGACCCGCGACGTGGCGGTGCTGGGGGCCCGCATCACCGTGCTGCCCACCCGCGAGGTGCGCGACCCGCAGGTGCGGGCGCTCTGAGCCGGGCGGTGCCCCGCTCGGCGGCGGCGCGGGGCGGATGCGTGCGAGGATGGCCGTCATGACCTCGAGCTCGACCCAGGCCGCCGCGCTCTACGAGGAGATCGCGGCGAGCGGCTACTTCCCGGCACTGATCGCCGACGCCGTCGCCGAGGGGGTCGACGAGGAGGAGATCCGCGCCTACTGCCTGCACCTGGAGCCGACCTTCACCCACGACGAGATCCACCGCCACCTGACCGTCCTGGTGCTCACCCCCAGCCGGCTCGTGCTGGTCCACACCGACGAGGCCCCGGCCGGCCAGGAGCCGGTGGGTGACGGCCGGCCGCAGGCCATCCTGTCCACCGAGTCGATCAGCCTGTCCGGGATCACCGCGGTGGGGCTGACCACCGTGGTCGCCGATCCGGCGGCGTGGCGCCCGGGCCACCGCGGCATCGCGGAGGTGTGGCTGAACGTGGGGTGGGGGACGATGCGCCGCATCGAGCTGGAGCCGGCGGGCTGCGACGACCCGCAGTGCAACGCCGACCACGGCTTCACCGGCACCGTCTCCACCGACGACCTGACCGTGCGGGCCAGCGTGGCCGCGGACGGGGCCGCCCAGGTCGAGCGGCTCAGCTCCTTCGCCCGCGCGCTGCAGCGGGCCACCGGTGCCGCCGGCCGGACGCGCGGACGCTGAGGGTGCCCGGGATGTCCTTGCCTGAGATGGTGCTGCCCGCCTACGGGCGCAGCAGCCTGGCCGACCTGCTGCCCGCGGTGGCGCACCGGCTCGGCGCCGAGCTGCCCGACGGCCGGGCCGCCCCGGCCGAGCTCGGCCTGCCCGAGGGCGAGCGGTGGGTGGTGATGCTGGTCGACGGGCTCGGCTGGGACCTGCTGCGCTCGGTCTCCCGCGAGGTGCCCTACCTGCACGGGCTGCTGAGGCGGGGCCGCGCCATCACCGCCGGCGTGCCCAGCACCACCGTGACCAGCCTCAGCTCGCTCGGCACCGGTCTGGCGCCCGGCCAGCACGGGATGGCCGGCTACAGCTTCCTCGTCCCGCGCACGATGGAGGTGCTCAACGCGCTGGTCTGGGACTCCGCCGTGCCGCCGCGGGAGCTGCAGCCGTGCCCGACCGTCTTCGAGGGGCTGCGGCCGGGCGTCTCGGTCTCCAGCGTCGCCCCGTCCCGCTTCCGCGGCAGCGGCCTGACCTTCGCCGCGCTCCGCGGCCCGGACTTCTTCGGCCTGGACGACGAGCGCGACGAGGACCGTCGGATCGAGCTGATCGCGCAGCGGGCGGTGTCGGGGGAGCGGACCCTGGTCTACGGCTACGAGCGCGAGCTGGACCACACCGGGCACGTCCACGGCAGCCGGTCCGAGCAGTGGCTGCGCCACCTGATCCGCATCGACGCCATGTGCGCCCGGCTGCGGGCTGCGCTGCCCGACGACGTGCGCCTCGTCGTCACCGGCGACCACGGCATGGTCGACGTCGCCTGGGCCGACCAGCTGGTGGTCGAGGACGAGCCCGGGCTGCTGGCCGGGGTGCAGCAGCTCGCCGGAGAGGGACGGCTGCGCCAGCTCCACGTCGGCCGTGAGCCCGAGGCCGCCGTCGCGGCCCGCTGGCGCGACCGGCTGGGGGAGCAGGCCTGGGTGCGGACCCGCGACGAGGCGGTGGACGAGGGCTGGTTCGGTCCCTGCGACGACCGCGTCCGGGCCCGCTTCGGTGACGTGCTGGTGGCCATGCGGGGTCCCGGTGCGGTGATGACCCGCAGCCTGGACCGCGAGCTGAGCCTGGTGGGCATGCACGGCTCGCTCACGCCGGCGGAGATGCTCGTCCCGCTGCTGGTCGACTGAGGGGGAGCGCGCGTGCCGGAGCTGGTCTTCTTCACGGGTCCGATGGACTGCGGCAAGTCCACCCTCGCCCTGCAGATGGACCACACCCACACCCTGGGCGGGCGCACCGGCGCGCTGTTCACCAGCCACGACCGGGCCGGCGAGGCGCGGATCTCCTCGCGGCTGGGGCTGCAGCGCCCGGCGGTGGAGGTGACCGCGGAGCTGGACCTGTGGCGGTGGGTGGTCGAGGAGCTGACCGCCGGCCGGCGGGTCGACTACCTCGTCTGCGACGAGGCGCAGTTCTACACCCGCGAGCAGGTGGACCAGCTGGCCCGGCTGGTCGACGAGCTGCAGCTGGACGTGTTCGCCTTCGGCATCCTCAGCGACTTCCAGACCCGGCTGTTCCCGGGCTCGCAGCGGCTGGTCGAGCTGTGCGACCGGATGGAGACCCTGCAGACCCGACCGCTGTGCTGGTGCGGCGCGGTGGCCACCCACAACGCCCGCATCGTCGCCGGCAGCATGGTCACCGAGGGCTCCCAGGTCGCGGTCGGCGACACCCTGGCCGAGGTGGAGGCCGGGGCCGGTGACCGGGTCGACCCGGCCGAGCCCGGTGCAGGTGGTCCGGACGACGCGGGAGTCACCTACGAGGTGCTGTGCCGCCGGCACCACCGGGCGAGGATGACCGCGGCCCGCTCGCGCGCCCTGCGCTACCCCGAACCGCTGCCCTTCGAGGAGGAACGATGACCGCGCAGACCCGACGCTGGCTGGTGGACGCCGACGAGCTGGCCCGCCTGCTCGCCGGTGACGACCCGCCGCTGGTGCTGGACGCCCGCTGGAACCTGCTCGGCCCCGACGGACGCGAGGAGTTCGAGGCCGGGCACGTGCCCGGCAGCCGGTGGGTCGACCTCGAGCACGAGCTGAGCGGGCACGACGACCGCTCCCGCGGTGGGGCGGGACGCCACCCCCTGCCCACGCCCGAGGTCTTCCAGGCCGCGATGCGACGCGTCGGGCTCGACCCGGGCCGTGCGGTGGTGGCCGTCGACGGCGGCGCGCTGCTGCCCGCCGCCCGGCTGTGGTGGCTGCTCCGCGACGCCGGCCACGACCGGGTGCAGGTCCTCGACGGCGGCTTCGCGGCCTGGCGCGCGGCCGGGCAGCCGGTCGAGACCGGGCCCTCGGCCGCGGTGGCACCCGGCGGCTTCGTGGCCGGACCGCCCCGGCTGCCGGCGACCGACGCCGCGGGGGTGCAGCAGGCGCTGGCCGAGGGCCGTCCCGTGGTGGACGTCCGCGCGGCCGCGCGCTACCGCGGCGACGAGGAGCCGGTGGACCCGGTCGGCGGCCACGTGCCCGGGGCGCAGAACCTGCCCTCGGCGCTGCTCTTCGGCCAGGACGGCCGGCTGCTGCCACCGGCTGAGCTCGCCCGGGTGCTGGGCGACCTGGGCCCGGAGCCGGTGCTGTACTGCGGCTCGGGCGTCACCGCCTCCCAGACCGTGCTGGCGCTGGCCGAGGCCGGGCGCGAGGACGGCGTGCTCTACGCCGGCTCGTGGAGCGACTGGGTCAGCGACCCCGGCCGCCCGGTGCAGACCGGCGGCTGAGGCCGCCCGTCCGCCCTCAGCTGCGGGGCGCCCCGAACATGATCTCGTCCCAGCTGGGGACGCTGGCGCGCTTGCGTCGTCCGCTCCTGCGGGCCGGGGCGGGCTGCTCGGTCGCCGGGGTGTCGGAGTCGTCCAGCAGGGACGGCTGCTCGAGGTCGCCGGACGCGGTCTGCGGCTCCGGCTCGTCGGCGGTCTCGTCCCCGGCCGCGGCGACCGGCGCCGGCTCCTCCCGGACCGGGTCGACCGGTTCCGGCTCGGGCTGGTCGGCGTCCGGCTGCACCGGCGGCTGCTGCGCCGGGTCCGCCGGCGCAGCGGTGACGCCCCCCTCAGCGGCGCCCGCCTCACCGGTCCCGGCGTCGCCCGAGGGAGTCTGCGGCTGCTCGTCGGCGTCCTTGTCGCGGCGGCGGCGACGACGTCGCCGCTCGGCCCGCGAGGTCGGTGCCTCCTCCGCCGAGTCCGGACCGGGCACGGGGTCGGAGAGACCGGCGTAGATGTTGACCGAGTCCTCCTGCAGCCCGCCGAGCATCTCGTACAGCACGTCGAGGTCGGACTGGTCGCTCGGGATGATGTCGTAGGGGTCGTCCAGCGGGGCGCCGGCCGGCTCCTCCACGGCCGGCCGCGGCGGCGAGGGCGGGGTGGATGAGCGGGGTGCCGGCGCGGGCACGGGGCGGTGCGCGGGGTCGAGGCGGGGCAGCCGTCCGGAGTCGTGGCGGGGGGCGCCGGGACGCCACACCGGCCCCGAGTCCTCCCGGTCGTCCTCGGGCTCGGTCAGGAAGCCGGGGTCGGCCAGCGGGCGTCCCTGCGAGAGCGCGCGGACCAGCGCCAGCTCGTCCTCGAGGTCCTCGGTGGGCTCGCTGTCCGGGTCGCCGGTGCGGGCACCGGGCCGCGAGGGCTGGCTCAGCTCGCCCAGCATCCAGCGGGCGTCGTCATCCTCCGCCGCGCTGGAGCGGGCCCGCTGGTCGAAGCGGAAGGTGGCCCGCCGCTCCGGCGAGCCGTCGCCGCCGGGGAGCGTGGCCCGCAGCCACCACTGCCGGTCCTCCGTGCGCCAGGCGTCCCAGACGAGGGCGTCGGCGCGCTGACCGACGGCCCCGAGCTGCTCGCCGACGACGTCGCGGAGGGTCCGCCCGGCCTGCGCCTCGCCACGGCGCCGGACCGGGGAGGCCAGGGCGAGCGAGGTGATGTGGTTGCGCTCGGCGAGGACGGGCGCGGCGAAGGCCTGGATGCGCTCCAGCGGCACCCCCGCCTCCTCGGCCACCTGCTCCGGCGAGGCACCACCGCGGATCCGGTCCTGGATCTCTCGTGGTCTCAGTTCGCTCTCCATCTGCATCTCCACCTGCGCCAGCCCGGGTCGGTCGCGCCGCAGCGCCGCCGCGAGACGCTCGTCGTTGGCGACGGCGACCTCTTCACCGGAGTCGGTGACGACGATCAGCGCCGAGCCGTCGGGGCTCAACCCCGTGGGCCGCGCGGTGCGCATTCGATCGGTCGCCTCCACTGTCGGATAGTCCCCCCAACCTACCCCGGCGGCGCCCGCCGGGCCGGGAGCCGCCTCGCGGACAGTGCGCGTCGTGGGAAGGACGCTGCGGTGGCTCGTCGCACCGACGCTCCGTCGCGGGCCGGTGCGGAGGCGTCTGGCAGGATGCGGGGCATGTCCTCCTCGTCCCCCGGGCACGGGCTCGCGCCCTACGACGCCCTGCTGCTGGTCTCCTTCGGCGGGCCCGAGGCACCGGAGGAGGTGATGCCCTTCCTGCGCCAGGTCACCGGTGGACGCGGCATCCCCGAGGAGCGGCTGACTGAGGTGGCCGGGCACTACCTCGCCTTCGGCGGGCGCAGCCCGATCAACGACCAGTGCCGGGACCTGCTGGCGGCGCTGCGCGCCGAGCTGGCCGGCCGCGGGCTCGAGCTGCCGCTGTACTGGGGCAACCGCAACACCGCACCCTGGCTCGGCGAGACCATGGCCGAGATCGCCCGGGACGGCCACCGGCGCGTGCTGGCCATCACCACCAGCGCCTACCCCTCCTACTCCTCCTGCCGGCAGTACCGGGAGAACCTGTGGGACGCCTGGTCCCCGGTGGCCGCCGCCGGCACCGAGCTGCAGGTGGACCGCGTCCGCAACTACGCCCAGCACCCCGGTTTCGTCGACGCCAACCTGGCCGCCGTCCGGGAGGCGGTGGAGCGCCTCTCCGACGAGGTCCCGCACCTGCTGTTCGTCACCCACTCGCTCCCTACCGCGATGGCCGAGACCGCCGGCCCGCCGCCCCGCAGCGAGACGGGCTCCTACGTCGACTGGCACCAGTCGGTGGCCCAGGAGATCACCTGGCAGCTGCGCCAGGAGACGGGGGTGGCGCACCCGTTCGACCTCGTCTACTGCTCCCGCTCCGGCCCGCCGAGCCAGCCCTGGCTCGAGCCCGACATCAACGACCGGATGGCCGAGCTGGCCGCGGCCGGCGTCCGCAGCGTGGTGGTGGCGCCCATCGGCTTCGTCTCCGACCACATGGAGGTCGTCTTCGACCTCGACACCGAGGCCCGCGAGACCGCCGAGGAGCTGGGGCTCAGGATGGAGCGCGCCGCCACCGCCGGCACGCACCCGGCCTTCGTCTCGGGGCTGGTCGACCTCGCCCTGGAGCGGGCCGCGGTGGCCCGTGGCGAACCGGCGGCGCCCAGCGTGATCGAGGGCGGCAGCCCCGGCCTGGTCGTCTGCCCGGTGGGCTGCTGCCCGAACCTGCGCGAGCCGGGACGTCCGGCCCTGTGCGGGGCCGTCGCACCGGGCTGAGCGGCCGCCGCCGGAGGTCCCCGGAGGCGCCGGACGGGCGTCCCCGGGAGGCCGGAGGAGCCTGCGCCGAACCCTGCGGGGCCGGCGCGTCTGGGGGTGCCCGGAAACGGGAACAACAAGTGGGCCCGGCTGGTTCGGGTGCTGTGATATGCATGCGCTCGTGCTCCTGCGTCTCGGGGGCACGTTCACGATTCAGGAAGGAACCATGGCGACCGACTACGACGCCCCTCGCAAGTCCGAAGAGGAGCTGAGCGAGGACAGCATCGAGGCGCTGAAGACCCGCCGGAACGACAAGAACTCGGGGAAGGTCGACGAGGACGAGGTCGAGGCGGCGGAGTCGTTCGAGCTCCCCGGGGCCGACCTCTCCCACGAGGAGCTCACCGTCCGGGTGCTCCCCAAGCAGTCCGACGAGTTCACCTGCGCCGGCTGCTTCCTCGTCCGTCACCGCAGCCAGATCGTCGAGCGGCGCGGGAACGACGAGTACTGCATGGACTGCGCCGGCTGACCCAGCGGCACCAGCCCACCACACCACGACCACACGGGTGCGGACCGACCGGTCCGCACCCGTGCTGCGTCCCGGCTCCGGACGGGCCTCGACCCGGGGAGCGGGCTAGGTTGGGCGGGTGATCCACCGCGAACGACTGACCGTGCCCTGGCTGTGGGTGCTGCTGGCCGCCGGCGTGGTGGCCTCGCTGGTCCTCACCTGCCTCGTCGTCACCCCGGGCTGGGTGACCGTGGTGGTGACGGTGCTCTCCACCTCGGTCACCGCGGTGCTGCTGTGGCAGCACTCGGCCCCCGTGGTGGCCGACGAGCACGGGCTGCGGGCCGGGCGGGCCCGGGTGGAGTGGGACTGGGTGGCCTCGGCGCGGGTGCTGACGGCCGAGGAGGTGCAGGACCGGCTCCGCGGCCGCGCCGACGTCGGCTGCTGGCGGCTGCAGCGGCCCTACCTCGACCGCCTGGTGCGGGTCGAGCTGTCCGACCCGGCCGACCCCCACCCGGCCTGGCTGGTGGCCACCCGGCGCCCCGAGGCGCTGGTCGAGACCATCCGGCACCACCTCTCCACCACCCGAGCAGGAGCTCCCGCGTGACCTCGCCGACCCCGCCCGTCCCGCCCCGCGACGTCGAGGAGCAGCCGGAGCAGCCGCTGGTGCCGGTGCGCCGGCTGGACCCCGGGCTGCCGCTGCCCGGCTACGCCCACGAGGGCGACGCCGGAGCCGACCTGTTCACCGCCGTCGACGTCCGCCTGGAGCCGGGGGAGCGGCGGCTGGTGCCCACCGGCATCGCCGTGCAGATCCCGCCCGGCTGGGTCGGCCTGGTGCACCCGCGCTCCGGGCTGGCCGCACGCTCCGGGCTGACCGTGGTCAACGCCCCGGGGACGGTCGACTCCGGCTACCGCGGCGAGGTCCAGGTGTGCCTGCTCAACACCGACCGGGAGCACCCGGTCGAGCTGCACCGGGGCGACCGGATCGCCCAGCTGGTGCTGCAGCGGGTCGGGCAGGCCCGGTTCGTCGAGGTCGAGGAGCTGGCGTCCTCGGCCCGGGCCACCGGCGGGCACGGGTCCAGCGGTGGCGTCCGTGCGTGGCAGACTTCGCAGGCGGAGCCGTCCGAGCACCCCCAGGAGAGCACACGATGATCTTCAGCCGTCGCCGCAAGGCCGCCGACGACGAGACCCCCGAGGTACCGGCCGAGCCGGCCGCCGAGGCGGAGGTCCCCGCCGAGCCGGCCCCCGCCGAGGACGGCGGCGAGGAGACCGGCGAGGGCGGCGAGCGGGACTGGGCGGCCTTCGACCGCTCCCGCGACTGGCGCGCCGACGGCCCCTTCGACATCTCCGAGGTCGACCTGGACGCCGACGACGTCCAGCGGATCGACCTCGGCTCGCTGGTCATCACCCCTCGCGAGGGGATGGAGCTGCGCCTCCAGGTGGCCCAGGACACCGGCGCGGTGGTGTCGGCGATGGTGCTGATCGGCCAGTCCGCGCTCGAGCTGGCCGTCTTCGCCGCACCCCGCAGCGGCGGGCTGTGGGCCGAGATCCGCGAGGAGGTGGTGGCCGCCACCCGCGCCCAGAAGGGCACGGTGACGCTGGTCGAGGGCCCCTACGGCACCGAGCTCCGCCGGCTGGTGCCGGTCACCGGGCCGGAGGGCCAGCAGGGCTACCAGCCCTCGCGCACCTGGGCGGCCGAGGGCCCGCGGTGGCTGCTGCGAGGGGTGCTGTACGGGCAGGCGGCGCTGGCGCAGGGGCTGGCCTCGCCGGCCGACGAGCTGCACGACGTGTTCGCCTCCACCGTGGTGCGCCGGGGCGACACCGCCATGGCCGCCGGTGAGGTGATCCCGATGACCGTCCCCGACGACGTGGCGATCCGTCCCGCACCGGGCTCGCAGCCGCCGGCCGCCCGCGGCTGAGGCGGCCGCCGGCCCCCCGACGGCGCCCGCCCGCCCGCCGGGGCGACGACACCGTCCAGCAGCACGTGCAACGGCTTCGCCACCGGCCCCGGGCGAGGCACAATGGGGTGCGGACCCGGGACTCCTCCCGGGCCCGGACCGATGTGGAGCGAAGCGATGGATCAGCAGGTCGGGGAGCGTTCCCGACGTGGCGCGTTCAGCCGGGCACTGGCCCGGCTGGTGTCCTCCAACGAGGAGCTGGAGTCCGAGCAGCTCCAGCGTGAGGTGCGCCAGTGCGGGGCGACCCCGCTGGCGGAGTGCGCCGACCGCAGCCGGGTCACGGCCAGCGGCACGGTCACCTGCATCACCATGCAGCCCCGTGGCACCACCCGGTGGCTCCAGGTCGACCTCAAGGACGGCTCGGGCACGCTGACCCTGGTGTGGATGGGCCGGCGCTCGATCCCCGGGATCGAGCCCGGGGTGCGGCTCAAGGTCGAGGGCCGGATCACCACCGTCGAGGGCCAGCGGGTGATGTTCAACCCGCGCTACGAGCTGCTCAGCGTCGCCCGCTGACGCCCCCGCGGGGTCGTCCCCGCGTCCCGCTCAGAGCCCGACGGTGTTGTCGATCACCGAGGGACGGACGTGGTGCGGCGTCAGCAGCTCGGCCAGCTCCCGCTCGTGCTCGGGGTCGGTGACGAAGAGCAGCTCGTCGCCGCCCTCCAGGGCCGCGTCGCGCTGCGGCGCCTGCGCCCGGCCGTCGCGGATGATCGCCACCAGCACCACCTGGCGCGGGAAGGCGATCGTCCCGATCCGCTGACCGACGGCGGGGGAGTCGTCGGGCAGGGTCATCTCGACCAGGTTGCTGTTGCCCTTGCGGAACTGGAACAGCCGGACCAGGTCGCCCACGGTGACGGCCTCCTCGACCAGCGCCGACATCAGCCGCGGCGTCGACACGGCGACGTCGACCCCCCACACGTCGTCGAACATCCACTCGTTGCGGGGGTGGTTGACCCGCCCGACCGTGCGGGGCACCCCGAACTCGGTCTTGGCCAGCAGCGAGTGGACCAGGTTGACCTTGTCGTCCCCGGTGGCGGCGATGGCCACGTCGCAGGAGTCCAGCCCCGCCTCCTCCAGCGAGGACAGCTCGCAGGCGTCGGCCAGCAGCCACTCGGCCTCGGCCACGGACTCGGTCTTGATCGCGCGGGGGTCCTTGTCGATCAGCAGCACCTGGTGGCCGTTGGCCAGCAGCTCGGTGGCGATCGAGCGGCCCACGTTGCCGGCGCCGGCGATGGCTACCCGCATGGTCGGTTCCCCTTCCGGGAGGTGGTGGCAGGTGGGATGTCGGGCACGGTCACTCCCGCGGCGGAGGACCGGCGAAGAGCGTCTCGACCTCGCTGATGCGGCCCTTCTCCACGGCCATGTAGGCGAGGTCGCCGTCCTGGAAGATCGTCTTGGGGCTGGCCACCTGGCCCTGCCCCAGCCGCAGCAGCACCGGGATCGGGGTCCGGGCGGCCCGCTGCATCTCGGCGATGGAACGCCCCACCCAGTCGCGGTGGACGTGCACCTCGATCAGCTGCACCTGGCCCGACACGTCGCGCCACAGCGGCTCCGAGCCCTCGGGCAGCAGCCGGCGCAGCACCTGGTCGGCGGCCCACCGGACGGTGGCCACGGTGGGGATGCCCAGGCGCTCGTACACCTCCGCCCGTCCGGGGTCGTAGATGCGGGCCACCACGTTGGAGACGCCGAAGGTCTCGCGCACCACCCGGGCGGCCAGGATGTTGGAGTTGTCGCCGCTGGACACGGCCGCGAAGCCGCCGGCCCGCTCGATCCCGGCCTCGACCAGCACGCCGCGGTCGAACCCGACGCCCTTGACCGTCGCGCCGTCGAAACCGGGCCCCAGCCGCCGGAAGGCGTCGACGTCGACGTCGATGACCGCCACGGTGTGGCCGCGCCGCTCCAACCCGCGGGCGAGGCTCGAGCCCACTCGTCCGCAGCCCATGATCACGATGTGCACACAGATCTCCTGCCGGCGATGTCCCTGCGGGGCCGACGCTATCTCACCGCGCGGGCCGGGCGGGAGGTGGCCGCGGACGTCGTCGGGCGGCCGTGCTGCCCTGCCGTGGCGGAACGGCCACCGGTTCAGGCGTAGTGTCGGCGCCCGTGAAGTTGATCGACGCGGGCAAGCGCCTGCTGGTCGGCCGGAAGCTCGAGAGCACGCAGCTGGGGGAGACCCTGCTGCCCAAGCGGATCGCGCTGCCGGTCTTCGCCTCCGACGCGCTGAGCTCGGTGGCCTACGCCCCCGACGAGATCCTGATCACCCTGTCGCTCGCAGGGCTGGCCGGCTACGCCTGGGACTGGAAGATCGCCCTGCTGGTCGCCCTGGTCATGCTGGTGGTGATCGCCTCCTACCGGCAGAACGTGCACGCCTACCCCTCCGGCGGCGGCGACTACGAGGTGGCCACCACCAACCTCGGCCCGCACGCGGGCCTCTCGGTCGCCAGCGCCCTGCTGGTGGACTACGTCCTCACCGTGGCCGTCTCGGTCTCCTCGGGGATCCAGAACGCCAAGGCGGTGCTGCCCTTCCTCGACGGGCACGAGGGCACCGCGGCCGCGGTGGTGATCCTGCTGCTGATGGCGCTCAACCTGCGGGGCATCCGCGAGTCGGGGACGATGTTCGCCATCCCCACCTACTGCTTCATGGTGGCCATGCTCGGCATGATCGGCGTCGGGCTGTTCCGCATCCTCGTGCTGGACGAGGACCTGCGCGTCCACTCCGCCCAGTACGGCATCGAACCCGACCCCGAGTTCGCCGGCTTCACCGGGCTGGCGATGGTGCTGCTGCTGGCCCGGGCCTTCTCCTCCGGCTCGGCGGCGCTGACCGGCATCGAGGCGATCTCCAACGGGGTGCCGTCCTTCCGCAAGCCCAAGAGCCGCAACGCCGCCACCACCCTGGCCCTGCTGGGAGCCACCTCGATCACGATGATGCTCGGCGTCATCTGGCTGGCCAAGCTCACCGGGCTGAAGGTGGTCGACCTCGGCAACTCCCACTACACGCTGGACGGCGAGCGGGTCGAGGTGGTGGAGCGCACGGCGATCGGCCAGCTGGCCGAGACGGTGTTCTCCGCCTTCCCGCCCGGCTTCTACTTCGTGGTCGCCGCCACCATGGTGATCCTGTTCCTGGCCGCCAACACCGCCTTCAACGGCTTCCCGGTGCTGGGCTCCATCCTGGCCCGCGACGGCTACCTGCCGCGCCAGCTGCACACCCGGGGGGACCGGCTCGCCTTCAGCAACGGCATCGTGGTGCTCGCCGTGGCCGCCGCCGTGCTGGTGCTGGTCTTCCGGGCCGAGGTGACCGCGCTGATCCAGCTCTACGTGGTGGGCGTGTTCGTCAGCTTCACCATCAGCCAGTTCGGGATGCTGCGGCACTGGACCCGCCACCTGGCCACCGAGCAGGACCCGGCGGAGCGCCGGCGGATGCGGCACTCCCGGGTGGTCAACGCCATCGGGCTGACCATGACCGGCACCGTGCTGGTCATCGTGGTGGTCTCCAAGTTCACCCAGGGGGCCTACCTGGCGATCCTGGCCATGGTGGTGGTGTTCCTGCTCATGAAGGGGATCCGCCGCCACTACGACTCGGTGGCCGAGGAGATCGCCCTCGAGCCCGGCGACACCGGCGAGCTGCCCAGCCGGGTCCGCGCCGTGGTGCTGGTCAGCCAGGTCCACAAGGCCACCCTGCGCGCGGTCTACTTCGCCAAGGCCGCGGCCCCCAGCACGCTGGAGGCCGTCACCGTGGCGGTCGAGCCCGAGCGGACCGAGCGGCTGATGGCCGCCTGGGACGAGCTGGGCATCGACGTCCCGCTCAAGGTCGTCGCCTCGCCCTACCGGGAGGTGACCACCCCGCTGCTGGACTACATCAAGGCCATCCGCACCGAGTCCCCGCGCGACGTCGTGTGCGTCTACGTCCCCGAGTACGTGGTCGGCCACTGGTGGGGCCAGCTGCTGCACAACCAGTCCGCGCTGCGGCTCAAGGCCCTGCTGCTGTTCACCCCGGGCGTCATGGTGACCTCGGTGCCGTACCAGCTCCGCTCCTCGGCCCGGGCCCGTGACCGCCACAAGAACGACCGCCCGGTGCGCCGCGGCGGCAGCCCGGTCGCCCGGTGAGCACCGAGGCGGGCCCCGGCGCGCTGGTCGGCCCGGTCGAGGTGGGACCGGTGGCCCACGGCGGGCACTGCGTGGCCCGGCACGAGGGCCGCGTGGTGTTCGTCCGCCACACCGCCCCCGGCGAGCTCGTCACCGTCCGGCTCACCGACACCAGCCACGACCGGTTCTGGCGGGGGGACGCCGTCGAGGTGCTGCGACCCGCCCCCGGCCGGGTGCCACGCCCCTGCCCCGTCAGCGGGCCGGGACGGTGCGGCGGCTGCGACTTCCAGCACCTCGACCTGCCCACCCAGCGCCGGCTCAAGGCCGACGTGGTGGCCGAGCAGCTGCAGCGGCTGGCCGGGCTGGAGCGCCAGGTGGTGGTCGAGCCGGTGCCCGGCGACGAGGGAGGCCTGGGCTGGCGCACCCGGATGCGCTACCACGCCGACGCCGACGGGGTGCTGGCGCTGCGCCGGCACCGCTCCCACGACCTGGAGCCCGTCCCGGCGCAGGGGTGCCCGATCAGCGACCCCCGCTCCCGCCCGGAGCGCACCGGGTGGCGTCCCGGGGCCACCGTGGAGACGGCCGTCGACTCCGAGGGGTCGGTGACCACGCTGGTCGACGGCGAGCGCACCGACGGACCCGCGCTGCTCCACCAGCAGGTGGACGACGCCCGCCTCGCCGTCTCCGCCGACGGCTTCTGGCAGGTGCACACCGGCGCCGCGCAGACCCTGGTGGACGTGGTGCTGGAGGGGCTGCAGCCGCAGCCGGGGGAGCGGGCCTTCGACCTCTACTGCGGGGTCGGGCTGTTCGCCGTGGCGCTGGCCCGCCGCGGCGTCCAGGTGTGGGGCGTGGAGTCCGGCCGGGCCGCCGTGGCCCACGCCCGGCGCAACCTGGCCGCCGTCGGGGCCGAGGGCAGCCGGGCCACCGCCGGGAAGGTGGCGCAGGTGCTGAGGCGGCTGCCGGCCCGCACCGACCTGGTCGTGCTCGACCCGCCGCGCACCGGGGCCGGCCCGGCCGTGGTGCGCGAGGTGCTGGCCCGCCGGCCGCGCCGCATCGCCTACGTGGCCTGCGACCCGGCGGCGCTGGCCCGCGACCTGCGCACCGCCGTCGACGCCGGCTGGCAGCTCACCTCGCTGCGCGCCTTCGACCTGTTCCCGATGACGGCCCACGTCGAGTGCGTGGCCGTGCTGGCCCCGCCCGCCTGAGCGGCGTGCCGCCGGGCCCGGCCGGGTAGTCCTTCCCGGGCGGGCAGTGATATCTTGACGTCAAGACAAATCGATCCGACATCGGGAAGTGAGCCAGATGAGTGTGAACAGCTTCGGCGCGAAGTCCACCCTCGACGTCGCGGGCACCTCGTACGAGATCTTCCGGCTGGACGCGGTGGAGGGCTCCGAGTCGCTCCCGTACAGCCTGAAGATCCTGCTCGAGAACCTGCTGCGCACCGAGGACGGCCGCAACATCACCGCCGAGCACATCCGTGACCTCGCCGGCTGGGACCCGACGGCGCAGCCCAGCAAGGAGATCCAGTTCACCCCGGCCCGGGTGATCATGCAGGACTTCACCGGTGTCCCCTGCGTGGTCGACCTCGCCACCATGCGCGAGGCCATGGCCGAGATGGGCGGCGACCCCTCCCGGATCAACCCGCTGGCCCCGGCCGAGCTGGTGATCGACCACTCCGTCATCGCCGACGTCTTCGGCACCGCGGACGCCTTCGTCAAGAACGTCGAGATCGAGTACGGCCGCAACCGCGAGCGCTACCAGTTCCTGCGCTGGGGCCAGGGCGCCTTCGACGACTTCAAGGTCGTCCCGCCCGGCACCGGCATCGTCCACCAGGTCAACATCGAGCACCTGGCCCGCGTGGTCTTCCCCCGCGAGGTGGACGGCGTGCTGCAGGCCTACCCCGACACCTGCGTCGGCACCGACTCCCACACCACCATGGTCAACGGCCTCGGCGTGGTCGGCTGGGGCGTGGGCGGCATCGAGGCCGAGGCGGCCATGCTGGGCCAGCCGGTCTCGATGCTGGTGCCGCGCGTGGTCGGCTTCAAGCTGTCCGGTGAGCTGCCCGAGGGCGCCACCGCCACCGACCTCGTGCTCACCATCACCGAGATGCTGCGCAAGCACGGCGTCGTCGGCAAGTTCGTGGAGTTCTACGGCTCCGGCGTCTCGGCCGTCCCGCTGGCCAACCGCGCCACCATCGGCAACATGTCGCCGGAGTACGGCTCGACCATCGCCGTCTTCCCGATCGACCACCACACCACCGACTACCTGCGGCTGACCGGGCGCACGCCCGAGCAGATCGCCCTGGTGGAGGCCTACGCCAAGGAGCAGGGGCTGTGGCACGACGACGAGCGTGAGGCCCAGTACAGCGAGTACCTCGAGCTCGACCTGGCCACCGTGGTGCCCAGCATCGCCGGGCCGAAGCGGCCGCAGGACCGGGTGCTGCTGAGCGAGGCCAAGCAGAGCTTCCGGGTCGCGCTGCGCGACTACGTCAAGCACGTCGACGTCGACGGCGACGCGGTGGACGAGGGCTCGGCCGAGAGCTTCCCGGCCTCCGACACCCCCTCCACCAGCACCCCGGGGGAGCAGCACGAGTCGCTGGTCGGCCGCCTGGCCGAGAAGGCCAAGGACGCCGTCTCCGACGTCGCCGCCCGGGTGCAGGACAAGACCGGCGTGGGCGAGAAGATCGGCTCGCTGGTGGAGCGCGCGCGTGGCGGGCGTCCCAGCAACCCGGTCGAGGTCACCCTGTCCACCGGTGAGAGCTTCACCCTGGACCACGGGGCGGTGACGGTGGCGGCCATCACCTCCTGCACCAACACCTCCAACCCCAACGTCATGGTGGGCGCGGCGCTGGTGGCCAAGAAGGCCGTCGAGCGCGGGCTGACCCGCAAGCCGTGGGTCAAGACCACCCTGGCCCCCGGGTCGAAGGTGGTCATGGACTACTACGACAAGGCCGGCCTGACGCCCTACCTGGACAAGATCGGCTTCAACCTGGTCGGGTACGGCTGCACCACCTGCATCGGCAACTCCGGGCCGCTGATCCCCGAGGTCAGCGAGGCCGTCAACGCCCACGACCTGGCCGTCACCTCGGTGCTCTCCGGCAACCGCAACTTCGAGGGCCGGATCAACCCCGACGTGAAGATGAACTACCTGGCCTCGCCGCCGCTGGTGGTCGTCTACGCGCTGGCCGGCAGCATGGACATCGACCTGGCTAGCGAGCCGCTCGGCACCGACGAGCAGGGCAACGACGTCTTCATGTCCGACATCTGGCCCACCCAGGCCGAGATCGACGCCGTGCTGAGCGGGGCGATCAGCAGCGAGATGTTCTCCGACTCCTACGTCGACGTCTTCGCCGGCGACCAGCAGTGGCAGTCGCTGCCGACCCCGACCGGGGACACCTTCGAGTGGGACCCGGAGAGCACCTACGTGCGCCGGCCCCCGTACTTCGAGGACATGCCGGCCGAGCCGGTGCCGGTCAGCGACATCACGGGCGCCCGGGTGCTGCTGAAGCTGGGCGACTCGATCACCACCGACCACATCAGCCCGGCCGGTGCGATCAAGACCGACAGCCCCGCCGGCCGCTACCTGTCCGAGCACGGGGTGGAGCGCAAGGACTTCAACTCCTACGGCTCGCGGCGCGGCAACCACGAGGTGATGATCCGCGGCACCTTCGCCAACATCCGGCTCCGCAACCAGCTGGCGCCGGGGACCGAGGGCGGCGTCACCCGTGACTTCACCCGCGGCGGGGAGCAGTCGACGGTCTACGACGCCTCGGTGAACTACCTGGCCCAGGGCGTCCCGCTGGTGGTGCTGGCGGGCAAGGAGTACGGCTCCGGGTCCTCGCGCGACTGGGCGGCCAAGGGCACCGCGCTGCTCGGCGTCAAGGCCGTGATCGCGGAGTCCTACGAGCGGATCCACCGCTCCAACCTGATCGGCATGGGCGTCCTGCCGCTGCAGTTCCCCGAGGGCCAGAGCGCCGACTCGCTGGGGCTGACCGGTGAGGAGAGCTTCGACGTCAGCGGCATCACCGCGCTCGACGAGGGCGGCATCCCGCAGACGGTCACCGTCACCGCCACCCGTGAGGGCGCGGAGCCGGTCCGCTTCGACGCCGTGGTCCGCATCGACACCCCCGGAGAGGCGGAGTACTACCGCCACGGCGGCATCATGCAGTACGTGCTGCGCTCCCTGAAGAACAAGGGCTGACCCCACCCCCCTCCCGGGGAGACTGGTCAGAGCCGACAGCGGGACGGTCCCTCAGGGGCCGTCCCGCTGTCGTTCCCGAGCACTTCCCGCGAGCGCGGGGCCGCCGGCCCCCAGCCCCCGGCCCGGCCACCGGCCCCCCGGCCCCTACCTCCCGGGGGGGAAGTGGTCGGGAACGACGTGGAGTGCGGCGCGGATCCGGCTTCCCCGTGTCGTCTCCGACCACTTTCCCTGCAGGGTCGGCCGGCGGCCGGCCGGGGCCGGTCGGGGCAGCGGGCGGGAGGAATCTCGCTCGACCGGGGAGGGGGAAGCGGCGGACGGCCGTGCGGCGGGGTGACGGGGGTCTGATGCCGTCGGTCGGGCGGGTTTTCTCCCGGGGATCCTCAAACGTTGTGCCGGACGCGTGGGCAGGTCAGGGGAGGGCGGCGGCGAGGTCGTCGGCGAGCTGGCGGGCCTCGCCGTCGCCGTAGCGGGTGCGGGGCCAGAAGAAGCCGCGCAGGCCGTCGCCGCGGCGGCGGGGGACCACGTGCAGGTGCAGGTGGGGCACCGACTGGCTCACCACGTTGTTCATCGCCACGAAGCTGCCCTGCGCGCCGAGCACCTGCTGCTGGGCCCGCGCCACCCGCTGGGCCAGGGTCAGCAGCGGCGCCATCAGCGTCGGCGGCAGCTCGAGCATGGTGTCGACGTGCTCCACCGGGGCGATCAGCACGTGGCCCTTGAACACCGGGCGGTGGTCGAGGAAGGCGACGAGCTCGTCGGTGCGGGTCACCACCGCCGCCTCGAGGTCGCCCGAGACGATCTGGCAGAAGACGTCGCCGGTCTGGTCCACGTCCGCAGCGTAACCACGCGACGTCCGTCGACGGTGGGCCGGTCGGTGTTCCTCCGCGGACCGGGGCGATGAGTCCGCCGTCGCTCCCTGACCGGTGTGGCTGCTGCGCACGCCGCGTACCCGGCCGTATCGTCTCCGCAGCGCTCAGCCCCACCGTCGAGGCAGATCCTGCAGGAGGTCACATGTCCGAGCCCACCCAGAGCCGACCGGCCGGCCTCACGCCGGTGCTGCGCACCAAGCTGTCGGCCCTGATGTTCCTGGAGTTCTTCGTCTGGGGTGCCTGGTTCGTCACCCTCGGCACCTACCTGGCCGGTGAGCTCGGCGCCAGCGGCAGCCAGATCAGCCTCGCCTTCCTGACCCAGTCGCTCGGGGCCATCATCGCCCCGCTGGTCGTCGGCCTGGTGGCCGACCGCTTCTTCCCCGCCCAGAAGGTGTTCGGGGTGCTGCACCTGGTGGCGGCGGTGATGATGTTCCTGGCCGGGCGTGCGGACGCCTTCGGCCCGTTCTTCGTCGCGGCGCTGGTCTACATGGTGCTGTTCATGCCGACGCTGGCGCTGGCCAACTCGATCTCGTTCAACCAGCTCCGCGACCCCGAGAAGCAGTTCCCCGCGATCCGCGTGTTCGGCACCCTGGGCTGGATCGTCGCCGGGCTGATCATCGGCTGGTTGGGCTGGGAGCAGGGCGGACGCCTCGAGCTCACCTTCGTGATGGCGGCGGCCGGCTCCGCGCTGCTGGGGGTGCTGGCCTTCTTCATGCCCGACACCCCGCCGCGCGGCCGCGGCCGGCAGGGCTCGGTGGGGCAGCTGCTGGGGCTGGACGCGCTCGGCCTGCTGAAGAGCCGCTCCTACCTGGTCTTCTTCGTCTCCTCGGTGCTGATCTGCATCCCGCTGGCCTTCTACTACAACTTCACCAACCTGTACCTCAACGAGATCGGGGTGCGGGGGGCGGCGGCCTACCAGTCGCTGGGCCAGATGTCGGAGGCGCTGTTCCTGCTGGCCATGCCGTTCCTGCTGAGCCGGCTCGGGTTCAAGAAGACGCTGCTCATCGGCATGCTCGCCTGGGGGCTGCGCTACGTGCTGTTCGGCTTCGGCGACACCGGCTCGCTGTTCTGGATGATCCTGGTCGGCCTGGTGCTCCACGGCATCTGCTACGACTTCTTCTTCGTCGCCGGCCAGATCTACACCGACAAGTTCGCCCCCGCCCACGTCCACAGCTCCGCCCAGGGGCTGATCTCGATGGCCACCTACGGCGTCGGCCTGCTGATCGGCTCGCTGATCTCGGGGCCTGTGGTGGACGCGTTCGCCACCGCCGACGGCCACCGCTGGACCACCGTCTGGCTGGTGCCGGCCGTCCTCGCCGTCCTGGTCGCCGTGTTCTTCCTGGCGCTGTTCCGCGAGGACGCCGGGATCCGCGAGACCGCGCCGCGGGGCCCCGGGGTCGGGTCCAGGACGTCCTGAGCCGGCGCGGACGACCGGCGCCGGCTCAGAGCCTGGGCACGAACACCCGGCCGCGCAGCGACTCCTCGACCAGCGCGACGGCCCGTCGGGTGCGGGTCAGCCGTGCCGTCTCCTGGTGCCAGGCGGCAGCTGCGGCCTCCACCACCTCCGGGCTGACGTGGTCGGCCAGCCGCACCCGGACCTGGGCCAGCCCGGTGCGGCTGGCGGTCAGCTGCCCCTCGACGTAGGCGGCGGCGAACCCGGCCAGCACCACCGGGTGGCGTCGCAGCACGGCGTAGCCGCGGTAGTCCGCGGGGCAGCAGTCGAGCAGGAACTCCGTGGCGGTCTGCTCCCAGCCCGGTGCTCCCGGCGGGTGCACCCGGTCGGGCCAGCCCGGTGGCACGTAGACGGTCCCCATCCCTCCTCCTTCGAACGCGTGTTCGATACCTAGCCTGCCCCCGCGGTCGCACCGGAGCAAGTGCGACCTCCGACCGCAGGCTGCCGGGACCGGTGCCGGTCGACGCCTAGACTCGACGCCATGCCGCACCTGGACCGGATCACCCAGCCCGCAGACCTGCGCTCCCTCAGCACCGCGCAGCTGACGGAGCTGGCGGAGGAGATCCGGGAGTTCCTGGTCACCAGCGTCAGCCGCACCGGCGGGCACCTGGGCCCGAACCTGGGGGTGGTCGAGCTGACCATCGCGCTGCACCGCGTCTTCGACTCGCCGACCGACCCGATCGTCTTCGACACCGGGCACCAGTCCTACGTCCACAAGCTGCTCACCGGACGTCGGGCCGGGTTCGAGCAGCTGCGCCAGTCCGGCGGGCTGTCGGGCTACCCGAGCCGCGAGGAGTCCGAGCACGACTGGGTGGAGAACTCCCACGCGTCCACGGCGCTGTCCTGGGCCGACGGGCTGGCCAAGGCCAAGGCGCTGCGGGGCGAGGACGGCACGGTGGTGGCCGTGGTCGGCGACGGTGCGCTGACCGGCGGGATGGCCTGGGAGGCCCTGAACAACATCGCGTTCCAGCCCGAGCTGCCGGTGGTCGTGGTGGTCAACGACAACGGACGCTCCTACACCCCCACCGTCGGCGGCATCGCCAACCAGCTGGCCGCGCTGCGCACCGACCGCCGCTACGAGCAGGTGCTGGAGCTGATCCGCCGCAGCGTCAGCTCCACCCCGCTGGTGGGGCGGCCGGCCTACGAGCTGCTGCACGGCATCAAGATGGGCCTCAAGGACGTGCTCGCGCCGCAGGGCATGTTCTCCGACCTGGGGCTGAAGTACGTCGGCCCCATCGACGGCCACGACCTGGAGGCCGTCGAGCGGGCGCTGCGCCAGGCCAAGCGCTTCGGCGGGCCCGTGCTGGTGCACTGCCTGACCGTGAAGGGCAAGGGGTTCCAGGCGGCCGAGCGCCACGAGGAGGACCGCTTCCACGCCGTCGGCCAGATCGACGCCCACACCGGCGAGCCGCTGTCCTCGGTCGTCCCGCACACCTGGACGAACGTGTTCGCCGAGGCCATGGTCGAGCTCGGCGCCGAGCACGAGGACCTGGTGGCGATCACGGCCGCGATGCTGCACCCGACGGGGCTGAACAAGTTCGCCGCCCGCTACCCGGCCCGGGCCTTCGACGTCGGCATCGCCGAGCAGCACGCGCTGACCTCGGCGGCCGGGCTCGCCAGCGCCGGGCTGCACCCGGTGGTGGCGGTGTACTCCACCTTCCTCAACCGCGCCTTCGACCAGCTGCTGATGGACGTCGCGCTGCACCGCCAGGGCGTCACGGTGGTGCTCGACCGCTCCGGGGTCACCGGCTCCGACGGGGCCAGCCACAACGGCATGTGGGACCTCTCGATCTGCGGGGTCGTCCCGGGGCTGCAGCTCGCCGCGCCGCGTGACGGCCGCCGGCTCCGCGAGGCGCTGGCGCACGCCGTCACCGTGGACGACGCGCCGACGGTCATCCGCTTCTCCAAGGAGAAGGTCCCCGACGACATCGAGGCCATCACCAGCCGCGACGGCCTGGACGTGCTGCACGCCGACCCCGAGCCCCGGGTGCTGGTGGTCGGCTACGGGCAGATGGCCGGCACGGCCCTCGAGGTCGCCGCCCGGCTCGGCCAGCAGGGGATCGGCTCCACCGTGGTCGACCCGCTGTGGGCGCTGCCGGTGCGTCCCTCGCTGGTCTCGCTGGCCGCCGAGCACGAGCTCGTGGTGAGCATCGAGGACAACGGCGTGGTCGGCGGTCTCGGGGCGCGGCTGCTGCTGGAGCTCGCCGCCGCCGGGGTCCCCACCCCCGTCCAGGTGCACGGCATCCCGCAGGAGTTCCTGCCCCACGCCAGCCGACCGGAGCTGCTGGAGCAGATCGGGCTGACGCCGCATGCCATCGCCCGGGTCGCGGTGGAGGCCGTGGCCGGCCGCGACGGCGTGGTGGAGCCGGAGGGCATCGAGGTCAACCCCGCCAGCTGACCGGCCTCCGGGCCGGTCCGGCCCGGCGGGTGGACAGCGCTGCGGCGACCCTCTTGGATGAGCACGGCGTCGCCGGCGGGCGGCGCCGCTGGCCCGAGCCCGGAGGACGAAGAGGCGACATGCAGCTGGACAGGACGCGCAAGGTGGCTCTGGGCGCCGGCGCCGCGGTGGTGGCGGCCGCCGTGGTGGCGGGTGCGGTGCTGCTGGGCCGGGACGGCGAGGCGGCCGTGCCGCCGCCCGCCGCCCCCAGCTCCGCCGCCCCGAGCCCGACGCCGTCGCCGACCCCCACGCCGACGCCGACGCCGACGCCGGACCCGGTCGACCCGCTGACCGGCGGCGAGGTCAGCGACAACGAGGTGTTCGCGGTGAAGATCGACAACCTCGCGCCCGCCCGCCCGCAGGTCGGCCTGGGTGAGGCCGACATCGTGGTCGCCGAGGAGGTCGAGGCCGGGCTGACGCGGCTGATCGGTGTGTTCCACACCCGCTTCCCCGACCGCGTCGGGCCCGTGCGCAGCGCCCGGAACACCGACGTGGAGCTGCTGCCGCTGTTCGGCCGGCCGGGGCTGGTCTACAGCGGGGCGAACCGCAAGGTGCAGGACAACGTCCGCGGCTCGGACCACCTGGTGGCCGTCGAGCGGGACTCCCGCGACCCCAGCCGGCCCGCCCCGCACAACGTGGTCGTCGACCTCGCCGCGATCGCCGAGAGCAAGGAGGTCGGCGAGGCGCAGGACATCGGCTGGCGCTTCGGGCCGCGCGAGGGGGCCTGGGAGTCGGCGCAGGAGTCCGGCGACCTGGACGTCCGGGTCGGCGGTGACCGGTTCACCTTCGCCCGCGACGGCAAGCGGTACCAGCCCGCCGTCAACGGCGACCCCTACGAGGACGCGGACTCCGGCGAGAAGGTGCTCACCGACAACGTGGTGGTGCTGTCGGTGCAGAACCGCCGCGACGACGACACCACGTCCAGCCAGTCCATCGTCTCCGACACCACCGGGTCGGGCGAGGTCAGCATCAGCCGGGAGGGCCGCACGGTCACCGGCACCTGGGAGCGCGAGGACGTCGACGAGCCGATGACCTTCACCGACGAGGACGGCGAGCCGATCCTGCTCAGGCCCGGCCGGACCTGGCTGGTGCTGCAGGGCTGAGCCGTCAGCCGAGCCGCTCGGCCAGCGTGGTCAGCGCCTCGCCGAGCGGCAGCCAGGCCAGCAGGTCGGCCTCGGCGTCGCCCCGGGTGGCGCCCTGGTTCACCACGACCACCGGGTAGCCGTGCCGGGAGGCGTGCCGCACGAAGCGGTACCCCGACATCACCGACAGCGAGGAGCCGAGCACCAGCAGCGCTCGGGTGCGGTCCAGCTCGGCGAAGGCCCGCGCCACCCGCTCCTTGGGGACGCTCTCGCCGAAGAAGACGACGTCCGGCTTCAGGCGGTCCCCGCCGCAGACCAGGCAGGGCACCACCCGGAACCCCGCCACCCAGGAGTCGTCCAGCTCGACGTCGCCGTCGGGGTTGACCTGCCGCACCTCGGCGGCGAGCTGCTCGAAGTCGGGGTTCGCCTCCGCCAGCCGGACCTCCAGCTCGCTGCGGGGGCTGCGGGTGGAGCAGTCGAGGCAGACCACCCGGTCGAGGGTGCCGTGCAGGTCGATGACGTCGGTGCTGCCGGCCGCCTGGTGCAGCCGGTCCACGTTCTGCGTGACCACTCCGCCCACCCGCCCGCACCGCTGCAGCGCGGCCACGGCGCGGTGACCGGCGTTCGGCCGGGCGTCGCCGATCAGCCGCCAGCCCAGGTGGCTGCGGGCCCAGTAGCGGCGGCGGCCGTCGGCGGAGCCGGAGAACTCCGAGAAGGTCATCGGGTCCGAGGAGCGACGCACCCCCGAGGGACCGCGGTAGTCGGGGATGCCGGACTCGGTGCTCAGCCCGGCCCCGCTCAGCACCGTCCACCGCGGCGTGGCGGCGACGGTGCGGACCAGCTCCTCGGTGACGGCCTCGACGTCGACCGGCTCGCGCGGACGCGGGTCGGCGTCCAGCACCCGGGTCCAGTCCACCGCACGACGTCGCATGCGGCGAGCCTATGCGCGCGAGATATCTTGACGTCAAGATGACTGGGACGCAGACGAGCGAGAGCCGGCAGGTGATGCGACGGCTGCTCTGGCCCGCCTTCGTGCCGACCTTCCTCTTCAGCCTCGGGACCGGGGCCAGCACGCCGGTCGTGCTGGTCGCGGCGCTGTCCCTGGGGTACGCCCAGCCCGCCGCGGCGGCGCTGGTCTCGTCGCTGGCGCTGGCCGCGGTGCTGGGGTCCGGACCGGCCGGGCTGGTGGTCCAGCGGGTGGGGGAGCGGCGCAGCATGCTGGCTGCGGCCGCCGTCGCGGTGCTGGCCCTCGCCGGCGCGCTGGTGGCCCTCGGCCGGGGTCCCGCGGCGCCGGCGTCGGGCGGGCTGTTCGCCGCGTCGGTGGTGCTGCTGTCGCTGGCCGAGGTCTTCTTCGGGCTGGCCCGCCAGACCATGGTCGCCGAGGCGGTACCGCCGTCGGTGCGGGCGCGGGCGATGAGCACCTTCGGCGGGGTGCAGCGCGCGGGTCGCCTCGTCGGGCCCGTGGTGGGGTCGGCCGCCATCGCGCTGACCTCGGTGGCCGGCGGGTTCTGGGTGCAGCTGGCGGCGGTGGTGCTCGCCGCGGCGGTGGTCGGCCGTGTCCCCGACCTGCCCCGCGCACCGGTGCCGCGGGCCGGCACCGCCGCCGTGGGGGTCGTCGACCGGGTCGACGTGCGGATGGTCGCCCTGGTGCTGGTCGGGGTGCTGGCGCTGGCGCTGGCCCGGGGCAACCGCGACGTCGTGCTGCCGCTGTGGGGCACCGAGCTGCAGCTCGACCCCGAGCTGATCGCCCTGGTCTTCGCCGGGGTGTCGGCCGTGGAGCTGGTGATGTTCGTGCCCGCCGGGGCGCTGATGGACCGCCACGGCCGGGTCGTCGTGGTCGTGCCCTGCCTGGTCCTGATGGCGGTCGGCTTCGCCGTGATGCCGCTGCTCGGGACGCCGGGGTACCTGGTGGGGGCCACCCTGATCGGGATCGGCAACGGCCTGGGCGCGGGCATCGTCAAGACCCTGGGCGCGGACCTCTCGCCGGCCGGTGGCCGGGCCCGGTTCCTGGGCTGGTGGACCGGGCTGGTGCAGATCGGTCAGGTGGCCGGGCCGGCCATGATCAGCGTCGGCACGCTGGTGGGCAGCCTGGCGCTCGCCGTCCAGCTCACCGGCGCCGTGGCCCTCGCCGGGGCCCTGTGGTTCGTGCTGCTGAGGGTCCGCGGACGGCTGCACTGACCCTGCTGCCAGGGCTGCCCGGGCAGCAGCACGGGCGACGCGGGGCAGCACGGGGGCGACGCGGGGCAGCACGGGCGACGCGGGCCGAGCCGTCCCGGCGGTGGGGGCTCGACGTCACCGCGGGCCGGTGAGCGCGTACCGGACATGCAGGGCGGTGGGGGTGGCGGTGGTCGTCAGCGGAACCAGCTCCCGCTGCTGGCTGGCCGGGCCCTCGAACAGCCGCAGGCCGTCCCCGAGCAGCACGGGCACCACGTGCAGCGAGAGCTCCTCGACCAGACCGGTGGCGAGGAACTGCTGGATCAGGCTGGCGCCGCCCATCACGCAGACGGTGTCCTCCCCGGCGGCGGCCCGGGCGCGCTGCAGGGCGTCCGTGATGCCGCCGGTGACGAACTGGTACACCGCGTCCGCGGGGGCGTCCTCCGGGGCGGCGTGGGTCACGACGAACGTCGGGCGCCGCGCCGGGCCGCTGGGACCGTCCGCGCCCCACCAGCGGACCGAGTCGTCGTAGGTGCGGCGTCCGGCGATCACCGCGCCCAGCCCGGCTCCCGTGCCGGCCAGCAGGTCCTGACCCTCCGCGCTGGCCATCCCCCCGTGCAGCCGGTCGCCGCCGGCGCCCAGCGGGGCCTCGGCGGTGCGGCTCGCTCCGGCCACGTAGCCGTCCAGCGAGACGCTGATGTCGCAGACCAACCTCGTCATGTCGTCCTCCTCCCGGGCGCCGACCAGGCGGCTCCCGGTCGGTTCACCAGGTGTGACGAGGACCGGGCGCCGAACTCATCGCGGGACCGGGGGTCCGGCTCCCGGCGGCGGCGAGCACCCCTGCGGGGCCGAGGGCGAGGTCGGCGAAGCGCTCACCGACCAGGGCGTGGGTGGCCGTGTCGGGGTGCAGGGCGTCGGGCAGCGGGTGCTGCTCCGCGTCCGCCTCGCCGTAGAGCGCGCGGCCGTCCAGGTGGTGCAGCTGCGGGTCGTCGGAACGGCGCTCGACGACCTCGCGCAGGGCCTCGCGGACCACCCGCAGCGTGAGCCGGCCCAGCGCGGTGTCGCCCGGCGTGCCGGTGGCCACGAACCGCACCGCACCGGTGCCGAGGCTGGCCGGGTCGAAGGCGCCCGGCCCGGGGGTGTCCTCGTGGATCCCGCACCACAGCGGTGAGACGAGCAGGAGCGGCGTCGTGGGGTGGCCGTCGCGGATGGTGTCGAGGAAGCCGTGGACGGCGGGGACGAACGTGCGCAGCCGCATGCCGTCGAGGTTGACCACGTTGATGCCGAGCTTGACGCTGATGAGGTCCGCCGGGGTGTCGCGCAGGACCCGGGCCATGAACGGGTCGACCAGCGCGCTGCCGCCGAAGCCGAGGTTGTGCAGCTGCACCCCGGCGCGGCGGGCCGCGACCGCCGGCCAGGTGCGGGTGGGACTGGTGGCGTTGGAGCCGTGGCTGATCGAGCTGCCGTGGTGCAGCCACACCGGACCGGTCCGGGGCGCCGGCCGCAGCGGGGCGTCCGAGCGCAGCGCGAGCAGCTCGACCTGCTCGTTGTGCGGCAGCCACAGCTCGATCCTCTTCTCGCCCGGCGCCAGGTCCGCGACCGTGACGGTGTCCGGCCCCCCGGGGACGGAGGTGCCGGCACCGGTCTGCAGGTCGCGCTCGAGCAGGTCGCCCTGGCTGAGCGGCTGCGAGAGGTGGAGCTCGCCGTCGACCACCACGTCCACCGCGCCCCGCGGCCGCGCCACGCCGCGATAGCCGACGCGGGTCGCGTGGAGCTCCAGAGCGATGGTGCGGGCGGTGGTGACCACCGCGACCCGCACCCCGGACGGCTGGGCCTCCATCAGCGCCAGCTGGGGGTCGGCGTCGCGCTCGCGGACGGGCCGCGGGAGCCGGTGGGGGCGCAGCCCGCGACGGGTCGACTCGAGCTCGGCGGCGCCGTGCACGAGCTCCGGGCTGAGCGGTGTGGTGATCACGGGGTCTCCTCTCCGCGGGACGTCCCGCGCTGGTGCCAGTGGGTGAGGACGAGGTGCAGGGCGTCGACGAGCTCCTGCCAGGACTGCTCGGCCGGCGGGCTGCTGTGGGCGAAGCTGCCGATCCGCTCCAGGTTGAGGAACCCGTTGAGCGCGCCGCCGAGGACCCGGGTGGCGTGCGTCCGATCGGGGCCGGTGATGCCGTAGCCGAGCAGGACGGCGTCGGTGACCTGCACGACCCGGCGCGCCGCCGGGGCCGCCACCGCCTCGGGTCCGGCCCGGCGCTGCAACGCCTCCCAGCGTCCGGGGTGGTCGGCGAGGTAGCTGCGGTGGGCCGCGGCGAACCCGCGCAGCGCGTCGTGGCGCGAGCGCCCGGCCACGGCCTCGCCGGCGCGGGTGGCGAGCTCGTCCAGGGCCAGCACCGTGACCTGGTCCCGCAGCGCGGCCAGGTCGCGGACGTGGGAGTACAGGCTCGGGGTCTGCACGCCGAAGGACCGGGCGACCGCCGCGAGGGTGACCGACTCGAGGCCGTGGGTGTCGGCGAGCTCGGCGGCGCGGCGGACCACCACCGACCGGTTGAGGGAGGACCTGGGCACGTCCGCAGCCTAACACCAGTAGGCGAGAACCTAATACCCGTAGGAACCCGCTCGAGGCGTCACCGCGGCAGCGAGGCGACCCCCGGCGGCAGGAAACGGCGGCCGTTGACCCGCTCGGAGACCCCGTTGCGGTCCAGGTAGGGGGTGATGCCGCCGTCGTGGAAGGGCCAGCCGGCCCCCAGGACCAGGCACAGGTCGACGTCCATCGGAGCGGCCACCACGCCCTCGGCGAGCATCAGCCCGATCTCCTCGGCCAGCGCGGTCTCCACCCGCTCCCGCAGCTGCTCGGCGGTGCTGGGGCGGTCGCCGGTCACCAGCAGCGCCCGGGTCTCGTCCGAGACGTACGGCTTGCCGTCCGGACCCCAGTCGTACAGGCCGGGACGGCCTGCATCGACCAGGTTGCGGACGCTCTGCGAGACGTGGAACCGGTCGCCGAACTCGGCGTGCAGCACCTCGGCCACGTGCAGGGCGACGGCGGGACCGACGAGCTGCAGCAGCACGAAGGGCGACATCGGCAGCCCCAGCGGGTCGGCGGCCCGGTCGGCCACCTCCGGCGGGGTGCCCTCGTCCATGGCCCGGGTGATCTCGCCCATCAGCCGGATCAGCACCCGGTTGACCACGAACCCGCGGGTGTCGCGGACCAGCACCGCGTTCTTGCCCAGCTCCTTGGCCACGGCGAAGGCGGTGGCCAGCGTCGGGTCGTCGGTGCGCTCGCCCTTGACGACCTCCAGCAGCGGCAGCACGGCCACGGGGTTGAAGAAGTGGAAGCCCACCACCCGCCCGGGGTGCTGCAGGTCCGCGGCCATCTCGCTGACCGACAGCGAGGAGGTGTTGGTAGCCAGCACGGTCTCGGGACCGACGTGCTGCTCCAGCTCGGCGAAGACCTGCTTCTTCACGCCGATCTCCTCGAAGACCGCCTCGATCACGAAGGAGCAGTCGGCGAAGTCGGCGTGGTCGGTGGTCGGCCGGACGAGCGCCTTGTACCGGTTGAGCCGGTCGGCCGAGAGCCGGCCGCGGGCGTGGAGCTTCTCCAGCTCGGCGTGCACCGAGGCGACGCCCTTCCGGGCCCGCTCGGCGTCCAGGTCCGACATGACCACCGGCACCTGGAGCTTGCGGACGAGCAGCAGCGCCAGCTGGGAGGCCATCAGCCCGGCACCCACCACCCCGACGGCGGTGACCGGACGGGCCAGCTTGCGGTCCGGGGCCCCGGCCGGGCGCTTCGCCCGCTTCTGCACCAGGTCGAAGGCGTACAGCCCGGCGCGCAGCTCCTCGGACATGATGAGCCGGGTGAGCGCCTCGTCCTCGGCGGCGAAGCCCTCGTCACGGGTGCGGCGGCGGGCGGCGTCGATGAGCTCCAGGGCGGCGTAGGGAGCCGGCGCGGTGCCGTGGACCTTGGCGTCGGCGAGCGCCCGGCCGCGGGCCACCGCGGCGTCCCACGCCTCGCCCCGGTCGTGCTCGGGACGCTCCACGACCACCTCGCCACGGACCACCCGTGCCGCCCAGTCCAGGGACCGCTCCAGGAAGTCGGCGGCCTCGAAGGTGGCGTCGGCCAGCCCCATGCCCTGCAGCTGGTGGCCCTTGAGCATGCGGTTCTGGTTCAGCGGGTTCTCCACCACCACGGTGACGGCCGTCTCGGGGCCCACCAGGTTGGGCAGCAGCCAGGCGCCGCCCCACCCGGGGACGAGGCCGAGGAAGACCTCGGGCAGCGCGACCGCGGCGGCGCTCGCGCTGACCGTGCGGTAGGAGCAGCTGAGCGCGATCTCCAGCCCGCCGCCGAGGGCCAGGCCGTTGACGAAGCAGAAGGTGGGCACCCGGGCGTCGGCCAGCTTGGCGTAGACCCCGTGCCCGATCCGCGCGATCGCGGTGGCGTGCTCGGGGCTGGTCAGCTTGGAGACCTGGCTGAGGTCGGCGCCGGCGGCGAGGATGAACGGCTTGCCGGTGATGGCCACCGCGGCCACGTCGTCGCGGGCCAGCGCGGCGTCGAGGGCCCGGTTGAGCTCTCCGAGGCTGCGCGGGCCGAGCGTGTTGGGACGGGTGTGGTCCAGGCCGTTGTCGAGGGTGATCAGCACCGCGGTGCCGGCGCCGTGCGGCAGCCGGACGTCGCGGCTGAGCGCCCGCGTCACCACCTCGTCCTCGCCGGCCAGCCCGGCGGCCCGGTCGATGAGCTCCTCGAGCTCGGCGTCGGAGAGGTAGGACGTCACTGTGCGGCTCCTTCGGTGGCGGTGTCGTCGCTGGCGTCGGCGGCGGGGGTGTCGGCGTCGAAGTGCGGGTTCTCCCAGATCACGGTGCCGCCCATGCCGAGCCCGATGCACATGGTGGTGATGCCGTAGCGGACGTCGGGGCGGTCGCGGAAGGCGCGCGCCAGGTGGATCATCAGCCGCACCCCCGAGCTGGCCAGCGGGTGGCCGAGGGCGATCGCGCCGCCGTAGGGGTTGACCCGCGGGTCGTCGTCGGCGATGCCGAAGTGGTCGAGGAAGGCCAGCACCTGGACGGCGAAGGCCTCGTTGATCTCGAACGCCCCGATGTCGTCGATGGTCAGCCCGGCGCGGGCCAGCGCCTTCTCGGTGGCGGGCACGGGTCCGACGCCCATCACCTCGGGGTCGACGCCGGCGAAGGCGTAGCCGACCAGCCGCATGGCCACCGGCAGCCCGAGCTCCTCGGCCGTGCCGGCCTCGGCCAGCAGGCAGGCGGTGGCGCCGTCGTTGAGCCCGGCGGCGTTGCCCGCGGTGACCCGGCCGTGGGGCCGGAACGGGGTGCGCAGCTGGGCCAGCGCCTCGACCGTGGTGCCCGGCCGCGGCGGCTCGTCGGCGGTGGCCAGCCCGTAGCCGTGCTCGGTGGAGCGGGTGGCCACCGGCACCAGCGCCTCCTGGATGACGCCGTCGGCGTAGGCCTGCTGCACCCGCTGCTGGCTGAGCGCGGCGAAGGCGTCGCAGCGCTCCTTGCTGATGTGGGGGAAGCGGTCGTGCAGGTTCTCGGCGGTGGAGCCCATCACCAGCGCCTCCGGGTCGACCAGCTTCTCGGCCATGAACCGGGGGTTCGGGTCGACCCCGGAGCCCATCGGGTGGTGGCCCATGTGCTCGACCCCGCCGGCCACGACGACGTCGTAGGCGCCGAAGGCGATCCCCGAGGCGGTGGTGGTGACCGCGGTCATCGCCCCCGCGCACATCCGGTCGATGGCGAAGCCCGGCACCGAGGTGGGCAGCCCGGACAGCAGCGCGGTGGTGCGCCCGATGGTCAGACCCTGGTCGCCGGTCTGCGTGGTGGCCGCGATCGCCACCTCGTCGACGCGCTCGGCGGGCACCTCGGGGTGGCGGCGCAGCAGCTCGCGGACGCAGTTGACCACGAGGTCGTCGGCGCGGGTCTCGGCGTACATCGAACCGGTCTTGCCGAACGGGGTGCGGACGCCGTCGACGAAGACGACTTCTCGGGATTCACGAGGCATGGCGACATATTACTCACGGGTAACATCGCCCGGCCAGGGCCGTCAGCCCCGTCGTGGCCGCGTGCGCCGTCGCGGCTGGCCGGCGACGACGGCCGCCTGGGCGTGCACCTCCGGCGGGCTGAGGGCGTCGTCCAGCAGCGGCGTCACCACCGGCACCACCAGGGCGCGCTGCCAGGCCCGGGCACCCAGCCCGGCCAGCACCGCGTCGACGGCCGCGGCCGTGGGCGGCGAGGGCGGGCGCCAGGTGACGCGGCGCAGCAGCTCGGGGCTGAGCAGGTTCTCCACCGGCAGGTCGTGGGCGGCGGCGAGCTCCACCACCGCCGGGCGGACCCGGTCCCAGCGTGCGGCGGCCAGCGGGTCGCGACCGGACCAGGTGCGCGGCGGGGGCGGGGAGTCGCTGGGCAGGTGCATCGGCGGCAGCTGGGCCCGCGTCAGCGAGCCGGCCCGCTCCAGCGCGGCCACCCAGGTGCTGCGGTAGCGCTGGGCGGTGCGGCGCTTGAAGCCGGCGATCCGGCGCAGGTCGTCCTCGCCCGGCTCGGGGCGGGTGGCCAGCTCGGTGATCGCGGCGTCGGGGAGGATCCGTCCGGGCGCGCGGTCCAGCCGGCGGGCCAGCTCGTCGCGGGCCGTCCACAGCTCGCGCACCACGGCCAGCCCGGCGGGGGTGCGGACGGCGTGGATGCCCGACGTCCGCCGCCACGGGTCGACGCGGGGCGCCCGCGGGGTGCCGGCGTCGGCGGCCAGGGCGTCGAACTCCTCCCGGGCCCAGCCGTCCTTGCCGGCCGCGACCAGGTCCTCGGCCAGCCGGTCGCGCAGCTCGACCAGCAGCTCCACGTCGAGGGCGGCGTAGCTGAGCCAGTCCTCGGGCACCGGACGGGTGGACCAGTCGGCCGCCGAGTGCTCCTTGAGCAGCCGCAGCCCGAACTCCTCCTCGATCATCGGGCCGAGTCCCACCCGGGCACGGTTCAGCAGCCGTCCGGCGAGCTCGGTGTCGAAGAGGCGGGTGGGTCGCATCCCCACCTCGGCCAGGCAGGGCAGGTCCTGGGAGGCGGCGTGGATCACCCACTCCGCGTCCTGGATCGGGACGGCCAGGGCGGACAGGTCCACCGCGCCGTCGGCGTCGGCGAAGGCCCGTGGGTCCACCAGGTGCGTCCCCGACCCGGCCCGGCGGAGCTGGATGAGGTAGGCCTGGGAGCCGTAGCGGTAGCCCTGGGCGCGCTCGGCGTCGACCGCGACCGGTCCGGTGCCGGCGGCCAGCGCCGCCACCGTCTCGGCCAGCGCCCGCTCGTCGGCCACCACCGGGGGGACGCCCTCGGCCGGGGCGGCGAGCACCGGCAGCTCGACCGGCTCGGCCGGGTCCAGGTCCTCGGCCACGTCCTCGACCCCGGCCACGTCGTCGACCCCGGCCACGTCGTCGGCCCCGGCCAGGTCCTCCGGGGGCGTGGGCTGCTGCGGCTGCGAGCTCATCAACGCGTCGGTCCGGCGCCCGGACGGCGCATCGGCATCATCACCACGCCCTCGGGCAGGGAGGGCAGCCCGGCCACGGTGCACAGCAGGTCGCCCCACGCGGCGCAGTGGGCGCCGAGACGCTGGTCGTCGGTGAGCACGGGCGTCCAGGAGGCGCGGATCTCGACCTCGGCGCGGGGCGGGTCGCCGCCCATCGCCCCGAAGGAGTGGCTGGAGACCGCGGTGACGGTGCCGCTGGGCTCGACGTACTCCGCGCCGTGGTCGGCGAGGGCGTCGACCAGCCAGGACCAGCCCACCTCGGCCAGCAGCGGGTCGCTGACCATCTCGCGGTCGACCTGGGCCCGGGCGTAGCTGACCAGCCGGAAGGTTCCCTGCCAGGCGGGGTTGCCGGCCGGGTCGTGCAGCAGCACCAGCCGTCCGGTGCCCACGTCGTGGCCCTGCACCACCACGTCGGCGCTGATCGCGGAGGAGAAGGGGGCGATGCGCTGCGGGGCCGGCATCTCCTCCACCTGCAGCTCGGGCCGCCAGCGGGCGCCCATCAGCTCCGAGGTGGCCCGCGTGAACAGGGCCGGGGGTGTGGATTCGCTGCGTGCCGCCACCCGCTCAACCTAGTCCGGGCCGGACGGCGATCGACGGCGACTCGCCGGGACCGCCGCTCGCCGCGCCGGCACTAGGGTGGGCGGGTGAGTGAAGCACCCGGCACGCCCGAGTCCGACCACCCGACCGCACCGCTGCTGCAGGCCGCAGCAGGTCGAGAACCGGACCGGGTCCCGGTCTGGTTCATGCGCCAGGCCGGGCGCTCGCTGCCGGAGTACCGGCGGGTCCGCGAGGGCATCTCGATGCTCGACAGCTGCGCCCGCCCCGAGCTGGTCACCGAGATCACGCTGCAGCCGGTGCGCCGCTACGACGTCGACGCCGCCATCTTCTACTCCGACATCATGGTGCCGCTGAAGGCGATCGGGGTGGACCTCGACATCGTCCCCGGCACCGGCCCGGTGATCGCCGAGCCCATCCGTGACGAGCGGGGGCTGGCCCAGCTCCGCGACGTCGCCGAGGGCGACCTGGACCACATCACCGCCGCCGTTCAGATGCTGGTGGCCGAGCTGGGTCCGGTGCCGCTGATCGGCTTCTGCGGCGCCCCGTTCACGCTGGCCAGCTACCTGGTCGAGGGCGGCCCCAGCAAGGACTACGCCCGCACCAAGGCCATGATGGTCGGGGCGCCCCGGCTGTGGCAGGAGCTGATGGAGCGGCTGGCCCGCATCACGACGGCCTTCCTGCGCACCCAGGTCGAGGCCGGCGCCCGGGCCGCGCAGCTGTTCGACTCCTGGGCCGGCAGCCTGTCCGTGGCCGACTACCGCGCCTCGGTGATGCCGTACTCGGCGGCCGTGCTGGGTGGCATCGCCGACCTCGGCGTGCCCAGGATCCACTTCGGGGTGGGCACCGGTGAGCTGCTGGTGTCCATGGTGGAGGCCGGCGCCGACGTCATCGGCGTCGACTGGCGGATCCCGCTCGACGTGGCCGCCGGACGCGTCCGCGCCGCCCGGGAGGACGTCGGCCCCGTCGTGGTGCAGGGCAACCTCGACCCGGCGCTGCTGGGCGCTCCCTGGCCGGTGCTGGCCGAGCGCGTCCGTGAGGTGCTGCGCGCCGGCGGGCGCGTCCCCGGTCACGTGTTCAACCTCGGTCACGGCGTGCCGCCGACCGCCGACCCCGACACGCTGGCGCGGGTCGTGGAGCTGGTGCACGCCGAGGGCAGGTCGCTGCGCTCCGCCGGCGGCGTGCCGGCCGTGTCGGTGTCGTGACCGCCCCGGCGGCGGGTGCCGCGGCGGTGGGGATGCGGGTCGCCGTCGTCGGTGCCGGCGTCTCCGGGCTGGCCGCGGCGCACCGGCTGCTGCGGGCCGGTGCCGAGGTCGCCGTCCTCGAGCAGGCCGACCGCTGCGGCGGCAAGGTCCGCGGCGCCCGGCTCGACGGGGTCGACCTCGACACCGGCGCCGAGTCGGTGCTGCTGCGCGGACGGCCCCGGGTGGCCGAGCTGCTGCAGGAGCTCGGGCTGGGTCCGGCGCTGGTGACGCCCACGCGGGCCGCGCCGGCGATCCTGGTCGAAGGCCGGCCCGTCGCCGTGCCCCGGTCGCTGCTCGGGGTGCCGGCCGACCTGGAGTCGCTGCGTCCGCTGCTCAGCGAGGACGGCTGGCGGCGGGCCGCCGCCGAGCCCGGCCTGCCCGCACCGCCGCGCGACACCGACCTCGCCGTCGGCGAGCTGGTGGCCGAGCGGTTCGGGCCCGAGGTGACCACCCGGCTGCTGGAGCCGCTGCTGGGCGGGGTGTACGCCGGACGCTCCCGCGAGCTCTCCACGGCGGCGGTGAACCCGCGGCTGTGGGAGCTGGTGCGCGCCGGCGGGTCGCTGCTGGAGGGCGCGGCCGCCAGCCTGCCGGCGACGCCGGGCGGGTCGCCCTTCACCGGTGTGGTGGGCGGGGTGCACCAGGTCGTCGAGGCCTTCGCCGCCGAGCTCGGCGACCGGCTGCGGCTCTCGACCACCGTGCGGGGCCTGCAGCAGGGCCCGGACGGCTGGGTCGTCGAGACCGCCGGTGCCGACGGTGGCCGCGGACGGCACCGGGTGGACGCCGTGGTGGTGGCGACCCCCGCCGCGCCGGCGTCACGGCTGCTGGCCGGCACCGCCGTCGAGCCGCTGCTGGCGGCTGTCCGCTACGCCTCGCCCGCGGTGCTGGCGCTGCACGTCTCCGGGGTCGAGCCGGAGGGGTCCGGGCTGCTGGTGCCGCCCGGCGAGCTGCCCACGGTGAAGGCGGTCACCCACGCCGGCCGGAAGTGGGACTGGCTGGGCCGGCGCACCGCCGAGGAGTGGGGGAGCGGGCACCACCTCGTCCGGGTCAGCCTCGGCCGCCTCGGTGAGGAGCACCTGCTGCAGCGCCCGGACCAGGAGCTGGTGGCCGCCGCGCTGGCCGAGCTGGCCACGCTGCCGGGCTGGGGCGGGCTGAGGCTGCACGGGGCGCTGGTGCAGCGCTGGGGTGGCGGGCTGCCGCAGTACGAGGTCGGGCACCTGGACCGGGTGGAGCAGGTCGAGCGCGCCGTGGCGGGGCTGCCGGGGCTGGAGCTGTGCGGCGCCGCCTACCGTGGGGTGGGCGTCGGGCCCTGCCTGGAGTCGGGGCTCGCCGCCGCGGACCGGGTGCTCGCCACCGCCGCGGCCGTGGTGCAATCGCCCCGGGCCCGCTGAGCCGGGCGCCCAGCACGGCGGGCAGACGTGCACGAACAAGCAGCACGAGCACGAACAAGCAGACGAGCACGAACAAGCAGACGAGGAGACCCAACCGGTGTCGGTGCCGATCGGCCAGGCCGAGGAGATCAACAGCAGCATCCGCTACGTCATGTACTCGGTGTTCCGCCGGGAGCGGTCGTCGGGTGGGGACGCCGCGGCCGCGCTGGCCGCGGTGGCGCGTGCGACCGAGGGGGGCGACCTGGTCGTCCGCGGCTGGTACGACCTGGCCGGGCTGCGCGCCGAGGCCGACCTGATGGTGTGGTGGCACGCGCCCTCGCCGGAGACCCTGCAGGAGGCCTACCGCGCCCTGCGGGGCAGCGCGCTCGGGGCCACGCTGACGCCGGTGTGGTCGCAGATGGGGCTGCACCGGCCCGCGGAGTTCAACCGCGGCCACGTGCCCGCCTTCCTCTCCGGCTACGAGCCGGGGAGCTGGCTGTGCGTGTACCCGTTCGTCCGCTCCTACGAGTGGTACCTGCTGCCGGACGAGGAGCGGCGCAGCATGCTGGCCGAGCACGGCCGGATGGCGGGGCCGTACCCCGACGTGCTGGCCAACACCGTGTCCTCCTTCGCGCTGGGGGACTACGAGTGGCTGCTGGCCTTCGAGGCCGAGGAGCTGCACCGGATCGTCGACCTGATGCGGGCGCTGCGGGCGGCCGCGGCCCGGCGCCACACCCGCGAGGAGGTCCCCTTCTTCACCGGGCGGCGACGTGAGCTGGCCGACATCGTCGCCTCCTGGCAGCCGGACGGGGAATGAGCGCCGCCGGAGGCGTGTTCGAGCAGAGGACGAGGACGGCCGCCGGAGCTCCGGCGACCGGTGAGGAGGAGACCAGCGTGACCGCACAGCAGCAGCCCGCCGACCCCGCCGCCCAGGTGGGCCGGGTCATCAAGTCCGAGGCCGAGTGGCGTGCCCAGCTGAGCCCCGAGGAGTACCACGTGCTCCGCGAGGCCGGCACCGAGCGTCCCTTCACCGGCGAGTACACCGACACCACCACCGAGGGCGTCTACCGCTGCCGCGCCTGCTCGGCGGAGCTGTTCCGCTCCGACACCAAGTTCGAGTCCCACTGCGGCTGGCCCTCCTTCTTCACCCCGCTGGCCGAGGAGCGCGTCCGCTACGTCGAGGACCTCAGCATGGGCGTGCGCCGCACGGAGGTGCGCTGCGCCCGCTGCGACTCCCACCTGGGGCACGTGTTCTCCGGTGAGGGCTACGACACACCGACCGACCTGCGCTACTGCATCAACTCCGTGTCGCTGACGCTGGAACCGGCTTCGCAGGCCTGATCGTCTAGACTCCCCATCCGGGCCGACCGGCCCGACACCACACGGACGGGGAACCAGCGAACCGATGAGCCTGGCCGAGATGGCTGCCGCCCGCGGGCTGCACCGGGTGGGGGCCAGGCCTCCGCTGTGGTCCTACCTGAAGCAGACGTGGCAGCGACGTGACTTCGCCATCGCCATGGCGCGCTTCAAGATCCGCTCGCACAACGAGCGGAACCGCCTGGGCATGCTCTGGGTGGTGCTGCAGCCGAGCCTCAACGCGCTGGTCTACGGCGTCATCTTCGGGGTGCTGCAGGGCGGCCGGCGGCCGGAGAAGTTCCTCGAGTTCGTGGTCATCGGGGTCTTCCTGTTCCAGTTCTTCACCAGCTCGATGAACTCCGGCGCCAAGTCGATCACCGGCAACCGGGCGCTGGTGCAGTCGCTGGCGTTCCCGCGGCTCACGCTCCCGCTGTCGGTGGTGATCGAGCAGGCCCTCACCCTGGTGCCCACGCTGGGCGTGATGGTGGGGGTCCTGCTCGTCAGGGGCACCTGGCCCAGCTGGGAGTGGCTGCTGCTGGTGCCGCTGCTGTGCCTGTACGCGCTGTTCACCACCGGGGTCGCGCTGATCGGCGCCCGGCTCACCGTGCACATCCGCGACCTCACCCAGCTGCTGCCCTTCGTCAGCCGGGTGCTGTTCTACACCTCCGGGGTGCTCTTCCAGCCGGACCGGATCCTGCAGAACTACCCGTCGGTGCTCGCGCTCTACGACTGGCACCCGCTGCACGAGGTGCTCTCCATCGCCCGCGGGCTGCTGCTGCCCACCGCCGACTACAACCCGATGTACTGGGCGTACTTCGCCGTGTGGTCGGTGGTCGTCTTCGTGTTCGGGCTCATCTTCTTCTGGGTGGCTGAGGAGCGGTATGGCCGCGCCGACTGAGGGGGGACGTCGGGTGGTCGCGAGGTCCGTGAACCGGGCGGTGCTCGTCCTGCTCGGCGGTGCGGCCGCCGGCGCGGGCCTGGCGGTGCGCCCGGCCGCGGCGGGCGGCCTCGGCGTCGCGACCCACCCGGGCGTCGGTT
Organism: Auraticoccus cholistanensis; assembly: GCF_009742705.1. Taxonomy (GTDB): domain Bacteria; phylum Actinomycetota; class Actinomycetes; order Propionibacteriales; family Propionibacteriaceae; genus Auraticoccus; species Auraticoccus cholistanensis. The sequence goes on from NZ_WPCU01000005.1 coordinate 221,435, forward strand.
CGCCGCTCACCGTGGTGGGGGTCACCGTGGCGGGGCTGTCGCTGCCGGTCGTGCTGGGCCTGGCGGTGCTCACCGCCGTCGTGCTGGCGCTGGTCGCCATGGGGGCCCGCCGCCGGGTGCTGGCCCGTCGCGCGGGGCCGCCCGGACGGCTCGCCGCACCGGACACCTCGACGTCGACCGCCTCGTCCTCGGCCCAGGACGAGCCGCGCCCCGCCGACCAGCAGGGGCCGGCGTCCTCGGGACGGCTGGCGGTCTCGGAGCGTCAGCGCCCCGAGGAGCCCGCGGCCGCCGACGGGGCGGCGACGAGCGGGGACGGCACTTCCGAGCCGGCCGCGGCCGGCGGCGGTGAGGCACCGCTGGCGG
>NZ_WPCU01000005.1:221809-279247 GCF_009742705.1 Auraticoccus cholistanensis
AACCGCGGCGTGCGCACCGTGCACGCCCTCAAGGGCATCAGCTTCACCGCCACGCAGGGCGAGTCGATCGGGGTCATCGGCTCCAACGGCTCGGGCAAGTCGACGCTGATGCGCGCCATCACCGGGCTCACCCCGCCCAGCCGCGGAGCCATCTACGCCGCCGCCCGGCCCAACCTGCTGGGGGTGGGGGCGGCCCTGCTGGGCGAGCTCTCGGGGGAGCGGAACATCCTGCTGGGCGGTCTCGCGCTGGGCTACGGCCGCGACGAGATCGACCAGATGCGCGACGACATCGTCTCCTTCGCCGAGCTGGAGGAGTTCATCCACTTCCCGATGCGCACCTACTCCTCGGGGATGCAGCAGCGGCTCAAGTTCGCCATCGCGGCGAGCAAGAAGCACGAGATCCTGATCGTCGACGAGGCGCTGGCCGTGGGCGACCAGGCCTTCCGCGCCCGCAGCGAGGAGCGGATCCGCGAGATCCGCGACGGCGCGGGGACGGTCTTCCTGGTCTCGCACTCGATGCGGTCGGTGCTGGACACCTGCAGCCGGGTCATCTGGCTGGAGAAGGGCGAGCTGATGGACGACGGCGAGCCCGAGCGGGTCGTCCGCGCCTACCAGAAGTCCAAGAAGTGATCAGGTGACCGCCCGACCCGCCCGTCCCACCCTGGCCGAGCTGCGTGCGGTGGCCCAGCCCGAGCACGTCCGCTCCCGGGCGAACGCCGAGCACTGGACCGCCCAGCTCTACCTGCGCCACTTCTCCATCCACCTGACGCGGCTGCTGGTCCGCACCCCGATCACCGCGAACGGGGTCACGTACCTGATGATCCTGTCCGGCTGGTGCATCGCGGCCGCGCTGCTGCTGCCCGGCTGGCCGGGGGCCCTGCTGGCGGTCTTCTTCGCCAACCTGCAGATGTACGTCGACTGCTGCGACGGCGAGGTCGCCCGGTGGCGGGGGACGTCCAGCCCGGCCGGGGTGTTCCTGGACAAGGTCGGCCACTACACCACCGAGGGGCTGGTGGCGCTCGCGCTCGGGCTGCGCGCCGCCGACTTGTGGGCCGAGGGCGCGCTCGCGTCCCGCGAGACCTGGCAGCTGGCGTTCTGCGGCGCGCTGCTGGCCGCCGGCGTGCTGCTCAACAAGGCGCAGAACGACATGGTCCACGTCTCCCGGGCCTTCGCCGGGATGGGACGGCTGCCCGACACCGCCGAGGCCAAGCAGCTGCGGCGCGGCGGTCCGGTGGCCGCGGCCCGCCGGGTCGCCCGCTTCCTGCCGTTCCACCGGCTGTTCCACTCCGTGGAGCTGAGCCTGCTGGCCCTGGCGGCGGTGCTGGTGAGCACGGTGCTGGGCACCCCGCTGCTGGCCGAGCGGGTGCTCGTGGTGGTGCTGGCGGCGGTGATCTGGCTGGTGAACCTGGGTCACTTCGTGGCCATCATGGCCTCGGCGCGGCTGCGGTCGTGACGCCGGCCCGCCGTAGAGCCACCTACGGGGTGGTCATCCTGACCCAGGGTCGTCGGCCCGAGGAGCTGCAGCGGGGCTTCGACTCGCTGCTGGCCCAGCGTGACGTGGTGCTCGACGTCGTCGTGGTGGGCAACGGCTGGCTCCCGGTGGGACTGCCGCCGGGGTTCAAGTCGGTCTACCTGGAGGACAACGCCGGCATCCCCGCCGGGCGCAACGCCGGCGTCCCGCACGTCAGCGGTGAGTTCCTGTTCTTCCTCGACGACGACGCCTGGCTGCTCGACGACACCTTCCTCGCCGACTGCGCCGCCGTGCTGGACCGCAACCCCGACGTCGGGATGCTGCAGCCGCGGATCGTGGACCCGGCCAGCGAGATCCACCCCCGCCGCTGGATCCCGCGGATCCGCAAGGGCGACCCCGCCACCAGCAGCGACGCCTTCTCGGTGGTGGAGATGGCCGTGGTGGTGCGCCGCTCGGTCTTCGACGCCACGGGCGGCTGGCCGCAGACCTTCTTCTACGCCCACGAGGGCATCGAGCTGGCCTGGCGGGTGTGGGAGACCGGCCACCGCACCGTCTACCAGGGACGGCTGCGGGCGGGTCACCCGGTGATCAACCCCCGCCGGCACGCCGAGTACCTGCACCTCAACGCCCGCAACCGGGTCTGGCTGGCCCGGCGCAACCTGCCCTGGCCCTTCTCCTGGGCCTACGTCACCTCGTGGACGATCATCACCGTGCTGCGCTGGTGGCGGACGCCGGAGGACCTGCGGGCCTGGTTCGCCGGCTGGCGGGCGGGCTGGCGCGAGGACCCCTGGGCGCCGGGGGAGCGGCGGCGCCGGCTCCGCTGGCGCACCATCGTGTCGATGGGCGCGCACGGGCGCTGGCCGGTGGTCTGAGGCGCTCGCCGGTTCGGGACCGGCCGGGGTCGGCTGGTACGGTGTCCGGGCGTTCAGGCCACCTGGCCATCGGGGGACGTGAGCACCGCCGTCCCTGGAAGGCCCCACCATGCCCAGCCCTGTCCGCCGCCGTCTGCTGCGCGCCGGCACCGCCGTCCTCGCCAGCCTCGCGCTGACCCTGTCGGTCCCCTTCGCCACCCCGGCCGCCGAGGCCGCCCCGGCCGCGCCCGCGGCCCCGGCCGGCACCGTGGCCTCCGACCCGCTGGTCGTGTCCAGCTACAACATCAAGTGCGCCAACTGCTTCGACGGCAAGCCGAACGAGAAGCCGTGGCTGGAGCGGCGCTTCAAGGTCGTCGACGTCATCCGCTACGAGGACCCCGACATCCTCGGCGTCCAGGAGGCGTCCCAGGGCTGGCTGAAGAGCGCCTCGGGCCAGCAGGTCGACAAGAGCCAGTTCGAGGACCTGGTGCAGCGGCTCGGCCGGCCGTACAAGCTGACCAACAGCAAGCGCAACAACTGCGTGCGCCACACCACGCCCACCAGCTGCACGTACAAGTACCAGGGCGCCTCGCAGGGCACGAAGCTGATCTACAACAGCGACCGGGTCACCTACTACGGCACCGGCGGCTCGCGGAAGCTCACCTCCAAGTCCGGCGCGAACGCCCGCTACGCGGTCTGGGCGGTCTTCACGCAGGAGTCGACCGGCAAGAAGGTGTTCGTGGTCAACACCCACCTCGAGCCGCGCGACGCCAGCTCCTCGCGGACGAACTGGGAGCTGCGCCGCAAGCAGGCACAGGACGTGGTCGCCCTGATCCGCGACAAGCGTCCCGCCGGGATGCCGATGCTGCTGCTGGGCGACTTCAACAGCCACAAGTGGACCCAGTACGGCAACGCCCCCTACGCGGTGTTCAAGGACTACGGCCTGGTCGACCCGCTCGGCAACGCCGACAAGACGACCACCCGGACGGTGGGCGCCACGGTCGAGAAGCGGGTGCAGACCAACGTCAGCAGCTACAACAACTTCGAGCGCAAGGCCCCGGCCTTCGACTACGTCAACGGCACCTACCTGGACTACGTGATGACCTCGAAGATGCGGGTCAGCCGGTGGAAGACCGTGGCCAACCTCGACAGCTCCGGCCGCTTCAAGGGCACCATCCCCTCGGACCACAACATGGTCCGCGCCACGGTCTGGCTGCCCTGACCGCGACCGCGCCGCGGGGCGGGCGGGCCGCCCGCCCCGTGGTAGCGTCGGTCCGCCATTCGACCGACCGCCCGGGAGCCTCCTCGTGACGACCGTCCTCACCTACGGCACCTTCGACCTGTTCCACATCGGCCACCTCAACCTGCTCAAGCGGCTGGCCGCCCTGGGGGACCGGCTGGTGGTCGGGGTGTCCTCGGACGAGTTCAACCGCATCAAGGGCAAGAAGGTCATCGTGCCCTACGCCCAGCGGGCCGAGATCGTGCAGGCGATCCGCTACGTCGACGAGGTGTTCCCCGAGGAGACCTGGGAGCAGAAGCGCGACGACATCGCCCGCTTCGACGTGGACATCTTCGGCATGGGCCACGACTGGAAGGGCAAGTTCGACGACCTGTCCGACGTCGTCGCGGTCCGCTACCTGCCCCGCACCAGCGGCATCTCCACCACCGAGATGAAGCGGGTGCTCAGCGCCTTCGACGAGGCCCACGTGGCCGAGCTGAAGCGGACGCTGGACTCGCTGAGCCAGATCGTCAAGGAGCTCAGCTAGCCGGGACGGTGGCGAGCACCCGCTCGACCGCCTCGAGGAACCGCCGGGTCTGCGCCCCCGCCGAGATGTCGCCGAACAGCCGGGCGACCAGCGCGGCCTCCGCCGGCGGCGGCGGCTCGGCCAGCAGCCGCCGGGCCAGCGTGGACGCCTGACCGGCGTCGGCGGCGTCCAGGGTGGGCAGCACGGAGGTGATCCCCTGCGGGTCGATCCAGGCCCCCGGGTGGACGGGCCGCGTCACGGCCACGCGGCGTCCCAGTCCGAGGCAGTCCATCGCCATCGCCGAGACGTCGCTGATCGCCACCTCGGCCTCGCCCAGCGCCTGCCGGGCCGAGACCGCGGTGTCCACCCGGTGCCCGGCCGCCGGGTCGGCGTGCTCGACCAGCGAGCGCAGGGTGGCCAGGGCACGGGCGTGGTCGGGGGAGCGGCTGCCGGTCAGCGGGTGCGGGCGGACCACCACTCGCAGGCCCGGGTCGGCCAGCAGCGAGCGCACCAGCGCCACCCCGTGGGAGGCCACCGAGCCGTAGGCCATCGCGGCGGAGTCGCCCTCCCAGGTGGGGGCGTAGAGCACCGTGCGGCGTCCGCGCACCGGCGGGGCCACCACGGGCACGTGGTCCAGCTGCGGACGTCCCACCTCCACCAGCCGGTCGGCGTCGACGCCCCAGACGGCGTCCAGCACCCGCTGCCGCGAGGCCGGGCCGGCCACGAAGCAGAAGTCGTAGGCCCGCAGCTGGTGGGACACCATCGAGGACTTGTTGCTCTCCCCGTGGCTGAGGTGGACGTGCCGCTGGCCGTTGGTGCGCAGCATGGTGAAGTTGGCCTGGGCGTTGTTGACGTAGAAGACGAGCCGGACGTCGTGGCGGGCCAGCAGCGCGTCGACCTCGGCGGTGCGCCGGGCCAGGTGCACGGGCAGCCGGGTGAGGGCCGCGAGGGCCCGGGCGCTGCCGGGCCGGTTCACCAGCAGCAGCACGGGGTGCTGCTCGGACAGCCGCTCCAGCGGACCCAGCCACTGCTCCACCTGGTACAGGTGCTCGACCGGCTGGCTGAACCACACCGCGCAGGGGTGCGGGCCCTGCGCACCGGCGTTGTGCCGGGCCAGCTCGGCCCGCACCGGCCGCTCCATCAGCTGCTCGCGGGAGCGGGAGACCGCCAGCCGGCCGAGGCGCAGGGCTGTGCTGGCGGGGTTCACGGTGGCAGACACTACGGCATCGGGGACGGGCCGGGAGGGGGCGCGACGACCGGCCGGGACGGCTGGTCCCGGCCGGTCGCCCGCGGCGGGCTCAGGCGCCGACGACGCTCAGGTGGCGCTCCGGCGACGCCTCGACCGGTGCGGTCTCCTCGTCGTCGAAGGTGATGAGCTCCATGGCGGCGACGACGTAGCGGGACAGGGCCAGGTCGAGCAGCTCGGCGGAGTCGCCGAAGGGCTCGCTGACCGCCTCGACGCCCAGGGCCCGGGCCACCCGGGCCTGGTCGGCGAAGACGTCGTCGGCGGTGAGGTGCCAGGCACCGACCGCGATGTGGCGGCGACCCTGGGCCCGCAGCGTCCGCACGGCCGAGGCCACGCCCGCGGTGCCGTCAGCCACCACGCAGGGCAGCTTGTGGTGCACCGACCACTGCCGGGCCCGGCGGGCCAGGATGGCGCTGCTGCGGACGTCGTCGCAGGAGTCGGTGGCCAGCACCAGGGCGTCGAGCTCGGTCGCGCGGCTCCTGTGCAGGGCCTCGCGGAGCTGGCGGTCGACCAGGTTCAGCAGGTTGGCCTCCGGGCCGATCGGCTTGGAGGCGATCACCTGCAGGCCCGGGTGGGCGCTGCGGATGGTGCTGAGCACGGACTCGACGCGGGCGTCGACGCCGAAGGCCCGGCAGATGTCGAGGGGGACGAGCACGACCTCCTCCACGCCGGCGCGGACCAGCTGGCTGATCACCTGCGGCCCCGAGGGCGGGCAGTGGTCCAGGAACGCCACGTGGATGTCCAGCCCCGGACGCATCGCCTTCAGTCCCTTGCGCATGCAGTGCGTGACCTGGGCGACGCCCGGATCGGTGCTACCGCTGGCAAGCAGGACGAGGGCAGGGGCTGACATGACGGTCCTTCCTGGACGGGTGTTCACAGGCTGAGACGAGCGCTGCAGGTGCCACCTTTGTGCGCGGGCAGGGGCACCTGCAAATCGTCTTCCCACGATGTGAGACGCGTGTCCAGGATATGGGCACCGACGGGCGGTGCGCGGCTCGGTCAGGCCCGGATCGTCACCTTCACCCGGTCCTCCCGCTGGGCGGCCGCGAGGCGGTACGCCTCCGGCACCTCGTCCAGCCCCATCACGTGGGTGATGGCGCGTCGCATCACGTCCTGGTGGGTCCGCACGTGCTCCACGCCCATGGCCAGGAAGCGGGTCCAGTCCTGGGTGACACCCGTGCGGAGGACGGCGTTGCGGCGGAAGAAGGTGTCCATCGGGAACGGGTAGTCGTCGTGGTCGGGCACCCCGAAGGCCACCACCTGGCCGTCCATCCCGACCAGCCGGCAGGCGTCGACGAAGGTCTCGGTGTTGTGGCCGACGGCCTCCACCACCAGGTCGAAGGTGCTGCCGGTGCCGACGAGGTGGCGGGACCGGGCGGTCACCAGCTCGTGCACGCCGAAGTCGGCGGCCACGTCGGAGCGGTCCAGCGGGTCGACGCCGGTCACCCGGGCGCCCCGGCTGGCCAGCAGGTGGGCGGCCAGCAGGCCGGTGCTGCCCAGGCCGATGACCAGCGCGCTGCGGCCGGTGACGTCGCCGACGTCGCGCAGGGCCGAGCACACCGTCCCGGTGGGCTGGGAGACCACGGCCACGTCGTCGGGCAGGTCGTCGGGCAGCGGCACCACGTGGGCGGCCGGCAGCAGCACCTGCTCGCGCAGGCCGTGGTGGGTGGTCGACATCGCCAGCACCCGCTGCCCGACCGGGAGCCGCTCGCTGCCCGAGGCGCGGACGACGCCCACCAGCTCGTGCAGCGGGAACCCGCTGCGGGGGTGGTCCGGGGCCACGTGGACGGCGCCGCTGTACTTGGGCACGTCGGAGCCGCAGATGCCGCCGACCACGAACTCCAGCAGGACCTGCTCCGGGCCGACGGCGTCGTGCTCGACCACGGGCACCCGCCCCGGGACCATGGTGTTCGGCGCGGCGAGGTCCCAGCTCCACCAGGTGGGCCCGGAGGTGCCGGCTGCGGACTGCGTCGTCTCTGGCATGGGGACATGCTGGCAGACCACCGGCGGCCCGCCCCGGCGCGTTCCACCCGCTGGCGGGTGGCCCCGCGCCCGCACGTCTGCCAGTCTCGGAGGATGAGCAGCGCCTACCTCTACGACGCCGTGCGGACGCCCTTCGGCCGGCTCGGGGGCGCGCTCGCGCCGGTGCGACCCGACGACCTGGCCGCGGGCACCCTGTCGGCCCTCGCGGCGCGCTCGCCGGCCCTCGACCCGGCCGAGGTCGGCGACGTGGTGTGGGGCTGCGCCAACGGCGCCGGCGAGGACAACCGCAACGTCGGCCGGATGGCGGTGCTGCTGGCGGGCTGGCCGGTGGGGGTGCCGGCGACCACGGTGAACCGGCTGTGCGGCTCGAGCCTCGACGCGGTGGTGCAGGCCTCGCGGACCGTCGAGACCGGCGACGCCGAGGTGGTGGTGGCCGGCGGGGTCGAGTCGATGTCGCGGGCCCCGTGGGTGCTGCCCAAGCCCGAGCGCGGCTACTCCACGCAGGACGTGGCCGCGGTCTCGACGACGCTGGGCTGGCGGCTGGTGAACCCTCGCATGCCGGCGGAGTGGACGGTCTCCCTCGGCGAGGCCAACGAGCAGGTGGCCGAGGAGCTGGGCATCGCGCGGGAGCGCCAGGACGAGTTCGCGCTCCGCTCCCACCGGCTCGCCGCCCGGGCCTGGGAGGGCGGCTGCTACGACCCCTGGACGGTCGAGCCCTGCACGACCGGAGTGGGGGGCGCCGGGCTGCGCCGCGACGAGGGGGTCCGCCCCGACACCACCGCGGAGGCGCTGGCCGCGCTGCGACCGGTGTTCCGCCCGGGCGGGACGATCACCGCGGGCAACGCCTCGCCGCTGAGCGACGGCGCGGCCGCGGTGCTGCTCGGCTCGGCGGCCGCCTCCCGGCGTCTGGGTCGCGAGCCGCTCGCCCGGGTCGCCGGCCGGGGGGTGCACGCCGTCGAGCCGCAGCGCTTCGGCCTGGCCCCGGTCGAGGCCGCCCGCCGGGCGCTGCGGTCGGCGGGCATCGGCTGGTCCCAGGTGTCGGCCGTCGAGCTCAACGAGGCCTTCGCCGCCCAGTCGCTGGCCTGCGTCGACGCCTGGCTGGCCGACGGCCTCGCCGACCCCGAGCTGGTCAACGCCTGGGGCGGCGCGATCGCGATCGGGCACCCGCTGGGCGCGTCAGGCGCCCGGCTGGTCGGCACCCTCGCCGCCCGGCTGTCGGCCTCGGGCGGGCGCTGGGGCGTCGCCGCCCTCTGCATCGGCGTGGGCCAGGCGCTCGCCGTGGTGCTGGAGAACGTCCGGGCCTGAGCCGCGGCCGTCCCGGCCAGAGCCCCGACCGAGCCAGCTCGACACCGACCAGCTCGGCTGCTGCGCGGTGCCCCGGACGGAGGCCGAGCTGCGTGCCTACGGGCACCGGTCGGGTGGTCCGGCCGGCCTCAGGACCCTGAGGCCCGACGTGTCCACTCCTCGGAGCGGGCACGCAGCAGCGACCGCTCGGCCTCGTTGCCGCAGCGCCCGAGGGCCAGCTCGAGGGCCTGCCGGGCCTCGGCCAACGCTCCGGTGCGGGCCAGCAGCTCGGCGCGGACCGCGGGGAGCCGGTGGCTGTGCCCCAGCTGCCGGTCGAGCCCCTCGAGGGCGGCCAGGCCGGCCGCCGGGCCGTCGCTCTCGGCCACCGCGACAGCCCGGGCCAGCCGGGCCGACGGGTTGTCGTCCAGGTCGAGCAGCTGGTCGTAGCAGGAGACGATGCGGTCCCAGCGGGTGTCCTCGGCGCGGCGGGCCACCGCGTGCTCGGCGGCCACCCGGGCCTGCAGCAGGTAGGAGGCGGTGGGGACACCGACCGGCCCGCTCAGCGGCGCCGAGGTGAGCAGCGCGAGCGCCTCGTCGATCTCGTCCCGGTGCCAGCGGCTGCGGTCCTGCTCGGGCAGCAGCACCGGGCGCCCGTCGGACCCGGTGCGGGCGTCGCGGCGGGAGTGCTGCAGCAGCATCAGCGCGAGCAGCGCCACCAGAACCGGCTCGCCCGGGCGCAGGCCCAGCACCACCCGGACCAGCCTGACGGCCTCGCCGGCCAGCTCGGTGCGGACCACGTCGGCTCCGCTGCCGGGGGCGTAGCCGGCGGTGAAGGCCAGGTAGGCGGTCTGGGCGACGGCCTCCAGCCGAGCCGGCAGGACGTCGGCCGAGGGCACCGCGAAGGGGATCCCGGCGGCCACGACCTTCTTCTTGGCCCGGGTGATCCGGGCGGCCATCGTCGCCTCGGGGACCAGGAACAGCCGGGCGACGTCGCCGGTGGGGACGCCCAGCACCAGCCGCAGCGTCAGCGCGCTGGCCGCCGCCGGGTCCAGCGCGGGGTGGGTGCACATCAGCACCAGCCGCAGCAGGCCGTCCTCGACCAGCCCACCGGGGTCGGCGCGCACCGTCGTGCTCCGGGTCTCGTCCTCCACGGCCAGCAGCGGTGCCTTGCGCTGCGCCACGGCCTCGGCGCGCAGCCGGTCCAGCACCCGGCGGCGGGCGGAGGTGTGCAGCCAGCTGGCCGGGTTGGCCGGGACCCCGTCGGTCGGCCACCGACGTGCCGCGGCCTCGACCGCGTCGGCCAGGGCGTCCTCGACCAGGTCGAGCCGGCGGAAGCGCCCGAGCAGCTGGGAGGTCAGGGACCCCCACTCGGCGCGGACCACGGCGGCCAGCACGTCGGTGGCCGCGAGCCCGGACGGTTCGGCCCGATGCCGTCCTGCTGGGCCGTCGTCGGCCGGGGTGGCCGGGACGCTCATGGCTCTCCTCCTGGTCGACGACCTGGGGCCATCGCACCACACCCGTCCACCCGCAGGCGACGGCCGGCGGGACGCGGCGGCGGTGGCAGCACCGTCGTGTCGGTGCCGCGGTCGATACTGCTGCTGTGGGAGAGGTGATCGCGACCCGACGGCGCGCCGGGTGGGTGGAGGTGCAGGCCGCCCTGGCCGCCGGCGTCCAGGCGCGCAGCACCGCGGTGTCGGTGGCGACGATCCTCGTCGCGTGGCTGGCCGGCGTGGGCGGCGCGCTGTCCTCCCAGCTGCCCCGGCACAGCTGGCTGCTGCTGTGGGTCTCGGTCGGGCTGGGTCTGGTGGCGGCGGTGCTCGAGGGGCTCAACGCCTGGGCGCGGCGCCAGGCCGACGAGGCGCAGCGGGAGGAGGCGGCCCGGCTGGGGATGGCGGTCAAGGACGGGCTGCGTCCGGTCGCGGAGCTGATCGCCCAGATGCCGCAGGCGAACCGGGTGGAGCGGGAGCGGCTGCTCGGCATGGTGGCGCTGCAGTCCACCGCCGGCATCCACCTGCTGTTCTTCCAGATCCCCGGCGTCCGGGCCGTGGTCTACCAGCTGGACGCTGCGGGGGACCGGCTCGAGCACATCGCCTACCACGGCCGCGGTGAGACGCCGGGGACGTTCGAGCGCCGCCCGGGTGGGCGTCCGGACCCGGCCTTTCAGGCGCTGGCCGACAACCGCACCCGGGTGGTGGCCGACGTGGCCGCCGAGCCGAGCGAGCGCGGGGCCGACCGCGGCTACCGGACCTACATCGCGGTGCCGGTGGTCACCGGGCACGTCCCGCACGGGATGCTGACGGTGGACGCGCCGGAGCCCTCGGTCTTCACCGACACCGACGTGGCGGTGGCCGAGTTCACCGCCGAGTTGCTGGCGGTGGCCTTCGCCGAGGCGGCCCGGTGACGACGGAGCTGTCAGAGGTCGCTGCCAGGATGGCGGCGTATCATCCGAGGTGTCAGCGAGGAGGTGGTCCGGGTGTCCCTCACCATCAGGAACCCGAAGGTCGTCGAGCTCCGTGAGCTGAGCCCGAGCGAGATGGAGCGGATCCGTCGAGAGGCCCAGCAGCAGGCCCGCTCCGAGGAGCGCACGCTCATCATGCGGCGCATGCGCGCCCGGCTGGCCAGCTGACGAGCCCGCCGGCTCCGCGCCTCAGGGGCGGAGCACCTCGCTGTCGCCCCGCCGGTGCGCGTGGTCGCCGTCGTGGTCGAAGATGGTCAGGATCTCGACCGGGCCCTCGTGCGCGCCGATGGAGTGCGGCTCCATCGTCGAGAACTCGGCCGCCTGTCCCGGCTTCACCAGGATGACCCGCTCGCCCAGCCGCAGCCGCGCCGTCCCCGACAGCACCGTGAACCACTCCCGACCCGGGTGCACCCGCAGCTGGTCGGTGGCGTGGGCGGGGGTGATCCGCATCTTCGCCACCGTGATGCCGTGCAGCGCCCGCTCGGAGGAGAGCAGCCAGGTGGTCAGCCCCTCGCTGACGTCGGGCTCGGGCCGGATCACCACGTCCTCGTCCTCGGTGGCCTCCACCAGCTGGTCCAGGGTGGTGCCCAGCGCCCGCGCGATGGGGACCAGCTGGTCCAGGGCGATGCGGCGGTGCCCGGTCTCGATCCGGCTGAGGGTCGACGGGCTGAGGTAGCAGCGGGCGGCCAGGGCGTCGAGCGACCATCCCCGGGCCAGCCGCAGCCCCCGGATGCGTTGGCGGATGACGGTGTCGAGAGCCACTTCTTGCGTCATGCGCAAGAGTGTATGTTCCCGGCGCACAGCATGGCTACCGTGGTGACGTGACCGGGGCGAAGTCCCGGGCCGTCGTCGGCGGGCTCGCCCGGACGTCCGGGCGGTTCGGGGTACAGGGCAGCCGAGGACGGGCCGCCCGTCGCGGTCACGCCACCGACCACCACCGGGAGCACGTCCTTCCGACCGGGACCCAGAGCGTCCCGGGCACGACCTGAGGAGTCAGCCATGGACACCACCCACGACGTCGTCATCGTCGGCGGGGGACCGGCGGGGCTCAGCGCCGCCGTCGCCCTGGCGCGGTCGCTGCGTCGCACCGTCGTCGTCGACGCGGGCGAGGCCCGCAACGCCCCCGCCGCCCACGCCCACAACCTGCTCGGCCGCGAGGCGGTGCCGCCGCTGGAGCTGCTGGCCGAGGGCCGCCGGGAGGCGGAGCGCTACGGCGCCGAGGTGGTGCACGACCGCGCGGTCGCCGCCGGCCGGGACGGCGACGTGCTGACGGTGCGGCTGGCCGGCGGCCGGGAGCTGCGGGCGCGCCGGCTCGTGCTCGCCACCGGGCTGGTGGACGGCCTGCCGGAGCTGCCGGGGGTGCGCGAGCACTGGGGCAGCGACGTGCTCCACTGCCCGTACTGCCACGGCTACGAGTTCCGCGACCGGCGGCTGCTCGTGCTCGGCCGCGACGAGCGGAGCGTGCACCAGGCGCTGCTCTTCCGCCAGGTCAGCCCCGACGTGACGCTGCTGCGGCACACCATGCCCGAGATCGACGAGGACGAGCTCGAGATGCTCGCCGCCCGCGACGTCGAGGTGGTCGACGGGGCGGTGGCCCGGCTCCGCACGGAGGACGGGAGGCTGGCCGGCGTCGAGCTCGAGGACGGCCGGGTGCTGCCCGCCGACGGCGTGGTGGTGGCGCCGACCTTCTCCGCCCGCACGGAGCTGTTCGAGCAGCTCGGCGGCGTGGCGACCCCGCATCCCATGGGCGGCACCTTCATCCACTCCGAGGGCGGCCGCACCGACGTCCCCGGGGTCTGGGCGGTCGGCAACGCCAGCAACCTCAGCGCGATGGTGGCCTCCTCCAGCGCCGAGGGGCTGCTCGCCGGGGCCATGATCAACGCCGAGCTGGTCGAGGAGGACGTCCGCGCCGCCCGCGAGCAGCGCGCCGCGGCACCGGTCGCCGCCCACGCCGGCTGATCCCGCTGCCGGCCGGAGAGTCGGCTCCGGACCGCTGCGTGCCGCGGCTCCGGAGCCGACCGTTCGGCCGCGGTCGGGCGCTGCGGCTAGGCTCACCGCCCGTGGAGCCAGCGATCCGGACGACCGTCGTCGACCCCAGCGAGGTGGCCGAGCGCTTCCGCGCCGACATCCGCGAGCAGGTCCGCGAGCGGGGACGACGGCTGCGGATCGTCGGGCTGCTGACCCAGCAGGAGGGCCCGGCGCGCACCTACGCCCAGTACGCCCGCCGCGGTGCGGAGAACGTCGGCATGGAGATGGAGCTGTGGGAGCTCGCGCCCCGCGACGTGCTGGCCGCCATCCGCCGCGCCAACGAGGACGAGACCGTCGACGGCATCTTCCTGTACTACCCGCTGGTGGACCCCGCCGAGGACCGCTGGCTGCGCGAGCTGGTGGATCCGCGCAAGGACGTCGAGGGCATGCACTCCTTCTGGAGCCGGCTGCTCTACGAGAACCGCCGCTACCTGGACGAGGAGCGCACCCGCCGCACGATCGTGCCCTGCACGCCGCTGGCCATCCTCAAGCTGCTGGACGAGACGGGGCTGCGTCGCCAGGGGGTGCAGGCCCCGCTGGAGGGCGTCACCGCCTGCGTCATCAACCGCAGCGAGGTGGTGGGGCGTCCGCTGTCGGCCATGCTCGCCAACGACGGCGCCACCGTGGTCTCCCTCGACCTGACCGGGTCGGTCGTCTTCGACCCGGCGATCGGGCGGCACACCCACTCGGTGCGCGACGCCGAGATCACCCGGGCGCAGGCCCTGGCCGGTGCCGACGTGGTGATCACGGGCGTGCCCTCCCGGGAGTTCCCGCTGGTGACCGCGGCGGAGATCGCCGAGGGGGCGATCTGCGTCAACTTCTCCCAGTTCCGCAACTTCGACGACTCGATCATGGGTCGGGCGTCGGCCTTCGTGCCGCGGGTGGGTCCGATGACCGTGACCATGGCCACCCGCAACCTGCTGCGGCTCGTGGAGCTGCAGGGCTGAGCCGGGAGGAAACCCGCACGACCGGACGGCCACCGCTCCCGCGGTGCGTCAGCGCGGGCGGCCGTGCGGGCCGGCCCACCGGTCGGGCGGCTTTTCTCTCACTCCCCGCCGGCGGTGTGGTCCTGGCAGCAGGAGCAGCCGCTCCCGCAGCCCGCCGGCGGGTCGGCCAGCACGGTCGTCGGTGCGGCGCAGCAGCTGTCGCCCCGCCAGGCCTCGAGCCCCTCCTTGACCGCGACGGCGGCGATCACCAGCGCCACCACCGGGTCGGCCCAGGTCCAGCCCAGGGTGGCGTTGAGCAGCAGCCCGACGAGCAGCACCCCGGACAGGTAGGTGCACAGCAGCGTCTGCTTGGAGTCGGCCACCGCCGTGGCCGATCCCAGCTCCCGCCCGGCGCGACGCTGGGCGTAGGAGAGCAGCGGCATCACCGCGAGCGAGACGGCCGCGAGCACGATGCCCACCACGGACTCCTCGGCGGACCGGCCACCGGCCAGGCTCCGCAGCGAGTCGACGGTCACGTAGCCGGCGAGGGCGAAGAAGGACAGCGCGATGATCCGCAGCGCGCGCCGCTCGCGGTGCTCGCGGACGTCGTGGTCACGGGCGGAGAACTGCCAGGCCACCGCGGCGGCGGAGGCCACCTCGACGACGGAGTCGAGCCCGAAGCCGATCAGCGCCGTGGAGGAGGCCCACGCGCCGGCGGTGACGGCGACGACCGCCTCGACGGCGTTGTAGCCGATGGTCACCGCCACCAGCAGCCGCACCCGACGGACCAGCTGGTCGCGGCGTCCCGGGGTCAGCAGCGACCCGGTGGCGAGGACGCTCACCGGGCCCCGGCAGCCGGGGGCGCCGTGACCGCGGGACTGCCCAGCTGGTCCGCGCCGTACGTCGGGCAGAGCGTCACGGCGTCGCGGGTGACGGCCAGCAGCCGCTCCGCCGCGGCGAGTAGGTCGGTGAGCTCAGCCGGGACCGCGAGGGAGTACAGCGACGCCCGGCCCACGGTGCGGGAGGTGACCAGCCCGCAGTCGCGCAGGCAGGCCAGGTGCGCCGAGGTGGTGCTCTGCGCCAGTCCCACGTGGGCGGTGAGATCGACCACCCGGTGCTCGCCGAGCGCGAGCCGGCGCAGGATCTTCAGGCGAGCCGGGTCCGACAGGCTCGAGAACAGGCACACCGCCGCGGTCGGGCTCACCTCGGCCGAGGACGCCGCCTCCGCCAGGATCTCAGATTCCATCGTCACAGGGCGATGACATCGTCGTCTGTCGCCGAAGTCAAGCCCGCCCGGGACCGACCTCGCCGGCGTCGACGAGCGAGCGGGCCTCAGCCGGCGCTCTCGCTGATCTCCTCCAGCCCCCGGCCGTAGCCGATGCCGAGGGCGAGGACCAGCAGGCCGGCCACGACGACGAGGGCACCCAGGGCGCGCCCGAGGCTCCAGATCACCGTCGGTGCGCTCGCCCACGCGGGCAGCCCGCCGACGTACGAGGAGCCGGCAAGCATCTCCCTCCACTGGGGAGCGAGCGCGAACAGGAGCAGGCCGAGCGCGGTGATGAGGACTCCGAGGATCTTGGTCCGCCGGGCACGGCGTCGCGCGTTCTCCATGTGCGCATCCTGCCCGAGCGGCGGGTCTGCCGAGCCCTCTACCCGGTGGCCCCGGGAGCCGGCTGGCCGGCGCCCGTCCCGTAGGGGTAGAGCTCGCCCACGGTGACGGGCAGCCGTCCGCCGGGCTCGGCGTCCCCGACGAGGACGTCGGCCAGCGCCTCGAGCACCGGCTCGGACGACACGGCGTTGACGTTGAGGGCGTAGGTGGCCAGGGCGGCGTCAGCCTCTGCTGCGCCGGCCAGGTCGTAGGGGATGCCGAGGGACACCACGACCACCGGCTTGCCGGTGGCGAGCAGCGCGTCGAGCAGGGCGCGCTGCTGGGCGGGCATGGTGGAGAAGGTGAAGGTGGTGGCCACGACGACGTCGGCGTCGGCGGTGGCCGCGACGGCGGCGGTGACCGCGGCCGAGTCGGGTCGGCGCGACGTCTCGTGGGCGGAGGCGTCGGTGCCGCGCTCGACCAGCAGCGCCGCGACCTCGTCGGCGCGCTCCGGACCCACCACGGCGACGGTCTGGTCCGCGGGCAGCGGGAGCACCCCGTCGTCGTGGACCTGGGTGATCGAGCGGTGCCCGATCCCGGTGGCGGCCTGCAGGTGGGCGGGGTTCCCGACCACGCGGTCGGCCTCGGCCGCGCTGGCGTAGGGCCGCTCGAACAGCCCGTAGTCGCACTTGACGGTCAGGATCCGGCGCACGGACTCGTCGATGCGGTCCTCGCCCAGCTCCCCGGAGAGCACGGCCTGGTGCAGGGCCTCCGCGGTCAGCTCGGCGGTGCCGCCGGCGAGGATGACGTCGGCGCCCGCCTGGATCGCCATCACCCCGGCCTCACCGGTGCCCCAGTTGTCGGCGATGGCCCTCATGCCCATGCCGTCGGTGATGATCAGGCCCTGGAAGCCCATCTGCCCGCGCAGCAGCCCGGTGAGCACCTTGGGCGAGAGGGTGGCCGGCAGCTCGGGGTCGACCGCCTCCACCACGACGTGCGCGGTCATCAGCGAGTCCACGCCGGCGTCGACGGCCTCCTGGAAGGGGCGCAGGTGGACGTCCTCGAGGGTCTGCCGGTCGTAGGTCACCGAGGGCAGCCCCAGGTGGGAGTCGGTGGAGGTGTCGCCGTGGCCGGGGAAGTGCTTGGCCGAGGCCAGCACACCCTGCTGCTGCATGGCGACGGTGTAGGCGGCGCCGTGCTCGGCCACCAGCCCGGGTTCCTCGCCGAAGGACCGCACGCCGATGACCGGGTTCGCGGGGTTGGTGTTGACGTCGACCACGGGGGAGAAGTTCCAGTTGAGCCCGACCGCGGCGGCCTCGGCACCGGTGATCCGACCCGCGAGGGCGCTGTCCTCGACACGACGGGTGGCGCCGAGCCCCATCGGGTACGGCAGGCCGGTGGCGTCGGGGACCTGCTGCTCGACGCCGTTCTCCATGTCGGCGCCGATGAACAGCGGGACACCGGCCCCCGAGCGGGCGGCCCAGGTCTGCATGCGGTTGGTGTATCGGGCCACGTTGGCCGCCTCGCCGCCCCGGTTCTGGATGATCCAGGTGCCGAAGCCCCACTCCTGCAGCTGCTCCTGGACGCGGCGGTCGGGCAGGCCCCGCCCGGTGGGCTGCGACATCACGAGCTGACCGATCTTGTGCTTGAGGCTCATCCGCTCCGTGGTGGTGCGGGCGAGCTCCTCGCAGGATTCGGCCGGAGCCCGTGAGTGGCTCGTCGGAGCCGACCGGGCCTCGACGGGGACGGCGACGCCGGCCAGGACGACGGCGGCGGACAGGACGGTGCCGAGGGCGGGACGAATGCGCATGGAGCGCCTCTCCGTGGGGGGGGGGGTGCGGAGGCTCTGCCGGTTCTCGTGCCGCGGGGGCGCGAGGTGCGCAGGAGTCTAGGGCGCGCCGTCGGGGGAGGGTCAAGGGTCGGGGTGGACGGTGGCGCCCGATCCGCTGCGCAGTCGCAGCCGATCGGGCGCCGGGAACTTGTCGGCGACACGGGGCCGGGGGGGTGTCGATCCCGGTGGGGCTCGCACGTCAGGGGGGTGACAGCCCGAACACCGACCGGAAGGATCCGAACCATGACGACCTACGCCGTGCTGCTGCCCGGGGACGAGGCGGTCTGGGAGGCCGCCACCGCCGACGAGCGGGAGCAGGTCTACGCCCGGCACACCGAGTTCGCCCGGCTGCTGGCCGAACGCGGGCACCGCATCACGGGCGGTGCCGAGCTCACGCACTCCCGCACCGGCAAGGTGGTGCGCTCGACCTCTGGTGCCGGCGCCGACGCGATCACCGTCACCGACGGGCCGTACGCCGAGACCGTCGAGCAGCTGACCGGCTTCTACCTGGTGGAGTCCGACGACCTCGACGACCTGCTGCAGCTGTGCGGTCTGCTCGCCGGCCGTGACGGGGGCGTCGAGGTGCGCGCGGTGGTCGAGGCCCCTGCCGCCGGCGGCGACCAGCAGGCACCCGCGGCCTGGCAGGTGACCTCGTGAAGTTCCTGGTGCTCATGGGCGAACCGGACCACGTCGACCGGTGGGACGCCAGCAGCGATGCCGAGCAGCAGCCCGACCTGGCCGCCAGCGTCGCGTGGGTCGGTGCCGCCTGACCTCCGCATGACCGGCCGCCCCACCGGACGCCACGGGTCTCCGGAGGGGCTGACGCCGCCGGGCCCGGACGGACTGCCCGGGAAGTCGGGACACGGAGCCCTGCTGCCCGGGACACCGGGCGCGGCAACCTCGCTGTCACGCCCACTTCCGGGCCAGACCCGCAGAGGGTCGCGTACTCCCGTCGGGGGGAGAAGGAGCCCATCGTGTCATCGCAGTCTCTGGTCGGCCAGGAGCCGGCAACCCAGTCCACGGTCGCGTCGGACGCCGCAGTCTCGGGGGGCGGCGCCCGGCGTGGCTGGGCCTGGGTCGGGGTCGCAGCCGGCGTCACGTCGATCGCCGGCATCCAGCTGTCCATGTCGCTGAGCCCGATCTACGACGAGGCCAACCCGCTCACCGCGGAGTCGGTCGTGGCGCACCTGGCGGGCCGCATCCCGCAGCTGCTGGCCTTCCACGTGGTCACGGTCGTCGCGGCGCTGCTGGTGCTGGTCTTCGCGGCCGGGCTCAAGCGGCGCCTGGACGCCCAGGCGCCGGCGGGCTCGCTGCTCCCGGCGCTGGCCGGGACGGGCCTGACCATCGTGTCGGTGATGATGCTGCTGGGCACGGGCCTCAACACCGAGTTCACCTTCGGTCTGGCCCAGCCTGAGCTGCTGGTGGCCAGCGACGTGTCCTTCTACTCCCACTGGATCGCGACGATCGAGTGGCTGTGGGTGACGGCCGGCGTCAGCGCCGTCGCCGTCGGCCTGGCGGCGCTGCGGGGGGCGGCGCCGAAGTGGCTCGGCGTGGTGAGCCTGGTGCTCGGCGTGCTGACCACCCTGGTGGGCATCTCGCCGATGCAGTACCTGGCCGGGTTCACCGGTCCGGTCTGGCTGCTGGTGGCCGCGCTCGGGTTCGCCCTGGGCGACCGGCGACGGGGCTGAGCGGGCGAAGTCGTACCGCACGGCGCCCGGCGCAAATATGGTGCTGCTGACATGACGACCTCAGAGCACACGACGACGGCCGGCGCCGTCCCCGGCGGGATGCCGCGGACGGCGCTGGCCCTCGCCGTCACCGGCTGGCTGCTCGGCGTGGCGGCGGTCCTGCTCTACTTCACCTCCGAGCCCGACTTCACCGGCGACTGGCTGTTCATCGTGGTCGACGCGATGGTGTCGGCCGTCTACGCCACCGTGGCCGCCGTGGTCCTGGCCCGCCGCCGCCACGTCGTGGCCGGGCTGCTGACCGTCACGGCGGTCGGCGGCGGTCTGGCCGCGCTGGGCGGCGCCTACCTGCAGCTCACCACCGTCCGCGGGCTGCCGGTGGTGGAGCCCGTGGCGGCCCTGTTCGGCACCGCCTGGGTGCCGGGCACGCTGGCGCTGTTCCTGGTGGTGCCGTGGTTGGTCCGTGACCACCCGCTGGGGCGGGAATGGTTGGGCGTGCTGGCCGGGGCGCTGGTGTCGGTGTCGTTCCTGGGGCTGCGGATCATCTGGCCCGACTCCGCCGTCCTGCTGACGGGGGTCGTCGGCGCCGTGGTCGTGATGGGGCTCGTCACCGCCGCAGCGGTGGAGTGGCGCCGCCGGCACGGGCCGGTGGAGGAGCGCAACGGGCTCGGCTGGCTCGCGCTGGGCACCGCCGTGATGGCGCTGTCGTTCACCCCGCTGCTCCTCCCGTACGGCAGCCTCCCCTTCTGGATCACGCCGGCGCTCCACCTGGCGTGCCAGGCCCTGTTCCCGGCGGCCGTGCTGGCGGTGGTCCTCCGCTCGCGGCTGTGGGGGCTCGAGCTGGCGGTGTCCCGCGCGGTGCTGGGCCAGACCCTGACGCTCGGGCTGCTGGCGCTGTACCTGGTGGTGACCGTGCTCGCCACGCGGCTGATCGGCGGCGACGGGCCGGCCCAGCTGCTCGCGGCAGCCGCCGTCGTGGCCGCGGTCCAGCCGTCCCGGCTGTGGCTGCAGCGGCGGATCGCCACCCTGGTCCACGGCCAGGCCCACGACCCCCGCAGGGTCGCGGCCCGGATGGGTTCCCAGCTGGCCCGCGCGAGCTCCACCGAGGAGCTGCTGCAGTCGCTGGTGGAGAGCGTGGGCAGCACGCTGCGGCTGGAGTCGGCCGCCCTGATCAGCGACGACGCGGTCCTCGCCAGCTGGGGGACGCCGACGTCCACGCCGCAGCTGGTGCAGCTGCGGCACCGTGACGAGCCCATCGGCCAGCTGGCCGTCACCCTGCCACCGGGGGAGACCCTCGGAGCCCGGGGGACCGCGGCCCTGGAAGAGCTCAGCGTGGTGGTCGCGTCCGGGCTGACGCTCGCCCGCAGCGTCTGGCAGCTCGAGGCCGCCCGCGACCGGCTGACGCGGGCGCGGCTGCAGGAGCGGCGCGTGATCCGGCGCGAGCTCCACGACGGGCTCGGCCCGTGGCTGGCCGGTCTGCGGCTCGGGCTGCGGGGGGCGGCCAACCTGGTCGAGCGTGACCCCGACGCCGCCGTGACGATGCTCGCCGCGCTGCAGGCCGAGCTCGACCAGCGGATCGAGGACGTCCGCAGCGTCGCGCGCAGCCTGCTGCCCCCGGTGCTGGACGAGCTAGGCCTGGCCGCGGCGCTGGAGGAGCTCGTCGCGCGGCACCGCGACGGCGGGATGCGGGTCGAGCTGACCGCGGCGGGCCTCGACGGGCTGCCGCCACCCGTGGCCGCGGCCGGCTACGCCATCGCGTCGGAGGCGGTGATCAACGTGGCCCGGCACGCCGGCGTGGACGCGTGCGAGCTGTCGGCGGTCGTCGTCGACGGCGAGCTGCAGGTCACCTGCACCGACCACGGCGTGGGCTTCGGCGACGACGCCGTGGCGGGGGTGGGCACCACCGCCATGCGGGAGCGGGCCGGCGAGCTCGGCGGGACGCTCGAGATCGACCCGGTGGTGCCCTCGGGGACGCGGGTGCGCGCCCGCATCCCCGTCTCCGCCACCCCCGACCGCGAGCGGGTCGAGCCCGCCGCCGAGCTGGCGACGTCGTGAGCGGCGCGGGCATCCGGGTCGTGGTGGTCGACGACCACCCGGTGTTCCGGCTCGGCATGATGAGCCTGCTCGCCACGCTGCCGGGTCTGCAGGTGGTGGGCCAGGCCGCGGACAGCGCCTCCGCGCGGGCGCTGGTGGACGACACGGTCGACGTGGTGCTGATGGACCTCGACCTCGGTGGCGAGTCCGGCATCGACCTGACCCGCGAGCTGGTGCGGGCCCATCCCGGGCTGGCGGTGCTGGTGGTGACGATGAGCGAGGCCGACGAGTCCGTGGCGGCCGCCGTCCGGGTCGGCGCGCGCGGCTACCTGCTGAAGGACGCGACGCCGGACGCCGTCGAGCGCGGGATCCGGGCGGTGGCGTCGGGGGAGATGATCATGGGGCCGCGCGTGGCGGCCCGCGCGATGGCGCACCTGGTCGGCGGCCGGACCGCGGTCCGGGTGCCCTTCCCCGAGCTGACCGCCCGGGAGCGGGAGGTGCTGGACCTGCTGGCCCGCGGCTACGACAACGCGGTCATCTCCCGCCGACTGGTGCTCAGCCCCAAGACGGTGCGCAACCACGTGGCCACCATCCTGGCCAAGCTGTCGCTGTCGGACCGGGCGGCGGCGATCGTCCGGGCCCGCGAGGAGGGGCTGGGCGTCGACCACAGCTGACCCCGCCGCACGGCAGCGCACCTGCACCGAGGCCTGCGACGCGGGCAGCCGGTCGGGTGCGGGGTCGACGACGGTCGACCGGCCTGGTCGTTCCGAGTCGTGCCCGGGGTCCGTCGACGTCGACACAGCAGACGCTCCACGGCCGACGTCCGGAACGGCCGGGCCTCGTAGCGTCGCCGACCATGAGCACCGTGTCGACATCCTCGTCCCGATCCGAGCCGACGACCGCGACCCGCCCGACGAGGCGGACGCGCTGGGCCTTCGCCTCAGCCCTCGCCTACACCTGGGCGATGATGATCCTGCTGGGGGCGATCGTCCTCGAGACCGTCATGATCTACCCCAACATCTTCGCCGACCCGCCCGCGTCGCTGGACCTGACCATGGCCTTCTTCTCGGTGACCGGGCCCTCCGACTTCTTCCCGCCGCTGGGGTTCGCGTCGTGGGTGCTGGGGGCCGCCGCCCTGGTGCTGTGCTGGCGCCACCGCCGGGTGCGCTGGCTGCTCGTGCTCAGCCTGGCGATGGTGGTGGCGGAGGGCGTCGCGTCGATCACCTACTTCTGGCCGCGCAACGACATCATGTTCGTCGAGGGCTCCGCGGTGCACAGCGCGGAGACCCTGGTGAGGACGGCCACGGAATTCGAGACCTGGCACTGGCGGTCGCGGATGGCGTTCAACCTGATCAGCGCGGTCGCCGCGTTCCTCGCGTTCACGGCAGCCCACCGCCGCCTCGTGGAGGAGGGCGGCCAGAGCGGCCCTGATGTGGAGAAGCACCGGCCAGGGAACTGACCGGTGCTCGGTGGTGGGCGATACTGGGTTTGAACCAGTGACCTCTTCCGTGTCAGGGAAGCGCGCTACCGCTGCGCCAATCGCCCGTGTGGAGTTGTGCTCCGGTGGGTGTGAGAGGTGGGTACGGGATTCGAACCCGTGTACACGGATTTGCAGTCCGTTGCCTCGCCTCTCGGCCAACCCACCGTGAGAGGTAGACCTCCGTGGTGGAGACCACTCCGAGCGGACGACGGGATTCGAACCCGCGACCCTCACCTTGGCAAGGTGATGCTCTACCAGCTGAGCCACGTCCGCAGTGCTTCCTCGACTCCTCCGGCCCGTCGGCCGTCCTCGTCTCGGTGCGGGTGAAACCATACCCACATCCGCGCGGTTTGGAAAATCGGTCCGGCTCCGGCGCGGCAGAATGGCCCCATGACCACTGCTCCGGACGTCCAGCGCACCACCCCGAACACCGCACCGCGCCGCGTCTGGGTGGGGGATCGGCTGCTGGAGGCCGAGGAGGCCACGGTCGCCGCCACCGACCACGGGCTGGTGGCTGGCGGGGGTGTCTTCGAGTCGCTCAAGGTGACCGGGCGGGGCGCCTTCGCCGTCACCCGCCACCTGCAGCGGCTCTCCCGCTCGGCCGCCGCGCTCGGCCTGCCCGAGCCCGACCACGCCCTGGTGCGCACGGCGGTCGAGGCCGTGGTGGAGGGCCGGGACTACGACCTGGGCATCGTCCGGGTGACCTGGACCGGTGGCGTCGGTCCGCTGGGCTCGGGGCGCGCCTTCGGGCCGCCGACCCTGGTGGTGGCGGACGCGCCCGCCGCCTGGCCGCCGGAGGAGACCGCGGTCGTCACCGTGCCCTGGACCCGCAACGAGCACGGCGCCATGACGGGGGTGAAGACCACCAGCTACGGCGAGAACGTCCGCGGCCTCGCCTACGCGGTCGAGCGTGACGCCTCCGAGGGCATCTTCTGCAACACCGCCGGGCACGTCTGCGAGGGCACCGGCAGCAACCTGTTCGTGGTGGTCGACGGCGAGGTCGTCACCAGCCCGCTGTCCTCGGGGGCGCTCGCCGGCGTCACCCGCGCGCTGGTGCTGGAGTGGGCCGAGGTCAGCGAGCGCGATCTCACCCTGGCCGAGGCCCAGGCCGCCGACGAGGTGTTCCTCACGTCCTCGCTGCGTGACGTGCAGCGCGTCACCCGCTGGGACGACCACCGCTACAGCGCGGACGGCCCCGTCACCGGACGTCTGCGTCGGCTGTTCGCCGAGCGCTCCGAGAGCGACTGGGACCCCCGCTGAGCCGGACCTCTACCCTGGGCGCCGACCCACCCTTCGGCGGAGAGGTTCTGATGACGGAGATCGACGTGGTCGGGGTGCGCCCGGACCTGCTGGCCCGCGTGAGCGACGAGGTCCGTGACGCCTTCGGCGACGACGGCCCACGGGTGGCAGAGGTGTTCGAGCGGATCATGCGGGACAACCTCGCCTCCGTGACCGAGCGCCTCGACGACGGGACGGCGTTCATCCTCACCGGGGACATCCCCGCCATGTGGCTGCGGGACTCCGCCGCCCAGGTCCGTCCCTATCTCGTGCTCGCCGGCGAGGACCCGGCGCTCGCCGACCTGCTGGTCGGGGTGCTGCGCCGGCAGCTGGAGTTCCTGGTGCTCGACCCCTACGCCAACGCCTTCAAGCGCGGGCCCGAGCCGAGCGCGCACGCCGACGACCGGACGGTGCTGCGACCCGAGATCTGGGAGCGCAAGTACGAGGTCGACTCGCTGTGCTTCCCGCTCGACCTGGCGCACCGGCTGTGGCAGGTCACCGGACGCGCGGACGTCCTCGACTCCCGCTTCGCCGCGGCCGCCGAGGCCGTGGTGGACCTGTGGACGCTGGAGCAGGACCACAGCCGCTCGGCCTACCGCTTCGAGCGCTTCGACTGCCCGCCCACCGACACCCTGACCCGTGACGGGCTGGGCGAGCCGGTGGGCTGGACCGGGATGACCTGGAGCGGGTTCCGTCCCAGCGACGACGCCTGCCGCTACAACTACAACGTCCCGGGCAACATGTTCGCCCACGCCGTGCTGGGCCAGCTCGCCGAGCTGGCCGACGCCGGCCTGCTCGACCCCGGGCTGGGGGAGCGCGCGGGTGCGCTGCGGGAGCAGATCGGCGGCGGGATCGAGCAGTTCGGCCGGGTCGCCCACCCCGAGGCCGGCGAGGTGTACGCCTACGAGGTCGACGGTCTCGGCAACGCCCTGCTCATGGACGACGCCAACATGCCCAGCCTGCTGTCGGCCCCGCTGAGCGGCTACCTGGCCGTCGACGACCCGCGCTACCTGGCCACCCGTCGGCTGCTGCTGAGCGAGCACAACCCGTACTACTACTCCGGCTCCGCCGCCGCCGGCATCGGCAGCCCGCACACCCCCGAGGGCTACGTGTGGCCCATCGCCCTCGCCGTGCAGGGTCTCACCGACCCCGACCCGGAGGGGAAGCGCCGCCTCGTGCGGCTGCTCTGCGACACCACCGCCGGGACGGGGATGATGCACGAGGGCTTCCACTGCGACGACCCCGCCCGCTTCACCCGCGAGTGGTTCTCCTGGGCGAACGCGATGTTCTGCGAGCTGGTGCTCGACGTGGCGGGGCGCCGGCTGCCCGGCTGAGGGGCTCGGCCGGCCGCGCGGCGTGGGCGTGGCCGGCCCCGATTGGCGACCGCCGCGGATCTGTAGTAACTTCTGGGCGTCGCAGGGGCGATTGGCGCAGTGGTAGCGCGCTTCGTTCACACCGAAGAGGTCACTGGTTCGAACCCAGTATCGCCCACCACCAGAACCCCCGGGGTCCTCCCCGGGGATTCTGCCGTTCCCCGGCCCGGCGCGTCCCGGGCCGTCCTGTCGGAGCCGTCGGCCACCATGGCTGCCGTGCGCCACGTCGACGACACCGAACGCAGGGCCCGGCTCGCCCGCCGGCACGCCGTCTCGCCCTGGCACCGGGTGGGCTCACCGCTGCAGGCCACGCGGGCGATGACGGTGCTCCACGCCACCGAGCCGGCCACCGTGCACCTGTCGGTCCACGCCCGGGTGGACGACGTCACCGTCGACGACGTCGAGGCCGCCCTCTACGGGGAGCGCTCGCTGGTCAAGCAGCTCGCCATGCGACGCACGCTGTTCGTCTTCCCGCGCGACCTGCTGCCCGCCGCCTGGGGCAGCGCCAGCGCCCGGGTCGCGACCGCCCACCGTGCGCGGCTGGTCAAGGAGGTCGAGTCGCACGGGCTCACCGCCGACGGCGCGGCCTGGCTCGCCGAGGCCGAGGCGGCCGTGCTGGGCCACCTCGCCGGCGGTGCCGAGCTCGGCGCCCAGGAGCTGCGCGAGGCGCTCCCGGCCCTGCAGGGGCGCATCGGCGGCCGCACCGACAAGAAGTACGACCTCAGCATCCCCATCGCGCCGCGGGTGCTCACCCAGCTCGGCCTGGAGGCGAAGCTGGTCCGCGGACGCAACGGCGGCCACTGGCGCACCTCGCGTCCCCGCTGGACGCTGATGTCGAGCTGGCTGGGCGAGGTGCCGGCCCCCAGCACCGCCGCCGACGGCTACGCCGAGCTGGTGCGCCGCTGGCTGCGCACCTTCGGTCCCGGCACCTCCGCCGACCTGCAGTGGTGGCTGGGGGCCACCAAGACCGCGGTCACCACCGCGCTGTCCGCCGTCGGGGCGGTCGAGGTCTCCCTGGACGACGGCGGCCGGGGCTGGCTCCTCCCCGACGACCTGGAGCCGGAGCCGCCGGTGCGGCCGTGGGCCGCGCTGCTGCCCGTGCTGGACCCGACCGTGATGGGGTGGAAGGAGCGTTCCTGGTACCTCGGACCGCACGGCCCGGGGCTGTTCGACACCAACGGCAACGCCGGCACCACCGCCTGGTGGGACGGGCGGGTCGTCGGCTGCTGGGTCCAGGACGACGACGGCCGGGTCCGGGTCTCGCTGCTCGAGGACGTCCCGGCCGAGGGGGTGGCCGCCCTCGAGGTCGAGGCGGGACGGCTCAGCCGCTGGCTCGACGGGGTCCGGGTGCTCACCGTCTACCCCTCCCCGGCGATGGTCGCCGCCCGCTGAGGCGTCCCGCCGCCGCCCCGCCGCCGAACCCTCGGCCGGGACGGCCGCCGCGTCCGGCACGGGACAACCCGGTCGGCGGCGGGTCGCGGATCGGGCAAGATGGGCCGAGCCGGGCGGACCCGCCCGGGATCCTGACGAAAGGTCGGCGAAGTGTCTGCACGTCTCACCCTGGTCCGCGACGGAGAGCGCAGCGAGCAGGTTGTCGAGACCACGACCACCGGCCTGGACCTCTTCGGCGAGGACCGCACGGTGGTGGCCATGCGCGTCGGCGGCGAGCTGGTCGACCTGGCCACCGAGCTGGCCGACGGCGATGTCGTCGAGCCCGTGCTGATCGGGTCCCCCGACGGGCTCGCGGTGCTGCGCCACTCCGCCGCCCACGTCACCGCCCAGGCCACCCAGGCCCTGTTCGCCGAGGCGCGGCTGGGCATCGGGCCGCCGATCACCGACGGCTACTACTACGACATCGACATCCCGACGCCGTTCACCCCCGACGACCTGCAGGCCATCAGCAAGAAGATGACCCAGATCGTCAAGGAGCGCCAGCGCTTCGTCCGGCGCGAGGTCACCGACGCCGAGGCCGCCGCCGAGCTCGCCGACGAGCCGCACAAGCTGGAGCTGATCCAGCTCAAGGGCAGCGCCTCCGACGACGACGGCTCCAGCGTCGAGGTGGGCAGCGGCGGGCTGACGATCTACGACAACGTCCGCCGCGACGGCACCGTGGCCTGGAAGGACCTCTGCCGTGGTCCGCACGTGCCGCACACCGGCTACCTGGGCAACGGGTGGGCGGTCACCCGCAGCTCGGCGGCCTACTGGCGCGGGGACCAGTCCAACGCCCAGCTGCAGCGCGTCTACGGCACGGCCTGGCCCAGCAAGGAGGAGCTGAAGGCCTACCAGACCCGGCTGGAGGAGGCGGCCAGGCGTGACCACCGCAAGCTCGGCCGCGAGCTCGACCTGTTCTCCTTCCCCGACGAGATCGGCTCCGGCCTGGCGGTCTTCCACCCCAAGGGCGGCATCCTGCGCCGGGAGATGGAGGACTACTCCCGGCGCCGGCACGCCGAGGCCGGCTACGAGTTCGTCAACACCCCCCACGTCACCAAGGGCGAGCTGTTCGAGATCTCGGGCCACCTCGGCTTCTACGCCGACGGCATGTTCCCCCCGATGCACCTCGACGAGGAGCGCCACCCCGACGGCAGCATCCGGCGGCAGGGGCAGGACTACTACCTCAAGCCGATGAACTGCCCGATGCACTGCCTGATCTTCCGTTCCCGCGGCCGCTCCTACCGCGAGCTGCCGCTGCGGATGTTCGAGTTCGGCAGCGTCTACCGCTACGAGATGTCCGGCGTGGTGCACGGGCTGACCCGGGTGCGCGGGATGACCCAGGACGACGCCCACATCTACTGCACCGAGGAGCAGATGCAGGGCGAGCTCATCTCGCTGCTGCGGTTCGTGCTCGACCTGCTGGCCGACTACGGCCTGGAGGACTTCTACCTCGAGCTGTCCACGCGCGACCCGGAGAAGTCGATCGGCACCGACGAGGAGTGGGAGCGGGCCACGCAGGCGCTGCGCAACGCCGCCGAGGCGTCCGGGCTGGAGCTCGTGCTCGACCCGGGCGGCGCGGCCTTCTACGCGCCGAAGATCAGCGTCCAGGCCCGCGACGCGATCGGGCGCAGCTGGCAGCTGTCCACCATCCAGGTCGACCTCATGCTCCCCGAGCGGTTCGGGCTGGAGGTGACCGGCTCCGACGGCACCCGGCAGCGTCCGGTGATGATCCACCGCGCCCTGTTCGGCTCCATCGAGCGCTTCCTCGGCGTGCTGGTCGAGCACTACGCCGGCGCCTTCCCGCCGTGGCTCGCCCCGGTCCAGGTCGTCGCCATCCCGGTCGCGGCGGAGTTCGACGGCTACCTCGGCGAGATCGCCGACCAGCTGCGGGCGAAGGGGATCCGGGTCGAGGTCGACACCTCCGACGACCGCTTCCCCAAGAAGATCCGCAACGCGCAGAAGGAGAAGGTGCCCTACATGCTCATCGCCGGCGGCGACGACCGCGACGCGGGTGCGGTCTCGTTCCGCTACCGCGACGGCAGCCAGAAGAACGGCGTGCCGGTGGCCGAGGCGGTGGCCGAGATCACCGACGCCGTCGCCCGACGGATCCAGGTCTGAGGAGCGGGAGACCCTAGGATCGCCGACATGACCGAGGGGGCGCACAGCGCGGCGGAGGACCCGGCCGTCGGGGTCCCGGACGCCTTCCAGCGGCTGTGGACCCCGCACCGGCTGGTGTACATCGGCGGGGAGAACAAGCCCGCCGACGACTCCGCCGCCGAGTGCCCGTTCTGCCTGGGCTCGCGGGCGGCGGACGAGGAGTCCCTGGTGGTGCACCGGGGCGAGCACGCCTTCGCGATCCTCAACCTCTACCCGTACTCACCGGGGCACCTGCTGGTCTGCCCCTACCGCCACGTCTCGGACTGGACCGAGGTCACCGACGCCGAGCGCGACGAGATCTCCGCCCTCACCCAGACCGCGATGCGGACCATCCGGCGGGTGAGCGCCCCGCACGGGTTCAACCTCGGCATGAACCAGGGCGCGGTGGCCGGCGCCGGCATCGCCGCCCACCTGCACGCCCACGTCGTGCCCCGGTGGAGCGGCGACTCCAACTTCCTGCCGGTCGTCGGCCAGACCAAGGCCGTGCCGCAGCTGCTCGGCGACACCTGGCGGCTGCTGCACCGGGCCTGGGGCGACACCGACCCGAGCGCGGGCCAGGGCTGATGCTGCAGCACCTGCGCTCGGCCTGGGCGCGCGCGATGCGCCCGCCCGCCGCGGCCCTGCTCCGCCTCGGCGTGACCCCCGACGCCATGACCTGGGCCGGCACGGTGGCGGTGGTGGTCGTCGCGGTCCTCGTCGTGCCCGCCGGCTGGCTCTGGCAGGGCGCGCTCGCGCTGGCGGTGCTGGTGCTCGGCGACGGCCTCGACGGCCAGATGGCCCGGATGTCGGGGCGGTCCAGCACCTGGGGCGCCTTCCTGGACTCCACCCTGGACCGGATCGCCGACGGCGCCGTGCTCGGCTCGGTGGCGGTCTACCTGGCCCTGATCGGCCAGCCGTGGCTGGCCGGGGCCAGCCTGTGGGCGCTGATCGCCGCGCAGGTCACCAGCTACGTCAAGGCCCGCGCCGAGTCGGTGGGGCTGACCACCGCCGCCGGGCTCGCCTCCCGGGCCGAGCGGCTGGTGATCCTGCTGCTGGCCCTGTTCTGCGAGGGCGTCGGCGTCCCGTACGCGCTGGCCGTCGGGGTGCTGGTGCTGGCCGTGCTGAGCAGCATCACGGTGGCCCAGCGGATGCGCGCGGTGCACCGCGCCGCGGCGGCGGTGGAGGACAGGGCGGCGCGGTGAGCCCGCTCCGCGACGCGGCCACCCGCCGGCTGCTGGCGGCCGGCTGGCGGCTCGGGCCCCACCTGGGGCGTCGCACCCGGCGCGTGCTGACCGGGCTCGGCGCCGGCGCCGCCCACCGCCTCGGCGGTGCCCCGGTGGAGCAGCTGCGCCACAACCTGGCCGTGGTCACCGGGACCGGACCGGACGAGCGGCTGGTCCGCGACGCGCTGACCTCCTACACCCGGATGTGGCTGGAGGTGCTCTCGCTGCCGGGATGGAGCCGCGAGCAGGTGCGTGCCGCGGTGGTCACCGATCCGGTGGGGGAGTCGCTGCTGCGCCGCGAGCACGCCCGGCGCGGAGCCGTGGTGGCGCTGCCCCACATGGCCAACTGGGACCTCGTGGGCGCCTGGGCCTGCTCGACCGGGCTGCCGGTCACCACGGTGGCAGAGCAGCTCGACGACCCCGAGTTCGCCGCCTTCACCCGGTTCCGCGAGGGGCTGGGCATGGAGGTGCTCTCCCACCGCGACCCGCAGGTGCTGGCCCGGCTGCTGGCCGCGGTGGAGGAGGGACGGGTGGTGTGCCTGATGGCCGACCGGCTGATGGCCGGCCGCGGGCTGGACGTGCGGTGGCCGCTGCCGGGCGGGCCGCGACCGGTGGCGATGCCGCCCGGTCCGGCGCTCGTGGCCCGCCGCAGCGGCGCCCTGCTGCTCGGGCTCGCCTGCTCCTACACCGGGGACCGGATGCGGATGCGGTTCAGCCGGCCGGTCGAGCACCGGCCCGGCCGCGACGGGCTGACCGCGATGACCCAGCAGCTGGCCGACTTCTTCGCCGGCGAGGTCGCCCGCCACCCCCAGGACTGGCACGTGCTGCAGCCGTTCTTCGGCCCGCCCGGCGCCGACCCGTCGAGCGGCGGGCGGCCGCGGTGAGCACCGCCCGGCTGCGGATCGGGCTGGTCTGCCCCTACGACTTCGAGACGCCCGGGGGCGTGCAGAACCACGTGCTGGGCCTCTCGCGGTGGCTGCGCGGGCAGGGTCACCAGGTGGACGTCCTCGCCCCCGGCCGCGTGCCGCCGGCGTCGCCCGCGCGGTCGGCGGGCCCGGCCATCACCTCCACCGGAGCGGCCCGCGCCGTCCGCTACAACGGCTCGGTGGCCCGCATCGGCTGGTCTCGGGGTGCCCACCGGGTCGTCGAGCGCTGGCTCGCCTCGGTGGCCCCCGACCTCGTCCACGTCCACGAGCCGCTGGTCCCGGGCCCGGCCTGGCCGGTGCTCGCCCGTACCGGGGCACCGGTGGTGGCCACCTTCCACACCGCGACACCCCGCTCGCGCGGGATGCAGCTCGCCGCCCGGCTGGCGCCGCACCTGGTCGCCCGGGTCGACGCCGCGGTGGCCGTCTCCGAGGCGGCCCGCCGGGTGGTGGTGGAGCACCTGGGACGCGACGCCACCGTCATCGGCAACGGCTACACCCCCGCGACGCCCGCCCACTTCCCGCAGCCCGCCCCCTTCCCGCAGCCCGCTCCATCCCCGCAGGTCGGCCCCGGCGGACCCGGCCCGCGGCTGGCCTTCCTCGGGCGCCTCGACGAACCGCGCAAGGGCCTCGACGTGCTGGTGGCCGCCTGGCCGGCGATCCGGCGCCGGTGGCCGTCGGCGCAGGTGGCGGTGGCCGGCTCCGGCTCGCGCCGGCTGCCCGCGCCGTGGCGGGTGCTGGGACCGGTCAGCGACGACGAGCGGGCACGGCTGCTCGCCTGGTGCGACGTGTTCGTCGCCCCGCACCGCGACCGCGAGAGCTTCGGGCTGGTGCTGCTGGAGGCCCTCACCGCCGGTGCCCAGGTGGTGGCGGCCGACCTGCCGGCCTTCGTCGACGTGGTCGCCGGCACGGCCGGGCACCACGCCCACCTGTTCACCCGCGGCGACCCCGACGACCTGGTGCGGGCGCTGGCGTCGGCGCTGGCCAGCCCGCACCACCGGGGTTCGGAGCACCCCAGCCTGACCGCGCTGCGGGACCGCTACGACTGGGCCACCGTGGGCGCCCAGCTGCTCGACGTCTACCGCGGCGTGCTCCCGGCCAGCCGTCCGCTGCGCCCGCCGGCCGACCGTCGACCGGCTGCCGCGGCCCGGCCCGGCACCAGCACCCCGCCCGCCGTCCGGGCGGCCGGCTGACCCGACGCCCGCGGCCCGAACGGCACGCGCGTGGCGGCGGCGGTGCGCCGCCGGGCCGCGTACGCTGTCCCGGTGGCCGACCCCGCTCTCAGGCGCCGGGACCGCAGCATGGACCTGCTCAACCAGATCCTGGCCGAGCCCCTGGACCCCGACTACGCGCGCGTCGCGGCGCGTCCGGGCCCCCGACCCCGGATGCGGCTGGCGCTGCTGGGGGTGGCGGTGGCCTGCGGGGTGATGTTCGCCGCGGGTTCGGTGCAGAGCACCCGCAGCGCGCCCGCGCTGGCCGTGGAGCGCGAGCAGCTGCTGGCCCGGGTGGCCGACCAGCAGGCCCAGCAGGAGTCGCTGCGCGAGCAGATCTCCGCCACCACCGCCGAGGTGGCGCGGCTGCGGGACGAGTCGCTCGGGCAGGACACCTCGGCCAGGGCCCTGCAGTCGGCGATCGCCGCCGCCGAGGCCGACGCGGCGGCGGTGGCCGTCACCGGGCCCGGGATGGTGGTCGTCGTCGACGACGCCCCCGGCTCCACCGGACCCGACGACGGGCGGATCATCGACGTCGACCTGCAGATGCTGGTCAACGGCCTGTGGAGCTCGGGCGCGGAGGCGGTCTCCATCAACGGCTACCGGCTCAGCGCGCTGACCGCCATCCGCGGCGCCGGCGACGCGATCACCGTCGACTACCGGTCCCTCACCACCCCCTACCGGGTGGAGGCGATCGGCGACCCCGGCCAGCTGCCGTCCCGCTTCGCCGAGTCGACCGGCGGGCAGTGGTGGACGTTCGTGCGCCAGAACTACGACGTCGACGTCGACATCAGCGTGGCCGACGAGCTCCAGCTCGCCGCCGACCCCACCCTGGCGCTGCGCCGGGCCCGACTGGCAGGGAGCGGACCCTCATGATCGCCATCATCGGCCTGCTGCTGGGCATCGTCCTCGGCGTGCTGCTCGAGCCGACGCTGCCCGCCTCCCTGCAGCCGTACCTGCCGATCGCCATCGTGGCCGCGCTGGACGCCCTCTTCGGCGGCGCCCGGGCCTGGCTGGAGGCGACCTTCACCGACAAGGTGTTCGTGGTCTCCTTCGTCTCCAACGTGCTGATCGCCGCCCTCATCGTGTGGGTGGGCGACCAGATCGGGGTCGGCTCGCAGCTGTCCACCGGCGTGGTGGTCGTCCTCGGCATCCGCATCTTCACCAACGCCGCCGCGATCCGGAGGCACCTGTTCCATGCCTGAGCCAGCACCGGGGCCGACCGCGGGGGGGCCGCCCCGCAGCCGCCGCGCCCGCTCCTCCCGCCCCGCCACGGAGCGGAACTCCGCCGACGCCGGCCGCCACCCCTCCCGCGGCGGCGGCCTCGACCCGATGGCCCGGCGCGCGCAGCGGCGCCGCGAGCGCGACCGGGAGCAGGCGCCCGCCGCGTCCGCCCGGCCCGGCGACGCCCGCCCCGAAGACCACCGCCCCGACGGCGACCGGCCCGGCCGCGACGGGTCCGCCGAGCCGGGCCGGTGGGCGTCCCTGGCCCGGGCGCTGCTGGTGCCCAGCCGTCACCAGGTGCTGCTCGGACTGGTGCTGGGTCTGGTCGCGATGGGGGTGGTGATGCAGGTGCGCAGCCAGAGCGCCGACGACACCTACTCCACCGCCCGGCGCACCGACCTCATCCAGCTGCTGGACGGGCTGTCCGCGGAGAGCCGACGGCTCGAGGACGAGCTCGCCACCCTCGAGCAGACCCGGCGCGAGCTGGAGACGGGCGCCGACTCCGAGCGGACGGCGCGCCAGGAGGCGCAGTCCCGGCTGGAGGAGCTGTCGATCCTGGCCGGCACCGCCCCCGCCGAGGGCCCGGGCATCCGGCTGCACGTCACCGACCCGCAGGGCAAGGTCAACGCCCAGGTGATGCTCAACGCCGTCGAGGAGCTCCGCGACGCCGGGGCGGAGGTGATCGAGCTGGACGACACGGTCCGCGTCGGCACCTCCACCTGGTTCGGCGACGGCCCCGACGGCCTGGTCGTCGACGGGCAGCCGCTGCAGAGCCCGATCGTGGTCGAGGTGATCGGGGACCCGCACGCCCTGGAGGAGGCAGTCCGCTTCCGCGGCGGTCTGGTGAGCGAGATCACCGGCCCCCAGGTCGAGGGGCAGGTCGGCGTCGAGCAGCTGGACCGGGTCGTCGTCGACACCGTGCGTCCGCCGACGGTGTTCCAGCACGCGGAGCCGGTTCCGCGCTGAGACGCGCAGCCGCCCGGCTGCTCGGCGGCGCGGGTGGTGGCCCCGACCGGACCTCACGGTTACGCTGACCCCGTGCCCGGTACGGGCACCCAGGACGTCGCGGCCGATGGCGCCACCTGCGCCCGACCGTCGCCCGTGAGGACAAGGAGCACCGATGGCTGGCTTCCCCGAAGAGCTCAGGTACACCAGCGACCACGAGTGGGTCCGCGCCGGCAACGCGAACGTGGTCCGGGTGGGCATCACCGACTACGCCGCCGAGCAGCTGGGTGACATCGTCTTCGTCTCCCTGCCCGAGGTGGGGGAGTCGGTCGAGGCGGGCGACGCCTGCGGTGAGCTGGAGTCGACCAAGAGCGTCTCCGACGTCTTCGCCCCGCTGCCCGGCGTGGTGAGCGCGGTCAACGAACAGCTCGAGGGGGCTCCGGAGACCGTCGGCTCCGACCCGTACGGCGACGGCTGGCTCTTCGAGCTCGAGCTCAGCGCCGACGCCGAGCCCGACGACCTGCTCGACGCCGACGCCTACGCCAGCGAGATCGGCGCCTGATGGCGATGGTCTACTGCCACCAGTGCGGTCACGCCAACCCCGAGGACGCCAACTTCTGCGCCCGCTGCGGCGAGCGGCTGGCCCGGCTGGAGCCCGCCTCGCCGCAGGAGTCCCGCGGCAGCGGCTCGGGGGACACCACGACCACCGGCATCCCGGTGATCAAGGACGACGTCGACGCCTCCGAGCTCAACGACTCCGAGCGCGCCGCCGTGGCGGCCCTGCCCGCCGGCTCGGCGCTGCTCGTGGTCCGCTCCGGCCCCGGCAGCGGCTCGCGCTACCTGATCGACGCCGACGAGATGACCATCGGCCGCCACCCGAGCTCGGACATCTTCCTCGACGACATCACCGTCTCCCGCCACCACGTCACGCTGACCCGGCAGGGCGAGCAGGTGATGGTGCACGACTCGGGCAGCCTCAACGGCACCTACGTCAACCGGGCCCGCATCGAGGGATCGGTGGCCCTCAACCCCGGGGACGTGCTGCAGATCGGCAAGTTCCGCATGGTGTACCACCCGAGCCCACGGGGGCTGTCCTGACCGCTATGCCCACGGCGAGTCCCCGCGGGGGGATCTGCTGATGCCTGCGCAGCGGAGCATCGGCCAGGTGCTGTCGGTGCTGAAGAGCCAGTTCCCCGACGTCTCCATCTCCAAGATCCGGTTCCTGGAGTCGGAGGGCCTGGTGTCGCCCGAGCGCGCGCCCTCGGGGTACCGCAAGTACTCCGACGCCGACGTCGAGCGGCTGCGCTACATCCTGCGGGTGCAGAAGGAGCACTACCTGCCGCTCAAGGTCATCCGCGAGCACCTGGACATGATGGACCGGGGCATGGAGCCCCCGGTGATCGAGGCGCCGGCGCCGCTGCCGCCCACCGCCGTGCCGTCGGCGTCCGCCCCGACAGGGCCCGCCTCCGCCGCCTCGGCCACCTCCCCGAACGGCGGCCCGGCCGCGTCGCGGACCGCGCCGGCCGCCCAGCCGCCGCTGCGGCTGTCCCGGGCCGAGCTGCTGCGCAGCAGCGGGCTGAGCGAGGCCGCCCTGGTCGAGCTCGAGCGCCAGATGATCCTCGTCCCGCGCCGGGGCAAGGGCTTCTACGACCGCGACGCGCTGACCATCGCCATGGTGGCCCGGCGGCTGTCCGACTTCGGCATGGACGTCCGCCACATGCGCGCCTTCAAGATCGCCGCCGAGCGGGAGGCCGGGCTGATCGAGCAGGCCATCGCCCCCTTCCAGCGCCGTGGGACGGCCGCCGGGCGCAACGTCGCCGCCGACGTGGTCAAGCTGGTCGGGATCGCCCACTCGGCGCTGCTGCGCAGCGCCCTCGACCGCTGACCGCCGACGGCAGGGCTCGGGGGGCCGGTCGCGGCCACCCGGCGTAGGGTTGAGCCATGCGCGAGCTCGACGTGGTCGGTGTCAGGGTGGAGATGCCCCAGAACGTGCCGATGGTGCTGCTCCGGGAGGTCGGTGGCCACCGCTACCTGCCGATCTGGATCGGGGCGGGCGAGGCCTCGGCCATCGCCAACGCCCAGGAAGGGGTGGTGCCGCCGCGCCCGCTCACCCACGACCTGATGGCCGACGTGCTCAGCGCGCTGGGGCACCGGCTGCTGGCCGTCCACATCACCGAGCTGCGGGCGGGCACCTTCTACGCCGTGCTCCGCTTCGACGGCACCGAGGTCAGCGCGCGTCCCTCCGACGCCATCGCCCTGGCGCTGCGGACGGGTGCGGAGATCCACTGCGCCGAGGAGGTGCTGGACGAGGCCGGCGTGGAGGTGCCCGAGGAGGAGGACGACGAGGTCGAGAAGTTCCGGGAGTTCCTCGACCAGGTCACCCCCGAGGACTTCGAGACCGAGAGCGGGCCCGGCGACCCGGGCCCGTCCGGACGGCCGGGCTGAGGGTCCGCCGAGTCGCGCAGCGGCCGTCGGGCAGGACCTCGACCCGTCCCTGAGGGTTGCTGCTGGCACGGCCCGGACCGGGCGTGTCGCCCCGGAGCCGGTATGGCGGCTGGCTAGCGTGCCACGTATTCTCAGCATGCAGGCCGAACTCCCGAAGCGAGGAACCGTGACGAAGACTCCCGAGCGCCGCTCCACTCCGACGCCGGAGTCGCAGAGCGCGCAGGAGCACCTGTTCGACGGCGACTTCTCCCCGCTGCCCCAGGACGAGGGCTTCCGCGGCCAGGCGGCCTGCAAGGCGGCCGGCATCACCTACCGCCAGCTCGACTACTGGGCCCGGACCGGGCTGGTCACCCCCGAGGTGCGCGCGGCCAGCGGCTCGGGCAGCCAGCGGCTCTACAGCTTCCGCGACATCCTGATCCTCAAGGTGATCAAGAACCTGATCGACGCCGGCATTTCGCTGCAGCAGATCCGCAAGGCCATCGAGCACCTGCGGGCCCGCGGCGTGGAGGACCTGACCCAGGTCACCCTGATGAGCGACGGCGCCACCATCTACGAGTGCATCTCGCCCGACGAGGTCGTCGACGTCCTCAAGGGCGGTCAGGGCATGTTCGGCATCGCCCTCGGCGGCGTCTGGCGCGACCTCGAGGGCACCCTGCTCGAGCTGCCCTCCGAGGCCGCCGAGGAGCAGACCCGCCACCACGCCGAGGACGAGCTCTCCGCCCGGCGCCGCGCCCGCGCCGCCGGCTGACACCGCGCACCGCAGCCACCACCCCCGCACCACCCCACTCCGGCACCGGCCCCGTCTCCGCCGCACGGCGGGGCAGCGCTCGGCTTCGTCACCGGTGCCGCGGCGACATAGGGTGGGTGGGCCCCGGAGGTCGTCAACCGCGCGGTGCGGAACCATGGAGGTCGGGGCGGGAGAGTCGGATCCTGATGTCGGTCGTGCACGCCACCGATCACCCCACCGCCGCAGCCCCCGAGGCCGTCCCCGCGGCCGACCTGCGTGCGGCGGCGTTCGTCCACCGGCACGTGGGGGTGGCCGAGGACGACCGGGCGGCGATGCTGCGCACCCTCGGCCTCGACGACGTCGAGCAGCTGCTGCAGCGCGCGGTCCCGCAGCGGATCCGCCTCCGCGAGCCGCTGGCCCTGCCGGCCCCGATGAGCGAGCACCAGGCGCAGACCGCGCTGGCCGAGCTGGCCGGGCGCAACCGGCCCTGCACCGCCATGATCGGGCTCGGCTACCACGGCACCCTCACCCCGGCCGTCATCCGTCGCAACGTGCTCGAGGACCCGGCCTGGTACACCGCCTACACGCCCTACCAGCCCGAGATCAGCCAGGGCCGGCTGGAGGCCCTGCTCAACTTCCAGACCGTGGTCTCCGACCTCACCGGCCTGCCGATCGCCGGCGCCAGCCTCCTCGACGAGTCCACCGCCGTGGCCGAGGCGATGGCGCTGTGCCGGCGCACCGTCAAGAAGGGCGCGGTGTTCCTGCTGGACGCCGACACCCTGCCGCAGACCGTGGCGGTCGTCCGGACCCGGGCCCGGGCGCTGGGGATCGACGTGGTGGTCGCCGAGGGCGACCTGGTCACCGCCCTGCAGACCCACGAGGCCTTCGGGGTGCTGGTGCAGACCCCGGGTGCCAGCGGCGCGCTGCGCCCGGTGGAGGAGCTGGCCGCGGTGGCCGACAAGGCCCACGAGAACGGCGCCATGGTGGTGGCCGCCTGCGACCTGCTCGCGCTCACCATCACCGCCGACGTGGCGAGCTGGGGCGCCGACATCGCCGTGGGCTCCAGCCAGCGCCTCGGCGTCCCGCTGTTCTACGGCGGACCCCACGCCGGGTTCATGGCCGTCCGCGAGGGGCTGCAGCGGTCCCTGCCCGGCCGCCTCGTCGGGGTGTCGGTGGACGCCGACGGCACCCCCGCCTACCGGCTGGCGCTGCAGACCCGCGAGCAGCACATCCGCCGCGAGAAGGCGACCTCCAACATCTGCACGGCGCAGGTGCTGCTGGCCGTCGCCGCCGGCATGTACGCCGTCTACCACGGGCCCGAGGGGCTGCGCCGGATCGCGCTGGGGCTGCACCGCAGCGCCCGCCGGGTGGCCGCGGCGCTGCAGGCCGCCGGCATCGTGGTCCGCCACACCAGCTTCTTCGACACCCTCGAGGTGTCCGTGCCGCACCGGGGACGGGCGGTGGTCGCCGCCGCCCGGCAGGCCGGGCTGCACATCCGCGCGATCGACGCCGACACGGTCGGGGTGAGCATCGGCGAGGACGCCACCGAGCACGACCTGCAGAACCTGTGCGAGGCCTTCGGCGCCACCCTCACCGACGACGTGCTGGGCGACCTGGCCGGGCAGCGGCGGACCCGGGACTTCCTCACCCACCCGGTGTTCAACACCCACCACTCCGAGACGCAGATGCTGCGCTACCTGCGGGCGCTCTCCGACCGTGACTTCGCCCTCGACCGCGGCATGATCCCGCTCGGCTCGTGCACCATGAAGCTCAACGCGACCACCGAGATGGAGCCGATCTCGCTGCCGGGCTTCGCCGACCTGCACCCCTTCGCGCCGAAGGAGGACGCCGGCGGCTACCACGACCTGGTGGCCACCCTCGAGGAGTGGCTGGCCGAGATCACCGGCTACGCCCGCGTCTCGATCCAGCCCAACGCGGGAAGCCAGGGCGAGTTCGCCGGTCTGCTGGCCATCCGCGCCTACCACCGCTCCCGCGGCGACGACGAGCGGGTGGTGTGCCTCATCCCGTCCTCGGCCCACGGCACGAACGCCGCCTCGGCGGCGATGGCGGGCATGAAGGTCGTGGTGGTGGGGGCCACCCCGGACGGCGCGGTCGACATGGACGACCTGCACGCCAAGATCGAGGCCCACCGCGACCGGCTGGCCGCGATCATGGTCACCTACCCCTCAACCCACGGGGTGTTCGAGGAGACGATCACCGACCTCTGCGACGCGGTGCACGAGGCCGGCGGGCAGGTCTACGTGGACGGGGCGAACCTCAACGCGCTGGTCGGCCTCGCCAAGCCGGGGGAGTTCGGCGCCGACGTCAGCCACCTCAACCTGCACAAGACGTTCTGCATCCCGCACGGCGGCGGTGGCCCCGGCGTCGGGCCGGTCGCGGTCGGGGCGCACCTGGCGCCCTTCCTGCCGAGCCACCCGATGCTGGATGTCGGCCCGGCGACCGGCGTGGGCCCGATCTCCGGCGCCCCCTACGGGTCGGCCGGGATCCTGCCGATCTCCTGGGCCTACATCGCCATGATGGGCGCCGACGGCCTGCGCCGGGCCACCGAGCAGGCGGTGCTCTCTGCCAACTACGTGGCCCGCCGCCTGGGCGAGCACTACCCGGTGCTCTACACCGGCCGCGACGGGTTCGTCGCCCACGAGTGCATCCTCGACCTCCGGGCGCTGACCAAGGCCTCCGGCATCACGGTGGACGACGTGGCCAAGCGGCTCATCGACTACGGCTTCCACGCCCCGACGATGAGCTTCCCGGTCGCCGGCACGCTGATGGTCGAGCCCACCGAGTCCGAGGACCTGGCCGAGCTCGACCGGTTCTGCGAGGCCATGATCAGCATCCGGGCCGAGATCGCCCGGGTGGAGTCGGGGGAGTGGGGTGCCGACAACCCGCTGGCGCAGGCGCCGCACACCCTCGCCCGGGTCACCGCGGACGAGTGGGACCACCCGTACAGCCGCACGGTGGCCGCCTACCCGGCCGGTCGCGGCAGCGGACCGGTGGCGGCCGGTCGCGGCGACAAGTACTGGCCGGCCGTGGCCCGGATCGACGGCGCCTACGGCGACCGCAACCTGGTCTGCAGCTGCCCGCCGCCGGAGGCCTTCGAGGACTGAGCGCGCCGTGGCCCGCGGGGGCCGGCAGGGGCGGCGGGCTCGGTAGGGTCCAGCCATGGCTGAGTGGCTGCAGAGGATCCAGCACGTCCCGTGGGTGGCGCACCTGGTGCGGGCCAACACCCGCTTCACCAGTCGGCTGGGCACGGCGTTCGCCGGCTCCATCACCTACTTCTCGGTGCTGGCGCTGGTGCCGATCGCCATGGTCGCCTTCGCGGTCGTCAGCTTCGTCTACCACGACGAGCTGCAGGGGCTGGTGGACGAGCTGCTGCCCGCGCTCGGCCCCGACCTGAGCGAGCAGCTGCGCACCGTGCTGGTCGAGGCGCAGTCGCGGGCCGGGGTGGCGGGCGTGATCGGTCTGGTGACGGCCGCCTACGCCGGTGCCGGCTGGATGGGGCAGATGAAGAGCGCCGTGCGGGCGCAGTGGCGCCCGAGCCTGGACGAGCAGGAGGAGCGGAAGAACTTCCTGCTGGAGTCCCTGCTCAACCTGCTGGTGCTGCTCGCGCTGGTGGTCCTGGTCGGTGCCACCTTCCTCCTCACCTCGGTGGCGACCTCCTTCGCCGACGACGTCATGCGCTGGCTCGGCCTGCAGGACGTGCCGGGGATCGGCTGGCTGCTGCGGCTCGTGCCTCTGCTCGGCACCCTCCTCTTCGGCTTCGTGCTGTTCCTGTTCCTGTACCGGGTGCTGCCGCAGCAGCGGATCAGCACCCGGATGGTCCTCAAGGGCTCCGCGGGTGGTGCCGTCGGGCTGCTGGTGCTGCAGTACCTGTCCTCGGTGCTGTTCGGGCTCTTCCGCGACAACGTCGCGGCGGCCACCTTCGGCCCGGTGATCGTGCTGATGCTGTTCCTCAACCTGTTCGCGCGGCTCATCCTGTTCGTGGCGGCCTGGATCGCCACCTCCGAGCAGCGGGCCATCGCGGGGGAGCGGATCGAGGCGGACCTGCCGCTGGAGCAGGACCCCGACCTCGACCTGGGTCCGGTCAAGGTCCCCGCCCCGGAGCCCGAGCGGGGGCGCAGCCCCTACAGCGCGCAGCAGGCGTGGGCCCGGCGCCACGGCGTCCGGATCGGTCCGCAGGTGCTCACCGTGCAGTACCCCGACGAGAAGGTCCAGGTGCCGCAGCCGGTCGCCGTGCGGGCCACCCGGATCGCCTCGGCCGTCGGCTGGTTGCTCGGCGCGGCGACCGGCGCGGGCCTGGGTGCCTCGCTCGCCTCGTCGCTGCGGCGCCGCCGACGCGACTGAAGGGTCGCGGTCGAGGACGAGCACTGTTCTAGTGCTAGAATAGTGTCGTGGGTCTGACACCGGCGGAGCTGACCGTCCTGGGGCTGCTCGTGGAGCGGCCCCGGCACGGGTACGACCTCGAGCAGGTGATCGAGCAGCGGGGCGTCCGGCGGTGGACCGACATCGGGTTCTCCTCCATCTACTACCTGCTGGGCAAGCTCGAGAAGCGCGGGCTGGTGGTGGCGGTGCAGGACCGCCCGGCCGCGACGTCGCGACGGGTCTTCCGCGTCACCGCCGAGGGGGAGCGCGTCACCGCCGCGGAGACCGCCCGGTTCATCGCCGAGGCGGAGCCGGTCCCGCAGCCGGCCCTCGTCGGGCTGGCCAACCAGACCCTGCTGCCGGAGCAGGACTACGCCGCGGCGCTGCGGACCAGGCTGGCCGGGATCGAGGCGCGGCTGGCCTCGGTGCGGGCCGCCGAGCAGGCCCAGGCGCCGCTGCCGCGTCCGGCCCGGGAGGTGTTCTCCTACTCCGTCAGCCTGCTCGAGGCGGAGAGGTCCTGGCTGGCCGCACGGGTGGAGGCGCAGGATGGGTGAGCAGACCGGGCACGGCACGGTCGTCGACGGGATCGTCACCGCCGGCGGCGTGCACTGCGAGACGTCGACCCTCGGCGTGCTGCTGGGCCACGCCGGCCTGTCCCTCTCCGAACCCATGCTGTTCGGGCTCGGCGCGGGGCTGTCGTTCATCTACTGGGACTCCAAGCAGCAGCAGGTGCCCTTCCTGGGCGGCAGGGTCAAGCCGTTCGTGCTCACCCAGAACCTGTGCGCCCGGCTGGGCCTCGACCTGCAGGTGCACGAGACGACGTCGCCCACCCGGGCCTGGGAGCAGGTGCGCTCGGCGGTGGACCGCCAGATCCCGGTGGGTCTGCAGCTGGACAGCCACGACCTGGAGTACTTCACCTCCCGGGTGCACTTCGCCGGCCACGTCGTCGCCCTGTACGGCTACGACGACACCACGGCCTACCTGGTCGACACCGCCCAGCAGGGCGGTCGGGTCACCACCAGCCTGCCGAGCCTGGCGCGCGCCCGGGCCGCGCGGGGGCCGATGTCGGCCCGCCACCGCTCCTTCACCTTGGCCGGACCGGTGGACCAGCCGACGGCAGCAGACCTGGCACCGGCGGTCGTCGAGGCGGTCGTCGCGTGCGCCCAGGAGTTCCTCACCCCGCCGATCGCCAACCTGGGGAACCGCGGCATCCGCACGGCCGCCAGACGGGTGCGGACCTGGCTCGACCGGGTCGAGGACCCGGCACGTGACCTCACGCTCGTCGCGACGCTGATGGATCGCGCGGGCACCGGCGGCGCGCTCTTCCGCAACCTGTACCGGGACTTCCTGACCGAGTCCGCCCAGCTCCTCGACGGGCACCCGGGCGCTGCCGTCGTGGCGAGGGGCGGCGACCTCTTCGCGGAGTCCGCCCGGCTCTGGACCAGGGTCGCCGAGCTGGTCGGGGCCGCCGGCGCCGCCGCGGAGCCGGCGCACCTGGCCGGGGCGAGCCGGGTCCTCGACGAGATCGCCGAGATCGAGACCACCGCGATGACCACGCTCCGCTCGCTGGACCTCGACCGCTAGATCACGCCGCCGGCTGCGATCACCGAGGTGTCAGACTCGGGCATGACCTTCGCACGGCTGGCGTTCTTCCCGGGAGGGACCGTCGAGCACTACCGGGCGCTCGAGACGGCGATCGGCCCGGTCCCGAGGCCGGACGGCCGGCTCGTGTTCGCAGCCGGCCCGGCTCCGGGAGGCTGGCAGGTGGTCCAGATCTGGAGGTCGAAGGACGAGCTGGACGCCTTCAACGCGGCCGTCTTCCTCCCCGCGGTGGCCCGGCTGGGCGGGACCGGGTTCCCGCGGCCGCCGGTGGTCACCGACTGGGAGCCCGCCGAGCTGGAGCTGTCACCCGGTCCCCGCGAGGCCTCGACCTCGTAGCCGGCAGGGGAGCCGGCCGCGGGTGGCGCCGCCGCACGGACGGGCGGCGGCGCCAGCAGGGTCAGTGGGCGGCGGGAGGGGCGGCCACGGGGGCCGGCTGACCGATCTCGCCCAGCATCCGGGTGAACCACCCGGCGGTGATGTCGAACGGCTTGCCGCCCTTGATCCGCTCGAACTCGATGGCGCGCAGCTCGTCGTCGCGCTCCTCGTCCTGGCCGATGACGCCCGCCTCACCGCGCAGGGCGCAGTCCACGGCGAGGTCGGTCATCGACCGGATCAGCTCGAGGTCGGCCTGGTTGGCCGCCGCCGAGCGGGAGTAGTAGCCCGACTTCTGCACCATGACCTTCTCGGCGCCGAGCCGCGAGGCGAACTGCTCGGAGAACCAGGCGCCCGGGTTGATCTTGTCCAGCTTCACGTGCCCGAACGGGTCGCGGGGGACCTCCTGGCCCGAGGCCTCCAGCTGGGCCACGATCGGCTCCAGCCCGGCGCCCTCGGAGAGGAAGATCGTCACGTTTCCGACGGTGTCCATCACCGACCGCAGCCGCTCGGTCTCGGCGTCCAGGTCGATCTCGGCCTCGGGCACGTACACGGCGTGGACGTCCCAGGCCTCGCGCGAGAGACCGATCTCGGGCAGCCACTCACGCCCGTCCAGCCACTCCCGGTAGGCCTGCGCGGTGGCGGCGG
Organism: Auraticoccus cholistanensis; assembly: GCF_009742705.1. Taxonomy (GTDB): domain Bacteria; phylum Actinomycetota; class Actinomycetes; order Propionibacteriales; family Propionibacteriaceae; genus Auraticoccus; species Auraticoccus cholistanensis. The sequence continues at coordinate 266,338 of NZ_WPCU01000005.1, forward strand.
TCAGCCAGCCGCAGTTGCGGCCCATCACCTCGTGCACGATCAGCATCCGCGAGCCGGAGTTGTGCTCGGCCACCACGTTCTGCGCGAAGCGCGAGCCCATCTCGGCCGCGGTCCAGGCGCCGAGGGACTGCTTGATCGGGATGACGTCGTTGTCGATGGTCTTGGGCAGCCCGACCACGGTCAGGCCGTAGTCGTGCTCGGCCAGGTACGCCGCCAGGTCGGCGGCGGTGGTGTTGGTGTCGTCGCCGCCGATGGTGTGCAGCACGTCGACGCCGTCGGCGGTGAGCCGGTCGGCGGCGACCTTGAGCGGGTCCTCGCCCTCGGCGACCAGACCCCGCTTGACCAGGTCCTTGGCGTTGGTGAGCTTCACCCGGGAGTTCCCGATCGGCGAGCCGCCGTAGGAGTGCAGCAGCCCGGCCCGGGCGCGGACGGTGTCGGTCACCGTGATCGAGTCACCGGAGAGCAGGCCCTGGTAGCCGTGCTTGTAGGCGATGATCTCGACCTCGGGCGCCACCTCGGTGTACTTCTCGATCAGCCCGCCGACGGCGGAGGAGAGGCATGGGGCGAAGCCACCGGCGGTGAGCAGCGCGACCTTCTTGACCATGTGCAGACCTTTCGCAAGTGCGGTTGACCAGTAGCACCCTAGTGCGGGACCGCCTCCGCCCGGTCCGCGTCCGCACCGGTCCGGCGCGCCGGCGGGCGGGCTCTGCGAGGCTCGAGGTTGACCGCGCCCGGACCGCGCTCGGCGAGCACGTCGTCGGGGTTGCTCAGCTGGCAGCGCTGCAGGCTCAGGCAGCCGCAGCCGATGCAGCTGTCGAGCTGGTCCCGCAGCCGCTCCAGCCGTTCGATCTGCTCGTCCAGCCGCTCGCGCCAGGTCCGCGAGAGCCGGTGCCAGTCCGACGTGGTGGGCGTCCGCGAGCTCGGCAGCGTCGCCAGCGCCGCGGCGACCTCCTCCAGCGTGAGCCCCACCTTGCGGGCCGAGCGGATGAAGGCGATCCGGCGCAGCGTCGAGCGTTCGTAGCGGCGCTGGTTGCCGGCGTTGCGGCTGCTGACGAGCAGCCCGCGCTCCTCGTAGAAGCGCAGCGCCGACGGGGCCACCCCCGAGCGCCGGGACAGCTCGCCGATGGTGAGCAGGTCGGTGCTGCGCGGCATGGCCCACACCGTAGCCGTCGCCGTCCACAGCCGGGTCCTCGCACCGTTCCCCGCGAGCCCGTCGCCGGGCAGACTGTGCCGGGTGAGGGACGAGCGGGGGCAGTCGCTGTCGGTGATGGTGCTGGTGGTGCTGCCGTCGCTGTTCCTGCTGGCCGGGCTCGTCGTCGACGGCGGCCAGCAGGTGGCCGCCACCCGGCGTGCCGAGGCGGTGGCCGCGGCCACCGCCCGGGTCGGGGCCGACGCCGGTGCCGCCGCCCTGGTCGCCGGGGACGCGACGTCGGCCGCGGCCGAGGCCCGGCGGGCGGCCACGAGCTACCTGGAGCGCAGCCCGCAGGTCCGGGGCACGGTGAGCCTGGACACCGGGACCGTCAGGGTCCGCACCACCAGCAGCGAGACCACGGTCTTCCTGTCGCTGATCGGCATCACCTCGCTCACCGGCGAGGGGTCGGCGGAGGCCCGGGTGGTGCCGGTGGGCGCCGGCTGACCCCGCTCAGGCCGCGACGGCGGCCGCCATCCGGTGGACCGCCTCGGTGATGATGGCCGGCGAGGTGGCCAGGTTCATCCGGACGAAGCCGGTGGTGGCCGGGCCGAAGTCGGCGCCGTCGTTGAGGGCCACCCGGCCCCGCTGCAGGAAGGTGGCGGCCGGCCGCTCCAGCGGCAGGGCCCGGCAGTCCAGCCAGGCCAGGTAGGTGCCCCGGTTCTGCCGGTGCCGCACCTCGGGCAGGTGCTCGGCCAGCAGCCGGTCCAGCAGGTCCCGGTTCTGCTGCAGCTCCACGCGGAGCTGGCGGAGCCACTCCCGGTCACCGCGCAGCGCCGCGGTGTGGGCCCGCAGCGCCACGTGGCTGGCCGCACCGCGGGTGCTCTCGTAGCTCAGGGCCGCCGCGCGGTGCCGGGCACCGGCCCCGGGGATGAGCAGGGCGCCCTTGAGCCCGGCGAGGTTCCACGCCTTGGAGGCGGAGGTGAGCACCACCACGTCCTCGGCCCCCTCGACGTCGAGGACGGGGACGAAGGCCACGTCCGGACCGACGAGCGGGCTGTGGATCTCGTCCACCAGCAGCAGCACCCCGTGCTCGCGGGCCAGGGCCACCAGGGCGGTCAGCTCCTCGCGGGTGTGCACGGCACCGGTCGGGTTGTGCGGGCTGCTCAGCAGGTGCACGGTGACCGACGGGTCGGCGTAGGCGGCGGCGAGCGCCGTCAGGTCGAGGCGTCCCTCCTCGGTGAGCGGCACGTCGCGCAGATCGGCGACGCTGTTGCCCACCGTGGCCCAGAAGGGCGGGTAGACGGGGGAGTTGATGACCACTTGCTCACCCGGCCGGGCGGCCTGCTGGATCACCATGGCCACCCCCTGCATGACGTCGGGGGAGAGCACCACGTGCGCCGGGTCGACCCGCCAGCCCCACTCCTCGAGCGCGAAGTCGGCCCAGGCCTCGGCGTACCCGTCGCCGGAGGGGTAGCCGGTGTCCCCGTCGCGGATGATGCGCTCCAGCTCGGCGGCCACCGTGGGCGGCACCGGGGTGTCCATCTCGGCGACCCACAGCGGCAGCACGTCGGCCGGGTGACGACGCCACTTCATCGACGTCCGCCGGCGCAGGGTGTCCAGGTCCAGGTTGAGGATGGGGTCCAGGTTGAGGATGGGGTCCAGGTCGAGGATGGGGTCCACGCTGCGACCGTAGCGGCTCGTCCCTAGACTCTCGGTCATGGCCCGTTACCACGACGTGCACCCGGACAACCCGCAGCCGCGTGCTCTCGGCCAGGTGGCGGAGACGCTGCGCGGCGGCGGGCTGGTGGCCTACCCGACCGACTCCGGCTACGCGCTGGGCTGCCGGCTGGGCAACCGCGACGGCCTGGACCGGATCCGGGCCATCCGCCACCTCGACGAGAGCCACCACTTCACCCTGGTCTGCTCCCAGTTCGCCCAGCTCGGGCAGTTCGTGCAGATGGACAACGACGTCTTCCGGATGGTCAAGGCCCACACCCCCGGCCAGTACACCTTCATCCTGCCGGCCACCCGGGAGGTCCCGAAGGCCATGCTGCACCCGAAGAAGAAGACCGTCGGGGTGCGCATCCCCGCCCACACCACCACGCTGGCGCTGCTGGCCACGCTGGGGGAGCCGCTGATGTCGAGCACCCTGCTGATGCCCGGCTCGGAGCAGCCGATGACCGAGGGCTGGCTCGTCAACGACGAGCTGGGTGCCCAGCTCGACGCCGTGCTGGACTCCGGGGACTGCGGCACCGAGCCCACCACGGTGGTCGACCTGTCCGGGGACGAGGTGCAGGTGGTGCGCCGCGGCGCGGGGGACCCGAGCCCCTTCGAGTGAGCACCCTCGCCCCGTCCACCCCGGAGGCGGCGCTCTCGCTAGGGTGACGGCCATGGTCACCGCCCACCCGCTGCTGCAGCCGTCCGCCCTGCCCTTCGAGCTCCCGCCGTTCGCCGACATCGCCGTCGAGCACCACCGGCCGGCCCTCGAGCAGGGGATGGCGGAGCAGGCGGCCGAGGTCGAGGCCATCGCCAGCTCCACCGAGCCGCCGACGTTCGCCAACACCGTCGAGGCGCTGGAACGCAGCGGTGAGCTGCTGGACCGCGTCAGCGCGGTCTTCTTCCACCTCGTCTCCTGCGACGGCGACGACGAGCTGCGGGCGCTGGCCGAGGAGCTCTCGCCGCGGCTCTCCGAGCACCGGGACTCGATCATGCTGGACCGGCGGCTGTTCGCCCGCGTCGACGAGCTGCACACGCGGCTGGACGAGCTGGACCTGGACCCGGAGTCCGCGGAGCTGGTGCGGCGCTACCACCGCGACATGGTGCAGGCCGGGGCCGCGTTGGACGAGGCCGCCCAGCAGCGGCTGCGTGAGATCAACGCCACCACGGCGCGGCTGACCAGCCAGTTCCAGAAGCGGGTGCTGCACGACACCAAGGACCGCGCGGTGGTGGTCGACGACGTCGCCCAGCTCGACGGCCTGGACGAGGCGGCGGTCGCGACCGCCGCCGCGGCCGCCGCCGCCCGTGGTCTGGAGGGACGCTGGCTGCTGACCTGCACGAACTTCACCAACCACCCGATGCTGGCCCGGCTGCACGACCGCGGGCTGCGCCAGCGGCTGCTGCAGGCCCAGGAGGCCCGTGGCACCGAGGGCGAGAACGACACCTCCGACCTCGTGCTGGAGCTGGTGGCGCTGCGGGCCGAACGTGCCGCCCTGCTGGGGTACCCCGACCACGCCTCCGCGGTGACCGCCACCGCGACCGCCGGCTCGCCGGCGGCCGTCCGCGCCCGGTTCGACCCGATGGCCGCCGTCGTGGCCGAGCGGGTCCGGCGCGAGCAGGAGGTGCTGCAGGAGGAGGTCGACCGGCACTGCGCCGAGACCGGGGTGGCGTCCTTCCCGCTGCAGGCCTGGGACTGGGCGTACTACACCGAGCGCGTCCGCGCCCGCCGCTACGACCTGGACCTGGCCGCGCTGCGGCCCTGGTTCGAGGCCGACCGCGTCCTCCGCGACGGCGTCTTCCGGGCCGCCGAGCTGGTCTACGGGCTCACCTTCACCGAGCGGGAGGACCTGCAGGGCCACCGCGACGAGGTGCGGGTGTTCGAGGTGCACGACGCCGACGGCAGCACGCTGGGGCTGTACCTGCTGGACCTCTACACCCGCGACACCAAGAACGGTGGCGCGTGGATGAACGCGCTGGTGCCGCAGAACCGGCTGCGCGGCCAGCGGGCGGTGGTGTCCAACAACCTCAACGTGGTGCCTCCGCCGCCGGGGGAGCCGACCCTGCTGAGCCTCACCGAGGTGACGACGCTCTTCCACGAGTTCGGGCACGCCCTGCACGGCCTGCTGTCCGACGTCACCTACCCGACCTTCTCGGGCACGGCGGTGCCGCGCGACTTCGTCGAGTTCCCCAGCCAGGTCAACGAGATGTGGATCCAGCACCCGCAGGTGCTGCCCGGCTACGCCCGCCACGTCGAGACCGGCGAGCCGCTGCCGCCGCAGGTCGTGCAGCGGCTGGCCGAGGCGGCCACCTTCAACCAGGGCTTCGCCACCGCCGAGAACCTGGCCAGCGCGCTGCTGGACCAGGAGTGGCACTCGCTGCCCGCCGGCACCCGGGTCGACTCGGTGCCGGAGTTCGAGCGCGAGGCGCTGCGCCGGATCGGCCTGGACAACCCGGTCGTGCCGCCGCGCTACCACACCAGCTACTTCGCCCACGCCTTCGCCGGCGGCTACGACGCCCGCTACTACTCCTACCTGTGGTCGGAGGTGCTGGACGCCGACACCGTCGCCTGGTTCGAGGAGCAGCAGGCCGCCGCACCGGAGGGCGACCTGGCGGTGCTGCGCGCCAGCGGGGACCACTTCCGCGCCGAGCTGCTCTCCCGCGGCTCCTCGCGGGACCCGATGGAGTCCTACCGGGCCTTCCGCGGCCGCGACCCCGAGGAGCGGCCGCTGCTGGCCCGCCGCGGGCTGCTCGAGGAGGACCGGACCGCCTGAGCGCACCGGGACGCCGTCGTTCCCACACACCGACGTCCCCCCTGACACCGACGTTCCCCCTGACACCGACGTTCCCCCTGACACCGACGTTCAAGGAGCTCACCCGATGACCGGATACGTCGTCGCCATCGACCAGGGCACCACCAGCACCCGCGCGGTGGTGGTGGACCACGACGGGCAGATCGTCTCCAGCGGCCAGCTGGAGCACGAGCAGATCCTGCCCCGGGCCGGCTGGGTCGAGCACGACCCGATGGAGATCTGGGGCAACACCCGCGAGGTGATCGGCACCGCGCTCTCGCGGGCCAGCCTCACCCGGCACGACATCGCCGCGGTCGGCATCACCAACCAGCGCGAGACGACCGTGGTGTGGGACCGCGCCACCGGCCGTCCGGTGCACAACGCGATCGTGTGGCAGGACACCCGCACCCAGCGGATCTGCGACGAGCTGGCCCGCGACGGCGGCCACGACCGGTTCAAGGACGTCGTCGGTCTGCCGCTGGCCCCCTACTTCGCCGGCACCAAGCTGAAGTGGCTGCTGGACAACGTCGACGGCGTCCGCGACCGCGCCGAGGCGGGGGAGCTGCTCTTCGGCACGGTCGACACCTGGCTGCTGTGGAACCTGACCGGCGGTCCCGACGGCGGGGTCCACGTGACCGACGTCACCAACGCCTCCCGGACCCTGTTCATGGACCTGCGCACCTGCCGCTGGGACGAGGAGATCCTCGACGTCTTCGGGGTGCCGCGCTCGATGCTGCCCGAGATCCGCAGCTCCTCCGAGCCCTACGGCGTGGTGCACGGCTCCCAGCTGCTGCGCGAGACGCCGGTCTCGGGGATCCTCGGCGACCAGCACGCCGCCACCTTCGGCCAGGTCGGGTTCGAGCCGGGCGCGGCGAAGAACACCTACGGGACCGGGAACTTCCTCATGGTCAACACCGGCGAGGAGGTGGTCCGCTCCGAGCACGGGCTGCTGAGCACGGTCTGCTACCAGCTGGAGGGGCAGCCGCCGGTGTACGCCCTCGAGGGCTCCATCGCGGTCACCGGGTCGCTGGTGCAGTGGCTGCGGGACCAGCTCGGCATCATCACCACCGCCCCCGAGGTCGAGAAGCTGGCCGAGCAGGTCGAGGACAACGGTGGCGTCTACTTCGTCCCCGCCTTCTCCGGGCTGTTCGCCCCCTACTGGCGCGGCGACGCCCGCGGCGCCATCGTCGGGCTGACCCGTTACGCCAACCGGTCCCACCTGGCCCGGGCCGCCCTCGAGGCGACCGCCTTCCAGAGCCGTGAGGTGCTGGACGCGGTCAACGCCGACGCCGAGGTCGAGCTGACCGAGCTGCGGGTCGACGGCGGGATGGTGGCCAACGACGCGCTGATGCAGTTCCAGGCCGACATCCTCGGCATCCCCGTGGTGCGCCCCGCCATCATCGAGACCACCGCGCTCGGCGCGGCCTACGCCGCCGGGCTGGCAGTCGGGTTCTGGGAGGACCTGGCCGAGCTGAGCCAGAAGTGGCGCGAGGACCGCCGCTGGGAGCCGGCGATGGAGGCCGGGGAGCGCGACCGCCAGCTGCGGCTGTGGCGCAAGGCGGTGACCCGCACCTTCGACTGGGTCGACGACGACGTCCGCTGACCCGCCCCACCTCCACGGCGGCGCCCACGGCCGTCCCTATACTTCCGGTGGGCGCAGCCGCCCACCCCCGTTCGACAGGAGCAGCCATGGTCACCATCGAGGACATCCGGGACTGGGTCGACGAGCCCGTGGTCGACGCCTCGGAGTCCAGGATCGGGACCCTGGAGAGCATCTACTACGACACCGCCACCGAGGAGCCCACCTTCGCCGCGGTGAAGACCGGTCTGCTCGGCGGCGCGCGGCTGGTGTTCGTCCCGCTCGAGGGCGCCACGGTGACCCCACGCCACCTCAAGGTCACCGTGCTGAAGAAGCTGGCCCGCGAGGCCCCCTCCATCCCGCCGGACGGCCAGCTCGCCGCCGCCATGGAGCCGGAGATCTACGCCCACTACGGGATGCCGTACTCCACCGGCGCCAACGGCGAGCGCCGTCTCGGCCGCCGCTGAGGGCCGCACCACCCGTCCGAGCGCTACCCGTCCAGAACGCCCTGTCCCGTCCGCAGGGCCCCGTCCACGGCACCTGAGAGGCGGCCCCCGGCCCCGATGTCGGTCCTGATCGACCTGTCCCCGCTTCGCGCCAGCGCGGCCTTCCGGCGGCTGTGGTGGGGTCTGGGGATCTCCAACCTGGGCAGCCAGCTGACCGTCGTGGTGGTCGGCCTGCAGGTCTACGACATCACCGGCTCCACGCTGTCGGTCGGCGTCCTCGGTCTGTGCGCGCTCGTGCCGCTGGTGCTGCTCGGGCTCTACGGCGGCGCCCTCGTCGACCGCTACGACCGCCGCCGGGTGGCGCTGCTGGCCTCCGCCGCGCTGTGGCTGACCTCGATCGCCTTCGCGGTGCAGGGCTGGCTCGGGCACCAGGACGTCGAGCTGCTGTACGTGCTGGTGGCGGTGCAGTCGGCCTGCTCGGCGGTCAACAACCCGGCGCGCTCGGCGATCATCCCGCGGCTGGTGCCGGTGGCCATGCTGCCCGCGGCGCACGTGCTGCAGACCGTCACCTGGAACGTCGCCCTCACCGTCGGCCCCCTCGCCGGAGCGGGGCTGGTCGCCCTGGCCGGCTTCGGCGCGGCCTACACGGTGGACGCCGTGCTGTTCACCGCGGCGCTGTACGCGCTCTGGCGGTTGCCCGACCTGCCCCCGCAGCAGGCCGGGACGGATGCCGCGACGGCGCCCCGGCGCAGCGGCCTGGCCTCGGTGCTGGAGGGTCTGTCCTACCTCGCCACCCGTCCCAACGTGCGGATGACCTTCGTCGTCGACCTGATCGCCATGGTGCTGGCCATGCCCCGGGTGCTCTTCCCGGCCGTCGGCGTGCTCTACCTCGGTGGGGGAGCGGGCACCACCGGCCTGCTCACCGCCGCCTTCGCCGTCGGCGCCGTGCTCGCCGGGCTGCTGTCGGGCAACCTGGTCGGGGTGAACCAGCAGGGACGGGTGATCACCGCCGCGGTCGCGGCCTTCGGTGCCTGCGTCGCCGGGTTCGGGCTGGTGCTGCTGCTGGTCGGGCCCGACCGGCCCCAGCAGCCGGTGCTGTGGGCGCTGCTGGCCTGCCTGCTGCTGCTGGCTGCCGCGGGCGCCGCCGACGCCATCAGCTCGGTGTTCCGGCAGAGCATCCTGCAGGCCGCCACCCCGGACTCGATGCGCGGCCGGCTGCAGGGTGTCTTCATCGTCGTCGTGGCCGGCGGTCCACGGCTGGGCGACCTGACGCTGGGAGCCGCCGCGCGCTGGGTCGACGAGGCGGGTGCGGCCCTCGTGGGCGGTCTGCTGTGCGCGGTGGCGGTGGTGCTGGTGACCCGGCTGCAGGCCCGCTTCCTCGACTACGACGCCCGCGACCCGCGGCCCTGACCGCGGACGGGCGCTCGAGGCGGTTGCCTCCGGTGCCTACGCTGAGCGCACCCGACCCGGAGGCCCCCGCCCATGTCCAGAGCCAAGGTCGTCACCGCCGTCGTCAGCCTCGCGCTGCTGCTCGCCCTCGTGGCCACCCTGCTGTGGGTGCGCAGCGTCACCCGGTCCGGGGTCCCGCCGGTCGCCCCCGCCCCGTCGACCACCCCCGCCCCCTCGGCCACGACCGCACCGACTCCGACGCCGACGCCGACGCCCACACCGTCGCCGACACCGACCCGTGAGCCTGGCGTCGAGGCGGCGGTCACCATCGACCCGGCGGCGACCGAGGCGGCGATGGACGTCCTGGCCGACGGCGGCACGGCCGCGGACGCGGCCGTCGCAGCAGCAGCGGTCCTCAGCGTGGTGGAGCCGTACTACTCCAACGTGATCGCCGGCGAGACGGCGATGCTGTGGTACGACGCGTCCGAGGACGAGGTGAGGAGCCTGCAGGGCGTCGGCTACGTGGGCGAGGACTTCGACCGGTCGCAGTACCGGGCCCGTGGCGTCAGCGGCTTCGGGCTGCACCAGTCGCTGGTGCCGGGCTCCTGGGACATGTGGATGACGCTGCTGCAGGAGCAGGGCGAGCTCGGCGTGGACGAGGTGCTGGCGCCGGCCGTCGAGCTGGCCCGCGACGGGTTCCCCGCCTCGGCGGCGCTGGCCTCGCAGGCCCGCGCCTACCTGTCGGCCGGCGGGATGAACAGCGCCGCGCAGGAGGTCTACGCCCCGGGCGGGGTGGTCGTGAGCCAGGGCGACACCGTCGTCCAGGAGGACTTCGCCGACACCCTGGAGTCGCTGGCCGAGGCCTACACCGACGCCGACGACCGGGCAGAGGGCATCGAGGCCGCCCGCGACCTGGTCTACCGCGGCGCGCTGGCCGAGGAGATCGTGGCGGAGGTCCGTGACGGCGGCGGCTGGCTCACCGCCGACGACCTGGCCGGCTACGAGGCGGTCACCGGCGACTCCATCACCCTGGAGTGGGACGACGAGACGACCGTGCACCAGGTGCCCCCCAGCAGCCAGGGCCTCACCATGCTGATGGCCCTCAACACGCTGCGCACCGCCGACCTGGCCGACCGGGACGAGGCCGACGCCGTCCACCTGCAGATCGAGGCGCTCAAGCTGGCGCTGGCCGACCGGGAGGCCTACGTCGGGGACCCCGAGTTCACCGACGTGCCGGTGGAGGAGCTCCTCGACCCCGACTACGGCGAGCAGCAGCTGGAGCGCATCGACCTCGACAGCACGCTGTCCGCACCGGTGGAGGAGGGCCTGGAGAACACCACCACCTTCCAGGTCGTCGACGCCGACGGCAACGCCGCCGCGGTGACCACCAGCACCGGCTACCAGTTCACCCAGGCCGGGGGCACCGGGATCATGATGAACAACCGAATGCGGTACATGACCGACACCGACTCCGGCAGCCCCAACTACATCGAGCCCGGCAAGCGGGTCCGCTACACCGGCAACCCGTGGATGGTCACCACCCCCGACGGGCTCTCGCTGCTGGGCGGCAACATCGGCGGCGACACCCAGTCGCAGGTGCAGACCCAGCACTTCCTGGGCGTCGTCGAGCTCGGCCTGTCGCCGGAGGAGGCGGTGGAGGCACCCCGGTTCGTGACCCAGTCGCAGCCCAACAGCGTCGTCCCGCACGGGGTGGCCGGCACGGTGCGGATCGACCAGAGCACCGACGCCGACGTGCTGCGCAGCCTGCGCGACCGCGGCCAGCAGCTGCAGGTCACCTCGGGCGCGGGCCCCTTCGGCACCGGCTCGGTGGTGCGCATCAGCGACGACGGTCAGCAGGTCGAGCTCGGGCTGGACCCGCGGGCGCCCTCGGCCAGCGGGGACACCCGCGAGCCCTGAGCGGGCGCCGCGCGGTAGCGTCGCGGGCAGGCGACCGACCGGCGAGGGGACGACCGTGGGCGAGCAGGACCAGCAGGACCAGCAGGACCCGGGAACGGTCCGCGAGGTGGACGTGGTGGTGGTCGGGGCCGGACCCACGGGCGAGAACGTCGCCGGGCAGACGGCCGCCGGCGGGCTGAGCACCGTGGTGGTCGAGGCCGAGCTGGTGGGCGGGGAGTGCTCCTACTGGGCCTGCATGCCGTCCAAGACCCTGCTGCGTCCGGGCTCCGCGCTGCGGGCCGCCCAGCGGGTCCCGGGCGTCGGGACCGGTGACCTGGACCCGTCCGTCGTGCTGACCAGCCGCGACGAGATCGTCTCCGGCTGGGACGACGCCTCCCAGCTGGAGTGGCTCGACTCCGCCGGGATCGGGCTGGTCCGCGGCCGGGGCCGGCTCACCGGGGAGCGCGAGGTCACCGTCACCGCCGGCGACGGCACCACCCAGGTGCTGCGGGCCCGGCACGCGGTCGCGGTCTGCACCGGCAGCGCCGCCGCTGTCCCGGACATCCCCGGGCTGCGCGACAGCCGGCCCTGGACCAGCCGGGAGGCCACCGGGGCGCAGCAGGTGCCGCCCCGCCTGGTCGTCGTCGGCGGGGGCGTGGTGGCCTGCGAGATGGCCACCGCCTGGAGCGACCTGGGCTCGCAGGTGACCGTCCTCGCCCGCTCCGAGCTGCTCTCACGGAGCGAGGACTTCGCCGGACGGCTGGTCCGCGAGGCCCTGACCGAGCGCGGCGTCGACGTCCGCACCGGCGTCTCGGCGACGGAGGTGCGGCGCACCGGGGCGGGCGTGGTCGTGCAGGTCTCCGACGGCGGCACGGTGGAGGCGGACGAGGTCCTCGTCGCGGCCGGGCGACGGCCGCGGACCGACGACCTGGGGCTCGCGGTGGTCGGACTGACCGACGGCGACTGGCTCGACACCGACGACACGCTGCGGGTGCTGCGCGACGGCGAGCCGGTGGAGTGGCTCTACGCCGCCGGCGACCTCAACCACAGGGCGCTGCTCACCCACCAGGGCAAGTACCAGGCCAGGGCCGCCGGCGACGTCATCGTCGCCCGCGCCACCGGGGCGGTCGTCGACGACGGGCCCTGGGGAGCGCACGCGGCGACGGCCGACCACTCCGCCGTGCCCCAGGTCGTCTTCACCGATCCCGAGGTGGCCAGCGTCGGACTGACCACCGCCGCCGCCCGGGAGGCCGGGGTGGAGGTGCGGGTCGTCGACCAGGACCTGGCCTCGGTGGCCGGCACGGCGGTCCACGCCCAGGGCTACACCGGGCAGGCCCGGCTGCTGGTCGACCCGGCCCGGCAGGTGGTGGTCGGTGCGACGTTCGTCGGCCAGGACGTCGCGGAGCTGCTGCAGTCGGCCACCATCGCCGTGGTCGGGGAGGTGCCGATCAGCCGGCTGTGGCACGCCGTCCCCGCGTACCCCACGATCAGCGAGATCTGGCTCCGGCTGCTCGAGGGTCTGGGACGCGACACCGCCCTGACCCGCTGACCCGCCCGCCGGGGGCGTCCCCGGGCCGGGTCCTCGCCGGTGAGCAGGCCACCCGACCCTCGCTTATCCCGGCCGTGCATGACATACTTGCGTCACGAGTCAAAGAGCGGCTCATCCAAACCCTGGTGCTCCAGCCACCGTCCTCACCGGACGCGGCCTCCTCCCAGACACCGAGGTCTTCACACGCAGCGTCCCGCTCCAGAACAGGGGCCGACGCTCCGAGGAACCAGCACGGCAGAACCGACGCCCGCGCCGGATGTCCACCCCGACATCCAGGCAGGCGTGCAGTACACGGGACGACGAACCACCAGCACCGGTGGCGGGGTCCCGCGCTGCAGGGGTCAGGACGCGGCCCCGCACCCCTCCGCATCAGGAGCTCTCGACATGACCCAACAGCTCGACGTCACCACCCGC
>NZ_WPCU01000005.1:279289-548276 GCF_009742705.1 Auraticoccus cholistanensis
CTGTGGTGGTGGTCGAAGGGTGTGTACGCGCTGCTGGGCCGCGAGCAGGATGCGCTCGCCCCCAGCACCGCGCTGCTGCTCCACCACGTCGACCCCGCGCACCGGGCGGAGGTGCGCGCGATGCTGCAGGAGGCCCCGGAGCGCGGCGTCGCCGCCCGGATCCAGGTCCAGACCGCCAGCCGGCGGCCGAGGACCGTGATCCTGACCCTCGGACCGGACGGCTGCCCCGAGACGGAGCGTCCCAGCTGGCTCAAGCGGTCGGTGGCCGGCTCGTTGCTCGACGTCACCGACTCCGAGCGCCACGCCAGCACCCGCGCGGTGCGTGCTGCGACCAACCACCGGGCCACCATCGAGCAGGCCAAGGGCATCGCGATGACGGTCTACGGCCTGAGCGAGGACGCCGCCTTCCTGCTGCTGAGCTACTTCTCCCAGAGCCGCAACCTGCGCCTGCACCAGGTGGCGCAGCAGCTCGTCGACCAGGCCGCCCGGCTGACCCCGGGGCGGGACTGCCGGCGGCTGGCCGAGGGGATCCTGGCCGGCGACCAGGATGCCGCAGCCCGGGTCCCCCGGAGCTGAGTCGGCCACCGGACGGGCGCGACCGGGCGTCCGCCGGTGGGGCTGATCAGCCGCCGAGCTCCTGCTCGGAGCGGAGGATGCAGAACTCGTTGCCCTCCGGGTCGGCCAGCACCACCCAGCCGGTTCCCGGGCCGTGGATGCCGCGGTGGTCGGCCACCTGGGTGGCGCCGAGGGCGAGCAGCCGGGTCAGCTCCTCGTCGCGGGTGCCGGTGCGTGGCCGCAGGTCCAGGTGCAGCCGGTTCTTCACCCGCTTGCCCTCCGGCACCTCGATGAACAGCAGCCGGTGGCCGCTGGCGGGGTCCTCGATCATGCACTCCTCGTGCCCCGGCTCGTTCGGGTCGTCGGGGAGGTCGCGGTACCCGAGCACCTCCCGCCACCAGGTGGAGAGGGTGTAGGCGTCGCGGCTGTCGATGCTGGTGTGGGAGACGAGGCAGACCATGGGCCCCACCCTCGTGGTGGGCCGCGGCGTCCGCAACGCCCTTTCACCGGTGGCCCCGGCGGTGGCGGCGTGCTCGCTCAGCGGTCCTCGTCGTCGACCCGGGCCGCCAGCCGGTCGCTGCGCTGCTGGGCGGCCTGGGCCGAGCGGAGACCGAGGGCGAAGGCGATCTGGGCCCAGGTCATCCCCCGTCCACGGGCGACGCCGATCAGCGACGCCTCCAGCCCGTCGAGCTGCGCGCGGGCCTCGGGGACCAGGGTCAGCGCCGCGGCCAGGTCGTCGGTGTCGACCGGCGGCTCGCCGCTGCGAGGAGGCGCGGAACCGGCGGCGAGGGCGGTCACCAGGTGCACCGCCTCCTGCGGGTCGACCTGCTCCGGGTGCCGGCTCCGTGCGCGGGCGTCGGGGGTCGCGGCGAACCGCTCGGTGATCCGGAAGAGGGCCGTGTGGGTGCGCCGTGACCGGTCGCGCCCTGGGTCGCTGGGGGAGAAGGGACTGGCCTGGCCGTCACTCATGAGCCCAGCGTTCCGCGTCAACGAGTCACTGTCAACACCATGTTGACGTAACGTCGGGCGAGCGGTCAGGCAGTGGTCGTCCGGCCTCAGGCCACCGGCGGCGCCGTCGGGGTGACGCCCAGGGACCGCAGCAGCTCCTGCACCCGTCGACCGATCTCGTCGCGGATGGGGCGCACGGCATCCACGCCCCGGCCGGCGGGGTCCTCGAGCGCCCAGTCCTCGTACCGCTTGCCCGGGAACCAGGGGCAGGCGTCGCCGCAGCCCATGGTGATGACGACGTCGGAGGCCACCACGGCCTCCTCGGTGAGCACCTTGGGCTGCTCGCCGCGCAGGTCGATGCCGAGCTCGGCCATCGCCTCCACGGCGGCCGGGTTGACGCGCTCGGCCGGCAGGGACCCGGCGGAGCGCACCTCGACCGTGCCGCCGGAGAGAGCGCGGACGAAGCCCGCGGCCATCTGCGACCGCCCGGCGTTGTGGACGCAGACGAACAGCACCGAGGGACGGACGGCGTCGGGGGAGGGGTTGGTGGTCGTCATCGACGGGCCTCTCGATCGGCAGGGGTGTGCTGGGGGCTGAGGCTGGGGCTGGTGGGGGAGGGGTCGACGCCGAACCAGCGGCGGGCCGTCCACAGCGAGACGTAGACCAGACCCACCAGCACCGGCACCTCGATCAGCGGGCCGACCACTCCGGCGAGCGCCTGCCCGGAGGTGGCGCCGAAGGTGCCGATGGCGACCGCGATCGCCAGCTCGAAGTTGTTGCCGGCGGCGGTGAAGGCCAGCGTGGTGGAGCGTGCGTAACCCAGGCCCTGGACCTTGCCCAGGGCGAGACCGAGGCCCCACATGACGGCGAAGTAGACCAGCAGCGGCACCGCGATGCGCGCGACGTCGAGCGGCCGGGACACCAGCTGGTCCCCCTGCAGGGCGAACAGCAGCGCGATGGTGAACAGCAGCCCGTACAGCGCCCAGGGTCCGATCCGGGGCACGAAGCGCTGCTCGTACCAGTCCCGGCCGCGGGTGCGTTCGCCGAGCAGCCGGGAGGCCAGGCCGGCGACCAGCGGGACGCCCAGGAAGACCAGCACGTTGACCGCGATCTGACCGACCGAGACGTCCAGGCCCTGGGTGTCCAGCCCCAGCCAGCCCGGCAGCACCGTCAGGTAGAACCAGCCGAGCACCGAGAAGGCCACCACCTGGAACACCGAGTTGACGGCCACCAGCACCGCGGCGGCCTCCCGGTCCCCGCAGGCGAGGTCGTTCCAGATGACGACCATGGCGATGCAGCGCGCCAGCCCGACCACCACGAGCCCGGTGCGGTACTCCGGCAGGTCGGCCAGGAACAGCCAGGCCAGGGCGAACATCAGCGCCGGGCCGAGCAGCCAGTTGAGCGCGAGCGAGCTGAGCAGCAGCCTCCGGTCGCCGGTGACGGCGGCGACCCGGTCGTAGCGGACCTTGGCCAGCACCGGGTACATCATGACCAGCAGCCCCAGCGCGATGGGCACCGAGACGCCGCCCACCTCAAGCGCTGTCAGCAGAGCCGACAACCCGGGCACGGACCGGCCCAGCAGCAGCCCGGCGACCATGGCCAGCCCGATCCACAGCGGCAGCCACCGGTCGAGCGTGGAGAGCCGGCGGGTGACGGCCGGGGACTCGGTGGTGCCCTGGGCCGTCACGCCGCTCCTCCACGTCGACGTGCCGGCCCGACGAGGACCGGCTGCGGTGCCCCGCAGCACCCGGCTGTCTCGTCCGGCTGGGCCGCGAGGTCGGTGGAGCACACCCCAGTGGCGGGCAGCTGCAGCTCCACGGCGTCGGCGCCCGCCCGGTCACCGGCCAGCGCGGCCGCGACGGAGCGCACCTGCTCGTAGCCGGTGGCCAGCAGGAACGTCGGGGCCCGGCCGTAGGACTTCGTGCCGACCAGGTAGAAGCCGTCGTCGGGGTGGGCGAGCAGCCGCTCGCCGTGGGCGGGGACCGTCCCGCAGGAGTGGACGTTCGGGTCGATCAGCTCTGCCAGCCCGCGAGGGCACTCCACCACCGGGTCCAGGTCGAGGCGGACCTCCCGCAGCATCTCCAGGTCGGGCCGGAACCCGGTGGCGTTGACGACGGTGTCGACCTCCAGCTCGAGCGGCTCGTCGCGGCTGGTGCCGGTCACGCGGACCCCGTCGGCCAGCGGCGTGAGCCGCTCGATGGCCACCCGCGTCATCAGCCGCACCACGCCGATGCCGACGGCCTCGCGCAGCCGCGTCCCGAGCAGACCTCGCGCGGGCAGCTGGTCGTCGCTGCCGCCGCCGTAGAGACGTCGCGCGGTGCCACCGCGGATGGCCCAGCTGATGCGGGTCCCGGGGGCCGTCCCGGCCAGCTCGACGAGGGCGAGCAGCGTGTTCGCCGCGGAGTGGCCCATCCCCACCACGAGGGTGTGCCGGCCGGCGAAGCGCGCGCGGTCCCGGCCGAGCACGTCCGGCAGGGAGCCGGTCAGCCGCTCGCAGGCGTCGTCCTCGCCGACGGCCGGGAGCCCGTCGGGTCCCAGGGGATTGGGTCGCGACCAGGTGCCGGAGGCGTCGAGGACCGCGCGGGCCAGCACGTGGTCCACCCGTCCGGAGGCGTCCACGACCCGCAGCCGGTAGGGACGCCGCTGGCGGCCGAGCGTGCGGGTCCTGTCCGCGCCGGCGCGGGTGACCGCCACGACCCGGGCTCCGGTGCGGATGCGTCCCGACAGCGGCTCGGTGGCCGCTAGCGGTTCAAGGTAGCGCTGCACCAGCTCGCGACCGGTGGGCAGCTCCTCGGGGGAGGGCGACGTCCAGCCCTCCGCCGCCAGCAGCCGCCGGGCGGCGGCGTCCACGTCGTAGCGCCAGGGGGAGAAGAGGCGGACATGGCCCCACTGCGAGACCGCAGCCCCCACCGACGCACCGGCCTCGAGCACCAGGGGCTCCAGGCCGCGCTCGAGCAGGTGGGCGGCCGCCGCCAGCCCCACCGGGCCGGCGCCGATCACGACCACCGGCAGATCCGCTCGCTGCGGTTCGGACATCGTGGCTCCCGTCGATCGACGAACTTCGATGCATAGACCATATCGACGAGCGTCGATGCATGGCAAGATGGAGCCATGACCGCCCCAGCCGCCGACGGCGCCCTCTCCAGGTCCTGCTGCGGCAGCGGGGGAGCGGACGGCGTCGACACCGGCACGGCCCAGGAGCTGGCTCGGCTGTTCCGGGCCCTGGCTGATCCCAGCAGGGTGCAGCTGCTGTCCATCGTGGCCGCTCAGCCGGACGGCGAGGCGTGCGTGTGCGACCTCACGGAGCCCGTGGGGCTGAGTCAGCCGACCGTCAGCCACCACCTCAAGATCCTCGTCGAGGCGGGGCTGCTGGAGCGCGAGAAGCGCGGGGTGTGGGCCTACTTCCGACTCGCCGCCGACGCGGGGGAGAGGCTGGGCCGGGCCCTCGACCGCGCGGTCGGCGACGGCGCCCGCAGCCCGGCAGGGTGAGCGGAGCTCGAGGCCTGGAACCGGTACCGGATCGTTGCCCTCGACCCCGCGCCCCGCACCCCCGTCAGGCGCTAGGTTCCCGGTGTGACCACCACCGTGCGCCGCCTGGCCGCCACCGCGCTCGCTCTCGGCCTGCTCGCGGCCCCGCTGACCAGTGGGCTCGACGCAGCCGACGCCGCCCCCAAGCCCAAGTCGTACAAGAACTGCACCGCGCTGCAGAAGGACTACCCGCACGGGGTGGCCAAGAAGGGCGCCCGTGACAAGGTCACCGGCAAGGCCAAGCCGGTGAAGAACTTCACCGTGTCGACGAAGGTGTACAAGCTCAACGACGGGCCGCGCAACGCCAGGACCGGCGAGTACGACCTCGACCGCGACAACGACGGCGTGGCCTGCGAGAAGCGCTGAGCTGGACCGGTGCGGCCGCCGGCTCCCTGGAGCCGGCGGCCGTGCCGTGCTGGTGAAGATCTGCCGGTCAGCGGCGGAACGTCATCGAGGTGTGCTGCAGCTCCTCGGCGGCGCACGTCACCTCTCCGCGTCGCCCGTCGGTGGTCTCGACGCTGATGTGGGCCTCGAACGGGGTCACGGTCTCGATGACCCGCGACCGGCCGTCGCGCTCGACCGTGGTCACGGGAGCGCCCGCCTGGGTCAGCTCCACCCGCAGGGTGAGGTCGGCCACCGTGTCACCGGTGAAGACCTCCAGCAGCGGGGTCACCAGCCGGCCCCGGGGGCCGCGCATCGCGACGTCGCCCTCGGCCTTGAGCGGGTTGGTGCCGTCGTCGACCACGACCTCCGCGTAGGGAGCCCAGCGGCTCTCGCCGCTCAGCAGCACCTGTGCGTGGGGGATACCCTCCACGGCGCAGATGGCGGAGTTGAAGTCCTTGCTGCGCACCACGTGCACCGGCGGGTTCGTCGTGTAGATGTCGAAGACGATCTTCGACCCGCTGCAGGAGAGCTCGTCGGGGACGGGGGAGTACCCCGGCACGCTCGCGGACACGTTGCTGAAGGTGAACTCGCTGGTGGTGATGGTCCCGGTGGTGCGGATGTTGCCGTCACGGTCGTCGACCTCCTCCACGACCGGCTCGCCCTCGACGACGTCCGCTGAGAAGGTGGCCGTGCCGACGAACTCGCCGGTCGAGGGGACGGTGGCGGTGACCTCGGCGGTGAAGTGGGGGCCGAAGTCCGCGGTGCCCTCCCAGCCCTCCAGCACGGTGCGGGACTGCTGGTCCTCGACGAAGAAGGAGGAGCCGGACTCGCCGGAGGCGCTGCCGCCGCTGGCCTGGAAGAAGACGCTCTCACCGGTGGTGGTCGAGAACGCGCAGGACAGCTCGTGCACGGTGTTCAGCGTGTGGGTGGGACGGCCGGTGGCCGAGGCCGGGACGGCGACGAGGTTGGCGGCGACGACGGCAGCGGCGACGCCACCGAGGATGCGGGCGGTTCTCATGGGACGACTTCCTGATTCGTGGTGGCTCCAGGCGTCGACTCGCCTGCGATCTCGATGGTGCCGGATGCCTGCCACCGTGCGCAGGAGTTTTCTCCTTCTTCCGGGTTCGCCGGCGGTGGATGGCGGACGCGGGGGAGGGTGGCCGGTCGGGCGGGCCGGTCGGCCGCGGTCAGCCCAGGACCAGGTGCTGGTGACCGTCGATCCGCTCGCGGACGACGTCGAGGTGGCCGGCGTGGGTGGCGGTCTCGACGAGCAGCCGCAGCACGCAGTCGCGTGTCTGCGGGAACGGCGGGAACGGGAAGACCTCCGCCGGCGGCCACCACCGGGGCGGTGCGTCGAGGTCGAGGCCCTCGAGGACGTCCTGGTTGCGCCGGCACCAGCGGCGGTACCGGGACACCGCCTCGGCGCCGGTCGTCACCGGCACCTTCCAGCCGTCCTGGACCAGGCTGATGGCTTCCTCGTCCGCAGCCACCACGGCGCCGATCCAGAAGATCTCGTCGTCGTAGGTCAGGTGGTTGAGGAGCTGGGCCGGCGACCAGCCGGACGGAGCGCCGGGCCTGGTCATCGCGTCCTCGCCGAGGCCGTCGACGGCCGCCAGCACGTGGCGGCGTTCGGTGTCGAGGTGCTCGAGGAGCACGGAGCGCTCACGGGTCATGCCAGCAACCTACGGCGCGATCTCGAGACCCGGGGGGAGGCCCGAGCCAGGCTCCCCGACGGAGTCGATCCACCCGTAATGTCATAATGTCACTTATCGGACTACTGTCCAGGAGGCTGGTGGTCGGCCGCATCCGCGTCCAGATCACCGCTCACACGACGCCGCGCGAACTACACCGTTGTCATGACTCGCAGCCGACCCCGTCGCCGTCACGATCCAGATGGCGTCCATATCCCGGGTCGCCGGTCCGCACCGGCGCGGCACCGGCCGCGCGGGCGGCGTCGCAGTTCTCGTAGTAGGTGTCGTCCGCCGCGTCGGGTGCTGAGCCGACCTCGTCGTCGGTGGTATCGGGAGCCGCCGCCCGGTACACCGTCTCGGTGACCGTCGGTGCCGGTTCGGGCTCGGCGGTGACCGTCTTCTCCGTCACCTGGTAGATCGTCTCCGCCGGCTCCGGCGGCGCCGTGACCGTCGCCGTCTCGGTCGCGGTGCTCGTCACCGTGGCCGTCGGTACGGCCGACGGGACCGGCGCAGTCGCCGTCGTCGACCCCGTGCCGCCCAGCACGAGCCCGACGACCAGACCGACCAGCGTGCCGCCTGCACCCACCGCGACACGCCCCAGGCGTCTGGTCGGCCCTGCAGCTGCTCGTGGGGTCGTCGGTGGCGCGGTCGGTCGCCCCTGCTCGTCCACCCACGGCGGCCAGCCCCGCGGCACCTCCCAGTGCGGCGGCACCTGCCACCCCGCGGGCGGTCGCCAGTCCGACGTCGGCAGCCTAGGCGTCCGCGACACGCTGCCACAGGGGCGGACGGCTTCCGTTGCCCGATTGTGACCGCTCACCAGGCGGATCGGTGGCGAGCCAGACGGGGTGATCGACGGGCAGGACCACCGTGCGAGCTCGGACACCTCTCCCCCGGCCCCGAGAACCACTTCGGGCCCGGTACCCCCGACCCTCGCGGGTGGGGGCACCGGGCCCGTGTGAAGTGATCGGGTCAGAGGCTCACAGGGAGCTGGTCTGTCCCTTGCCGAGGCTGATCCGACGACGGCGGGCCACCACGGTGAGCCCGGCGCCGACCATCAGCAGACCGGCCAGCAGCGTTCCCAGCACCGCGGGAGCACCGGTGTTCGGCAGGTTGCCGCCCACTCCGGTACCGCCGCCACCCAGGCCGGGAGCCGGCACGGGCGCGTCCTCGAGCGGGTGCTCGGTCTGGCAGCCGACGGCCTCGTCGCAGGTGCCACGGGGGTCGTCCGTGGTGACCGGGTTGACCAGGTTGTCGCTGCCGTCACCGGTCACCTCGACGGTGTAGGTGAAGGTCACGACCTGCCCGACCTCCAGGTCACCGGTCCAGGTCAGCTTCGAGTCGGCGTACCGAACGGCACCCGAGGAGGCCTCGACGTCGCCGTTGTAGATGGCGTCGTCGATCACGTCGGTGAGGTCGTCCACCACGGTCGCGTCCTCCAGCGGGGCCTTGCCCTGGTGGCTGACGGTCACGGTGTAGGTGATGACGTCACCCTCGGCGACCGTGGCACCCGAACCCGGGTCGGCGGTCTTGGAGTAGGTGAAGTGGCCCTTCAGGTGGGTCGTCTCGCAGCCCACCTCCTCGTCGCAGGTCCCGCGGGGGTCCTCGGAGGTGACGGGGTTGACCAGCTCGTCGCTGCCGTCCTCGACCACCACCACGGTGTAGGTGATGGTGACCACGTCGTCCACGGCCAGGTCACCGGTCCAGGACAGGGTCGATCCGTCGAGGACGGCCTCCCCTGCCGAGGCGCTGATGGTGGCCGGGTCCAGCGTGGCGTCGTCGAGGACGTCGCTCAGGTCGTCCACGACCGAGGCGCCGGGGATGGCCGCCTCGCCCTGCTGGCTGACGGTGATCGTGTAGTCGATCTCCTGCCCCGGAGCGACGGCGGTGCCGGGCTCGGGGTCGGACACCTTGGAGTAGGTGAACTTCCCGATCGGGTTCTCCGGCGGGTTGCAGTCACCCTCCTCGGCGCAGCCTTCGGAGAAGACGACGTTGTCGAGGATCCAGTTGCCGTCGGCCTCGATCTCGTCGTAGCTCTTCACCACGGCCTCGTAGGTGACGGTCGCGACCTCGCCCACCGGCACCGTGCCGGTCCAGACGAGAGCCTCGCCGTCGAGCTCGGCCGTGCCGGTGCTGGCCACGATCGAGTCCGCGTCGACGGTGGCGTCGTCGAGCACGTCGGAGAGGTCGTCGCTGAAGGTCGCCTCAGCGGCCACCGAACCCTCCTGCGTCACCTCGACGGTGTAGGTCACCACGTCGCCGGGGTTGACCGCCGCCCCCGAGGGGTCGGAGGTCTTGACCACCGAGTAGTTGGCCACCTCGACACCGGCCGGGTCGCTGTTGATCTGGACCGGGTCCTCGGCGTCCTCGGGCTGGTCCGCGGTCGCGCTGGCGGTGTTGACGAAGGAGGTCCCGAAGGAGTCCTCGATCGTGACCGTGTACTCGTGGTACTCGACGTCACCGGGAGCGAGCTCCTCGATGAGGAACGCGCCCTGGTCGAACTTGTCGTCGGTGACCTGCACGTTGGTCAGGGTGCCCTGACCGGTGTTGGTGACCCCGATCCGGTAGGTGACCTCGTCGCCGATGCGGAACACCGGGTAGTCCGAGGCGTCCTGGGCGTCGTGCCACTCGCCGTCGCGGTCCTGCACGTACTTCTTCAGCGACGCGGAGTACATGGTGCCCATGGTCAGCGGCTCCGAGGTCCGCATCACCAGACGGGTGTGCTCGGCCCGCGACTGCGCCCGGTTCACCCAGACGTCACCGGGAGCAGCACCCTCGGTGGCGATGTTCACGTCGAACGCGAACGCCTCACCGGGGTTCAGCTGCCCGCCGATCACGCGGATGGCGGTCGGGTTGGCCACCGGCGTGGTCGACCAGATGTCGGACGGGGCGTTGGGCGCACCGTTGATCTCGTCGGCCGGGTCGTCGGAGAGGGTCTCGCGGTCGGCGGTGGTGTAGTACACCGTCGCCCCCGCCGGAGCGTCCACCGAGGTCACCGAGTAGGTGCCCTGGAAGTCGGTCCCGCGACCGTCACCGTTGTAGGGGAGGATGTCGATCGTGTCGGTGTAGGCCTGCGGCAGCGGGTCCGAGGAACGCAGGTTGACCGTCCACGAACCGGTGCTGTTGCCCTCGCCGTCGGGGTTGTTCATGAACCACTGCGCGGTGCTCTTGCCCAGCAGCGTGTAGCCGCTGGAGGCGACCGTCACCTGGGCCGACGCCGGCCGGGAGCTCTGCCCGGCCAGGGACGAGGTGGCGGTGTTGGTCAGCGTCTGGCCCGGGGTCACCGAGTCAGAGGCCACCGCCTGGTACGTCAGCGTGTTCGGGGTGTTGGTCGGCACCTCGTTGAGGGTCCAGGTGAGCACCTGCTGGCCCTCGCCGTTGGTGGTGACCTCCGGCTCCGGCTCCGTCGACTCGGGGACGTAGGTCATCCCCACCGGCAGCGTGTCGACGATCTCGTAGCCGTCGACCGTGTCCGGGATGGCACCGGCGCCGTTGGCGGAGTAGGTCAGGGTGAAGGTCGCGGGCTCACCCGGACGCACCACCTGACGGTCACCGGCCTTGCTGATCGCCGGGGTGGCGTAGATGATCCGCAGGATGTCGCGGCGGCCGTTGGTGGCCGGGTAGCGGGTCCCGGGCGTCGGGGTGATCACGTTGGAGTCCCAGGGCTCTCCGGGGCCCTCCCAGACACCGTTCGCGAACACCGACCCGAACATCCACACGTCCTGCCCGATCTCCAGGTCGTCGTCCAGCTCCGTGTAGGCCAGCAGCTGGATGCCCTGCCAGCCCTCCTCGGCCAGCAGCGAGTGCGGGTAGAGGATGCGCACGGCCTGCACGGTCTCCAGGTCGGCCGGCTCCTCGTCCACCCAGTTGCCCGGGTCGTTGCCGCAGACGAAGGCGTTCGGGTCCGTCACGGTGCCGACGTAGTACTCGAGGGTCGGCGGGTTCTCCAGCTCGGCGGCGCCACCGGCGCCCTCCTGGTCGTAGCCGCGGATCATCGGCACGCGCTCACCCTCGGGCGAGGCGTAGCTGGAGTAGGCGGTGTCGAAGACCAGGCACTGCCCGTGGATCTGCTCGTCGGGGACGTCGCCGAGGCGGGACGCGGTGTTGTTGACGAACTGCGCGACCGTCTGCCCGGCCGACACCCGGTAGGTGTCGTCCCAGTTCGTGCCGCCGGCACCGGTGTGGCCCCGGTACCACGGGGCGGACCAACGACCCGGCAGCGTGTAGCTCTTGGTGGTGGTGTTGTTCTCGGTCAGGTCGGTCGAGAAGAGACCGGTGGTCGACTCGTAGGTCGGGGCGTTGGTCTGCAGCGCGATCGAACCGGCCCGGTTGGTGGTGATGGAGAACCACAGGCTGCCGCTGGCGATGTAGGACCAGTCGGTCGGCAGCGGGTTGCCCGCGGAGTCCTTGGTCGGGACGGTGGCCAGGTCGTAGTTGATGCCGTCCAGCGTCAGGTCGAACAGGCCGGGCTGTCCGGCCACGGGGGTCAGCGTGCAGCTGTCCACGAAGGAGGTCTGCTGGTCGGCCGGGTAGTTCGGCAGCTCCGACCACGGGTGGCCGTTGGCGATGTAGGCGTTGAACGGTCCGCAACCGACATCACCGTAGAGGCCGGTGCCGGGCTCGATGGTGCCGTTGTTGGTCTCCGTCAGCTGGAGCCGGTAGGTCACGCTGTCCGGACCCGGGTCCGACCCGGCGGCGAGCCGCAGGGACCAGTTCAAGTCGACGTCCAGCTGGGTGTAGTCGTCGTTCCAGTAGTAGCTGCCCGTGTTCTGGCCGAACTGGATGTCCATGCCGAACTCGTTGACGATGTTCAGCGGCGGCAGCGGCTGCTCCTGGCCGTTGATCTCGCCGACGGCGGTCAGCTGCTCGCCGGTCAGGCCGTCGACCACGACGGGGGTCTGGATGACCACCGCGCTGCCCTGCTCCACGGTGCCCAGGTTGCAGGTCAGGGTGCGGTTGTCCTCGGACAGGGTGGACTGCGGGTCCACCTCGTCGCCGGTCACGCAGACGTCCGGGAGCTCACGGAAGACACCGTTGTCCAGCGTCACCGAGAACAGCACGTTCTCGACCGGGTCGTTCGCCGGGGCCTCGGCGTCGTCGTTGACGTTGACGCGCCAGATGCCGGTGACCACGTCACCGCGTCCGACGGTGGTGGGGGTGCCCGCCTCCCACTCCCCCTCGATCTCGTAGACCGTCGCGGCGTGCGCGACGCCGGCACTGAACATCGACATGAACAGCGCCGTCACGACGGTCAGGACGACCGCGATCCGTGACGGGCGGCGGCGTGGACCGCCAGATCTTTCTCGTGCTTGCGCAGTCAGCTGCGTACTCACCCAGGCTCCTCAACAGATGTTCCGTGGTCACCACCCACCTGCTGAGGGTTGAGGTCAGCGAAATCAGTGGTAACACCCAACGCACGCCAACCCCCGAAAGACGTCCGCGCTATGTGTATCGGTGCCGAAGTGCGACACGCAAGGCGCAGGAACAGCGTTACCGAATCGTGATGTGACGTCGCGATGAACGCGCGGAAAATGCGTCCTTCGACGGGCCGAGGCCATTAGCACCTCCGGGGAAGAAAAGCCATGTCCGTCTCGCGGGATCGTCTCCGCCGCGCGGGTCAGCCCAGTTCTGCCCGCGGCTCGTGACGACGCCGGGCCACCATCAGCACGTGGGTCTCCGGCCACGCGAGCTGCTCCCCCGTCCCGGGGTCGTGCAGCGAGGCGACCGGGTCGAGGCGGTGCTCGACGATCCACTCGTTGCGCCAGGGCCGGCTGGCCGGGTCGACGTCGAAGCCCGCCGCGGTCACCAGCTCCACCCAGCCGTCCCAGTCGAGGTCGCAGAAGCGCTCGTGGCACTCGCTCAGCCAGTTGTCTGTGTAGTCCTTGGTGGTCAGGAACTCCATCGCCTCGGCCAGGCTGAGCTCCACGTCGGTGCGGCTGCCCGGGACCGGCGCCGGCTCGAAGCGGCCGCCGGACAGCCGCGGGAAGTCGAGGGCGAACTGGTCCAGCCGGGCCCGCGTCGACAGCCCCGCGACGTGGGTGGCCACGTCCGCCGCCGGCAGACCGTCCAGGTCGCGCGGCGCGTCGGGGTTGCTGCCGTCGTCGCAGCGCAGCCGCAGCACGACCCGGCGGGTCCCGTCGCGCGGGCCGAGGACGTCGGAGTTGATCCACACCCCGCCGGGACGGGTGTGGCGGGCCACCCGCTCGGTCAGCCGTCGCAGGTCGACCACCCCCTCGCCGTAGCTCGCGATCTCGTGGGTGACGGCCAGGGTGAGGGTGGTGTCGACCGAGGCGTCCTCGAACACCGGTGCGGTCAGCAGGTTGCGCTGCAGGAACCAGGTGTTGGGGTTGGCGAAGACGCCCTGGGCCTTGCGGTGCTCGGCCTCCGCCACCAGGTGGCGTGAGACCTCGACGCCGAACAGGTCGGACTCGTGCAGCACCGGCTCCCGCGCCGCCCGCTCCAGCAGGCCGCCGGCCGCGCAGCCGAGGTCGACCACGCGGCCGGGCCGCACGAAGTCGCGGACCTGCTCCCACTTGCGGTCCGAGGCGTCGTCGAAGGCCGCGGTGTAGGTCGCGTAGTCGCGGGTCTCGGTGAGCCCGCCCTCGTCCGAGACCACGGGGTCGGTGCAGATCCGCGCCACCTCGGCCGCCAGGTCGTAGCGCTCGTACACGTCGAGGCAGGCCGGGTGCACGAGCTCGCGCCAGCGGTCGTCGCCGGCGACCAGCAGCTCGAGCACGTCCCAGGGGCGTAGGTCGTCGAACCCGGCTGCCTGCAGCCGCGCGCGGGTGGCGGTGTCCGCCTCCACCTCCACCACCCGGTAGCCGAGGGCCTGGTACATGGCGGCCACCGCCGCGGTGGAGCAGGCCACGACGGTCTCGGTCGGCGACGGTCGTCTGCCGAGGGTGCCGGCCACCGTCTCCACCACCGTCGTGGCGAAGCGGTCGGTCGGAGTGGTGTCCACCACCGGCACCACCGAGAACGGCATCCCCTCCAGGGCGCCGACCCGCTCCACCATGGCCTCCCGGCGGTGCGCCGGCACGGGGTTGCGCCGGGTGCCCGAGTGGTTGGCCGAGGTCACCGCCCAGACCACCTCGGCGTCGGGCTCCAGCGCCACCGGCGTCCCGTCACCCGCGCACACCCGGCCGGCGAACAGCTCGGCGAGGTAGGCGATCTGGAAACGGGTCAGCAGGTGGTGGCGTCCGGGCAGCAGGACGGTGCGGTAGCGGGTCGCGTTCACGGGCGCACAGTCTGCCGGGGTCGGGGCCCACCGCTCGCCGCGCGACCGTGGCGGAGGGCGGCGACGGCGGGGTGCCCGGCTCGGCTGTGGCCCCTGTCACAGCCGGTGATCCGACCATTGACGCCCACGCCCGGCCGGGTCTAGCGTCGGCCGACGGCGCCCCACCCCCCCTGCCGCGTCGTGCTGGTCTTCCCCAGCACAGGACTCCTCCAACCGCGCGGCACTGATCCGACCACTGGTGCCGTCCGTGAGGAGTTGTCCGTGCGCAGGTGGTTTCTTGCCGCGACCGCCGTCGTGGCCCTGGCCGTCGCCGTCGCGGTGGCACTGCTCCCCCGGCCGGTGGCCAGCGTGGACGGGTACCACGTCAGCCGCGCCGAGGTGGCCTTCCACATGCAGCGCCTCGACGTCGCGGTGCAGGACGAGGCCCGCCGGACCGGCCGCGACGCCGGCGAGCTGCTCCGGGAGCGGGCGCTCGAGCAGGCCCTGGACGACAAGGTGCTGCTGCTGGTCGCCCAGGAGCAGGGCATCGTCGACGACGTCGACCTCGACGCGCTGATGGCCGCCCGCGAGGACACCAACAGCCGGCGGTCGGCCGCGCTCGCGCGCGGTGACGTCGTCTACGGCCTCACCAGCTTCGGACCGAGCGAGTTCTACGACCACCTGCTGGCCGCCGTCCGCACCGAGCTGGGGCAGCGGCTCAGCGAGGGACCCGCGGCACCCCTGCAGGTCGACGACGCCGCCGTCGAGGCCTACTACGACGCCCACGCCGAGGACTGGGCGACCAACGCCACCACCTACCAGGTGGTGACCCTCCGGGTACCCGTCGCAGCCGCCGAGCTGCCCGGGTGCGCCGACCTGCTGGCACCGACCACCCAGCTCGACGCCGAGACCCTGCAGCGGGCGCCGGGGTGCGCGGACGCCGACGTCCGGCGCAGCGAGGTGGACGGGGGCGTGCGCCACTCCCCCGGCTCGCCGCAGGGCCAGCTGCTGGCCACCGCCAGCACCCTCGAGGTCGGTCAGCTCGCCGCCCCGCACCGCAGCGGCGACATCGTCGAGCGTCACGGTCTGCTCGGCCTCAGCACCGACCGCGAGGCCGCCCTCGCGGAGTACCGGCCCCGGCTCCGTGAGGCGCTCACCGCCGAGCTCCTCGACCAGCACCTGGAGCGGCGCCGGGCCCGCGCCGACATCGACATCCACCCCGAACGCCTCGCCACCACCACCGACCTGGAGGACCGCTCCTCGTGATGAGATCCCACCCCCGCTCCCCCGCCCCGCACCGCTCCCGCGTGCTGGCCACCCTGGCCGCCCTGCTGATGGTGCTCGCCCTGCCCTGGGCCGCCGCCGACCCGGCCGCCGCGGTCGACCAGGCGCCGGCCGACGCGGTCGACCAGGCGCCGGCCGACGACGGCTGGTCGGGCAACGACGCCAACCCCTACGGCGGCACCGACTACTTCGTCGACGCCACGGACGGCGACGACGCCGCCGCCGGCACCTCGCCCGAGCAGGCCTGGCAGAACCTGACCCGGGTCAGCGAGGTCACCTTCGCCCCGGGCGACCGGGTGCTGCTCCAGGCCGGGGAGACCTGGCACGGCCAGCAGCTGTGGCCCAAGGGCTCCGGCGAGGAGGGCCGCCCCATCGTCATCGACGCCTACGGCGACGAGGACGCCGCCAAGCCCTACGTGGCGGTGGACGGCCAGGTGCCCAGCCCCTTCACCACCGGCACCACCAAGAACCCGCAGACGGTCGGCCTGACCGGCGCGGTCGTGCTGCGCAACCAGCAGCACTGGGAGATCCACGACCTGCAGATCTCCAACGACGACGACTTCAGCACCGACATCACCCGCGGCAACGTGGTGCGGGACGGCATCTCGATCACCATCAACGCCGACCTGTTCGCCGACGGCGAGGACAAGATCATGGACCACTTCCGGATCTCGGGGGTGGACGTGCACCACGTCGACGGGCCCAGCACCTGGCAGCAGATCCACTACGGCGGCGTGGTCTTCCAGGTCTTCGGCGCCGACCGCTACGCGAGCTACGAGGAGAGCGCGTACTACTTCTCCGACGTCCGCATCGAGGACAACACCTTCCGCGACGTCGAGCTGCACGCCATCCAGTTCGCCTTCAACTGGTTCTTCGACCGCGACGCCGCCTCCGGCCAGTACGACGAGACCGGCAAGTTCCACGAGGGCTGGGAGCAGCTGTGGGTGCGCGAGCGCGACCTGTACAGCCGCGACGTCTACATCGGCCACAACTACGCCGAGAACATCGGCCAGGGCGCCATCCAGCTGGCCAACACCAAGGACATGGTCGTCGAGTACAACGAGGTCAACGGCTACCTGCAGCGCTACGAGGGCGTCTCGTGCGCCCTCTACCTGTGGGCCGGTGCGGACTCGGTGATGCGCTACAACGAGGTCTACGGCGGACCCTACGACGAGTACGACGGAACTCCGTGGGACCTGGAGTACACGAACTTCAACGTCACCTACGAGTACAACTACTCCCACGACAACGCCGCCGGCTGGATGGCCTACATGGGCAACAGCTCGAACTCCGTGGCCCGCTACAACCTGAGCGTCAACGACAACGGCGTGCTGGTGAAGAACATGCTCTCGACGAACTACTCGCCGACCTACTTCACCAACAACGTCTTCGTCTACGACGGCGCGGCCATGGACCACGTCCACGACGAGACGTTCCTCGACACCGTCTACTTCCTCAACAACGTCTTCTACAACACCTCCGACACCCCGACCCCGTGGTCGCGTCACGAGGACGCGTTCCGGCTCGCCCGGTTCTCCCACAACGCCTTCTACGAGTCCGGCGGCGTGCCCGCGCCCGACCAGCCGGAGGACGACGCGGCGGTGACCGCCGACCCGCAGTTCGTCGGGGACCCCGCCGCCTACGACCGCGACGGCGGCGTGGAGGACGTCGTGGACTCGGCGGCCCCCTTCGCGCTGCGCCCCACCTCGCCGCTGGTCGACGCCGGCCGCTACAACCCCAACGTGGGCGACGCCGACTTCTTCGGCACCCACCTCTACTACGGCGACGGCATCGACATCGGGCTGCACGAGCTGCCGGTCGGTGAGCAGGTGGAGAACCCGGTCGACGAGGACCCGATCGAGGACGAGGACGGCGAGGACCGGCCCAACCTCGCCCTGGGCGCCACGGCGACGGCCAGCTCGACCCACCCGCACAACAACTTCGCGCTGTCGGCGGACAAGCTCGTCGACGGCGACCCCACCACCCGGTGGGCCGCCGCCGACGACGCCAGCTGGCCGATCAGCATCGACCTCGACCTCGGCGCCGAGACCGTCTTCGACGAGGTGCAGCTCGACGAGTACACCGACTCGGGGACCGATCCGCGCGTGCAGTCCTTCGAGCTGCAGCGTCGCGACGCCGCCACCGGCGACTGGGTGACCTTCGCCGAGGGCACCGACGGCATCGGCCACGACCACGTGGTCAGCGGCTTCGGCACCGTGCGCAGCTCGGCGCTGCGGGTGCTGCTCACCGGTCTGGTGGCGGGCCAGCAGTACAGCCCGACGCTGACCGAGATCGAGGTCTACGGCCCCGAGGCCGCCCCCACCGACCCGCAGGTCTTCCCCGGGGCCGCCACCTTCGACCTCGACCCC
Source organism: Auraticoccus cholistanensis (assembly GCF_009742705.1). Lineage (GTDB taxonomy): Bacteria > Actinomycetota > Actinomycetes > Propionibacteriales > Propionibacteriaceae > Auraticoccus > Auraticoccus cholistanensis. The sequence goes on from NZ_WPCU01000005.1 coordinate 297,262, forward strand.
GACCGGGCCGACGACGACGCCAACCAGGTCGCCTTCACCGTCGACCCCGACGGCGACGAGGTCACCGGGCTGCGCTACATCGGTCCGGAGGGCAACGTGCTGGGGAGCCTCGACGCCGGCGACTACACCGTCGAGGAGGACCGCTACGTCATCGCCCGCAGCTTCCTGACCTCCCGCACGCCGGGTGACTCCGGGCTGCGGTTCGAGTTCGGCTCCGGCGCCCACCGCGACGTGTCGCTGGCGGTGGTGGACTCCCGGCCGCTCGCAGCGGCCGTCGAGCAGGCCCGTCGGTACGCCCCGACCACGACCGGGACCTACCGCCCGGTCGGCGACGCGCTGGAGCGCGCCGAGCAGGTGCTCGCGGCGCTCGACGGCGCGGGGGCGGTCTCCCACGCCGACCTGGTGGCCGCCACCGAGGAGCTGCAGCAGGCGGTCGCCGCCTACACCGGGGCGGTGGGCCCGCTGCTGGAGCCGGTGGCCGGGCCCGTGCTGCGCGGCCGGGCCGCCGTCGGCTCGGTGCTGACCGTCGTGCCCGCCCGCTGGCGGGAGCACGGCGTCGAGGTGCAGCACCAGTGGCTGCGCGACGGCGAGCCCGTCGCGGCGGCCACCGGCCGCCAGCACCGGGTCACCGAGGACGACGCCGGCACCGTGCTCTCGGTGCGGGTGGTGGCCGAGGCAGACGGGTTCGCGCCCACCGTGGTGGTCACCGACGGACGTCGGGTCGGCTGACGGACCACGCACGCGCAGGAGGAGCCCGGGCCCGGCACGGCCCGGGCTCTTCCCGTGCCCGCCCCGCGGGGCTAGGTTCGTCCCACGTCCCGCTCCCACCCACCCCTCCAGGAGACGTGATCGTCGTGACCCTGCCTCCCCTCCCCCGCCGCCGTCCCGGACGTGCCGTCGGACTCGCGGCCGCCCTCGCCGTGGCGCTCTCCGTCGGCGCCGCCGTCCCCGCACACGCCTCCCCCGCCGACCCGGCGCTCGCCGACGCCCTGACCGCCGTCCTGGACGACCCGCGCGTCGAGAACGGCACCACCGGGCTGCGCGTGGTCGACGAGGGCGACGGCACCGTGCTGTTCGACCGGCACGGCAGCACCCCGCTGATCCCCGCCTCCAACACCAAGCTGCTGACCGGGGCCGCCGCGCTGGACACCCTCGGCGGGAGCTACCGGTTCCACACCGACGTCCTGCTCGACGGCGAGGTGAGCGGCCGTGGCGTGCTGCGCGGCGACCTCGTCCTCAAGGGCTACGGCGACCCCACCGCGCTCGCCGAGGACTACGCCGACCTGGCCGAGCAGGTCCGGGCGGCGGGCATCCGCACGGTGACCGGCCGGGTGCTCGCCGACGACACCTACTTCGAGCAGCAGGCCTACCACCCCGGCTGGGACCCGGACGACGCGCCGTACTACTACGCCGCCCAGATCAGCGCGCTCACGCTGGCACCCGACACCGACTACGACTCCGGCACCGTCATCGTGGAGACGTCCCCCGGGACCGACCTCGGTGAGGAGGCCGCGGTGCAGGTCGTCCCCGCCAGCGCCGCGGAGTACGTCGAGGTCGTCAACCGCACCACCACCGTGGCGGCCGGTGAGGACAGCACCCTCGACATCACCCGGAACCCCGACACCAACCAGATCGTGCTGACCGGGCGCGTCCCGGCCGACGACGGCGTCGACGAGACCTGGGTGACCGTGGACCAGCCGGAGCTGCTGGCCGCCACCGTCTTCGCCGAGGCGCTCGCCGACGAGGGCGTGCGGGTGCGCCGGGAGGTCGCCGAGGGCACCGCCGGCGCGGGAGCTCGACGCGTCGCCCGCGACGAGTCCATGCCGCTGTCGGAGCTCATGACCCCCTTCATGAAGCTGTCCAACAACATGCACGCCGAGACGCTGGTCAAGACCATGGCGGCGCAGTCCGGCCAGCCGGGCAGCTGGACGGCCGGGGTCGCGCTGGTGGAGGACTTCGTGGCCGACGACGGCGTCGACGTCACCGGCCTGTCGCTGGCCGACGGCTCCGGGCTCGCGCGGGCGAACCGGATCAGCCCCACCACGCTCACCTCGGCGCTGCGGGCCTTCACCGACGAGCCGTGGTTCGAGGTGTACCGGACGTCGCTGCCCGTGGCGGGCGTCCCGGAGCGCTTCGTCGGCGGGACGCTGCGCTCGCGGATGCGGGACACGCCGGCCGCGGGGAACCTGCGCGGCAAGACGGGGTCGCTGACCGGCGTCACCGCGCTGTCGGGCTACGTCAGCGGCGCCGACGGCCGCGACTACGTCTTCGCCATGATCAGCAACTACCGCGGCAGCAGCCCGAGGGCGGTCGAGGACGAGGTCGGCGTCACGCTGGCCGGCTGGACGGCGCAGACGTCGTGACCGCCGGCCGGGGTGCGAAGGCCCGGAGGCGGGCCGCCCGCGGAAAGCGCGGCGATCTGTAGGCTGTCGGGCCATGGAAAGCATTCCGGCCTCGCAGGTGGGGGCATGACGACCGTGGTTGACAGGACCGAGGAGAAGGTGGAGTCGGTCTTCGACCACGTCACCGCACTCTTCCCCGACGAGGAGGTCCACCGGCTCGGCAAGCAGACCCTGATCGGTCTGTCCTGGGCCATCGAGGACGAGTTCTGCGCCCGCGCCGAGCGCCCGGTCCTGATCGGGTCCTTCCAGGAGACCCGGTTCTGGGAGCCCTCCCGCGCCCGCTGGGTCGAGCTGGCCCGGGTGGCGGAGAAGGCGCTGGTGATGGGCAGCTTCGGCGGTGTCGAGCCGACCCCCGAGGAGGTCGACGCCGGACTGGTCCGGGTGGACTTCCCCGCCGAATCGCCGATCGCGCGCGAGTGGCTCGTCGTGTGCGACTCCTTCGAGCTGCCGGCCGCCCTGCTGGCCCGTGAGCTGCCCGGGCAGACCACGGTCCCCGACCGCGACCGCCTCTTCGAGGCGCTGTGGACGATCGAGGCCGACGTGGTCCGCGAGACCGCCCGGCGCTGCACCCAGGTGGCGGCGACGATGGGTGTGGCCGAGGCCGCGCCGCTGCTGTACCACCTGGCCGAGCAGCCGCGCCCCAGCGTGGTCAGCCCCGAGGCGGCGTCCCGGCTGTTCAACCGCGTCGTGGTGCACCTCGACCTCGCCAGCCGTCCCGTCCCGGACGGGATCTGACTCGTCCACCGTCCACGGGGCCGGCAGCCCACCGGCCGGCCGGTCCCGTGGCAGGGTGGTGGTCGTGAGCACCGCACCCCTGGAGTACCGCACCGAGCTGGCGTGCCCGCCGGCGCGAGCCTTCGACACCTACACCGACCTGGGCTCGTGGTGGGACCCGATGTACACCGCGGACGCGCAGACCTTCACCGGTGTCCGGGTCGAGCGACGCCTGGGGGGCTCCATCGTCGAGGAGCACGCCGACGGGGCCGAGTACGTCTGGGGCACCATCACGCTGTGGCAGCCGGGCATGCTGCTCAGCCACTCCTTCCTGCTGGCCCACGAGACCGGGGTGGCCAGCCAGGTGCTGGTGCGCTTCGCCCCCGCCGCCGGCGGGACCGAGCTGCACCTGCAGCACGGCGGCTGGAACGAGGACAACCTCGCCGACCGCTCCCGGTTCACCGACTGGCCGGTGCTGCTCGAGGGGTTGCGTCGCCGGGTCGGCGCGATCGATTGAGCCGCGTCGGCGCGATCCACTGAGCCGCGTCGGCGCGATCGGCTGAGCCGGGTCGGCGCGATCCGCTGAGCCTCCTCAGCGGTGCAGCCAGCTGCCGGCGAGCTCCTCCGCGATCGGGACGTCGCCCGGCAGCCAGGCCACGTCCAGCACCCCCTCGGCTCCGAGCCAGCGCACGGCGTCGTGGTCGGGCCCAGGCTCGAGGGCCTCGTCGGTGACGGCCCACCAGATGCGCAGCACCGCCCCGTTCGGCAGCGGCCAGCCCTTCCCGGGAGGCCCGAGCTCGCCGCCCAGCCGGACGGCCCCCAGCCCCAGCTCCTCGGCCAGCTCGCGGAGCAGCGCGTCGGTGGGCTCCTCGCCGGGCTCCACCTTGCCGCCGGGGAACTCCCAGCCGCCGGCCAGGTCGCCGTTGCGCCGGCGGGCCGCCAGCACCCGGGTGGGACGGAGGAGGTCGTCCACGAAGGCCGCGCCGACCACCACCAGCGGTGGCGTGCCGGTGCGGGGGCCGTGCTCACTCACCGGCGCCCCCGACCGTCGCCGGAGCCGGCTCGGCGGTGCGGGCCCGCACCACCAGCCACACCACCGCGGCCAGCACGACCGCGGCCACGGTCAGCGCCAGCTCGAGCAGCCAGGTGGTCGCCAGGCCCGGCTCCAGGTGCGGCTGGAGCAGCAGCGGGACCGCGTTGAAGCCGGCGTGCAGCAGGACCGCCAGCACCAGCAGCGGCAGCCGACGGTCCCGGACCGCGCGGAACACCAGCACGCTGAGCACGACGTGCACCCCCATCGCCACCACCCGCTCCCAGAGCGCGGCCAGCTGACCGGCGGCGCCGAGCTGGGCCAGGGCGTCCCGCTGGGTCTGCAGGGCGCTCACCGCCTCGGGCGGCAGCGAGCCGGACGGCAGCTGGCCCGAGCCGAGCACCGCGTAGGTCAGCGCGGTCGTCCCGACCGTGACGCCGACGAGGACCACGGCCTCCAGACCGCCGTGACCGACGCCCGCCCCCACCGGGACGGCACGCCGGTCGGGCTCACCGGGTAGCAGGAAGCGGAACCCGAGCCAGCGGGCGCCCTCCTCGAAGACACCGGCGCTGAGGCACAGCAGGACCAGCCACAGCACGGGGTGGGCCAGCACCCACCCACCCGCACCGGCCTGCACGGCGCTCATCAGCGGCAGCCGGGTGAAGAGCTGGGCGACCGCGAAGGTCAGCACCCCCACCCAGATGGCGCGGGCCGGCACGCTGGTGCGCCGCACCAGCAGCACCGCGAGCAGCACCGGGCCGAGCACCACCGCGACGGTGACGACCACGGCGGAGACGTAGTAGGAGACGGGCAGCGGCTCCACGGGTCAGCCGGCCGGGACGTCGGTGGTGGCCCGGGCCGCCTTCGCCTGCGCCTTGACCATCTTCTTGTGCTCGCGCACCTTCTGCAGCGAGGCCTCGTCGACCACGTCGGCCACCGACCGGTAGCCGTCCTGGCCGTACTCGCCGGCCGCCTGCTGCCAGCCGTCGGCGGCGACCCCGAGCTGCTTGCCCAGCAGCGCCACGAAGATCGACGCCTTCTGGCGCCCGAAGCCCGGCAGCGCCTCGATCCGGCGTCGCAGCTCGGCGCCGTCGGGGGCGGTCTCCACCAGGGTGCGGGCGTCGCCCTCCCAGTCCCGCACCAGGGCCTGGCAGACCTGGTGCACGCGGGCGCCCATCGAGCCGGGGAACCGGTGCACGGCGGGACGCTCCGAGCACAGCGCGACGAAGTCCTCCACCGGCAGCTGGGCGATGGCCGCCACGTCCAGCCGTCCGCCCATCCGCCGGGCGATCACCGCCGGGCCGCTGAACGCCTTCTCCATCGGGATCTGCTGGTCCAGGGTCATCCCGATCAGCAGCGCGTTCAGGTCCCGCGACAGCAGCGCGTCGGCCTCGGGGTCACCGGTCAACCAGAGTTCTCGCTCGGCGTCCATGGCCTCATCCTGCCGCACGACGTCCACGGCGTGGGGCGCTCACTCGTAGAGGACGTACTCCGGCCGCGGCTCGAGGTCCATGACCTCCTCCGGCGTCATCAGCCGCGACGAGCCCTCGGCGTCCTCCTCGTAGAACAGCTTGAAGCCGTGGTGGACGCCGCCGGGCACCGTCCTCGAGATGGCCTCGTAGGTCTTCCGCTTCGCCCCGGGCGGGCCGATGCCGTCGATGGAGACGACCACCGCCAGGTGCTCGTGCTCCTCGGCCTCGAGGTCCTCGGGGTCCTCGACGATGTCGACCCGCAGCTGGTGGTACAGCATGACCTTCTCCGGCAGCCGCTCCCGCTCGGTGAGCTCGTCGAGCCAGCCGGCGATCTCGTCCAGCTCGGCACCGGTGGTGGAGCCGAAGACCCGGCCTGGGACCTCGTCCTCCCCCACCGCCCACTCCGGGTCCAGCGCGACGCCCACGTCGGGCTCGGAGAGCCACCGCTCGTAGTGCTGCACCTCCGCCAGCATGTCGGCGCGACCGGGCTGGATGTTGAGCAGCAGCAGGGCGTCGTGGCGACGGGCGGCCTCGAGGTGGTCGGCGACGACGTCGTCGTCGACGCGGGTGCGGTAGCTGCCGTCGGGCCCGGGCGTGGAGTGGACCATGGTGGCGATCAGCTCCAGCACCGGCAGCGGACGACGCCCGCCGGCGGTGTAGTCCTCGCCGACCTCGATCATCTCCTCGACCCGGTCGTCGAGGCGGCCGACACCCATCCGGCCCAGCGCCGGCGAGCCGGGGTAGCCGGAGAAGCCGACCAGGCGGTGCTCGGGGAAGACCTCGGTGCCGCCGCGGGGCAGCTGCTGACGCTGCGGGGTGGGCGTCGGGGTGGGCGAGCTCGGGCTGGCAGACGTCGGGCCGGGGCTGGGCGCCGGGGTGGCGACGGACGCGCTGCCGGGTGCGACCGACGCGGACGGCGTCCCGGCGGGGTTCTCCCCCGCCGGCCGGTCCGTGGTGGAGCAGGCCACCAGCAGGAGCGCCAGCAGCGGCGGACCCAACCGGGCCGCGGCGGCGCGGACCGGCCACCGCCTCACCGCCGGGTCCTCTCGTCGAAGGAGCTCACACGCACCGCCCTCCCGTCCTGCTCGTCACCGGTCCGGCCGAGGCGCCAGCGTACGCAACCGGACCGGCCGGACGCGGCACGGGTCCGGGACCCGGGCTCGACCCCGGTCCTCCTCCGAGATCCGTCTCCGACCATGTACCACCTGGTACATTCGGGGTCGTCGAGGACGACGGACGGAGGAGCGACGATGGCCACGGTGGCGCTTAGTGCGGGCGAGATCGAGTACACCGACAGCGGCGGGGACGGCCCGGTGCTGGTGATGCTGCACGGCGTCAACATGGACGCCACCCTGTGGAGCCGCGTGGTGGCCGAGCTCGGCCCGGGCTACCGGTGCGTGTGCCCCACGCTGCCGCTGGGCAGCCACCGCCGCCCGGTGCGACGCCCGGAGCTGGTGACGCACCGCGGTGTCGCCGCCATGGTCGGCGAGCTCCTCGAGGCGCTCGACCTGCACGAGGTGACCCTCGTGCTCAACGACTGGGGCGGCGCGCAGTTCCTGCTGGCCGAGGGGCCGACCGAGCGGATCGCGGGCGCGGTGCTGGTCGCCTGCGAGGCCTTCGACAACTTCCCGCCCGGGCTGCCGGGCCGGGCGGTGGCCACCAGCGCCCGGATCCCCGGTCTGCTCTGGCTGGCCATGCAGCTGCAGCGCTACCGGTGGTTCCGTCGGGCGCCCGGCGCCTGGGGCTGGATGAGCAAGCACCCCGTGCCCGACGACGTCATGGACCGGTGGTTCCGTCCGGCGCAGCAGGACGCCGGGGTGCGACGGGACCTGCGGACCTTCGCGCTGTCGACCCCCTCCCGCGCCGAGCTGGCGGCGCTCGCCGACCGGCTGGAGACGTTCCACCGTCCGACGCTCGTGGTGTGGGCGAGCGAGGACCGGCTGATGCCCCGCGAGCACGGGCCCCGGCTGGCCCGGCTGCTGCCCCGCGCCCGTCTCGTGGAGATCGAGGACAGCTACACCCTGGTGCCGCAGGACCAGCCGGGGCGGCTCGCCCGCGAGCTGGCCCGCTTCGTCGCCGAGGACCTGCGCCGCGCGGTGCGCTCCGAGGACGCCGGCTGAGCAACCGGCTCGGACGCCGCTCAGCCGGGTCGCCTGGTCGACTCCAGGAACGCGCGCACCGTCTCGTCCGCCGCCGCCCGGTCCCCGGTCAGCGCGAGCTCGAACAGCGTCCCGCGGGTCACGGCCAGCGCGGTCCGGCCGAGCACGTCGGCGCGCTGCGGAGGGTGTCCGAGACCCCGGAAGAGCCGGGCGAGGGTGTCGTTCCACACCGACATCCAGGTGCGCAGCGACGCCGCCCAGGCGTGGCCCTGCATCGCCGAGGCGGAGAGCTCGAAGAACAGCGGTGCGAAGACGTCGTTGGCGTCGGCGAGCTGGTCCCAGAACGACCAGGCCGCCGCGAGCGGGTCGGCGGCGTCGGCGAGCAGGTCGTCCAGCACGGTCTGCTGCTGGCGCCAGACGTCCTCGACCACCGCCGCCAGCAGCCCCTCCTTGGAGCCGAAGTGGTAGATGAGCATCCGGTGGCTGGTCCCGATGCCGGCCGCCAGCGAGCGCAGGCTCGTCTCCCCGACTCCGTTGCTGGCGAACCAGGCGACCGCCCGCTCCAGCAGCGCGTCGCGGGGGCTCGTGGTCACGGCGCCGAAGCATACGCGCGGTCCGACGGCCGAGCCGTGGCGCCGGGCGGCGTCACGGACGCGACGAGGCCCGGGCCGCAGCGCGGACCCGGGCCCCGCCGGTCGAGCGTGGGTGCTGGCTCAGAGGTTGATCATGTGGCCGGCGACGCCCTCGACGGCCTCCTTGAGCGCCTCCGACAGCGTCGGGTGGGCGTGGATGTTGCGGGCCACCTCTTCCGCGGTGAGGTCCCACAGCTGGGCCAGGGTCAGCTCGGGCAGCAGCTCGGTGACGTCCGGGCCGATCATGTGGGCGCCCAGCAGCTCGCCGTGGGTGGCGTCGGCCACCACCTTGACGAACCCGGTGGCGTCGCCCAGGCCGTGGGCCTTGCCGTTCGCGGTGAAGGGGAACTTCGCCACCTTGACGTCGTAGCCGAGCTCCTTGGCCTTGGCCTCGGTGTAGCCGAAGGAGCCGATCTGCGGCTGGCAGTAGGTGGCCCGGGGCACCATGTCGTAGTTGATGGCCATCGTCTCGGCCCCCGCGATGGTCTCGGCGGCCACGACCCCCTGGGCCTCGGCGGTGTGGGCCAGCATCAGCTTGGCGGTGACGTCGCCGATGGCGTAGACGTTCGGCACGTTGGTGCGCATGTAGTCGTCGACCGCGATCGCGCCCCGCTCGGTGAGCTCGACGCCGGTGTTCTCCAGGCCGTAGCCCTGGGTGCGGGGGGCGAAGCCGATGGCCTGCAGCACCTTGTCGGCCTCGAGCACCTGGGAGTCGCCGCCCGCGGCCGGGGACACGGTCACCTTCACCTTGTCCCCGGAGTCGTCGATGGACTCCACCTTGGTCGAGGTCAGCACCTTCACGCCGAGCCGCTTGTAGGCCTTGGCCAGCTCCTGGGCGACCTCCGGCTCCTCCAGCGGCACCATCCGGTCGAAGTACTCCACGATGGTGACGTCCACGCCGTAGTTGGCCATCACGTAGGCGAACTCGACGCCGATGGCGCCGGCGCCGGCGATCACGATCGAGCCGGGCAGGTCGTCGGTGAGGATCTGCTCCTCGTAGGTCACCACGCGCTCGCTGCGCTGGGTGCCGGGCAGCAGCCGGGTGACCGCGCCGACCGCGATGATGGCGTTGTCGAAGGTGACCGTCTCCTCGCCGCCGTCGGAGGTCTTCACCGAGATGGTGCGGGCGTCGGTGAAGGTGCCCCAGCCGTTGATCTCGGTGATCTTGTTCTTCTTCATCAGGAAGTGCACACCCTTGACCATCCGGTCGGCGACACCGCGGCTGCGCTTGTGGGCGACGCCGAAGTCGAAGCTCACGTCACCGGAGATGCCGAAGGTCTTGGCCTCGGCGGTGAAGATGTGGGCCAGCTCGGCGTTGCGCAGCAGTGCCTTGGTCGGGATGCAGCCGACGTTGAGGCACACCCCGCCCCAGTACTTCTCCTCGATCACTGCGGTCTTCAGGCCCAGCTGCGAGGCGCGGATGGCGGCGACGTACCCTCCGGGACCCCCACCGAGGACTACGACATCAAAGTGTGCGGTCATGGCCCTCACTCTAGCGACGCCGCACCCCTGCCCCGTCCACGCCCGGGACCGCCCCTGGGCCCTGCCGGGACACCTCCTCACAGCCGCTCCGGTCCGCCCTCACAGCCGCTCCGGTCCGCCTTCACCGCCGTCGCCTCACAGCCGTCACCTCGCCCTCACAGCCGCTCCGGTCCGCCTTCACAGCCGTCACCTCGCCCTCACAGCCGCTGCAACGGCTGTGGAGCGCCCCTACCGGCTGTGAAGCGGCGGAGGGGGGCAGCCGGCCAGCGCGGGCGGCGGACGAGCGTCGGGCGAGTCGCCGACGTGTGGGTGCGGGTGCAGCGGGTAGCGTGACGCCGGGCGCGCGACACGAAGTCCCTCGCTTGCGATATATCAGATGTGAGTTATCGTGGCCGGGTGACTGAAACCTCGCTGGACCGGATCGGCGGACTCATCCGCGACGCCCGCAAGCACCGGGGACTCACCCAGAGCCAGCTCGCCGGCGTGCTGGGCACCAGCCAGAGCGCGGTGCACCGCATCGAGGTGGGCAACCAGAACCTCAGCCTGGAGATGATCAACCGGATCGCCACGGCGCTGGACTCGCAGCTGATCAGCGTGGGCGCGCCCGGACCGACGCACCTGCGCGTCCGCGGCGGTCTGCCGCTGTCGGGCTCGATCGCCGTCCGCTCCTCCAAGAACGCCGCCGTCGGCGTGCTCTGCGCCTCCCTGCTCAACCGCGGCACCACCGTGCTGCGCGGGATCGCCCGCATCGAGGAGGTCAACCGCATCCTCGAGGTGCTGACCAGCATCGGGGTCCAGGCCACCTGGTCCGAGGACCGCACCGACCTCACCCTGGTGCGCCCGGACGTCCTCGACCTGGCCGCGATGGACGTCGAGGCCGCCCGCCGGACCCGCAGCGTGATCATGTTCCTCGGCCCGCTGCTGCACTTCTACCCGCACTTCGCGCTGCCCTACGCCGGCGGCTGCGACCTCGGCGCCCGCACCATCGAGCCCCACCTGCAGGTGCTGCGCCGCTTCGGGCTGCACGTCAACGCCACCGAGGGCTTCTACCAGTGCGACGTCGACCGGACCACCGGCGACCGCTCGATCGTGCTCACCGAGCGTGGTGACACCGTCACCGAGAACGCGCTGATGGCCGCGGCGATGACCCCCGGCGTCACCGTGCTGCGCAACGCGTCGCCCAACTACATGGTCCAGGACGTCTGCGCCTTCCTCATCGCGCTCGGTGTGCGGATCGAGGGCGTGGGCACCACCACGCTGACCGTGCACGGGGTGGAGAGCATCCACGCCGACGTCGAGTACTCCCCGTCGGAGGACCCGATCGAGGCGATGAGCCTGCTGACCGCCGCGATCGTCACCGACTCCGAGCTGACCATCACCCGGGTGCCGATCGAGTTCCTCGAGATCGAGCTGGCGATCCTGGCCGAGATGGGGCTGCAGGTCGACCTGGGTCCGGAGTACCTCTCCGACAACGGCCTCACCCGGCTCTGCGACCTGACCGTCCACCCGTCCACGCTGCGGGCGCCGATCGACAAGATCCACCCGATGCCCTTCCCCGGGCTGAACATCGACAACCTGCCGTTCTTCGCCGTCATCGCGGCCTCGGCGCAGGGTGAGTCGATGATCCACGACTGGGTGTACGAGAACCGGGCGATCCACCTGCTCGAGCTGAACAAGCTGGGCGCCAACGTGCAGCTGCTCGACCCGCACCGCCTCATCGTCCGCGGCCCCACCCGCTGGCGCGGCCAGGAGGTCGTCTGCCCGCCGGCGCTGCGGCCCGCGGTCTGCCTGCTGCTCGGCATGCTGGCCGCGCGCGGGGAGTCGGTGCTGCGCAACACCTACATGATCAACCGCGGCTACGAGGACCTGCCGATGCGGCTCAACGCCCTCGGCGCCGACGTCCAGATCTTCACCGACCCCCGCGTCTGACCCGCGTCTGACGCGGAAGTGGTCGGGAACGACCGCCGGAGGCCCCGACCGGGCCCTCTGGCCCTCGTTCCCGACCACTTCCCGCGCGGGATCCGGCCAGGCACCGGCCCGGGCCCAGCCCGGGCCCGTCCCGGGGTCAGCGGAGGCGGGTGGCGGTGAAGGTGTGGGTGGGGCGGACCAGCTCGTCCTGGGCGGCCACCAGCTGCAGCTCGCTCTCACCGGCGGCGGCGGTGACCGACAGCACGCCGTAGACCCGGGCGGCGGTGGTGGCCAGCGCCTCGGCCAGCGGGTCGCCGGCCAGCAGGCAGGCCAGGAACATCGCCGAGGTCAGGTCGCCGGAGCCGGTGAAGCTGCGGTCCAGCAGCGGGGTGGTCACCGACCAGGCACCGGTGCCGTCGACCGCCACCAGCTGCAGCTCCTCGGGCTGCTGGCCCTGCACCACGACGCTGGTGACCAGCACGGTCGCCGGCCCGCTCTCGCGCAGCCGGTCGGCCTTGGCCAGCACCTGCTCCATGGTGGTCGACTGCTCGCCACCGGTCAGGAAGTCCAGCTCGAAGTGGTTCGGGGTGGCCACGTCGGCCTGCGGCACGACGACGTCGCGCATCAGCTCGGGGATGCCCGGACGGACGTACATGCCCCGCCCGACGTCACCCATCACCGGGTCGCAGCAGTAGACCGCGGCCGGGTTGTGCTGCTTCACCTTGCGCACGACGTCGAGGATCGTGTGCCCCATCTCGGCCGCCCCCTGGTAGCCCGACAGCACGGCGTCGCAGCGCTCCAGCACGCCGAGCGTCTCGATCCCCTCCACCACCTCGGCGACGTCGGCCGGGGTCAGCAGCGGCCCGCGCCAGGACGGGTAGCCGGTGTGGTTAGAGAAGTGCACGGTCAGCACCGGCCACACCTCCACCCCCACCCGCATCAGCGGGAAGGTGGCGGCGCTGTTGCCGACGTGGCCGTAGGCGACGGAGGACTGCACGGACATGATCGCGGTCACCCGGCCAGTGTGGCGCATCCGACCGCCGGCCACCTCTGCCACCCCGTCGGTGGACGGCGGTCCACGCCGCTGCGACCGAGGTCGGCAGTCCGTCCGTGCGGGACGGCCGCCTGCGGACCCGCCGCTAGAGTTGGCGCATGCAACCCAGCGTCGAGGACCCGCAGCGCACCGACGCGGACCCCGACGACGAGCTGGTCGACGACGGGCAGCCCAGGCACGACCGCTGGGCCTGGCGCCGGCGGCTCCGCGAGCGGCGCCACACCCGCATCACGCTGCGGGTCGTCGTCGGGCTGCTGGGGACGCTGCTCATCCTGGCCGGTGTGGTGACCGGACCGCTGCCCGGACCGGGCGGCATCCCGCTCGTGCTGCTGGGCCTCGCGGTGTGGGCCAGCGAGTTCTCCTGGGCCCGCCGGCTGATGCGCCGCTTCCGCCGGCTGCTGCAGCGGGTGCGGGGCTGGTCGCGACGGCGGAAGGCGGCGGCGGTCGCGGCTGCGGTCGCCGTCGGCTGGGTGGGTCTGTACACCAGCCTGTGGCTCAACGGCATCCCGGAGTGGCTGCCGGGCTGGGCCGTCGACGGCCTCGACCACGTCCCCGGCCTGACCCCGGCCGGCCACCGGGGCTGAGGGTGGTCCGCCGCCCGGCCAGCCCCTTCGCCGAGGGCCGCTTCGTCGCCCTGGCCCACCGCGGCGGGGCCCGGCTGCCGGCCAACCTGGGCCGCGAGAACACCGTCGCCGCCTTCGCCGAGGCCACCCGGCTGGGCTACCGCCACCTCGAGACCGACGTCCACACGACCGCCGACGGCACGCTGATCGCCTTCCACGACTCCGTCCTCGACCGCGTCACCGACGCCCGCGGCGTCGTCGCCGAGCTGCCCTGGGAGGAGGTGCGCCGGGCCCGGATCGGCGGCGAGCCGATCCCCACGCTGGACGAGCTGCTGGAGACCTTCCCCGACGCCGTCTTCAACATCGACCTCAAGTCCCCCGGCGCCGTCGCCCCGCTGTGGCGGACGCTGCAGCACCACGGCGCCACCGCCCGGGTCTGCGTCGGCTCGTTCTCCACCGCCCGGCTGCAGGCCTTCCGGCGGCTGGCCGGGGACCGCGTGGCCACCTCCGCCAGCCCGCGCGAGGTGGTGCGGACGCGCGCCCTCGGCGTCGCCCCCGGCCCGGCGGTGGCCGTCCAGGTGCCGGTCGAGCACGTGGTGGCCGGGCGCCGGGTCCGCCTGGTCACCCCGCGCCTGGTGCAGCGGGTGCACGCCGCCGGCCGCCAGGTGCACGTGTGGACGATCGACGACCCGGCGGAGATGAACGCCTTGATCGAGCTGGGTGTCGACGGGCTGGTGAGCGACGCCATCGATACGTTGAGGGCAGTGCTCGTCGACCGTGGCTGCTGGGACTGATCCCCGGCCCCTAGCTGCAGGAGTTCCCGATGGACCAGGCCCCGGCGCCCGAGGTCACCGCCCAGCTCGCCGACCGGGTGCCGCGGCGCCGGCTGCTGGCCTGGGGCAGCTACGACTGGGGAGCGGCCTCCTTCCAGGCCGTCATCACCACCTTCGTCTTCGCCACCTACGTCAGCGCGGCGGTGGCCCCCGAGGACGGCGCGGTCAGCGGCGCCAACTGGATCGCCATCACCAACGCCCTCAGCGCCGTCGTGGTCGCCCTGTCGGCGGCGGTGATCGGCCAGCGGGCCGACCGGCTGGGCCGGCGCAAGCGGAACCTGATGGTCTTCTCGGTGCTGGTCTGGGTCGCCATGGCGCTGATGTTCCTGGTGCGTCCCGAGGCGGCGTACCTGCCGCTGGCACTGGTGCTGCTGGGCCTGTCCGGCATCTTCATGGAGCTGGCCAACGTCAGCTACAACGCGATGCTGCAGCAGGTCTCCACCCCGGCCACGCTGGGCCGGGTGTCGGGGTTCGGCTGGTCGCTGGGCTACTTCGGCGGCATCGTGCTGCTGCTGGTCTGCTACGTCGGCTTCATCGCCCCCGAGGTTGGCTGGTTCGGGGTGACGGGTGAGGACGGCCTGGACATCCGCACCGTGGCGCTGCTCTCGGCGGGCTGGTTCGTGGTCTTCGGGCTGCCGCTGTTCTTCCTGATGCCCGAGTCGGCCCCCGACCCGGGACGTCCCCGCCACGGCGTGGTCGCCTCCTACCGGGTGCTGCTGGCCGACCTGCGCCAGCTCTGGCGGGCCGACCGGAACGCCTTCCGGTTCCTGCTGGCCAGCGCCCTCTACCGCGACGGCCTGGCCGCCATCTTCAGCCTCGGCGCCGTGCTGGCCGTCACCGTCTACGGCCTCGGCGCCGACGACGTGCTGGTGTTCGGCATCGCGGCGAACGTCCTCGCCGCCCTCGGCGCCCTCTCCGGCGGGTTCGTGGAGGACCGCATCGGGGCACGCGCGGTGATCCTGATCTCGATCGGCGGCATGGTGCTGGCCGGGGTCGTGCTGCTGTTCGTGTCCGGACCGCAGCCGTTCTGGGTGTTCGGGCTGCTGCTCACCATCTGGGTCGGTCCGGCGCAGGCGTCCTCGCGGGCGCTGCTCACCCGGCTCGCACCTCCCGGCCACGAGGGGCAGATGTTCGGCCTCTACACCAGCACCGGCCGGGCCGTCTCCTTCCTGGCACCCTCGCTGTTCGCGGTCTTCGCCGCCGTCGGCTCGGACCGCACCGGGATCATCGGCATCGTGGTCGTGCTGCTGGCCGGCGGGCTGCTGATGCTGCGGGTCAGCGCGCCCCGGCGACCCGTGGCGGTGCCGGACCCGGCCACCCGCGCCGGCTGACCGGGCGCCACCGGTGTCGGCGTGTCCTGTGTGAGAACGCCGCGACTGGGCACACTGGGAGTGGACGGCTGGGGGCCGTCGTCCAGCCGGGGAACAACCGGCTCCGGTCGTCCGTTGTACCCGTGACCGACGTGGAGGGAGGGCACCATGGCTGATCGAGCACTGCGGGGTTCCGGACTGGGGGCCAAGAGCTTCGAGGACGAGGTGGGCATCGAGTTCGCCGCACGTCAGGACGTCGGCTTCGACTGCGCGAGAGGGCACCACTTCAGCGTGACCTTCGCCGCCGAGGCCGAGCTGCCGACGCTGTGGGAGTGCCCGCGCTGCGGGTCCGAGGCCAAGCGGTCCGACGGTGTCGTGGCCGAGGTCAAGGAGGCCAAGCCGGCCCGCACCCACTGGGACATGCTGCTGGAGCGCCGCTCCATCGCCGAGCTGGAGGAGCTGCTGGCCGAGCGCCTGGACCTCCTGCGCGCTGGCGAGCTGGGCCCCGGTACCCCGGACCGCCGCACCGCCTGATCCGAGCTGCAGCCGAGGGCCCCGTCACCACCGTGGCGGGGCCCTCGTCGCACGTCCGGCCGCCAGCAGCGCCCCCGGCGGGTGGGCCGCGGTCTACTGCTCGATCTCACCCCGGATGACGGTGGGGTCGTCCCGGTCCGGACGCGGCGGCGGCGCCGCATCGGCCACCTCGCCCTCGACGGTGTTGGCCCGGTCCATCCGCGCCCGCAGCACGTCCACGTCCACACCCATCCGGCGCACCCGGGCCTGCGCCCACCGGTGCAGCCCGCGGACCGCGAGCCGCCGGGTCGGCGGCAGCAGCAGCAGCGCCCCCACGACGTCGGTCAGGAGCCCCGGCAGGATCAGCGCCATGCCGCCCAGCAGCACCAGCCCGCCGTGGGCGATCTCGTCCGAGACCTGCCCGCCGGTGCGCAGCGCCGTGGTCAGGCTCGCCCAGGCCCGACGTCCCTCGCGGCGGGCCAGCACCACCCCCAGCACGATCCCGAGCAGCACCACCAGCAGGGTCCACCCCGCCCCGATCCAGCCCGCCAGCTGCACCAGCAGCCAGATCTCGACCACGGGCAGCGCGGCGGCGGCGACCACCAGCAGGCCGCGCCGCCACGAGCCTCGACGGCCGGGAGCTGGTCCGGGGGCGACGGCGGTCATCGGCGGGCGCCCACCTCGGCGGTGGCGCGACGGCGCTGGGACAGCTCGCGGAGCTGGGCGGCGCGGTGGCCCACCCCCCACAGCGTCGTCCGGAGCAGGGCCTCGACGACGATCGCCCGGCTCATCTTGGAGTCGCCGCGCTCGCGCTCGACGAAGGTGATCGGGACCTCCCGGACGTCGAACCCGGACTTGAGCGCCCGCCAGGCCAGGTCGACCTGGAAGCAGTAGCCGGCCGAGGCGACGTCCTCGAGCCCGATGCCGCGCAGCGTCCGGGCGTGGAAGGCGTTGTAGCCGCCGGTGGCGTCCTTGAGCGGCACCCCCAGGCACAGCTGGGTCCACAGGTTGCCGCCGCGGGAGAGGATCTTGCGCGACAGCGGCCAGTTGACCACCGTGCCGCCGCGGATCCACCGCGAGCCCTTCACCATGTCGGCCCCGTCGGCCAGGGCGGCCAGCAGCCGCGGCAGCTGCTCGGGCTGGTGGGAGCCGTCGGCGTCCATCTCGACCAGCACGTCGTAGCCGCGGTCGAGGCCCCAGCCGAAGCCGGCCAGGTAGGCCGCGCCGAGGCCCTCCTTGCCGCGCCGGTGCAGCACGTGGACGTGGTCGTCGGAGGCGGCCAGCGCGTCGGCGACCCGCCCCGTCCCGTCGGGCGAGTTGTCGTCGGCGACCAGCACGTGGGCGTCCGGCACGGCCGCCCGCAGCCGGGTCACGATGATCTCGATGTTGTCGGCCTCGTTGTAGGTGGGGATCACCACCAGCACCCGGGGACCGCTCCCGCCGGGCTCGACCGGCGCGGCGGTCGACGGCTCCTCGGTGTGGTCGGTCACGGGGGTCACGGGCTCGGACAACGGATGATCCTCCTGGAGGTGGCGCTGGGACACCCCCATTCTTCCGTACCGCACCAGCGGAGCCCGGTACCGCACGCTGGAGCGGCTCACCGCCACGCTCGGTAGCATGCCGACCATGTCGACTCCCCCGCTGCCGCCACCCGGCCAGGACGTGCTCGCCGTCACCGTGATCGGAGCCGACCGGCCCGGGATCGTGGCCGAGGTGACGGGGGCGCTGGCGGCGGTGGAGGGCAACCTCGAGGACTCCACCATGACCCTGCTGCGGGGGCAGTTCGCGATGGTCGTGCTGGTCCGCACCGGCTCGCCGGTGGCCGAGGTCGAGCAGGCGCTGGCCCGGGTGTCGAGCCAGGGCGGTCTGGCCGTGGACGTGCGCCCGGTCAGCGCGGCCTCGCCGGCGGCCGGTGCGGTGCAGGGCAGCTCCTACGTGGTGCACGTCAACGGGGCCGACCGCCCCGGCATCGTCGCCACCATCACCGGCGTGCTGGCCCGCCGCGGCGTGAACGTGGTCGACCTGGGCACCCGGCTGGCCGGGGAGCTCTACGTGCTGACCGCCGAGGTGGTGGTGCCGCTCGACGTGGACGTGGACGAGCTGCGGGCCGAGCTCGACGAGGCGGCCGGCGTCGTCGGGGTGCACGTGCGTCTGGTGGCCGTCGAGACGGACGAGATGTGAGCGGCTGGACGATGCCGGAGCTGCCCCCGGGCAGCGTCCGCACGGTCGTCCGCGCGCCGGCGACGGTGCTGGCCACCGCCGGCCGCGACGTCGACCCCACCGACCCCGACGTGGTGGCGCTGGCCGCCGACCTGCTGGCCACCCAGGAGGTCTCCCCCGGCTGCGTCGGCCTGGCTGCCCAGCAGGTCGGCGAGGCGCTGCGGGTGTTCTCCGTGGACGTCTCGGGCCACCCGAAGACCCGCAGCTGCCACGGCCGCTTCGTGCTCTGCAACGCCGAGGTGGTCAGCGCCAGCCGCAAGGGCAGGGGACGCGAGGGCTGCATGTCGGTGCCGGACTTCACCGGCGACGTCCAGCGCGCCCGCCGGCTGGTGGTCCGTGGCCAGCTGCCGGTGACCGGGGAGCAGGTCGAGCTCGAGACCGACGGCTTCGAGGCCGTCTGCCTGCAGCACGAGATCGACCACACCAACGGTCTGCTGTTCCTGGACCGGGTGTCGGACGCGCACGCCATCCACCCCCGCCAGACCTACCTCTGACGGCCCGCCGCCGCCCTCACCAGGCGCTGGCCAGCAGCCTGGCGAACAGCTCGTCGGCGCTGTCGGGCCCGCCGTACCCGCGCCGGACGAACCACGACGCCACGTTGCGGCAGTCCCGGTGCAGCAGGTCCATGCCCTGCGGGTTGGCCACCAGGTCGACCAGCTGGGGCACGTCGATGACCACCAGCCGCTCCCCCGCCAGCAGCAGGTTGTACGGCGACAGGTCGCCGTGGACCAGGCCGGCGCGGGTCATCGCCGTCATGGCCTGCTCCAGCTGCTCCCACAGCTCGGCCAGCAGGTCGGCCGCCGGGCGGGTGGCCGCCAGCCGCGGGGCGACCTCGCCGTCGTGGGCGACGAGCTCCATCAGGATCTCGGTGCCGTCGATCTGCACCGGGTAGGGCACCGGCACACCCAGCTGCCAGAGCCGCACCAGCGCGGCCCACTCGGCGGCCGCCCACTGCACGGCCGAGACCTCGCGGCCGTAGGCGGTCGCCTTGGCGGTGGCGCGGGCGTCGCGGGAGTTCCGGGTGCGACGGCCCTCGGTGTAGGTGGCGTTGCGGTGGAAGAGCCGCTTGTCGGCGGGGCGGTAGCGCTTGCCGATCATCAGCGTGCTGCGGCCGGGGTCGCCGGGGACGGCGCGTTCGAGCAGGAAGCAGTCGGCTTCCTTGCCGCTCTTGACCTCGCCGAGCTCGGTGTCGATGGCGGCGTCGGCCGTCACGACCCAGGCGGGACGGGGTTCGGGACCGCGGCAACCGGCCTGGACGCTGCTCCAGGTCGACCAGCGCTGGTCGGGGCCGGGTTCGGTGGTGGGGGTGAAGGTCAGGTCGTCGAAGGACCAGTCGGGCTGTGGCAAGAAGGGGCTCCAGGGCGTCGAGGAGGAGTACGCAGGTCGAACTCGTTCGAGATCGTCATGGCGACCTCCTCCCTGGGACGCCCGGCCGGCTGCCGGGACTGGTGGCGTCATCCTCGGCGTGCCGCCGTGGGCGCCGCAACCGGTTATCCGCCCGCCGCGGTCTCCCCCGCCGAGGACCCGGTGCCGCGCCGGCGGCGGAGCACCGCGACGGCCAGCGCTGCTGCGGCGACCAGGGCGGCCACCGCGCTCAGCGAGCTGCCGAGCCGCACCGCCGGGGTGATCGCGCTGCGCAGCGGCATCACCGTGCTGTGCGAGTCGGCGGTGAACTCCGCGGTCTGCCAGCGCACCGTCCCGTCGGCGGCGATGAACCCCGACGCGCTGCTGGTGGTGGCGACGGCGATCTCGCGGCGGGTCTCCATGGCCCGCACCCGGGTCATGGCGAACTGCTGCGGCACCTCGACCGTGCCGCCGTAGGTCGCCTGGTTGCTCTGCACCACGAACAGCTGGGTGCCGCCGGCGATGGTCTGGGCCACCGTGGCGTCGTAGGCGACCTCGAAGCAGATGATGTTGCCGACCGCGACCCGGCGGCCGTCGCCGAGGGGGACGTCCAGCACGCCGTCGCCGGTGCCGGGGACGGACTGGGCGCCGACGAGCTCCAGCATCGGCACCACCGGCAGCAGCAGCGACCGCAGCGGGATGTACTCCCCGAAGGGCACGAGGTTGCGTTTCTCCATCTGGTCCACCACGCCCTGGACGGGGTGCCACCACAGCGCGGCGGTCTGCCGCTCCTCCGGCCCGGGGCCCTCCAGCACCGCGCCCACCATGATCGGCACGTCGGCGATCTCCGCCGACAGCTGCACGGTGCGCTGGGTGCGGGCGTCCGCCCGGGGGTCGATGTCGGTGGAGTTCTCCGGCCAGAGCACGAAGTCCGGCACCGGCACCTGGCCGGTGCGGGCCTTGGCCATCAAGGTGATGGTCTCGCTGAGGTGGTTGTTGGTGACGGTGCGCGCCCGGCCGAGGGCGTTGACCCCCACGCCGTCGACGTTGCCCTGCACCAGGCCGACGGTGACCTCACCGGTCGCCGGGTCGGCCGGCTGCCAGCTCCGCAGCAGCTGGGCGGCGGTGCCGGTGCCCAGCAGCGCGGCCAGCACCAGCGCGACCGGGGCGAGTGCGACCGGGCGCCGGCGGTGGTGGGCGGTGCTCCGCGCGCGCAGCAGGCTGCGCACCCGTGGGGCCAGCCAGGCCAGCGCCTGACCGGCCAGGGCGGTGAGCAGGCTGACCCCGGCGACACCCAGCAGCGGGTAGGCCCCGGCCAGCGGGGCGTCGACCATCACGTAGCCCAGCCGGCTCCAGCCGAAGCCGTCGAAGGGCACCGAGGAGTAGGCCCACTCCACCGCCACCCAGGACGCCGCCGCCCACACCGGCCAGCCGGGCAGCCGCACCACGCGACGCAGCACCACGGCGAGCACCCCGAAGAACAGGCTCTCGAAGGCGATCAGCGCGAAGGCCACCGGAACGGCGATCACGTGGACCCAGCCGATCGTGGGCCCCAGCAGCGCGAGCCCGAACAGGTAGCCCAGGCCGAAGGTACGCCGGCTGCCGGTCACCACGAGCGTGAGCAGGGCGACACCGAGCACGGTGAGCGGCCACCAGCCCAGCGGCTCGAACCCGGCGGCCACCAGCAGGCCGGCGACGACCGTGCCGGGGACGCGCCACCCCAGCCGCTCCCGGGGTGCCGGGTCGGGGCCGGGGGTGGCCGGACGGGCGTCCGGGAGGGTCTGGGTCACTCCACCACCACGGTGCCGGTGCCGCGCACCACGACCAGCGGCTCGTCGAGGACGTGGGCGGTGCTGTCGGCCACCGGGCGCCGGCTCTCGATGTGCTCGGCGGAGCGGCAGACCACGCGGGCCTCGAAGGCGAGCTGGCGGCTGGTGTTGCCCACCCGCACCAGGGTGGCCTCGGCCTCGATCACGTCGCCGGTGTGCACCGGCTCGAGGAAGTCCACCTCGGTGAAGCCGACGAACTGGCCCTCGTCGTCGTCGGTGCGGATGCACATCTCGGTGGCCGCGTCGCTGAACAGCCCGAGCACGTAGGCGCCGTCGACCAGCTTGCCGGAGTAGTGGGCGGCGTTGCGGGGGACGTAGCGACGGTGCACCACCGTCATCCCCAGCCGGTGATCGCCCTGCTGCTCGACCTCACCCACGGTTCCTCCTGATCGCTGCGCGCCGTCGCCCGACGTCGTCGCCCGAGACTACCCGGGCGGCCCGCCGGGGAGCAGCACGCGGACCCGCGACCACGTCCGGCTCTCCGACGACGACACCGCCAGACTTCTTGCCGCACGAGGGTACGACCGCAATACTTGCGGTACACAGCCCGTCCGGACGTGAATCGTCGGGCCGAAGCAGGAGGACGCGATGACGACCACCCCGACCGGTCAGCCCTACGCCTACGTCCGGCGCGAGCTGGTGGAGCCGGAGTGGCGGCGCCTGCCCGGCTGGCGCGACGTCACCGTCGAGCAGTGGCGCGACGTGCAGTGGCAGCGGGCGAACTGCGTCAAGACCGTCGCCCAGCTGCAGCGCGTGATGGGCGACCTGCTGTCGGAGTCGTTCTACGCCGACCTGCTCCGCGACCAGCAGGAACGGGCCACCATGTCGATGCTGCTGCCCCCGCAGATGCTCAGCACGATGGTCCCCGACCGGGTGCCGGACACCGACTCCTTCCTGGCCGACCCCGTCCGGCGCTACATGCTGCCCGTGTTCAGCGACCGCCGCACCGATTGGCCCTCCCACCCGCGGGCGAGCCGGGACTCCCTGCACGAGCAGGACATGTGGGCCACCGAGGGGCTGACCCACCGCTACCCCACCAAGGTCCTCGCCGAGATCCTGCCCACCTGTCCCCAGTACTGCGGGCACTGCACCCGGATGGACCTCGTCGGCAACTCCACCGAGCAGGTCACCAAGCTCAAGTTCGCCACCCGGCCCGGCCAGCGGCTGGACGACATGCTCGACTACCTGCGCCGCACCCCGCAGGTGCGCGACGTGGTGGTCTCCGGCGGCGACGTGGCCAACATGCCGTGGCCGCGGCTGGAGGCCTTCCTGATGTCGTTGCTCGAGATCGAGAACATCCGCGACATCCGCCTCGCCACCAAGGCGCTGATGGGGATGCCGCAGCACTGGCTGGGTGCCGACCTGCTCGCCGGGCTGGCCCGGGTCTGCCGGGTGGCCCGCTCCCGCGGCGTCATGGTGGCGGTGCACACCCACGTCAACGCCGCCCAGTCGGTGACCCCGCTGGTCGCCGAGGCGGCCGGGGCGGTGCTCGACGCCGGCGTCCGCGACGTCCGCAACCAGGGCGTCCTGATGGCCGGGGTGAACGACTCCCCCGCCCAGCTGCTCGACCTCTGCTTCGCCCTGCTCGACGGCGCGGCGGTGACGCCCTACTACTTCTACCTCTGCGACATGATCCCCTTCGCCGAGCACTGGCGGGTGCCGGTGGGCCGGGCGCAGGAGCTGCAGCACGCCATCCTCGGCTACCTGCCCGGGTTCGCCACGCCGCGGATCGTCTGCGACGTCCCCTTCGTCGGCAAGCGCTGGGTGCACCAGCTGGCCGAGTACGACACCGAGCGCGGCATCAGCCTGTGGCGCAAGAACTACCGGACCGGCATCGAGACCGACGACCCGGACGCCCTGGACCGCAGCCACGCCTACTACGACCCCATCCACACCCTGCCGGAGTCCGGCCGGCGCTGGTGGGCCGAGAACGCCCGGCTCGACTGGCACGCCGAGCACACCGCCGCGGCCGACTCCCGCCGGCTGGCCCTGGCCCAGGTCCAGGTCCCGTCCGTGACCTCCTGAGCGCCGCCGGTGCTCAGCCCCGGTAGGGGCGCTCCTCGTAGGGGATGGACAGCACCAGCGTGGTGTGGGTGGTGACGTTGCCGGTGGTGCGCAGCCGCAGCAGCAGGTGCTCCAGCTCCAGCGGCGTGCCCACCTGGACCTTGAGCAGGTAGTTGGCGTCACCGGCGATCGAGTAGCAGGAGACGACCTCCTCGATGGGCGCCAGCCGGTCGGGGATGTCGTCGGGCTGGCTCGGGTCCAGCGGGGTCACCTCCACGAAGGCCGTCAGCGCGCGGCCCAGCGCGTGCGGGTCGATGCGGGCGGTGTAGCCGGTGATCACCCCGCGCTGCTCGAGCCGGCGGACCCGCTGCTGCGCCGCCGAGGTGGAGAGCCCGGTCGCCTTGCCGATGTCGGTGTAGGACATCCGCCCGTCCGCGGCGAGGAGGGCCAGGATCTGCTGGTCGGTCTTCTCCATCCGCTTCCCTTCGAGAGGCGGGGCCGGGTGGCGCCCGCGCGCCGTCGGTGGTCACCGCCGGCTGTGGCGACATCGTGCCAGAATCGACCGTGGCCGAACGTCGACTGATGCTGCTGGACACCGCTTCGTTGTACTTCCGTGCCTTCTACGGGGTGCCGACGTCGGTCACCAACGACGCCGGGCAGCCGGTGAACGCCGTCCGCGGGCTGCTCGACTTCATCGCCCGCTTCGTCACCGACTACCGGCCCACCCACCTGGCCTGCTGCTGGGACAACGACTGGCGCCCGCAGTGGCGGGTCGACCTGCTCCCCTCCTACAAGACCCACCGGGTGGCCCAGACGGTGCCCGCCGACCAGGTGGTGGGAGCCGGCGGCCGCGGCGCCCTGTCGCAGGTGGCCGAGGAGTCCCCCGACGAGCTGACCCCGCAGGTGCCGGTGATCCGCGACGTGCTGGCCGCGCTGGGGATCGCCGTGGTGGGCAAGGACGGCTACGAGGCCGACGACGTGATCGGCACCCTGGCCAGCACGGCCGGCGTCCCGGTCGACGTGGTCACCGGCGACCGCGACCTGTTCCAGCTCGTCGACGACCGCACCGGCGTCCGGGTGCTGTACGTGGCCCGCGGCATCAGCCGGCACGAGCGGGTGGACGAGGCGTGGGTGCGCGAGCGCTACGCGATCCCGGCCGCCGCCTACGCCGACTTCGCGGTGATGCGGGGCGACACCTCCGACGGGATCCCGGGCGTGCCCGGCATCGGGGAGAAGACGGCGGCGCAGCTGCTCGCCCGGCACACCAGCCTCCACGGCATCCTGCGGGCCGCCAGCGACGGCGACCCCACCGTCACCGCCGGCGTGCGCTCCAAGCTCGCCGCCGCCATCGACTACCTGGCCGTGGCGCCGGAGGTGGTGGCCGTGGCCCGCGACCTCGACCTCGGGGTCTCGCTGGAGGACCTGGCCCTGCCCACCGCCCCCGTGCAGCCGGAGCGCTGGTCGGAGCTGGTGGCCGCCTGGTCCCTCGGCGGCAGCGCCGAGCGGATCGCCGCGGCCCTCGCCGCGCGGGGCTGAACGACCCGGTCGCCGACACGTCGCCAGGAGTTCGCCGGCGAGTGTGGTGACAACGGTTGAGGCCGTGCTTACTCTTTGTCCAGCACCGGTCGCCGCGCGCATCGCGGCGACACGCCCGGGTACGGGTGAGGAGAGAGGAGGAGCCGCCATGACGTCGACGTCGCCGGCCACCTCCGTCCCCGAGGTGCGCATCCGATGCTGCGACGGCTGTCAGGGCTGACTCCCATGCCCTCCACGTCATGCCGTCCTGCGTCGTCGCGGGGCGGCATGCGTCGTCTCCGGGCACGTTCGTGGTGGACACGATCTGGGCGAAGGAGGAGCCGATGAGCGGGGTGCTCGTGCTGAACACCGACAACACCGCGCTGCACACGGTGTCGGTCAAGCACGCCATCGGCATGCTCGTCCGCGAGGTCGCCGTCGTCGAGGAGGCCCGCGCCGACCACGCCATCGGGCCCTACCCGTGGCCGGTGGTGCTGCGGCTCGTCCGCTACGTCAAGACCGCCTTCATGTACGCCCGCGCCCCCGGCTGGACCAAGCGGGGAGTGCTGCGCCGCGACGGCCACACCTGCGCCTACTGCGGCGGCCGGGCCGACACCGTCGACCACCTGGTGCCGCAGTCCCGCGGCGGACCCAACACCTGGCTCAACACGGTGGCGGCCTGCGGCCGGTGCAACGCCCTCAAGGCCGACCGCACGCCCGCCGAGGCGCGGATGCTGCTCCGGTTCCGCCCCTACGCGCCGTCGCGGGCCGAGCTCACCGGCCTCTGAGAGCCGTCCCCCGCCCGGGGGTCCGCGACCGAGCGACGGTAGCGCTCGCCGACGATGCGGAGGTGCTCGACCAGCTCGGGCGGCCCGTCGACGTGGAAGTCCAGTCCCAGCATGCCGATGTAGACCGCCACCGTCTCGTAGGTGTCGGCGCCGGTGACCAGGACGCAGCGCGTCTCGTCGACCTCCTCCACGACGCCGACGGCGGCGTTGATCCGGGCCAGCACCTCGCCGGCGGGCGCCTCCACCGCGATGCGCGCGTGCACCCGCCACCCGGTCGAGGCCACGTCGCGCAGCACGAAGCCGGCGTAGTCCTCGCCCTCCAGGGGGCGGGGGGTGAAGCGGCCGGCACCAGGGGTGCGCAGCCGCACCCGGTCGACCCGGAAGGCCTGCCAGCTGCCCGTCGGGCGTCGGCGCGCCACCACGTACCAGCGCTGCTGCCACGTCACCAGCCGGTACGGCTCGGCCTCGACCGGCTCCTCGTCGTACCAGAACCGCACCGCCTCGTGGTCGCGGACGGCCGCGGCCAGGTCGGCCAGCCGGGCGGTGTCGACCGGCGGCGCGGCCATGTTGGTCGAGGTGTCGGCCGGCCCGACGTCGGTGCTCTCCAGCACCGCGCGCACCCGGCGGCGCAGCCGGGTCGGGAGCACGTGCTCCAGCTTGCCCAGGGCCAGCGCGCTGGCCTCGGCGACCCCCGGCAGGGAACGGGCCGAGGACAACCCGACGGCGACGGCCACCGCCTCGTCGTCGTCCAGCAGCAGCGGCGGGAGGGTGCCGTGCGGGCCGAGGCGGTACCCGCCCGACGGCCCCCGCACCGACTCGATGGGGTACCCCAGCTCGCGGAGCCGCTCGATGTCCTTGCGCAGCGTGCGCTCCCCGACGTCCACCCGCCGGGCCAGCACGGCGCCGGGCCAGGTGCCGCGCGTCTGCAGCAGCCCCAGCAGCGCCAGCAGCCGCGAGGAGGTCTCGATCACCCGCCCACGATAGGGACGGACGCAGCCGGCGGAGAAGATGTCGCGTGGTCGTGCAGATCAGGAACCGGACGTGCCGGAACTCCTCCTACCGTCCGGACATGACCAGCAGCCAGAGCACCAGCACCCCGCCCACCGCCCTCGTCGTCGAGCCCTTCCGGGTCGACGTGCCCCAGCCCGCCCTCGACGACCTGGCCGAACGCCTCGCCCGCACCCGTTTCCCGGCCGAGGTGCCGGGCGACGACTGGTCGCAGGGCACCCCGGTCCCCTACCTCCGCGAGATGGTCCACCACTGGCGGACCGACTTCGACTGGCGGCAGGTGGAGCGACGGATCAACGCGCTGCCGCACCACCTCACCGAGATCGACGGCCAGCGGATCCACTTCGTGCACGTCCGCTCCGCCGACCCCGATGCGGTCCCGCTCCTGCTGACCCACACCTACCCGGGCTCGTTCCTGGACTTCCTCGACCTCGTCGGCCCGCTCAGCGACCCCGCCGGCCACGGCGCCCCTGACGGGCAGGCCTTCCACCTGGTCGTCCCGAGCCTGCCGGGCTTCGGCTTCAGCACGCCCCTGGCCGACGGCGGCTGGACCGTCAGCCGGGTCGCCCGGGCCTGGGACGCGCTGATGCGCGGGCTGGGCTACGACTCCTACCTCGCCCACGGCTCCGACCTGGGCGCGATGGTCTCCCGCGAGCTCGCGGCGACCGCCCCTCCCGGGTTCCTCGGCGCCCACGTCCTGCAGCTGTTCTCCTTCCCCTCCGGGGACCCCTCGGAGTTCGAGGCCATGTCGCCGGAGGACCACGAGGCGCTGGAGTTCGCCGCCTGGTTCCAGACCGTCAACGGCTACGCCGCCATGAACGCGTCGCGGCCGAGCACCGTCGCCGCCGCGCTGAGCGACTCACCGGTCGGCCAGCTGGCCTACCACGAGCTGTTCGAGAACTTCGGCCGCGGCACCTCGCTGCTGACCCGGGAGCAGGTGCTGGCGCAGGTGAGCCTCTACTGGCTGACCAACACCTCGGCCGGGGCGGTGCGGATCTACCACGCCGAGCGGTCGGTGGAGCCGCGCACGAACCACGGCCCGATCGGCGTCACCGTCTTCGCCGACGACTTCCGGTCGATGCGCCCCTTCGCCGAGCGGGACAACACCGACATCGTGTCCTGGACGACGCGTCCACGCGGCGGGCACTTCGCCTCGCTCGAGGTGCCCAAGGAGCTGGCCGAGGAGATCCGCGACTTCTACGCGGTCGTGCTCGCCCGCCGCTGAGCCTCGTCCCCGCGGGCCAGCAGGTACACGGCCGCCCCGGACATCAGGTTGGCCAGTCGGTCCGGCCAGCTCGCCACGCGCCCGGCGGCGTCGAACAGGATCCGCTGCTCGACCGCGAAACCCTGCTCGGCCAGGAACTCCTCCAGGTCCACCAGCGTGGCGTTGTGGATGTTGGGGGTGTCGTGCCAGTCGTAGGGCATCTGCCGCGACATCGGCATCCGTCCGCGCAGCAGCCGCCAGCGGTGGGTCCACAGCCCGAAGTTCGGCACCGAGACGATACAGCGCGGGGCGATCCGGCTCATCTGGGCCAGCACCTCGGCGGGACGCCGGGTCGCCTGCAGCACCTTCGACAGCACCACGACGTCGTAGGAGTCGTCGCCGAACTCGCCCAGCTGGGCGTCGATGTCGAGCTCGATCACCGACACCCCGGACCTGATCGCCCGCAGCACCGCCTCGGGGTCGATCTCCACCCCGGTGCCGGTGCAGCCGTGGCGACGCTCCAGGTGGCGGACCAGCTGGCCGTCGCCGCAGCCGAGGTCGAGCACCCGGCTGCCGTCGGCGACCAGGTCGGCCACCACGGCGAGGTCGTCGCGCAGGTTCAGGTGCCGGCTGGGCCGGCGTCGCCGGGAGGCGACCGGGGACGGGGTGGTCACGCGGCAGGGCTCCGGTCCAGGGCCCGGTCGAGGAAGGCGCGCACGGTGGCGTGGTAGTCGGGCACCTCGAGCAGGAAGGAGTCGTGGCCCCAGGGCGAGGCCACCTCGCGGAAGCTGACCCGGACCCGGGCCGCCTCGAGCTGTCGGACGATGGCGCGCGAGTGGGCCGTCGAGAAGCGCCAGTCGCTGTCGAAGGAGACCACCAGCACGCGGGTGCCGGCCGCGGCGACCGCGGCCGCGTCGTGCTCGCTGAACGGCTCGAACCAGTCCATCGCCCGGGTGAGGTACAGGTAGGACAGGGCGTCGAAGCGGGTCAGGAAGGTGTCGCCCTGGTGGCGCAGGTAGCTCTCGACGGCGAAGTCCACGCCGAACCCCGGCC
Organism: Auraticoccus cholistanensis; assembly: GCF_009742705.1. Taxonomy (GTDB): domain Bacteria; phylum Actinomycetota; class Actinomycetes; order Propionibacteriales; family Propionibacteriaceae; genus Auraticoccus; species Auraticoccus cholistanensis. The sequence continues at coordinate 326,239 of NZ_WPCU01000005.1, forward strand.
CGGACTGCTCGGCGTCCTGGATCCGCCGGCCGAACTTGGTGGCCATCGCCTCCTCGGAGAGGTAGGTGATGTGGGCCAGCATCCGGGCGATGGCGAGCCCCGTGGCGGGGTTGGTGCCGCGGGCCCCGTACTGGCCGTCGGAGAACTCGGGGTCGCGCATGATCGCCTCCCGGCCCACCGCCGAGAAGCCGATGTTCTGCGCGCTCAGCCGGCTGGAGGCCGCCACGATGACGGCGTTCTCCACCTCGTCGGGGTGGCTGAGCGTCCACTCCAGCACCTGCATGCCGCCGAGCGAGCCGCCCACCAGCCCCAGCAGCCGCGGGATCTGCAGGTGGGCCAGCAGCGCCCGGTGGACGGTGACGAAGTCGGCGACCTGCAGCAGCGGGAAGTCCAGCCCGTACGGCTGTCCGGTGGCCGGGTCGGGCGAGGCGGGTCCCGTGGTGCCCTGGCAGCCGCCCAGCAGGTTGGCGCAGACGACGAACAGCCGGTCGGTGTCCAGCGGCTTGCCAGGACCGATGAGGGTGTCCCACCAGCCCGGCCGCCGGTCCCCGGGGTGCCAGCCGGCGGCGTGGGCGTCGCCGGTCAGCGCGTGGCAGATCATCACGGCGTTGTCCTTCTCGGGGCTGAGCTCGCCGTAGGTCTCGTAGGCGACGTCGACCTCGCTCAGCCGCTGGCCGCTGGCCAGCACCAGGGGGGAGTCGTGGTCGAACAGGCGCACCTGCTCGGTGCGCACCTCCCCCAGCTGACCCACTGCCACCCGTGCGAGGCTAGGCACCCCCCGGGCGGCCCCGGCGCGGGTCCATCATCCGGTCAGCGGAGTCCGGGCCGGCCCCGGCGTGCCTGCGAGAATGTGGCGGTGATGACCGAGAACCAACCGCCGCAGGTCAGCGAGCGCGACCGGCGCCGCTGGCGGCAGTACCTGGCCGACGAGCAGGCGGAGGCGCAGGTGTACCGCGCCCTGGCCGGTCGGCGTGCCGGTGAGGAGCGAGAGATCCTGCTCGCGATCGCCGAGGCCGAGGGGCGCCACGAGCAGCACTGGATCGACCTGCTCGGCCAGCACCGCGGACGCCCGGCGCGGGCCAGCCTGCGGACCCGGCTGCTCGGCTGGCTGGCCCAGCACCTGGGCTCGGTCTTCGTGCTGGCCCTGATGCAGCGGGCCGAGCAGCGCTCCCCCTACGAGGACGACGAGCACGCCACCGACCAGATGGCCGCCGACGAGCACATCCACGCCGAGGTGGTGCGCGGGCTCGCGGTGCGCGGCCGGCAGAGCATGTCAGGCACCTTCCGTGCCGCGGTCTTCGGCGCCAACGACGGGCTGGTGTCCAACCTGGCGCTGGTGCTGGGCATCGGCGCCACCGGTGTGTCGACGCCGGTGGTGCTGGCGGCCGGGCTGGCCGGTCTGCTGGCCGGCGCGCTGTCGATGGGCGCCGGGGAGTTCGTCTCGGTCCGCTCCCAGCGCGAGCTGCTGCTGGCCTCCGACCCCAACCCCGACACCCCGAGCTACCTGCCGCAGCTCGACGTGGACGCCAACGAGCTGGCGCTGGTGTACCGGGCCCGGGGTATGTCGCCCGACGAGGCCGCCGCGCACGCCGACGAGGTGCTGGCCGGCCTCCGCGAGCTGGAGGTGGGCGAGGCCCAGCAGCACGAGGAGCTGGGGACGGCCTGGGGCGCCGCGCTGTCCAGCTTCGCCTTCTTCTCCTCCGGGGCGATCATCCCGGTGCTGCCCTACCTGCTCGGCGCCACCGGGATGACGGCCGTGGTGCTCTCGGCCGCGCTGGTCGGGGTCGCCCTGCTGCTGACCGGCTCCGTGGTCGGTCTGCTGTCAGGGGCCTCCCCGCTGAAGCGGGCGCTGCGCCAGCTCGCCATCGGCTGGGGCGCGGCCGCGGCCACGTACCTGCTGGGGCTGCTGTTCGGCACCCACGTGTCCTGAGCCGCGGGGCGCGCCTCAGCCGTCGAGCCGGGCGGCGACGTCGGCGGGGAACCCGCCGGTGGCGATGGGTCCCCAGCGCCGCGGGGTGATGCGCAGCAGCGACTTGTCCTGGACCCGCATCGCCGCGCGGTACTCCTCCCAGTCGGGGTGCTCGCCGCTGATGCAGCGGAAGTACTCCACCAGGCCGTCCTCGGCCTCGGGCATGTGGAGCACCTCGGCCTCGCCGTCGACCTGCACCCAGGCGCCGCCGAAGTCGTCCGACAGCACGCAGACGCTGACCTGGGGGTCGCGCGCGGCGTTGACCACCTTCGCGCGGCTCGGGTAGGAGGAGATGACGATGCGACCCTGCGGGTCGACGCCGCCGGTGACCGGCGAGATCTGCGGGCTGCCGTCGCGCCGCCGGGTGACCACGATCATGTGGTGGCGCGGCCGGACGAAGTCCAGCAACTCCTCGAGGGTGGCGCGGGTGTTGGTGGCGATGGTGCGGCTCATGGCACCGACCCTACGGCGGCTGGGGGTGGGTTGACAGACTGAGCGGGTGCGCCGACCCGAGACCTCCCCCGACGACGACCTCTTCGCGCCGCTCCGCACCGGGGCGCGGGTCCGGGTCGGCTCGCCGGACCTCTGCTGGCGCGGTGGGGACGAGGTCGAGGCGGTGGTCGACGAGCGCGACGCCGACGGCTACCTGGACCTGCGCTCCTACGCCTCGATCGGCGACGGCCGCACCATCGCCCTGGTCGGCCGGGACGGCCGCATCGACTGGATGCCGGCCCCCGACCTCGACTCCCCCGCCCCGTTCGCGGCCCTGCTGGACGCCGGGGACGGCGGCTACCTCGCGCTCAGCCCCGTCGAGCCGTTCACCGTCAGCCGCGCCTACGTGCCCGACACCAACGTCCTCACCACCACCTACCGCACCGCGTCGGGTGTGGTGCGGGTGGTGGACTCGATGAACACCGGGGTGGCCGGCCGGCTGCCCTGGTGCGAGCTCGCCCGCCGCATCGAGGGGGTGGAGGGCAGCGTCGCGGTGCGGGCCGAGGTGCGTCCGGGCACCTGCCTGAACCAGGGGTCGGCCTGGGTCTCGACCACCGTCCACGGGCCGGTGCTGCGGGTGCACGAGCTGACCATGGGCGTCCGCACCCTCGGCCACGAGCGGCTGGACGTCGGCGCCCGCTCGGTCACCGTCGAGTACCGCACCTCCCCCGGCTCGCGGCACCTGCTGGGCCTGGTCGCCACCGAGGACGAGCCGCTCTTCCTGCCCCGCGCCGAGGACGTCGACGCCGCCGTGGACCGCACCGTCGACGGCTGGCAGACCTGGTCGGACACCTTCGGCTGGCACGGGCGGTGGGAGCCGCTGGTGCGACGCAGCGGTCTGCTGCTCAAGCAGCTGATCTACGCCCCCACCGGCGCCCTGGCCGCCGCGGCGACCACCTCGCTGCCGGAGTCGCTGACCCGGCAGAAGAACTGGGACTACCGGTTCAGCTGGACGCGGGACTCCGCCTACGCGCTCACCGCCCTGCTCCGCTTCGGCGTCCGGGAGGAGACCCACGCGGCCATCAGCTGGATGCTGCGGACCCTGGAGCGTCACGGTCGCGAACCGGTGATCCTGAGCCGCCTCGACGGCAGCCAGCCCGACGACCGGGTGAGGGTGCACGACGTGCCGGGATGGCGCGGGGTCGGCCGGGTGGTCACCGGCAACCCGGCGGCCCAGCAGCTGCAGCTGGGTGTCTTCGGCGACGTGTTCAGCATCGTGGCGCTCTACGTCAGCCAGGGCAACGTGCTCGACGCCGGCACCGGCCGGCTGATGGCCATGCTGGCCGACCGGGCCTGCGACGTGTGGCGCCAGCCCGACGCCGGGATGTGGGAGCTGGGCGTGGACCGGCACAACGTCACCTCGAAGCTGGGCTGCTGGCACGCGCTCACGCAGGCGGTGCACCTGGCCGAGATCGGCCAGATCCCCGGTCAGGCGGACCGCTGGCGGGCCGAGGCCCGGCTGATCCGGGCCTGGGTCGAGGAGAACGGCTGGGACGAGGAGCTCGGCGCCTACGTCTGGTACCCGGGCAGCCGCGAGCTCGACGCCTCGATCCTGCTGCACGCGATCAGCGGCTTCGACCGCGGACCCCGGATGTCCTCGACGCTGGACGCACTCCGCCGCGAGCTGGGCTCCGGGCCGCACCTGCACCGCTACAGCGGCGCCCAGCGGAGCGAGGGGGTCTTCCTGGCCTGCTCGTTCTGGATGGTCTCCGCGCTGACCCTGGTGGGCCGGCTCGAGGAGGCCGAGGAGCTGATGGAGCAGCTGCAGGCCACCGCGAACGACGTGGGGCTGCTCGCCGAGATGGTCGACGTCGACAGCGGCGGGTTCCTCGGCAACCTGCCGCAGGCGCTCAGCCACCTGGCCCTGGTGAACGCGGCCATCACGCTCAACGACCACCTCGACCAGGCCGGCGAGGGCGGGCCCGAGCCGGGCGGCCGGGACTGAACGCTCAGTCCAGCAGACCCGCCCGTCGCGCCTTGGCCGCTGCCTCGCCGCGGGAGGAGGCGTCCAGCTTGGCCAGGATGTTGGACACGTGCACGCTCGAGGTCTTGGCGCTGATGAACAGCTCGCGCCCGATCTCGGCGTTGGAGCGGCCCTCGGCCACCAGCCGCAGCACCTCCGCCTCGCGCGGGGTCAGCACGCCGGTGCCGTCCCGCTCCCCCGAGCGGCGCTGGAGCCGTCGCAGCCGCTCGTGCAGCGGAACCAGCCCCAGCCGGCGCGCCTGCTCGCACGCCGCGGCGAGCACGGCCTCGGCCTCGCCCCGCTGCCGCCCGACGAGCAGCGTCGAGGCCAGCCGGAGGCCGGCGTAGGGGCGCAGGTGGGCCGGACCGTGCCCCAGCGCCGCCACGGCGGCCCGCCACGCCGCAGCCGTGTCCGCCAGCTCGGCGGCGACCAGCGGCCGGGCCCAGCTGGCGGCGGTGACCTCGCGGCAGGAGGCCGCGAGCTCGTGGACGCGGGCGGTGGCCGCGGCCGGGTCGTCCACCGCCGCCGCGCTGCGGGCGGCGAGGGTGAGCAGCCGCCAGCGCTCGTCCTCCTTCATCAGCTGCGGACGGTCCAGCAGCGGCTGCAGCTCCTGCCAGGCTCCGGCCGGGTCGCCCTCCAGCCAGGCGAGGTCGGCCCGGGTGATGCACAGCAGGCGGAGGAACTGGGGCAGCCGGCCGGCGGGCGAGCGTCCCGCGCCGGGCAGGTCCAGCACCGCGCGGGCCTGGGCAGAGCGTCCCTGCCAGGTGTCCATCCAGGCGCCGACGAGCTGCAGGTGCAGGGCGTGGTGGCCGATGGCGCTGAGCTCGCGGCCCGTGCGCAGCAGCTCCCCGGCCTCGTCCCAGCGGTCCAGCTCGAGCATCGCCGCCACCGCGTTGCCGATCAGCATCGCGCCGGCGGCCCGCGAGATGCCCTGCCGCCGGGCCACCTCGATGCCCTCGGTGGCGACCGCGATCGACTCCTCGGCCCGCCCCGCGCTGAGCAGCGCGTCGGACATGTTGACGTGGTAGCGCAGCTGCAGCCACTCGCTGCCGTCGGCCAGCGGCAGCGACCGGCGCAGCGTGGCCAGCCCCTCGGCCTCCTCCCCGAGGCCGACCAGGACCGAGCCCTGGGTGTTGAGGGCGCTCGCCCGCAGGTGGTCGGCGCCGATGGCGACCGCCGTCCGCTCGGCCTCGCGCGCGACCTCCAGCGCGTGCTCGCGGTCGCCGGTGAGCATCAGCTGGGTGGCCAGCGCGTCGAGGGCCTGCGCCCGTTCGTGGGTGTCGCCGTGCGGGCGGGTCAGCTCGACCGCGGCGGTGGTGGTGGCGATGGCATCGGCGTAGCTCTGGCCGAGGTCGTCGGTCGAGAGACCGAGCAGGATCCCCTTGACCACCTGGCGGCGGGCCGACACCAGCGGCTCGGCCGCCTCGTCGGTCTCGGCCAGGGACGCCCGGATCAGCGGCAGGCCCCGCCGGGAGTCGCCGAGGCGGCGGGCCAGCCCCGCCGCGCGCTCCAGCACGTCGGCGTGGCTGCCGTGCCCGCCGTGGTCGACCCGGTCCCACAGCTCGAGCGCGACCTCGAGCATCCGCAGCTGCTCGTAGGGGCTCGAGGCGGAGGCCGCGGCGGCCATCGCGGCGTCGAAGGCCCGCTGCGGCTCGTGCGCGGCCGACCAGTGGTGGGCGATCTCGGCGTCCAGGTGCCCCCGGGCCAGGTCCGGGCGGACGGTCAGCACCTCGGCGAAGCGGGCGTGGCTGCGGCTGTGCTCGCCGGGCAGCAGGTCGGCGTGCAGCACCTCCCGCAGCAGCGCGTGGCGGAACCGGTAGCCGGACTCGGTGGTCAGCAGCAGCCCGGAGTCGACCGCCTCGCGCAGCAGCCGGTCCAGCTCGGGCTCGGGCAGGTCGCTGACCTCACGCAGCAGCGCGTGGCTGATGGAGTTCCCGGCGGTGGTCATCAGCCGCACCAGCGCCTGCGCCTCCTCGCTGACCGTGGCCGCGCGCACCAGCAGCGCGTCGCGGAGGTTGTCCGGCATCTCGGGGCAGCCGCGCTCCAGCGCCTGCCCCAGCTCGGCCACGAAGTAGGGCACCCCCTCGCTGCGCTCGTGGACCGACGCGGCGAGATCGGGCCCGACCGGGTGCCCGAGCCGCTGCTCCAGCAGCTGGGCGACCTCGGCCACGGTGAGCAGCGGCAGCTCGACCCGCAGCACCTGCGGCAGCCGCACCAGCTCGGCCAGGAAGGGCCGCAGCGGGTGGCGCCGGTGCACCTCGTCGGTGCGGTAGGAGATCAGCACCATGACGTGCGCGGGGCGCAGCGACTGGGTGACGAAGCGGAGCAGCTGCCGGGTGCTCTCGTCGGCCCAGTGGGCGTCCTCGACGACGACCAGCAGCGGCTGCCGGGCGGCGGCCTGCTCGAGCACGCGGGTTATCGCCTCGAACAGCCGGAGCCGGTCCTCGTCCGCGGGTCGGGCCCGTCCCAGGGCCGGCAGCACCGCGCCCAGCGTGTCCGCGCCGGCGCCGGCCCACTCCAGCACCTGCTCGACCCCGTGCGCCTCGATCAGCCGGCGCAGCAGCTGCGCCACCGGGACCAGGGCCAGCCCCAGCTCACCCAGCGGGACGCACTCCCCGACCACGACCTGCGGGGTCGGGGAGGTCGCCCCCGGTGCGGTCAGCCGGCGGACGAGCTCGCCGATCACCGTGGTCTTGCCGCCACCGGCGTCGGCGGCCAGCAGCACCGTCCGCGGTGAGGCGGCGGCCTCACCCCATTGCTGCAGCAGCGTGGCGAGCTCGGCGTCGCGGCCCACCACGGCCAGCCCCTCTGTCAGCACGGTGCCATCGTGGCACGCGGGACTGACAGGAGCAGCGGTCAACGCCAGACCAGCAGCCGCAGGTGCCGGGGACGCGCGGCGGGCGCCTGCAGCGCCCGCCTCGCCCGTCGCTCCTCGCGGCGCTCGAGGCGTCGGGCGGCGGCGAGCTCCCGGGCCAGCCGGCGCTCCCGGGCGCGTTCCATCTGCTCCGCCAGCTCGTTGCGGTACGTCGTCATCGTCCAGTAGTCGCTCATGGACCCACCGTCGTGCTGAGGCCGGCTCCGCCGCATCGGGCGAACTGCTGCTTCTGCCGCTCCGGACCCGCGGCGGCCGACCCCTGAGGTACCTCAGATGAGGAAGCGGGTGAGCTGCGCGTCCGCTGGCAGGTGGGTGGCGCGGATCGGGCTGCGCTCCATCCGGCCCAGCAGGTCGTCGATGTCCTCCGGACGGCCCAGCTCGATGCCCACCAGCGCCGGCCCGAACTCGCGGTTGCTGCGCTTGGCGTACTCGAAGAGGGTGATGTCGTCGTCGGGCCCCAGCACCTCGTCGAGGAAGCGGCGCAGCGCACCGGCCTCCTGCGGGAAGTCGACCATGAAGTAGTGCTTGCGTCCCTCGTGCACCAGCGAGCGCTCCACCACCTCGGCGTAGCGGCTGAGGTCGTTGTTGCCGCCGGAGAGGACGCACACCACCCGGGACCCGGGCGGCAGGTCCGGACCCGTGCGCAGCGCTGCTCCGGCCAGCGCGCCGGCGGGCTCGGCGATGATCCCCTCCTCCTGGTACAGGTCGATCATCTCGGTGCAGACCAGCCCCTCCGGCACCACCCGCACCTGGTGCAGCCGGCCGGCGACGAGGGCGTGGGTCAGCTCACCGACCCGGGCCACCGAGGCCCCGTCGACGAAGGTGTCGACCCCGCTCAGGGTGACCGGACCACCCGAGGCCAGCGCGGCGGTCAGGCTCGCCGCGCCGGCGGGCTCGGCGCCGACCACCCGCACCTCCGGGTGCCGTTCGGCCAGCCAGGCCACCATCCCCGCCAGCAGACCCGCCCCGCCGACGGGGACCACCACGGCGTCGGGGGCGCCGCCCAGCTGCTGCACCAGCTCCGGCGCCAGGGTGCCCTGCCCGGCGACCACGTCGGGGTGGTCGAAGGGCGGCACGCGCACCGCGCCGGTCCGGGCGGCGTCGGCCTCGGCCGCGGCGGCCGCCTCGTCGTAGTAGTCGCCCTCGATGACCACCTGCACCCGGTCGCCGCCGATGGCCGCGACCCGCTCCCGCTTCTGCCGCGGCGTGGTGCGCGGCAGGTAGATCCGGGCCCGGACGCCGAGCACCGCGCAGGCGTGGGCGACGCCCTGCGCGTGGTTGCCGGCGGAGGCGCAGACCACCCCGCGGGCCCTCTGCTCCGACGACAGCCGCGAGATCAGGTGGTAGGCGCCGCGCGCCTTGTAGGAGCGGGCGTGCTGCAGGTCCTCGCGCTTGAACCACACGTCAAGGCCGGTGAGGCGGGACAGCCGCTCGCTGCGCTGCAGCGGGGTGGTGGCGACGGCCCCGGCCAGCCGGGCCACCGCCCGCTCGACGTCCACCGCCGTCACCGTGGTCTGCTCCTGCGCCATCTCAGGCCACCGTCACCACGAGGTCGGCCCGGTCGCGGGAGCGGGCCACCAGCTCGGCGTTGCGCTGGTCGGTGCCGCGGGCCCAGCCGGCGGCCGCCTCGGGCGCCTTGCCGTGCTGCTCGTGGCGCCGGGTGAGCCGGTCCAGCCGCACCTCGTCGTCGAGCTCGAGGTACCAGCACTCGTCCAGCAGCGCCGCGACACCGCCCCACGATCCCTCGGTGGTGAGCAGGTAGTTGCCCTCGGTGACGACCAGCGGCACCGCCCGGTGGACGGGGATGGCGGAGCCGATGGGCTCCTCCAGCGCGCGGTCGAAGTCGGGGGCGTGCACCACCGGCTCCCGCGCGGCCCGCAGGCGGCGCAGCAGGTGCAGGTAGCCGTCGACGTCGAAGGTGTCCCAGGCCCCCTTCCGCTCCCGGCGGCCCCACGCGAGCAGGGTGCGCTCGGCCAGGTGGAAGCCGTCCATCGGCACCAGCACGGCCAGGTCGGGTCCGAGCGCCTCGACCACCGCGGCGGCCAGGGTCGACTTGCCGGCCCCCGGCGCCCCGGTGATGCCCAGCAGCGTGCGCGGACCCCGCTCGGCGAGCCGGCGGGCGCGGGCCAGCAGGTCCTCCACGCCCAGCGCCACCGGCTGCGGCGCCGTCCGGCTCATCGGGCGGTTCCGGTGGCGGGGTGCAGGCTGGGACGCACGGGGCTCCTCGGTGGTGGTCGGCTGGTGCGATTCTTCGGCCGCGGCGCCGGGGCGTCAAACGCCGGCGCCGCCCCGGGCGCCGAGCAGGTCGAGGTCGCGCTCGGCGAAGAAGCGGTGCCACCACTCCTCGGTCACCAGCACCTCCAGCGCCTCCCGCACGGGGTAGGCCCTGGACTCCGGGAAGCCCGGGGCCGGCACGGGGGTGGTCAGCTCGTCGAGCCGGTCGTCGGTCAGCTCGTCGAGCAGCCGCTGGACGGTCCGGGCCCGGTCCTCCCGCAGCGCCAGCACCTGCGCCAGCTCCGGCCGGGCCTCCCGGTCGCGCGGGACGCCGGGCACGTCGGGCATCTCGTCGAAGGGCAGGTCGAGGGGGTGCCACGGCGCCGGGTCCTGCAGCAGCACCCGCAGCACCCAGGCGTCGGTGGCGAACAGCAGGTGACGCAGCGTCTCGACGAAGGACCACTCCTCGTCCACCTGCTCGTGCAGCAGCGCGGGGTCCAGGGTCCGGGCCTTCGCCACCGTGGCCGCCCACAGCCGTCGCAGCTCGGCCCAGGCGCGGCGGAACCCCTCCGCGTCGGACGGCCGCATCAGGACCCGCTCGGGGTGGCGTCGGTCGAGCTCGGCCTCCACCAGGGGCACCACGTCGATGCCGTAGATCCGCAGGTCGCGGATGTCGCCGCTGAGGTCGACGTCGGACAGCAGCGCCCCGCGGACCCGGGCGCCGGTGAGGTCGACGTCGGCGAAGCGGGCGCCGGACAGGTCGACCTGCCGGAAGGTGGCCCCCCGCAGGTCCACGTCGACGAAGGTGGGGGCCGCGGCGCCGCTGCGGGGCGTCTCGTCGCTCATGACCTGACGGTACGGCCTGTGGTGCCGCCCGTGACCATCAGCCCCGGGACAGCAGGGCCGCCAGGCCCGCCAGCAGGAGTCCGATGCCCACGACCACGCCGCCGACGACCTTGAAGAACCCACCCCGGTGGTAGAAGGTGTCGATCACGGCCCGCCGGGGGCGGCGCGGGTCGTAGCGGACGGGGACCGTCCCCGACTGCGTGAGGCCGAGGGCGTCCATCGACGGGAACACCCGGTGGGTGCTGCCGTCCTCGGCCCGGTACTCGACCTGCCAGGAGCGGCTCCACCTGCCCTCGAAGGGCACCCACCTCCCCTGGGTGCTCCGCCAGCCGGAGCGACGGCCCTTGCCGACGGCGAACCCGACGGTCCAGAAGACCAGCCCGAGGAGGCAGGCCCCGCCGCCGAAGCCCAGCAGGAGCTCGGTCACCGGCCTCATGGGCGCCCAGCCTAGAGCCGCCCGGTCCACCCCGGGCCTTCCCCGGCGCCCGGGTCGCCCGCGGACGACGGCCGCCGTCGCCTGACGGCGTACCGGGATCGAGCGTGCGCGCGGATGTGGTGACGGCCGCTGCTTCCTACCGTCGGAGCATGAACTCCACCACCTCGTCCCCACCGCACGCGACGACCTCCCGTCGCCCCCGCCTGGGCCTGTCCTGGCCGGCCCTCGTCGGGCTGGCCCTGCTGGCCGCGCCCCGTGTCGTGCTGCACGACCTGGACCTCATCCAGGAGGGCACCTCCGTCAACGCCCTGTTCGTCTTCGTGCCCCTGCTCATCTGGGTCGCGGTGGTGTGGGCGGCCCGGGTGCCGAAGCCGTTCCTCACCCTGCTCGTCGTCGGTGCCCTGTACGGCGTGATCCTGGCGGTGGGTCACCAGCTCCTGTGGGAGACCGCCGTCGGCGCCCGGCTGCCGGACGCCGCCAGCACGGGCATGTCCCCGGCCGCCCTCGAGCTGCTCGTGCGGGGCACCGGTGTGGTCTCCAGCCTGGTCACGGGCACCGTGGTGGGCGCCGTCACCGGGCTGGTGGCCTGGGGGCTGGCGGCCCTCACCGGCCGACGAGCCGGTGCCGCGGGTCGGGGACCGGCACCGCGTCCACCAGCTCCCGGGCGTAGCCGGTGACCGGCCGCGTCAGCACGCTCCCGCTGTCGCCCTGCTCCACCACCCGTCCGTGGCGCAGCACCAGCACCCGGTCGCTGACCTGGTGCACGACAGCCAGGTCGTGGCTGACGAAGAGGCAGGCGAAGCCCTGCTCGGCCTGCAGCCGGGCGAGCAGGGCCAGCACCGACGCCTGCACGGTGACGTCGAGCGCGCTGGTCGGCTCGTCGGCCACCAGCAGCGACGGCCGCAGCGCCAGCGCGCGGGCGACGGCCACCCGCTGGCGCTGACCGCCGGAGAGCTCGTGCGGCAGCCGGGAGGCCACCGCCCGCGGCAGCGACACCGACTCCAGCAGCTCGGCCACCCGGCCCCGGACCAGGGCCGGGCCGCCCCAGCGGTGCAGCTGCAGCGGCTCGGCGACGCAGTCGGCCACGCTGAGCCGCGGGTCGAGGCTGCTGGCGGGGTCCTGCTGGACCACCCCGATGCCCCGGCGCACCCGACGCAGTTCCTGCGACGACAGCCCGGCCAGCCGCTGCCCGCCGACCCGCACCTCCCCGCGCAGCGCGGGGAGCTGGCCCAGCACCACCCGGGTCAGCGTCGACTTCCCCGAGCCGGACTCGCCCACCACGCCCAGCACCTCACCGGCGCGCACGGCGAACGTGACGTCGTGCAGCACCGGGGTGCTGGCACGGCCGAACCGGCCCGGGTACTCGACGTCCAGCCCGTCGGCCTCGACCACCACCTCCCGCGGGTCCACCGCCCGCGTGTCGACCGCCGCGGCCGGGGCCGGCGCACCGGCGTCCGAGGTGGTCGGCAGCCGGGGCACCGAGGACAGCAGCAGCCGGGTGTAGGGCTGCTGCGGGCGGTCGAACAGCTCGTGCACGCCGCCGGTCTCGACGTGGCGGCCGTCGTGGACCACCTGCACCCGGTCCGCGAGGGAGGCCACCACCCCCATGCTGTGGGTGATGAGCAGCACGGCGGTGCCGAGCCGGTCACGCAGGTCGGCCAGCAGCTGCAGGATGTCCCGCTGCACGGTGACGTCGAGGGCGGTGGTCGGCTCGTCCGCCACCAGCGCCGCCGGCTGCTGGGCCAGCGCCAGCGCGATCACCACCCGCTGCTTCTGCCCGCCCGAGAGCTGGTGCGGGAAGCTGTCGACCCGCCGCCCCGGCTCGGGGATGCCGACCAGGTCCAGCAGCTCCACGGCCCGGCGGCGGGCGCTGCGCCGGTCGGTCCGGGTGTGCGCCCGCACCGCCTCGGCCAGCTGCCAGCCCACCGTCCGGACCGGGTTGAGCGCGGTCTGCGGCTCCTGGAACACCATGGCGGCGCACCGTCCCCGCACCTGCCGCCACTGCGACTCCGTGGCACCCACCCACTCCCGGTCCGGCACCCCGGCGACCTGCCAGCGCACCGACCCGGCCACCGTGGCGGTGCCGGGCAGCAGGCCGAGCAGGGAGCGGGCGGTCACCGACTTCCCCGACCCCGACTCCCCCACCAGGGCCAGCACCTCCCCGGGTGCGAGCTCGAGGGACAGCCCGTCCACCGCAGGACGCGGCTGCTCGGCGAAGTGGACCCGCAGGTCGCGGACCCGCAGCAGCGGCCCACGCTCCTCGACCAGGTGCTGGCCTCGCTCAGTCATGGATCCGTGCTCCTTCCAGCCACAGCCGGGCCAGCTCGCGGGGGTCCTCGGGGCTCGGGCGTCCCGGGGTGTAGGTGACGGCGTGCAGCACGCCGGTGAACGGGTCGTGGCGGCGGCTGAGGTGGCGCTCCCACTCGACCGGTCCGCCCCGGTCGGCGCCGACGCTGATCCCGGTGAAGGGGGCCATGCCCAGCAGCTGCGGGACGTCGCCGAGCTCGGCCTCGGCGCCGCCGGCGGCCAGCCGGAGCCGCCAGCGGAAGCCGGGGAGCGGCTCGAACCGCAGCAGCAGCCGCTGCGGCCCCAGCTGCAGCGCGAGCGGGCCGGTGCGGTGCACCCGGCCGTAGGCGTTGAGCACCAGCACCGCGGCCGGGCGGCCGTCGGGGAGCGGGTCGACGGCCAGCAGGTAGCCGCCGCCCTGGTCGCCGTGGGCCACCAGCACCCCGCGGTCGCCGGGACGCAGGGCCAGCTCGACCGTGACGTCGAGGTGGCGGTGCTGCAGCAGCCGCGCCGAGCGGACCCGTTCCAGCGTGGGCGTGCCCGGCAGCAGCCGGACCGGGTCGTCGAGGTGGTCGTCGGCCGGCCGGCGCAGCGCGGAGGCGGGGCCGTGGTCGTCGAGGGGGAACACCCGGTTGGCCCAGGCGGCCTCCTCCCAGCGGCGGGCCAGGTCGGCCACCAGCTCCGGCCGCCGGGCGGCGAGGTCGCGGGTCTCGGTGGGGTCCTCCGCCAGGTCGTGCAGCGCCCACTCCCGGTCGTCGAAATCCGTGCCCGGCAGGTGCCGGGTGACGATCTTCCACCGACCGGCCGTGTAGGACCGGTGGCCGCCGGACTCGGCGTACTGCTCGGTGTGGGTCGCGAGCGCGTCGGCGGAGCGCAGCACCGGGACCGCGCTGACCCCGTCGGGCGGCGTGGCGGGGATGCCGTGGCGGGCGGCCAGCCGCGGCACCCGGGCGAGCTCCAGCAGGGTGGGCGCCAGGTCGGTGGCGTGCACGTACTGGTGCCGCAGCCCCCGCTCGGGCAGCCCGGCCGGCCAGGAGACCAGCAGCGGTGCCCGCACCCCGCCGGCGTGGGTGTGGCCCTTGTAGAGCCGGAACGGGGTGTTGGACGCCCGTCCCCACCCCCGCGGGTAGTGCACCGCGGTCTGCGGGCCGCCCGCCAGGTCGAGGTCGCGCTCGACGTCGCGCTCCCACCGCTCGTCCAGCCCGGCCAGGTGCACGAACTGGCTGAAGTAGCTGCGGGTGCCGTTCACCCCGCCCTCGGCGGTGCCGCCGTTGTCGGAGGCGAACACGATGATCGTGTTCTCCAGGTCGCCGTGCTCGGCCAGCGTCGCCCGGAGCCGGCCCACGCTGTCGTCCACCGCCGTCACCGCAGCGGCGTAGACCTCCATGTAGCGGGCGAACAGGCGTCGCTGGTCGGGGCTGAGGGAGTCCCAGGCGGGGACGTCCACCCCCGGCTCGGGAGCGTCGGGCAGCCGGGTCCCCTCGGGGAACAGCCCTCGCTCGACCTGGCGGCGGAACCGCTCGGAGCGGACGTGGTCCCACCCGGAGTCGTAGACGCCGGCGTAGCGGTCGACGTCGCCGTCGCGGGCCTGGATGGGCCCGTGCACGGCGTGGTGGGCGAACCACAGGAAGAAGGGCTTGCGGGCGTCGCTGGACCGCAGCGCGCGGATCATGCCCACGGCCCGGTCGGTGAGCTCGTCGGTCAGGTAGTAGCCGTCGGGGTAGGAGTCGACCTCGTAGGGCGAGTTGTCCCACACCAGGCGGTGCGGCGCGTGCAGCGAGGTGAAGCCCTCGAGGCTGCCGAAGTAGCGGTCGAAGCCCCGCTGCAGCGGCCAGGACGACTTGTCCGCGGCGTCGTGCAGCAGCCGGTCGCCGGCCAGGTGCCACTTCCCGACCGCGAAGGTGGCGTAGCCCGAGGCCCGGAAGGACTCGGCCAGGGTGGGCGCGTCGTCGGGCAGCCGGAAGTCGAAGGCCGGGTGCCCGGGGTCTGAGTTCGCCGGGTAGGCGAAGCCGGCGCGGTGGGCGTTGACCCCGGTCAGCAGCGACGCCCGGGCCGGCGAGCACAGCGGCAGCGTGTGGTAGCCGGTGAGCTGCACCCCCTCCGCGGCCAGCTGGGCCAGGTGCGGGGTCTCGATCTCACCGCCGTAGGGCGCGGTGTCGGCGTAGCCCAGGTCGTCGACCAGCACGACCACCACGTTGGGTGCACCCGCCGGTGCCCGGACCTCCTCGGGCCACCACGGCCGCGACTGCGACATCGTGCGTCCCACCCGGCCCCCGAAGCCGTCGTAGGCGGCCGGCCGCGACCCGGCCCCCGCACCGGTGCCGGCCCCGGTGCTCACCGGACCCCCCGGGCGGCGCGGCCGAGGGCCTGGGCCACCAGCTGCAGACCGAGCACCACGACCACCACCACGACCAGCGGGGCCACCACGTAGGCCACGTTGGACTCGGCGTAGCCGATGCCGTCGGAGATCAGGCTGCCCAGCGAGGGCGCCGGTGGCCTGACGCCGATGCCGAGGAAGCTCATCGCCCCCTCGACGAAGACGGCCAGCGACAGCGAGAGGGCCAGCTGCACGGCCAGCGGGTCGCGGGCGTTGGGCAGCACGTGGCGACGCAGCACCCACCGCCGGGGCGCACCCATCGCCACCGAGGCCTCGACGTAGGGCTGGGCGGTGACGGTGAGCACCGCGCTGCGCAGCACCCGGCCGAACACCGGGGTCTCCAGCACCGCGATCACGGTCACCACCGTCCAGGTCCCGGGCCCGATCACCGCCGTCAGCGCGATCGCGAAGACCAGGGTCGGGAAGGACAGCAGCAGGTCGAACAGCCGCTGGACCGCGACGTCGACGACGCCCGACAGGGTTCCCAGCAGCGCCAGCAGGCTGCCGGCCAGGGCACCGAGGGGGACGCCGACGGCGAGGACCACCAGGTCGGCGCGGATGCCGTGCAGGGTGCGGGACCACACGTCCCGGTTGACCTGGTCGGTGCCGAGCAGGTGGTCCCCGCCCGGGCGCAGCAGGTTCGCACCGGGCACCTGCTGCAGCGGGTCCCAGGGCGAGAGCACAGGCGCCAGCAGCCCGGCCAGCACCACGAGGCCCAGCAGCACCAGCCCGACGAGCCCGCGGCCGCGGGTCAGCGCCCGCCAGCTCCGCGACCGGGTCCGGGAGGCGGCCGCGGCCTCCTCCGGGCGGTCGGGCTCGACCGCCGCCGGGGCCGGGACCACCGTCCCGTCCACGCCGGTGCGGGTCAGCAGCTCGGTCACGTCAGACCTCCGATCCGGACCCGCGGGTCCAACCAGGCGTGCACCACGTCGGTGGTCAGCTGGACCACCACGAACACCGCCACCGACAGCAGCAGCAGGACCTGGACCACCGGGTAGTCGCGGCGGTCGATCGCCTGGGCGGCGAGCTGGCCCAGCCCGGGCCAGCTGAAGATGGCCTCGACCAGCACCGCGCCGCCCAGCAGACCGCCGGCCTGCAGCCCCAGCACGGTCAGGTAGGTCGGCAGCGCCGCCGGCAGCGCGTGGGCCACCAGCAGCCGCGAGCTCCGGACGCCGGCGGCCCGCGCGGTGGTGACGTAGGGCGCGGCCAGCTCGGTCCGCAGCGCCTCGGTGAGGAAGCGGGTGAGCGCGGCGGAGGCGGGCAGCGCCAGGCAGACCGCCGGCATCAGCAGGTACTGCACGGCGATGTCGGGGTCGCGGGCGAACCCGGCCGGCGGCGTCCCCCCGGTGGGCAGCACGCGGAGCACGATGCCCAGCACCAGCACCAGCGCCACCCCGGTCACGAAGGTGGGCAGCGCCAGGGCCAGGGTGTTGACCGAGGTCAGCAGCGAGTCCAGCGGACCCCGCTCCACCCGGGCCCACAGCAGCGAGGTCACCAGGCTGCCCGCCACCGCCAGCAGCAGCGCGGCGGCGGTGAGCACCAGGGTGTTGACCAGGCCGCTGCGGACCAGGTCGGCGATCTGCCCGCCGATCAGGTAGGAGCGGCCGAGGTCGCCGGTGAGGACGTCGCCCAGCCAGGTCACGTACTGCGTCCCCAGCGGCCGGTCGAGACCCAGCTCGGCCCGGATGGCGGCCACCGCCTCCGGGGGCGCGTCCGCGCCGGCCAGCGTGGTGGCCGGGTCCCCCGGCACGAGCCGCAGCAGCCCGAAGATGGCCACCGAGGAGGCGAGCAGCACCAGCAGCGCGGACGGCAGCCGACGCAGGAGGTAGCGGCCCATCAGCCACCGCCGAGGTAGGCGTCGGTGAGCAGGATCTCGTTGCGCTTGGTCCAGTCCACGCCGCTGAGCCGGCGGGAGATCCCGTAGCGGGGCAGGACGACGGCGAGCTCGATGAGGAACAGCGCCTCGAGCAGGTCCTCCGACACCTCGCCGTAGGCCTCGACCGCCTCGGGCCCGGCCCCGTCGGGGATCCGCCAGGCCGCGTCGGCGTGCTCGGCGTACTCCTCCGACCGGTAGTTGGAGGCGTTCTTGGCGGCGTTGAAGGGGTAGGCGCTCACGGTCAGCGTGGAGGGCGTGTACTGCGCCCAGGAGTGGAAGGTGGTCCAGATGCCCTCGAGCTCGGCCCCGATCAGCCGCTTGGTGAACTGGGCCTGGTCGATCGGGTCGAGCTCGACGGTGATGCCGACCTCGGCCAGGTCGGCCTGCACGATCGCCGCCGTGGCCTCCACCAGCGGGTTCCCCACCGGGTAGGTGTAGGGGATGGTCTCGATCTCGCCGAGCTCGGCGACCAGGGCCCGGGCGGCCGCCACGTCACGGGCGTAGCGCTCGTTGCGGGCCTCGTCGAAGGCGCTGGAGTAGCGCGGCCAGGGCAGGTTGATGGGGTACCCGCCGCCCCGCAGCACCTCGTCCACCACCCGCTGCCGGTCGACGGCGTAGGCGATGGCCCGGCGCAGCCGGACGTCGGCCAGCGAGCCCGCCGTGACATCGGTGCCCACGTAGAGCTGCTGCTCCGCACCCTCGGCGGTGAGCACCTCGAAGGCGTCGCTCGGCAGGTTGTCCAGGTCGAGGTAGCTGAGGCCGTTGGCCAGCTGGATCTGCCCCGACCGCAGCGAGGACAGCAACGAGGTGGCGTCGGTGATCACCCGCACGTCCACGCCGTCGGCGTAGGGGCGCTCGGGCACCCAGTACCCCTCGTGCCGGTCGAAGGTGATGGCCGTGCCGGGCTCCCAGGAGGTCACCTTGAACGGGCCGGTCCCGACGAACGCCTCACCGGTGGCGAGCTGCTCCAGCGAGCCGGCGTCGACGACGGGGACGGTGTCGAGCAGGTCGAAGACGTTGCCCAGCGGGTGCTCGAAGCCGAGCGTGACCCGGTACGGCTCGCTGGTGTCGAAGAAGGTGATGGCCGCGGCCGTCCGCCGCAGCTGGCCGTTCCAGCGGGGGTCGGCGTAGGCCCGGATGGAGGACTCCACGTCGGCCGAGGTGAACTCGCGGCCGTTGTGGAACAGCACGCCCCGGCGCAGCTCGAGGGTGAGTGCGAGGCCGTCCTCGGCCAGCTCCCAGGAGGTCGCCAGCCGGGGCGTGGGCTCGACGGTGTCGTTGGGGTAGCGGATCAGGGACTCGAAGGCCAGCCCGACCACGGTGGTCACCCCGAGGGAGGAGTTGGTGAAGAAGTTGGCCGGCACCAGGTCGGTCAGGATGCCGGCGGCGATGCGACCGCCGTGGGTCGGTCCGCCGGCGGGTCCGGCGCTGGCCTGCTCGACCGCCGAGCGGCAGCCCGGCAGGGTCAGCAGCGTGGTGGCGAGGCCGGCACCGGTGGCGGCGAGGAAGGTCCGTCGGTCCAGACGGGTCATGGCTGTGTCCTCTCTCGGACGTGCGGGGGACGGTGGCGGCCGCCGCCGGGCGGCCGCCACCGTCGTGGGAGGGTCAGGCGACCTGGGAGAAGTGGCTGGCGTCGCCCTGGCGCGGGGTGGAGCTGACCCCGTCCACGCTGACCGGCACGTCGCCGGCCAGGGTGATGCGGTGCAGCAGGCGCTCCTGGTCGCCGTAGTCGGCGACGCCGTAGTGCTGGGTGGCGCGGTTGTCCCAGATGGCCAGGTCGCCCGGCCGCCACTGCCAGCGCACGGTGTTCTCCAGCCTGGTCACGTGGCGCTGCAGCAGCTGGAACAGGTCGTCGCTGTCGTGGGTGTTCAGCCCGACGATGCGGCGCACGAAGTGGCCGGCGAGCAGCACCTTCTCCCCCGTCTCGGGGTGGACGCGGACCAGCGGGTGCTCGGTCTCGAAGACCTGGCTGGCGAACTCGTCGCGGTAGGCCTGCTCCTGGACGTCGATGCCGCCGATGCGCTTCTCGTCGCGCTCGGCCACGTAGTCGTAGAGGTTGCTGTGGACGGCCCACAGCCGCTCGGCCAGGGCCTGCAGCGCCGGGTGCAGCGCGGCGTAGGCGGTGGCGGTGTTCGCCCACACGGTGCTGCCGCCGTGGCTGGGCAGCTTCACCGCACGCAGCAGGCTGATCGCCGGGATGCGGTCGACGAAGGTGACGTCGGAGTGCCAGCTGTTCGCCTTGCCGTGGCGGGAGTCGATCGGCAGCACGCCGGACTCGTTGCCCCGCACGGTCGGGTGCGGTGCGGTGGGACGCCCCAGCAGGCTGGCGAACTCGTACTGGGCGGTGTCGTCGAGGTGGTCCTGGCCGGAGAAGAAGACCACCTTGTGCGCCAGCAGCGCGCGGCGGATCTCGCCGACCACGTCCGGGTCGAGGTCGCCGCCGAGGCGGACGCCCTCGATCCGGGCGCCGATGTTCTCCCCGGTCCGTTGCACGCCGATCAGGCGGTAGCCGGCCTGGCCGGTCTGGGAACGGGCGGTCTGGGGCTGGGCGGTCTGGGGCTGGGCGGTCTGGGGACGGGCGTCGAGCAGGGTCATGGGAGGGTCTCCTCAGGTGGTGGTGTGGGCCCGGCGCACGGACGTCGTCGCCCTGCCGACGGCGGACGTCGGTGCGGGGGCCGGGGTGGAGCAGCCGGGTCACCGAGGGGTGAGCGGCGGTGACGCGTCGGGACGAGACGTCGGACGCGGGTGGTACCGGGGGCCCTGCTGCCCGGCAGCCGGGCTCAGGGCGAGCAGGTGGTCAGCGACAGCGACAACACGTGGCCGCTGGCTGGCAGACGCCGCTCAGCAGGACATTCCCGGTTTCCATGCTGGAACACTAGGGAATACCGCGAGGAGCTGTCCACGCCTGATCGGATCCTGAGACGGCGATCTCGTGCGGTCGCGGAAAACCGGGTGTGACCGACGCCGCAGGCCGCTAGCGTGCCGGCCATGTGCTCGGGTCCCGCGGCCGCTGCCGGCCGCCAGCTCACCGTTCGCGACCGCAGCGCCTGACGGCGCGGCGACGCACCTCGATCGCGCCGTCCTTCCGGATGCCCTCGGCACCCGGGAGCGGCCCGCTACGCCCGTACGGCCCCTCGGGTGCTCCACCTCGAACGACGGAGCACGTCATGCACGCCCGGTCCTCCTCCGGTGGCCGCCACGAGCTCGGCCAGAACTTCCCGATCCACCGTCCCACCATCCGCCGGGTCGTCGCCCTGGTCGAGCAGACCCACGGCCCCGTCCTCGAGCTGGGCGCGGGCGACGGCGCCCTCACCGTCCCGCTGGCCCGGCTCGGCCGCGACCTGCTCGCCGTGGACGTCGACGAGCACCGGGTCCGCGCGCTCGCCCGCCGCCTGCCCGGCGTGGCGGTGCGCCACGCCGATGCCCTCACCGTCCCGCTGGACCGGCCGGTCGTGGTGGGCAACATCCCCTTCTCGCTCACCACCCCGCTGCTGCGCCGGCTGCTGCGGTCGCCGGCCTGGCAGCAGGCGGTCCTGCTCACCCAGTGGGAGGTCGCCCGCAAGCGGGCGGGCGTCGGGGGGCGGCACGATGCTGACCGCCCAGTCCGCCCCCTGGTTCCGCTTCGAGCTGCACGCCCGGGTCGCGGCCCACCACTTCTCCCCCCGGCCGGGCGTCGACGCCGGGCTGCTGCGCGTGGTCCGCCGCGACCGGCCGCTGGTGCCGGCGGCCGAGCGGCGTCGCTACGAGGACTTCGTCCGCCGGGTGTTCACCGGCCGCGGGCGCGGGATGGCGCAGGTCCTCGACCGGCTGCCGGAGCGTCGTGCCGGGGTGGCTGGGCTGCTGTCGGCGGCCCGGGTGCCCCCGGGTGCGCTGCCCCGCGACCTCGGGCCGGAGCAGTGGGCGTCGCTGTGGGCGGGCCTCAGCGGGTCACGGCTCAGCGGGCGCCACCGGGACGGACCAGACCGGACTCGTAGGCGAGGACGACCAGCTGGGAGCGGTCCCGGGCGCCGAGCTTCGTCAGCAGCCGGCTGACGTAGGTGCGGGCGGTGGCGGGGCTGATGTAGAGGCTGGCGCCGATCTCGTCGTTGGACTCCCCCAGGCCGACCCGCGCCAGCACCTCGCGCTCCCGCTCGGTCAGCTGCTCGAGCAGCTCCGGCCGGGTCCGGCTGTCCGCGTGGTCGGCCACCACGGCCATCACCCGGCGGGTGACGGCCGGCGACAGCAGCGCCTCGCCGGCGGCCACGACCCGGATGGCCGAGCGCAGCTCGGCCGGGGTGACGTCCTTGAGCAGGTAGCCGGCCGCGCCGGCGCGGATGGCGGCGAGCACGTTCTCGTCCTCGTCGAAGGTGGTGAGCACGACCACCCGCACGGCGGCCAGCGAGGGGTCGGCCGCGACGGCGCGGGTGGCCGCGATGCCGTCCAGCCGGGGCATCCGGATGTCCATCAGCACGACGTCGGGCCGGTGCTGGCGCACGGCGGCGAGTCCGCTGCGCCCGTCGCCGGCCTCGGCCACCACCTCGATGTCGCCGTCGTGCTGCGCCAGCGTGCGCAGACCCGTCCGGACGAGCTCCTGGTCGTCGACCAGCACGATGCGGATCACGGCGACAGCCTCGCAGGCAGGCTGGCCTGCACCCGGAACCCGCCGGCCGGGCCGGGCCCGGTGGTCAGCGAGCCGCCGAGCAGCCGCACCCGCTCGGCCATCCCCGCCAGCCCGTAGCCGCCGCCGGTGCCGCCGGGCGGTGCGCCCCGGCCGTCGTCGGTGACGCTCAGCTCCAGCCGGCCCTCGCGTACCTCCGCCGTCACGCTGGCCCGGGTGGCGCCGGCGTGGCGCAGCACGTTGGTGATCGCCTCCTGGACCACCCGGTAGGCCGCCGCGTCGACCGGGGCCGACAGCTCCGCGGGGCTGGCGCCGACGGCGGTGGTCACCTCCAGGCCGGCCCGGCGGGCGCTGTCGACCAGCTCCTGGAGACCGGCCAGCGAGCGGACGCCGCGGCTCTCGTCGGCGGTGTCCTCCCCGGCCGAGCGCAGCAGGCGCACCATCGAGCGCAGCTCGCCGAGGGACTGCCGGCTGGCGGTGCCGATGCGCTCCAGCGCCTCGGCCACGGCGCGCTCGTCGCGGCCCACCGCCTCGGCGGCGACGCCGGCCTGCAGCGAGATCACCGACAGGGTGTGCCCGACGGTGTCGTGCAGCTCGCGGGAGATCCGCTCACGCTCCCCCTGCAGCCGCGAGGCGGCCTCGCGGGCCAGCTGGTCGCCGGTGAGCCGGGCGATCTCGGCCTGCTGCAGCGCCTGGATGCGGCGGCCGCGGACGCTGGCGCCGAGGGCGGTGGCCGCGGCGAACAGCGCCAGGTTGGACACCGTCTCGTAGCCGAGCAGGAAGCCGACGGCCTCCTCCCCGTCGCGCAGCCGGAAGAACAGCGAGACCACGAACACCACCAGCCCGCCGCCGACGGACCAGCGCAGCAGGCCGGCCTCCGCCACCGAGTACAGCGCGGGGACGACCGGGACGGCGACGCCGATCGGCGGGTAGTCGCGGGTGTAGTAGGCGAAGACCCCCAGCACGCTCAGCACCAGGACGGTGCGGGGCAGCCGGCGGCGCAGCAGCAGCAGCGCGCCGAAGCCGGCGGCGAAGAGGTAGGCGACCAGGTCGGGACGACGGGTGCCGCCCACCCCGATGGCGATGACGAGCGCGAGGGCGAGCGCGACGGCGGTGCCGAGCAGCGCGTCCACCACCCACGGCGGCGCCTGACCCGCGCCGCGGCCGTCCCGGGCGCCCGGGACCGGTGCCGCTGCCTCCTCCACGGTGCCCAGCGTAGGAGCCGGGCGGTCCGCGGTCATCGGCTCGCCGGCGGCGCGGCACGTCGCCTCTCGACGTAGCACGCCTGCGTCAGCGGTCGACCCGGGTCGAGCGCCGCAGCCGATGCCCGGCGAGGGCCCGCGACCCTAGCGTGACGGGCATGAGGACGCTCAGCTCGCTGCACTGGCCGCTCGTGGTGGGACTCGGTGCCCTGGCCCTGGTCCGCCCGCTCGTCAGCATCGTCGAGGACCAGCTCGGGGTCGGCGACCCGCCCGCCGTCCCCGTCGTCATCACGCTCGTCGTCTCCGCCGTCTGGGTGGCCGCCGTCGGGCTGGGTCGGGTGGCCCGACCCGTGCTGACGCTGGTCTGCGTCGGGCTGACCTACGCGGTGCTGTCGATCCTGCTCAGCGGCGTCCTCTCCCCCGTGCTGACCGGGCAGCTGCAGGGACCGCTGGCCAACCCGGTCGCGGTCGTCCCCGTGCTGGCCGTCAACGCCCTGTGGGGTCTGGCCACCGGCGGCCTCGCGCTGCTGCTGCAGCGCGCCCGGTCGGACCGCGGAGCCGGCGAGCACGCCCGGTCCTGACCGCCTCCCACCCCCGACCGGCGGAGCGCCGGCGGCCGGGAGAGCGGTAACGACCGGCCCGACGTCCACGGCGCGAGGTCGTCCACCTCACGGGTGCCGCGCAGCGCCAGGTGCAGCGGGACGGCAGCCAGCGTCAGCAGGGCACCCGAGACCACGAGCGTGGCACGTAGACCGAGGACCTCGCCGAGCACACCCCCGAGCAGGGCGCCGAGGGGAAAGCCGCCCATGACGAGGAAGCGCGTGCTGGCCGTCACGCGGCTGAGCAGCTCGTCGGGGCACAGCTGCTGGCGGAGGCTGGCGCTGGTGATGGCGTAGACCAGCTGGCCCGCACCACCCACCGCCGAGCCCACCACGGCGAGCACGGCGAGCCACCCCGGCTGTGCCAGCGGGGTGAGCAGGTTGACCGGTCCGGTCAGGGCCAGGGACAGCCAGATGGTGCGCGCCGATCCGAGCCGCCGCGACAGCCGCGGGGTGAGCGCGGCCGCCGCCATCGCGGCCACCGACCCCGCGGCGAGGAGCAGCCCGACCGTGGTGGGGCCGAGACCGAGGGTCCGCACCCAGAAGATGAACGTCACCGCGGAGGCGATCGCGAAGGCGACGTTGCTGGTCGCGCTGGTCGCGGCGGTCGCCCGCAGCACCGGGTTGCGCACGACGAAGGCGAGGCCCTCGCCGACCTGCGCCCGCAGCCGCACGCGTCCGGTGGCGGGTGCCGCCGGCGCCGGTTCGACGGTGCGGATGGCCAGCAGCGACGCCGCGGAGACCAGGAAGGTGCCGACCTGCACCAGGACGACCTGGGAGGCGCCCCAGACGCCGACCAGCCAGCCCCCGAGGGCGGGACCCACCAGCTCGCCCGAGGCCCGCACCGTCTCCAGCGAGGAGTTGCCGGCCAGCAGCCGGTTCCGGCCGACGACCGTGGGGGTGTAGCTCTGGTAGCCGACGTCGAAGAAGACCCGGGCGAACCCGGTCAGCAGCGACACCACCACGAGCTGGGTGATGCTGAGCAGCCCCAGCGCGGCGGCGACCGGGATGGTGGCCAGCAGCGCGGCCCGAGCCAGGTCGCTGGCGACCAGGACGGGTCGTCTGCGCAGCCGGTCGAGCCAGGCGCCGGCCGGCAGCCCGACCAGGGCGAAGGCCAGCGTCGAGGAGGCGGTGACCAGCCCCAGCTGCCAGGGCGAGGCGTGCAGGGTCAGGACGGCCAGCAGCGGCACGGCCACGCCGCTGACCTGGGCGCCGAGCTGGCTGGTGGTCTGGCCGAGCAGCAGGAGACGGAAGTCGCGGTGGGCGAGCAGGGACGGGGCGGGCACGAGGTACCTCCGGGAGCAGCGGGCGGGACGACCCCACCCACGTCAGCTCGACCGCGAGGCGTTGCTCGGGGGAGGACAGCATCGCCCGGTCCGGGCTCCCCCGTCAAGGCACCCGGACCGGTGGACCAGCCCGCCGGCTACTGCACCGCCTGGTTGTAGTTCTCGATGGTCAGTCCGACGTTCTGCCGGGCCTTGGTCATCGACTCCTGCGGGTCCCCGCCGATGAGGGCACGCTCCAGCCCGTCCTCGCTGGCCTTGCGTATCTGCGGCATCGACCCGGCGGCGCAGCCGGTTGAGGTCGGCGACAGCTCGGTGCGCCGCAGCGACTCGATGGCCACGGTGAAGCTGGGGTTCGCGGCCAGGTACTCCTTCTCCTGGGGCAGCTCGAGGGCGGCGGTGTTGATCGGGAAGTACCCGGTCTCGATGTGCCACTGCGCCTGGCTCTCGGGGCTGGCGAGGAACTGCACGAGCTGCCAGGAGGCCTCCTTCTCGGCCTCGGTGTGCCCGAGACCGGAGATCCACAGGCTGGCCCCGCCGATCGAGGGACCGGCGCCCGGGGCGAGCTCCCCCGACACCACCGGGTACGGCGCGACGCCCAGCTCGAACTTGCCCTCGGCGGCGGTGGCGAAGGACTTCAGCGCCCCGGTGGACTCCAGCGTGATGGCGGTCTGGCCGGCCTTGAAGGCGTCCTGGGCGTCCTTGGTGACCCGTCCGGTGTTCACCGCCAGACCGTCGGCGGTCATCTGCTGCCACCAGCCGACGGTCTCCACGACGGTGGGCTGGTCGAGCAGCGCCTGGGTGACCCGCTCGCCGTTGCGCCCGTTCTCGGCGTCGCACCACAGCTGCTGGGAGGTGGAGGCGAACTGCTCCAGCAGCCACCCGTAGATGGCCGCCCCGAAGCCGTACTGCACCGGGCCGCCGCGCGAGGCGCTCAGCCGCTCGGCCGCGGCGCGGATCTCGGCCAGGTTCCCGGGCGGGTCGTCCGGGTCCAGGCCGGCGGCCCGGAACGCGTCCTTGTTGTAGTACAGCAGCGGGACGGAGGAGTTGAGCGGCATCGACCACTGCCGTCTGGCCACCGAGTAGTAGCCGGCGATGTTGGGCTGGATCTGGTCGAGGTCGTAGCCGTCCCGCTCGGCGAAGTCGGCGATCGGCACCACCTGCCCGGAGTCGATCATGAACTGGGTGCCGATGTCGTACACCTGCACCAGCGACGGGGTGGTGTCGGACTGCACCGACGCCTTGTACTTGGTGATGGCGTCGTCGTAGGTGCCCTGGAAGACCGCGGTCACGTGGATGCGGCCGGCGTGCTCGGCGTTGAACTGGTCGACCAGCTTCTGCAGCGCGATCCCGTTGGTCGCGTCCATCGAGTGCCAGAAGGTGATCTCGGTCAGCCCCTGGGTGGTCTCCAGGGCGTCGGCCGCGGGGACGGCGGTGCTGCCCTCCGGGCGTCCGCCGCCGCAGCCCGACAGCGCCAGCACCACGGCGAGCACGGCGGCGAGCGCCGCCGCGGCCGTCCGGCTGAGCCGGTTCACCGCCCTGCTCCCGCCGTGAGCCCGCGGACGATGAACCGCTGCCCGAACAGCACCAGCAGCAGCGTCGGGAGCAGCGCCAGCGCCACCCCGGCGAGCACCATGCCGGGGTCGTTGGCGTCCACCGACTGCAGCTGGGTGATGCCGATCTGGATGGTCTGGTTCTCCGGTGCCTGGGTGATCAGCAGCGGCCAGAAGTACATGTTCCACGCCGAGAGGAACGCCCACACCCCCAGCGCGGCGATCGAGGGGCGGGTCAGCGGGGCCAGGATCCGCCACAGGAAGCCGAAGGTGCTGACCCCGTCCACCCGGGCGGCGTCGCGCAGCTCCATCGGGAAGGTGAGGAAGGCCTGGCGCATCAGGAAGACGCCGAAGCCCGCGGCCAGGTACGGCAGCGCCAGCGCCGCGATGGTGTTCACCAGCCCGAGCTCGGCCATCGCCAGGTAGTTGGGGATGATGATCGCCTCCCAGGGGATCATCATCGTGCTGAGCAGCAGGAAGAACCAGAAGGTGCGGGCCCGCAGCGGCAGGAACACCAGCGCGTAGGCGGCGCACACGCTGGTGACGAGCTGACCGGCGACGACCAGCGCGGCCACCACGAACGAGTTCAGGTACTGCCGTCCCAGCGGGATCACCTCGAGGGCGTTGGCGTAGTTCTCCGGGTGCAGCCCCGAGACCGGGAACAGCTTCGGCGGGAAGGAGGTCAGGTCCGCCGAGCCCATGAAGGAGCCCACCAGCCCGAAGTAGACCGGGAAGAGCAGCACCACGAACAGCACCCCCAGGCCGAGGTAGGTGCCCAGGGCCGACGGCGTCCGCCGACGGGTGCGGCGCTGCGGCGACGGGTCGTCGGTGGAGGTCGGCGGTGCGACGGTGGCGGTGGTGGTCATCAGCTGTAGTGGACCTTCCGCTCGAGGACCCCGAACTGGAACCCGGTGATCACCAGCACCACCAGCAGCAGGACGATCGCCTGCGCCGACCCGGCGCCGAAGTTGGAGTTGTTGTTGGCGAAGGCCACGTCGTAGATCGAGTAGACCAGCGTCGTGGTGGAGCGGTCCGGGCCGCCGCGGGTGAGGATGTGGATCTGCCCGAAGCTCTGCAGCGCCTGGATGGTGCCGGTGACGGCCAGGAAGAACAGCTGCGGGCTGATCAGCGGCATCACGATCCGGGTCTGCAGCCGCCAGCCGGTCGCGCCGTCGAGCCGGGCGGCCTCGAGGACGTCGTCGGGGACGGCCCCCAGCCCGGCCGAGAGCACGAGCAGGTTGTAGCCCACCTGCATCCACACCGAGGTCAGCGCCACCGACAGCAGCGCCCACGGCGGCTGGGTGAGCCAGCCGACCGGGCCCAGCCCCACCAGCGACAGCAGCCCGTTGAAGGCCCCGGTGGCCGGGTTCATCATGACCCCGAACAGCACCGCGGCGGTGGCCACCGAGTAGGCGAACGGCAGCGCGAACGCGGTCCGGAAGAAGCGGACGAAGCGGATGCGCTCCGACAGCAGCAGCGCCAGCACCAGCCCGATCAGCATGCTGGGGACCACGGTGAGCAGCACGAACGCGAACGTGGTGAGCAGGATGCGGCCGAACTCGCCGCTGGTCACCAGCAGCTCGTAGTTGCGCAGCCCGACGAACCCGTTGGGCCGGCCGAACAGGTCGCTGCGCTGGAACGAGAGGTAGATGGATCGGCCGAGCGGGAGGAAGAAGAAGGCGGCGAAGACGAGCAGCGCCGGCAGCAGGTACAGCAGCGCGACGGCGGACGAGCTGCGGTGCCGGACGCGTCGGACGGGGGTGGAGGCGACGGTGCCCATGGCAGCAACGTAGTTCACCTGCTGTTCACCTGGGCAGCCGCCCCGCCGGGGTGCCGGGACGGGCGGGGACGGCCGGGGCCGCCGCGGGTCAGCCGCGGGAGCTGACCGACCCCACCTCCGCGCCGTAGCGCAGCGACCACGTCGGGGACAGCGTGATCCGCCCGTCCGGCCGGGTGATCTCGTTGCCCAGCCGGTAGGTGGTGGTCCAGCTGCCCGCGGTGACGGTGTGGATGCTGAGCCCGTTGTACTGCGCCCAGCCCGCTCCCTCGCCGTACCCGTACGCCGCCAGGAACCCGGGTCCACCCTGCCCGGCCACGCGGACGGCCTCCCAGTTGTTGGCGCTGCCGCTGGTCATGGCCGCGTTGACGAACTCGGTGGCCACCGGCGTCGAGCTGACGTCGTCGGGGTCCCGCTGGACGTGGGTGACCATGGCGCAGTGGATGTCGCCCGAGAGCACCAGCGGGTTGAAGGTGCGCGGGTCGGCCTGCTTGCGGGCCAGCAGCGCCTCGGTCAGCCGGCCGCGGGTGCCGGCGTGGTCCTTCCACAGGCTGCCGAAGCCGGCGAAGCTGCTGATCGGGGTCTGCGTCCCGATGGCGGTGAAGCGGGCGGTGCTGGTGGTGACGAAGTCCAGCAGCTCGGCCTCCTGGGCGTCGCCGAGGAGGGTGTCGCGGCCGACGAACTGGCGCATGTCGGTGAGGAAGAGGTCGAGGGCGTCGCCCCACCGCACGCGCCGGTGCAGCGGCAGCCGCAGCCGTCCGCCCGCGTCGGGCTCGGGGCGTCCCCGCAGCGGCAGGTTCTCCCAGTAGGCGCGCAGGGCGGCGTTCCACCGCGGCGGCCGGGCGCCCAGGTTCCCGCCGCGGACGTCGTTGAAGAACTCGTGGTCGTCGGGCACCGCGTAGACGGGGAAGCGGCGGTGCAGCTCGCGCAGGCTCTCGCGGCTCTTGTACTGCCCGTAGCGGGTGCGGTAGCCGCCGAGGTCGTCCACCGGGGCCGGCGGCAGGTGCGCGGCCCGGCCGAACTCGTAGATGTAGTCGCCCAGGTAGACCACGAAGTCGACGTCGTGCGAGGCGACGAGGTCCGAGATCCCGTTGAAGTGCAGCTCGTTGTCCACCCCGGCCAGGTTCTGGCAGTTGATCACCGCGAACCGCACGGGGGTCGAGGTGCCGGCGGTCGGCAGGGTGCGGGTCTCCCCCACCGGGCTGCGGTGGTCCCCGACGAGGAACTGGTAGTGGTAGCGGGTCCGCGGCCGGAGCCCGGTCACCAGCGCGTGCACCGAGAACGCGTCGGCCCTCACCGCGGCGTAGGAACCGACGAAGACGCAGCGGCGCTCGTCGGCCAGCCGGTCCGCCGAGGTGGCGACGCGCAGCGTGACCGTCACCTCCTGGTGCGGGTCCATGCCGAACGAGGTCGCGCGGTCGGTGGGGTCCGGTGCCAGCCGGGTCCACAGCACCACCGAGGTGTCGTCGGCGTCGCCGGAGGCCACGCCGAGCCTGAAGGGGTCGGCGGCGACCGTCGCGTGCGCGCTCGCGGCCGGGGCCAGGGTGGCGGCCGCGAGGCCGACGCCGGCCGCGGACAGGAACCGTCGGCGGTCGAGCGAGGGGTCAGGGGATGTGGGGTGCATGGCGAGCCTTGCCGGTCGGCGGGCGGGGACGCCCACACCCTGCCCCTGCCAGGGGTCAGCCCGGCGACACCCGGGCGAACGTCCGGCGGCGGGACGACGACCTGCGGCCGACCTCGCGCCGGGCGGCACGCCGGCGGCTACCGCGGAGCCGGCCCCAGCTCCGCCACGACCGCCTGCCCACCGTCCCAGGTGGCGACCAGCGCCGGTCCCCGGCCCGCCGCCGGGCCGAGCTCGTCGGACACCCGCACGGTGCTCCGGTCGGCAGCCTCGGCCGTTCCCTCACCGGCGGCGACGGTCAGCGCGACCGTCGGCTCGCGGGTGCCGACGCGTTCCCCGTCGGCCCACAGCTCCAGGACCGCCTGCTCCTGCTCACCGAGGAGGGCGCGGCGGAAGCAGTCGAGGGCGACCGGGTCGGTGGTGCCGTCGTACACCCACCGCCGCCCGAGTGCGGAGTGCTCCATCGTGGCGACGAGCTGCGCGGCCGGGTCGTCCAGCGGGGCGCCGCGGTAGCTGAAGACGGTGTGCCGCAGCCGCCCGCCGGCCCGGACGACGAACGCCTCGACACCCACCTCGCCGGCGGGGTCGTCGAAGCGGTAGCTCCCCAGGATCTCGACGGGGCCGCCGAGGACGGTCTCGAGCAGCTCCTGCTTCGTCGGGGTGATCGAGGCCTGGTGGATGATCGCCATGGCAGCAGGATAGGAGGGCCGCGGTCAGCCGTCGGCGGATCGGAGCCGCGTGGTGTCGGAGCGCCGGCCGGAGCGGAAGGTCTCCAGCGCCTGGTGCGGCGGCACGGAGGAGGCGGCGAACAGCACCGACCCGTCCGCGGCCACGTAGAGGGTGCCGCCGCCCCGGACCAGGTGGGACACCGTCACCGCGCCGTCCTCTGGCAGCAGCCGGTACCCCAGCGGTGCGTCCTCGGGCACCATCCGCCGCCAGAGCGCGGAGCCCACCTCCAGCAGCCGCTGCTGCGCGGCGGTGGGCGTCGGGGCGTCACCAGCGGTGGACGGCTCGGGCCTCCCCGTTCCGGTCATCTCGTCCTCCACGTCCTCACCCCGCCGCCGGGGATCCCCTGCTCGCCTCGTCGAGCATGGTGCCGCACCGGCTCAGGTCAGCACCTCCCACAGCACCCCGAGGGACAGCATCGCCCCCGCGACGACGCCCAGACGGAGCAGCCACCGCCAGCTGGACACCGGCCGCAGCCGTCGGCCCTCCGCGGCGAGGTCGGGCGAGCCGGGCTGGCGCGGGTCGCACCACCGCGCCCAGGAGCCCACCGTGCCGCCGAGCAGCCCGACCAGCGTGGTGAGCCGCTGCCGGGTCGCCGGGTCCAGCGCCGAGACGGGACGGCGCACGTGCACCAGCAGCCAGTCGTCGACGACCTCCAGGTCGA
Organism: Auraticoccus cholistanensis; assembly: GCF_009742705.1. Classification (GTDB taxonomy): domain Bacteria; phylum Actinomycetota; class Actinomycetes; order Propionibacteriales; family Propionibacteriaceae; genus Auraticoccus; species Auraticoccus cholistanensis. The sequence continues at coordinate 357,595 of NZ_WPCU01000005.1, forward strand.
AGGACCAGCCGTACTCGAGCACGACGGCCACCACGTCGGGGGTGAGCAGCTGCCGGGCGTCGTGCTCGTACCCCTGCGGGCAGTGCAGGGCGAACGTGGCGTCGAAGGGCTGCCCGAGCCGGAGCCGCTGGCCGCGGGCCACCCCCTCGGAGGCGTCGGTGGAGATGATCCCGCCGCCGCGGCGGTTCTCGAGCACGAGGTGGGGCAGCCGGCGGTCCAGCCGCACCGCGGCGAAGCCCCAGCTGGTGCGGTCACCGTTGCCGATCTGCCCTCGGGCGTCGCCGTACAGGACCTCGCGCGGTCGCTCCACCCGGTTCACCACCGTCACGACCGCCGTGGGGGCGTGCTCGAAGACCACCCCGGGCAGCGTCGGGACGGACGGGACGCTGCTCACCGCTGCCGCTCCTTCCTCAGGCTGTCATCCCATCCTGGCGGGCCAGCCGCGCGACCCGACGCCGGGGTCGGCGCGGACCGCTGCCGGCGTCACGCTCGGGCACGCGCCGGTCGACGTCCTCCTCAGCCGGGCCGTGGCTGTCAGGTCCGGGTCAGGTCGCGGCGCTGCAGCCCGAGTGCGCCGCCGACGGTGAGCGCGGCGGCCAGTGCGGTGACGACGAGGACGGGGGCGAGCTCGGGAGTCCCGGTGAGCAGCTGCGGGACCTGGGTGTAGGGCGAGATCCGCAGCACCTCCCCGTCGAGGTGGCCGAGCTCGACGAGGAGCTCGAGCAGGAGCAGGACCCCGAGGACGGTGTAGCTGACCGGGGCTGCGACCCTCGGCGCCCAGCCGTGGAGCAGCACCGCGATCGCGGTCAGCACCCAGATGGCGGGGAGCTCGACGAGGGTGGCGGCGACCATGAGGAGCAGGCCGCCCGGGTCCCCCGTCATCGCGGCGTAGCCGAGACCCAGACCCAGGCCGAAGGCGAGCTGGTTGACGGCGGTGCCTGCCAGGGCGGTCACGACCGATCCAGCCGCCCACCGGATGCGGGACACGGGTGCGGTGAGGACGTTCTCGGCCCGGCCGCTGGTCTCCTCACCACGCAGCCGCAGCACCGCCTGGATGCCGAAGACGGTCGCCACCTGGGCGAAGACGTAGACGACCAGGGCGATGAACCCGAGCGCCGGGTCGGGCCCGTCCGCGAGCCCGCTGAGGGCGCCGCTGTCCCGGAGCTGCCGCGCGGTGCTGTCGGCGAGGGTGGCGACCAGCGCTCCGAAGGCGAGCAGCGCGAGCGACCAGGCCGCCGACGTGCCGAGCTCCAGGCGGAGGGCGAGGCTGACGGGGCCATGCAGGCCCCGTCGCGCGCGGGGTCTGCCGCTCCGCCCGGGGAGCAGTCCGGCGCCCACGTCGCGGACGGCGAGCCGCGCCGCGGCGGCGAGCAGGCCCGCGGTGAGGGCGAGGGCCGGGAGGAGGGGGCGGCCGTCGTCGGCCGCGTAGGGCTCGACCGAGCTCAGCCAGCCGTAGGGGCTGGCCCACGCGAGTCCTGGCAGCCGGGCGGCGTCTGCGGTGCCGCGGACCACGTAGCAGGCGGCCATGACGACGACCGCGAGTCCGGTCGCGCCTCGCGAGGTGGCAGCGAGCATCGCGGTGACCGCCGCTACCCCGGTCATGAACGCACCGGCCGCGAAGAGCTGCGCGCCCATCCAGGACGAGCCGGCGGGAGGAAAACCCAACGCGGTGCAGCCGACCGCGATGGCGGCGCCGGTGACCAGGTTCGCGCCGACGGCGACGATCGCGGAGCCGGTCAGCGGGGTGAGGCGTCCGACGACGGCGCTGCCCATGAACTCCCGGTAGCCGTCCTCCTCGGCAGCCCTGGTGTGCCGGACCACGGTGGACGCGCTGGCGATGCCGAGGAGGAGCACGATGAAGCCCTGCACCCGCCACGCGGCCAGTCCCGGGACGGTGTCGGCGTCGATGCGGCCGATCATGAAGAGCTCGGCCGGGGAGCTGTTGATCTGCTCGGCGTATCCGGCCCGTGCGGCCTCGGTGGGATACGTCGCGCCGATGGAGGCGGCGATCCCGACCGCCAGCAGGACGGCGATGCCGTGCCAGAGCGCCAGGCGCAGGCGGTCGCGGCGCAGGACGAGGCGGACGAACGGTGCACAACCGGCCAGGACGTCCATCGTCAACGACCGTTCTCCGCTGCGGCGGGTGTCGTGTCGTAGAAGCGCATGAACAGCTCTTCCAGGGTCGGGGGCGCGACCGTGAGTGCCTGGATCCCGCCTCGTTCGAGCTCACCGAGCACGGCGTCGAACGAGTCGACGCGTAGCCGGACCCGGTGGCCGTCGACCTCGACGGAGGTGACCCCGGGCAGCTGGGCCAGATGGGGCGGGACCGTGGTGAGGGTCGCGGTGACCGACGTCGCGGTGAGGTGGCGCAGCTCGCCCAGCGAGCCGGACTCGACGACCCTCCCCGCACGGATGATGCTGACGCGGTCGCACAGCTCCTCGACCTCGGAGAGGATGTGGCTGGACAGCAGCACCGACCGTCCGTCTCGCTTCACCTCGGCGATCGTCTGCTTGAACACCGCCTCCATGAGCGGATCCAGACCGGACGTCGGCTCGTCCAGGACCAGCAGCTCGGCATCGGCGGCCAGGGCCGCGATCAGGCCGACCTTCTGCCGGTTCCCCTTCGAGTACGTCCGTGCCTTCTTGCTCGGGTCGAGCTCGAACCGCTCGACCAGCGCATCCCGGCGGGCCGGGTCGAAGCCGCCTCGGAACCGGCCCATCAGGTCGATGATCTCCCCGCCGGTGAGGTTCGGCCACAGGGCCACGTCGCCGGGCACGTAGGCCAGCTTCCGGTGCAGCCGGGTCGCGTCCTCCCACGGGTCCAGCCCCAGCACCTCGCAGCGTCCGCCGTCGGCGCGCAGGAGGCCGAGGAGGATCCGGATGGCGGTGGTCTTGCCCGCGCCGTTGGGCCCGAGGAAGCCGTGCACGGTGCCCTGCTCGATCTGGAGGTCGAGGCCGTCGAGGGCACGGGTGCGGCCGAACGACTTGACGACCGACGACATCGCGAGAACACTCTCCACGACCACAGGATACATATGGTTCACGAATTTTGTGAAAGGTGAACATCGATGCCGGATGCCGAGGAGCTGGCGGCCTTCGTCGAGCGGTACGCCGAAGCGCTGACGCTGGCCGGGTGGCCGCGCATGATGTCGCGGGTGTTCGCCCGTCTGATGGCCGCCGAGGGTGGCCGGAGCACGGCCGCCGAGCTCTCCCAGGCTCTCGGCGTCGGCGCGCCGGCCATCTCCGGCGGCATCAAGCCCCTCCTGCAGCTGGGCCTCGTCACCCGGGAGCGCGAGCCCGGCGACCGGCGCGACTACTACCGGGTCCAGGAGGACGCCTGGTTCCGCGCCGTCGCCGGCAACGACGCCACCCTGGCCCGCTGGCAGGAGGCGTCGGAGGCCGGGGTGCGGCTGCTGGGCACGGACACCGAGGCCGGCAGGCGGTTCGAGGAGACCCGACGCTTCTTCGCGTTCCTGCGTGAGGAGCTGCCCCGGCTGATGGACCGCTGGCACGACGCGCAGCGTTGAGCCGCAGTCGGCGGCGCGCGGCCGGTGCTCGACCAGCTCACCGACGTCGACGTGTCGCCCCGGCCACCGACCCCGGGGAACGTCCCGAGCACGACGAAGGCCCTGGTGAGAACCCCACCAGGGCCTTGACGTCGGGCTGACAGGATTCGAACCTGCGACCCCTTGACCCCCAGTCAAGTGCGCTACCAAGCTGCGCCACAGCCCGCCCGCTCCTCCGCATCACCGGCGGAGCGTCCGAAACACTACCGCAGGTGCCGCCCGGGCCACCAATCGACACCACGAGCCGGGCGGCGCCACCGATCACGTGGCCTAGCTGCGCTCCTTGCGCTTCTCCCGGGCGCGGACCTCGAGGTGGATCGGGGTGCCCTGGAAGTCGAAGTCCTCGCGCAGCCGGCGCTCGACGAAGCGGACGTACTGCGGCTCGATCTGGCCGGAGGTGAAGAGCACGAACGTCGGCGGACCGGCCTGGGCCTGGGTGCCGAACAGGATGCGGGGCTGCTTGCCGCTGCGGACCGGGTGCGGGTGGGCCGCCACCACGCGACCGAGGAAGGCGTTGAGCTTGCCGGTGGGGACCCGGGTCTCCCAGGCGGCGAGCGCGCCCTCGATGGCCACTCCCAGCCGGTCGACGTGGCGTCCGGTCAGGGCCGACATGTTGACGTGCCCGGCCCAGCCGAACTGCACCATGTCGCGCTCGATCTCGCGGTTGAGGTAGAAGCGGCGCTCGTCGTCGGTCAGGTCCCACTTGTTGAAGGCGACCACCAGCGCCCGGCCGGCCTCCTCGACCATGGTCAGGATCCGCAGGTCCTGCTCGGTGACCGGCGCGCTGGCGTCGATCACCACGATGCAGACCTCGGCCCGCTCGATCGCGCCCTGGGTGCGCAGGCTGGCGTAGTACTCGTGCCCCGAGGCCTCCTTCACCCGCCGCCGGATGCCGGCGGTGTCGATGAACTGGTAGGTGGTGCCGCCGATCTCCACCAGCTCGTCCACGGGGTCCACCGTGGTGCCCGAGGCGTCGTCGACCACCGCCCGCTGCTGGCCCGACAGCTTGTTGAGCAGGCTGGACTTGCCCACGTTGGGCTTGCCGACGATGGCCACCCGGCGCGGGCCGCGGGGCACCTCCTCGGCCTCCCGCGGCGCCTCGGGCAGCGCCTCCAGCACGGCGTCCAGCAGGTCGCCGCTGCCCCGCCCGTGCAGCGCCGACACCGGGTAGGGCTGGCCCAGCCCGAGGTTCCACATCGAGGCCGCCTCGGCCTCGGTGCGCTGGTCGTCGACCTTGTTCGCCGCCAGCACCACCGGCTTGCGGCTGCGGCGCAGCACCCGCACCACCGCCTCGTCGACGTCCTGCACGCCCACGGTGGCGTCCACCACGAGCAGCACGGCGTCGGCGGCGGCGATGGCCAGCTCGGCCTGCTCCGCGATCTGGGCGGCCATGCCCTGGGCGTCGGGCGCCCAGCCGCCGGTGTCCACCACCACGAACTCGCGGCCGTTCCAGCGGGCGTCGTAGGACACCCGGTCCCGGGTCACCCCGGGGACGTCCTGCACCACCGCGGCGCGGCGGCCGATGATCCGGTTGACCAGGGTCGACTTGCCCACGTTGGGGCGTCCGACCACGGCCACCACCGGACGCACGGTGGTGGTGCCCTGCTCCTGCTGCTCGTGCTCGCTCATCGTGCGACCTCCTCGGCCAGGGCCACGATCGTGTCGATGACCTCGTCCAGGCTCAGGTGGGTGGAGTCGACGAGGGTCACGCCGTCGGCGGCCTCGGTGAAGGCCGCGACGGTGGAGTCGTCGCGGTCGCGGCGGAGCACCTGGTCGGTGACCTGCTCGGTGTCGACCCGCTCCCCCAGCTCGGCCTGCCGGCGGGCCACCCGCGCCGCGGGGTCGGCCACCAGCAGCACCCGCACGGGGGCGTGCGGGGCGACCACGGTGGTGATGTCACGGCCCTCGGCGACGATGCCCCGGCGCGACTCGGCGATGATCTGCTGCTGGCGCAGCACCAGGTCGACGCGGACCTCCGGCACGGTCGCCACCCGGCTGACCGAGGCCGACACCTCCGGCTCGCGGATCGCCTGCGTGACGTCGGTGCCGTTGATGCTGATCCGCGGGTCGTCGGGGTCGGTGCTGACCCGCAGGTCGGCGCCGGTGACCACCGCGGCGATCTGCTCCGGGGTCTCGGCGCCGTCGCGGGCCGCCTGCCAGGCGCAGGCCCGGTACATCGCGCCGGTGTCCAGGAAGTCCAGCCCCNNNNCCGGGTTCTCTCGGTGTTCACGACCGACCAGCCTAGACGGCGACCCGCAGGCGGGGAGAATGCGAGCCCCGGCGCCGTCGCGTGGAGCTGCTCCCGCCCGGTCCCCGCGATGAGTCGCGACCACCTGCCGGGTCTGAGACGGCAGGTCCGCAGAGCCGGCGGACCCCCACCCACGGGATCTCAGGAGGAGCGGTCATGACGGAGCGGGGCAGGCAGGTCGCGGTGAACGGCGTCGAGCTCTGCGTGGAGACCTTCGGCGACCCGGCGGACCCGCCCGTGCTGCTGATCGGCACCACGATGATGAGCTGGCCCGACGAGCTGTGCACGGCGCTGTCCGGACGCCACGTCGTGCGCTACGACCAGCGCGACACCGGCCGCTCCACCGTCGTGGACCCCGACGCGCCCGCGTACGACCTGCGCGACCTGGTGGGCGACGCGTCGCAGCTGCTGACCGCCCTGGGGCTGCGACGAGCGCACGTGGTGGGGATGGGCGTCGGTGGCTTCGTCGCCCAGCTGCTCGCCCTCGACCACCCCGACCAGGTCGCGTCGCTGACCCTGGTCTCCACCCGCCCCGTCGCCCCCGGCCCCGTCGACCCCGACCTGCCCGGCCACGCGCCGCAGCTGGCGGAGCTGCTCGGCCGTCCGCAGCCGGACTGGACCGACCGGGACAGCGTGGTGGAGCACGTGACCGCCGCGGCAAGAACGCTGGCGGGTCCGCGGGGCTTCGACGAGCGGGACGTCCGGGCGGCCGCCGGTGCCGTCTTCGACCGGAGCCGGCCGACGGCGTCGGCGCAGCGCGCCAGCCACCTGGGCACGGTGTTCGCCGCCCTCGACTGCCGCCCCCGGTGGCGTGAGCGCCTCGGTGGCATCACCGCGCCGACCCTGGTGGTGCACGGCGACGAGGACCCGTTCTTCCCGCACGGCAACGCGGTGGCGCTGGCCTCGGAGATCCCCGGTGCCACCCTGCTCACCCTGCCCGGGACCGGCCAGGGTCTGCCGCGCGTCACCTGGCCGACCGTGGTGGACGCCCTGCTGCGTCACACCTCCTGACGCCGGCGGGCGCTGACACCGCGGCGTCGCCGAACCGCCGCCGACGCGTGGGGCTCGCGTCACGGTCCGTGCACCGCGACCTGAGGGCATGGGTGCCACCCCTACCCCAGGAGATCCCATGAGCACGAACCTGAACCGACGCCAGCTGATCGGAGCCGGTCTGGCCGGCGGGCTGGCCCTCACCTCGACCGCGACCCTGCCGTCCCTGGCCGACGAGAGCAGCGAGACCGACCTGTTCACCCTCGGCGTCGCCTCCGGCGACCCGCTGCCGGACTCGGTGGTGCTGTGGACGCGGCTGTGCCGCTCGCCGCTGGCCCCCGACGGCCTCGGCGGCATGGCGGCGCGCCGCTACCCGGTCCGCTGGGAGGTGGCCGAGGACGACGCCTTCCGCCGTGTCGTCCGTCGCGGCAGCACCGTCGCCGCCCCCTCGTGGGCGCACTCGGTGCACGTCGAGGTCGACGGGCTGCGTCCCGGGCGCGACTACTGGTTCCGCTTCCGCGCCGGCCGCCAGCTCTCCCCGGTGGGTCACACCCGCACCGCGCCGGGCTACGACGCCGACCCGGCCGCGCTCGCCTTCGCCTTCACCTCCTGCCAGAACTACCCGGCCGGGTACTTCACCGCGCTGCGGCACATGGCCCAGGACGACCTGGACGTCGTGCTGCACCTGGGCGACTACATCTACGAGGGCGGCGGCGGCGGCGCCCTGGGCCGTGCCCACGCCCCGGCCTCGGAGACCTTCGGGCTGGCGGACTACCGGGTGCGGCACAGCCAGTACAAGACCGACCCCGACCTGCAGGCGCTGCACGCCGCCCACGCCATGATCAGCGTCCCCGACGACCACGAGGTCGAGAACAACTGGGCCGGCGACATCTCCCAGGTCGACACCGAGCCCGACCAGGACCCGGCGGTCTTCCGGCAGCGCCGGGCGGCCGCCTTCAAGGCCATGTACGAGAACATGCCCTACCGGCGCGCCCAGCTGCCCGACGGCCCTGACATGCGGCTCTACCGCCGCGTCCGCTACGGCCGGCTGCTGGACTTCTCGATGATCGACACCCGCCAGTACCGCGACGACCAGCTCGAGGACTGCGTCGGCGACTGCGAGGCCCGCCGCGACCCCGGACGCACCATGCTGGGCGAGGCGCAGGAGCGCTGGCTGGTCGACGGCCTCGCCGACCCCGGCGCCGCCCGGTGGAAGGTCGTGGGCAACCAGGGCATCTCCTTCGAGGCCGACCGGGTGGCCGGCCCCGGGGTGGCCTACAGCCAGGACAACTGGGGCGGCTACGCCGGAGCGCGGCAGAGCCTCTACGACCAGGTCCACGAGGCCGGCGTGGAGAACCTCGTGGTGGTCACCGGGGACGCCCACCGCAACGCCTCCGCCGAGCTCAAGCTCGACTTCGCCGACCAGTCCTCGCCCACGATCGGCACCGAGTTCCTGGGCACCTCGGTCAGCTCCGGCGGCGACGGCGGCGACCAGTCCGCGCTGACCCGGACGTGGCTGGCGGAGAACCCCCACATCAAGTTCGCCAACGACCAGCGGGGCTACCAGCGGGTCCGGGTCAGCCGGGAGACCCTCGAGGTCGACTACCGGGTGCTGGAGTACGTCACCCGTCCCGGCTCGCCGGTCAGCACCCGGGAGACCATGGTGGTGGAGTCGGGGCGCCCCGGGATCGTCGCCGGCGGCCGGGTCTGAGCTCCTCCGCGGGACGCGGCCGGTCTAGTCGGTGGCCGGTTCCACCGACCAGCCGGCGTCGCTCAGCAGGGCGGCGAGGGTGGGCTGCACCTCGGCCTCGACGTCGAGAGACAGGTAGCCCACCCTGCGGGTCGGGTCGTGCTCGATGGTGATGTCCTCGACGTTGAGACCGGCGTCGCCGATGTCGGTGAACAGCCGGCCCAGCGCGTTGGGGGCGTCGGGGATCTCCACCACCAGCCGCGACCACTCGGTGTGCGCGCCGCCGTGCTTGCCCGGGATCCGCCGGGTGCCCTCCCGGCCCTGCTCGAGCCAGGCCACCAGGGCCTCCGGCCCCGACTCGACGGCCTCCCGGAGCCGCTCGAGGCGGCGCTGCAGCGACTGCAGCTCGACGCTGATCACGTCGGCGTTCATGCCCACGATCTGCTCCCACAGCCGCGGGTCGCCGCCGGCGATCCGGGTCACGTCGCGCACGCCCTGACCGGCCAGCGCCAGGTGCTCGGGCGGCAGGTCGGTCAGCCCGCCGGCCACCAGCGAGGACACCAGGTGGGGCAGGTGGGACACCCGCGCCACCGCGGCGTCGTGCTCGACCGGGTCCATCCGCACCAGGCGGGCCCGGCAGGCCTGCACCAGGGCCTCGACCGCGGCCACCGCCTCCGGCCGGGCCGAGGGGTGCTCGCACACCACCCAGGTGCGGTCGAGGAAGAGGAACGGGTCGGCGGCGACGGGCCCGGCGCGGTGCGAGCCGGCCATCGGGTGCGACCCGACGTAGCGGCCGAGGTCGACGCCGCGGCGCTCCAGCTCGGCCAGCGGGCGCGACTTCACCGAGCCGACGTCGGTGACGACCGCCCGCGGGAAGCGCTGCAGCGCGTCGGCGACCACGTCGGCCAGCAGCCGCGGCGGCACCGCCACCACGACCAGCCCGACGGCGTCGGGGTCGGCCGGCTCGGCGACCCCCGCGCCCAGCGAGGCGGCCACCTGCGCGTGCGTGGGGACGGCGTCCTCGAGGTGGACGCGGAAACCGGCCTCGGTCAGCGCGCACCCCACCGAGGAGCCCACCATCCCCGCGCCGACCACCACCACCGGCTGCGGCACCGCCGCGGCCCTGGCCAGCGCCCGGCTCACCCCGGCTGGCCCGGCCCAGCCAGCATCGGCTGGAGCACGCCGGCGGGCAGGCGACGGAACTTGCGGGTCCGGCTGCGGCTGCGGTCCAGCACCGCGACCTCGAGGGCCTCGGCGCCGATCGTCCGCGGCGGCTGCCCGGGCCCGGCGTCGGAGGCCAGCCCGCGCACGGCCAGCCGGACGGCGTCCTCCAGCGGCAGGTCGTCGGCGTGGGCGGCCGCCACGACCTCGGTGATCACGTCGGCCGAGCCGCCCATCACCGCCAGGTGCTGCTCGTCGCCGACGGAGCCGTCGTAGGTCAGCCGGTAGATCTGGTCCTCGCCGGGCGTGGCGCCCAGCTCGGCCACCACCAGCTCCACCTCGTAGGGCTTCTCGCCCGCGCTGGAGAAGATCGTCCCCAGCAGCTGGGCGTAGGCGTTGGCCAGCCCGCGGCCGGTCACGTCGGCCCGGTCGTAGGCGTAGCCGCGCATGTCGGCGTGCCGGATGCCGGCGATGCGCAGGTTCTCGAACTCGTTGTAGCGGCCCACCGCGGCGAAGCCGATGCGGTCGTGGATCTCGCTGACCTTGTGCAGCGCCTGCGAGCGGTTCTCGGCCACGAAGCAGATGCCGTCGGCGTAGCGCAGCACCACGACCGAGCGTCCCCGCGCGATGCCCTTGCGGGCGAAGTCGGCCCGGTCCTTCATCTGCTGCTCGGGCGCGACGTAGAACGGCGAGCTCATCAGATCACCCCCGCTGCCGGTCCGTCGGGACGTTCCATCCGGGCCTGCACCACCTCGGCGGCGATCAGGCTCGTCTCGGCCTCGCTGAGCCGGCTGACCCCCTCCTCGGTGGCCTGCATGACGATCGGGAAGATGCGCCGGGTCAGGTCGGGGCCGCCGGTGGCCGAGTCGTCGTCGGCGGCGTCGTAGAGCGCCTGGACCACCGCGGTGGCGCAGCTGTGGGCGTCCATGCCGGGCGAGTACAGCTTCTTCAGCGACCCGCGGGCGAACACCGAGCCCGAACCCACCGAGTGGAAGGCGGTCTCCTCGTAGCGGCCGCCGGTGGCGTCGTAGGAGAAGATCCGTCCCTGCCCCTGCGCCGGGTCCCAGCCGGCGAACAGCGGCAGCACGGCCAGGCCCTGCATCGCCAGCCCCAGGTTCTGCCGGATCATCGCCGCCAGCCGGTTGGCCTTGCCGTCGAGGGAGAGCGGCGCGCCCTCGATCTTCTCGTAGTGCTCGAGCTCGGTCTGGAACAGCCGCACCATCTCGACCGCGATCCCGGCGGCGCCGGCGATGCCGATCAGGGAGAACTCGTCGGCGGCGTACACCTTCTGGATGTCGCGCTGGGCGATCATGTGGCCCATCGTCGCCCGCCGGTCACCGGCCACCATGACGCCGCCGGGGAAGGTGCAGGCGACGATCGTGGTGCCGTGGGGGCTGAGCTCGGTGGCGTCGGTCACCGTCGTCCGGCTGGCCGGGGCCAGCTCGGGCGCGACGGCGGACAGGAACTCGCTGAACGACGACGACCCGGCGCGGAGGAAGGCCGGCGGCAGTCCGGCCCCGAAGGACCCGGCTCCGGAGGTGCTCACTGGCCCCCCTTCTGCACGAAGGAGCGCACGAACTCCTCGGCGTTGGACTCCAGCACCGAGTCGATCTCGTCCAGCAGGTCGTCGACGTCTCCGGACTGCTGCTGCGCGCGGGCCGGGGTGACGTCCTCCGGCTCGTCGTCGCGTCGGCTGGACCCGTGGGTCTGCTCGGACATGGCTAACTCCCTTCGCCTAGGCAGGGCCCAGCCTAGTGCTGGCCGGCGACGTCCCGCGGCGCCGGTCACGCCGCGCGGCGCGGACGCTCAGGACCCCAGCAGCGCCAGCAGCTCGCCGGCGTCGGCGGCGCGGTCGAAGAGCTCCCCGACGTGGGCCCGGGTGCCGCGCAGCGGGTCCGGCATCGGCAGCCGGATCCAGGACCGCTCCCGGTCGAGCTGGAAGATCACCGAGTCCCAGGAGGCCGCCACCACCTGGTCGGCGAAGCGGCGCATGCACTGGCCGCGGAACCAGGCCCGGGTGTCGGTCGGCGGGGAGGTGCGGGCGTGCTCGACCTCGGCCTCACCCACCAGCCGGCGCATCCGGCCGCGGGCCACCAGCGCGGCGTGCAGGCTCCGCCGGGGGTCGATGTCGGCGTACTGCAGGTCGACCAGGGCCAGCTTGGGGGCGTCCCAGGCCAGGCCGTCGCGTTCGCGGTAGCGCTCCAGCAGGTGCTGCTTGGCCACCCAGTCCAGCCGGTCGGCGCAGCGGGCGGGGTCGGTGCGCAGGTCGTCGAGCACCTGCTGCCAGCCGGTGAGCAGCTCCGCCGCCTCGGCGCCGGGGTCCTCCTCGGCCCGCGCCAGGTGGGTGCGGACGGCGTCCAGCACCAGCTGCTGCAGGTCGAGCCCGCTGAGCCGGCGGCCGTCGTCCAGCTCGACCGTGGCCCGCAGCGTCGGGTCGTGGCTGATCTCGTGCATGGCCCGCACCGGGTCCAGCAGCCGGGGTGGGTCGGGCCAGGTGCCGGCCTCGACCAGCGCCAGCACCAGCGCGGCGGTGCCCACCTTCAGCCATCCGGCGTACTCCGAGGAGCTGGCGTCGCCGGTGATGACGTGCAGCCGGCGCGAGGTGCGGGCGTCGGCGTGGGGCTCGTCGCGGGTGTTGATGATCGGCCGGTTCACCGTCGTCTCCAGGCCGACCTCGGTCTCGAAGAAGTCGGCGCGCTGGCTGAGCTGGAAGCCGGCCAGCTCGCTGCTCTGCCCGATGCCCACCCGGCCGGCGCCCACCACCACCGAGCGGGACACCAGGAAGGGGGTGAACTGCACGACCACCCGGGAGAAGGGGGTGGAGCGGTGCAGCAGGTAGTTCTCGTGGCTGCCGTAGGAGGCGCCCTTGCCGTCGGTGTTGTTGCGGTAGAGCCGGATCTCGCGCCCGAGCACCTCCGAGGCGGCCCGGGAGGCGAGCACCATCGCCTGGTCCCCGGCCCGGTCCCACAGCACCGCGTCGCGGGCCGTGGTGACCTCCGGGGTGGCGTACTCGGGGTGGGCGTGGTCGACGTAGAGCCGTGCCCCGTTGGTCAGCACCAGGTTGGCCAGGCCGGACTCCACGTCGGTCAGCTGCTCGGCGAGCGCGTCGCTGCGGGCCAGCTCGAAGCCCCGCTGGTCGGCCAGCGGCGACTCGGTCTCGTAGTCCCAGCCGGTGGGGCGCTGTGCGACGAGCTGGCCGTAGGCGCGGACGACGGCGTTGGACAGGTGCATGGGGTGCAGCTCGTCGAGCCGCTCCTGCAGCTCGGTCAGCGGGCCGCCGCCGGCGAGCAGGATGCCGTACTCGGTCTCCAGCCCCATCACCCTCGGGCGGTGGGGGTCGGGGTTCCGCTCGCTGGGGCTGGCCATGGCGGCGATGCTACGCGGCCACCCGGCCCCTCACTGGGAGCCTGTACGCCGTCGGCTGGCGACACCGCGACACGCCGCGACCCGCCGGGCGTGACCGCGTCGAGATACACGTGGGCAGGGGGCGGCGGGGGTGGTGGCTGGTGCGTAGGGTTCGGGCGTGAGACTCCTGCCCGTGGTGGTGGCCGACCTGGCCGCGGTGGTGCTGTTCGTGCTGGCGGGGGTGCGAACCCACGACGGCGGGATCGCCGCCGCCGACGTGGCCGCGACCGCGTGGCCGTTCCTGCTCGCCCTGCTGGTGGGCTGGGCGCTGGTGCGGCTGTGGCGGGCGCCACGGCTGCTGCCCTCGGGGCTGGTGGTGTGGCTGGTCACCGCGGCGGGCGGGCTGTGGCTGCGGGTGCTGCTGACCGAGGACACCGCCCGGCTCCCGTTCGTGCTGGTCACCCTGCTGACCCTGGCGGTGCTGCTGCTCGGGTGGCGGGCGGTCGTCGTGCTGGTCGGGCGCAGCCGCGCCCGGGGACGCTGAGGAGGGGCCGTGCACGGACACGAGCTGGAGCTGTCGCTGCTCGCGCTGGCGATGACGGTGATCCTGGTCGCCTCGCTGTCGCGACGCTTCGGGCTGCCGTCGCCGCTGGTCCTCACCGTGGTGGGCCTGGCGGCCTCCTTCCTGCCCTTCACCCCCGACGAGCCCTTCGACCCCGACCTCATCCTGGTGGGGCTGCTGCCGCCGCTGCTGTACGCCGCCGCGGTGCAGGTCTCGCTGATCGACTTCAAGCGGGAGAGCCGGGCCATCGTGGCCCTGTCCGTGGGGCTGGTGGTGTTCACGATGCTCACCGTCGGGCTGACCACCTGGTGGCTGCTGCCCGTCCCGCTGGCCGCCGCGCTCGCGCTGGGCGCCGTGGTGGCCCCGCCCGACGCCGTGGCCGCCACCGCGGTCGGGCGGCGCATCGGGCTCCCCCGCCGGCTGGTGACGGTGCTCGAGGGCGAGTCGCTGGTCAACGACGCCACCGCCATCGTGCTGCTCGGCGCCACCTCGGCCGCGATCGTCGGCGTGGTGACCCCGGTCGAGGTCGGGGTCGACTTCGCGCTGTCGGTGCTGGTCGGCGGGGCGGTCGGGATCGCGGTCGCGCTGCTGCTCGGCCAGCTGCACCGCCGGCTCCCCGACCCGCGGGCCAGCACCGCGCTCGCCCTGGTGACCCCCTGGCTGGCGTTCCTGCCGGCGGAGATGCTGCACGGCTCGGGCGTGCTGGCGGTGGTGCTGGCCGGTCTGCTGCTCGCCCACAAGGCCCCGGTCCAGCAGACGGCCACGGCGCGGCTCAGCCAGCGGATCAACTGGGCCACGGTGCAGTACTTCCTGGAGAACGCGGTCTTCCTGATGGCGGGGCTGCAGCTGGCGCCCACCCTGGCCGCGGTCCGCAGCTCCGAGCTCGCGGTGTGGCAGCTCGTCGGGGTGTGCGCCGCCGTGCTGGTGGTGGCGGTGCTGACCCGCCCGGTCTGGGTGGTGCTCACCGCGCGCTTCATCGCCACCCCGGGCCGCGACGGCGAGCGGCTGGGACGCGGCGAGCTGGCCGTGCTGTCCTGGGCCGGGATGCGTGGCGTGGTCACCCTGGCCGCGGCGCTCTCGCTGCCGGCCGCCACCCCGCACCGGGAGGTGCTGGTGCTGGCGGCCATGGTGGTGGTGGCGGGGACGCTGATCGGGCAGGGCGCGACCCTCCCCTGGTTCGCCCGCCGCACCGGGGTGCAGGCCCCCGACGCCCGCGCCGACTCGCTGGTGGCCGCCGAGGTGGCCGCCCACGCCGCGCGGGCCGGCCTGGCGGAGCTGGAGCGGCGCAGCACCGAGCGGTCGGCCGGCTACGACCCCAGCGCGGTGGACGAGCTGCGCCAGCGCAGCGAGCACCGGGTCAACATGCTGTGGGAGAGCGTCCGGGCCGGACGCCGGTCCGACCAGGACATGCCCGGCGAGACCTACCGGCGGCTGCGGCTGGAGATGCTGGCGGTGGAGCGGGCCGAGGTGCTGCGGCTGCGCGACTCCCAGACCGCGGAGTCGGCCGTGCTGCAGGAGGTCCTCGACGCCCTCGACCTGGAGGAGGCGAACCTGCAGGTGATGACCGCCCGGTTCGAGCGGGCCACCGAGGGCAGCTCCCGGGAGCAGGAGGAGGTCGCCCACACCGCGCTGCGGGACAGCTGCGAGCACCTGAGCGCCGCGGAGGGCCGTCCCGACCCCGAGCCGTCCGGCGAGACCTGCCTGGACTGCGTCCGCGAGGGCACGACCCCGGTGCACCTGCGCATCTGCCTCGGCTGCGGCAACGTGGGCTGCTGCGACTCCTCCCCCGGCCGGCACGCCACCGCCCACCACGAGCGCTCGGGCCACCCGGTGATGCGCTCCTTCGAGTCCGGCGAGTCCTGGCGCTGGTGCTACGTGGACGACCGGCTGGGGTGAGCGGTCAGCGCTCGCACGACGGCCAGCGCGTCGCGGCCCAGTCGGCCCAGCTCGCCCAGCCCGCCGGCGGCGCGGGGACGGCCAGCCCCGCCAGCTCGGCCTCGTCGGGCGGCTGGAGCTGCGCGCGCCACCGGTCGACGTCGGCCTCGGTGATCTCGAAGGTCAGCTGCGGCGTCTGCTCCTGACGTCGCCGGATCCGCTCCAGGTGCACCTCCCGGCTCACCGGCAGGTAGACGACCTCGCAGCCGGAGCCCTGCCCGGCAGCCAGCGCCCGCAGCGCCGAGCGCTCGTCACGTCCCCACAGCCCGAAGTCGAGCACCACGTCGGTGCCCAGCCGCAGCACCTCCAGCGCCAGGGCGATCAGCCGCCCCTCCAGCACGTCCCGCTTCCCGCCGGCCTCCGGATCGCCGAACAGCGGGATCATCCAGGCGTCGGGCGTCAGCCGCAGGGCGCGGTGCTCCTCTGCCAGCCGCCGGGCCAGCGTGGTCTTGCCGGCGCCGGGCAGGCCGACGACGAGGAAGAGGCACGCCCCGGTGCCGGTGCCGTGCTCCGTGGGTGGGCGGGTGGCTGCCGGCCCCACGGGAGCGGTCACAGGTACTGGCCGGTGTTGCTGATGGTGTCGATGGCGCGGGACTGACCGGGCTCCTTGCGGTTGACGAGGGTGCGGATGTAGACGATCCGCTCCCCCTTCTTGCCCGAGATGCGGGCCCAGTCGTCGGGGTTGGTGGTGTTGGGCAGGTCCTCGTTCTCGGCGAACTCGTCGCTGCAGGCCTGCAGCAGGTGCCCGATGCGGATGCCGCGGACGCCGGTGGCCAGCTGCTCCTTGATGGCCAGCTTCTTGGCCCGTCCGACCACGTTCTGCACCATCGCCCCGGAGGTGAAGTCCTTGAAGTAGAGGACCTCCTTGTCGCCGCCGGCGTAGGTGACCTCGAGGAACTCGTTCTCGGGCTCCTCGCTGTAGATCTGCTCCACGGTGCGGTCGATCATGGCCCAGCGGCAGCGCTCGGCGTCGCCGTCGAACTCGGCCAGGTCGTCGGGGTGCAGCGGCAGCGTGGCGGTGAGGTACTTGGCGAAGATCTCGCGCGCGGCCTCGGCGTCGGGACGCTCGACCTTGATCTTCACGTCGAGCCGGCCGGGACGCAGGATGGCCGGGTCGATCATGTCCTCGCGGTTGGAGGCGCCGATCACGATGACGTTGGCCAGCGACTCCACGCCGTCGATCTCGCTCAGCAGCTGGGGGACGATGGTGTTCTCCACGTCGGAGGAGACCCCCGTGCCGCGGGTGCGGAACAGCGACTCCATCTCGTCGAAGAAGATGACCACCGGCATGCCGTCGGAGGCCTTCTCACGGGCACGGGCGAAGATGAGCCGGATGTGGCGCTCGGTCTCGCCGACGTACTTGTTGAGCAGCTCGGGGCCCTTGACGTTGAGGAAGAACGAGTGCTGCCGGGTGACCTGCTCCCCGCGCTCGGCCGCGGCCTCCTTCACCTTGCGGGCCAGCGAGTTGGCCACCGCCTTGGCGATCATCGTCTTGCCGCAGCCGGGCGGACCGTAGAGCAGGATCCCCTTGGGCGGCTCCAGGTCGTACTCGGTGAACAGGTGCCGGTGCAGGAACGGCAGCTCCACGGCGTCGCGGATCTGCTCGATCTGCGGCCCGAGCCCGCCGATGCTGCTGTAGTCGATGTCGGGCACCTCCTCCAGCACGAGGTCCTCCACGTCGAGCTTGGGGACCCGCTCGAGGGCGACCCCGGCCCGGCGGTCGACGAGCAGCGAGTCGCCGGGGCTGGGCGGCTGGTCGCGGAGCCGGGCACCGAGCAGGACCACGTCCTCCTCGTCGCCACGGGCCACCACCACCGCCCGCAGCCCGTCGGGCATCACGTCCTTGAGGGCGACCACCTCACCGGACTCCTCGGAGTGGCTGGTGCCGATGACCACCATGCTCTCGTTGAGCAGCACCACCCGGCCGGGGACCAGCTCGGCGCGCTCGACCTCGGGGCTGACGCCCACCCGCAGCCGGCGCCCGGAGGTGGAGACGTCGACCAGGGTGCGCTCCCCCTCCGACACCACCTCGAGCACCAGCCCGAAGGAGCTGGGCGGCTCGCCGAGCGCCTCCAGCTCGGAGCGGAGCTCGACCAGCTTGTCGCGGGCGTCGCCCAGCGCCGCCACCAGCCGCTCGTTCTGACGGGCCTGGGCGGCCGCGTCGCCGCGGGCCTGCGCGAGCCGCCGCTCGGCCAGCTCGAGCTCGCGTGGGTGGCGCTCCACCTGGCGGCGGAGCCCGGCCACCTCGTCGGTCAGGCGGTACACCTGCGCCGCCAGCTCCTGGGGGCTGGGGCCGGCCTCCTCCGACGCCCGCCCGTGCTGCTGCTCGTCCATGTCGACACGGTACTCCGCGGCTCCGACACGACCGGCGGGTTCACCGACGGCGGGCGTGCCGCCAGGCGTGGCTGAGTGCGGCCACGTCACGGTGGCGACGGGCGGGATCGGGGTGGCAGGCCACCTCGACCACCTCGGCCAGGGCGGGCGGACCGACGAACCGGTCGCGGCGCTCCGTCAGCCGGGTGCCGAAGTGCCACACGAGTCGGCCGAGCGTGAACACGGTCGTCCGCTGGTCGATCACGGCACCCAGGACGTGCTCCTCCGGGGCCATGAACGTGTCGGAGCCGAACATCCGCCCCATCGTGTTGGTGGACGGGCCGCGGTGGTAGGTGTCGAGGTCGACGACCGTGAGCCGGTCGGTCCCGAAGTCGTAGAGCAGGCACCCGTCGTACAGGTCGCCGGCCACCCACCCCTGCTCCCCGAGCTCCCGGTGCAGGTCGATCAGCCGGTCGAAGACGCCCAGCAGCGTGCTGGTGGGGAGCCGGGCGAAGCGCTGGTACGGCGAGCGGGGATCGCCCCGCTCCGAGCTGGGGACGCGCACCAGCTCACCAGGGGCCCAGTCGTAGACCAGCGCCGGACCCTGGGGGGACTCGATGACGTTGCGCAGCCGAGCCAGTGCGGGGTGCCGGCACGACGCGGACAGCTCCACGGCTGTGCGCAGCAGCGCCACCCGTCCGGCGTGGTCGAGGTACGGCGTCGGCGCCCCGGGAGGCGGCACGGCCGGGCCGGCGGTCTTCACGAAGTAGCGCCCGTCGTCGGTGTCCACCGTCCACGACACGTTCCCGGAGCCCTGGGTGCGGTGGTCGAACACGGCCACGACGTCCCCGTGCTGCCGCAGGAAGTCCTCCCAGGCGCAGGCGACGGAGCTGGTGGTCGTCAGCGCTGGAGCCACCGGACGACCCTAGCGGGCGGTGAGCCGCTGGAGGCTGCGGGCCCGGCTCGTCAGGCCGTCGGGTGCGGTGGGCGGTCGCGACGAGCGAGCAGGGCGTGGCCAGCCGAACCGCCGCGGGACTAGATTCGCGCCCATGGACGCGGAGGACCTCGTGGTGACCAGCGTGGACGGCACCCGCATCGCGGCGACGCGGTGGCGGGCGACGGGGCAGGCGGTGGTCCTGCTGCACGCCGGCGTGGCCGACCGGCGCGCCTGGTCCGGCGTCGCGGCCGAGCTCGCCGGCGACGGGCTGGACGTGGTCGCCTACGACCGGCGCGGCTACGGGGACACCCCGCCGGCCGCCGACCCGGCCGCGTTCACCCACGTCGACGACCTGGTCGCCGTGCTGGACGAGCTCCAGCTGGACCGCGTGCTGCTGGTCGGGAACTCGATGGGCGGCGCGCTCGCCCTCGACGCCGCGCTGCTGCACCCGCAGCGCGTCGCGGGTGTGCTCCTCGTCGGCGCCGCGGTGTCGGGCATGACCGACGAGGACACGCCGTTCGACTGGGAGCCCGACGCCGCCTCGGCGCCCCTGCTCGAGCTCACCGAGGACCCGGCGGCGGAGCCGGACGCCAAGATCGCGGCGCTCGCCCGCCTGTGGCTCGACGGCCCCGCCGCTCCCGAGGGCCGGGTCGGTGGGGCGGCACGGGAGCTGTTCGTCGCGATGAACCGGCGGATCCTCCAGATCGGCGCCCCGGACGGCGCCGGCGACGCCGGTGTGGACGCCTGGGCCCGGCTCGGCGAGGTCTCCGTGCCGGTGCTGTGCACGTACGGCGAGCTCGACGTCCCGGCCGACCTGCCGTTCTACGAGGAGACCGCGCGGCGGCTCGGGCAGGCGCCGGTCCGCGTCCTCTCGGGCGTGGCCCACCTGCCCGGGCTCGAGCGGCCCGAGCTGGTCGCGGACCTGGTGCGGGAGGCGCTGCGGACCGCCGGCACGGCGTCCTAGCCTGCGGCCGGCTCCTCCGGCCCCTCCGACTCGGCCGGGACGTCGGCGGGGTGCGGCGCCAGGTTCCGCGGCCGCGGCCCGGTGTAGTCGGGGCCGTAGGCGCCGGCGGCGGGGCGGCGCTTGCGCTGCGGCGCCCTCACCCCGGGGGCCAGCCGCCGGGTGGTGACCAGGAAGCCGGTGTGGCCGGTGGTGGCGTGGGCGGGCCGGATCGCCAGCCCCTCGGCGTGCCAGCCGCGGACGGTGGTCTCGGTCGCCTCGGGCTCGGTGAAGGAGCCGTGGGCGCGGAAGGTGTCCACCACCCGTCCCAGCTGGGTGGTGGTGGCGACGTAGCAGCACACCACCCCACCGGGCACCAGCCGGTCGGCCACGACGTCCACGCACTCCCAGGGAGCCAGCATGTCCAGCACCACCCGGTCGACCGGCTCGGGCCCGATGGTCTCGACCAGGTCGCCGACCCGGACCTCCCAGGCGGGGTGCTCGGTGCCGAGGAACCCGGTCACGTTGCGGCGGGCCACCTGGGCGAAGTCCTCGCGCCGCTCGTAGGAGTACAGCCGTCCGGTGGGGCCGATGGCGCGCAGCAGGTACAGCGACAGCGCCCCGGAGCCGACGCCGGCCTCCACCACGCGGGCGCCGGGGAAGATGTCGGCCGCCACCACGATCTGGGCGGCGTCCTTGGGGTACACCACCGCCGCGCCGCGGGGCATCGTCACGCTGAACTCGTTGAGCAGCGGCCGCAGCGCCAGGAACTCCATGCCGCCGACCGAGCGCACCACCACGCCCTCGGGACCGCCGATCAGGTCGTCGTGGCTGATGCCGCCCTTGGTGGTGTGGAAGGAGCGGCCCTCGGCCAGCACCACCGAGTGGCGACGGCCCTTGGGGTCGGTGAGGGTGATCCGCTCCCCCGCCTGCAGCGGGCCGGTGCGGACGCCGGAGAGGTCGGGGTGGTGGCTGGAGGTCACGCAGGTCCTTTCGTGGTGGTGCCGGTCGTCGAGGAGGGCCGTCAGACCCGGCGCAGGCCCCACAGCCCCAGCTGCCAGCCGGGGCCGAAGGAGCCGGCGTCCCAGGTGGTCCCCTCAGCCAGGTAGATCGGCTCGTCGGCCTGCTGCACGGGCAGCACCACCGCGTCGGCGGCGGCCTGCTTCTGCAGCTCCGACAGCAGCCCCAGGGACTCGTCGGCGTCGGTGCTGGCGCGGTAGCGGTCCGTCAGCTCCTCCACCCGGACGGTGCTCCCCACGGCCGGGGCGTCGGTGTAGGTCTGCAGCCAGGCCAGCGCGGTCGGCGTCCACGCCTTGTCGTCGCTCAGGTAGAGGTCGGCGTGCTCGGCGTCGGCCTGGACCCGCACCGACAGGTCGCCCGCCGCCTCGATCCGCGAGCGGAGCACGTTGGCCACGTCGGCGCCGTCGAGCATCGTCGAGGGGTGGCTGAGCACGAGCGTGGTGCGCCCGGCCGCCTCCTTGGGCGAGGGCTGGCCACCGACGGCGAAGGAGGAGACGTAGCCGGCGATCGTCGGGGGGACGATGCTGTCCAGCGTCCGCTCCCCCTGCAGCGCCGCCGACACGGCCTGGCGGACGTCGGCGTCCGGGCGCGCGGGTGAGTCCGGCGACCAGCGCAGCCGCAGCACCCGGGCGCCCGGCAGCAGCAGCTCGGAGAACCCGGCGTCGCTGCGCTGGTCGGTCGAGGCCTCGATCTGGTCCCGGACGCGGGTCACCGCGGCGCTGGAGAGCCCCTGCCAGACCGCGTCGACCTCGCCGTCGATCATCGCCTGCTCCAGGCTTCCGGGGTCGGGGTAGGTCTGCATCAGCAGCGTCTGCTCCGCACCCGGGGTGGGGCCGACGTACTTGGCGAAGCGGTCGAAGCGGACCTGCTCCTCGCCCTGCTCGCTGATCCGGTAGGGGCCCGAGCCGACGACGTGCAGGTCGAGCGGACGCAGCTCGTCGGGGTCGTAGAGCTCCTCGTCGACGATGGAGGCCGCCGGTGCGGCCAGGGCGAACCCGAACTGGTAGTCGGGGCGGTTGAGCACGAAGCGGACGGTCAGCTCGTCGGGGGTCTCGATCCGCCGCAGCGTGTCCAGCAGCGCCACCGAGGAGCCCTCGACGTCGAGCCGCAGCGCCCGCTCGATGCTGAACTTGACGTCGCTGGCGGTGAGCGGGTGCCCGTTGTGGAAGCTCATCTCCGGGTTCAGGTCGCACTCGTACACCACCGGCGAGACGAACTGGCAGTCCCGCGCGGCCTCGGGCTTGAGCACCGCCGGGTTCTCCTCGCTGGTCGTCC
The DNA here is from genome assembly GCF_009742705.1 of Auraticoccus cholistanensis. Lineage (GTDB taxonomy): Bacteria > Actinomycetota > Actinomycetes > Propionibacteriales > Propionibacteriaceae > Auraticoccus > Auraticoccus cholistanensis. Next base: position 379,577 of record NZ_WPCU01000005.1, read on the forward strand.
CCGGGGGCACGGTCATCAGCCGCTGGAAGACGTTGACCACCACGCCGGCCGAGGCAGGCTCGGTCACCCCGGCCGGGTCGAGCTGGGTGGGCCGCTGGACGGTGCCGAGGGTGAGGAACTGCCGCGGGGTGGCGCTGGGGCTGACCGGGTCGACGGGGTCGGGAGGTGCCGTCTCGGTGCAGCCGGCCACGGTGAGCAGGGCGAGCAGGGCGGCCACCGCGGCCGCCGTCGCCCGACCCAGCCGCGCGCCGGCCGCACGGCTCACGCCGGTGCCCCGGGATCGGACGCGCGGGCGCGGCCGACGTGGGCGGCCAGCTCGTCCAGGCCGACGCCGGCCAGCGTGTCGAGCAGGACGCGGCGGGGCGCCGGCGGCAGCTCGACCATGTTGCGGACCCCGAGCACCACGGCGCCGGCGGCCGTCCCGGACGCGCAGCCGGGCACCGAGTCCTCCAGCACCACGGTGTCCTCGGGCCGGACGCCCAGCCGTTCGCAGGCCACCAGGTACGGCTCCGGGTGCGGCTTGCCGTGCACCACCTCGTCCCCGGCCACCACGGTGGCGAAGGTCCCCTCGGGCAGCCGCTCCAGGACGGCCTCGAGCAGCACCCGGTAGGAGGCCGAGACGAGCGCGGAGGGGATCCCGGCCGCGGCCAGCTCGGCCAGCAGCTCGCGGGCGCCCGGGCGCCAGTCGATCTCGCCGGTGCGCAGCGACACCACGACCTTCTGCACCAGCTGGTCCACCACGAACTCCGGGGTCAGGTCGTCGCGACCCACCACGTCGCAGATGTAGCGCCCGGAGGTGAGCAGCGAGTTGCCGACCAGGGCGTGGGCGTGGGCGTCCGACCACTCCCCGCCCCACTGCGGGATCAGCTCGAACTGGGCCTTCATCCACAGCGGCTCGGAGTCGACCAGGGTGCCGTCGAAGTCCCACAGCGCCGCGGCGGGCAGGACGGGCGCGGGCTCGGTGACGGCGTCGGGCAGGGTCTGGGTATCGGCATTCATGGCAGGGACATCCTGGCAGAGTCGGGCAACGGGGAAGGGCCGCCGGCGGGCGGCCCCGGTGCGGCGTCAGTCCTCCGGGTCGTAGCCCAGGTTCGCCGACAGCCACTTCTCGGCCTGGGCCAGGGTCCAGCCCTTGCGCAGCGCGTAGTCGGCGACCTGGTCCTGCCCGAGCCGGCCCACCACGAAGTACTGGGCCTGCGGGTGGGAGAAGTACCAGCCGGACACCGACGCCCCCGGCCACATGGCCATCGACTCGGTCAGCTCGATCCCGGTGCTGGCCCGCACGTCCAGCAGCTCCCACAGCGTCTGCTTCTCGGTGTGCTCGGGGCAGGCCGGGTAGCCCGGCGCGGGACGGATGCCGGTGTACTTCTCCGCGATCAGGTCCTCGTTGCTGAGCTGCTCCTCGGGCACGTGCCCCCAGAACTCGGTGCGGACCCGCTGGTGCAGCCGCTCGGCGAAGGCCTCGGCGAGCCGGTCGGCCAGCGACTCCAGCAGGATCGCGGAGTAGTCGTCGAGCTCGGCGCGGAAGGCGGCCACCCGCTCGGGCACCCCGAGGCCTGCGGTGACGGCGAAGGCGCCGACGTGGTCGGCCAGACCGGTCTCCTTGGGCGCGACGTAGTCGGCCAGCGACCGGTTCGGCACCCCCTCGCGGTGGTCGCCCTGCTGGCGCAGGTGGTGCAGCACCGCCCGGACCTCGCGGCGGCTCTCGTCGGTGTAGAGCTCGGTGTCGTCGCCGACCGCGTTGGCGGGGAACAGCCCGAAGACGCCGCGGGCGGTGATCCAGCGCTCGGCGACGATGCGGTCCAGCATGGTGCGGGCGTCGTCGTAGAGGCGCCGGGCCGCCTCGCCGGAGGCGGGGGCGTGCAGGATGTCGGGGAAGCGGCCCTTCATCTCCCAGGCGTTGAAGAACGGCTGCCAGTCGATGTAGCCGACCAGCTCGGCGAGGTCGTAGTCGTCGAGCACGTGGACGCCCGGGGTGCGGGGCGCCGGCGGGGTGTAGCCCTCCCACGGCACCGGGGTGCGGCGGGAGCGTGCCTCGGCCAGGGTGATCAGCCGGCGGTCCTGCTTGCCCGAGTGGCGGGTGCGCAGCGAGTCGTAGTCGCGCTTGACCTCGGCCATCAGCGCCGGGCGCTGCTCGTCGCTCAGCAGGGCGGCCGCGGTGGGGACGGAGCGGGAGGCGTCCTTCACCCACACCACCGGCCCGTCGTAGCGGGGGTCGATCTTGACCGCGGTGTGCGCCCGGGAGGTGGTCGCCCCGCCGATCAGCAGCGGGATGGTCAGCCCCTGGGCCTGCATCTCGGCGGCGAAGGAGGACATCTCCTCCAGCGAGGGGGTGATCAGCCCCGACAGCCCGATGATGTCGGCGTCGTGCTCCTTGGCGGCGGCGATGATCTTGTGCGCCGGCACCATCACCCCGAGGTCGACGACCTCGTAGTTGTTGCACTGCAGCACCACGCCGACGATGTTCTTGCCGATGTCGTGGACGTCACCCTTGACCGTGGCCATCACGATCGTGCCGTTGGTCTCCTTGCCGTCCGCGGCCTGGCTGCCGGCGGGCGCGGCGGCCTTCTCGGCCTCGATGAACGGGATCAGGTAGGCCACCGCCTTCTTCATCACCCGGGCCGACTTCACCACCTGGGGCAGGAACATCTTGCCCGCGCCGAACAGGTCGCCGACGACGTTCATGCCGTCCATCAGCGGTCCCTCGATCACCTCGATGGGCCGTCCGCCGCGGTCGGCGATGAGCTGGCGCAGCTCCTCGGTGTCGGCCTCGACGTGGGCGTCGATGCCCTTCACCAGGGCGTGGGTGATCCGCTCCCCGACCGGCAGGGCACGCCACTCGTCGGCGGCGCGCTCGGCGGCGGGGTCGGTGCTGCGGTAGCGCTCGGCCACCTCCAGCAGCCGCTCGGTGGCGTCCTCGCGGCGGGCCAGCAGCACGTCGGTGACCCGTTCGCGCAGCTGGGGGTCGATCTGGTCCACCACCACCAGCGCGCCGGCGTTGACGATGCCCATGTCCAGCCCGGCGGCGATCGCGTGGTACAGGAACACCGCGTGGATCGCCTCGCGGACCGCGTTGTTGCCGCGGAAGGAGAACGAGACGTTGGAGATGCCGCCCGAGACACGTGCCCCGGGCAGGTTGGCCTTGATCCAGCGCACCGAGTCGATGAAGTCCAGGCCGTAGCGGGCGTGCTCCTCGATGCCGGTGGCCACGGCGAAGACGTTGGGGTCGAAGATGATGTCCTCGGCCGGGAAGTCCAGCTCCTCGGTCAGGATGCGGTAGGCACGGGTGCAGATCTCGCGGCGACGCTCCACCGTGTCGGCCTGGCCCTGCTCGTCGAAGGCCATCACCACCGCGGCCGCGCCGTAGCGGCGGACCAGCCGGGCCTGGGCGCGGAACTGCTCCTCGCCCTCCTTCAGCGAGATCGAGTTGACGATGGGCTTGCCCTGCAGGCACTTCAGCCCGGCCTCGATGACCTCGAACTTGGAGCTGTCGACCATCACCGGCACCCGGCTGATGTCGGGCTCGGAGGCGACCAGCTTGAGGAAGCGGTCCATCGCGGCGACGCCGTCGACCATCCCCTCGTCCATGTTGACGTCGATGACCTGGGCGCCGTTCTCGACCTGCTGGGCGGCCACCGACAGGGCGGCGTCGTAGTCGCCGTCCTTGATCAGGCGGCGGAACCGGGCCGAGCCGGTGATGTTGGTGCGCTCGCCGATGTTGACGAAGAGGCTGTCGTCGTCGATGTTCAGCGGCTCCAGCCCCGACAGCCGCATCGCGGTGGGCCGCTGCGGGGGGACGCGGGGGCTGCGGCCGGCGACCGCGGCGGCGATGGCGGCGATGTGCTCCGGCGTGGTGCCGCAGCAGCCGCCGACCAGGTTGACCAGCCCGGCCTCGACGAACTCCCCCACCACCGCGGCGGTCTCGGCCGCCACCTCGTCGTACTCGCCGAAGGCGTTGGGCAGCCCCGCGTTGGGGTAGCAGGAGACGAAGGTGTCGGCGATCCGGGACAGCTCGGCCAGGTAGGGGCGCATCTCACGGGCGCCGAGGGCGCAGTTCAGCCCGACCAGCAGCGGCCGGGCGTGGCGGACGGAGTTCCAGAACGCCTCGGTGGTCTGCCCCGACAGGGTGCGCCCGGAGGCGTCGGTGATGGTGCCGGAGATGATCAGCGGCCACCGCCGGCCGTACTCGCCGAACACCTCGTCGACGGCGAAGACCGCCGCCTTGGCGTTGAGGGTGTCGAAGATCGTCTCGACCACCAGCAGGTCGGCCCCGCCCTCGAGCAGCCCGCGGGTGGCGGTCCGGTAGGCCTCGACCAGCTCGTCGAAGGTGACGTTGCGGGCGCCCGGGTCGTTGACGTCGGGGCTGATCGAGGCGGTCCGGTTGGTGGGGCCGAGCGCCCCGGCGACGAACCGCGGCCGGTCGGGGTCGGCGGCGGTGGCCGCGTCGGCCTCGCGCCGGGCCAGCCGCGCCGACTCCAGGTTGAGCTCGTAGGCCAGCTCCGACATCTGGTAGTCGGCCATCGCGATGGCGGTGGCGTTGAAGGTGTTGGTCTCGATGATGTCGGCGCCGGCCGCCAGGTACTCGCGGTGGATCTGGGCGATGATCTCGGGCTGGGTCAGCGTCAGCAGGTCGTTGTTGCCCTGCACGTCCACCGGCCAGTCCGCGAAGCGGGTCCCGCGGTAGCCGGCCTCGTCGGGGCGGTCCCGCTGGATGGCGGTGCCCATGGCGCCGTCGATGACCAGCACGCGCTCGCGCAGCATCGCGGTCAGCTGCTCGGTGCAGTCCGGTCGGAGACCCGTGCGGGTCCGGTGCGCCTCGGCGACGGACGTGGCCACGGCGGCTCCCTCCTGCAGGCGTGCACGGGCACCGGTCGGTGCCGCGTCGACCAGCGTAGGAAGGGGCCGAAGCGGCTCCCCGGCTGACCAGATCCTGACACCCCACCCCGACCGGTGCGGCCGTGTGCCCCGTCCACCGCCCTGCTGCCCCCAGGCGTCAGACTGGGGCCGTGGAGCTCGACCGCGACGCCCGCCGCAGCGCCCCCGCGGGCCGGGGGGCCGGCCGCACCAGCGGGCTGGTCCGGGCGCTGCTGGCCGGCTCGGCGCGCCGGCTCGGCGTACGTCGCGGGCAGCTGCGGGAGGTCCCGGTGCGGGCCTGGCCCACCTTCGCCGGCGTCCTCAGGCTGACGTCCGCCGCCGTGGTGGCCTACCTGCTGACGCTGGTGCTGACCAACGGGGCGATCGACCTCACCGGTGCGCTGACGGCCCTGCTGGTCGTCCAGGCCTCGGCCTACTCCACCCTGAAGATGGGGCTGGTGCGGGTCGGTGCGGTGCTCACCGGGGTGGTGGTGGCCATCGTGCTCTCCACCTGGATCGGGCTCACCTGGTGGAGCCTGGGGGCGGCCATCGCGGCTGCGCTGCTGCTGGCCAAGGCGCTCCGGCTGGGTGACCAGGCGCTGGAGACACCGATCAGCGCGATGCTGATCCTGGGGGTGACCAACCCCGACGTCGCCGCGGAGACCCGCGTGGTCACCACCCTGATCGGCGCCGGGGTCGGGGTCGCCTTCAACCTGCTGTACCCGCCCTCGTTGCCCTCCCGCTCGGCGGCTCAGGCGCTGGTGCGGGTGGCGGACTCGATCGCCCTGCCGCTGGAGGACGCCGCGCAGGCGCTGACCAGCGGCCCACCACCACGCCAGGAGCTGCAGCGCTGCCTGGACCGGGCGCGCTCGGCCACCCGCGAGGTGGCCGACGCCGCCGACGTGGTCGCCCGGCTGCGCGACAGCCGCCGGTTCAACCCGCGGGCCTTCGGCACCACCGACGTGGTGCCCGTCCTCAGCTCCGGGCTGGACACCCTGGAGCAGTCCCTGCTGGCCACCCGCTCGCTGTTCGCGGTGATCCTGGCCGAGGCGCCGTCACAGGAGCGCGCCGACGACCCCTACGGCCAGGAGCTGCGTGGCGCGTTCGCCGTGGTGCTGTCCGACGTCGCGGACTGCCTGCGCGCCTTCGGCCGTCTGGTGGTGGCCGAGGCCACCGGGCAGGAGGCGGAGAGCGAGCGGGCGCTGGCGGAGAGCCTGGACGTGCTGCGCGAGACCCAGGCGATCCTGACCGAGCTGGTCATCACCGACGCCCGGGACCAGGAGGGGTCGTGGCTGCTGCGCGCCTCGGTCCTGGCCGCCGTGGACCACCTGCTCCGCCAGCTCGACCTGGAGCAGCGGGCCCGCGTCCGCCGCGCGTGGCGCGAGGAGCAGGAACGGCGCCGCTCCTCCCGGCTGCCACCGCTGGTCAGCGGCATCCTGCCGCACCCCGAGCGCCCCACCGTCCGCGGGCTGGACCCGAGCTGGCGCCGTCACCGCGCCCGCCCGCCGGGGCGCTGAGCGCGGCGGCGCTGGATCTCACCGGACCACGTCGCCCCCCGGCGTAGGCTGGCGCCATGTCCGAGCAGCACTACATCCAGCTCCGGGATCTGCGGAACCCGTTGGTGGTCATGGCCTTCAGCGGCTGGAACGACGCGGGCAGCGCCGCCAGCCAGGCCGTGGAGCACCTCAGCGACGAGTTCGACGCCGAGCTGGCCTTCGAGCTGGACCCGGACGACTACTACGACTTCCAGGTGAACCGGCCCCAGGTGTCGCGTCCGGAACCCACCGAGCAGGAGATCACCTGGCCGACCACCTCGATCGAGGTGGCCCACCTGTCGCACCGGGACCTGGTGCTGATCACCGGTCCGGAGCCGAACATGCGCTGGCGCCAGTTCGCCCGCAACCTGGTGTCGATGATGCGCAGCTGGGACCGTCCGCAGGTGCTGGTGCTCGGCGCGCTGCTGGCCGACACGCCGCACACCCGTCCCATCCCGGTCAGCGGCACCACCTCCGACCTGGCGCAGGCCGAGGAGCTGGGTCTGGAGCTGTCGACCTACGAGGGCCCGACGGGGATCGTCGGGGTGATCCAGGCCGCCTGCGCCGAGGCCGGCATCAGCGTGGTCTCGTTCTGGGCGGCGGTGCCCCACTACGTCTCCCACGCCCCGAGCCCGAAGGCCACCCTGGCCCTGCTGACCCGGGTGGAGGACTTCCTCGGCCGGTCGCTGGAGCTGCGGGAGCTGCCCGAGCTCGCCCGCGCCTGGGAACGCGGGGTGGACGAGCTGGCCAGCGAGGACTCCGAGATCGCCGAGTACATCGCGACGCTGGAGCGCCAGCAGGACGAGACCGAGCTGCCCGAGGCGAGCGGCGACGCCATCGCGGCGGAGTTCCAGCGCTACCTGCGGCGCCGCGGGCAGTGAGCGTCGACGGGCTGCACCGCTACGCCGTGCAGGTCGAGTGGACCGGGGACCGCGGCACCGGGACGGCCTCCTACCGCGGGTACGGCCGCGACCACGTGGTCCGGGCCGAGGGGGTGGGCGAGCTGCTCGGGTCGGCCGACCCCACCTTCCGCGGCGACCACGACCGGTGGAACCCCGAGCAGCTGCTGCTGGCGGCGCTGAGCCAGTGCCACCTGCTGTCGTTCCTGCACGTCTGCGTCCGTCACGACGTGGTCGTCACCGGCTACCGCGACGAGGCCACCGCCACCATGCGGCTCAACCCCGACGGCAGCGGGGAGTTCGTCGAGGCGGTGCTGCACCCGCAGGTCACCGTGGCCCGCGGCGGGCCCACCGACCTCGACGAGCTGCACGCCGAGGCCAACCGGCTGTGCTTCATCGCCCGCAGCGTCGCCTTCCCCGTGCACCACGAGCCTGAGCCGGTGGTCGTCGCCGGCTGAGGGCGGCTGTTGGCCCAGCCGGCACCTGCACGACCCGGGGCGTTCGCCGGGCGGTCACCGGGCTGCGGCTGGATGGCACCGACCCGTCCCCTCTCCCCCCAGGTGGTGCCATGCCCGGCCTGCGCGTCAGCGTGCCCGATCTCGACCGTCGTCGTCTCCTCGCCCTCGCCGGGGTGGGGACGGTGGCCGCCCTCAGCGGCCGTGAGCTGCTGGCGGCCGCCTCGGCCTCCGCCGCCACCGCGGACCTCGACCCGTCCCCGTTCACCCTCGGCGTCGCCTCCGGCGACCCGCACCACGACTCGGTGGTGCTGTGGACCCGGGTGGTCCCCGACCCCTTCGCCGCCGACGGCGGCATGCCGGAGGGCAGCGTGCAGGTCCGCTGGGAGCTGGCCCGCGACGAGCGCTTTCGGGTGGGGCGCCAGTCCGGCACGGTGACCACCGACGCCGCCAGCGCCCACACCGTGCACGTCACCGTCGAGGGGCTGCGCCCCGACAGCTGGCACTGGTACCGGTTCAGCGTCGAGCTGGACGGCGAGCGCGTCAGCAGCCGCACCGGCCGCACCCGCACCCTCCCGGCCCCCGGCCAGCGGGTGGACCAGCTCACCTTCGCCTTCGCCTCCTGCCAGAGCTGGGTCGGCGGGCCCTACCCGGCCTGGCGCGACCTGGCCGAGCAGGACCTCGACTTCGTCGTCCACCTCGGCGACTACATCTACGAGACCAGCCTGGGCAGCCTGGCCGAGTTCCGCCGGCTGCACGCGCTGTACAAGACCTCGCCGGACCTGCGCGAGGCCCACGCCCGGTTCCCGTTCGTCACCACCTGGGACGACCACGAGGTGCAGAACAACTACGCCGACGAGGTGCCCGGCGCGGCCGGCGACGGTCGTCCCTTCCTCGAGCGGCGGGCCGCGGCCTACCAGGCCTACTTCGAGCACCTGCCGCTGCGGGCGGCGTCCGAGCCCGAGGGCCCCGACATGCTGCTGTACCGGCGCTTCGACGTCGGCCGGCTGGCCCGCTTCAGCGTGCTCGACACCCGCCAGTACCGCACCGACCAGCCCTGCGGCGACGGCCGCCGGGTGCCCTGCGCGGAGGTGGACGACCCGGCCGCCACCCTCACCGGCCCCGAGCAGGAGCGCTGGCTGCTGGATCAGCTCAGCAGCTCCAGGGCCACCTGGAACGCGATCGCGCAGCAGACGATCATGGCCCAGTTCGACTACGACCTGGGCCCCGACAAGGTGGTCAACCTCGACCAGTGGGACGGCTACCCCGCCGCCCGCTCCCGCATCCTGGGCCACCTGGCCCAGCAGCAGGTGAGCAACCCGGTGGTGCTGAGCGGCGACTGGCACACCTCCTGGGTGAACGACCTGCTGGCCGACTTCGACGACCCGGGGTCGCCGGTGCTGGCGACAGAGTTCGTCGGGACCTCGATCTCCTCCGGCGCCGGCTGGGACGCCGACGTGCGGTTGGGGCTGCCGGCCAACCCGCACGTCCGCTTCTACAACGGCACCTACCGCGGCTACGTGATGTGCTCGGTGACCCCGGAGCGGTGGCGCTCCACCTACCGGATCGTCCTGGACGCCCGCGACCCCGACTCCCCCGCCTTCACCCTCGGCGTCTTCGACGTCACCGAGGGCACTCCCGGTGCGGTCCGCGTCGACGACGGCGACGGTCTGACCGGGGCGGTCCGCGACCAGGACGGCGAGCCGGTGGGCCAGGCGGAGGTCGTGGTCAGCCGGGACGGCACGCGGCTGGCGACCACCTCCACCGACCCGCAGGGACGCTGGGTGCTCTTCGTCCCGGCCGGGGACTGCACCGTGACGGTGCGGGCGGTGGGCTACGAGGAGGCGGTCCGCGACGTCACGGTCGACGGGTCCGGCTCGGCCACCGCGGACGTGACCCTGCGCCGTCTCACCGGCGCCCGGGCCCGCACCGGTGCGCTGGTGCCGGGGCCGCGGCGGGAGGCCGGCGCGGGCGACGTGGTGCTCGAGAACGGCGAGCTGGCCCTGGCCGTCTCGGCGGCCACCCAGGACAGCCAGCTGCGCCCGGTCACGGTGGGCAAGCCGCTCGACCTGGCCCACCGGGGTGCCCTGGACCAGATCGACTGGATCAACCTGCCCTACGCCCAGCGGACCCAGCCGACCGGCACCGAGGCCTGGCAGTCGCTCTCGGTGCGCTCCAGCGAGGTCGGCGTGGTCACCGCGGGCGGTGACGTGGCCGAGGTGGAGACCGTCGGCGTGGTCGTCGGGGTCGAGCAGGTCTCGGTCCGCACCCGCTACCGGCTGGCCGCCGGCTCGCAGGACGTCGAGGTCACCAGCACCTTCCGCAACGCCGGCACCGACCCGGTGACCCTGTGGGTCGGCGACGCGATCGACCACGACGGCGCCGGGCAGCGCAGCGGGGTGCCCGGGCACGGCACCATCAGCACCCCCTACGGCTCCCCGGCCGTCTACGTCCCGACCGCGCCGTGGATGGGGATGACCGGCACCGACCAGCAGGTCTACGGGCTGCTCTACGACGAGGCCGGCTTCGACTGCTACGGCAACAGCAACTGGATCATGTCGCGCCGCCAGGTGACCGTCCCCGCCGGCGGCTCCTACGTGCTGGCCCGCCGCCTGACCGTCCGCCTCGCCCTCGGCACCGACCCCTGGCAGGTCCTGGACCGCGCCTGAGGGTCGGGCCTGGAGGTCGACCCTGCAGGGGAAGTGGTCGGAGACGACAGCGGGCAGCGGGATCTGAAGCGTGTCCCGCGTCGTCCCTGACCTCTTTCCCTCAGGCGCCGCGCTCGCGCAGGGCGCGGACCACCGCGTCGGGGTCGTCGGCGCCGAACACGGCCGAGCCGGCCACGAAGGTGTCGGCCCCGGCGTCGATGCAGCGCCCGATGGTGGCCTCGGAGATCCCGCCGTCGACCTGCACCCAGACGTCGCCGCCGAGCCGGTCCACCAGGGCGCGGGTGCGCTCGATCTTGGGCAGCACCAGGTCGAGGAACTTCTGCCCGCCGAAGCCGGGCTCGACCGTCATCAGCAGCACCATGTCGAGCTCGCCCAGCAGGTCGGCGTAGGGCTCGATCGGGGTCGCCGGCTTGAGGGCCATCGAGGCGCGGGCGCCGCGGCTCCGCAGCTCACGGGCCAGCCGGACCGGGGCGGCCGCGGCCTCGACGTGGAAGGTGACCGACTCCGCGCCGGCCTCGGCGTAGGCCGGCGCCCAGCGGTCGGGGTCGGTGATCATCAGGTGGATGTCGAGCAGCTTGTCGGTGCAGGCCCGCAGCGACTCCACCACCGGCAGCCCCAGGGTCAGGTTGGGCACGAAGTGGTTGTCCATCACGTCGACGTGGACGCCGTCGGCGCTGGGGATCCGGCCGACCTCCTCGGCCAGCCGGGAGAAGTCGGAGTTCAGGATGGACGGCGTGATGCGGATTCCCACGCCAGCGACCCTAGCCGTGCGCGGGCCGGGCGGTCACCCGGCGAACCGCGGCGCGGAGGCGACGGCGGTGGCGATCGGCACGTCGCCGGACACCACCTCGAACTGCGCGCCGACCGTCCCGGGGTCGGCCAGGCAGGCCGCGACCACCGCGGCCACGTCCGCCCGCGGGATGCTGCCGCGGGAGACGGTGACGCCCAGGTCCACCGCCCCGGTGGGCGGGTCGTTGGTGAGCGCGCCGGGACGCACGACCGTCCAGTCCAGACCGCTGTCGCGCAGGACCGCGTCGGCCTCCCGCTTGGCGGCCACGTAGGCGCGCCACACCGGGGCGGCGTCGCCGGGCACCGGCTGGTCGACCGACATCGCCGAGACCTGCACGAAGCGGGCGATCCCCGCGCGCCGGGCCGCCTCGGTGGACTTGGTGGAGCCCTCCAGGTCGACGCGCTGCTTGCGCTCGGCGTTGCCGTCGGGCCCGCCGCCGGCGGCGAAGACCACGGCGTCGCAGCCGGCGAAGGCCTCGACGAAGGCGTCCACCCCGGAGGCCTCGATGTCGAGCATCCGCGGCTCGGCGCCCAGGGCGGCCACCTCGCGGGCGTGGGCGTCACGGCGGACCAGCGCGACCGGGGTGTGCCCGGCGGCGACGAGCAGCGGGTGGAGCTGTCGGGCCACGGCTCCATGGCCCCCGACGACGGCGATACGGCTCATGCCCCGTTCCTACCCCACCAGCCGCCACCCCAGCGACCACCCGCCACACGGAGTTCCGGGTGGCACGCGCGGGCGGCCGCCGCGGGGCCGGCGGCGGGCGTCGTCAGCCCCGCGCCTCGACGCCTTCGAGCACCTCGACGGCCCGCCCCGTTCCGTCCTCGGCGCGGATCGCCTCCCCGATCGTTCGGGCGTCGTCGGCCAGGCGTGCGCTGGAGACCAGCTCGCGGATCCGTGCAGCCAGGGTGCTCGTGGTGGCATCTCGCAGCCGCAGCGGTGTCGGCCCCGCACCGAGGGCCTGGACACGCCGCCCCCAGAACGGCTGGTCACCCAGGACGGGGCAGACCAGCGTCGGCCGGCCAGCGCGGAGACCCGCCGCGGTGGTGCCGGACCCGCCGTGGTGGACCACCGCTGCCACGCGCGGGAACAGCCAGCTGTGAGGCGCCTCGTCGATCACCATGACGCTGCTGGACGACTGCGCACGCAACGCGCCCCACCCGGTCGAGACGACGGCACGCACCCCGGTCCGGGCGAGAGCGTCCATGACGACGCGGCCGCGGCGTCCGGCGTCGCGGCCGAATCCCATGCTGCCGAAACCCACGTAGATCGCCGGCTCGCCGTCGGCGAGGAAGGCCACCAGCTCGCGGGGCGGTGCCCACGCCGCCTGCTGCTCCTGCCGGAACCAGTAGCCGGTGACGTGCGCTGAGGCAGGGTAGTCGCTCGGCACGGGCACGACCCGGGGGCTGAACGGGTAGAGCACCGGCACCCGCTCCCCCGAGGTCGTGTGGAGCAGGTCGCTGAACCGGCTGATCCGTCGCAGACCGAGTGTCCTGCGCCGGAACGCGTTGATCATGCCGCCGTACGCGACGGCGGTGAAGCGGTTGAGCTGGTAGCTGAACCGGTTCACCCGGGCAGGCAGTGGGCGGGCCAGGAACGGGATCGGGAAATCACCGGTGGGGGTCAGGAACGGCAGCGGGAGTGAGGCGACCACGGGGACGCCCAGCCGTTCGGCCACGTGGAGTCCACCCAGCGCCTTCGGGTGCGCGACGACGATCGTCGGGTCGACCTGCCGGGCCGCGGCCCACTGCTGCTGCAGGGACAGCCGCATCGCCGTGGACATCCGGCGCGCCATCCGCAGCGCCTGCGAGGGCCCGCTCAGGTCGGCCATGCCGGCGCGCATGACCTCATCCATCTCCGTGGCGACGGGGAAGAAGCCGACGGGAGCCGGCACGGTGCCCCGGTACGCCTCCGGGGCGGCGAGGACGGCCTCGTGGCCGTGCGCGACGAGCCGCTCGGCCAGCGCGACGAACGGCTCGATGTCGCCACGGGTGCCGAACGTGCAGATGAGAGCCCTCATGCTGTCCTCCTGGTCGGTGATGACGTCGCCGACCAGGCTTCCCGGCACTCCGACCACACCATACCGCCGGAGCCCGGCCGCCCCCCCGTCCGGACGACCGTGGTGGGTCGCGCTCCCGCGCAGCATGGAGATCCGCAAGTGGTGCACACAGTTCATCATGTTCTAGAGTCACGATCGAGCCGGCGCAGCCGGACCACCTCGGAGGGAGACCCACCATGGGTAACGAGCAGCTGCTCGACGTCCTGCTGCGGATCACCGATGCACTGGCCGAGGACATGAGCAGCTACCTGCGCAGCCACGGCCTGACCACCGCCCGGGCCCACCTGCTGTGGACCCTGTACCACGGTGGACCGGCCATGCAGCGCGATCTGGCGCTGGCGCTGGGGCACAGCCCCCGACACGTCACCACCCTGGTCGACGAGTCGGTGACGGCTGGGCACGTGGTGCGACGCGACCACCCGGCGGATCGTCGGGCCGTGCTCGTCGAGCTCACTCCCCGGGCGGTCGAGCTGCTCGACACCATGGCGGCCTCCCACCGGGAGCTGGCCGACCAGCTCTTCGGCCACCTCACGCCGGGTGCCCGCCGCCAGCTGGGCACGGAGCTGGCACGCCTGGCCGAACGCCTGACGGCGGCACCGCGGTGAGCACGACCCGGGCACCGGACGTGCGTCCGATCCCCCGCACGGGTCCAAGGACCCTCCACCTGCTCCGCCGGGCGGTCCGCCTGGAGGCCGCCGGCTGGGCCAGCATCGGCCGAGCCCTCACCCGACGGCCGTGGGTACCTCCCGGCGCCACGGGCTTCCGCTACGACGGCGCCACCCGTGGCACGCTCGTCGCCTTCCTCTGCGTCAGCATCGTCGAGGTGGTCGCCGTCGACCTGGTCGTCCACCCGTGGCCCTGGGTCCGCTTCCCGCTCCTCGTGCTCGGGATCTGGGGAAGCGTCTTCATGCTCGGCATGCTGCTGGGCTGCATCACCCGCCCGCACGCCGTCGGTCCAGCGGGCATCCGCCTGCGCAACGGCGGCGAGGTCGACCTGGACCTCCCGTGGGAGGTCGTGCACTCCGTGACGCCACGGCGTCGCCGGGTCCCGGACGCACCCACGTTGTGCCTCAGCGGCCCGCCTGAGGACCAGACCCTCCACCACGTCGTCGACGGACGCACCGACATGGAGATCAGGCTCGAGCGGCCCGTCACCCTCTCACTGCCCCAGGGCACGGTCACCGTCACCCGGATCCACCTCGCCGTCGACGACCCCCGCGGCTTCGCCGAGGCCGTCCGACGTCACATCCCCTGAAGCTGGGTTCCGCCCTCAGCGGCGGCGCAGCAGGGCCAGGAACATGGCGTCGGTGCCGTGCCGGTGCGGCCAGAGCTGGAGGTAGTCGCCCAGGGCGGCGTCGGCGACCTCAGGCAGCAGCGGCGCCGCCGGCTCGGCGGTGACGTCGGTGCGCTCGGCCAGCACGGAGGCGACGACGTCGGCCGTCTCGTGCCGGTGCGGGGAGCAGGTCGCGTAGGCGGTGACGCCGCCGGGGGCGGTGCTGTCCAGGGCGCTGTGCAGCAGCGCCCGCTGGAGCTCGTGCAGCTGGTCGACGTCGGCGGTCGAGCGGCGCCAGCGGGCCTCGGGGCGGCGTCGCAGCGCGCCCAGGCCGGTGCAGGGCACGTCGGCCAGCACGCGGGCGAAGCGGCTGGCCCGCCAGGCCGGGCGGGTGCTGTCGGCGGTGAGGACGGTCGCCGGGCGCGGCAGCGCGCGGACGGCCTGGCGGACCAGCCGGGAGCGGTGCTGCTGACGCTCGACGGCCAGCACGGGCGTCCCGGCCGGGGCCAGCGCCGACAGCAGCGCGGTCTTGCCGCCCGGACCGGAGCAGACGTCGAGCCAGGGGCCGGCCGGAGCCTCGGCCCGGGTCAGGGCCAGCGCCACCAGCTGCGAGCCCTCGTCCTGCACGCCGGCGCGCCCGTCGCGCACCGCGGCCAGCTCGCCGGGCGGCCCCGCGAGACGCCACCCGAAGGGCGAGAGCCCGGTCGGCTCGGCACCGGCGGCGCGCAGCTCGGCGTCCTCGACCAGTCCCGGGCGCTGCACCAGGGTGGTGGTGGGGTTGGCGTTGTCGGCGGCCAGCGCGGCGGCGGCCTCGTCGCCGAGCAGGTCGGTGAAGGCCTCCACCACCCACAGCGGGTGGGCGGTGGCCAGGGCGAGCTGCTCCAGCGGCGGCAGGCCCTCGGAGAGCTGCTCCACCCACTCCTGCCAGCTCTGCCGACCCACCCGTCGCAGCACGGCGTTGACCAGCCCGGCGACCCGCTCGCCCACGGCCGCGCGGGCCAGGTCGACGGAGGTGGTGACGGCGGCGTGCACCGGGACGTCCATCCGCAGCAGCTGGTGGGTGCCGAGCCGCAGCACGTCCACCACCGCCGGCTGCAGGCTGCGCAGCGGACGTCCGGCCGCCGCCTCGATGACCCGGTCGTAGCTGCCCTCGCCGCGGCAGGTGCCGTGCAGCAGCTCGGTGGCGAAGGCGGCGTCGCGGCCGGTGAGCTGCCGCTGGCCCAGCAGGTCGGGCAGCACCAGGTTGGCGTAGGCGTCGTCGGCGTGGACGGCGCGGAGTGCGTCGTAGGCCACCCGGCGGGCGGCGTCGACCTGGGGGCGTCGCCTGGACGCGGCGGGGCGGGCAGGACGCCGGAGGCCGCTCACCGCGGGCCCAGCACCTCGTCGGGGGCCAGCTGCACCCCACGGGCCCAGTCGGCGGCCGGCATCGCCTTCTTGCCCGGAGGCTGCACCCGGCCGAGCTCGAGGGCCGTGGTGCCGGTGCCCACCAGCACGGCCTTCCTGGTCACCGCGATCTGCCCGGGGAGGAGGCTCTGGTCGGTGACGGTCGCCGAGGCGACCTTGAACCGCTCGCCGCGGAAGGTGGTCCACGCCCCCGGCGCCGGCTGGCAGCCGCGCACGACCCGGTCCAGCACCTCGGCCGGCTGGCTCCAGTCCAGCTCGGCGTCGGCGACGCTGATCTTGGGCGCCAGGCTGATGCCCTGCTCGGGCTGCGGCACCGGCCGGGCGGTGCCGTCCTCGATCTCGTCCAGGGTGCGGACCAGCAGCTCGGCCCCGCTGCGCGACAGCCGCTCCAGCAGGTCCCCGGAGGTGTCGCTGGGTCCGATCCGGTCGGTGACGGTGCCGAAGACGGGGCCGGCGTCCATCTCCTTGACCAGCCGGAACGTGGTGGCGCCGGTCTCGGTGTCGCCGTGCAGCACCGCGTGCTGCACCGGAGCGGCGCCGCGCCAGGCGGGCAGCAGCGAGAAGTGCAGGTTGACCCAGCCGTGGCGGGGGACGTCGAGGACGTGCTGGGGCACCAGCGCGCCGTAGGCCACCACCGGGCAGCAGTCGGGGGCGAGCCCGGTCAGCTCGGCGACGAAGGCGGGGTCACGGGGGTGCTCGGGCTTCAGCACCCGCAGCCCGGCGGCCTCGGCGCGCTGGGCGACCGGGCTGGGGGTCAGCCGCTTGCCCCGTCCGGCGGGCGCGTCGGGGCGCGTGACCACCGCCACCACCTCGTGCCGGGACGAGAGCAGGGCATCCAGGGAGGGCACCGCCACCTCGGGGGTGCCCGCGAAGACCAGTCGCACCCGCCGCAGTGTAGTGCGCGTCGACCGGCTCCCCTGCCCGCCGGCGGGACGCGCCCGTCAGCCGAAGGCCACCGGGTCCACCTGCACCCGCAGCGCCCCCTCGTCCTTGCGGGCGCTCCGCACCGACACCGCCTGCTTGACCGCCCGCACCAGGGCCCCGGCCGCCCGCGGCGGGCACCGCAGCACCAGCCGGTGCCGTGGCGCCTCGTCGCGCAGGTCGGCGCCCTCGAGCTCGACCGGCCCCAGCAGCTCGACCTCCGGCAGCTCGTCGAGCTCCAGCAGGGCGACCAGCTGCTCCAGCGCGGCCGGGCCGCCCTCCACCGTGAGCATCCGCCAGGCCGGCATCAGCCGGGCCTCGGCCCGCTCGGCCAGCTCGCGCTCGGCGAAGGTGCCCGGGTCGAGCCGGACCAGCGCCTGCAGGGCCCGCGAGCCGCTGGGCCCGACGGCGATCACCGAGCCGCCCTCGGCCCCGGGCCGGACCAGCGCGGTGACGTTGAGCCAGCGGCGCAGCGCCTCCTCGGCGGCGCGCAGGTCGGGACGCGACAGCAGCAGCGAGGCGTCGAGCAGCACCGCCGCCGCGTAGCCGGTGGCGGCGCGGGGCTCCGCGCCGGGGGTGGCCACCACCAGCCCGGCCTCGGGCCCGACCTCGGTGCGGACCTGGCCGCCGCCGGAGGACACCACCGGGGTCTGCGGGAACGCGCGGCCGAGCTCGTGGGCGGTGCGGGCGGCGCCGACGACCGGCGCCCGCCACCGTCCCGAGCCGCACTCGGGGCAGCGCCAGCCGCCCTGCAGCCGGCCGCACCAGCGGCAGCCCACCGGCTGCCCGGGGCCGGCGGCCTGCAGCGGTCCCGCGCAGGCCGAGCAGCGGGCGGGTTCGCGGCAGCGGGCGCAGACCAGGCCCTGCTGGTGCCCGGTGCGGGGCACCTGCACCAGCACCGGTCCCCGCGCCAGCCCGGCCCGGACCACCTCGAAGACGTCGTGCGGCAGCCGGGCGGCGTGGGCGTGGGGGTCGCGCTCGAGCGCCCGGTCGGTGTCGGCGGCGACCCGCACCGCCGGCGACAGGTGGCGCTGGGCCCGACCCGGCAGCGCGACCGGACGCAGCCACTGCTCCTCCAGCCACAGCTGGGCCTCCGCGCTGCGGCCGTGGCCGGCGACCAGCACCGCGGCCCGGGTGCCCGTCCGAGGCACGGCACGGAGGGCGAGGACGTCGCGCGCGTGCGGGTAGGGGGCGCGGGGTTCGGCGTGCAGGTCGTCCCCGTCGTCCCAGATGGCCACCAGGCCGACGTCGTGCACGGGGGCGAACGCGGCGGCCCGGGTGCCGATCACCACCCGCACCTCGCCGCGGGAGGCGGCCAGGAAGGCGCGGTAGCGGGCAGCGGGCCCGAGGTCGGCGGTCAGCCGGACGAAGCCGTCCGGGCCGAGCACCTCTCGGCAGGCCGCCTCGAGCAGCGCCAGGTCGTGCGCGTCGGGCACCACCAGCACCGCACCCCGCCCCGACCGCAGGGCCGCGGCGGCGGCGTCGGCGAACCCGCGGGCCCAGGAGCCGGCGGCCCCCGCGGTGGGGGCCACCTGCCAGAACGCCCGCGGCACCTCGCCGCGGGCCACCGCGTCCAGCCACTCCCGGCCCCACGGGTAGGCGGCCAGCGGCGAGTCGGCGGGCTGCCAGCCGCTGAGGTCGAGCGGCACCCGCTCGCGACGGGCGGCCTTCTCGGTGGCGGCGTGGCGCGGCGGCACCGCGAGGCGGACCACGTCGGAGAACGTCCCGGCGCAGTGGTCGGCGACGGCGCGGACCAGCCGGGCCACGTCGGGACGCAGCACCGGCTCGGCGGAGACCACCTTCTCCAGCCGGGCAAGAGCCCGCTCGGAGTCGGTCCGGTCGGTGCGCTCCAGCACCAGGCCGTCGCGCAGCCGGCCGGCGAACCGCACCCGCACCCGCGCCCCGGGCACCGCGGTCGCGGCCATCGCCGGCGGCACCTCGTAGTCGAAGGGGCGGTCCAGGTGCGGCAGCGCCACGTCGACGGCCACCCGGGCCACGTCCACCGGCTCGGGGGCCCGCGCGGGGCCGGCCGGGGCCGTGACGGCCGGGGCGGCGATCAGCGGCGTCTGGTCGGGCACGCCCCGATGCTAGGGGTCGGCCCTGACGCCACGCCGCGTCGCCGGGGTGGTCAGGAGCTCTTCCGGGGTCGTCGCCGGGGCCGGACGACCAGCACGGGGCAGGGCGCCGAGTGCTGCACCCGGGTGGCGGTGCTGCCGAGCAGGATCGTCTCGCTCAGCCCGCGTCCGCCCGCCGCGAGCACGATGAGGTCGGCCTCGAGCTCGCCGGCCAGCTTGTTGATCTCGGCGGCGGCCGAGCCGCTGCGGATGCGGCGGTGCACCGCCGGTCCCCAGCCCTCGAACTGCTCCATCACGACCGTGGTGGCGTCGTGGGCCTCCTGGCGGAAGCTCAGCGGCTCCTGGGTCTCCTTGGCCTTGCGGGCCAGCGGCCCGCCGAGGTCGTTGGCGAAGGAGACCGCGGCGAGCGGGCTGACCACGGCGACGACGGTGACGTCGTCGATGCGGCTCGGGTCCGCGATCCGCTTGAGCTCCTTGGCCGCCGCCAGGGACTGGCGGGATCCGTCGGTGGCGACGATGACGTGCATCTCAGACCTCCTGGTCGGCTTCGTGGACGTCCAGCGGGTCGCGGCGTCGGGTCGAGGTCAGCCGGGCCACCAGGTAGAGGGCGAGCCCGAGGGCCAGCAGACCGGCGACCCACAGCAGCGAGGACGGGTCGTCCACCACCACGTACACCAGCAGCACCGCGTTGGCCAGCAGCCCGAGGTACAGCAGCACGGTGTTCGCCCGGTAGGCCTCCCCCGTCTCGTCGTGGCCGCGGAGCTTCAGCGCCGAGACGATGACCAGCCCGTAGATGAAGAGCAGGAAGACCACGGTGACGGTGGCCAGCCGGTCGACCAGGTCGAGCTCGGGGTTGATCGAGAGCACCACCTGGCCGACGACGAGCAGCGTGGCCACCACGACACCGGAGAAGAGCAGACCGACCCAGGGGCTGCGGCGCACGAGGTGCAGGCGGGAGAAGATCCGCGGCACCACGCCCTCGCGGGCCATCCCGTAGAGGATGCGGGACTCGGTCACCACCGCGACGAGGGTGGTGTTGGTGATGGCCACCATGGCGATGATGGCGAACAGGATGATCATCATGCCCACCGGCAGCGGCAGGATGCCCGCCCGCACCGTCTCCAGCAGGGCGGCCTCCGAACCTCCGAGGACGTCGATGGGCACCACCAGGGCGGCGCTCATGGCCACCAGCACGTAGATGCCGCCGGCGGCGACCATGCCGCCGATCAGCGCCCGCGGGAAGGTGACCGCCGGCCGGACGGTCTCCTCGGCCACGTTGGCGGCGTTCTCGAACCCGGTCATGGCGAAGAAGGCCAGCGCGACGCCGGCGACCAGGGCGAAGACCGGGTTGCCCTCGGCGGTGAAGTCGGTGAGCACGCCCCAGCTGGCGTCGCCGCGGGCCACGTGCACGATGCCGATGACCAGCACCAGCGCCAGTCCGGCGACCTCGACGAGGGTCATCACCAGGTTGGCCACCACCGACTCGGTGATGCCGATGAAGTTGACGAGGCAGAGCAGGACGACGAAGAGCAGGGCGATCAGCAGCGGCGGCGGCAGCGGCACCACCTGGCTGAAGTAGCGGGCGAACCCGGTGGCCAGCGAGCCCGCCGCGGCGAAGCTGGCGCTGAGCATGCAGATGGTGACCAGGAACGTCAGCATGGGCTTGCGGAAGGCCCGGTGGACGTAGAGCGAGGCGCCGGCGGCCTGCGGGTACTTGGTGACCAGCTCGGCGTAGGCCATGCCGGTGATGGTGGCCACGGTGACGCCGGCGGCGAAGGCCAGCCAGAAGGCGCCGCCCACCGCGGCGGCGACCGCCCCGATGAGCACGTAGATGCCCGAGCCCAGCACGTCGCCGAGCACGTAGAAGAAGAGCAGCCGTCCGGTGATCGTGCGCTTGAGCTCGGTGTCGGACGTGTCTGCGGTGGAGCTGGCCGCCGTCATCACTGCACCTCCTGTGGAGTCCTGGCCTGCCAGGCCCCGGCACGGACCGGTGCTGGACGTCCGGCGCTCGAGCCCCGCCGGACGCACGGCCGCCCGCGACGGCCGTCGGCGGAGGGACGACTACCCCGTCACCGCGGGGTCACACCGGCCGTCCGCCGCGAGCGGGCCGCGACCGCCCCGGCCAGCGCGGCGACCAGGGCGGCCAGGGCGAGCCCCGCCAGGTCGGCCAGCAGGTCCAGCGGGTCGCCGGTGCGCCCGGTGGGGAGCAGGTGCTGCAGCAGCTCCGACAGCGGTGCCCAGGCGAGCAGCACGAGGAGCACCGTCGTGCGGGGCAGCGTGGAGAGCCACCCCAGCAGCCCGAGGACGAGGAACAGCCCGGCGTGCAGCACCTTGTCGCTCACCGGCAGCGGCGTGCCACCCGCGGACGGCCGCAGCAGCAGCCAGGCGCTGCCGGCGAGTGCGACCCAGAACACCGCCCGGGCCAGCAGCCGGGCGGCGGGGCGGGCGCCGGTGGCGTCCGCCGCGGGGACGGGCTCAGCCCTTGACGGCCGCGGCGAGGGCGTCGGCACGGTCGGTCCGCTCCCATGTCATGGTGGGCAGCTCGCGGCCGAAGTGGCCGTAGGAGGCGGTCGGGGCGTAGATCGGGCGCAGCAGGTCCAGGGCGTCGATGATCGCCGCCGGCCGCAGGTCGAACACCTCGAGCACGGCGTCCTGGATCTGCTCCAGCGGCACCTTCTCGGTGTCGAAGCAGTCGACGTAGAAACCGACCGGGTGGGCGCGGCCGATGGCGTAGGCCACCTGCACCTCGCAGCGCTCCGCGAGCCCGGACGCCACCACGTTCTTGGCCACCCAGCGCATCGCGTAGGCGGCGGAGCGGTCGACCTTGGAGGGGTCCTTGCCGGAGAAGGCCCCGCCGCCGTGCCGGGCGGCGCCGCCGTAGGTGTCGACGATGACCTTGCGCCCGGTGAGGCCGGCGTCGCCCATCGGCCCGCCGATGACGAACTGCCCGGTGGGGTTCACGAAGAGCTGGTAGTCGTGGTGGCCCAGGTCGTAGGCGTCCAGCACCGGCTCGACGACGTGGTTGCGCGCGTCGGGGGTGAGCAGGTTCTCCAGGTCGATGTCGGCGGCGTGCTGGGCCGACAGCACCACGGTGTCCAGCCGGACCGGGCGGCCGTCGACGTACTCCACGGTCACCTGGGTCTTGCCGTCGGGGCGCAGGTAGGGCATGGTGCCGTCCTTGCGGACCTCGGTGAGCCGCTCCGACAGCCGGTGCGCGAGGTCGATCGGCAGCGGCATCAGCGTCGGCGTCTCCGAGCAGGCGTAGCCGAACATCAGGCCCTGGTCGCCGGCGCCCTGGGCGTCGTAGCGGTCCTGGGCGGCGTCGCGGCGCTGCTCGTAGGAGGCGTCGACGCCCTGGGCGATGTCGGGCGACTGCGACCCCAGGGAGATGCTGACCCCGCAGGAGGCGCCGTCGAAGCCCTTGCTGGAGGAGTCGTAGCCGATGCCCAGGATGGTGTCGCGGACGATGCCGCGGATGTCGGCGTAGCCCTCGGTGGTGACCTCGCCGGCGACCACCACGAGGCCGGTGGTGACCAGGGTCTCCACCGCGACCCGGCTGGCCGGGTCGGCGCCGAGCAGCTCGTCGAGGATGCGGTCGCTGATCTGGTCCGCGATCTTGTCCGGATGACCCTCGGTGACGGACTCGGAGGTGAAGAGGCGAGACATCGACCGGGCTCCTGGCTGGGTGCGAGCGACGGGCTTCGGCGTCGCGGGACGGTGGTGGGCGCCGGGGTGACCGACCGCTCGAGACTAGTCGGCGGCCCTGAGGGAGCGGACGGCGTCCAGGATGTGATGGGCGACCGCGCCCTTGGGACCCTCGTGCTCGGCGAGGCTGCCGTCGCGGCCGAGGACGGCGACCCGGTTGTCCGGCTGGCCGAAGACGGCGCCGCCGGTGACGTCGTTGACCACCAGCAGGTCGCAGCCCTTACGCGCCAGCTTCTGCCGGGCGACCTCGAGCCGGCGGTCACGGTCGGCCACGGTCTCGGCCGCGAAGCCGACGACCACCTGGCCGGGGTGGCGGGCGGCCGACACCGCGGCCAGCACGTCGGTGGTCTGGCGCAGCTGCAGGGTCAGCCCCTCCTCGCCGCTCTTCTTGAGCTTGTCGCTGCTGTGCTGCGCCGGGGTGAAGTCGGCCACGGCGGCGGCCATCACCACCACGTCGGCGGTGGGCGCGAGGTCCAGCACGCGCTCGGCGAGGTCGGCGGTGCTGCTGACCCGGTGCAGCTGCACCGAGGAGGGCGGGGCCACCTCGAGGTGGGCGGCGACCAGGTGGACCTCGGCCCCGCGGAGGGCGGCGGCGCGGGCCACCGCCACGCCCATGCGTCCGGAGGAGGCGTTGCCGAGGAAGCGGACCGGGTCCAGGGCCTCGCGGGTGCCGCCGGCGCTGACCACCACGCGGCAGCCGGCGAGGTCGCGGCGGGCGGCGGAGGCGGCGGCGCCGGGTGCGGCCAGCAGGGCCTCGACCTGGCTGTGGAGCTCTTCGGGCTCGGGCAGCCGGCCCGGCCCGGTGTCGGCGCCGGTCAGCCGGCCGGAGTCGGGGTCCATCACGACCACGCCGCGGCGCCGCAGCAGCGCCACGTTGTCGACGGTGGCCGGGTGCTGCCACATCTCGGTGTGCATGGCCGGGGCCATCAGCACCGGTGAGGTGGTGGTCAGCAGGACGTTGGTCAGCAGGTCGTCGGCGCGGCCGGTGGCCGCCCGGGACAGCAGGTCGGCGGTGGCGGGGGCGACGACGACGAGGTCGGCGGCCCGGCCCAGCCGGACGTGGGGCACCTCCTCGGAGCCGGTCCACACGTCGGTGCTGACCGGACGTCCCGAGAGCGCCTGCCAGGTGTCGAGGCCGACGAAGTGCAGGGCGTTGCGGGTGGGCACGACGGTGACGCCGTGGCCGGCCTCGCGCAGCAGCCGCAGCAGCAGGCAGGCCTTGTAGGCGGCGATGCCGCCGGAGACGCCGAGCACGACCTCAGCCACGGGTCACCATGCGGGGGCTCGCGGTCCGGAGGTCGTGCTCGGGGAGGCGGTGCGGCTCAGGCGATGCCGGGGTCGTCGCCGAAACCGAAGTCGGTCTCGTCGGCGTCGGCCTGCGGCTGCGCGTCGGGGTCGATCGGCGTCATCTCGAGGACGCCGGCGTTCACCTCGCGCAGCGCGATCGACAGCGGCTTCTCCTGCGCGCCGGTCTCGACCAGCGGGCCGACGCTCTCCAGCAGGCCGTCGCCGAGCTGGGAGTAGTAGGCGTTGATCTGGCGGGCGCGCTTGGCGGCGAACAGCACCAGCTGGTACTTGGAGTCGACCCGGGTGAGGAGCTCGTCGATCGGCGGGTTGGTGATTCCCTCGGGAGTGTTGACGCTCAAGTCAGACCTTCTCTGGT
Organism: Auraticoccus cholistanensis; assembly: GCF_009742705.1. Lineage (GTDB taxonomy): Bacteria > Actinomycetota > Actinomycetes > Propionibacteriales > Propionibacteriaceae > Auraticoccus > Auraticoccus cholistanensis. The sequence goes on from NZ_WPCU01000005.1 coordinate 403,876, forward strand.
GGTGGTGGCAGACCCGCCCATGTTACCCACCGACAGCAGGGCGACCAAGTCCCGCACGGCCTGGTCGACCTCGTGGTTGACCACCACGGCGTCGAACTCGGCGGCCGAGGCGAGCTCCTCGCGGGCGGTGGCGAGCCGGCGCTCGCGCTCCTCCGGCGCCTCGGTCCCCCGGCCCACGAGCCGCCGGACGAGCTCGTCCCAGCTGGGCGGGGCGAGGAAGACGAACTGGGCGTGCGGCCAGCTGGCACGGACCTGACGCGCCCCCTGCAGGTCGATCTCGAGCACCACCCGCCGACCGGCGGCCACCGCGGCCTCGACGGGCGCCCGCGGGGTGCCGTAGCGGTGCACCCCGTGCACGACGGCCCACTCCAGCAGCCCGCCGGCGGCCTGCAGCTCGTCGAACTCCTCGGCGGAGACGAAGTGGTAGTGGACCCCGTCGACCTCGCCGGGACGCGGCGGCCGCGTGGTGGCCGAGACCGACACCATCACCTCCGGGTGCTCCTGGCGGAGCCGGGACACCACGGTGCCCTTGCCCACGGCCGTCGGGCCGGAGACGACGGTCAGCCCGCCCGGCAGGTCGTCCGGGTGGGGCGAGGAGCCGCTCACCCGAACTCCCGGACCAGGCTCTGGGTCTGGTGGTGGCCGAGTCCGCGGAGCCTCCGGTTCGGGGCGATGTCGAGCCGTTCCATGATCGCCGCCGCCCGCTTGGTGCCCACCCGGGGCAGGCAGCGGAGCACGTCCACCACCTTGATGTGGGCCAGCACGTCGTCGGTCTCGGCCTGCTCCACCAGGGTGGACAGCGTCCAGTCGCCGGTGCGCAACCGGGACTTGGCCTCGGCACGACGGCCGCGGGCGGCCACGGCGGCCGCACGGGCCTGCTGCAGCTGCTCCTCGCTCAGCCGGGGGATGCTCACGGGTGCTCGAAACCTCCTGTCGGTCGTGCGCCCGACCCTAGCGCGACCCGGCGGGGCCGCCGCCGAGCACGCCGGCCTCCGACAGCAGGTCCGTGACCGCCCGCCGCAGCGCGGCCGCGTCGGGCCCGGCCGCCAGCACGCCGCGCGAGCTCGTGGGCAGCAGCAGGTCGGCGCGGGCGAAGGAGCGGGCGAGGTCGGCCAGGGTGGCTCCCTGGGCGCCCACACCGGGCACCAGCACCGAGCCGTTGAAGGAGCTGAGGTCGAGGTCGCCCTGGCCGTGGGTGCCCCCGACGACCACCCCGACCGAGCCGAGCCCGGAGCCGCCGCCGGCGGCCAGCTCGGCGGCGTTCTGCTCGGCGGCGGCGTCGCAGACCAGCTGGGCGACGGTGCGCCCGTCGGAGGAGGCCAGCTGCAGCCAGCCGCTGCCGGGGTTGCTGGTGCGGGCCAGCAGGTAGACGCCGCGTCCGCTGGCGCGGGCGGCGTCCAGGGCGGGGGCGACGGCGTCGAGGCCCAGGTAGGGGTTGACGGTGAGGGCGTCAGCGGCCAGCGGCGAGCCGTCGGTGAGGTAGGCCGCGGCGTAGCCGGCCATGGTGGAGCCGATGTCGCCGCGCTTGGCGTCCATCAGGGCCAGCGCCCCGGTGGCGGCGATGTCGGCCAGCAGCCGCTCCAGCACGGCCACCCCGGCCGAGCCGAACCGCTCGTAGAGGGCCGACTGCGGCTTGAACACCGCGACCAGGTCCCCCAGCGCGGCCACGGTGGAGCGCATGCAGCGCTCGACCGAGGCCACGTCGTCGTCCAGCCCCCAGCCCGCCAGCACCTGCGGGTGCGGGTCGAGGCCGACGCAGAGCCGTCCCCGCTCGGCGGTGACGCGGGCCAGCCGGCTCCCCCAGCCGGCCCGGCCGCCGTCCGCGGTGGTGGTGGTCGTGTCGGTCGTCATGCTCGCCTCCCCAGCGATGGTGTGCCTGCCGGCGCCTGCCGCCGCGCGTGCCGGGCGGTGATCTCGGCGACCAGCCCGGGTCCGGCGTAGATGAAGCCGGTGTAGACCTGCACGAGCCGGGCGCCGGCGTCCAGCAGCGCGAGCGCGTCGTCGGCCGTCATGATGCCGCCCACCCCGATCACCGGCAGCGCCGAGCGGGAGCTGACCCGGGCGACGACCGCGCGGGCCCGGTCCCGCAGGGGCGCGCCGGAGAGGCCGCCGGGCTCGTCGACCAGGCGCTGGTCCAGCCCGACCAGGCCGTCGCGGGAGGTGGTGGTGTTGGTGGCGATGATCCCGGCCGCGCCGGCGTCCTCGCAGACCTCCAGGACCTCGTCGAGGGCCTCGTCTCCGAGGTCGGGGGCGAGCTTGACCAGCACCGGCACCGGGGCCGCGGCGTCGCCCGCCAGCGTGCGGGTCTCGGCCACCAGGGCGGTGACGAGCTCGCGGAGGTGGCCGCCGTCCTGCAGCCGGCGCAGCCCCGGGGTGTTGGGGCTGGAGACGTTGACCGCGAGGTAGTCGGCGTGGGGGGCCAGCAGCCGCAGCGAGGTCAGGTAGTCCTCCACCGCCTCCGGCAGCGGGGTCACCTTGCTCTTGCCCAGCGAGATCCCCACCGGCACCCCGGCGGCGCCGTTGCCGCGGCGGACGCCGGCCCGGGCCAGCCGGTCGGCGACCGCGGCGGCGCCGTCGTTGTTGAACCCCATCCGGTTGACCAGCCCGCCCGAGAGCGGCGCCCGGAACACCCGGGGCCGCGGGTTGCCCGGCTGCGGGTGCGCGGTGACGGTGCCGACCTCGACGTGGGAGAACCCGAGCCCCTGCCAGGCGGTGACCGCCCGGGCGCCCTTGTCCATCCCGGCGGCCAGCCCGACCGGCCCGGGGAACCGGATGCCGGCGAGCTCCACCTCGGCGCCGTCGACGGCCGTCAGCCGCCGCAGCGCCCGGACCAGGTGGGGGTGGCGCCCCAGCTGCTCCAGCCGCTCCAGGGTGGCCTCGTGGACGGCCTCCGGGTCGCCGCCGGCGGCGGCGAAGAGCGCGGGCCGCAGCAGCCTGCGGTAGCCGGTGGACAGCACCGCCGGGCGGAGCCGGGCCACCGCAGACCCCCGGCCGGTCACTGCCGGCTCGCCCCCTGCAGCGCCGGCTGGCCGGGCCGCGGCGGGGTGATCACCTCGCTCCAGGACTGCAGCGAGCGGACCCCCGAGCGGCCGGCCCGGTCGGACTCGATGCCCTGCACCGCGGCGGCGAGGCCCTGCACCGTGGTGATGCAGGGGATGTTCACCCGGACGGCCGCGGTGCGGATCTCCCAGCCGTCGTTGCGCGGGCTGCCGTCGGTGCTGATGCCGTGCGGGGTGTTGAACACCAGGTCGACCTCACCGTCGGTGATGGCCTGCACGATGGTCTTCTCACCGTTCGGGCCCGGCCCCTGGCTGTGCTTGCGCACCTCGGTGACCGCGATGCCGTGGCGCCGCAGCACCGAGGCGGTGCCGGTGGTGGCCAGCACCTCGAAGCCCAGGTCGGCCAGCCGCTTCACCGGGAAGATGACGTGACGCTTGTCGCGGTTGGCCACCGAGATGAACACGCGTCCCTGCTGGGGCAGCGCGCCGGTGGCCGCGGCCTGGCTCTTGGCGAAGGCGGTGCCGAAGTCGTGGTCGAGGCCCATCACCTCACCGGTGGACTTCATCTCCGGGCCCAGGATCGAGTCGACGAAGGTGCCGTCGACGGTGCGGAACCGGTTGAAGGGCATCACCGCCTCCTTGACCGCGATGGGCGCCTCGGGCGAGGTCCAGGCCCCGTCGCGGTCGGCCCGCAGCATCCCGGCGGCGCGCAGGTCGGCGATGCTCTCCCCCAGCATCACCCGGGCGGCGGCCTTGGCCAGCGGGGTGGCGGTGGCCTTGGAGACGAAGGGCACCGTGCGGGAGGCACGCGGGTTGGCCTCGAGCACGTAGAGGATGTCGCTGGCCAGGGCGAACTGGATGTTGATCAGCCCGCGCACCCCCACCCCGGCGGCGATGGCCTCGGTGGAGGTGCGGATGCGCTTCACGACCTCCTCGCCCAGGGTCACCGGCGGCAGCGAGCAGGCCGAGTCGCCGGAGTGGATGCCGGCCTCCTCGATGTGCTCCATCACGCCGCCGATGTAGAGCTCGGTGCCGTCGTAGAGGGCGTCGACGTCGATCTCCACCGCGTCGTCGAGGAACCGGTCGACCAGCACCGGGTGGGCCGGGCTGACCTCGGTGGCGCGGTCGATGTAGCCGGCCAGGCTCAGCTCGTCGTAGACGATCTCCATGCCGCGCCCGCCCAGCACGTAGGAGGGGCGGACCAGCACCGGGTAGCCGATCTCGGCGGCGATGGCCGAGGCCTCGGCGAAGGAGCGGGCGAGCCCGTGCTTGGGAGCGGGCAGCCCGGCGGCGGCGAGCACCTGCCCGAAGGCGCCGCGCTCCTCGGCCAGGTCGATGGCCTCGGGGCTGGTGCCGACGATCGGCACCCCGGCGGCCTTGAGGGCGCGGGCCAGCCCGAGCGGGGTCTGCCCGCCCAGCTGGACGATGACCCCGGCCAGCGGGCCGGCGGCCTGCTCGGCGGCCACCACCTCCAGCACGTCCTCCAGGGTCAGCGGCTCGAAGTAGAGCCGGTCGGAGGTGTCGTAGTCGGTGGAGACGGTCTCGGGGTTGCAGTTGACCATCACCGTCTCGTAGCCGACCTCCGACAGCGCCAGCGAGGCGTGCACGCAGGAGTAGTCGAACTCGATGCCCTGCCCGATGCGGTTGGGGCCGCTGCCGAGGATGATCACCGCCGGACGCGTCCGCGGGGCCACCTCGGTCTCGGAGTCGTAGCTGGAGTAGTGGTAGGGCGTGGTGGCGGCGAACTCGGCGGCGCAGGTGTCGACCGTCTTGTAGACCGGCCGCACGTCCAGCGCCCACCGCACGCCGCGGACGACGTCCTCGGGGAGGTTGCGGAGCTGGCCGATCTGGCGGTCGGAGAAGCCGTGCCGCTTGGCCTGCCGCAGCACCTCCGCGGTCAGCGTGGGCGCGGTGCGGACGTGCTCGGCGACCTCCAGCTGCAGCACCAGCTGGTCGACGAACCAGGGGTCGATGCCGGTGGCCTGCACCACCTGCTCGGCGGTGGCGCCGGCGCGCAGGGCGTCCAGCACCAGCACGAGCCGGCCGTCGTGGGGACGCGACGCGCGCTGCAGCAGCTCCTCGGCGCTCTCGCGCAGCTCCCCGGCCCAGTCGTAGCGCAGCTTCGGGTCCTCCAGGCTGCGCAGCGCCTTGCCGAGGGCCTCGGTGAAGTTGCGCCCGATCGCCATCGCCTCGCCGACGCTCTTCATGTGCGTGGTGAGGGTGGTGTCGGCGGCGGGGAACTTCTCGAAGGCGAACCGCGGCACCTTGACCACCACGTAGTCCAGGCTCGGCTCGAAGGAGGCGGGGGTCTGCTCGGTGATGTCGTTGTCGATCTCGTCCAGCGTGTAGCCGATGGCGACCTTGGCCGCGATCTTCGCGATCGGGAACCCGGTGGCCTTGGAGGCCAGCGCGCTGGAGCGCGAGACCCGCGGGTTCATCTCGATGACGACCAGCCGGCCGTCGGCCGGGTTGACCGCGAACTGGATGTTGCAGCCGCCGGTGTCGACGCCGACCGCGCGGATCACACCGATGGCCACGTCGCGCATCCGCTGGTACTCGCGGTCGGTCAGCGTCATCGCCGGGGCGACGGTGATGGAGTCGCCGGTGTGGACGCCCATCGGGTCGAAGTTCTCGATCGAGCAGACGATGACCACGTTGTCGGCGCGGTCGCGCATGACCTCGAGCTCGTACTCCTTCCAGCCCAGGATCGACTCCTCGATCAGCACCTCGGTGGTGGGGCTGGCGGCCAGACCGGCGCCGGCGATGCGGCGCAGGTCGTCCTCGGTGTGGGCGAAGCCGGAGCCCAGCCCGCCCATGGTGAAGCTGGGCCGGACCACGACGGGGTAGCCGAGCTCGTCGGCGGCGGCCAGCACCTCCTCCATCGAGTGGCAGATCCGGCTGCGGGCCACCTCGGCGGCCGGCTGGCCGGGCAGGGCGCCCTCGACGTCCTCCAGGCCGAGCACGATCTGCTTGAACTGCTCGCGGTCCTCACCGCGCTGGATGGCCTCGATGGAGGCGCCGATCAGCTCCACGCCGTACCGCTCGAGGATGCCGCGCTCGGACAGCTGGACGGCCGCGTTCAGCGCCGTCTGCCCGCCCAGGGTGGCCAGCAGCGCGTCGGGGCGCTCGGCGGCGATCACCTTCTCGATGTGCTCGGGGGTGATCGGCTCCACGTAGGTGGCGTGGGCGAACTCGGGGTCGGTCATGATCGTGGCCGGGTTGGAGTTGACCAGGATGACCCGGAACCCCTCCTCCATCAGCACCCGGCAGGCCTGGGTCCCGGAGTAGTCGAACTCGCTGGCCTGGCCGATCACGATCGGGCCGGAGCCGATGACCAGGACGGACTTGATGTCGGACCGCTTGGGCATCAGCGCTGCTCCTTGCTGTCGGCCATGACCGCGCAGAAGCGGTCGAAGAGGTAGGACGCGTCGTGGGGGCCGGCGGCCGCCTCGGGGTGGTACTGCACCGAGAAGCCCCGCAGCCGCTGCTCGCCGTCGCGCAGCTCCAGGCCCTCGACGACGCCGTCGTTCAGGCAGTGGTGGCTGACGCTCGCGGTGCCCCAACGGGTGTCGGCCCGGTCGCCCGGAGGCGCCTCGACCGCGAACCCGTGGTTGTGCGCCGTCACCTCCACCCGGCCGGTCGAGCGGTCCACCACCGGCTGGTTGATGCCGCGGTGGCCGTACTTCAGCTTGGTGGTGCCCAGCCCGAGCGCGCGGCCGAACAGCTGGTTGCCGAAGCAGATGCCGAAGTAGGGCAGGCCGGCGTCCAGCACCTCGGTGAGCAGGGCGACCGGCTTGTCGGCCGCGGCCGGGTCGCCGGGGCCGTTGGAGAAGAAGACGCCGTCGGCGCCGCGGGCGCGGATCTCCTCGAGGGTGGTGGTGGCGGGCAGCACGTGCACCTCGATGCCGCGCTGGGCCAGCCGCAGCGGCGTCATGGTCTTGATGCCCAGGTCGACCGCGGCCACGGTGAAGCGGGTCTCCCCCACCGCGCGGACCACGTAGGGCTCGGGGGTGGTGACGTCGGCGACCAGGTCCGCACCAGCCATCTGGGCCTGGGTGAGCACCCGGCGGCGCAGCTCCTCGGGGTCCAGGGTCTCGGTGGAGATGCCGACCCGCATGCTGCCCCGCTCGCGCAGGTGCCGGGTCAGGGCGCGGGTGTCCACCCCGCTGATGCCCACCACGCCCTGGCGGCGCAGCTCCTCGGGCAGGCTGCGGCTGGCGCGCCAGCTGGAGGGCACCCGGGCCAGGTCACGCACGACGTAGCCGGCGACCCAGATGCGCGAGGACTCGTCGTCCTCGTCGTTCCAGCCGGTGTTGCCGATGTGGGGTGCGGTGGCCACCACCACCTGACGGTGGTAGCTGGGGTCGGTGAGGGTCTCCTGGTACCCCGACATGCCGGTGGAGAAGACCGCCTCGCCGAACGTCTCGCCGCGGGCCCCGAAGGACTCGCCGGTGAAGGTGCGGCCGTCCTCGAGGACCAGCACCGCCGGGACGGGCCCGGTCTGGTCGTCGGAGGAGCGGGGGTCGGTGACCGGGGTTGCGGGCGCGGGTGCGTGCATGAACCGTCCTTTCCTGCCTCACAGGACAGGTCTTAAAGGGGGGTTGTCCTCGTCAGGCTACCAGCCCGGACGCGGCTCCCCCGCCGGGCGAGACGCCGCGGCTCAGGCCTCCTCGGCCGCCGCCCGGGTGGTGGTGCCGCCCGGGGCGTGCTCGACCGGGGTGGTGCCGCCCGGGCTGTGCTCGACCGGGGTGGGGTCGACCGGGGTGGGGCCGCCGGTGCGGTCGGCGGCGATCGCCGAGAGCACCCCGTTGAGGAAGGCCGGGGACTCGTCGGTGGACAGGTCCTGCGCGAGCGCGACGGCCTCGGAGACGGCGACCGAGGTCTGGATGTCGGTGAAGTCGAGCTCGTAGACGGCCAGCCGGGCCACCGCGCGGTCGACCCGGGGCATCCGCTCCAGGCTCCAGCCGCTGCGCAGCACCTCGCTGATCCGCCGGTCGATCACCGGCCGGTGCGCGTCCACGCCGAGCACCAGCTCGGTGGTGAAGTCGCGCACCGGCGGGTCGGCGGCCTCGGCCCGCTCGGCCAGGGTCGCCTTGGGGTCGGCACCGCGCAGCTCGGCCTCGAAGAGGATGTCCACCGCGCGCTTGCGGGCCTTGCTGCGCGGGCTGAGTCGGGTCCGCGGCACGCTCAGCCCACGCGGCCCAGGTAGTCACCCGTGCGGGTGTCGACCTTGACCTTCTCGCCGGTGGTCAGGAACAGCGGCACCTGGATCTGCTTGCCGGTCTGCACCGTCGCGGGCTTGGTGCCGCCGGTGGAGCGGTCGCCCTGCAGGCCGGGCTCGGTGTAGGTGATCTCCAGCTCGACCGAGGCCGGCATGTCGATGTAAAGGGGGTTTCCGTCGTGCAGGGCGACGGTGGCCACCTGCTCCTCGAGCAGGTAGTCCTTGGCGTCGCCGACGACCGCGTCGCTCAGCGTCATCTGGTCGTAGGTGCTGGTGTCCATGAACACGTAGCCGTCGCCGTCGTGGTACAGGTACTGCATCTCGCGGCGGTCCACGTTGGCGGTGTCGACCTTGGTGTCGGAGTTGAACGTGCGGTCGACGATCTTGCCCGAGAGGACGTGCTTGAGCTTGGTGCGCACCACGGTGTTGCCCTTGCCGGGCTTGTGGTGCTGGAACCACTGCACCTGCCAGAGCTGGCCGTCCAGGTCGAGGACCATGCCGTTCTTCAGGTCGTTGGTCGATGCCACGGGTCTGCCTCTCTCGTCGTGCGGGGAACCACGGCAGTCTAGCCAGCGCGCCGCAGCCGGGCGAGCTGGCCCCGGCGGGCGACGCTGCGGGCGGGCGCCGCGGCGGTGCCGGTCGGCTAGCGTGCGGGGGTGCCTGCTGCTCCTCCCGCTCCCCGACCGCCCGCCGCGCCCCGGCTCGACGAGGAGCTGGGGGCGGTGCCCGACGGCTGGGACGTCGGCGACGACGACCTGGTCGGCCAGCTCGAGCTCGCCGGGGTCGACCTGGCCGGCGCCGACCTGTCGCTGGTCGACGTGCAGGGCTGCCGGATCACCGGCGCCCGGCTGGCCGGCAGCCGCTGGTACCGCGGCGGCTGGCGCGACGTGGAGGTCGCCGACTCCGACCTCTCCACCGCCGCCTTCCCGGACTCGGGCTGGACCCGGGTGGCGGTGCGGGCCTCGCGGCTGACCGGTACCAACCTGGCCGGCGATGTGCTGGAGGACGTCGCGGTGACGGGCTGCACCGCCGGCCTGGCCAACCTGCGCCAGGCCCGGCTGCGCCGGGTCGTGGTCCGCGACACCTCGCTGGTCGAGGCCGACCTCGGTGCGGCCCGGCTGGAGGACGTGCTCTTCGACGGCTGCGACCTGGGCGGCGCGCAGTTCTCGCAGGCCCGGCTCAGCCGGGTCACCTTCCGCCGCTGCCGGCTGGAGGGGCTGCAAGGGGTCGACGGCCTGGCCGGTGCGGTGGTGGAGCCGCTGGACGTCACCGAGCTGACGCTGCAGCTGGCGGCCGCCCTGCGGATCACCGTCCGCCTCTAGCCCGCCCGCCTGTCCGGGCCAGCTGCGCTCCCGGCCCGGCCGCGTCCAGCCCGGTCAGCGGCCGCCGAAGCCGAACGGGATGGGGATGGGGCCGCAGCAGCAGACGCCGCTGACGCGGCTGCCCACGACGCGGGCGGCGCGGCCGCAGCTGGCGAACTGCCCGGCGATCCGCGGCAGCGCCCCGAGCAGGCCCCGCTCGCGGACGAGGTCGAGGACCACCGCCGAGCAGGACAGCCCGTCGGTGGCCACCGCGTAGGCGCAGCTGAAGCCCTTGTGGGGCGACAGGTGGCGCTGGTAGGCGTGGATGGCCTGGATGGCGAGTGAGGTCAGCATCTGACGAGCCTAGGCCGACGGCTCCGCGGCGCCGGAGCCGGGTGGGTCGCGCAGCAGCGAGTCGAAGAACGTGGACTTGCGGTGCTCGTACTCGCCCTCCCCCAGCCGGGCCGCGGACCGCTTGAGCTGGTTGAGCCGCGACACGAGCTCCGGCTCGGCGGCCAGCACCGCCCAGCAGCGGGTGAAGCGGACGTCGTGCTCGGAGCCGAGCGCGGTCACCGCCAGCCCGGCCGGCAGGTCGACGTCCAGGCCTGGGGTGTCGGGTCCTGGGGTGTCGAGGGCGAAGGTGGCCAGCGAGCCGGGGCTCCAGATCTCGGGGTGCACCACCGGGTGCACCCGGCGCAGCGCGGCCACCGCGGCGTCGAACCGCTCGGGGGCCACCCGCAGGTGCAGGTCGACGTCGCCGCGGGTCAGCACCCCGGGCAGGCTGCTGGCGCCGGTCAGCACCAGCTCGCCGGGGACGCCCAGGGCGGCCAGCCGCTGCTGCTCCACGGCCAGCACCCGTCGGGCCAGCGGCAGCACCTCGTCGGACCAGCGCAGCGGCAGCACGGTCTCAGCCGGCGACGCGGCGGTGGGCCTCGCGCAGCGCCGCCTCCTCCGGGCCGCTGAGGATGGTGGGGACCGCGAGGTCCTCGAGGGCGACGAAGCGCAGCGTGCTGCCGCGGGTCTTCTTGTCCAGCCGCATCGCCTCCAGCAGCGCCTCGAAGGAGGCCCCGGAGTAGCGGGTGGGCAGCCCGAGGGTGGTCAGCACCGAGCGGTGCCGGTCGCGCAGCGCGGGCTGCTGCAGGCCGACCACCTCGGCCAGCTCGGCCACGTACACCATCCCGACGCTGACCGCGTCGCCGTGGCGCCACCGGTAGCCCTCGACCCGCTCCACGGCGTGGCCGAAGGTGTGGCCGTAGTTGACCAGCTCCCGCCCGATCGCGCGCCCCTGCGAGGTGGACTCGCGCAGGTCGGCCGAGACCACGGCGGCCTTGACCGCGATGGCCCGCTCCACCAGCTCGGCCAGCCGGGCCGAGCCCGGGTCCTGGGCGTCGGCCGGGTCGTCCTCGACCAGGCTGAGGATCTGCGGGTCGGCGACCAGCCCGCACTTGACCACCTCGGCCAGCCCGGCGCGGACGTCGGCCGCCGGCAGCCCGGCGAGCAGGTCGAGGTCGCACAGCACCCCGAGCGGCTCGTGGAAGGCGCCGACCAGGTTCTTGCCGGCGGGGAGGTTGATGCCCGTCTTGCCCCCGACGGCGGCGTCCACCATGCCGAGCACGGTGGTGGGCACCGTGACGAAGCCGATGCCGCGGGCCCAGGTGGCGGCGACGAACCCGGCCAGGTCGGTGGTGGCGCCGCCGCCGAGGCCCACCACCACGTCGGAGCGGGTGAACCCGGCCGCGGCCAGGGTGTCCCAGCAGGACTGCAGCACGGCCGCGGTCTTGGCCTGCTCGGCGTCGGGGACGGTGATGTCGGTGACGCGGGCGTCGAGGCCGGCGGCCAGCTCGCGGGCCTGGCCGCTGAGCACCTGCGGGTGCACCAGCGCCACGCGGTCGGCCCCGGCGACCAGCTCGACCAGCTCCGAGCGGACCCCGGCCCCGATCCGCACCCGGTAGGGACGTTCGGCGGAGACCTCGACCGTCCTCACGGCCGTCCTCCCCCGCCGAGCTGGTCGAGGATCTCGACCACCACCTCCGCCGGCTCCCGGCCGTCGGTGTCGACGGCGTGGGTGGCGGTGGCGGCGTAGACCGGCAGCCGCTCCTTCAGCAGCTGCGCCAGCCGTCCCCGGACGTTGCCCAGCAGCAGCGGCCGGGCCACGTTGAGACCCACCCGCGCCGCGGCCACCGGCGCCGAGACCTGCAGCCAGACCACCGTCTCGCCGGCCAGCGCGTGGCGGGTCTGCTCGGCCAGCACGGCGCCCCCGCCCAGCGAGACGACACCCGCTCGGGTGAGCGCCTCGGCGGTGGTGCGGACCTCCAGCTCGCGGAACCAGGGCTCGCCGCGGGTGGCGAAGATGTCGGCGATCGACTCCCCCGTCTGCTGCTCGATGAGCTCGTCGACGTCGTGGTGGGCGGTTCCCAGCCGCTCGGCCAGCAGCGCCCCGACCGCGCTCTTGCCCGAGCCGGGGGCGCCGATGAGCACCACCCGCTCCGGGACGGCGGGCCGGGTGGCGTCGGCTGCGGTCACGACCCGATCCGCAGGCCGCGGGCCTCGACGTCGGCCAGGTAGGCCCGGTGGTTGCGCTGCACCTCGGCGACCGAGTCGCCGCCGAACTTCTCCAGCACCGCCTCGGCGAGCACCAGGGCCACCATCGCCTCGGCCACCACGCCGGCCGCCGGCACGGCGCAGACGTCGGAGCGCTGGTGGTGGGCCACCGCCGCCTCGCCGGTGGCGGTGTCCACCGTCCGCAGCGCCCGCGGGACGGTGGCGATGGGCTTCATGGCGGCGCGGACGCGCAGCACCTCGCCGGTGCTCATCCCGCCCTCGGTGCCTCCGGAGCGCCCGCTGGCCCGGCGGATGCCGTCGGCCTCCCGGGTGATCTCGTCGTGGGCCAGGCTGCCGCGGGTGCGGGCCAGCTCGAAGCCGTCACCCAGCTCGACGCCCTTGATCGCCTGGATGCCCATCAGCGCGGCGGCCAGCCGGGCGTCGAGGCGGCGGTCGCCGGTGACGTGGGAGCCCAGGCCCGGCGGGACGCCCCAGGCCAGCACCTCGACCACACCGCCCAGGGTGTCTCCGGCCTTCTGGCACGCCTCCACCTCCGCCACCATGGCGGCGCTGCCCTCGGCGGAGAAGCAGCGCACCGGGTCGGCGTCGATGGCGGGCAGGTCGGCCGGTGTCGGCAGCGCACCGACGGGGGCGCGCACCGGACCCAGCTCGGTGACGTGGCTCAGCACGCTGATGCCGACCGCCTGCCGCAGGAACGCCGCGGCGACCGCACCGATGGCCACCCGGGCGGCGGTCTCGCGCGCCGAGGCCCGCTCGAGCACCGGGCGGGCCTCGTCGAAGCCGTACTTCTGCATGCCGACCAGGTCGGCGTGCCCGGGGCGCGGTCGGGTCAGCGGGGCGTTCCGGGCCAGCCCGGCCAGCACCTCGGGGTCGACCGGGTCGGCCGACATCACCTGCTCCCACTTCGGCCACTCGGTGTTGCCGACCTGGATCGCCACCGGCGAGCCGAGCGTCTCGCCGTGGCGGACGCCGCCGAGGATGGTGACCTGGTCGGCCTCGAACTTCATCCGGGCACCGCGGCCGAAGCCCAGCCGGCGCCGGGCGAGGGCGGCGGAGACGTCGTCGCTGGTGATCCGGACGTGGGCCGGGAGGCCGTCGACGGTGGCCACCAGGGCCGGTCCGTGCGACTCACCGGCGGTCAGGTAGCGCAGCATGGGGGGAAGTCTGTCACCTCCCGGCGCGCGCCCCGATCGCTTCCCGACCGGCAGACATCAGCACCTCGGCCGGCACGGTGCTGCCGGTCATCAGCTCCACCTGCAGCACCGCCTGGTGCACCAGCAGGTCGAGTCCGCTGGCCACCGCCCGGCCGGCGCGGGCGGCGGTGGCCGCCAGCACGGTCGGCCAGGGGTCGTAGACCACGTCGAAGACGACCGGCGCCGCGGCCACCACCTCGGCGGCCAGCTCGTCGGCGGCGCCGGCGACCACGGTGGACACCGCGACGTCGGCCGCCGGCAGCGACACGTCGGAGACGGCCTGCGCCCAGGGCAGCACCTCCACGTCGGCGCCGAGGGCGGCGGCCTGCTCGGCCAGCGGCCCGGCCCGCTCGGGCCGGCGGGCCACCACCAGCAGCCGGCGGGCGCCGAGCCCGGCGAGCGCGGCGACCGCCGAGCGCGCGGTGGCGCCGGTGCCGAGCAGCAGCGCGGTCCCCACCTCGGTGGCGCCGGCGGCGCGCAGCGACCGCTGCAGACCGCCCACGTCGGTGTTGCGGACCTGCGGCCGGTCGCCGAGCAGCAGCGTGTTGGCCGCGCCGACGGAGCGGACGACGTCGTCGGGCTCGCCGAGCTCGAGCACCGCCTCCTTGAGCGGCATGGTCAGCGACAGCCCCCGCCAGCGCCCGTCCAGCCCGGCCACGAAGGCGGCCAGCCCGGCGGCGTCCACCCGGTGCCGCTGGTACTCCCAGTCCAGCCCGAGGTGGCGGTAGGCCGCACCGTGCAGCACCGGGGAGAGCGAGTGCTCGATGGGGTCACCGAGGACGGCGCAGACCCGTCCGCCGGCGGTGGCGGCCACCGGTCAGCACCCCGAGGGGTTGTCGTTGGCCTCGCACCAGTCGCGCCACTCCTGCACGTTGCGCTCGTGCTCGGCCGGGTCGGCGGTGAAGCGGGTCTCGCCGGTGTCGAAGTTGACCGTGACGAAGTACAGCCAGTCGCCGTCGGAGGGCCGGGCCGCCGCCTCCATCGCGGCGCGGCCGGGGGCCGAGATCGGACCGGCGGGCAGCCCGTCCACCTTGTAGGTGTTGTACGGGCTCTCGGGCGGGCCGCTGGGCTCGAACGCGCCGGCCGGCTGCTGCTCGGGCGGGTAGACGCCGGTGGCGTAGTAGACGGTGGAGTCGAACTGCAGCCGCATCCCCTGCTCGAGGCGGTTGTAGATCACCCGGGCCACCTTGGGCCGGTCCTCGGCGATCGTCACCTCCTTGTCGATGATGCTGGCCACGATCGCGATGTCGCGGGGGGTGAGGCCCAGCTCCTGGGCCGCCCCCTCGAAGTCGAGGTCCTCCGCCACGTCGTCGTAGCGCCCGGCCATCTGCCGCAGCAGGTCGCCGGCGGTGGTGTCGTCGTCGAACTCGTAGGTGTCGGGGAACAGGAACCCCTCCGGGGAGCCCTCGGCGTACGGCACCAGGTCCAGGTCGTCGGGGCGCTTCAGCGCCTTCTCGAAGTCCTTGGCCGGGATGCCGCTCTTGGCCAGCGCCTCGACCTGCTGGGACAGCACCAGCCCCTCGGGGACGGTGACCCGGGTGACCTGCAGCCGGTCGGTGTCGAGCAGGTACTCCAGGGCCGTGGCGGCGGGCAGCCGGGTCTTCATCGCGTAGGTGCCGGCCTGGATGGTGCTGGCCTCGGGGTCGGAGGCGACCGCCGCCTGCCAGGCCTCGGTGGAGGCGATGACGTCGTTGTCGTGCAGGATGTGGCCGATGTCGGTGACCGAGGCGCCCTGGGGCACCTCGATCTCGATGTCCTCGGCGCCGTTGCCCTCGTAGTCCTCGGCGGCCGCCGCGGTGAAGAACCCGGTCACCCGGCTCTCGACCACGTCGAACACGGCGTACCCACCGCCGACCAGCACGGCGAGGGAGACCGCCACCGCCAGGTACCCCTTGATGCGGTGCCACGTCTCCCGACGCCGGGTGCGGTCGGTGTCCATCATGCTCACAGGCAGGTGCCTCCTGGTCGGCGGTCGGCGGTCAGCCTACCGGGAGCGCGCCACCAGCTCCCCCGGCGCGCGTCCGGTGCGTCGCTCCGCGTCGAGAGCGCGTTCGAGGATCTCCACCGCGGCGGCCTGGTCGATCACCGACCGCTGCCGGCGGGCGTCGCGGCCCCGCTCCCGCAGCCCGCGGGAGGCGGTGACGGTGCTGAGCCGCTCGTCGACCAGCCGGACGTCCACCGGCAGCCGGTCGGCCAGCCGGACCGCGTGCCGGCGGACGTCCTGCGCCGCCGGCCCCTCGGTGCCGTCCAGCGCGATCGGCAGCCCGAGCACCACCTCGACCGCCTCGTGCTCGGCGACCAGCTCGGCCACCCGGGCGTAGCTGTCCCGGTCGGCCGGCACGGTGGTGACCGGGACGGCCAGCGTGGCGGCCGGGTCGCAGCGGGCCACCCCGATGCGGGCCCGGCCCCAGTCCAGCCCCAGCCGGACGCCCGTCCTCACCGCCGGCTCAGCCGCGGGTCAGCCCGGCGACCGCGGCCTCGATCGCCGACAGCGCCTCCGGGGCGCCGCCGACGTCGGTGCCGCCGCCCTGGGCGACGTCGGCCTTGCCGCCGCCGCGGCCACCCAGCCGGGGGGCTCCGACGCCGACCAGCCGGCCCGCGTCGGCGCCGAGGTCGCGGGCGGCCGGGGTGGTCGCCACCACCAGCGCCGCCTTGTCCTCGCCGCCGCCGACCAGGGCCACCACCCCGGGCCGCTGCCCGAGCCGGCCACGGACGTCCAGCGCCAGGGTGCGCAGGTCGTTGCCGGCGACGCCCTCGACCCGGCGGCCCACGAAGGCGATCCCGCCGACGTCGGTGGCCGCGGCGGCGAACTCGTCGGCACGGGCCAGCAGCTGGGCCGACCGCATCGCGGCGACCTCCTTCTCCGCGGCGCGCAGCTGGCTGACCAGCCGCTCCACCCGCTCGGGCAGCTGCTCGGGCTGGACCTTGAGCAGGTCGGCCAGGTTGTTCACCATCGCGCGCTCCTTGGCCAGGTGGTCGAACGCGTCGGCGCCGACGAAGGCCTCGACGCGCCGGACACCGGAGCCGATGGAGGACTCCGCGGTCAGCGTCAGCAGGCCGATCTGGGCCGAGCTCTGCACGTGGGTGCCGCCGCAGAGCTCGCGCGACCACGGCCCGCCCATCTCGACCATCCGCACGACGTCGCCGTACTTCTCGCCGAACATGGCCATCGCGCCGAGGTCCTTGGCCTTCTGCAGCGGCATCTCGGTGGCGGTCACCGGCAGGTCGGAGCGGACCGCCTCGTTCGAGACGCCCTCGATCTCCTCCTTCAGCCCCGGCGTGAGGGTCTGGGTGGCGTTGAAGTCGAAGCGCAGGTACCCGGGACGGTTGTAGGAGCCGGCCTGCACCGCGGTGGGGCCGAGCAGCTGGCGCAGCGCGGCGTGCACCACGTGGGTGGCCGAGTGCGCCCGGCAGCTGTCCATCCGCGCCCGGGCGTCGACCTGGGCCCGCACCCGCATGCCCTGGGCCACCTCGCCGAAGGTGATCCGCACCCGGTGCACGACCAGCCCGGGCAGCGGGCGCTGCACGTCGAGCACCTCGGCGCGCAGCCCGTCGGCCACGATCTCGCCGCTGTCGGCGTCCTGGCCGCCGGACTCGGGGTAGAACGGGGTGGCGTCGAGCACCAGCTCGACCACCTCGCCCTCGCCCGCGCTGGGCCGGTTGGCGCCGTCCAGCACGATGCCGCGGATGCGGGTCTCGGTCAGCAGGTCGGTGTAGCCCAGGAACGGCGTGTCGCCTTCGCCACGCAGCGCGCGGTAGGCCTCGATGTCGGCCGGGCTGCCCTTCTTGGCCTTGGCGTCGGCCTTGGCCCGCTCCCGCTGCTCCTGCATCAGCGAGCGGAAACCGGCGGTGTCCACCTGCAGGCCCTGCTCGGCAGCCATCTCCAGGGTCAGGTCGTAGGGGAAGCCGTAGGTGTCGTGCAGCTGGAACACCTGCTCCCCGCCCAGGCTGGCCCGGCCCTCGTCGCGGGCCCGGCGCACGGCCAGGTCGAAGATCTGGGTGCCGGCGGTCAGGGTGCGCCGGAAGGCGTCCTCCTCGGCGTAGGCGGCGGCGCTGATCCGCTCCCACGCGGCGCCGACCTCGGGGTAGGAGGCGCTCATCAGGTCCCGGCTGACCGGCAGCAGCTCCGGCAGCACCCGGTCGCCCACGCCGAGCAGCCGCATCGCCCGCACGCTGCGGCGCAGCAGCCGGCGCAGCACGTAGCCGCGGGCCTCGTTGCCGGGGGTGACGCCGTCGGTCATCAGCATCAGCGCCGAGCGGACGTGGTCGGCCACCACCCGCAGCCGCACGTCGTCCTCGGCGTCGGCGCCGTAGCGGCGCCCGGCCAGCTCGCCGGCGCGCTGGATGACCGGGTAGACCTCGTCGATCTCGTACAGGTTGTCGACGCCCTGCAGCAGGTAGGCGACCCGCTCCAGACCCATCCCGGTGTCGATGTTGGGCTTGGGCAGCGGGCCGCGGACGTCGAAGTCGTCCTTGGCCCGCACCGAGGCCAGCTCCTGCTGCATGAAGACCAGGTTCCAGATCTCCAGGAAGCGGTCCTCGTCGGCCTCGGGGCCGCCGTCGGGCCCGTACTCGGCGCCGCGGTCGACGTAGATCTCGCTGCAGGGCCCGCCCGGTCCGGGGACGCCCATGTGCCAGTAGTTGTCCTTCAGCCCGCGGGGCTGGATGTGCTCGGCGGGGACGCCGACCGCGCGCCAGTGGGCGACGGCCTCGGTGTCGCCCTCGGGGTAGTCCGGGTGCACCCCGGGGCCGAGCACGGTGACCCAGATCCGGTCCGGGTCGAAGCCGAAGCCGCCCTCGGCCTGCGGCCCGGTGACGAGCTCCCAGGCGTAGCGGATCGCCTCGGCCTTGAAGTAGTCGCCGAAGGAGAAGTTGCCGTTCATCTGGAAGAACGTGCCGTGGCGGGTGGTCTTGCCCACCTCCTCGATGTCGAGGGTGCGCACGCACTTCTGCACGGTGGTGACGCGCGGCGCCGGCGGGGCCTCCGAGCCCAGGAAGTAGGGCTTCATCGGCACCATGCCAGCGTTGACGAACAGCAGGGTGGGGTCGTTGTAGAGCAGCGAGGCCGACGGCTGCACCAGGTGCTCGCGGGCGGCGAAGAAGTCGAGGAATCGCTGGCGGATCTCGGCGGTCAACATGTTCGGTGGTGTCCCTCGGGAGAGTGCGGGTCGGTCGGGCGGTCGCGCGCTGGTCGCCGTGCTCGTGCGAGCGCGGGCGATCAGCGCCCGGCAGCTCGCCGCGCCCGGGGCTCGCCGACGGCTCCGGCCTCGGCGGCCGCCTCGGTCTCGCCCTCGTCCATGCCCAGCGCCTCGCGGAGCTCGGCCTCGCGCTCGTGCATGGCGGTGGTGAAGGTCTCGGTGAACTCCGCCACCCGCTCCCCCAGGCCGGCCTGGGCCTGGGTCACCCGCTCACCCACCCGCTCGGCCACCGCCTCGGGGGTGGCGCGGCGCAGCAGGTCGCGGACCTTGAGCACCAGGAAGACGCCCAGCAAGGTGCCGAGCACGAAGGCCAGGAAGCGCCCGATCATCGTGCCGACCCCCCGCCGCGGGAACGGCGGCCGCGGATGGCCTGGCGGACGCCGTAGCTGATGGCGGCGGTGCGCACCAGCGGACCGCCGAGGGTGGCGCTGAACAGGGTGGCCAGCTGGGCCGCGTTCTCGGTCACCACGGTGGCGTGGCCGGTCACGCGGGCGGCGTCCTCGGTGACCACGCCGACCTTCTCCAGCTCGGAGTTGACGCCGCGGACGGTGCCCTGCAGCTCGGTGAGGATCGGGGTGGTGCCGTGGCCGATGTCGCGCACGGCCAGCCGGGTCTCCTCCAGCACCCGGCCCAGCTTGAACATCGGGACCGCCACGACGGCGACCAGGGCGACGAAGGCGATGGCGGCGATCAGTCCCGCGACGCCGCCCAGGGTGATGTCCATGTGTGTCGCTCCTCGTGTCGTCCTCGTCGGTGTGAGCCGGCTGCCGGTGGCGCCGACGAGCCTAGTGCAGCCGCGCGCCGGCACCGAACCCGTTCCGGTGCTCCGGTCTCAGTCCTCGCGGCGGCGCCCCAGCAGCTCCTCGATCCGCTCCAGCCGGGCGGCCACGTGCGCCTCCGCGCCGTGACCGGTCGGGCGGTAGTAGCGGGCTCCCTCCAGCTCGTCGGGCAGGTACTGCTGGGCGGCCACGCCGTGCGGCTCGACGTCGTGGGCGTAGACGTAGCCGGTGCCGTGGCCCAGCTTCGCCGCACCCGGGTAGTGGGCGTCGCGCAGGTGCACCGGCACCTGCCCGATCCGCCCGCCGCGGACGTCCTCCAGGGCCGCCCCCAGTCCGGCGTAGGCCGCGTTCGACTTCGGCGCCATCGCGCAGGCCACCACCGCGTGGGCCAGGTTGATCCGGGCCTCGGGCATGCCGATCAGCTGCACGGCCTGGGCGGCGGCCACGCACAGCGGAAGGATGCTGGAGTCCGCCATCCCGATGTCCTCCGAGGCCAGCACGACCAGCCGGCGGGCGATGAACCGGGCGTCCTCGCCGGCTTCCAGCATCCGCGCGAGGTAGTGCAGCGAGGCCTGCACGTCGGAGCCCCGCAGCGACTTGATGAAGGCGCTGATGACGTCGTAGTGCTGGTCGCCGTCGCGGTCGTAGCGCACCGCGGCCCGGTCCACCGCCTGCTCGAGCACGGCGGTGCCGATCTCGTCGGTGCCCACCGCGGTGGCCCCCGCCGCGGCCTCCTCCAGGTAGGTCAGCGCCCGGCGGGCGTCCCCGCCGGCCATCCGCAGCAGGTCGGCGCGGGCGTCGGCGGTGAGCCGGTACAGCCCGTCGTCGGGGGTGCGCAGCCCACGGGGGTCGCTGAGCGCCCGGTCGAGCAGGGCGGAGATGTCGTCGTCGGTGAGCGGGCGCAGGGTGAGCAGCAGCGAGCGCGACAGCAGCGGCGAGATGACCGAGAACGACGGGTTCTCGGTGGTGGCGGCCACCAGCGTCACGAGCCGGTTCTCCACCGCCGGCAGCAGGACGTCCTGCTGGGCCTTGGAGAAGCGGTGCACCTCGTCGACGAAGAGCACCGTGGAGGTGCCGCGGGCCAGCTCGCGGCGGGCCCGGTCGAGGACGGCGCGGACCTCCTTCACCCCGGCGGTGACCGCGGAGATCTCCACGAACCGGGAGGCGGTGGAGCGGCTGACCACCGAGGCGATGGTCGTCTTGCCCACGCCGGGCGGGCCCCACAGGAAGACCGACATCGCCGCCTCACCGGAGGCCAGCCGTCGCAGCGGTGAGCCCGGGGTGAGCAGGTGCTGCTGGCCGACGATCTCGTCGACCGTGGTGGGACGCATCCGGACCGCCAGCGGGGCCTGCCCGTGGGCGGCGCCGCTGAGGCTGCCGCCGGTGCCGGCCGGCTCCTCCAGGTCGGTGTTGCCGAAGAGGTCCTCGCTCATCGCTGCGCTGCTCCCCTCACTCGCAGACGTACTGGCGGCCGTCGAGCTCGTGGCTGCCGGGACCCAGGATGGCGCAGACGTCGGACGTGGCGTCGGACAGCAGCAGCGTGCCCACCAGCGCGGAGCCGCCGACGACGAGCCAGACGAGCGTGGCGAGCCCGCCCACCACGACGCCGACCACGGCAAGGGTCCCGGGGTGACCGGCGCGGCGCGACCGCCGCAGCGCCACCAGGCTGATCACCAGCCCGACCACCCCGAAGCAGGTGAGGGCGGTGACCAGCCCGACCACGGCCGGCGTGCGGCCGGGGTCGGGCCGGACCTCGCTCACCGGACGTCCACCCCGGCCTCCTTGCGCTGCTGCGCGGTGATCGGGGCGGGGGCCGCGGTCAGCGGGTCGTAGCCGCCGCCGGACTTGGGGAAGGCGATCACCTCGCGGATCGAGTCGGCCCCGGCCAGCAGCGCGACGATGCGGTCCCAGCCGAAGGCGATGCCGCCGTGCGGGGGCGCGCCGAAGGCGAAGGCGTCGAGCAGGAACCCGAACTTCTCCTGCGCCTCCTGCTGGCTCAGCCCCATCACGGCGAACACCCGCTCCTGGATGTCGCGGCGGTGGATACGGATGGAGCCGCCGCCGATCTCGTTCCCGTTGCACACCAGGTCGTAGGCGTAGGCCAGCGCCTCACCCGGTTCGGTGTCGAAGGTGTCGAGGAACTCCGGCTTGGGCGAGGTGAAGGCGTGGTGCACCGCGGTCCAGGCGCCACCGCCCACGGCGACGTCACCGGAGGCGCGGGCGTCGGCGGCCGGCTCGAACAGCGGCGCGTCCACCACCCACAGCAGCGACCAGGCCGACTCGTCGACCAGCCCGCAGCGTCGCCCGATCTCCAGCCGGGCCGCGCCCAGCAGCGCCCGCGCGGCCTTGGGGGTGCCTGCGCCGAAGAAGATGCAGTCCCCCGGCTGGGCGCCGGTGTGGGCGGCCAGGCCGGCCGCCTCGCTCTCGGAGATGTTCTTGGCCACCGGGCCGCCCAGGGTGCCGTCCTCGGCCACCGTGACGTAGGCCAGCCCCTTGGCGCCGCGCTGCTTCGCCCACTCCTGCCAGGCGTCGAAGGTCCGGCGGGGCTGCGAGGCACCGCCGGGCATCACGACCGCGCCGACGTACTCGGCCTGGAACACCCGGAACGGGGTGCTGGCGAAGTAGGCGGTGCAGTCGACCAGCTCGCAGCCGAAGCGCAGGTCGGGCTTGTCGGTGCCGAAGCGCTCCATCGCCTCGCGGTAGGTCATCCGCGGGAACGGGGTGCTGAGCTCGACACCGACCAGCTGCCACAGCGCGCGGGCGATCGCCTCGCCCAGCTCGATGACGTCGTCCTGGTCCACGAAGCTCATCTCGATGTCGAGCTGGGTGAACTCGGGCTGGCGGTCGGCCCGGAAGTCCTCGTCGCGGTAGCAGCGGGCGATCTGGTAGTACCGCTCCAGACCGGCCACCATCAGCAGCTGCTTGAACAGCTGCGGGCTCTGCGGCAGGGCGTACCAGGAGCCGGGGGCCAGCCGGGCCGGCACCAGGAAGTCGCGGGCGCCCTCGGGGGTGGAACGGGTCAGCGTCGGGGTCTCGACCTCGACGAAGTCGCGCTCGGCCAGCACGGCGCGGGCGGCCTGGTTGACCTTCGAGCGCAGCCGGATGGCCCGGGACGGGCCCGGACGGCGCAGGTCGAGGTAGCGGTGCTTGAGGCGGGCCTCCTCGCCGACGTCGGTGCGCTCGTCGATCTGGAACGGCAGCGGCGCGGAGGGGTTGAGGACCTCCAGCTCGCGCACCGAGACCTCGACCTCACCGGTGGGCAGGTCGGGGTTGGCGTTGCCCTCGGGGCGGGTCTCCACCACCCCGGTGACGGCGATGCAGTACTCGTTGCGCAGCTCGTGGGCGCCGGAGGCCTCCAGCACCTCGTCGCGGACGACCACCTGGACGATGCCGCTGGCGTCGCGCAGGTCGAGGAAGGCGACACCGCCGTGGTCGCGGCGGCGGGCCACCCAGCCGGCCAGGGTGACCTGGTCGCCGGCGTGCTCGGCGCGCAGGCTGCCGGCTTCGTGCGTTCGGATCATGGTCGCGGTCCTTTCGGGTCGGGTCCCGAAGGGGGGCACCTCCGGGACGAGGAGCCCAGGAGGTGTGGGCGGGGGCCAGATCGCGGTGCCACCACACCTTCGCCGCGCACCCCGGGGACCGGGGACGGGCCTCTCGTCGGTACGCCGGACGCGCGGTCACCGGCTGCCCCGCGGGCGGGCGGGTCGTCACTCCGCCACCGGTTCCGTCCGTCACTGTAGCCGCCTCCCCGGGTGCCCGCGAACCGGTTCGCGGGGGGCCGCCGGACGGGTGTTGGATGGGTCGGTGACCGCCGCTCCGACACCCCCTGCCGACGAGCACGCGAGAGGTCTGGTCTTCACGACCGCGGCCTACCTGCTGTGGGGCGCGATGCCGCTCTACTTCGTGCTGCTGGTCCCGGCGACCGCGATCGAGATCGTGGCCCACCGGGTGCTGTGGAGCCTGCTGGTGTGCCTGGCGCTGAGCGCGCTGGTGGGGCGGTGGCGCCGTCGTCGCGGCGGCCTGGGGATGCTGGCCACGCTGCGGCGGCTGGGCACCCGGTCGTGGCTGCTGCTCGGGCTGGCCGGGGTGCTGGTGGCGGCGAACTGGGTGATCTACGTGCTGGCGGTCAACTCCGGGCACGTGGTGGAGGCGGCGCTGGGCTACTTCATCAACCCGGTGCTCAGCGTGGTGCTGGGAGTGGTGTTCCTGCGGGAGCGGCTGAGCTGGGCCCGCTGGCTGGCGGTGGGGATCTCGGTGGTCGCGGTGCTGGTGCTGGCCGTCGGCTACGGCCGTCCGCCGTGGATCTCGCTGGGGCTGGCGGCCTCCTTCGGCCTCTACGGGCTGGTGAAGAAGACGGTGCCCACCGACGCGGTCACCTCGCTGTCGGTGGAGACGGCCTGGCTGACGCCGGTGGCGGCGGTGACGCTGCTGGTGCTGGGGCCGGCGAACACGTTCGCCGCGCTGGGGGTGGGGCACGCGCTGCTGCTGGTCTCCTCGGGGCTGGCCACCACCATCCCGCTGCTGTTCTTCGGCGCCGGCGCGCGCCGCATCCCGCTGTCGCTGGTGGGGCTGCTGCAGAACCTGACCCCGGTGATGCAGTTCGCCATGGGGGTCTGGCTGTTCCACGAGGCGATGCCGTTGGTGCGCTGGGTCGGCTTCGCCCTGGTCTGGGTCGCCCTGCTGGTGCTGATGGGCGACATCCTGGCCCGCGGGCGGCGCCGGGGCCTCCGGCGGCGCGAGAGCGCCGCGCCGGAGCCCACCGGCGCCTGAGCCTCAGTCGGTGAGGACCCGGGGGCGCAGGTCCTCCGCCGGCGGTTCCCAGCGGCGCGCGTCGGCGTCCAGCTGGTCGCCGGAGCGGATGTCCTTGACCTGGCCCTCGACCCCGCCGAACCACACGAAGGGGATGCCGCGGCGCTCGGCGAAGCGGATCTGCTTGCCGAACCGGTCGGCGCGGGGTGCCACCTCGCAGCTGATGCGGCGGGCCCGCAGCGCGGCGGCCACCTGCTCGGCGGCGCCGCGGGTCTCCTCCGTGTCCACGGCGACCAGCACCGCGCTGGGGACCGGGCGGGAGGCCCGCAGCGCGTCGCGGGCGAACAGCGGGGCCAGCATCCGGGTGACCCCGAAGGAGAAGCCGACACCGGGGTAGGTGGTGCGGCCGTCGCTGGCGAGGGAGTCGTAGCGTCCGCCGGAGCCGACCGAGCCCATCGACTCGTGCCCGGCGAGCTCGGTCTCGTAGACGGTGCCGGTGTAGTAGTCCAGGCCGCGGGCGATGCTGAGGTCGGCCACCAGCCGGCCCGGCACGCGCTCGGCGGCGGCCGCGACCAGCGTCGACAGCAGCTCCAGACCCTCCTCCAGCAGCGGGTGCTCGACGCCGAGGGCGCGGACCCGGTCGACGAAGCTGCTGTCGGGGCTGGTGATCTGCGACAGCTGCAGGCAGGCGTCGGCGGCGTCCTGGGCCAGGCCGACCTCCTCGACCAGCAGCGCGCGGACCTTGTCGGCGCCGATCTTGTCCAGCTTGTCGACCCGCTGCAGCACGGCGGCGGGCTCGGTCACGCCGAGGCCGCGGTAGAAGCCCTCGGCGAGCTTGCGGTTGTTGACGCGCATCCGCACCGCCGGCAGCCCCAGCTCGGTGTGCAGCCGCTCGAAGGCCTCGAGGGCGACCAGCGGGATCTCCAGGTCGTGGTGGTCGGCCAGCCGCTCGGCGCCGACCACGTCGATGTCGGCCTGGGTGAACTCGCGGTAGCGGCCCTCCTGCGGGCGCTCGCCCCGCCAGACCCGCTGGATCTGGTAGCGGCGGAAGGGGAAGGACAGCCGTCCGCCGAACTCCTGCACGTAGCGGGCGAAGGGGACGGTGAGGTCGTAGTGCAGGCCGAGCTGGTCGGGGCCGGTCGCCGCCTCCTCGTCGGTGGCGTGGAGCCGGCGGACGACGTAGATCTCCTTGTCGATCTCGCCCTTGCGGGCCAGCTGGCTCATCGGCTCCACCGCCCGGGTCTCGATCGGTGCGTAGCCGTGCAGCTCGAAGGTCTCCCGCAGCACCTGGAGCACCTGCTGCTCCACCATGCGCTGGCCGGGCAGGAACTCCGGGTAGCCCGACATCGCCGACAGACGGCTCATCACTTCACTCCGAACGACTCGAGGGTGGTCTGCTGCAGGAAGGGGTTGGTGGCGCGCTCGCGTCCGATGCTGGTCTGGCCGCCGTGGCCGGGGAGCACCGCCAGGCGGTCGTCGAGACCGAGCACGACCTCGCGCAGGGTGCGGGCCATGGCGCCGGGGTCGGACCCCGGCAGGTCCACCCGGCCGACGGAGCCGGCGAAGAGGACGTCGCCGGAGAAGAGCACCCCGCTGACGGACTCGTCGGGGTGGTCGGCGCTGAGCAGCACGCAGCCGGCGGTGTGGCCGGGTGCCTCGGCCAGCCGGAAGGAGATGCCGGCCAGCTCGACCCCGGAGCCGACCAGGTCGAGCACCTCGGGCGGCTCGCTCATCGGCCGTCCCGAGGTCAGCTGCTGCAGCAGCGGTGCGGCGGCGGGGCCGATGCCGGCCAGCGGGTCGGTGAGCAGGTGCCGGTCGGCCGGGGAGATCCACAGCGGCGCGTCGAGCTCGCGGCACAGCGTCGTGGCGTCGAAGACGTGGTCGAGGTGGCCGTGGGTGGCCACCACCGCCGTGGCGGTCAGCCGCTGCTCGGCCAGCACCTGGCGGACCAGGTCGGCGGAGCCGGGACCGGGGTCGAGCACCAGGCAGTCGCCGCCCGGCTCGGCGGCGACCACGTAGCAGTTGCTCTGCCACGGCCCGACGGCGAAGGAGGCGATCAGCACATCGAGCACCCTACCGAGCGCCGCCCGGCCTGTCGGCGCAGTTCTCGTGGGCTCCGCGGCGACCCGGTGGCGCTGGGCGATAGGGCAAGATGGCCCCATGACGCAGACACCAGGTCCGGAGTCCTTCGGCCGTGTGGCCGAGGACATGACGGTCTACGTCCGCACCGCTGACGGTGAGCGGGCGGTCGGTCAGGTGCCCGGCGTGACGCCGGAGGAGGCCCTGGCCTTCTACGTGCGTCGCTTCCAGGCGCTGGAGCTGGAGGTGAACCTGCTGGTCGCCCGGGTGCGGCAGGGGACGCTCTCCCCCGACGAGGCCCGCAAGTCGATCGCCACGGTCCGCAGCTCGCTGACCAACGCCTCCGCCGTCGGCGACCTGGCCGCCCTCGAGGCCCAGCTCGACAGCCTGGCCCCGGCGCTGGCCGAGCAGGCCGAGCAGCGTCGCGCCGCCCGGGCCCAGCAGGCCGAGGCGACCCGCACGGCCAAGGAGAAGATGGTCGCCGAGGCCGAGAAGCTGGCCGCCGGCAACGACTGGCGCGGCGGGGTCAACCGGTTCCGGGCGCTGCTCGAGGAGTGGAAGAGCCTGCCCCGGATCGACCGGGCCACCGACGAGGCGCTGTGGCACCGCTTCTCCAGCGCCCGCACCACCTACACCAAGCGCCGCAAGGCCCAGTTCGCCGAGCAGGCCACGCGCCGGGAGTCCGCCCGCGTGACCAAGGAGCGGATCATCGCCGAGGCCGAGAAGCTGGCCACCTCGACCGAGTGGGGGCCGACCAGCGCCGCGTTCCGCGACCTGATGCAGCAGTGGAAGGCGGCCGGTCCGGCTCCGCGCGAGGTCGACGACAAGCTGTGGAAGCGGTTCCGCGGTCTGCAGGACCAGTTCTTCGGCGCCCGGCAGGCCGAGCAGGAGGCCCAGGACGCGGAGTTCACCGGCAACCAGCAGGCCAAGGAGGCGCTGCTCGCCGAGTACGAGCCGCAGATCGTGCCGGTGGAGGACCTGGAGCGGTCCCGCGCCGCCTACCGCGCCCTGCTGGAGCGCTGGAGCGAGATCGGCAAGGTCCCCCGCGACGCCATCCGCCCGCTCGACAACCGGATGCGCCAGCTGGAGACGGCGATCCGGACCGCCGAGGAGGAGCAGTGGAAGCGGACCGACCCCGAGGCCCGCGCCCGGGCCGAGGAGACCGCCGCCAAGCTGCGCGACCAGATCGCCACCCTGGAGGCCCGGGCGGCCGAGGCCGAGGCCCGCGGCAAGGACAAGGACGCCCAGCAGGCCCGGGAGGCCGCCGAGACCTACCGCTCCTGGTTGGAGCAGGCCGAGCGGGCGGTCCAGGACTTCAGCGGCTGAGCCGTCCGGGTGCCGGGACCGGGTGGAGCCTGAGGAGCAGGACGCCCAGGTACCGGTCCATCCAGCGGGACGGCGTGATCGAGGTGCAGGAGCACCACGACCTCACGCACCCCGGGGGTCAGCGGGAGATCAGCACCTATGTCTTCCGGATGCGTCCGTGGACGGTCGCCGAGCTGCGGCGAAGGCTCCACCGGGCCGGGATCGACCGCGTCTCAGTCGCGTCAGGATCCGGGGGGACGGTCGCACGACCGGCTGCTCGTCGTCGCCCGGCGCACGGACCGGTAGGGGTTCAGGCGCATCCGGTCGGACGCGCTGCACGGGCATCGACTCCGATGGGTGATCGAGTTGAGCGATCTCCGGCCTGAACAGGCTGACGACGCCTGGCTGCGGCCCGGAACTGTCAGACCCGGTCCGTAGATTCGGGGCATGTCGACCAGCAGTGACGCCACCGCCGCGCTGCTGGCCGACGCCCGGGCGCACCAGGCCGCCGAGCAGGCCGCCGCCGCGGCGCTGCTGCGCACCGCAGCCGACTGGGCCGATCTCCACCCGCCGGTCGAGGACGTCGCCGAGGCCACCTGGCAGGGCAGCCCCAGCGGGGTCCCGCTCGCCGGTCCCGGTGCCCCGGCCGTCGACGGGGCCTGCGTGGCCGAGCTCGCCGCAGCGCTGCGCTGCTCCACCGACGCCGGCACCGCGCTGATCGGGCAGGCGCTCGAGCTGCGCCACCGGCTCCCCCGGCTGTGGGAGCTCGTCCACCGCGGCGAGGTCCCCGCCTGGCAGGCCCGCCGCGTCGCAGCCCGGACGATGGCGCTGACCCCCGAGGCCGCCGCCTACGTCGACGCCCAGGTCGCCGCCGTGGTGGGCCGGGTCGGTCCCACCCAGCTCGACCGGCTCATCACCACCGCCATCCTGCGGTTCATGCCCGCCGAGGCCGAACAGCAGCGGCTGGCCGCCGCCGACGGCCGCCGCTTCGACATCCACCACGACCGCGACGGGACGAGCTCCGGCCTCGCCGAGGTGACCGGCTGGCTCGACCTCCCCGACGCCCTCGACCTCGACGCCGCCGTCACCGACGGCGCCCAAGCCCTGGCGGAGGCCGGCTGCCACGCCTCCCTCGACGTCCGCCGGTCGATGGCCGTCGGCGAGCTCGCCCGCCGCCAGCCCGCCTTCGACCTCACCACCTCCTCCGACAGCGAGCCCGCCACTCCGTCCGAGGGTGCTGGGGCGCCGGTACCGCGACCGCGGGTGCCCGTGACGCTCTACCTGCACCTAACGGCGGAGTCCCTCGGGTCAGGCACCGCACCCGGGTGGGTGGGAAACACCGGTACCCCGGTCACCGCCGGGCAGATCCGCGACTGGTGCGGCCGCCCCGGCAGCCGCATCACCGTCCGCCCGGTCATCGACCTCAACACCGACCAGACCGTGCCGGGCTACCAGGTCCCCGAGCGGATCCGTGAGCACATCGCCCTGCGCGACCGCACCTGCGTCTTCCCCTGGTGCAGCCGACCCGCTCACCCCCGACCACTCCGCACCGCCCGCAGCGACGGCGAACCCGGCTGGTCCACCGACGCCGACCACATCGTCCCCTTCGGCGCCGGCGGACCGACCGCCACCGACAACCTCGCTCCGCTGTGCCGCCGCCACCACCGGCTCAAGACCTTGCACGGCTGGCGCTACCGACGCACGGCCCCCGGCCGCTACCTGTGGACCAGCCCGCACGGGCTGCACTTCACCCGCGGCCCCGACGGCACCCCCCCCGGCAGCACCACCGGCCCGCCACCAGCAGCCGCGACGGCACCACGCACCTGGACGATCACGCTCCCACCCGACGCCCGCCCACGAGAACGCGACCCGGTCCCCACCGGCTGAGCCCAGCCGTCCACCCGCACACTGGTCCCACGCCACCTCTCCAGCCGTCAGCCGTGCCCGAAGACCGGGCACGGCTACGGGCGCGCGTGGTCAGAGGGTGCCGGTCCCCGTCCTCAGCAGCCAGGTGGCGTAGAAGACCGCGACCGCAGCCACCGCCCCCAACGCGGAGATCAGCCAGAACCGGACGGTCACCGTGGTCTCGGACCAGCCCTTCAGCTCGAAGTGGTGGTGCAGCGGCGCCATCTTGAACAGCCGCTTCCCACCGGTGAGCCGGAAGTAGTACCGCTGCAGCAGCACCGAGGACGCCACCATCACGTACACCACCCCGATCACGGGCAGCAGCAGCTCGGTGCGGGACAGGATGGCCAGCGCCACGAGGAACCCGCCGAGGCCGAGCGAGCCGGTGTCGCCCATGAAGATCTGGGCCGGGTAGCAGGACCACCACAGGTAGCCAGCGAGGTTGCCCAGCAGGGCGCAGGTCACCACCGCCAGGTCGTGGGCGTCGACCGTCTCGAAGCACCCTGCGGTGAGCACCCCGGCGCAGGAGTTGCGGGCCTGGAAGAACAGGATCAGTGCGTAGGCGGAGAGGCTGGCGATCGCGCAGCCGGTGAGCAGCCCGTCCAGGCCGTCGGCGATGTTCACCCCGTTGGTGGTGCCCACGGTCAGGAAGGCGTACCAGACGAGCGCGAGCACCACGGCCACCACCGGGCCGAACCGCGCGAGGTCGAGCCAGCCGACGTCACCCACGAACGTGATGTGGGAGGACAGCAGCGGACGGCCTGCACGCTCGCTCCCCCACAGCACCACCGGGACCAGCGCCCCGATGACGAGCAGCTGCCCGAGGATCTTGGCGCGTTCGGGCAGTCCACCCGAGTTCTGGTGGTGGGTCTTCAGGTAGTCGTCGACGAACCCCACCGCCCCCATCCCGGCCATGCTCAGCAGCACCAGCAGCGCCGACACGGTGACCGGCTCCCCGGTGACCAGGTGCGCGGTGCCGTAGGCCACCACCGTGCCGAGGCCGAACACCAGACCGCCCTTGGTCGGGGTGCCCTTCTTGACCAGGTGGGTCTGCGGGCCGTCCGCGCGCACGTACTGCGACCAGCCCAGCCGCTTGAGGACCGTGATGGCGGGCCGCACCAGCAGCAGGCAGAACAGCACGCCGACGCAGAAGGCGACGATGGCCGCAATCACTCGTTCGCCTCCGGGAAGCCGTGGGATGTCGGAGGGCACGACGCTAGCGGCTCGGCCCGTCCGCCCCGGGGCAACGCGCCGTCAGCCGGTCCGCAATCGGCCGCCGCGCGCCCCCACCCGGACGACGCGCGGCGGGAGGCCGTACGGGGAGTAGGTCGTCACCCGCTCACCCGGGTGCAGCCGCTCGTCCTCGCGGTAGCGCGCCGACAGCTCGGCCTCGGCACCCTCGTCCCCGGCGTCCGCGGCCACCAGCAGACGGGCCAGCTCGTCGGTCAGGGCCAGGTCCGGCGGGTCCTCCTCGATCGCTCCCCAGCCGTCCCACAGCAGCATCTCGTCGCCGTAGCGGTGCGCCACCTCGAACACCACGTAGCCGCGGACGAAGTCGGGCCCGCAGAGCCCGGACTCCGGGGTGACGCCGTAGCGGGACAGGTCGCGGTCCCCGGCCCGCCAGCCGAGCCAGGCCTCGGCGGCGGTCTCGAAGGGCGCCTCCGGACCGGTCGGCAGGTCGTGCTCGTCGAACCCCCGCTGGGGCCCGAGCTCGGGGTCGGACCGCCGCCAGCGACCCTGAGACCAGTGCTCCACCACCACGTGGTCGGCCGCCCACCCCGCTGCGAGGTAGTGGGCGAAGCCGATCCGGGTGCGCGCCGGCAGCCCACGCTGCCGCAGCGCCCCGACCACCAGCAGCGAGTGGTCCCGGCAGCAGCCGGCCACCCGCTCCTCCGGCGGCCGCGGCTGGTCCAGGCCCGCCGGGTGGCGCTCCCGGTCCAGCTCGAGCACCGCCTCCAGCCACCGGCTGTCGACCTCGCCGCGGCGCTCCTCGGGCAGATCCGGCAGCTCGGCGCGGTAGTGGGCGATCACGTTGCGCGAGGCGGCGGACAGGCTGGCGACGTCCCCGGGCAGCGCCGCCAGCCGGTCGGCGTGCCGCCCGGGCGACGAGTAGGGGCTCTGCCGCACGAACCGGTCCAGGTCGCTCACCGTCGCACCTCCCCCGGACCAGACGCCGCCCGGGCTCAGCCGGCGGCGCGCGTCCTCACTGCTTGACGCGGTAGACGTCGTAGACGCCGGGGATCCGCCGCAGCCCGTTCACCAGGTGGTCGAGGTGCTTGGGGTCGGGCGTCTCGAAGGTCAGCTTGATCTTGCACAGCCGGTCCTTGGTGGTGTTCACCTGCGCGGCCTGGATCGACACGTGCTGGTCCGAGATGGACCGGGTGATGTCGGACAGCAGCCCGTGACGGTCGATCGACTCCACCTGGATGGCCACCAGGAACGAGCTGGCCGCCGTCGGCGCCCAGCTGACGTCCACCAGCCGCTCCGGGTGGCGCTGCAGGTCCGCGGCGTTGGTGCAGTCGGTGCTGTGCACCGACACCCCCGACCCGCGGGTGATGAACCCCAGGATCTGGTCCCCCGGCACCGGCGTGCAGCACTTGGCCAGCTTGACCCACAGGTCCGTCGCCCCGTGCACGGCCACCCCGGTGTCGTCCCCGCCCGACACCCGCCGGCGCGGCGTGATCGGCCGGTCCTCGTGGGTCTCGTCCAGCGCGCCGTCCTGGTCGCCCTCGGTGCCGATCAGCCGGCTCATCACCGCCTGCGGGGCCACGTGGCCCTCCCCCACGGCGGCGTAGAGCGCGGTGACGTCGGGCACCCGGAAGTCGGCGGCCACGGCCGTCAGCCGGTCCAGGGTCAGCAGCCGCTGCAGCGGCAGCCCGGAACGGCGCATCTGGCGGGCCAGCGCCTCCTTGCCGGCGTCGATGGCCTCCTCCCGGCGCTCCTTGGTGAACCAGTGCCGGATCTTGTTCCGGGCCCGCGGGCTCTTGACGAACTCCAGCCAGTCCCGGCTCGGACCGGCGTTCTCGTCCTTCGACGTCTGGATGTCCACCACGTCACCGATGGCCAGCACCGACTCCAGCGGCACCAGCCGGCCGTTGACCTTGGCCCCCACGCAGCGGTGCCCCACCTCGGTGTGCACCGCGTAGGCGAAGTCGACCGGGGTCGACCCCTGCGGCAGCGCGATGATGTCGCCGCGCGGCGTGTAGGCGTAGACCTCGGAGGAGTTGATCTGGAACCGCAGCGACTCCAGG
Organism: Auraticoccus cholistanensis; assembly: GCF_009742705.1. GTDB lineage: Bacteria > Actinomycetota > Actinomycetes > Propionibacteriales > Propionibacteriaceae > Auraticoccus > Auraticoccus cholistanensis. The sequence goes on from NZ_WPCU01000005.1 coordinate 436,418, forward strand.
AACTCACCGGGGTCGGCGGTCTCCTTCTGCCACTCCGTCAGGTTCTGCACCCACGACAGGTCGTCCGGCGTCTGGGTCCGGCTGCTGCCGCCCATGGCCTTGTACTTCCAGTGCGCCGCCACGCCGTACTCGGCCTTGCGGTGCATGTCCCAGGTGCGGATCTGCAGCTCGACCGGCGCGCCCTGCGGACCCATCACGGTGGTGTGCAGCGACTGGTACAGGTTGAACTTCGGGCTGGAGATGTAGTCCTTGAACCGGCCCGGCAGCGGCCGCCAGCGGGCGTGCAGGATGCCCATCACCGCGTAGCACTGCTGCTTCTCCTCCACCAGGATCCGCAGCGCCACCAGGTCGTAGATGTCGGAGAAGTCGCGGCCGCGCACGACCATCTTCTGGTAGATCGAGTAGTAGTGCTTCGGCCGCCCGGTCACGGTGGCCTTGATCTTGGCCGCCTTCAGGTCGGCCTCGATCTGGGCGGTGATCTGGGCCAGCACCTTCTCCCGCTGCGGGGCCCGCTCGGCCACCAGGTGCACGATCTCGTCGTAGACCTTGGGGTGCAGCACCGAGAACGCGAGGTCCTCCAGCTCCCACTTGATGGCGTTCATACCCAGCCGGTGGGCCAGCGGGGCGAAGATCTCCAGCGTCTCGCGCGCGATCCTCGTCTGCTTGTCGTGGCGCAGGTAGTGCAGGGTGCGCATGTTGTGCAGCCGGTCGGCGAGCTTGATGACGAGCACCCGGATGTCACGGCTCATCGCCACGATCATCTTGCGGATGGTCTCGGCCTGCGCCGACTCCCCGTACTTGACCTTGTCCAGCTTGGTGACGCCGTCGACCAGCTGGGCGACCTCGCTGCCGAAGTCGCGGGTCAGCTGCTCAAGCGTGTAGGGGGTGTCCTCCACGGTGTCGTGCAGCAGCGCGGCGACCAGCGTCGGCTCGGTCATCCCCAGCTCGGCCAGGATGGTGGTGACGGCCAGCGGGTGGGTGATGTAGGCGTCCCCGGACTTGCGGGTCTGGCCGCGGTGGTAGTGCTCGGCCGTGCGGTAGGCCCGCTCCACCATGGCCACGTCGGCCTTGGGGTGCGCGGCGCGCATCGCGCGGAACAGCGGGTCGAGGACGGCCGTCTGCGGCTGGCGGGCGGCACCGAGCCGCGCCAGCCGGTGCCGCATGCTCAGCCGGGGCTGCTCCGGGCCGCTGCTGAGCCGGTCCGGGGTCGCGGCCGCGCGCGTCTGGGCCGTCTCGCGCTCGCTGACCTTCTCGCTCACCCGTCCCCTCCCACGTGCCTCTGGTCGGTCAGTCTATGCCGCACCGACCCCGCGCCCTCGCACCCGGGCGCCTCACCGACGTCAACGCCCGCGGACCGCCCGTGCTTCCCGGCTCACCAGCCCCCGTCGTCGGGCGCCGGCTTGCTGCGCTCCTTGCTCGGCAGCGACTCGGTGGTGATGTCGCTCGAGCTGCGGCGCACCACCACCAGCATGTCGCCCGGCTCGAGCTTGGCCACGGTCGGGTCGTAGTAGCGGCGCAGCGTCTGGTTGCGGACGACGGCCACCACCCGCTCCCGCTCGACCGCGCTGGGCGGGCGCCCGACCTCGTCCGCGGTCACCTGCCGCTCGGCGATCTCCAGCCCCTCACCGGACGACAGCAGGTCCTCGATCACCGTGCCGATGGAGGGGTTCACCGCCGACAGGCCCAGCAGGCGACCGACCGCGTCGGAGGAGGTGACCACCGAGTCCGCACCGGACTGGCGCAGCAGCGAGACGTTCTCGTGCTCGCGCACCGAGACCACGACGTGGGCGCTGGGGTTCAGCTGGCGGACGGTGAGGGTGGCCAGGATGGCGGAGTCGTCGCGGTCGAGGGTGATGACCACCTCACGGGCCCGGCTGATCTCGGCCCGGCGCAGGATGTCGCGGCGGGTGCCGTTGCCCTCGATCGCGGCCAGGCCGTCGAGGTTGGCGTCCTGCAGCGCCGTCGGGTTGCCGTCGATCACGACGACCTTCTCCATCGGGATGTTGTTGCGGCGCATGGTGGCCGCGGCGGCACGTCCCTTCGTGCCGTAACCGATGAGCACCACGTGGTTGCGCATCTGCTTCCTCCAACGGGCGTCGATGATGATGCGGCGGCCCTCGGTGGCCAGCACCTCGATGGTGGTACCGACCAGGAGCACCAGGAAGGCGACCCGGAGCGGGGTGACGACCACGGCGTTGATGATCCGCGCGTGCGGGGCGAGCGGGACGATGTCGCCGTACCCGGTGGTCGACATGGTGACCGTCGAGTAGTACAGCGCGTCCAGCAGGCTGACGCCGTCCTTGCCGGTCTGGTCGACGTAGGCGTCGCGGTCGAACCACACCAGCAGCGTGGCGAAGACCAGCAGCCCCAGGGCCATCGAGCCGCGCAGCAGCAGGGTGCGCCCCGGGGAGCTCGCCCGCGCCGGCATGCGCACCAGCGGCTGGTAGCGCGTGCTGCGGAACCCGCTCTCGGCCACCGAGGACGCCTAGTCGGTGGTGACCAGCGAGGTCACGTCGACGCCCAGCTGCTGCAGCCGCTGGCGCCCGCCGAGGAAGCCGAGCTCGAGGACCACCGACACACCCAGCACCTCGGCGCCGAGGCGCCGGAGCAGGTCGACCGTCGCGGCCACCGTGCCGCCGGTGGCGAGCACGTCGTCGACCACCAGCACCCGGGCCCCGGCCGGCACCGCGTCGGTGTGCACGGCGAGCGTCTCGCGGCCGTACTCCAGCTCGTAGGACTGGGAGTAGGTCTCGCGCGGCAGCTTGCCCGGCTTGCGGACCGGGACGAAGCCGGCGCCCAGCGCGAGCGCGACCGGCGCGGCGAACAGGAAGCCGCGGGCCTCGGTGCCGACCACCAGGTCGACGTCCCCCGGCGCCCCCGACACCAGCTCGGTGACGGCGGCGGAGAAGCCGCCCGGGGAGGCCAGCAGCGGGGTGATGTCCTTGAAGGTCACCCCGGGGGTCGGCCAGTCCGGGACGTCGACGATCAGGTCGGCCACCAGCCGGCGGTGCATGGCCGAGCGGTCCACGAGCGCGGTCACGGCCGCCTCCGGTCGCTGCGGCTGGTGCGGCGCGGCTGTGGACGCCGGCTGGCGCCCTCGCTCAGCGGCCGGGCACCGGCACCGGCCCGCACCCGGTCGCGGCCGGCCGCGGCGGCGGACCCGTCACCGGCGGCGGCCGGGGAGGCCGGGGAGCCGGCGGACACCGGCACCGCCTCGGGACCGGGCTGCTCCTGGGCCTTCTGCTCCTTGGCCAGGCGGCGTTCCACGTTGCGGCGGTGCTCGGCCATCGCCGGCTCCCGCTCACGCAGCTTCGCCAGCACGACCGCGGCCAGGAAGATCGAGGAGTAGGCACCGGCGACCATGCCGACGAACAGCGCCAGCGCCAGGTCCTTCAGCGGGCCCTGGCCGAGGACGGCCGCCCCGGCGATCAGCAGCGCGACCACCGGCAGCACGCCGATGATCGTGGTGTTGAGCGAGCGGGCCAGCACCGCGTTCAGCGCCGCGTTGGCCGCCTGGGTGTAGGTGCGGCGCTGGTCGCGCAGGCCGACCACGTTCTCGCGGACCTTGTCGAAGACCACCACCGTGTCGTACAGCGAGTAGCCGAGGATGGTCAGCACGCCGATCACCGTGGCGGGGGTGACGGTGAATCCGGACCAGGCGTAGATGCCGATGGTCACCACCAGGTCGTGCAGCAGCGCCGTGATGGCCGCCACCGACATCTTCCAGTCCTTGAAGTAGATCCAGATGACCAGCATCACCAGGACCAGGAAGACCCCGAGCGCGATCAGCGCCCGCTCGGTGATCTGCTCGCCCCAGGACGCCCCGATCAGGGAGTAGGCGACCTCCTCCGAGCCGATGCCCACCTGCTGGGCGATCGCCTCGCGGACGGTGACCACCTCGTCCACGCTCAGCGTCCGGGTCTGCACCCGCACGGTGGAGTCGCCGATGGTGGTGACGGTGGTGCCGTCGAGGTCGGGCAGGTCGGTGGCCTCGACCGCGGCGCGCATGTCGTCGACGGTGCTCTCGGTGACGGTGGTGGCGGCCTGGAAGTCGGCACCGCCGCGGAACTCGATGCCGAGGTTGAGCGGGCGGACCACCAGACCGAGCACGCAGAGGGCGAGCACGACGCCGCTGATGACGAACCAGCGCCGCCAGCGACCCAGGAAGTCGTAGTCGAGGGTGCCGGTGTTCAGCCGGTTGATGAAGTGGCGCATCATGCCTCCTCGGCGGGGCGGGCGGTGCGACCGCTGGCGCTCTCGACGACCCGCTCGGCCAGGGCCTTCGCGGGGGTGAGCGGGCGGCGGCGGGGACGGCTCCCCCGGACCCCGATGTGCTCGGGGTCGAGCCCGGACCAGCGGCGGCCCGAGGTGAAGAAGCGGGTGCGGGCCAGCAGCGACATCAGCGGCTTGGTGAAGTAGAACACCACGACGATGTCGATCAGCGTCGTCAGCCCCAGGGTGAAGGCGAAGCCCTTGACCGAGCCGACGGCGAGGGCGAACAGCACCACCGCCGACAGCAGCTGCACGGCGTCGGCGATCAGGATGGTGCGCTTGGTCGCGTGCCAGCCCACCTCGACCGCCGAGCGCAGGCTGCGGCCGTCGCGCATCTCGTCGCGGATCCGCTCGAAGTAGATGACGAAGCTGTCCGCCGTCATGCCGATGGCCACGATCGCGCCGGCGATGCCGGGCAGGTTGAGCGCCATCCCGACCGACTCGCCCAGCAGCACCAGCAGCGCGTAGGTCAGCGCGGCCGCCACCACCAGGGAGCCGATCACCACCAGGCCGAGGCCGCGGTAGGCCAGCAGGCAGAACCCGACCACGAGCGCCAGGCCGATGGCGCCGGCGATGAAGCCGGCCTCCAGCTGCTCACCGCCCAGGGTGGCCGAGACGTTGTCCACCGAGGACACCTCGAAGGCCAGCGGCAGGGCGCCGTAGCGCAGCACGTTGGCCAGCTGGTTCGCGGTCTCCTGGTCGAAGCCGCCCTCGATCTGGGCCCGGCCGCCGGGGATGGCGGAGTCCACCGAGGGGGCGGAGATGGATCGGGCGTCGAGCACGATCGCGAAGCGGTTCTGCGGGTCGGTGCGCTGGGCGAGCTCGCCGGTGGCGTTCTCGAACAGCTCCGCGCCCTCGGCGTCGAACTCGAGGTTCACCACCCAGCTGAACTGGTTCTGCGGGATCCCGGCCGAGGCGTCGGCGAGCTTGTCGCCGTCGACCAGGGTCGGGCCGAGCAGGAACTTCTGGGTACCGGTCTGGTCGCAGGCGATCAGCGGCTGGTCGGAGACCTCGGGCATCTGCTGGTCGCAGGTGAAGGCGGCGAAGTCGGCCTGGTCGCGCTCGCTCGGCTGCCAGTTGATCGCCTCCGCCGGCGGGGTGCCGCTGCCGGGCTCGGTGGGCCGCGGGGTGGGCGGTGCGGTGGGCAGCTGGACGGGCGGGCGGCCGTCCCCGGTGGGCGACGGCACGGCACTCGGGTCACCCGGCTCGGCGCTGGCCGAGGGCTCGCCCGAGGGCGCGGCGGAGGGGTCGGTGCTGGGCTCGCCCGAGGGCGCCGGCGTGGGCTCGAGCGGCGGCTGCACGGCTGCCACGTCGTAGACGGCGCGGAAGGACAGCACGGCGGTCTGCCCGACCAGCCGGACGAGCTCGTCCTGCTGCACGTTCGGCACCGAGACGATGATCTGGTTGCCGTTGGCGGTGGTGACCTCGCTCTCGCCGACCCCCAGCCCGTTGACCCGCTGCTCGATGATGTCGCGGGCCTGCTCCAGGCTGTTGGGGTCGACCGAGCCGCCGCCGGTGGTGTTGGAGGCGGTCAGCGTGATGGTGGTGCCACCACGCAGGTCCAGACCCAGCTTCGGGCTCCAGATGCCGAACGCGGCCATCAGGCCGAACAGGCCTGCGATGACCGCGAACAGCACCACCAGGGTGCGTCCTGGGCGTGGGTGTCTGCTCGCCACGTGCTCGTCCTCGGGGGTTTCGGTGCGCCCTTGCGGGCGCGGGAGTTCAGGTGGGGGTCAGGAGTCGGTGCGGGGGGTGCCCGGCGAGCGCCGCTCGTCGCCGTCGGCGTCCAGCCCGGGCTCCAGGGGGTCGGGCTCCAGCGTGTCGGGCTCCACCCGGTCGGGCTCCAGCGCGGCCGGGTCGCTCCCGGCGGGGACGACCTGCACGACCGCCTGCTTGACCACGAAGCTGCTCAGCCCGGGGGCGAGCTCGACCTCGACGACGGTGTCCTGCACCTCCACCACGGTGGCGTAGAAGCCGTTGGCCAGCAGCACGCGGGTGCCCGGCGTCAGGGCCGAGAGGGTCTCACGCTGCGCCCTGGCCCGCTTCTGCTGCGGCCGGATCATGAGGAAGTAGAAGGCTGCCACCATCAGGACCAGCAGCAGAGGTGTGGTGAGTTGTTGTGGCATGGCTCCGCATCGCGCTCGAGGTTCGTCCGACCTGCGGTGCGCACGCCGGGAGGCGGGCGCGAGCGATCACCGCAAGTTGCTGACCGCGGGAGTCTAGCCCGCCGTCCTGGGAAACGGCGACCGACGCGCTCCGGCCCTCCGGCGCACCCGGCGGCGCCCCCGGATCAGGAGAACAGGTCGTCCCCGGAGCCGGGAGCCCCCCGAGGCGCGGTCAGCCCCAGGTGGGACCAGGCGGCCGGGGTCGCCACCCGTCCGCGCGGGGTGCGCATCAGCAGCCCCTGCCGGACGAGGAACGGCTCGGCCACCTCCTCGACGGTCTCCGGCTCCTCCCCCACCGAGATGGCCAGCGTGGAGAGCCCGACCGGACCGCCCGCGAAGCGCCGGCAGACGGCCTCCAGCACCCCGCGGTCGAGACGGTCCAGGCCGAGGTGGTCGACCTCGAACAGCTCCAGCGCCTCCTGCGCGAGCCGCAGCGTCACCCGGCCGTCGGCGCGTACCTGCGCGAAGTCGCGGACCCGGCGCAGCAGCCGGTTGGTGATGCGGGGGGTGCCCCGGGAGCGGCGGGCGATCTCGGCCGCCGCGTCGGGCACCACGTCGACGCCGAGGGTCTGCGCGGAGCGCAGCAGGATGTCGCGCAGCGCCGTGTGGTCGTAGAAGTCCAGCTGCGCGGTGAACCCGAACCGGTCTCGCAGCGGCCCCGGCAGCAGCCCGGCACGGGTGGTGGCGCCGACCAGGGTGAAGCGGGGGATGTCGATCGGGATCGCGGTGGCGCCCGGACCCTTGCCCACCACCACGTCGACCCGGAAGTCCTCCATCGCCAGGTAGAGCAGCTCCTCGGCCGGGCGCGACATCCGGTGGATCTCGTCGAGGAAGAGCACCTCGCCCTCGCTCAGCCCCGACAGGATGGCGGCCAGGTCGCCGGCGTGCTGGATCGCCGGGCCGCTGGAGATCCGCAGCGGCGCCGACATCTCGGCGGCGATGATCATGGCCAGCGTCGTCTTGCCCAGCCCCGGCGGGCCGGAGAGCAGCACGTGGTCGGCCACGGCGTCGCGCTGGCGGGCGGCGGCCAGCACCAGCCCGAGCTGGTCGGAGACCCGCGGCTGGCCGTTGAACTCGGCCAGGCTGGCGGGGCGGAGCACGGCCTCGGCGGCGCGCTCGCTCTCGTCGGCGTACGGGTCGACGGTGCGGTGGGGCTCGTCGGTCTGTCCGGGCACGTCGGACCTCACTTCTTGGCCAGGCTGCGCAGGGCGGCGCGCATCAGCTCGGCCACCGGCGGCTGCGGCTCGGCGGCGGCCAGCTCGCTGATCCGCTCGCAGGCGGCCTCGGCGTCACGGGCGGACCACCCCAGCCCCTGCAGGCCGCCGGCCACCTGCTCGCGCCACAGCTCGCGGGCGCCTGCGGCGGCCGGGACCTCCGGCGGTGCGGTGGTCAGCGCGAGGGCGTTGATCTTGTCGCGCAGCTCGATGCAGATCCGCTCCGCCCCCTTGCGACCCACGCCGGGGACCCGGGTGAGCGTGGCGAGGTCCTCCGAGGCGATGGCCTGGCGCAGCTCGGCCGGGCTGAGCACGGCGCAGGCGGCCTGGGCGATCCGCGGCCCCACGCCGGAGGCGGTGAGCAGCAGCTCGAAGCAGTCCCGTTCGTCGGTGGAGGCGAAGCCGTAGAGGGTGAGGGAGTCCTCGCGCACCACCAGGCTGGTCTGCAGCGTGGTGGTCTGCCCCAGCCGCAGGCCGCTGGCGGTCTGCGGGCTGCACTGCACCAGCGTGCCGAAGCCGTTGACGTCCAGCACGGCGGCGGTGGCGCCGACGGCGGTCACCGTCCCGGTCAGGTGGGCGATCACCGGGCCACCCGGGTGCCGCGGGCGTGGCCGGCCGGGCGGGCCGGACGGGCGTGGGCGGCCACCGCCTCGGCGTAGCGGTTGAGCGTGGGGCCCCGCCAGACGTGGGCGATGGCCAGCGCCACCGCGTCGGCGGCGTCGGCCGGCTTCGGCGGGGCGTCCAGCTTGAGGATGCGGGCGACCATGATGCCCACCTGTGACTTGTCGGCCCGGCCGGACCCGGTGACGGCGGCCTTGACCTCGCTGGGGGTGTGCAGCACGACCGGCTGGCCGTGCCGGGCGGCGACCAGCATGGCCACCCCGGCGGCCTGGGCGGTGCCCATCACGGTGTTGACGTTGTGCTGGGCGAAGACCCGCTCGACGGCCACCACCTCCGGCCGGTGGGTGCGCACCCACTCCTCGACGGCGACCTCGACCATCACCAGCCGGCGGGCCACGTCGAGCTCGGCCGGCGTCCGCGCCACCCCGACGTCAACCAGGGTCGGCGCGCGGCCGGGGACGCCCTCGACGACCCCGAACCCGCACCGGGTCAACCCGGGGTCGATCCCCAGCACGCGCACCCGCACACCTCCACGCAGTCGAACAGACGTTCGGAGCCTACCGGCCGGGCGCCCCCGGCGGCGGGAGGCGGCTCCGGCGGGTCAGAGGGAGGCGAGGACCTCGTCGGAGGCGTCGACGTTGGTGTAGACGTTCTGCACGTCGTCGCAGTCCTCCAGCGCGTCGACGACCCGCATCAGCTTCTCGGCCACCTCGGCGTCGACGGACTGGGTGTAGTCGGGGACGAAGGAGACCTCGGCCGAGTCGTAGTCGAGCCCGGCGTCCTGGATGGCGGTGCGGACGGCGACCAGGTCGGCGGGGTCGGAGATGATCTCGAACACCTCGCCGAGGTCGTTGACGTCCTCGGGGCCGGCGTCGAGGGTGGCCTCGAGCAGGTCGTCCTCGCCGAGGGTGCGCCCGTCCTGCTCCTTGCTGACCACCACCACCCCCTTGCGCTGGAACATCCGGGCGGTGGAGCCGACGTCGGCCATGGTGCCGCCGTTGCGCGTCACCGCGACCCGGACCTCGGAGGCGGAGCGGTTGCGGTTGTCGGTGAGGCACTCGATCAGCAGGGCGATGCCGGCCGGGCCGTAGGCCTCGTAGTACAGCGTCTCGTAGTCGGCGCCGCCGCCCTCGGCCCCCGAGCCGCGCTTGACCGCGCGGTCGATGTTGTCGTTGGGCACCGAGCTCTTCTTCGCCTTCTGGATGGCGTCGTAGAGGGTGGGGTTGCCGGCGGGGTCACCGCCGCCCAGCCGGGCCGCGACCTCGACGTTCTTGATCAGCTTGGCGAACAGCTTGCCGCGCTTGGCGTCGATGACGGCCTTCTTGTGCTTGGTGGTGGCCCACTTGGAATGCCCGCTCATGACAGCCAAGGCTACAACGACGAGCCGGTGCCCGGTCCGCCGTGACCGCGCCCGGGCCTGGGACGTCAGCGGCCGTCGTCGACCAGCTCGTGGCGCAGCACGCTGTCGGCCACCGTGTAGCCGAGCTCGTCGTAGGGCTGCAGCGGCCCGGAGACCCGGTCGGTGTCGACGCCCAGCCCCGCCGCCTGCAGCCCGGCGGCGGCGAAGGAGCGCATCGAGGACACCAGCAGCGCCCGCGCCACCCCGCGGCCGCGCCAGGGCCGCCGGACGCCCAGCCGGTCGGTCCAGCCCTGGCTGAAGCCCTGCGCCGCCCACTCCTCGGTGCTGGCGGAGTTGATCGCGTAGCCGACCACCTCCCCGCTGGCCCGGTCCAGCGCCACCCACGACCACTGCGGGCGCGCGGCCTCGCGGGCGTGCGAGGCGGCCCACTCCTCCTGGGTGACCTCCCGGGCGCGCCAGACGTCGGAGAAGGCGTCGTTGTGGGCCAGCCGCACCGCCTCGCACAGCTCGTCCGACCAGGGCACGAGGTCGACCCCGGCCGGCAGCGGGACGTCGGGGACGTCGCCGGAGAGCGGGCGGTACAGGTCGAGGTGGCGGCGCACCGGGACCAGGCCGACCCGGCGGTAGAGACCCCGCCGGCCGGTCGACTTCTCGTCGCAGTGGGCCACCACCAGGCACTGCGCGCCCGCCTCACGCCGGCTCTGCACGTGGGCGCGCGCCTGCTCCAGCTGCCAGGCCAGCAGCCGACGCCCGATCCCCAGCTGGCGCCAGCTCGGGTGCACCCCGCCGGAGAGGAAGACCTGCTCGATGCCGTCCCGGGCCTCGCTCAGCAGGTTCCAGCCGAACGCCACCGCCGTGCCGCCCTCGAACCCGATCGCCGTCCCGGCCGCCGTCCGCTCGACGGAGGACATGTTGACGTCGAGCTCGTCGAGGCTGTGGCGCTCGGCGGCGTCGTCGTGGAGCTCGATCGCGGTCAGCAGCTCCGCCACGGCAGGGACGTCCCCCGGCTGCACGGCCCGCCACCGCAGCGACGTCACCGAGTCCAGGGCGTGCGTCACCGGGTCGACTCCTTCGTCGTGCCGGGCGGTTCCGGCCGTGTGCTGCTGCTGTACCCCGGGTGGGGTCCGACCACGCTACCGCCAGATCCGTCGCTCGCCACCCCGTCCGCCGGCGGCGGCCGGTGCGGTGGCGGCCCAGATCCGCCGCCAGGTGGCGGCGGGGGCCGGCTGCGGAGGTGCTCCGACGAGCCCCTCCCACCAGGTGCGGGCGTCCTCGTCGAGCAGGTCGACCACGGCCTGCCGCAGCCGCTCGGCCAGCTCGGCGTCGGTGCCGCCGGTCGCTGCCACGGGGGCGGCGAAGCGGACCGACACCCGCGGCGGGGTGCCCTCGAGGGCGCCGCCCACGGTGCGCCGCGGGCTCGGCAGGGCGAAGGTGCCGCGGACCGCCACCGGCACCAGGTCGGCGCGGCGCCGGCGGGCCAGCTGCACCACCGCCGGGTCGAAGGGACCCACCGTGCCGTCCAGGCTGGGCGCCCCGTCGCCGAAGACCAGCAGCACCCGCGAGCCCACCGTCACCGCGGCGGGCAGCCGCGGCATCCGGGCGGCCGCGTGCAGGGCCCGGGGGCCGAGCACCAGCGTGGCCCGGGCCAGCGGCTCGGGCAGCGCGGCCCGGACCAGGTCGGCGTCGCGCAGGTGCTGGTGGTTGGCCACCAGCACGAGGGCCCGCTCGGGGTCGAGGTGTCCGGCGCCGACCACGTGCAGGTCGGTGCCGACCGCCATCAGCGGCCGGGTCAGGTGGGTGTGGCGCCACTCCCGCAGCACCGAGGGTCCGCGACGGGGACGGGTCAGCACCCGGCGCCCCTCCGGGTCGCGGGACCAGCGTGCCCGCCGCACCAGCGCCAGGTCGGACCCGGCGCCGCTCAGCCGGCGCGCCAGCGAGGGCCGGGACGGGGAGGTCGCCCAGGCCGCCGGGGTCCGCTGCTGCTCGGCCACCTCAGCCGGCCCTCACGTCGGTGACCAGCCCCGGCGGGGTGTGCAGGTAGCGGATCCGGGGGCTGCGGCCGACCGTGTCGGCGGCGATCTCCAGCGCGTCGGCCAGGGTGGTGGCGGCCCGGAAGCCCATCCGCTCGGCGGCCGAGCGGTCGGCCCCGACCCAGATCACCTGCTCGACGCCCTGCCGGGCCGCGGTGAGCTCGGCCCACAGCTGGAAGGGCAGCACGCCGGCGTGCGCGTGCTGGTGCCGGTAGAGGTTCTGGTACCAGTCGTCGTCGGCGAAGCGCTGCTCCGCCCCGGCCATCTCGGCCGGGTCGGTGGTCTGGCTGAGCACGTCGGCGAAGAAGTCGGCCGAGGAGGGGTGCACCCGTCCGGAGAACGCCGGCCGCAGCGGGTGGAAGGCGATCACCACGCCCCCGTCGCGGACCGCCCGGGTGCCGGTGGTGGCGCCGAGCGCGCCGGCGAGCGCGGACCAGGCGGCGAGCAGCGGGTCGATGGCGGCGTCGGGGTTCCACGGCGTGCGGTGCGGCACGCCGGTGACGAGCACGTCGGCCTGGCCGTCCACCGGCACCGTCTCCTGCTCGCCCAGCCGCTCGGCCGTCCAGCCGGCCACCGCCGCCGCGGTGCCCGAGGCCACGGCCACCACGCCGCGGTCGGCCGGGGCCTGCAGCAGGCTGCGGCGGGTCTGGTCGGGGGTGAGCGCCGCCAGCCGGCGCAGCCCGAACCAGGTGGCCCGGTCCCGCAGCGTCCACTCCCACTCGCGACGGCCCAGGAACTCCAGCGCGGGCGGGTGCGCCACCTGGTCGAGCACGGCGCGCACGCAGACCAGCGGCAGGGCGGCCACCGCGGCGAGCACCCGGGGGTCGTCGTCGGCCGCGTCGCGGAACCGGCGCTGGGTGTCGAGGGAGGACAGGTTCTGCACCAGCGCACGACCGGGGTCGACCCGGTCGCGGGCGGCCACGGAGACGTCGACCACCAGGTCCGACTCCGCCAGCCGGGCGTTGAGCTCGACACCGGGGGCCACCTCGACCAGCTGGTCGCGGTCGTGGACGTCGTGGCTGCGCAGCCGTCCCTCGACCAGGAAGGAGCGCACCACCCGCTCCCCCAGCAGCTCGTGCAGCTGCTGGTCGGTCGGCCGCGGCCCGATGCCGTTGGCCACCAGCACCACCACGTCGTCCACGCCGGCCGAGGCGGCCAGCTCGAGGACCTGCTCGACCACCCGCTGGCGGACGTCCATCCCGCGCGCGACCGGCTCGGCCAGCCCGGTGACGGTGATGGTCAGCCGCTGGCCGGGGGCCAGCCGGCCGGCGAGCGGGTCGGTGTCGAGGGCGTCGGCGAGCGCCGCGGCGACGGCCGCGTCGGCGTCCACCCGGCGTCCGCTGGTGTCGCTGGGGTAGACCACCTCGGTGCCGCGGGGGAAGGTCTGCAGCCGCAGACCCCCGCCCTCGGCCACCAGCAGGGGTGGGGTGCGGTCGTCGACGGTCAGGACGAAGCCCGGGCGAGCCATCAGGCCCTCGCTTTCTCGTGCTCGGTGCAGCGTTCGCGGGTGCGGGTCACGGCGGTGGTGGCGGGGCGGGGGCTCACCGGCGCCTCGGCAGGCTCCAGCGGGGCAGCTGGGCGCTGGCCCGCCACTCCACGATGGACCACTGCTGGGCGTTGGCGGCCCGCATCAGCGCGACGTCGGGGCTGACCACCACCGGGTTGCCGACCACCGACAGCATCGGCAGGTCGACGTGGCTGTCGGCGTAGGCGTGGCTGCGGCTCAGGTCGATGTCGTTCAGCGCGGCGTAGTGGCGCAGCCAGGCGGCGCGGGACTCCCCCACCATGGGCGGGCCGGTGAGGAAGCCGGTGCAGCGCCCCGAGTCGTCGGTGGCCAGGTCGGAGGCCACCACGACGTCGAACAGCGGCTCCAGCGGCCGGGTCAGCGGGCGGATCGCACCGGTGATCAGCACGGTGGTGTGCCCGGCGGCGCGGTGCTCGCGGAGCCGGCGGACGGCGTCCGGGGACACCCGCTCGAGGATCCAGGAGGCCATCGTGGTGTCGACGAACTGCTCCAGCTGGGCCAGGTCGGCGCCGGCGTAGCGGCGGTAGACCGAGCGCAGGAAGGTGCCGCGGTCGCGCCGCTCGGCCCGCAGCCACATCGGCAGCCGCCGGGCCACGTCGCCCACCTCGCGGGCGCGGGCCAGCGGCCCCAGCTCGGGCAGCCGGGCCCACAGGTAGGTCTCGACCACGTTGCTGGCCATCACGGTGCCGTCGAGGTCGAAGGCGGCCAGCACGCGGGCGCCGTCCGGCTCGCCGCCCAGCTCCTTGTAGGTGCGCGGGCGCTGGCCCCGGCGGCGGCGGACGGAGTCCATCCGGCGCACCGGCTCGGTGATGGAGGGGCAGTGCACGTCCTGCAGGTAGGTGCGCCAGTCGTAGGCCGCGGAGTCGAAGGCGAAGGCCTCCACGTCGTCGGGGTGCAGGCTGCGGTGCAGCGCGAGGGTGTTGTCGTCGACGAAGTGCAGCTCGGACTGGCCGTACTCGTTGTACAGCGACAGGTAGCGGCGCAGGAACGTCAGCTCCTTGGTGGTGCGGTCCAGCCCCTGGGCGAGGGTGCGGATCCGCTTGGAGCGGGGCGCCAGCGAGATGGCCCGGTGCGCCACCGAGGCGGCCCGCTCGGAGGTGAACAGCAGCCGCTCGACCGAGGCCGCGCCCGGGAAGTCCCACTCCGGCAGCCGCGCCGCCCCGCGCGGGCCGCCCTCGAAGGGGTGCTGCAGGAAGTACTCGCGGACGTGGGAGTAGAGGTCGCGGAAGTTCAACGGGTTCCGGGCGCCGGAGCTGGAGTGGTAGTACACCGGCTGGCCGACCTCGGGCTCGGTGGCGCAGACCGCGACGATGGCGTTGACCACGAAGTCGCAGGGCACGATGTCGACCACCGAGTCCGGCGAGGCCGGGAACTCGGGCAGCTGGCCCTTGCCGTAGGCCAGGATCAGCGGCTCGGCCATCTTGAAGCCCTCGATCCAGCCCGGGTAGGGGTGCTTCCAGGAGGACTCGACGATGGCCGGGCGGACGATGGAGACGCGGATGTCCTTGCCGACCTCGGCCACCACCTTCTCCCCCAGCGCCTTGGTGAAGGTGTAGACGTCGGTCCAGCCCAGCGAGCGGGCCCGCTCGGTGCCGGCCTCCACCAGCTTGCGCTGCACCCACTCCCGGCGCCGCCGCTCGGTGTCGGCGGCGGTCGTCAGGTAGCCGGCCTGCCGGTGCTCCCGCTCGGCCTCCTTGCGCAGCCGGGTCAGCTGCTCGGCGGTGCGGGACTGGGCCTCGATGAGCTCGAGCATGGCCAGCCCGCGCTCGGTCTCGGCCTGCGGGTCGACGTCGTGCTCGTGGGCGGCCTCGCGGATCGCCCCGCGACGCCGGCCGGCGGTGTAGGCGGTGGAGATGTGGACGTAGTGCGGGATCCGGGTCCGCTCGCCGTCGGGGCCGGTGACCGCGGCCAGCATCTTCTCCATCAGCGCCCGGGTGCCGATGGTGTTGGTGCGGAAGGCCTGGTCGATCGGCGGGTCGAAGGAGACGTCGCCGGCGCAGTGCAGCACCACGTCGAGGTCCGCCGGCAGGTCGGGCACGTTGGGCAGGTCGCCCTCGATCACCCGGATGCGGGCGTCCAGCAGCGCCTCGGCGCCGCCGGCGGCCTCACGCAGCTCGCTGAAGATCTTCTTCTTCAGCAGCGCCACGACGCGGTCGCGGGCCGGCGTGGAGCCCTTGCGGCGGACCAGCAGCGCGGGCGTGGTGTCGGGCAGCTCGGTGAGCATCTTCCACAGGATCTGCTCGCCGATGAAGCCGGTGACGCCGGTCAGCACGACCACCTTGCCGGCCAGCAGGTCCCGCAGCCGGCCGTCCAGCGTGGGCACCCGGGGCCGGGCGGTGGCGGTCTCGGCGTCGGCCAGCCGGCGGAAGGCGCTGGCGGGCGCGCTCACGAGGAGGCCCCGCCGCTCACCGACTCCACCGGCTCACCGGCCGCCACCCGCAGCGCCTCCGGCAGCCGCAGGTCGCCGACGTAGAGCGCGGTGCCGATGATGGCGCCCTCGACCCCCTGCGGGACGAGCGCGTGCAACGCGGCCACGTCGGCCAGCGTGGTGACCCCGCCGGAGGCGACGACCGGCTTGTCGGTGCGGGCGCACACCGTGCGCAGCAGCTCCAGGTTGGGTCCGGCGAGCATGCCGTCGGAGGCCACGTCGGTGACGACGAAGCGGGCGCAGCCGGCCTCGTCCAGACGCTCCAGGGTCTCGGCGAGCTCCCCGCCCTCGCGGGTCCAGCCGCGGGCGGCGAGCCGGGTGCCGCGGACGTCGAGGCCGACGGCGACGCGGTCGCCGTGCTCGGCGATGACCTCCGCCACCCACTCCGGCTGCTCGAGAGCGGCGGTGCCGATGTTGACCCGCCGGCAGCCGGTGGCCAGCGCCCGCTCCAGGCTGGCGGTGTCGCGGATGCCGCCGGAGAGCTCGACCTGCAGGTCGACGGCCTCGATCACCCGGGCCAGCACCTCGGCGTTGCTGCCGCGGCCGAAGGCGGCGTCGAGGTCGACCAGGTGGAGCCAGCGGGCGCCCTCGCGCTGCCAGCGCAGCGCCGCCTCCACCGGGTCGCCGAAGGTCTTCTCGGTGCCGGCGACCCCCTGGACCAGCTGGACCGCGGAGCCGTCGACGACGTCCACGGCCGGCAGCAGCTCCAGCGCCGGGGCGGCGCCGGGGAGGGAGGGCTCGGCAGCGGAGGGTCCGGTGGCGTCAGGATGCACCCGCCGACCCTATCCGGCCGGGCTGGCCGTCCGCACGTCCGCGGAGCCGGCGCTCAGGCCCGCCGGTGCCGGACCCGCTCCAGGAAGCTGTGGGCGTCGCGGGCGCGGGGGCCCGGCACCAGCCAGGACTCGGGCACGTCGAGGCCGGCCACCCGGACGCCGGTGCCGGCCAGCACCGTGGGCAGGGTGTAGAGGACGGTCGAGGGGAAGCTGAGGACGAGCTCCTCCACGGGGCCGCGGGCCAGCTCGACCTCCAGCGGCAGGTCGGGGCGCTGCACCTCGACCCCGAGGGAGGCCACGGCGGCCAGCTTGGCCTCCTCCTCGCGGCGGTGGGCCAGGTACCGGCGCAGCCCCTGCTGCTGCACGAGCCCCGCGACGGCGTCCAGGTAGGCCTCGCCGCGCACCACCCCCGTCTCCACCAGCGAGGACCCGACCAGAGCGGCGCCGGGCAGCACGGCGGGGTGGGGGTGGCGGCGGCGCAGCCAGCGGTAGTGGTTGGGGCGGACCCGCAGCCCCAGGTCGTCCAGCGGCATGGCGGTGAACACCTCGAGCCGGCGTCGCCGCAGCAGGTCGGTGGTGCGGACGGCGCGCCGGTGCTGGCCGCGCCCGGGCGCCGCCACGTGCCAGCGCAGCATCGGCTCACCGGCCTGCATGCGGCTGGCGAACTCGATGGTGGCGGTGCCGTCGTCGACGACCACCACCGTCTGCCCGGGGAAGACCGGCAGCAGCGTCTGGATCAGCCCCGAGAAGGGGTCGCCCAGCACCAGCCGGCGGGCCCGTGCCACCAGGGGCAGCAGCCGTGCGGCCACCTGGCCGGCGTGCCAGGCGCTGCGCCGTGGTTCCAGCCAGCGGACGTGGACCCTGGGCCCGCGGACCAGCTCGACGGTGCCGCGGAGCTGGCGCCGTGACTCCTCACGCCACGGCGCCAGCACCACCAGGTCGGCCTCGATGTCGGGAGTGGCCGAGAGCCACTCCACCGCGTTCAGCAGCTGGGCCGGGCTCTCGACCAGCGCCAGCGTGTCGGTGCGGGTCACCCCCGGGGTGCGCGGGCTCAGACGCCGGCGCCGACCCGGCGCAGCTTCTTCATCGCGGCGAGCTCGCCCTCGTAGATCTTCTTGACGCCGTCGCCGCGGGCGGCCTCGATGACCCGGATGTCGCGGACCAGCCGCTCCAGCCCGCCCGGCTCCACCGAGGCGGCCTGGTCCGAGCCCCACATGGCCCGGTCCAGGGTGATGTGGCGCTCGACGAAGCAGGCGCCCAGGGCGACCGCGGCCAGGGTGGTCTGCAGCCCGGTCTCGTGCCCGGAGTAGCCGATCGGCACGTTGGGGTACTCGGCGCGGAGCGTGTTGATCATCCGCAGGTTCAGCTCCTCCGGCTTGGCCGGGTAGGTGCTGGTGGCGTGCAGCAGCACGATGTTGCTGCTGCCGAGCACCTCGACGGCGTGGCGGATCTGCTCCGGGGTGGACATGCCGGTCGAGAGCACCACGGTGCGCCCGGTGGCCCGCATCCGGCGCAGCAGCTCGTCGTCGGTCAGCGAGGCCGAGGCCACCTTGTAGGCGGGCACGTCGAACTCCTCGAGGAAGTCGACCGACTCCACGTCCCAGGGCGAGGCGAACCAGTGGATGCCCAGCTGCTTGCAGTAGGCGTCGATCTGGGCGTACTCCTCGTGGCCGAACTCGACGCGGTGGCGGTACTCGATGTAGGTCATCCGGCCCCAGGGGGTGTCGCGCTCCACGTCCCACTGGTCCCGCGGGGTGCAGACCTCGGGGGTCCGCTTCTGGAACTTCACGGCGTCGCAGCCGGCCGCCACGGCGGCGTCGATCAGGGCCATCGCGTTGCGCAGCTCGCCGTTGTGGTTGATGCCGATCTCGGCGCACACGTAGACGGGGTGGTCGGCCCCCAGCACGCGGTCGCCGATGGTGCGGGTGGGCTGAGCGATGCTCATGGTGGTCCTCTCCAGCGGTTCTTCAGGTCCCTCCAGAAAACACACCCGCGACCGTGCCGGAGGGCCTGGAGCGGGCTCCCGGAGGCCTTTTCACCACCTGTTCACGGACTCGTCACCGACGACGCCCCGACCGTCCACCGGGGCCGCTTAGACAGCTACCGTGAGCACTCGTGTCGCAGGACCCCAGCAGCACCCCGGCGCCCGGCTGACCGTCGTGGTCCCGGTGCTGTCGTCGGGGGCGAACACCACCGCCAAGACGCTGCTGCGCGGCACCGACGAGCGGGTGGAGCACCTGGTGGTGGACGCCACCGCCGACGCCGACCCCCGTGGCCGGATGCAGCGCGCCGTCGGGCGGCTGCCCCGCAGCCGGGCCGCGGCGATCCACGACCGGACCGCCGGGCCGGGCCGCCGGCGGGCCGAGGCGATCGCCCTGGCGCTGGCCGACCTGCGCACCGACTGGGTCACCGTGGTCGACGCCGGCGACTTCGTCGCCCCCGGCTTCCACCTGCGCGTGCTGGAGGCGGCCGAGCAGCTGGGCGCCCCGCTGGTGGGCTTCGGCCACACCCGGGTGCGCGGCCCCGTGCGGGTGCCCGAGCCGGCGACCGAGGACAGCTCCGGCGTCGTGGTCGCCCCGGCCTGGCGGGGCCTGGTGGGCCGCGGCCACCGGGTCGGACGGCTCTGGTCGCAGCTGGTGCACCGCTCGCTGCTGGACTCCCCCGGCGCGCCGGTCCCCGACGTCCGCCTGCACCACGGCGCGGACCACCTGCTGGGCTGGGCGCTGCACCTGGCGGCCGGCTCCAGCGCCCTGGTCGAGGTGCCGGGCTACTACCGCACCGTCCACGGCGACGCCGACACCTCCGAGGAGGCGCTGCTGGGCCGCGTCCGCGGCCACCAGCAGGCGATCGACCTGGCCCGCGGCCACATCCGCGCCGACGTGCTGGTGCCCGAGGCCGTCCGCGCCGCGCTGCGGATGATCTGCCGGCTGGTGCTGGCCGACCTCGACGCCGGCTCCCGGCCCCGGCCGCGGCTGGTGGAGCTGGCCGACGAGGTGATGACCGGGGTGGGCCGCCGCACCCTGGACGCCGCCCGCGCCGGGCTGGAACCGGGCGACCAGCGGCTGCTCGCCGCGCTGCGGCCGGCCGCCTGAGGTGGTCACCACCCCCACGCCGGGCACCCTCCTCGTCCTCGTCCCGCACAGCACCGCCTGGCTGTTCGTCACCGCCGCGCTGCGGGCCGGGCTGCTCGGCCACCCCGAGCGGCTGGTGCTGGTCACCACCTCCCAGTCGGGGGTCCCCGAGGCCGGCGACGAGCTGCGTCGCACGCTCGGCTGGGACCGGCTCAACACCGACGTGGACGTGGTGCTGGACCACGACGAGCTGGTGGCCCCGCACCACCCGCTGGGGTGGACGCCGACGACGCCGGCCGAGCTGGCCCGCTGGCGCGAGCTGCTCCTGCAGCGGGCCGGGCTGGGCGGCGGGCCGGTGCGGCTGCTGCTGCGCGACCTCCACCTGGCCCCGGCCCGCACGCTGGCCGCGGCCCTGCCCGAGGCGGCGGTGGACGTCTACGCCGAGGACCTGTCCGCCTGGGCCGCCACCCCCACCGTGCTGGAGCCCTCGGTGGCGGGCCGGGTGGGACGTCTGCTGCACGTCGACCTGTGGCCCGGCCTGATCCCGCGGCTGCTGGCCGAGACCGGCTGCCGCCCGGTGGCGCTCGACCCGGCGCAGCTGCGGGCGCTGGCGGGCGAGGTGGCACCACCGTCCGAGCCGGGCCGAGGACGGGTGGCGGTGCTGGTCGAGGAGGACCTCGCCGGTCTCGGGCTGGACGAGGAGGAGGTGGCCGCCCTGGTCGCGCGCCAGCTGGCCGCCGCCCACGCGGCGGGGGCCGACCGGGTGCGGGCGGTGCGCGACCCGCTGCCGGCGCTGGGCAGCGACTCCGAGGCGCTGGCCGAGGCCGGGCTGGTGGAGCTCGACGAGGACGCGGTGCCGCTGGCCGCGGTGCTGGCCGCCGACCCGGTGGTCGTGGTGGGGTGCCGCTCCACCCTGCTGCTCACCGCCGGGGTGCCGGCGGTGGCCGTCCAGCCGGAGGGGGTGCTGGAGCGGCTGCGGCCGTGGGCGCACCCCTCCCGGCTGCCGCTCGTGCTGACGGCGCTGCGCTGCGGGCCGGACGCACCGGCGGCCGGGCTGGCCGAGGTCCAGCAGCTGGTGGACGCGCTGGCCCACACCACGCAGCCGGCGCTGCACCCGGCCGGGGCGACCCCGGCCCGGGCGCTGGCGGCGGAGCGGCCCGGGCTCGCGGAGCGCTTCCTGCTGCCGGGGAACCCGCTGGTGGGCTCAGCCGGCTGAGCCGAGCGAGCCCACCCAGTTGGCCAGCAGCGCGGCCCCGGCCCGCCCCGACTTCTCGGGGTGGAACTGGGTGGCCGCGACCGGGCCCTGCTCGATGCCGGCCACGAACACGTCCCCCTGGTGCTCCGCGGTGGTCACCACGGCGCCCTCCCGGCGCAGCCGCTCGACGTCGCGGACGCCGTAGGAGTGCACGAAGTAGAACCGCTCGTCCTCGACGCGGGCGAACAGCCGCGACCGCGGGTCGGCCTGCACGGTGTTCCAGCCCATGTGCGGCAGCCGGGTGGCGCGGACCTGCTCGACCACGCCCGGCCAGATCCCGCACCCCTCGGTGCGGACCCCGTGCTCGATGCCGGCCTCGAAGAGGATCTGCGCCCCCACGCAGATGCCCAGCGTGGGCAGCCCGGCGTCGCGGCGCTCGCGGACCACCTCGTCGCCGCCGATGCGGCGCAGGCCCTCCATGCAGGCGGCGAAGGCGCCGACCCCGGGCACCACCAGCCCCGGCGCGCTGCGGGCGCGGTCGGGGTCGGTGGTCACCTCGACCCGGGCCCCGGTCGCCTGCAGCGCCCGCTCCGCGGAGTGCAGGTTGCCCGAGCCGTAGTCGAGCAGCACGACCTCCGGGGTGCTCACAGCGCCCCCTTCGTGCTCGGCACGCCGCTGACCCGGGGGTCGGGCTCGACGGCGGTGCGCAGCGCCCGGGCCAGCGCCTTGAACTGGGCCTCCACCACGTGGTGGGGGTCCCGCCCGGCCAGCACGGTGAGGTGGATGCAGATCCCGGCGTGCAGGGCGATGCTCTCCACCACGTGGCGGGTCAGCGAACCGGCGTAGGGGACGCTGCCGCGGCCGCCGCCGATGAGCGCGTACTGCTGGCCCTCCGGCTCGCCGCCGTGAACGACGTAGGGCCGTCCCGACAGGTCGACGACGCACTGGGCCAGCGCCTCGTCCAGCGGCACCAGGGCGTCGCCGAAGCGGCGGATGCCCCGCTTGTCGCCCAGCGCCTGCCGCAGCGCGTCGCCGAGGACGATGGCGGTGTCCTCCACGCTGTGGTGGGCGTCGATCTCGACGTCGCCGCTGGTGCGCACCCGCAGGTCGATCAGCGAGTGCTTGGACAGCGCGGTCAGCATGTGGTCGTAGAAGGGCACGCCGGTGTCGACGTCGGCGGCGCCGGTGCCGTCCAGGTCGAGCCGGAGGCTGACCGAGGACTCGCTGGTGACGCGCTCGAGCTCGACCACGCGGGGCGAGGAGGCGGGGACGTCGCTCATGTGGGCTCTCCTGGGTCGTGGGGTGCGGGCGGGCGCCAGCCGGGCAGGGTCTGCTCGGCGGCGACCTCGGTGAGGGCGGCGCGGAAGGCGGCCATCTCCGCCGGGGTGCCGGCGCTGACCCGCAGCCAGCCGTCGGGCCCCGTCTCGCGGATCAGCACGCCGCGCGCCAGCAGGCCCTGCCAGACGGCGTGGCGGTCGGCGAAGCGTCCGAACAGCACGAAGTTCGCGTCGGACTCGGCCACCTCCAGCCCCCGCCCGGCCAGCCACCCGACCAGGGCGTCGCGCTCGCGGCGCAGCGCGTCCACCTGGGCCAGCATCTCCTCGGCGTGGGCGAGCGCCACCCGGGCGACCGCCTGGGTCACCGCGGACAGGTGGTAGGGCAGCCGCACGATCCGGCAGGCGTCGACCACCGCCGGGGCGGCGGCCAGGTAGCCGAGGCGTCCGCCGGCGAGGGCGAAGGCCTTGCTCATCGTGCGGCTGACCACCAGCCGGGGGTGGTCGGTGAGCAGGGTCAGCGCCGACGGCGTGCCGTCGCGGGCGAACTCCTGGTAGGCCTCGTCGACCACCACGAGCCCGTCGGCGGCGCGCAGCGCGGCCTCCACCACGTCCAGCGGGGTGGAGGTGCCGGTCGGGTTGTTGGGGGTCGTGATCAGCACCACGTCGGGACGGTGCTCGGCCACCGCCCGCTCCACCGTGGCGGCGTCGAGGGTGAAGTCGGCCCGCCGCGGGGCGGTGAGGTAGGCGGTGTGGGTGTTGCGGGCGTACTCGGGGTACATCGAGTAGCCGGGCGTGAAGGAGAGCACCGAGCGGCCGGGGCCGCCGAAGGCCTGGAGCAGGTGCGTCATCACCTCGTTGCTGCCGTTGGCCGCCCAGACGTTCTCCGGGCCCAGGCCGTGACCCAGGTAGCGGGCCAGGTCGGCGCGCAGCTCCCACGCCTCCCGGTCGGGGTAGCGGTTGAGCCCGGCGCCGGCCTCCGACACCGCCCGGGCCACGTCGGCCAGCACCGCCGGGCCGGGCGGGTAGGGGTTCTCGTTGACGTTGAGCCGGTGCGGGACGTCGAGCTGGGGGGCGCCGTAGGGCTCCTCCCCCACCAGCTCCGGCCGCAGCGGCAGGTCGGCCAGCCGCACCCCGGCTCCGGGGACGGTCGGCGGCGCCACCGGGCCGCTCACGCGAACCTGGCCGAGACGGCCGCACCGTGGGCGGGCAGGTCCTCGGCCTCGGCCATCGCCTCGATGTGGCGGGCCACCAGCCGCAGCGCGTCGCGGTCGTAGCTGATCACGTTGACCGCCCGCAGGAAGGACTTGACGTTGAGCCCCGAGGAGTGGGCGGCCGCCCCGCCGGTGGGCAGCACGTGGGTGGATCCGGCGCAGTAGTCGCCCAGCGACACCGGCGACCAGGGGCCGACGAAGATGGCGCCGGCGTTGCGGACCCGGGCGGCGACCCGTTCGGCGTCGGCGGTGTGGATCTCCAGGTGCTCGGCGCCGTAGGCGTCGACCACGACCAGCCCCTGCTCGAGGTCGCGCACCAGCACGGTGGCCGACTGCGGGCCGCCGAGGGCGGCCCGGATCCGGTCGCCGTGCCGGGCGGCGGAGACCTGCACGGCCAGCTCGGCCGCCACGGCCTCGGCCAGCGCCTCGGAGTCGGTCACCAGCACCGACCCGGCGCTGGGGTCGTGCTCGGCCTGCGAGACCAGGTCGGCGGCCACCAGCCGCGGGTCCGCGCCGGCGTCGGCCAGCACCGCGATCTCGGTGGGTCCGGCCTCGGAGTCGATCCCGACCAGGCCCTTGAGCAGCCGCTTCGCGGCCACCACGTAGATGTTGCCCGGACCGGTGACCAGGTCGACCCGGCGGCAGAGGCCCTCGACGCCGTGGGCGAACATGGCCACCGCCTGGGCGCCGCCCACGGCGTAGACCTCCTCGACGCCCAGCAGCGCGCAGACCGCCAGGATGGTCGGGTGCGGCAGGCCGCCGAACTCGGCCTGCGGCGGGGAGGCCACCGCGATCGACTCGACCCCGGCCACCTGGGCGGGGACGACGTTCATGATCACCGAGGACGACAGCGGCGCGAGCCCGCCGGGGACGTAGAGCCCGACCCGCCGCACCGGGATCATCCGCTGCGCCACCAGCGCGCCGGGGGCCAGCTCGACCTCGGTGCGGGCGGTGCCCAGCTCGGCCTCGCTGACCTGGCGGCGGCGCCGGACGGCCAGCTCGACCGCCTCCCGCAGGGTGGGGTCGAGCTCGGCCAGCGCCTGCTGCATCGCCTCCGCCGGCACCCGCAGGTGCTCGGGGCGGACCCGGTCGAAGCGCTCGGACAGCTCGAGCAGGGCCTCGGCCCCGCGCTCGGCCACCGCCGCGCAGATCGGGCGGACGACCTCGACCGCGGCCTCCACGTCCAGCTCGGCGCGGGGCAGCAGGGAGCCGGGGTCGGCGAGGTCGGACTGCCTCAGGTCCAGGGTGCGCAACACGACACCGCAGTCTAGGTGGGGCCACCCACCGCACCGGCACCGTCCCAGCGGCCCGGACGCCGGCGGGGGCGGGTCACCGCGGCAGCGGCCGGAGCCGGTCGGTGGGCAGCTCGACCCGCAGCGGCTCCCCCAGCCGCGACGAGCCGACCACCAGGGCGAAGTCGGCCGTGCTGAGCACCGCCGACTCCGGCGTCACCTCCACCACGACCACCTGCTGCTCCTGCCCGGCCAGCGGGCCGTCGTCGTGACGCAGCAGCCACCGTTCCGCGAGGTAGGACAGCCCCACCTCCTCCAGCACCTGCTCGGCGGCGGGGACGCTCATCGGTGCGCCGAGCGGGGTGCCGAGCAGGGTCATCGGCACCACCTGCTCGCCGTCGGCGCCGGGCTCGGCCGGAGCCAGGTACCCGATCAGCTCCAGGTCGTCGGCGCGGTAGGAGGGCAGCCAGCTCGACGGGATCATGGCCGCCATCCTGGCGGCTACCGGTGCCGGGCCCCCACCGGTTTTCGCGCGTGGCGCGACGGCCCCACCGGTCCCGCCCGGTGTGCTGGGATGGGGCCATGGCCAGGAGGGAACGAGGACCACGGGGACGCGCCGGTGCCGCCACGCCGGCGCTGGAGGTGCTGACCGCGGCGGGGACGGCGCACACGCTGCACCCCTACGAGCACACCGAGGGCGAGACGCACTTCGGGCAGGAGGCGGTGGCCGCCCTGGGCGTGCCGGCCGAGCGGGTGCTCAAGACGGTGGTGGCCGACTGCGGCGGCGAGCTGGTGGTGACGGTCGTCCCGGTGGCGCGCCAGGTGGACCTCAAGGCGCTCGCCGCGGCGCTCGGTGCCAAGAAGGCGGCGATGGCGGCGCCGGCCGCGGCCGAGCGGAGCAGCGGCTACGTGGTGGGCGGGATCTCCCCGCTGGGGCAGCGGACCCGGCTGCGGACGGTGGTGGACGCCTCCGCGCTGGACCACACGACCGTGCTGGTCTCGGCCGGCCGCCGCGGGCTGCAGGTCGAGCTGGACCCGGCGGACCTGGTCGCCCTCACCGGCGCGGAGGTCGCCGCCGTCGGGCGCTGAGCCGCCGAGCTCAGGGACGCCCGGGCGAGCCGGCCGAGGTCGGCTGGTCGACGGCCCCGCCCGGGTGCACCGGACCCGCGCCCGGCAGGTCCTCGGGCAGCACGCCCGCCACCGCCTCGTGCCGCCGGCGCCGCCCCGGCCCGCGCCGCCGGCCGAACAACGGGGTGGGCTCCTCGTTGTCGGGGGCCAGCGAGGACCACAGCAGGATCGGGATGCTGGCCATGAAGGGCCACACCAGCAGCGACACCGGGGCCCGCAGCGTCAGCTGGATCGGCACCAGGTCGCCGGGGCGGGCCTGGGCCAGCCGGGTCTCGAAGTCGCCGGGGCCCATCGTCCAGCCGACCAGCCAGGCCAGCCCGCCGGCCACCAGCGCGCCCGCCGCGGCGAGCAGGATGACCGTCCAGCCGACCCGCACCAGCCGCCACCAGGCCAGCACCCCGATCAGCAGCCCGCCGACGGCGGCCAGCAGGCAGAACCAGGCGTCCCCGCTGAACTGCTCGGCCAGCCCCCGCTCGCTGGTGGTCGCCCGGCCCTGGTCGTCGACCAGGTAGCCGGGCAGCACGGCCAGCTGCGACCACAGCAGCCCGGCCAGCGCGCCGACCACCAGGCAGGTGCCGAGGAAGACGCCCAGCTCCGACACCAGCCGGTGCCGGCGGGAGGTGCGGCTCTCCCCCGGCAGCAGCACCGGCTCCTCGCCCTCGGGCGCCGGGACGTCCGGGACGGCCTCGCCGTTCACGCGCTCAGACACGACGGCCCCAGCAGCGCCTTCAGGTCGGCCATCAGCGGGGGCGAGGGGGTCACCCGCAGCTGCTGGTCGATCCGCCAGAGCGTGGTGCGGCTGCCCGAGGACAGCCGCAGCTGCACCTCGGTCATGCCCGGGTGGCTCTGCAGCACGCCGCGCAGCTGCTGCACCACCGGCGGGGTGCAGCGGGTGGCCGGCAGCGAGATCACCACGGGTCCGCTCGGGCCCTCGGTGATGTCGGGCAGCGTCATCTCGCTGCCCATCAGCTCCACGCTGTCGTCGGACTCGCGCACCCGGCCCTTCACCCGCACCACCGTGTCGGTGGCCAGCATGGTGGAGACCAGCTCGTAGGCCTTGGGGAACATCAGCACGTCGATGGAGGCCTCGAGGTCCTCGACGGTGACGATGGCCCAGATGTCGCCCTTCTTGGTGGTCTTGCGCTGGATCTGGGTGATCATGCCCGCGATCGTGGTGATGGTGTCGCGGGGCCCGTCCTCGGCCACCAGCTGGCCGATCGAGATCTCCCGCGAGGACTCCAGGATGTGCTCCAGCCCCTGCAGCGGGTGGTCGGAGACGTAGAGGCCGAGCATCTCGCGCTCGAAGGCGAGCTTGGTCCGCTTGTCCCAGTCCTCGACGGCAGGCACCACCTTGGCCGCCATCGGGCTCTCGTCGGCGAACATGCCGAACAGGTCGTCCTGTCCGTTGGCCTCGTTGCGCTTGAGGTCGATGACCTCGTCCACCGCGGAGTCGAACACCTCCATCAGCGCGCGGCGGGTGTGGCCCATCGAGTCGAAGGCGCCGGCCTTGATCAGCGACTCGATCATCCGCTTGTTGCACACCACCAGCGGCGCGTGGTCGAGGAACTCGTAGAAGTCGCGGGCCTTGCCGTGCTCCTCGCGGGCGGCCACGATCGCCTGCACCACCGCCCCGCCCACGTTGCGGATGGCGTTCAGCCCGAAGCGGATGTCGGTGCCCACCGGGGTGAAGTCGGCCTCGGACTCGTTGACGTCGGGCGGCAGCACCTTGATGCCCATCCGCCGGCACTCGCCGAGGTAGATGGCCATCTTGTCCTTGTCGTCCTTGACCGAGGTCAGCACCGCGGCCATGTACTCGGCCGGGTAGTTGGCCTTCAGGTAGGCCGTCCAGTACGAGACCAGCCCGTAGGCCGCGGAGTGGGCCTTGTTGAAGGCGTAGTCGGAGAACGGCACCAGGACGTCCCACAGCGCCTTGATCGCCTCGCGGGAGAAGCCGCGCTCGACCATGCCCTGCTCGAAGCCGACGTACTCCGCGTCGAGCACCTCGCGCTTCTTCTTGCCCATCGCGCGACGCAGCAGGTCGGCCTTGCCCAGCGTGTACCCGGCCAGCTTCTGGGCGATCTCCATCACCTGCTCCTGGTACACGATCAGCCCGTAGGTCGTGCCCAGGATGGGTTCGAGCGCCTCGGCCAGCTCCGGGTGCAGGTAGCTGACCTCCTGCTGGCCGTTCTTGCGCAGCGCGTAGTTGATGTGGCTGTTGGCCCCCATCGGCCCGGGCCGGTACAGCGCGCCGACGGCGGAGATGTCCTCGAAGTTGTCCGGCTTCATCAGCCGCAGCAGCGAGCGCATCGGGCCGCCGTCGAACTGGAACACCCCCAGGGTGTCGCCGCGGCCGAGCAGGGCGTAGGTGGCGGGGTCGTCGAGGTCCTTGCTCAGCGCGTCCAGGTCGATGCTCACCCCGGCGTTGAGCTCGACGTTGCGGACCGCGTCGTCGAGGATCGTCAGGTTCCGCAGCCCCAGGAAGTCCATCTTGACCAGCCCCAGGGACTCGCACCCGGGGTAGTCGAACTGGGTGATGATCGCGCCGTCGGCCTCGCGCTTCATGATCGGGATGACGTTCTCCAGCGGCTCGCTGGACATGATCACCCCGGCCGCGTGCACGCCCCACTGCCGCTTCAGGCCCTCGATCCCGGTGGCCTTGTCGACCACGGTCTTGACCTCGGCGTCGGCCTGGTACAGCGCCCGGAACTCCGCGCCCTCGGCGTAGCGCTTGTGCTCGGGGTTGAAGATCTCGGTGAGCGGGACGTCCTTGCCCATCACCGCCGGCGGCATCGCCTTGGTGATGCGGTCGCCGATGGCGAAGGGGTAGCCAAGCACCCGGCCGGCGTCCTTGACCGCCTGCTTGGCCTTGATGGTGCCGTAGGTGATGATCTGGCTGACCCGGTCGTCGCCGTACTTCTCGGTGACGTAGCGGATCACCTCGCCGCGGCGGCGCTCGTCGAAGTCGATGTCGAAGTCGGGCATCGACATGCGCTCGGGGTTGAGGAAGCGCTCGAAGATCAGCCCGTGCTGCAGCGGGTCGAGGTCGGTGATCCGCATCGCGTAGGCGCACATGGAGCCCGCACCCGAGCCACGGCCCGGGCCGACCCGGATGCCGTTCTCCTTGGCCCAGCGGATGAAGTCCGAGACCACGAGGAAGTAGCCGGCGTAGCCCTTGGAGATGATGACTTCCTGCTCGAACTCCGCCTGCCGGCGGACCGCGTCGGGCACGCCGCCCGGGTAGCGGCGGTGCAGACCGCGCTCGACCTCCTTGACGAACCACGACGTCTCGTCCTCCCCCGGCGGGCAGGGGAAGCGGGGCATGTAGCGCCCCTCGCCCTCGGTGAAGGAGATCTGGCAGCGCTCGGCGATCTCGAGGGTGTTGTCGCAGGCCTCGGGCAGCTCGGCGAAGAGCCGGCGCATCTCGGCCGGGGACTTGAGGTAGTAGCCGTCGCCGTCGAGCTTGAACCGGTTGGGGTCGTCCATCGTCGACCCGGACTGGACGCAGAGCAGGATCTCGTGGGCGGCGGCGTCGCTCTGGTGGACGTAGTGCAGGTCGTTGGTGGCCAGCAGCGGCAGCTGCAGCTCCTTGGCCAGCCGGAGCAGGTCCTGGCGGACCCGGGTCTCGATGCTGAGCCCGTGGTCCATCAGCTCCAGGTAGTAGTTCCCGGCGCCGAAGATGTCGCGGAACTCCGCGGCGGAGGCCCGGGCGTTCTCGTACTGGCCCAGCCGCAGGTAGGTCTGAACCTCGCCCGAGGGGCAGCCGGTGGTGGCGATCAGCCCCTTGGCGTAGGTGCTGAGCAGCTCCCGGTCCGCGCGGGGCTTGTAGAAGAAGCCCTCCAGCCACGACTTCGAGCTGAGCCGGAACAGGTTGTGCATGCCGGCGTCGTCCTGGGCCAGCAGCGTCATGTGGGTGTAGGCGCCGCCGCCGGAGACGTCGTCGCCGCCGCCCTTGCCCCACTGCACCCGCTTGCGCTCGCTGCGATGGGTCTTGGGGGTGACGTAGGCCTCGAGGCCGATGATCGGCTTGACCGAGGTCTTCTTCGCCGCCTTGTAGAACTCGTAGGCGCCGTAGAGGTTGCCGTGGTCGGTCATCGCCAGGGCGGGCATCTGGTGGCGCTCGGCCTCGGCGAACAGGTCGGGCAGCCGTGCCGCTCCGTCCAGCATCGAGAACTCCGAGTGCACGTGCAGGTGGACGAACCCGTCCTTCTCAGACCCTGGCATGAGCGTGTGGCTGACCCTTCCTCGACACCCGGCGCCGCGTCCGGCGACTGCCCGCCCGACGGCTCGACGCGTCCGGGACAGACTAGTACCGAGCCCGGACAGAACCGACCACCCACGCCACGGCGGCGCCCGATCAGCTGCGTGGTCGCAGCCGTTCGGGCGCCGCCGGAGGTGGGGCTGGTGAGCTCAGGCGATCAGCGGGCGGACGTGCGGGCCGATCGGGCGGGGCAGCTTGGACGAGCCGCTGAGCAGGGCGTCCACGCCGTTGGCGCAGGAGCGGCCCTCGGCGATGGCCCACACGATCAGCGACTGACCGCGGCCGGCGTCACCGCAGGCGAAGACGCCGGGCACGTTGGTGGCGTAGGACTCGTCGCGGGCGATGTTGCCGCGGGCGTCCAGCTCCACCCCCAGCTGCTCGACCACGGTGCCGGTCTCGGGGCCGGTGAAGCCCATCGCCAGCAGCACCAGGTCGGCCGGGATGGTCCGCTCGGTGCCCTCCACCGGGACGAAGCGGCCCTCGCTGAAGGTGACCTCCGACAGCCGCAGCGCGGTGACCCGGCCGTCCTCGCCGAGGAACTCCGAGGTGGAGCTGGCGTAGATGCGCTCCCCGCCCTCCTCGTGGGCGGAGGAGACCCGGTAGATCATCGGGTAGGTCGGCCAGGGCTGGTGGCCCGGGCGGGCCTCCGGCGGCTGCGGCATGATCTCGAGCTGGGTGACCGAGGCGGCCCCCTGCCGGGTGGCGGTGCCGAGGCAGTCCGCACCGGTGTCGCCGCCGCCGATGATCACCACGTGCTTGCCGGCGGCGGTGATCTGGTCGGGCACCTGCTCCCCCAGCGCGGCCCGGTTGGCCTGCGGGAGGTACTCCATGGCCTGGTGGATGCCGGCGAGCTCGCGTCCCGGCACGGGCAGGTCGCGGGCCCGGGTGGAGCCGATGGCCAGCACGACGGCGTCGTAGCGCTCACGCAGCTGGTCGCCGGTGATGTCGACGCCCACGTCCACCCCGGAGCGGAAGATGGTGCCCTCGTTCTGCATCTGCCGGATCCGGCGGTCGAGGACCTTCTTCTCCATCTTGAACTCGGGGATCCCGTAGCGCAGCAGGCCGCCGGGGGCGTCGGCGCGCTCGTAGACCGCCACCGTGTGACCGGCCCGCGAGAGCTGCTGGGCCGCCGCCAGGCCGGCCGGGCCGGAGCCGATCACGGCCACCGTCTTGCCGGTGTGCCAGTCGGGGATCTCGGGGCGGACGCGCTTGTCCTCCCAGCCCTTGTCGATGATCGAGACCTCGACGTTCTTGATGGTGACCGGGTCCTTGGAGATCCCGACCACGCACGCGGTCTCGCAGGGCGCCGGGCAGAGCCGTCCGGTGAACTCGGGGAAGTTGTTCGTGGCGTGCAGCCGCTCCAGCGCCTGCTCCCACTCCCCCCGCCAGACGAAGTCGTTCCACTCCGGGATCAGGTTCCCCAGCGGGCAGCCGCTGTGGCAGAACGGGATGCCGCAGTCCATGCAGCGCCCGGCCTGCTCGCTGATGATCGGCAGCAGCGCCCGGCCGGGTCCGCCGGGGTACACCTCGTTCCAGTCCCGGACGCGCTCGGCCACGGGCCGGCGCTCGGCCACCCGGACCGGGGTGGTCATGAAGCCTCGGGGATCAGCCATGTGCGGCCTCCATCATCTTGCGGGTGGTGTCGAGCTCGTCCAGGCCGGCGGCCTCGGCGGCGAGGCGGGCAGCCATCACCTTGGCGTAGTCACGCGGCAGCACCTTGGTGAAGCGCTCCGCGACGGAGCTGCCCGAGGAGTCGGACAGCAGCTGGGCGGCGGTGGGCGAGCCGGTCTCGTCCAGGTGGCGCTGCAGCAGCTCACGGACCAGGGTCACGTCCTCGCCGTCCAGCGGCACCGGGTCGACCAGCTCGGTGTTGAGCCGGCCGGGGCGCATGTCCAGCACGTAGGCCACGCCACCGGACATGCCGGCGGCGAAGTTGCGGCCGGTGCTGCCCAGCACGACGGCCACGCCGCCGGTCATGTACTCGCAGCCGTGGTCGCCCACGCCCTCCACCACGGCGGTGGCGCCGGAGTTGCGGACGCAGAACCGCTCACCGACCTGGCCCCGGATGAAGATCTCACCCGACGTGGCGCCGTAGCCGATGACGTTGCCGGCGATGATCTGCTCCTCGGCCCCACCGGTCTCGGAGTGCTCGTCGAGGAAGGCCGCGCCCTGCTCGGGGCGGATGATGATCCGCCCGCCCGACAGACCCTTGCCGACGTAGTCGTTGGAGTCGCCGGTCAGCCGCAGCGTCACGCCGCGGGGCAGGAAGGCGCCCAGGCTCTGCCCGGCCGAGCCCGACAGCGCCAGCTCGACGGTGTCGGGCTCCAGCCCGGCGCCGCCGGTGGCCTTGGTCACCTCGTGGCCGAGCATGGTCCCCACGGTGCGGTCGACGTTGCGGACGGCGAACTGCCCGCGCACCGGCTCCGGCGTACGGCCCTCGCGGGCCGCCTCCAGGACCGGCGCGGCGAACTCGATCAGCCGGACGTCGAGCTTGCTCTCCAGCCCGTGGTCCTGGGTGGTCACCCGGTGCAGCGGCGCCCCCTCGGGCAGCGCCGGCGCGTGCAGGATCGGCGTGATGTCGAGCCCGTGCGCCTTCCAGTGCTCCACCGCGCCCGAGGCGTCCAGCGCCTCGACGTGGCCGACGGCCTCCTCGATGCTGCGGAAGCCGAGGGCGGCCAGGTGCTCGCGCACCTCCTGGGCCAGGAACTCGAAGAAGTTCACCACGTACTCGGCCTTGCCGCTGTAGCGCGCACGGAGGTCCGGGTTCTGGGTGGCGACCCCCACCGGGCAGGTGTCGAGGTGGCAGACGCGCATCATGACGCAGCCGCTGACGACCAGCGGGGCGGTCGCGAAGCCGAACTCCTCCGCGCCCAGCAGGGCGGCCACCACCACGTCGCGGCCGGTCTTGAGCTGGCCGTCGCACTGCACGACGATCCGGTCGCGCAGCCCGTTGAGCAGCAGCGTCTGCTGGGCCTCGGCCAGGCCGAGCTCCCAGGGTCCGCCGGCGTGCTTGAGCGAGGTCAGCGGCGCCGCGCCGGTGCCGCCGTCGTGGCCGGAGATCAGCACCACGTCGGCCTTGGCCTTGGACACGCCCGCGGCGACCGTCCCCACGCCGACCTCGGCCACCAGCTTGACGTGCACCCGCGCGGACGGGTTGGCGCACTTCAGGTCGTGGATGAGCTGCTTGAGGTCCTCGATGGAGTAGATGTCGTGGTGCGGCGGCGGCGAGATCAGCCCGACGCCGGGGGTGGAGTGCCGGGTCTGGGCCACCCACGGGTAGACCTTGGCGCCCGGCAGCTGGCCGCCCTCGCCGGGCTTGGCGCCCTGGGCCATCTTGATCTGGATGTCGTCGGCGTTGGTCAGGTAGTCCGAGGTGACGCCGAAGCGGCCCGAGGCGACCTGCTTGATGGCGCTGCGCCGCTCCGGGTCGTGCAGCCGGTCGGTGTCCTCGCCGCCCTCGCCGGTGTTCGACTTGCCGCCGAGGCGGTTCATCGCGATGGCGAGGGTCTCGTGGGCCTCCTTGGAGATGGAGCCGTAGGACATCGCCCCGGTGGAGAAGCGCTTGACGATCTCGCTGACCGGCTCGACCTCCTCGATCGGCACCGGGGTGCGGTCGGTGCGGAAGCGCAGCAGGCTGCGCAGCGTCATCAGCCGGGCGGAGTTGTCGTCGACGCGGGAGGTGTACTGCTTGAACACGTCGTAGCGGCCGGCCCGGGTGGAGTGCTGCAGCCGGAACACCGTCTCGGGGTCGAACAGGTGCGGCTCGCCCTCACGGCGCCACTGGTACTCACCGCCGATCTCGAGCTCGCGGTGGGCCAGCGGGATGCCGTCGCCGGGGTAGGCGGTGGCGTGGCGGCGGGCGATCTCCTCGGCCACCTCGTCCAGGCCGATGCCGCCCATCTTGGAGGTGGTGCCGGTGAAGTAGCGGTCCACCAGCTCGCCCGACAGCCCGTAGGCCTCGAAGATCTGCGCGCCGGTGTAGGAGGCGACGGTGGAGACGCCCATCTTGCTCATCACCTTGAGCACGCCCTTGCCGAGCGCCTTGGCGACGTTGGCCACCGCCTTGCTCGCGTCGATGTCGACGTAGACCTCGCGCCGGGCGAGGTCCTCCGCGCTCTCGAAGGCCAGGTAGGGGTTGACCGCGGCGGCGCCGTAGCCGAGCAGCAGCGCGACGTGGTGCACCTCGCGGACGTCGCCGGCCTCGACCACCAGCCCCACCTTGGTGCGGCTCTTCTCCCGCACCAGGTGGTGGTGCACGGCCGCGGTGAGCAGCAGCGAGGGGATCGGCGCCAGCTCGGCGTTGGAGTGCCGGTCCGACAGCAGGATGATCCGCGCCCCCGAGGCGATGGCCCGGCTCGCCTGGGCGCAGGCGTCCTCCAGCGCCTCGCGCAGCGCGGCGCCGCCGCCGTCGACCCGGTACAGGCCGCGGACGACGTGGGTGGAGAAGCCGGGCAGCCCGTCGTGGCGGTGCACGTGCAGCACCTTGGCGAGCTGGTCGTTGTCGAGCACCGGGAAGGGCACCACGAGCTGGCGGCAGGAGGCCGGCTCGGGGGCCAGCAGGTTGCGCTCGGGGCCGAGGGTGCCGGCCAGCGAGGTGACCAGCTCCTCGCGGATGGCGTCCAGCGGCGGGTTCGTCACCTGCGCGAACAGCTGGGTGAAGTAGTCGAACAGCAGCCGCGGGCGCTGGGAGAGCACGGCCAGCGGGGTGTCGGTGCCCATCGAGCCGATCGGCTCGGCGCCGGCGGCGGCCATCGGCGAGATGAGCAGCCGCAGCTCCTCCTCGGTGTAGCCGAAGACCTGCTGGCGGCGGGTCACCGAGGCGTGGCTGTGCACGGTGTGCTCGCGCGGGGGCAGGTCGTCCAGGCTGACCCGGTTCTGCAGCCACTCCCCGTAGGGCTCGGCGGCGGCCAGCTCGGACTTGATCTCGTCGTCGCCGATGATCCGGTGCTGCTCGAGGTCGACCAGGAACATCCGGCCGGGCTTGAGCCGGCCCTTGGCGGTCACCGAGGAGGCGGGGATGTCGAGCACGCCGGTCTCGGAGGCCAGCACGACCAGGCCGTCGTCGGTGACCCAGTAGCGCCCGGGACGCAGCCCGTTGCGGTCCAGCCAGGCCCCGATCTGGGTGCCGTCGGTGAAGCAGATCGCCGCCGGGCCGTCCCAGGGCTCCATCAGGGAGGAGTGGAAGGCGTAGAAGTCCTTCAGCTCCTGGCTCATCTCGGTGTTGTTCTCCCACGCCTCCGGGACCATCATCAGCACGGCGTGGGGCAGCGAGCGGCCGCCCAGGTGGAGCAGCTCGAGCACCTCGTCGAAGGAGGCCGAGTCGGAGGCGGAGTCGCTGCAGATCGGGTAGAGCCGCGACAGGTCGCCGGGGATCAGGTCCGAGGCGAGCAGCTCCTCGCGGGCGCGCATCCAGTTGCGGTTGCCGCGCACGGTGTTGATCTCGCCGTTGTGGGCGATCAGCCGGTACGGGTGGGCCAGCTCCCAGGCCGGGAAGGTGTTGGTGGAGAAGCGGCTGTGCACCAGCGCCAGCGGGGAGGTCAGCCGCTCGTCGCGGAGCTCGGGGAAGACCTCCTCCAGCTGCAGCGGGGTCAGCATGCCCTTGTAGACCAGGGTCCGCGAGGACAGCGAGGGGAAGTACACCCCGACCTGGTTCTGCGCGCGGCGGCGCAGGCAGAACACCTTGCGCTCCAGCGTCATGCCCTCGGAGCCGTCGGCGGCCTCGACCACCAGGTGCTCGAAGTGGGGCATGTTGGCGGTGGAGACCGGGCTGAGGGTGTCGGAGCGGACCGGCACCTCGCGCCAGCCGAGGACCGTCAGCCCCTCGTCGTCGGCCAGCGCCTCGACGGCCGCGCGGGCGCGGCTGCGGGCGTCGGCCTCGCGCGGCAGGTAGGCCATCCCCACGGCGTAGCGCCCGGCCTCGGGAAGCTCGAAGTCGCACACCGCCCGCAGGAAGGCGTCGGGCACGCGGATCAGGATGCCGGCGCCGTCACCGGCCGCCGCGTCGGCGCCGGTCGCGCCGCGGTGGTCGAGGTTGAGCAGGGCCTCGAGGCCCTTCGCGACGATGTCGTGGCTGGCCTCGCCGCTGAGCTGGGCCACGAAGGCCACCCCGCAGGCGTCGTGCTCCTGGCTGGGGTCGTAGAGACCCTGCGCCCCGGGACGCTTCTCGCGGAGCTCGGCCGGCGTCAGCCCGTGAGCGGTCGGGAGGCCGGAGCCTCGGACCTGCTGCGTCATGTCGTCTCCCATCACTGTCTGGTCCTCCGCGGGGGTGTGGACCCTGGTGCTGCGCCAGGCCGGAGGCGCCGGCCCCGCGTCGTTCGGGCGCTCCTCGTCGAGGAGCGTGCTGGTGGGTGCTCGGGCGGCGGGGAGCCTATCGAGACGGTCCCACATCGTGAGCGGACTTGCCCAGATCTTGGACGTCTCAGCGCATGGGCGTGCGTCGTTGCGGAGACGTGCGGTGCGGTCGGAGGGTCAGCGACGGCGACGATCGGTCGCGCGGATGCGGACGGGTGCCGTCCGGGCTCGAGGGGCCCGGCCCAGGGCTGTGACCAGCGCCACGCCGGCCGCAGCGGCCAGGACCAGGACGGCTGCACCGGCCGTGGCCGGCGAAGACGACGCACCCACACCGGCGACGATGGCGGTGACCGTCACGGCGGCAGCGAGGAGCACCATGACGTGCACGGTGTTGCGGTTCATGGGCACCTCCTGCTGCGAGCGACGATGGAGCGAGTATAGGAGTCGCCGCGACTCAGCCTCGACCGGCGGACGGATCTGGACCGTCGGTCGCGTCCTCCTCCGGCTCGTCCATCTCCGGCCTCGACCGCGCTCCCGCCGGCTCCTCCCCCGCCGGCTCGTCCCCCGCCGGCTCGTCCCGGACCGCCCGGCTGGGCGCCGGCTGCTCGGCCTCGGCGTCGGTCGAGGGGGCGCCCGGCTCGACGGAGTCCTCCAGGCCGGGGCGGAAGCGCAGCAGCCAGACCAGCCACAGCAGGCCGCCGACCAGCAGCACCAGGGTGGTGTAGTTGTTCAGCCGCAGCCCGCCGAACTCGTTGGCGGGGTCGATCCGCAGCGCCTCGATCCAGAACCGGCCCAGCGCGTAGAGCACGACGTAGAGGGCGAAGGTCTTGCCGCGGCCGAGGCGGAACCGTCTCCCCGCCCAGATCAGCAGCAGGCACACCCCGAGGTTCCACAGCAGCTCGTAGAGGAAGGTCGGGTGGAAGGTGGCGAACTCGGTGTAGCCGGTGGGCCGGTGGGCCTCGTCGATCTCCAGCGCCCAGGGCAGCGTGGTGGGCGCGCCGAACAGCTCCTGGTTGAAGTAGTTGCCCACCCGTCCGACGGCCTGGGCCAGCACCAGGCCGGGGGCGAGGGCGTCGGCCATGGCCAGGAAGCTGGCGCCGCGGCGCCGGGCCACCAGCCACACACCCAGGGCGCCGAGGGCGACGGCGCCGAAGATGCCCAGCCCGCCCTCCCAGATGTAGAGCGCGCGGACCGGGTCCCGGCCGGGGCCGAAGTAGAGCTGGGCGTCGGTGAGGACGTGGTAGATCCGGGCACCGACGATGCCCAGCGGGACCGCGACCAGCACGGCCGTCTCCAGGGTCTCCGGCCGCCCGCCGCGGGCGGCCCACCGGCGGGAGCCGACCACCCAGCCGACGACGATGCCGACCATGATGCAGAGCGCGTAGGCGCGGACGGGGAAGCCGAAGAGGTACCAGGTGCCCTGCGAGGGGCTGGGGATGAAGAACTCGGTCACGGGGTCTCCTGCAGCTGGGCGGCCAGGCTCGCCGGTGTGGTGGTGGCGAGGTCGAGCGGGGCGCCGTCGAGCAGCACCGTGGGGGTCGCCTCGACCCCGGCGGTCCGCGAGGCGGCGTCGACGGAGTCGAGGTAGGACTGGGCGCCGGTGTCGCGGACGCACCGGGTGAACGACTCCGGCAGCCCGGGGCTGACCTGCTCGGCCAGGGCGAGCAGCACCTCGTCGTCCCAGTCGGCGCGCCAGCTGGCGAAGAGGGCGTCGTGGTAGGCGGGACCGAAGCCGGCCTCGGTGGCGCAGGCGAAGGCGTTCCCGGCCCGGACCGAGGCGGGCGGCTGGACGAAGGTCAGCGGTGCGAGCTCCAGCCGCACGTGGCCCGCGGCCACCGCCTCGTGCAGCACGTCGCGGTAGCCGGTGGCGAAGTCGGCGCAGTGCGGGCAGGAGAAGTCGGCCCACACCGTCAGGGTGCGCGCGCCGTCCCCGCCGCCGAGCAGCACGGGACGACCCGGGGCCAGCGGCTGCGGCGCCCGCTCCGCGGCCGGCACCGGCTGCGGCACGACCAGCTCCCCGGCCGCCGCTCCCCCGCCACCCGGCCGCTGGCCCAGCACGACGGCCAGCGCGACCACCACGACGGCGGCCACGGCGACCGCGGCCAGCACCAGCAGCCGGCGCCGGCGGGCCGCGGCCTGGCGGGCGGCGGCGTCGGCCCGCAGCCGGGCGTTGCGGGCGGACCCGCCGGGGCCGGCGGGGCGTCGCCGGGTGGACCGTGCGCTCACAGCTGCTCCTCCACGAAGGTCTCCAGGTCGGCGGCCAGCACGTCGGCGGAGGTCCCCTCGAGCCAGACCAGCCGGGCCCGCCGCTCCCGGTCGACGCCGACGACCTGCGCACCGTGGGCGATCTCGTAGTCGCCGTGCCCGCCCTGCTGCCGCCCGCCGATCTCGACCCCGAGGTCGCCGGCGACCTCGCGGACCTCGTCCAGGTCACCCCGCAGCCCGAGGTAGGACCCGTCCCAGCGGTCCAGCCAGTGGCGCAGCACCTCCGGGGTGTCGCGCTCGGGGTCGATGCTCACCACGACCACCTGCACCTTGGCGGCGAGGTGGTCCGGCAGCAGCTCGCGGGCCTTCGTGATGGTCGTCATCACCTGCGCGCAGCGGGTGGTGGAGGAGGTGTAGCCGAAGAACACCAGCACCACGGGCTTGGAGGGCGACGTCCGCAGGTTGAAGTGCTGGCCCTGGGTGTCGGTCAGCGTGGCGTCGGGCACCGGGTAGCCCTCGCTCAGCCAGGTGCCGGAGTAGCGGGCGGGAGCCGGCTCCGCCTGCGGCCCGGGCGCTGCGCCGCAGCCGGTGAGGGTGAGGGCCAGCGACAGCAGCACCCCGGTCACCGCGCGGGCGGGCAGCCGGGGCCGCATCAGCCGATCGGCTGGGTGCGCCCGGAGCGCACCCCCGCGGCGAGGTCGTCCACCACGGCGCCGAGCCCGGTCAGGTCGTCGGGACGGCCGGCGTCCTCGGCGTCGAGCAGGGTGCGCACCAGGGCCGACCCGACGATGACCGCGTCGGCGAAGCCGCCCACCTCGGCGGCCTGGGCGCCGTCGGAGACGCCGAGCCCGACGCCGACCATGGTCTCGGGGTCGTGGGCCCGGACCCGGGCCACCAGCTCCGGTCCGGCGGTGGAGGTCTGGGCGCGGGCTCCGGTGACGCCCATCACCGAGGTGGCGTACACCCAGCCGCGGCAGGCGTCCACGGTGCTGGCCAGCCGCTCGTCGGTGCTCGACGGCGAGACCAGGAAGACGCGGTCCAGGCCGTGGGCGTCGGAGCCCTCCAGCCAGGGCCCGGCCTCGTCCGGGGTGAGGTCGGGCGTGATCAGCCCCGCGCCGCCGGCGGCCGACAGGTCCCGGCAGAAGGCGTCGACGCCGTACTGCTCGACGAGGTTCCAGTAGATCATCACCAGCGCCGGGGTGCCGGTGGCCGCGACCGCCTCGACGGCGCGGAAGACGTCGCGGGTGCGCACGCCGCGGGCCAGCGCCCGGGTGGTGGCCCGCTGGATGGTGACCCCGTCCATCACCGGGTCGCTGTAGGGCATCCCGATCTCGACGAGGTCGACGCCGGGGCGCCCCTCCTCGCCGGTCAGCCGGGTCATCGCCCGCACCGAGGTCTCGACGTCGGGGTGGCCCACCGGCAGGTAGCCGACGAGGGCGGCGCGGCCCTCGTCGCGGCAGGCCCGCAGGGTGCGGCCGCTGGTGCCGAGCCGGTCCTGGGTCGCGCTCACTGGTCGCCTCCTGCCGTGGTGTCCGCCGTGCCGTCCAGCCCGAACCAGCTGATGGCCGTGGTGACGTCCTTGTCGCCCCGCCCGGACAGGCAGACCAGCACCAGCGGCCGCGCCTCGGGACGGGTCTCGGCCCACTCCCGGCCCAGCTGCAGCACGCCGGCCAGGGCGTGGGCGGACTCGATGGCGGGCAGGATGCCCTCGGTGCGGGTGAGCAGCTGCAGGGCGTCCATCGCCTGGGCGTCCGTGACCGCCCGGTAGCGGGCCCGGCCGGCGTCGGCGAGCCAGGCGTGCTCGGGGCCGACGCCCGGGTAGTCCAGACCGGCGGAGATCGAGTGCGACTCCCGGGTCTGGCCGTCGTCGTCCATCAGCACGTAGGTGCGCATGCCGTGCAGCACGCCGACCCGTCCGCCGCTGATGGTGGCCGCGTGCCGGTCGGTGTCCACGCCGTCGCCGCCGGCCTCGAAGCCGTACAGCTCTACCTCGGTGTCGGGCAGGAACTCGGCGAAGGTGCCCATCGCGTTCGAGCCGCCGCCGACGCAGGCGGCGACCGCGTCGGGCAGCCGGCCGTAGCGCTCCAGCACCTGGGCGCGGGCCTCGGTGGAGATGATCCGCTGGAACTCGCGCACCAGCCACGGGAAGGGGTGCGGCCCGGCCACGGTGCCGATCAGGTAGTGGGTGTGGTCGACCGAGGCCACCCAGTCGCGCATGGCCTCGTTCATGGCGTCCTTGAGCGTCTGGCTGCCCGCCTCGACCGCGACCACCTCGGCGCCCAGCAGCTGCATGCGGGCCACGTTGAGCGCCTGCCGGTCGGTGTCGACCTTGCCCATGTAGACCGTGCAGGACATCCCGAACAGGGCGGCCGCGGTGGCGGTGGCCACCCCGTGCTGGCCCGCCCCGGTCTCGGCGATCAGCCGGGTCTTGCCCATCCGCTGGGCGAGCAGCGCCTGGCCCAGCACGTTGTTGATCTTGTGCGACCCGGTGTGGTTCAGGTCCTCCCGCTTGGCCAGCACGGTGGCGTTGCCGGCGTGCCGGGAGAACCGCGACAGCTCGGTCAGCGGCGTCGGCCGGCCGGTGTAGCTGCGGCGCAGCTCGTCCAGCTGCAGCCCGAAGGAGGGGTCGGCGCTGGCCTCGGTGAAGGCGCGCTCGAGCTGGCCGAGCGCCGCGTGCAGCGCCTCGGGGACGAACTTGCCCCCGTAGCGGTCGAAGTGGCCGCTGTGGTCGGGCAGGCTCCGCGCAGTCACGCTCTCTCCAGTCCTTGGGTGGTGGCCCGGCGTCGTGCCGGGTTGGTCGATCCGCTCCACCTTAGGCGACCCGGGCGGGCGGCGGGTCGCGCCGCGGCCGGTGCGGACCTCAGCCGCGGTGCTGCAGGGCCGGGTGGGCGCCGGCCGAGACCAGGTCGGCCACCGCGGCGCGGGGCTCGCGGCCGGTGACCAGCGCCTCCCCCACCAGCACCACGTCGGCACCGGCCTCGGCCAGCTCGAAGACGTCGTGCGGGGTGCGGACCCCGGACTCGGCGATCCGCACGATGCCGCTGGGGATGCGCGGGGCCAGCCGGGCGAAGGTGGTGGGGTCGACCTCGAGGGTCTGCAGGTTGCGGGCGTTGACGCCGATCACCCGGGCGCCGGCGTCGGCCGCGCGGGTGATCTCCTCGGCGGTGTGGGCCTCGACCAGCGGGGTGAGCCCGATCGACTCGGCCCGCTCGATCAGCGACACCAGCTCGTCGTCGGTGAGCGCGGCCACGATCAGCAGGGCCAGGTCCGCGCCGGCCGCACGGGCCTCGAAGAGCTGGTAGGCGCTGACGATGAAGTCCTTGCGCAGCACCGGGA
Organism: Auraticoccus cholistanensis; assembly: GCF_009742705.1. Taxonomy (GTDB): domain Bacteria; phylum Actinomycetota; class Actinomycetes; order Propionibacteriales; family Propionibacteriaceae; genus Auraticoccus; species Auraticoccus cholistanensis. Next base: position 478,010 of record NZ_WPCU01000005.1, read on the forward strand.
TGTCCACCGCCCGCCGCACCTGCTCCAGGTCGGCCAGCGAGCCGCCGAAGCGCCGCCGCTCGGTCAGCACCGAGATGGCCGCCGCCCCGCCGGCCTCGTACTCGCGGGCCAGCGCGGCCGGGTCGGCGATGTCGGCCAGGGCGCCCTTGCTCGGGCTGGCCCGCTTCACCTCCGCGATCACCGAGACCCCGGGCGCCCGGAAGGTGGGCAGCGGGTCGAGGGCGCTGGGGAGCTTGCGGACGCGCTCCTTCAGCTCGTCCAGGCCGACCTGCTGCTTGCGGGCGGCCATGTCCTCGCGGACTCCGGCGACGATCTCGTCCAGCACTCCCATCGGGGCCTCCGGGTCAGTCGTTGCCGAGACCGACGGCGCGCAGCACCACGGTGGCGATCATGCCTGCCACGACGATGGCGGCGCCGATGCCGATCACCAGCCAGTTGGGGTCGATCGCCTCCGGGTCGGGTCCGACCAGGAAGCCGATGCTGCCGACCACGAACCCCACCAGGCCGAGCAGCACGCCCGCCCAGGCCGCCGGTGAGCGTCCGTGGTGGTACTTCGGATGGCTGTGCACGGAGCGTTCTGCCGCCTCGGTCATGGTCTCCCCTCGCGTCGGTCGTCCAGCAGGCCCGGCTCTGCTGGGGACATTGTGTCCTCCCCGGGGTCGAGTCGGCCAATCGGGTCCGGTGACGTGGCCGCGGCGGTGCCGGGCTCGTCGCGGGTCGGGTCCTCGCCGCGGTCCAGGGCCCGCCACGCCGCCGCCGGGTCGCCCGGGTCGACCGCGCTGCTGGTCTCGTAGCGGGCCGCCCGGCTGGGCCAGCCCGGCGCGGCCACCACCATCAGCGCCGAGGCGGCGAGCAGCAGCAGCCCGCCGGCGGCGAACACCCACGGCCAGGCGGTCGGGCTGGTCTGCCACCGGTCGGCCAGCGTGACGGCGCTCAGCGCGGCCTGCACCTCGGCGTCGGAGGGCCGAGGCGGGGCCGCGCCGAGCACCAGCGCACCCAGCCCGAGCAGTCCCAGCAGCACCCCCACCGCGCGCCGGCCGCGGGCGCGCAGCGTCAGCGAGAGCAGCAGCCCCAGCGGGGGCACCACCGCGAGCGCCTGGCTGAGCCCACCGGTCGTGGACGTCCCCGTCAGCGCGGTGCGCGCCCCCTCGGCGGTGACGGCGACCCAGTCCTGCCCGGCGCTGACCAGCAGCACGGCCGAGGCCAGGGCGATCCCGCCCCAGCTCACCGTGCGGCTGGTCGAGGGCCTCACGGCGTCCCGCCGCCCGGCGTGGGCCGGCTCGCGGCCAGCGGGGTCATCCGCTCGGCGCGGGCGATGGCCCGCATCACCGCGGCGGCCTTGTTGCGGGACTCGGCGTCCTCGGTGGCGGCGACCGAGTCGGCGACGATGCCGCCACCGGCCTGCACGTGGGCGATCCCGTCCCGGAGCACCGCGGTGCGGATGGCGATGGCCACGTCGGCGTCCCCGGCGAGGTCGAAGTAGCCGACCACGCCGCCGTAGAGACCCCGTCGCGACACCTCGAGCTCGTCGATGATCTGCATCGCCCGCACCTTGGGCGCCCCGGAGAGCGTGCCGGCGGGGAAGCAGGCCAGCACGGTGTCCAGCGCGGTGCGTCCCTGCCGCACCCGCCCGGAGACCGAGGACTCCAGGTGCATGATGTGGCTGTAGCGGCGCACCTGCATGAACTCCGTGACCGCCACCGTGCCGGGCTCGCAGACCCGGCCCAGGTCGTTGCGGGCCAGGTCGACCAGCATCAGGTGCTCGGCCCGCTCCTTGGGGTCGGCGAGCAGCTCGGCCTCCATCGCCTGGTCCGAGACGGGGTCGGCGCCGCGCGGCCGAGAGCCGGCGATCGGGTGGGTGGTGGCGCAGCCGTCCTCGATGGTGACCAGCGCCTCGGGGCTGGAGCCGATGACGTCGAAGCCGTCCAGCCGGAGCAGGTACAGGTAGGGGCTGGGGTTGCTCAGCCGCAGCACCCGGTAGACGTCCAGGGCGTCGGCGGTGGTGGTGACGTCGAAGCGCTGGCTGACCACCACCTGGAACGCCTCGCCGGAGCGGATCTCCTCCACCGCCGCCTCGACCGCCGCGGCGTACTCGGCGGTGGTGCGCTGGTCGTGCACCCGCAGCTCGGACTCCCCGTCGGGGACGGCCACCAGCGAGGGCGTCGGCTCCGCCAGCCGGGCGGCCATCGCCTCGATCCGGGCGACCGCGTCGGCGCGGGCCTCGTCGACGCGCTCGTCGGTGTCGTCGAAGTTGACCGCGTTGGCGATCAGCCACACCTCGCCGGTCTGGTGGTCCAGCACGGCGAGGTCGGAGATCAGCATCCACTGCAGCTCGGGCAGCCCCAGGTCGTCCACGTTGCCGTCGGGCAGGTCCTCGATGCGGCGCACGGTGTCGTAGCCGAGGTAGCCGACCAGACCCGAGGACAGCGGCGGCAGCCCCTCCTGACGGGGGCCGTGCAGCCGCTCCAGCGTCAGCGCCAGCGCCTCCAGCGGGTCACCGCCCTCGGGCAGCCCGACGGGCGGGCGCCCGTGCCAGACGGCCCGGCCGTCGCGCTCGGTCAGCGTGGCGACCGAGCCGACGCCGATGAAGGACCACCGCGACCACACCCCGTGCTCGACCGACTCCAGCAGGTAGCTGCCGGGACCGCCGGCCAGCTTGGCGTACAGACCCACCGGGGTCTCGGTGTCGGCCGCGAGCCGGGTGTGCACGCTGATCACCCGGGCCTCGCGCGCCAGCTCGCGGAAGCGTTCCACGCTGGGCTCGATGTGCATCGCGCCAGCCTAGTGGTGCTGCTCGTCGGCGAGCAGCGTGTGCGTGTCGAAGCAGGACGGCGCGCCGGTGTGGCAGGCCGGCCCGACCTGGTCCACCCGCAGCAGCAGCGCGTCGCGGTCGCAGTCCAGCTCGACCGAGCGCACGTGCTGGACGTGCCCGCTGGTCTCGCCCTTCACCCAGTACTCCTGGCGGCTGCGCGACCAGTAGGTGCCGCGGCGGGTGGTCAGCGTGCGGCGCAGCGCCTCGGCGTCCATCCAGGCCAGCATCAGCACCCGGCCGCTGGCGGCGTCCTGCACCACCGCGGGCAGCAGGCCGTCCTCGTTGGTCGCCAGCAGCGCGGGGAGGTCGTCGAGGTCGGTGCTCACCCGGCCATTCTGCCGTGCGCCGGCCGGGCCGGACGGGTCGTGCCGCGGTGCGGGCACCGCCGGTGGGGGCGTGTCCTAGAGTGCGAGGGTGCATCTTGCCCAGTCAGAACGAGCGGCCCTGTGCGACCTGCTGGACAGCGTCGGCCCGGACGCGCCCACCCTCTGCGGGGACTGGACGAGCCACGACCTCGCCGCCCACCTGTGGGTCCGCGAGACCGACCCGCTGGGGGCGCCCGGCATCGTGGCCAGGCCGCTGGCGGGGCTGACCGAGAAGCGGATGAACGAGACCAAGCAGCGCTGGTCCTACGCCGAGCTGGTGGACAAGGTGCGCCGCGGCCCCAGCCGGTTCTCGCTGTTCGCGCTGCCGGGCGTGGACGAGCCCGCCAACGCCACGGAGTTCTTCATCCACCACGAGGACGTCCGCCGCGCCGGCCCGACGCCGCTCGGACCCCGCCCGCTGGACACCGCCACCGAGGACTGGCTGTGGCGGCGGCTCAAGCTGCTGGGCCGGGCCTCCTTCCGCCGGTCCCCCGTCGGGGTGGTGCTGGAGCGCGAGGACGGCTCGGCGGAGCCGCTGCGGGTGGCCTCGGGCAGCGAGACCGTGACCCTGGTGGGTCAGCCCTCGGAGCTGCTGCTCTACGCCTTCGGCCGCGGCCGGGTGAGCGAGGTGCGCGCCATCGGCGAGGAGGAGGCCCTGGCCCGGCTGGCCGGGGCCGACTTCAGCCACTGACCGACGACCACGCGGCCCAGCGCCGCAGGAGAGGAGCGACCATGACCAACCCGTCCCCCGACGTCCCCGAGGCCGACGCCCTGGAGCAGTCGCTGCCGGTGCACGACGCCCCCGAGGACGGTCTCGAGGAGATCACCGCCCCGCTGGAGGCGGACCCGGCCGACGTGGCCGAGCAGCACCTGGAGGTGCCCGACGAGGACGACCGCCGCGACTGAGCCGGACGCTCAGACCTCGCGGTAGCGGGGCGAGCGGCGCAGCCGGATGCCGGAGAAGCCGAGCCCGGAGGCCACGACCCGCTCCCACCAGCCGAACAGGTCGCCGGTCACCCGGAGGTCGATCCCGGCTCCCGCGTGGGCCGCGACGAGGTCGCCCACCCGGTGGGGGTCCCGCAGCGGCGTGACCGGCCGGTCGGCCACGTGGGCGTGCGGCGGGTCCCCGAAGGGACGGAAGTCCGCCGCCGCGAACGGGTAGGCCCACAGCACCGTGGTGGTCAGCGCCCGCAGCCACCCGTGCTCGAGGACGTGCAGCCGCTCCACCCCCGGCCCGAGCAGCCGGTCGGCCAGGTCGGGGTCGCAGCCGGGGACCCGCCAGGCCATCGCCCGCGGGCAGTCGCGGGGGAACCAGTAGTCCGGGCAGCGCGGGCCGTCGACCGCCCACACGTAGGCCTCCGGCTGCTGGGCGGTGGCCGCCACGTGCGGGACGAACGAGGTGATGCCCGGGTCCTCGCTGAAGTGCCAGACCTCGCCCTCGGGCGCCCGCGCGTGCGTGGTCGTCAGCCCAGCCGGGCGAGGATCAGCTCGCGCACCCGGGCGGCGTCGGCCTGCCCGCGCATCTGCTTCATCACCGCACCGATCAGCGCGCCGGCGGCCTGCACCTTGCCGCCGCGGATCTTCTCGGCCACGTCGGGGTTGGCGGCGATGGCCGCGTCGACGGCCGCGCCCAGGGCGTCGTCGTCGGAGACCACCGCGAGCCCGCGGGACTCGACCACCTCGGCCGGCTCGCCCTCACCGGCCAGCACGCCCTCGATCACCTGGCGGGCCAGCTTGTCGTTGATGGTGCCGGCCTCGACCAGCTGCTGGAGCTGGGCCACCTGCGCCGGGCTGATGGGCAGCGCGTCGAGCTCGCTGCCGGTCTCGTTGGCGCGGCGGGCGAGCTCGCCCACCCACCACTTGCGGGCGGCCTGGGGGGCGCACCCGGCGGCCACGGTCTGCTCGATGAGCTCCAGCGCGCCCGAGCTCACGACGTCGCGCATCTCCAGCTCGGTGTAGCCCCACTCGGCGAGCAGCCGCTTGCGGCGCAGGTGCGGCTGCTCCGGCAGCGTGGCCCGCAGCTCCTCGACCCACTCCCGGCTCGGGGCGACCGGCACCAGGTCGGGCTCGGGGAAGTAGCGGTAGTCCTCGGCGGTCTCCTTGCTGCGCCCGGCGGTGGTGGTGCCGGTGTCCTCGTGCCAGTGCCGGGTCTCCTGGGTGACCGGAGTGCCCTCGCGCAGCAGGGCGGCCTGCCGGGTGATCTCGTAGCGCAGCGCCCGCTCGACGCTGCGCAGCGAGTTGACGTTCTTGGTCTCGGTGCGCGTCCCCAGCGGTGCGGCCGGGTCCGGGCGCAGCGAGACGTTGGCGTCGCAGCGCAGCGAGCCCTGCTCCATCCGGACGTCGGAGACGCCGAGGGCGCGCAGCAGGTCGCGGAGGTGGGCCACGTAGGCGCGGGCCACCTCGGGCGCGCGGGCGCCGGCCCCGGTGATCGGCTTGGTGACGATCTCGATCAGCGGCACGCCCGAGCGGTTGTAGTCCAGCAGCGAGTGGCTGGCGCCGTGGATGCGGCCGGTGGACCCGCCGACGTGCAGCGACTTGCCGGTGTCCTCCTCCATGTGAGCGCGCTCGATCTCGATGCGGAACGGCTCCCCGTCCACGTCGACCTCGACCCAGCCGTCGAAGGCGATCGGCTCGTCGTACTGCGAGATCTGGTAGTTCTTCGGCATGTCCGGGTAGAAGTAGTTCTTCCGGGCGAACCGGCACCACTCCGCGATGGAGCAGTTGAGGGCGAGCCCGATCCGGATGGCCGACTCGACCGCGGTGCGGTTCACCACCGGCAGCGCGCCCGGCAGCCCCAGGCAGACCGGGCAGGTCTGGGTGTTCGGCGGGGCGCCGAAGGCGGTGGAGCACCCGCAGAACATCTTCGACGCCGTGCTCAGCTCGACGTGCACCTCCAGCCCCATCACGGGGTCGAAGGCGGCCAGCGCCTCGTCGTAGTCCATCACCGCGGCACTCATGCCGACACCTCCGCACGCTCGGGGACCCGGTCCAGCAGGGAGCCGCCCCACTGCTCGGTGAGGGCTCGCTCCAGCGCCGCCCCCACCCGGTACAGCCGGTCGTCGGCCATCGGCGGGGCGATGACCTGCAGCCCCACCGGCAGCCCGTCCTCGGGGGCGAGCCCGACCGGGAAGGAGGCCGACGCGTTGCCGGCCAGGTTGCTGGGGATGGTGCACAGGTCGGCGGCGTACATGGCCAGCGGGTCGTCCACCCGCTCCCCCAGCGGCCACGCGGTGGTCGGTGTGGTGGGTGAGACCAGCACGTCGACGGTCTCGAAGGCGGCGGCGAAGTCGCGCACGATCAGCGTCCGCACCTTCTGCGCCGAGCCGTAGTAGGCGTCGTAGTAGCCGCTGGAGAGGGCGTAGGTGCCGATGATGATGCGGCGCTTCACCTCGTCGCCGAAGCCGGCCTCGCGGGTGAGGTTCATGACCTCCTCCGCGCTGCGGCTGCCGTCGTCGCCGACCCGCAGCCCGAAGCGCATGGCGTCGAACTTGGCCAGGTTGGAGGAGCACTCGCTGGGCAGGATCAGGTAGTAGGCGGCCAGCGCCTGCTCGAAGCTGGGGCAGGACACCTCCACCACCTCCGCACCGAGGGAGGACAGCAGCGCGACCGCCTCGTCGAAGCGCTGCTGGACGCCCGGCTGGTAGCCCGCCCCGCCGAGCTCGCGGACCACGCCCACCTTGAGCCCGGTGACGTCGCCGGAGCGGGCCGCGCCGACCACGTCCGGCACGGGGGCGTCGATCGAGGTGGAGTCGAGCGGGTCGTGCCCGCCGATCACCTCGTGCAGCAGGGCCGCGTCGAGCACCGTGCGGGCGCAGGGCCCGGGCTGGTCCAGGCTGGAGGCCAGCGCCACCAGGCCGTAGCGGGAGGTGCCGCCGTAGGTCGGCTTCACGCCCACCGTGCCGGTCACCGCGGCCGGCTGGCGGATCGAGCCGCCGGTGTCGGTGCCGATGGTCAGCGGCGCCTCGAAGGCGGCCAGCGCGGCCGCCGAGCCGCCTCCGGAGCCGCCGGGGATCCGGCTGGTGTCCCAGGGGTTGCGGGTGGGGCCGTAGGCGCTGTTCTCGGTGGAGGAGCCCATCGCGAACTCGTCCATGTTGGTCTTGCCCAGCACCACCAGCCCGGCCTCCAGCAGCCGGCGGGTGACCGTGGCGTCGTAGGGCGGGTGCCAGCCCTGCAGGATCTTCGACCCGCAGGTGGTGGGGGCCCCGCGCATGGTCAGCACGTCCTTCAGACCCAGCGGGACGCCGGCCAGCGGGCCGACCGGCTCCCCGGCGGCCACGCGGGCGTCCACGTCCCGGGCCGCGGCCAGGGCGCGCTCGCCGTCGACGTGCAGGAAGGCGTGGACCTCCTCGTCGACGGCCTCGATGCGCTCCAGGTGGGCCCGGGTGACCTCCTCGCTGGAGATCCGCCGGGCGGCGATGTCGGCGGCCAGGTCGGCCGCGCTGCGGCGCAGGTGCTCGTTCATCAGGCCTCCTCGCCCAGGATCCGCGGGACCCGGAAACGGTCCTCCTCGGCGGCGGGTGCCCCGGCCAGCACGTCCTCGCGCGGCAGCGAGGGACGCACCTCGTCGGGGCGGAAGACGTTGGTCAGCGGCAGCGCGTGCGAGGTCGGCGGGATGTCGGCGTCGGCGACCTGCTGCACCGAGGCGACGGCCTCCAGGATCCCCTCGAGCTGGGGGGCCAGGTGCTGCAGCTCCTCCCCGGTCAGGTCGATCCGGGCCAGCGCGGCCAGCTTGGCCACGTCCTCGGGTGTCAGCGCCACCAGGTGCTCCCATCGTCGTGCTCGGTGGTCCTCGGGGCGGGACCGCGGGGCGTGCGGGTCCGGGCGCAGCCACGGACCCTGGGCCCGGCGACCCATCCTAGGGGACCGGGACGGGCGCCGCCGGGTGCGCGTCCCGCCCAGTGGGGGGTTACACCGTCGTAGCGAAGATGGTTGAGAATGTCCCCGTGTTCCTGATGCGAGTGTCGCTGCCCGACCGCCCCGGATCCCTGGGGGCGGTGGCCAGTGCCGTCGGTACCGTGGGCGCCGACATCCGCTCGGTCGAGATCGTCGGCAAGCAGGACGGCGAGGCCGTCGACGACTTCATGCTCACGCTGCCCAACGGCGCCATGCCCGACAACCTGGTGAGCGCTTGCACCGCCATCGAGGGCGTCCGGGTGCTCTGGTTCTCCCGCTACCCCGAGGGCGGCGGGCTGGAGTCCGACATCGAGGCGCTGGAGCGGATGCAGCAGTCCCCGGAGCAGGCGCCGGAGATCCTCACCGAGTCCGCGCCGCTGGTCTTCCACTGCCACTGGGCGCTGCTGCTCGACACCAGCTCGCGCACGGTCGCCTTCGCCACCGAGATGGCCCCCGACCTCACCGAGGAGGGGGTGCGGGCGCTGGAGCCGGTCGATCAGACCCACAGCGTCGAGCTCGCCGCCGACTGGCTGCCCTCCTGGGGCGAGACCACGGTGGCCATGGCCCCGGTCGGCGACAGCCGCACGCTGGTGATCGGGCGCCAGGGCGGGCCCAGCTTCCTGGCCTCGGAGATGGCCCGGCTCAAGCACCTCGCCGGGCTCGCCGCCGGCTGAGCCTCAGCTGCCGGTGGTGAGCTGGCTGACCAGGAACCAGTAGACCCCCGCCACCACGGCCACGGCCAGCACGAAGACGAGCACGACGAGCCAGCGGGCCCGCTTCTTGCTGCGGGTGCTCGGCACCAGCTCCGGCCCCCAGTCCCCCAGCCCCGGGCGCACCTGCGCCGGCGTGGAGCCGTTGAGGTTGAGGTCGGAGAAGATCTTCGGCACGCCGCCAGCCTAGACCGACGCGCCGGCGCCGCGGGGCCGACCGGCTGCCGGCTGTCGGTGCCGGTGGGCAGAATGAGCCCGTGAGCGACGCACCGCAGGACGAGGACCGCACCACGCAGCAGCGGCTGGCCGAGCTCAGCGCCCGGCTCGAGGAGGCCCGGCTGGCCTACTACGGCGACGACGCGCCGGTGATGTCCGACGCCGACTACGACCGGCTGGAGCGCGAGCTCCGCGCCCTGGAGGAGGCCCACCCCCAGCTGCGCCGGCCCGACTCCCCCACCCAGACCGTCGGCGGGGTGGTCGGCGCCGCCTTCAGCCCGGTGCAGCACCTGCAGCGGATGATGAGCCTGGACAACGCCTTCACCAGCGCCGAGCTGGCCGAGTGGGACGCCCGGGTCCGGCGCGAGCTCGGCGAGGTGGAGTTCGGCTACCTGACCGAGCTCAAGATCGACGGGCTGGCCGTTGCGCTGGTCTACGAGCACGGCGAGCTGGTCAGGGCCGCCACCCGCGGCGACGGCCGGGTCGGCGAGGACATCACCGCCAACGCCCGCACCATCGCCTCGATCCCGCACCGCCTCGCCACCGACGACCCGCCGGCCCTGGTCGAGGTCCGCGGCGAGGTCTTCTTCCCGGTGGCGGAGTTCGAGAAGCTGAACGAGGCGCAGGCCGCGGCCGGCAAGGCGCCCTACGCCAACCCCCGCAACACCGCCGCCGGCTCGCTGCGGCAGAAGGACCCGGCGGTCACGGCCTCGCGGAACCTGGCGATGTACGTCCACGGCATCGGCGCCCGCGAGGGCGTCACCGCGCGGAGCCAGTCCGAGGTGTACACGCTGCTGGCCCGGTGGGGCCTGCCGACGAGCCCGCACACCCGGGTGCTGCCCGACCTCGACTCGGTCGAGCGGTTCATCGCCTCCTACGGGGAGAACCGGCACTCGGTCGAGCACGAGATCGACGGCGTGGTGGTCAAGGTCGACGAGTTCTCCGCCCAGGGCCGGCTGGGCTCCACCAGCCGGGCGCCGCGGTGGGCGATCGCCTTCAAGTACCCGCCGGAGGAGGTCACGACCAAGCTGCTCGACATCGACGTCAACATCGGCCGCACCGGCCGGGTCACCCCGTACGCGGTGATGGAGCCGGTGACGGTGGCCGGCTCGACGGTCGAGATGGCCACCCTGCACAACGGCTACGAGGTCAGGCGCAAGGACGTCCGGATCGGCGACACGGTGATCGTGCGCAAGGCGGGCGACGTGATCCCCGAGGTGCTGGGTCCGGTGCTGGCGCTGCGGGGTCCGGACGTCCGCGAGTTCGTCATGCCCACCACCTGCCCCTCCTGCGGCACCCCCGTCGGCCCCGTCCGCGAGGGCGACAAGGACTGGCGCTGCCCCAACGCCCAGCACTGCCCCGCCCAGCTGCGCGAGCGGGTGTTCGCGCTGGCCGGCCGCGGCGGCCTCGACATCGAGGCACTGGGGTGGGAGGCCTCCATCGCGCTGACCGACCCCGAGCACGGGCGTCCGCCCGAGGCCACCACCGAGCGCCAGCAGCCCGTGCTGACCTCCGAGGCGGGGCTGTTCGACCTCCGGGTCGAGGACGTCGCCGGCGTGCAGGTGTGGCGGCGCCGCAAGAAGAACGGCGTCGAGCAGGAGGCCGCGCTGGAGCCGTTCTTCTACACCCGCGGCACGGCGAAGCAGCCGCCGGCTCCGCGGGCCACCACGCTCACCCTGTTCGAGGAGCTCGAGAAGGCGAAGAGCCAGCCGCTGTGGCGGGTGCTGGTGGCGCTGTCCATCCGCCACGTCGGCCCCACCGCCGCCCGCGCGCTGGCCCAGTCGCTGCGGTCGATGGAGCGGATCCGCTCCGCCGGCGTCGAGGAGCTGGCCGGCATCGAGGGGGTGGGCCGGATCATCGCCGAGTCGGTGGTCGAGTGGTTCGGCGTCGACTGGCACCGCGAGATCGTCGACCGCTGGGCGGCGGCCGGGGTGCGGATGGCCGACGAGGTCGACGCCTCCGTCCCCCGGACGCTGGAGGGGCTGACGCTGGTGGTCACCGGGTCGCTGCAGAACTGGACCCGGGACGAGATCAAGGAGGCCATCCTGGCCCGTGGCGGGAAGGCGTCGGGCTCGGTGTCGAAGAAGACCGACTACGTGGTGGTGGGTGAGAGCGCCGGCAGCAAGGAGGCGAAGGCGCGCGAGCTGGGCCGCCCCATCCTGACCGAGCAGCAGTTCGAGGTGCTGCTCGCCCAGGGCCCGGGAGGGCTGTCGTGACGCTGCCCGGCGAGGAGCAGGTCCCCGCCGCGGCCGTGCCGCGGCCCGGCCGGGTGTTCGACGCCGTCGGCGGCGGGCTCTACGCCGCCGTGGCCGCGCTCGGGCTGGGGGCCGTGTTCACCGGCCTGGGCACCGCCACCTGGCTCTCGATCGCCGCCTTCGCCCTCACCCTGGCGGTGGTGCACCTGACCACCAACCGGGCCCGCACCCCCGCGACGCCGGCGGCACCGACGCCGTGGCGCCGCAGCGACGGCCGCGACCTCGGCGTGCTGCTCAGCGCGGTCGGGGTGACGGCGCTGCTGGCCCGGGCCGCCGGCGACCTGGGCGAGTCCACGGCCGGCTTCCTCGCCTGGCTGCTCGGGCTGGTCGCGCTGGCCCTGGTCCGGCTCGGCCGGGTCGGGGTGGACCAGCTGCTGGCGCGCGGGCGGGCCGAGACCTGCCTGGAGCTGCTGGAGGACGAGCTGCGGCTGATCGAGTCCGAGGCCTCCCGCGCCGGCGGCTGGTCCACCGAGCTGCGGCCCCAGCAGCACCTGGTCCGGCAGGCCCGCGACCTGCTCAGCCAGGAGCTGCGGCTGCTCGAGGCCCGTCAGGTGCCGGTGGCCGACGTCGAGCGGGCGCGCGCCCAGGGGGTCGAGGTGCTGCGGCGGATGCCGCCGCGGGCCGGCCGGGAGCCCGGGGTCAGCGGCCCAGCTCCTCGGTGACGACGGCGGTCGCCCGCACCAGGGCGCGCAGCGTCCGGGTGGCCGGGGCGGCGCTCCAGCCGGCCAGCCCGCAGGCCGGGGTGAGCAGCACCCGCCCGGCCACGTCCGGCCCCAGCTCCAGCGGCTGCAGCACCCGCAGCGCCCGCGTCGCCAGCTGGTCCGGGGTCAGCGGCGCGTCGGGGACGGCGGTCGGCTGCACGCCGAGCCCCACCTCGACCGCCCCGGACTCCAGCGCCTCCGCCAGCCGGTCGAGGTCGGCCGCGGTGAGCTGGTCGGCGTCGAGCAGCAGCCCGCCGACGCCGGCGCCCAGCACCAGCGCGACGTCGAGCCCCGGGGCGCAGCAGTGCAGCCGCACCCGCTGCCCGCCGGCGGCCAGCACGGCCTCGACGACCTGCTGCAGGGCCTGCGACACCTCCGGGCGGTCGACCCGGCGGTGGCGGGAGAAGCCGCTGGCGGTCCGGATCGAGCCCGCCATCACCGCCGGCAGCTGGGGTTCGTCCAGCTGCACCGCCAGCTCCAGGTCGGGCAGCCGCCGCGACACCTCGGCGACGAGGTCGGCCAGCCCCTCGGCCAGGCTCTGCCCCAGCTCCCGGCGGGCGCCGGAGTCGGCCAGCACCCGGTCGCCGCGGGGACGCTCGATCCCGGCGGCCAGCGTCCAGGGACCGGCGCAGGTGAGCGTGAACGCGCCGCGGTAGCCCTGCGCCGCCTCCTCGAGCAGGTCCAGGTCCTGGCGCAGCAGCGAGCGGGCCCGGCGGGCGTCGACGCCGGGGCCGTCGGTGAGCCGCCAGCCGGCCGGCTGCAGGTCCAGGCTGAGCCCGGAGAGCACCGCCCCGCTCCGGCCCAGGAGCTGGGCGTGCACGCCACGGGCGGGCAGCTCGGGCAGGTACGGCACCCCGGGGCCGTCGGCCTCGCCCAGCTCGCCCAGCGTCAGCCGGAGCGCGGCCGCCATGTCGGTGCCGGGCCAGGAGCCGGTGCCGGTGGCCCGGACGCCGACGCCGCTCACCGGGCGGCCACCGGCTGCGCGTCCCGGGCGCCGGTCGTCCCGTGTCGGGTGGAGTCGATGGTGGCGCTGCCGACCACGCGGGTGCCGTCGTAGAGCACGACCGCCTGGCCGGGTGCGACCCCGCTGGCCGGCCGCTCGAGGCGGACCAGCAGCCTGCCGTCCCGCAGCTCCGCCCGGGCGGGCAGCGCCTCGCCGTGGGCGCGCAGCTGCACCGTCCCGTGCCACTCCGCGACCGGCGCCTGCCCGGTCCAGCCGGGGCGGATGCCCTCCAGCTCGCGCACCTCCAGCGCCTCCCGCGGGCCGACGGTGACGGTGCGCTCCGCCGGGGAGATGTCGAGCACGAACCGGGGTCGCCCGTCGGGGGCGGGGACGCCGAGGCGCAGCCCCCGCCGCTGGCCGACGGTGAAGCCGTGGGTGCCCTCGTGGGAGCCGAGCACCGTGCCGTCGGTGTCGACCACCGCACCCGGTTGCGACCCGAGCCGGGAGCTGAGGAAGCCGGCGGTGTCCCCGTCGGCGATGAAGCAGATGTCGTGGCTGTCGGGCTTGTCGGCGACCAGCAGCCCGCGGGCCGCCGCCTCGGCGCGGACCTGCGGCTTGGGGGTGTCCCCCAGCGGGAAGGCCGAGCGGGCCAGCTGCTCGGGCCCCAGCACCCCGAGCACGTAGGACTGGTCCTTGTCGCCGTCCACCGCGCGGTGCAGCTCCACCCCGTCCGGGCCGGGGAGCAGCCGGGCGTAGTGCCCGGTGGCCACCCGGTCGAAGCCGAGCGCGAGCCCGCGCTCGAGGACGGCGGAGAACTTGATCTTCTCGTTGCAGCGCAGGCAGGGGTTCGGGGTCCGGCCGGCGGCGTACTCGGCCACGAAGTCGTCCACCACGTCGGCGGCGAAGCGCTCGGAGAGGTCCCAGACGTAGAAGGGGATGCCCAGCACGTCGGCGGCGCGGCGGGCGTCGTGGGCGTCCTCGCGGGAGCAGCAGCCACGGGCCCCGGTCCGGAAGGACTGCGGGTTGCGGGACAGCGCCAGGTGGACGCCGGTCACCTCGTGACCGGCCTCCACCATCCGCGCCGCCGCGACGGCGCTGTCCACCCCGCCGGACATGGCTGCCAAGACCTTCATGGGCCCGAGGTTACCGGCCGCGCGTCAGGCCACCCGCCGAGCGGTGCGGACCGCCCCGGGCAGCACGCGCAGCAGCGCGTCGACGTCCTCGGCCGTGGTGGTGGGGCCGAAGGAGAACCGCAGCGCCGAGCGGGCGGTCGCCTCGTCCGCACCGGCGGCCAGCAGCACCGCGCTGGGCTGCACCACCCCGGCCGAGCACGCCGAGCCGGTGGAGCAGTCGATGCCGGCGGCGTCCAGCAGCATCAGCAGGTCGTCGGCGCGCACGCCCTCGAACCCGAGGTTGACCACGGCCGGGCTGACCTCGCCCCCGCCGTTGCGGCGCCAGCCCTCCAGGCCGCTGGCGGCCAGCCCGGCCAGCAGCCGTCCGGTCAGCTCCGACGCCCGCCGCCGGTGCTCGGCGCGGCCCGCCACGGCCTCGGCGCAGGCGGCGGCGAGGGCGGCGGCGAGGGCGGCCGGCACGGTGCCGGAGCGGATGTCGCGCTCCTGCCCGCCGCCGGAGCCGACCGGGTGCAGCCGCACCTCCCGGCGCACCAGCAGCGCGCCCACGCCGACCGGGGCGCCGAGCTTGTGCCCGGAGACGGTGAGCAGGTCCAGGCCCGAGGCGGCGAAGTCGACGTCGAGCACGCCCACGGCCTGGACGGCGTCGCTGTGGCTCCAGGCGCCGCTGCGGCGGCAGGCCTCGACGAGCCGGTCGAGCGGCTGCAGGGTGCCGGTCTCGTTGTTGACCCACATCACCGAGGCCACCGCGACGCGCTCGTCCACCCGGTCCCAGACGTCCTCGCGGACCCGGCCGTCGGCGTCCACGCCCAGCCCGACGACCCGCCCGCCGTCCTCGGCGAGGGCGGCGGCGGTCGCCGCCACGGCCAGGTGCTCCACCGTGGACACCGCCACCGCGTCCCGGCCCTCGGCGCGACGGGCCCGCCAGCCGCCCCGCACCGCCAGGTTGTCGCCCTCGGTGCCCCCCGAGGTCAGCACCACCTCGCCCGGGTGGGCACCCAGACTGGCCGCCAGCGACTCGCGGGACTCCTCCAGCAGCCGCCGGGCGGCGCGTCCGGAGGCGTGCAGCGAGGACGGGTTGCCGGTCAGCGCCAGCCCCTCGACCAGCGCCGTGCGCGCGGCCGGCGACACCACCGTGCCGGCGGCGTGGTCCAGGTACACCCTCGCGCTCACGGGGCCATCCTCCCCCACCCACCCGCGGGCGTGACGGTTCCCGCCACCGTCGACCACTACGCTGAGCCCGGCCGGCCGCAGGAGCCGGCGCACGCCGACCGCAGTCGAGGTGACGATGAGCACGCCCGGACCCTGGGCACAGCCGGCCGTGACCGGACCCCGGTGGGGACGACGCGTCGTCGTCACGCTGGTGTCGGTGCTGCTGTCCTCGCTGCTCGGCGTGCTCGGCGGGGTGGCGGTGCTCAACGGCAGGACGGCTCCCGACGACCCCTCGGCACCCGAGCCGCCGCCGGTGGCGGCCCGGCCGTCGGACACCGTCCGCCGCTACCTGGAGGCGCTGGCCGCCGCGGACGCCGGGGCCGCGCTGGCCGAGGCGGCCACCCAGCCCGCGGACCGCACCCTGCTCACCGACGAGGTGCTGCGCGCCAGCCAGCAGATCGCCCCGCTCTCGGCCATCACGGTGCCCGACACCGACGCGGGCTCCTCGGTGGAGGCCAGCTACCGCCTGGGTGAGGAGCAGGTCACCCGCCGCTTCCGGGTGGCCGAGGTGCCGGGCGGCTACCAGCTCGAGACGGTGGCGGCCACCCTCGACGTCAGCCGGCTGCGCACCGAGGCGCTGCCGCTGACGGTCGCCGGCACCGACGTGGCCGGCGACTCCGTGACCCTCTTCCCGGGGGTGTACGCGGTCGAGACCGGCAACGAGTACCTCGCCTACGGGTCCGGGCAGCTGCTGGTGAAGGACCCCGACGCCTACCTCGACACCAGCGACCTGGCCCTCGACATCACCGAGGAGGGCGTCACCGCCTTCACCGAGCTCGTGGAGGCGCACCTCGACAAGTGCCTGGCCTCCAGCTCGCCGGAGCCGAAGGGCTGCCCGTTCGCGGCCAGCGTGTCCTCCAGCTACGAGGTGAAGAAGGGCAGCGGCAGCTGGGAGGCCGACGACGAGCTGCTCGCCGGCTTCGAGCCGCGGCTGGACTACGAGGACCCGACGGTGGCCACCGCCTACGTCAGCGGGCAGCTGACATTCAGCTACCGCTACACCAGCGACTTCGAGGACGGCACCCAGGACGGGGAGATCCGGACCTACCTGGGCGCGGACTACTCCCTCGACCTGGACAGCGAACCGCTGGAGGTGACCGCCGGCTGAGCGGCGCCGCCGCGGCCGTCGGGGCTCAGCCCTCCTCCGGGTCCTCGCCGGCCACCAGCCGGCGCACCCGCTCCTCGGCCTCGGCGCCCAGGGCGTCGACGTAGGCGCGCACCTCGGCGTCCCGGCGCCAGCGCTCCGCCCGGTCGGCCACCACCCGCCCGGGGACCCCGGCCACCACCGACCCGGCCGGGTAGCGCCCGCGCGCCACGGTGTGCGCGGCCAGCACCGAGCCGGCGCCCACGTCCGTGCCGCGGACCACGGTCACCCCCGTACCCAGCCAGCAGTCCGGGCCGATGCGCACCGCCGAGCGGACCAGCCCCTGGTCCTTGATGGGGGTGGCCGGGTCGGCGTGCACGTGGTCGAAGTCGCACAGGTACACCCGGTCGCCGATGATCGTGGCCGCCCCGATGCGGATGTCGAGGTGGGCGTTGAGGGTCAGGTCGTAGCCGAGCACGCACTTGGGCCCGACCTCCACCGTGCCGGCGTGGGCGCGGAGCTTCACCCGGTCCGCCAGGTGCGTCCACGCCCCGATCCGCAGCCGTGCGCCCGGGGCGACCGTGAGCTCGACGTCGCGGCCGAGGAAGACGAACCCGTCGAACTCCACCCGCGGCCAGCGCAGCCGGGCCAGCCGGTAGCGCCACCAGGCCCGCAGGTAGACCGGGCGCAGCCAGCGGCGCCGGAGCAGCCAGCGCAGCGTCCGCCAGGCCCGGACCGGGGCGGACGCGGCGGTCACCGCGGCTTGAACGCGGTGACGGACACGTTGTAGTAGAGGGCGCCCGGCACCACGCGGGTCAGCCGGCGGTCCAGCCGGTCCAGGGCCAGCCAGGAGCGGTAGGCGAAGAACCGCCACCGCAGCCCCAGCCGCTCCTCGGTCAGCGCCGCCTCGAGGGTGCGCACCGGCCAGCCCCACCAGGCCGCGGTCAGCTCGTCGCTGCTGGTGCGCACGCCCGCCAGCCCGGTCCCGCGGACGAGCTCGGCCAGCTCCTCGGGGTCGAAGGTGTGCAGGTCGACCACGGCCTCCAGGGCGGCGGCCCGGCTGGACTCGTCGAGCTCCTGCTCCGGCCGGACCCACTCCCGCAGCCGGGGCACCCGGGTCAGCGCGCGGGTGCCACGCCAGGTGAGGGTCGACAGCCGGCGCGCGATGCGGTGCCCGACGCGGGTCGGCTCGCCGCAGACCACGACCCGCCCGCCGGGCTTGAGCACCCGCGCGATCTCGCGGAAGGCCCGCGCCACGTCGGGGATGTGGTGGATGACCGCGTGACCCACCACCAGGTCGAAGGTGTCGTCCTCGAACGGCAGCGCCTCCGCGTCCGCCACGCGCCCCTCGACGTCGAAGCCCAGCCGGGCGGCGTTGGCCAGCGCCACCTCCACCATGCCGGCGGAGATGTCGGTGACGCAGGCGCGGCGGACCAGCCCGGCGCGCATCAGGTTGAGGGTGAAGAAACCGGTCCCGGCACCGATCTCGAGGCTGAGCGGGTAGGGCTGCGACGTCCGTCCGGCCGCGCCCTCGAACCGCTGCCGGGCGTAGTCGGTGCAGCGGTCGTCGAAGGAGATCGACCACTTGTCGTCGTAGCTGCCGGACTCCCAGTCGTGGTACAGCACCTGGGCCAGCTTCGTGTCGTGCCAGGCGGCCTCCACCTGCTCGGGGCTGGCGGGGGTGCGGGCGCCGGGCGTCCCGGCCGGCTCAGCGGCCACGGAACTCCGCCTTCCCCGGTCCCCGCTCCAGGAAGGACTGCATGCCCCGCGTGCGGTCCTCGGTGGCGAACAGGGCGGCGAACTGCTGGCGCTCGATCTCCAGCGCCACCGGCAGCGCCACCTCCAGCCCCTGGTCGACGGCCTCCTTGGCCGCCCGCAGCGCCAGCCGCGGCCCGCCGACGAACTGCCGGGCCCACTCGTGGGCGGCTGCCAGCACCTCCCCGGCGGGCAGCACCCGGTCGACCAGACCGATCGCGAGCGCCTCCGGGGCGGGGACCTGGCGCCCGGTGAGCACCAGCTCCTTGGCCCGGCTGGGCCCGACCAGGCGGCTCAGCCGCTGGGTCCCGCCGGCTCCCGGGATCACCCCCAGCAGGATCTCGGGCTGGCCCAGCACGGCGTCCTCGGCGGCGAAGCGGACGTCGGCGCAGAGGGCGAGCTCGCAGCCGCCGCCGAGCGCGTAGCCGGCCACCGCGGCGACCACCGGCTGGGGCAGCCCCGCCAGCATCGCGAAGGTGCTCTGCAGCCGGCCCGACCAGCCCACCGCGGCCGCGTGGTCGAGCCCGGCCATCTGCTTGATGTCGGCTCCGGCGGCGAACACCCGGTCCCCGCCGGTGAGCACCACGGCGGCGGCCTCCTCCGCGGTCGACAGCCAGTCGGCGGCCCGGCGGAGCCCCTCGACCACCTCGGCGTCGATGGCGTTGACCCGGGGCCGGTCCAGCCGCAGCTCCGCCACGCCGGCGTCCACCGTCAGCCGGACGGCCGGCGTGCCGCAGTCGACCACGTGCGGATCGGTGCTCATGCAGCGCACTGTAGTGGGCCTCCTCCCCGGTGCACGCGGGGCGATGCGTCAACGGCCCGCGCGCTGGACCTGCGTGGGGCAGACTGTGCTCCCCGGCCGCCGGCCGGGGCAGGAGAGGAAAGACCATGGACGTGTGCGTGACCGCCCCCGCCGACACGTCCCGCCTGGGCGCGACGCCGCTGGCCGAGGGCACCCGGTTCGGGCTGTGGGCGCCGGGGGCCACCCGGGTGCAGCTGGTGCTGCTGGACGAGCAGCACCGCCCGGGCCAGACGCTCGACCTGGCCGAGGGCGAGGACGGCACCTGGGAGACCACCGTCGCCGGCGTCGGTGCCGGCCAGCGCTACGGCTACCGGGTGCACGGCACCTGGGACCCGGCGCGCGGGCTGCGGGCCAACCCGGCCAAGCTGCTGCTGGACCCCCGCGCGCGGGCGGTGACCGGCGAGCTGGACCTGTCCGGGCCGGTCCGCGACCACGTCCCCGGCCACCCGGACCAGCGCTGCGACCGGGACTCGCTCGGCCACGTGCCGGTGGGGGTCGTGGTGGCGCCGCACCGGCCGCCGGAGCCGTTGAGCCGTCCGGCCGGCGGGGACCTCGTGGTCTACGAGACCCACCTGGCCGGCACCACGCGGCTGCACCCGGAGGTGCCGCCCCGGCTGCGCGGCAGCTACGCCGGCTTCGCCCACCCGGCCGTGGTGGATCACCTGCGGTCGCTGGGGGTCACCGCCGTGGAGCTGCTGCCGGTGCAGCACTTCGTCTCCGAACCCCACCTGGTCGAGCGCGGGCTCAGCAACTACTGGGGCTACAACACCCTGGGCTTCTTCGCCCCGCACGCCGGCTACTCCTCCTCCGGCAGCACCGGCGGGCAGGTGACCGAGTTCGTCGACATGGTCAGCGCCCTGCACCGGGCAGGCATCGAGGTCGTCCTCGACGTGGTGCTCAACCACACCGCCGAGGGCGACCAGACCGGGCCGACGCTGTCCTTCCGCGGGCTGGCGAACTCGCACTGGTACCGGCTGGACGACCACGGCCGCCAGGTCGACACCACCGGCTGCGGCAACTCCGTCGACACCTCCGAGCCCGGCGTGCTGGCTTTCGTGCTGGACTCGCTGCGCTACTGGGTGACCGAGATGGGGGTGGACGGGTTCCGCTTCGACCTGGCCAGCACGCTGGTCCGCGACGGGTCCCACGCCGTCGACCTGGACCACCCCTTCCTCCGCGAGATCCGCCGCGACCCGGTGCTGAGCGGTGTGCGGCTGATCAGCGAGCCGTGGGACCTGGGGACCGGCGGCTACCTGGTCGGCCGCTTCGGCGAACCGTGGGCGGAGTGGAACGACCGCTACCGCGGTCTGGTCCGCGACTTCTGGCGGGGGCGGGCCGACGGCGTGCGCGAGCTGGCCACGCGGCTGAGCGGCTCGGCCGACCTGTTCGACCCGGGCAGCCGCCGGACCGGCAGCAGCCTCAACTTCGTCACCGCCCACGACGGCTTCACGCTGCGGGACCTGGTGAGCTACGAGCACAAGCACAACCTGGCCAACGGCGAGCACAACCGCGACGGCAGCGACGACAACCGCTCGGTCAACCACGGCGTCGAGGGCGAGACCGACGACCCGGCCGTGGTGGCGGCCCGCCACGCCCACGTCCGCCACCTGATGGCCACCCTGCTGCTCTCGGCCGGCTCGCCGATGATCACGGGCGGGGACGAGCTGGGGCGGACCCAGCGCGGGAACAACAACGCCTACTGCCACGACGACGAGCTCACCTGGCTCGACTGGTCCGAGCCCTGGCAGGACGTGCTCGACACCACCCGGGAGCTGCTGCGGCTGCGCCGCGAGCACCCGCTGCTGCGTGGGGAGCGCCGCCAGCACGGCGACGGCGTCGCCCAGCTGCTGTGGCTCAGCGGCGAGGCCGACGCGCACCAGCCGGGCGGGGTGGCGCGGATGGACGTGCACCGGTGGGCGGACCCGCACCGCCACCTGCTCGGCATGTACCGCAGCGACGAGCAGGAGGCCCTGCTCGTCTGGCTCAGCGCGCAGGGCGGCTCGCCGCTGCTGCACCTGCCCGGGCAGCCGCTGGCGCAGCGGTGGGAGCTGCTGCTCGACACCAGCGGCAGGGCCGCCCTGGACGGCGGCACGCTGCGGCTGCAGGGCGCCGCGGTGGTCGTGCTGCGCTCACCCCGCTGACCGGCTCCGCGGCCGCGGACGCGCCCCGGCCCGTCAGTGGTCGGGCAGCGTGGCCAGCCCCAGCTCGGCCGCGACCGACAGCCGGGGGTGGCTGGGCACGACCCGGACGGTGAACCCGCGCGAGCCGGTCTGGCGGACGGGCAGCTCGGCGGCGTAGCGCCAGGTGCCGTCACCCAGGTCGCTGCAGGAGGTGAAGGCCCGGCTCGTGATGTTGCGCAGCTCGTCGTCGCCGTCCAGGTCGCCGGTGACCACCTGCACCTCGACGTCCTCCGGCGACAGCTCGCCCAGGTGCACCTGGGCGGTGAAGCTGAGCGGCCGGCCGACCTCGACGCTCTGCCCGCCCGAGCTCTCCGCGTGCAGCACCTTCACCTGCGGCCAGCCGGCCCGCACCCGCCGCTTCCAGGCGGCCAGCGCCTCGGCCTGCTCGCCGTCCAGGCCGCGGGCGGCGACGGCCGCCGGGTCGTAGAGGCCGGTGACGTAGTCGCGCACCATCCGCGAGGCCAGCACCTTGGGCCCCAGCACCGAGATGGTGTCGCGGATCAGCCGCACCCAGCCCTGCGGCACCCCGTTGACGTCGCGGTCGTAGAACCGGGGCACCACCTGGTTCTCGATGATCGAGTACAGCGTCTCGGCCTCGGCGGCGTCGCGCTGGTCCGGGTCGGCGATGCTCTCCGCGGAGGGGATGTCCCAGCCGCAGCGCGGGTCGGACCACTCGTCCCACCAGCCGTCGCGGATGGACAGGTTCGCCGCCCCGTTGAGCGCCGCCTTCATCCCCGAGGTCCCGCAGGCCTCGAAGGGCCGCAGCGGGTTGTTCATCCACACGTCGCAGCCCGGGTAGAGCAGCCGGGCCATCGAGATGTCGTAGTCGGGCAGGAACACCAGCCGCTCGCGGACGTCCTCGCGGTCGGCGAAGCGCACCATCTGCTGGATCAGCGACTTGCCGGTGTCGTCGGCCGGGTGCGCCTTGCCGGCCACCACGATCTGGATCGGGGTGGTGGGGTGGTTGAGCAGCCGGATCAGCCGCTCGGGGTCGCGCAGCATCAGCGTCAGCCGCTTGTAGGAGGCCCCGCGACGGGCGAAGCCGAGCGTCAGCACGCCGGGGTCGAGTGCGCGGGAGATCCACTCCGTCCCGCCGGGCAGCCCCCGCTGGCGGACGCTGGCCGAGAGCCGCTGCCGCGCCATGGTCACCAGGTCGGCCCGCATCCGGCGCTTCATCGTCCAGATGGTGTCGGCGTCGACGTGCTGCAGGGCGTCCCAGTCGTAGCCGTCGGGGGCCATCTCCTCCTCACCGGCCGGCAGCTCGAGCAGCTTCAGCAGGGCGGGGTGCACCCAGGTCGGGTGGTGCACGCCGTTGGTGATGGAGCCGATCGGCACCTCCGTGGTGTCGAACCCCGGCCACAGCCCGGAGAACATCTCCCGCGAGACCTCCCCGTGCAGCCGGGAGACGCCGTTGGCGCGCTGGCCGAGCCGGAAGCCCATCACCGCCATGTTGAACCGGGAGGGGTCGCCCCCCTCGTAGTCCTCCGCGCCGAGGGCCAGCACCCGCTCCAGCGGCAGCGGCGCGAAGTCGGCGAACTGGCTCTCGACCATGGCCCGGTCGAACCGGTCGATGCCGGCCGGCACCGGGGTGTGGGTGGTGAAGACGTTGCCGGTGCGGGTCAGCTCCAGGGCCGAGTCGAAGTCGTGGCCGGCCGCCATCTGCTCGCGGATGCGCTCCAGCCCGAGGAAGCCGGCGTGGCCCTCGTTGGCGTGGTACACCTCGGGCGCGGGGTGCCCGCTGACCCGGCACCACGCCCGCAGCGCCCGCACGCCGCCGATGCCGAGCAGCACCTCCTGCGCCAGCCGGTGGTCGGCGCCGCCGCCGTACAGCCGGTCGGTGACGTGGCGGTCGGTCTCGCTGTTGGCCTCGATGTCGGAGTCGAGCATCAGCAGCGGGACCCGCCCGACCTGGGCCACCCAGATCTGGGCCTGCAGGGTGCGCCCGTGCAGCGGCACCTCGACGGTGACCGGGCTGCCGTCGGCGGTGAGCAGCGTCAGCGGCATCGCGCTGGGGTCGAGCAGGGGGTAGCGCTCCTGCTGCCAGCCGCCGGCGTCGAGGGACTGGCGGAAGTAGCCGTGCCGGTACAGCAGCCCCACGCCCACGATCGGCACCCCGAGGTCGCTGGCGGCCTTGAGGTGGTCGCCGGCGAGGATGCCGAGACCTCCGGAGTACTGCGGCAGCACGTCGGAGACGCCGAACTCGGCGGAGAAGTAGCCGATCGCCGCCGGCGCGGCCGGGTTCTCGGCCGCGTGCCGCTGGAACCACAGGTCGGCGCTCAGGTACTCGGCGAGGTCGGCCTCCCGCAGCGAGACCTGGCGCACGAAGCGGCGGTCCTCGGCCAGCACCTGCAGCCGGGCGGGGTCGACCTGGGCGAGCAGCCGCAGCGGGTCGTGCCCGGCCGCCTCCCACAGCTGGGGGTCGACCGAGCGGAACAGCTCCTGGGTCTCGGTGTGCCAGGACCAGCGCAGGTTCCGCGCCAGCGTGGCCAGCGGGCTCAGGGCCTCGGGGAGGACGGGGTGGACGTTCAGCCGTCGGAGTGCGCGCACGGAAGGAGGCTACTGGTCCCTCCCCGAGGTGTCAGGAGGGTCGCGACGGCGGTGGGCGCCTGTGCCGAAGCCCGACCCTCCCCGGCCCCGCCGGGCGGCGGCGCTGACGCTACCTTGGGCCCGTGACCACCAGGCGCCAGGACCCGTCCCCCACCGCTTCCTCCCGCCCCCAGCCGCCGCGCCGCCGCGAGCTGGGCGTCCCGATCGGCCGGATCCCCGTCACCGCGGTGAGTCCCGTGGTGGAGGGCGGCGCCTACCCGGCGAAGGCCTCCGTCGGCGAGCGGGTGCCCATCCGCGCCAAGGTCTTCCGGGAGGGCCACGACGCGGTGAACGCCTCGGTGGTGCTGACCTCCCCCGACGGCACCGAGCGGCTGGTGCCGATGACCGCGCTGCCGCCGGCCGGGCTGGACGACTGGGAGGCCCACGTGGTGCTCGACCAGGAGGGGCCCTGGACGTTCCGGGTGGAGGGCTGGTCGGACCCGTGGCTGACCTGGGTGCACCACGCCGAGGCGAAGCTCCCCCTCGGCATCGACGTCGAGCTGGTGTGCCTGGAGGGCCAGCAGGTCATCGGCGCCGCGGCCGAGGCGGCCACCGCCGCCGGGCAGACCGGGGACGCGGCGCTGCTGCGGGGCACCGCCACCGCGCTCAGCCCCGACGCCAGCCCCGCCGAGCTGATGGAGGTCGGGCTCAGCCGCAGCGTGCGGCGGGCCATGGCCACCCACGGGCCGCGGGAGCTGGTCTCCCCCACGCCGGACTACCCGATCTTCTGCGACCGCCAGCGGGCGCTGTTCTCCGCCTGGTACGAGTTCTTCCCCCGCTCCCAGGGGGCGTACTGGGACGAGGACACCAAGGCATGGGTCTCGGGCACCTTCGACACCTCCCACGAGCGGCTGGAGGCGGCCGCGGCGATGGGCTTCGACGTGGTCTACGTCCCGCCGATCCACCCGATCGGCCGCACCTTCCGCAAGGGCCCGAACAACACCCTCACCCCCGGCCCCGGCGACCCCGGCTCGCCGTGGGCCATCGGCGGCCCCGAGGGCGGTCACGACGCCATCCACCCCGACCTGGGCGACATGGCCGCCTTCGACCGCTTCGTGGCCAAGGCGCGCTCGCTCGGGCTCGAGGTCGCGCTCGACCTGGCCCTGCAGGCCTCCCCCGACCACCCGTGGGTCACCGACCACCCGGAGTGGTTCGCCCAGCGTCCCGACGGCACCATCGCCTACGCGGAGAACCCGCCCAAGAAGTACCAGGACATCTACCCGGTCAACTTCGACCGCGACCCCGAGGGCATCTACGCCGAGGTGCTGCGCATCGTGCGGCTGTGGATGTCGCACGGGGTGCGCATCTTCCGGGTCGACAACCCCCACACCAAGCCGGTGAACTTCTGGGCCTGGCTGCTGGCCGAGGTCCGCCGCACCGACCCCGACGTGCTCTTCCTGGCCGAGGCCTTCACCAAGCCGGAGATGATGCGCACCCTGGGCAAGGTCGGCTACCAGCAGTCCTACACCTACTTCACCTGGCGCAACGAGAAGTGGGAGCTGGAGCAGTACCTCACCGAGGTGACGCAGGAGACGGCGCACATCATGCGGCCCAACTTCTTCGTCAACACCCCCGACATCAACCCCACCTTCCTGCAGAGCGGGCGGCCCAGCGCCTTCACCATCCGCGCCGTGCTGGCGGCCACCATGTCGCCCACCTGGGGCGTCTACTCCGGCTTCGAGCTGTGCGAGCACGTGCCGCTGCGGGTCGGCGGCGAGGAGTACATGGACTCGGAGAAGTTCCAGTACCGCCCCCGCGACTTCGACGCCCCCGGCAACCTCAACCTGCTGCTCGGCCGGCTCAACGAGATCCGGCGGGCGCACCCGGCGCTGCAGCAGCTGCGCGACACCCGGCTGCACCACGCCCCCAGCGCCGAGGTGCTCGTGTTCTCCAAGAGCTCCGGGCAGGACCACGTCGTCGTGGTCTGCAGCCTGAACCCCTACGAGACCCGCGAGAGCGAGGTCTACCTGGACCTGGCCGCGATGGGTCTGCCCGGCGACGCCCTGCTCGAGGTGCACGACGAGCTCAGCGGGGAGGTCTACTCCTGGGGTGCCCGCAACTTCGTCTCGCTCAGCCCGGCCCGGCCGGCGCACCTGCTCAGCATCCGCTCGGTCAACGGCCAGCCGCTCGCCGCCGGCGCCGGGGGCACCGAGTGAGCGGGCTGCTCGAGCACATCCGCCGCGCCCGCTGGTTCGGCGGCAAGGGTCGCGAGACCGAGCTGCTGGGGGTGGAGCCGCTGCCCTGGCTGACCCCGGCCGGCAGCTGGCCGGCGGTGCGCCCCGAGATCGCCGAGATCGGCTACGAGGACGACACCGTCGAGCAGTACCAGCTGCTGCTGTCCTACCGTCCCGCGGGCGGGCAGGGCGCCGGCGGGGACGTCCTGGCCACCGAGGAGGTGCCCGGGCTCGGCCGGGTGGACGTCCACGACGCCACCCGCGACCCGGAGGCGATGGCGGCGGTGCTGCGGGCCCTGGTCGCCGGGCGCACCGTCGAGGAGGGCGCCGCGTCGCTGCGGTGCCGCACGGTCCCCGGTCACCGGCTCACCGACGACCTGGCGCCCCGGCTGTTCGGCGGGGAGCAGTCCAACTCCTCGGTGATGCTGGGCGAGGTCGCCATGATCAAGGCGTTCCGGCGCCTGGAGCCCGGCCGCAACCTCGACATCGAGGTCCACCACGCGCTGGCCGGTGACCCGCGGGCGCGGGCCGCACGGCTCTACGGCTGGATCGAGGCGGAGTGGCAGAGCGGTTCCCGCCACCACGCGGCCGACCTGGCCATGGTCGTCGAGCAGCTGCACCAGGCGCGCGACGGCTGGGAGCTGGCGCTGGCCGCCTGCACGGAGGGCACCGACTTCACCGCCGAGGCGCACGCCCTCGGGGTCGCCCTGCGCGGCGTCCACGAGGCCCTGGCCGACCACTTCCCCACCGGGGAGGTGCCGGGCCAGACGCTGGGCCAGACCATGGTGCGACGCCTGCACGCAGCCGTGCGGGAGGCCGGCGAGCTCGCCGACGTCCGCGAGGAGCTGGAGGCGCTGTTCGCGCGGGTGGAGCCGCTGCGGCCGACCACCCAGCGGGTGCACGGCGACTTCCACCTGGGCCAGACGCTGCTCACCTCCGAGGGCTGGAAGATCATCGACTTCGAGGGCGAGCCGATGAAGACGATGGACGAGCGCCGCGAGCCCGACTCCCGCTGGCGTGACGTGGCCGGGCTGCTGCGCTCCTTCGACTACGCCGCCGGCAGCGCCGCCGCCGCGGCCTCGGCCGACCCCGTCGGCAGCGCGGCGGCGACCGCCGCGCAGGGCTGGGCCCAGGCCTGCACCGACGCCTTCCTCACCGGCTACAGCGGCGACCGCCCGCTGTCGGCCGAGGACAGCCTGCTGCTGCAGGCCTACGTCGCAGACAAGGCCGTCTACGAGGTGGTCTACGAGGTCCGCAACCGCCCCGCCTGGGTGGGTATCCCGCTCCGGGCGCTGGAGCGGCTGGTCGTCCCCGACGGCGACGACCAGAGCCCCGGCTCCCACCCTGCACCCGACGACCGAGAGGACCGCTGATGGCACACGACCGCGAGGGAGGCCTGCGCGGCTGGGACTTCGAGGGGTTCCACTCCGGGCACGACACCGAGGCCTGGCGGCGTCTCGGCGCCCACGTGATCACCGTCGCCGACGACGAGCGCGGCTCGGTCGACGGCACCCGCTTCTCGGTCTGGGCGCCCAACGCCCAGCGCGTCCAGCTGATCGCCGACTTCAACCACTACGTCCCCGGCGACCACGAGCTGCAGCGGATCCCCGGCTCGGGGGTCTGGGCCCTGTTCGTCGAGGGCGTCGGCGCCGGCAGCGTGTACAAGTACCGGATCCTGGGCGCGGACGGGGTCTGGCGCGAGAAGGCCGACCCGATGGCCCGCCAGGCCGAGGGGCTGCCCTCGACCGGCTCGATCGTCCACGCCAGCAGCTACACCTGGGGCGACCAGGAGTGGCTGGAGCGCCGGGCGCGCAGCCGCCCGCACGCCGAGCCGATGAGCATCTACGAGGTGCACCTGCCCTCGTTCCGGCCCGGGCGCACCTACGCCGACCTGGCCGAGGAGCTCGTCGAGTACGTCACCTGGCAGGGCTTCACCCACGTCGAGCTGATCGGCGTCGCCCACCACCCCTTCCTGGGGTCCTGGGGCTACCAGGTGACCGGCTACTTCGCCCCCTTCGCCTCGATGGGGACCCCGGACGAGCTGCGACTCCTCGTCGACCGGCTCCACCAGGCCGGCATCGGCGTCATCATGGACTGGGTGCCCGGCCACTTCGCCACCGACGAGTGGGCGCTGGCCAACTTCGACGGCACCTCGATCTACGAGCACCCCGACCCCCGCCGGGGCCAGCACCTGGACTGGGGCACCTACATCTTCGACTTCGGCCGCAACGAGGTGAAGTCCTTCCTGGTCTCCAGCGCGCTGTACTGGGTGGACCAGTTCCACATCGACGGGCTGCGGGTCGACGCGGTGGCCTCGATGCTCTACCTGGACTACTCCCGGACCGAGTGGCTGCCCAACCGCTACGGCGGCCGCGAGCACCTGGAGGCCATCGAGCTGCTGCAGTTCGTCAACCGCCACCTCTACGAGCGGGTCCCGGGCGTGGTGACCATCGCCGAGGAGTCCACCTCCTGGCCGGGCGTGACGCGGCCGGTGCACGAGGGCGGGCTCGGCTTCGGGTTCAAGTGGAACATGGGCTGGATGAACGACTCGCTCCGCTACCTGGGGCGGGCGCCGGTGCACCGGCAGTACCACCACCACGAGATAACCTTCGGGCTGGTGTACGCCTTCTCGGAGAACTTCGTGCTGCCGATCAGCCACGACGAGGTCGTGCACGGCAAGGGCTCCATGCTGGGCAAGGTGCCCGAGGACGACTGGCGCAAGTTCGCCACCCTGCGGGCGTTCTACGCCCTGCAGTGGTCGCACCCGGGCAAGCAGCTGCTGTTCATGGGCTGCGAGTTCGGCCAGCGCAGCGAGTTCAGCGAGGACCGGGGTCCGGACTGGCTGGCCACCAGCCACTGGGGCCACCGGGGACTGCAGCTGCTCGTCCGCGACCTCAACAGCATCTACCGCGAGCACCCGGCGCTGTGGCAGCAGGACAACTCGCCCAGCGGCTTCTCCTGGATCTCGGCCGACGACGCCGGGGGGAACGTCTTCTCCTTCCTGCGCTACGACGAGCAGGGCCGGGCGATGGCCTGCCTGATCAACTTCTCGGCCGAGCCCCGGCGCGACTACCGGATCGGGCTGCCGGCCGAGGGCCGCTGGCGCGAGGTGCTCAACACCGACGCCGAGCACTACGACGGCACCGGCGAGTTCGGCAACCTGGGCGCGGTCACCGCGGTCGAGGTCGGCTCCCACGGGCTGCCGGCCAGCGCCACGGTGACCATCCCGCCGCTCGCCGCGGTGTGGCTGGTGCACGACCCGGTGCTCAGCCTCAGCGAGGGCGAGGACCAGGCCACCGAGGAGGCGCCCGCCCCCGAGTCCGCCGCGGCCGAGCCCGCCGCCCCCGAACCCGTGGCTCCGCGGGCCAAGCGGGCGCGGCGCCGGTGAGCAGCACGTCGGGCGGCTCGACCGAGCTCAGCATCCAGGTCACCCGCCACGACGGGGTGGGCACCCTCAGCTGGGCGATGGCCACCGACAGCGACACGCTGGCCCGCGCGCTCAGCGCGGTGGGTGACGAGTCGATCCTGGCCGGCGGGCTGCGCCGTCTGGAGGTGTCGCTGCCGGCCTCGGACACGATGGCCCGCCGGGCGGTGCAGAAGGCCGGCTTCCGGCAGGAGGGACGGCGGCGGCTGGCCCTGCGCACCGGTGCCGACAGCTACGAGGACGTGGTGCTCTACGCCCGGCTGGCCAGCGACGTGGTGCACGGCCCCGACGGCTTCTCGGGCGTGATGAACAGCGTGCTGCCCCGCACCCGGGTGATCGCCCACGTGCTCTTCCGCGACCGCGCCGGGCGCTACCTGTTCTGCCAGACCACGTTCAAGCCGGACTGGGAGCTCCCGGGTGGCGTGGTGGAGCCGCGGGAGTCGCCGCTCGCCGGCGCGGTGCGCGAGGTGCGCGAGGAGCTCGGCATCGACGTCACCCTCGGCCCCGTGCTGGCCGTCGACTGGCTGCCGCCGTACCAGGGCTGGGACGACGCGGTGGAGCTGATCTTCGACGGCGGGGTGCTCGACGAGGCGCAGGTGGCGGCGTTCAGGCTGGAGCCCCGGGAGATCGCCTCGGTGCACTGGACCACCGCCGAGCAGGCGCTGGAGCGGCTGCGTCCCGGCGCGGCCCGCCGGCTGCTGCACCTGCAGGCCCACCCGGGGCGGGCGCACTACCTCGAGGACGGCTCACCGGTCCTGGACGAGGGCTGAGCCCGGTCCCGACCGGCACGCCACCGGCCGCACCCGGTTGACAGGAAGCGCTTCCCCGGCGAGTCTGGTCGAACCGCAAGCGGTTGCGACATCACCCCCGATGTCGTCCATCAACGTCGATGAGCCGGCACGGCATGAACCCCCCCTCGACTCGCCACCACCCCGTCCGTCGAGAGTTTGAATCGATTCATGCGCCGGCGGGAAGGCACGACAGCATGCACCCCCTCCCCCGCACCGGACTCGCCGTGGGCCTCACCACGGCCCTGGTGACCACCTCGCTCGCCCTGGCCCCCGCAGCCGAGGCCGCACCCCCGCACGCGAACCTGGCCCCCGCCACCGACACCCGTTGGGCCGAGGACCTGGACCGCGCTCCCGTCGCCGTCCGCACCGACGACGGCAACGTCCTCAGCTGGCGTGTGCTGGGCAGCGACCGTCCGGGCGTGATGTTCCACGTCTACCGCGACGGCGAGCGGATCACCCGCGCACCGCTGCGGGGCGCGACCAGCTTCGTCGACGCCGACGGCGCGCCGGGATCCCGGTACCGCGTCGAGGCCGTCGGCCGGCCCGCGGCCCACCCGAGCACCGAGGAGTTCGGGGTCTGGTCGCAGAACCACCTCGACGTCCCCCTCGACAAGCCGGCCGGTGGCGTCACCCCGGCCGGGGAGTCCTACGACTACCGCGCCAACGACGCCTCGGTCGGCGACCTCGACGGCGACGGCCAGTACGAGCTGGTCCTGAAGTGGGAGCCCCGCAACGCCAAGGACAACTCCCAGGCCGGCTACACGGGCAGCACCTACCTCGACGCCTACGAGCTCGCCGGCACCCGGCTGTGGCGCCTGGACCTGGGCCGCAACATCCGCTCCGGCGCCCACTACACCCAGTTCATGGTCTACGACCTCGACTCCGACGGCGACGCCGAGGTCACGCTCAAGACCGCCGACGGCACGGTGGACGGCCGGGGCACGGTGATCGGCGACGCCTCCGCCGACCACCGCGAGCCCGACGGCTACGTGCTCTCGGGCCCGGAGTACCTCACCGTCTTCGACGGCCGGACGGGTGCGGCGCTGGACACCGTCGACTACGTGCCGCCCCGCGGTTCGGTGGCCTCCTGGGGCGACGGCTACGGCAACCGGGTGGACCGCTTCCTGGCCACCGTGGCCTACCTCGACGGCGAGCACCCCTCCGTCGTGTTCAGCCGCGGCTACTACACCCGCGCCGTCGTGGCCGCGTGGAACTTCGACGGCGAGGACCTCACCAGCCGCTGGGTCTTCGACTCCGACGAGGTCGGCAAGCAGTACGAGGGCCAGGGCAACCACAACCTGGCCAGCGCCGACGTCGACGCCGACGGCCGCGACGAGATCGTCTTCGGGTCGATGACCCTCGACGACGACGGGGAGCTGCTGTACAACACCGGGCTCGGCCACGGCGACGCCCTGCACGTCTCCGACTTCGACCCGGCGCGTCCGGGGCTGGAGGTCTTCGCCCCGCACGAGAGCATGTCGACCAGCGGCAACCGGGGTGCCACCTACCGCGACGCGGCCACCGGCGAGGTGCTGTGGTCGATCCCGGCCGTCCGCGACACCGGGCGGGCCGCGATGGCCGACATCGACCCCACCCACGAGGGCGCCGAGGGCTGGGCCACCGGCTCGGAGGGCCCCGAGCTGCGCAACGTCAGCGGGGAGCTGCTGGCCACCACCGTGCCGGCGGCCAACTTCGTGACCTGGTGGGACGGGGACCTGCTCCGCGAGATCGCCGACCACCAGTACGACAGCGCCAGCCAGCTCGGCACGCCGACGGTCTCGAAGTGGAACTGGGAGGCCGACCGCTCCGAGGAGGTGTTCCGGGCCGAGGGCACCACCACCAACAACACCACCAAGGGCAACCCGGCCCTGCAGGCGGACCTGCTGGGTGACTGGCGCGAGGAGCTGGTCTACCCGATCACCGACTACACCGCGCTGCGGATCTACACCACCACGGCCCCGACCGAGCACAAGGTCACCACCCTGATGCACGACCGGACCTACCGGCTGGGCGTCGCCACGCAGAACGTGGCCTACAACCAGCCCCCGCACACCGGGTACCACCTGGGCGCCTGAGACCCGCCCGACCCCGCAGCGGAGCCCACCGGACGCGCGTCGTCCGGTGGGCTCCGCCGTGCCGGGGCCGCAGGTGCGAACCGCGGCCGTGCCATGCTCGCCCCGACCCACCACCACGACCTGGAGGCGAACCGGTGCAGCGCTGGACCAACCCCGTCTACCCCCACAACTTCCCGGACCCGCAGATCGTCCGCACCGAGGACGGCTGGCTGGCCATCGCCACCAACGGCCCGGGCGGGAACGTGCAGGCCCTCACCAGCCAGGACCTGGTCAGCTGGCAGCCGGCGCCGGACGCCCTGCCGACGCTGCCGTCGTGGACCAGGCCGGGCCGGGTGTGGGCGCCGGAGATCATCGAGGTCGACGGGCGCTGGGTGATGTACTACACGACCCCCGGCCCCGACTCGAGGCTGCAGTGCGTCAGCACCGCCACCGCCGACCGTCCCGAGGGCCCCTACACCGACGTCCGCAGCGGGCCGCTGGTCTTCGAGTCGGCCGTGGGCGGCTCCATCGACGCGTCCCCCTTCCGCGACCAGGACGGCTCGCTGTGGCTGCTGTGGAAGAACGACGGCAACGCCGTCGGCGTCGACACCTGGATCTCGCTGCAGCAGCTCTCCGCCGACGGCACCGAGCTGGTGGGGCAGCCCCGCCGGGTCGTCAAGCAGGACCGGGAGTGGGAGGGGACGCTGGTCGAGGGGCCGTGCCTGTGGCGGGTGGACGGCAGCTACCACCTGTTCTACTCCGGCAACGGCTTCGCCAGCCCGGACTACGCCGTCGGGCACGCCGTCGCGGACTCGCTGACCGGACCCTGGACGAAGGACCCCGAGCCGCTGCTGGTCGGCAACGACGTCGCCGCCGGACCGGGTCACTGCTCCCTGTTCGCCGACGGCGACCGGGTCTGGATGGTCTACCACGCCTGGATGCCGGGAGCGGTGGGCACCCGCGACCCCGGCCGGACCATGTGGCTGAGCCAGGTGCACTTCGACGGCGCGGCCGTGCGGGTGGACGAGCCCCGCCTGGAGAACACGCTGGTGCCGGCGCCGCGCTGAACGGGCTTGACCCTGGCACGGTGACAAGGTCTCTACTGGGGTGCGGAGGTGGTCCCGATGACCCAGCAGGACGAGAGCAGGACCGGATCGCGGCTGCGGGCGGTGCTGCAGTCCCCCGACGCGTCGGCGCGGCTGCAGGCGGCGCTGCTCGCCGGCACGCACCCCTCGCCCGGTCAGGTGGAGGTGCTGGTCGCACGGTGCGCGGTCGAACCCGACTTCTTCGTGCGCGACATGCTGACCTGGGCGCTGACCCGGCACGACGGGCCGGCCACGGTCGACCGGGTGCTGCTGGAGCTGCGCTCGCCGTTCCCGCAGGCCCGCAGCCAGGCCCTGCACACGCTGTCCAAGATCGGCGACCGGCGGGCCTGGCCGGAGATCACCACCGACCTCCTCCGCGACGCCGAGGTCGAGGTGGCCCGTGCCGCCTGGCGGGCCGCGGCCGTCCTCGTGCCCGAGGGCCAGGAGGCGGCGCTGGCCGAGGAGCTGGCCAGCCAGCTCGGCCGGGGCGACCTCGAGGTCCAGCGGAGCCTCAGCCGGGCGCTCGTCGCTCTCGGGGACGCCGCCGCCCCGGTGCTGCGGCGCGCCGCGGCCTCGACCGACCGGGGCCGGCGCAGGCACGCGCTCGCCACCGAGCGGCTGGTGCAGCACCCCGAGGAGGGCTTCGACGTGGCCGTCGCCGCGGCCGAGCGGACGCTCGCCCTGCTCGGCGCCCCGGTGGTGGTGGACGAGTGAGCGCAGGGTGCTGATCGGCGAGGTCGCCGGGCGGGCGGGGATCAGCACGCGGATGCTGCGTCACTACGACCGCATCGGGCTGGTGTCCCCGACCGGGCGCTCGGCGGGCGGCTACCGGCAGTACTCCGAGGACGACGTGCGACGCCTCCTCCACGCCGAGGGGCTCCGCTCGCTCGGGCTCAGCCTGCCGGAGGTCGTGGCCGTGCTGGACGACCTGTCGTTCAGCCCGGAGGCGGTGGTCGAGGACCTCATCAGCCGCACCAGGGAGCGACTGGCCCGTGACCAGGAGCTGCTGCACCGGCTGCAGCAGGTGCGCCTCAGCGGGCCCACCGCCTGGTCCGACGTGCTGCGGACCATCGCGCTGCTGCGCGGCATCGGCGCGGGCAGCCCCTCGCAGCGACAGCGGTCAGCGCTGAAGGTGGCCGACGAGGCCGACCGGCACGTCGGGGTGCTCGTGGAGGCGGCCCTCGAGGAGACGGACCCCGCCGTGGCCGGCGCCATCCACTGGGCGCTCGCCCGGACCGGTGACGCCGCCGTACCGGTCCTGGCCGGCGCCCTACGCTCTGCCGACCCCGGACGGCGGCACCGGGCGGTGGCGGCGCTCGAGAAGCTGGCGACCCCCGCCGCGGGGGCGGCGCTGGCCGAGCTGTCGGACCACCCCGACCCGGTGGTGGCCGCCCGGGCCACCCTGGCACGGGGGCGAAGCGGGTCGGCCGCGGCGGTCGCGGCCTCGTCACCCTGGTGGCGCAGGGACGCGACGACGTGGAGGCCGCCGACGTGCTGGCGACCCTGGCCTCCTCGCACGGGCACGCGGATGCGGTGGCCCGGGCCCTCTCCGACGCCCTGACCGTCGGAGACGACCCAGGGCGGCTGCGGCTGACCACCGCGCTCGCCGGCGTCCCGGGGCCCGCGGCGTCGGCCACGCTCACCGCCCTCACCGAGGATCCCGACGACCGGGTCGCGATGACCGCGGCCTTCGTGCTCGGCAGGCGCCCGGCCGAGGACGAGGCCCGGCCACACGGCCACCCCGGTCGAGCCCGCCGGCACGCACCTCGGCCAGAGCAGACGCGAGCGACGAGCGCAGCCATCAGCCGTCCGAGCCCTGGCCACGTCCAGGCCCCTGACGCGACGACCGACTCCTCCGCCGGCCGAACAGGCGCCGGCGACCGCGGTCGGCCGGACGGGCCTGCTCACGCGCCCTCCGCCGGGCCTCCTCGGCCCGGGCCGGCCGGCGACGGGCCCACGCGGTGACGGTGGCCTCGACGTCACGCGGCATGGTGATCAGCGGCGGACCTGCCGGCAGCTGGTAACGGGCACGGACCACCCGCTCGTTGAACTGCTCGATCTCACGCCGGACAGCCGCCTCGTCCGGCAGCCGGTCGAGCTGTCCGTCCAGGGCGGCGTCGTCCCTGCGCAGCTGGATGGACGGCGGCAGCATCGAGATGTTCTCGCGTCGGATGAGGTTCTTGAGCCACCAGTCGGGGTCGTGCCGATCGGGTAGGTCGAGCGGCCGGCCGCTGCCGGGCAGGTCGTCGAACTCGCCGCGTGCGATCGCCTCGCGGATCTTCAGGTCGGCCAGCAGCGCGATCGTCACCTCCGCGTCGAGGGCGAAGGCGGCCGGGTCGTAGAACGAGAGGGGCAGTCCCGACTCGGGTCCCGTCATCAGCGCTCCCTCGCTCCGCGTCTCAGGTCACCTGTATTATGTCACCTGTACCGAACAGGAGGGGCGCGGATGCCGAAGCAGGTCGACCACCACGAACGGCGCGAGGCGATTGCGGGAGCGCTGTGGAGGATCGTGGACCAGCAAGGCTGGGCACGTGCGACCATGCGGGAGGTCGCCCGCGAGGCAGGGGTCTCCCTGGGGCAGCTGCAGCACTACTTCTCCTCGCGCGCCGAGATGCTGGCGTTCGCGATGGAGTACGCGTCCCAGCAGACGCGAGCTCGGGTCGAGCGGGGTCTCGCCGAGCTCGACCACCCTCCGCATCCCCGCGACGTGCTGCGGCTGGTGCTGACCGAGATGCTCCCCCTGCGACCCGAGGCCCGGGCCACCAGCCGCATGAACGCGGCCTACGTCCTCGAGGCGATGCACGACCCGGCGTTGAAGCGGCAGGTCGGCACGGGGCTGCGCGACGGGCGCTCGATGGTCGAACGTCTCATCCGGCAGGCGCTGGACGAGGGACACATCCCCCCGGGTCGCGACCCCGGCGTCGAGACGGACCTCCTCCTCGCGCTGACCGGTCTCGCGACCCTCCTCGAGCTCGACGTCGTCGAGCCGCAGGCGGCACTCAGGGCCGTCGACCAGCACCTGGACCGGCTCTTCGGTCCCCCGTCATGACGCGGTGACGAGGCGTGCGGCGGGCCGCCGCCCGGGCGGCGGTCCGGCTCAGAACAGGGCGGTGGTGAGCGCCCGGCGGGCCTTCAGCACACGGGGGTCGTTCCCGCCCACGGTCTCGAAGAGCGCCAGCAGCCGCTTGCGCGCCTCCTCGCGGTCGTCGCCCGCCGACACGCGGATGAAGCCGATCAGCCGCTCGAAGGCCCGTTCCGGCGTGCCGAGGACGACCTCGACGTCGGCGGCCGCGGTCACGGCGGCGAGGTCCTGCGGGGCCGCCTCGGCGGCAGCCAGCACCGCCTGCGGGTCGACCCCGGCGGTCCGGGCCAGCAGACCCGCCTGCGCCTTGCCGGCGGCCGCCTCGGCGTCGCGGGGGTCGGCCGCCAGCAGCTTGTCGAACTCGGCCTCCGCGGCGGCGTAGTCGCCGCGCTCGAGTGCCTCGTCGGCGGCGGCGAACCGCGGGTCGGGCTCGTCGGCGGCGGACTCCGCGGCCCCCTGCACCGGCTCGGCGGTACCGACCACCCCGTTGGCCACGGCGGCCTGCAGCAGCTGGTCGAGGTAGGCCTGGATCTGCTCGCGGGGCAGCACGCCCTGGAACAGCGGCACGGGCTGACCCATCAGCACGCCGATCACGACGGGCACCTGCTGCACGCCGAGGGCCTGGGCGATCTGGGTCTCCACGTCCACGTCGACCCGGCCGAGCAGGAACTTGCCCTGCGCCGCCTGCGCGAGGTCGGCCAGGTCCCGGCTCAGCGCCGCCGCGCCCTGGGCCCGCGGGGAGGTGATCTCCAGCACGACCGGGTGCTGCTGGGAGCGGGCCACCAGGTCGTTGAAGGTCTGCACCGTCACGTCCAGCACCCAGGACCGGCCCGCCGGCGCCTGGCCACCCTGGCGGGAGGCCTGGGCCAGGTTCGAGAGGTCGACGGCGCCGGGGCGGTTGAAGCTCGGGGAGGTCATTCGCGGTGGTCCTTCGGTCGTGCCTGCGCGACCGCGGCGTGCGGTCCGGTCAACGCCTGAGACTATCGCCCGCCCGGTACGCCCAGCAGCCCCGCCGGGAGGTCCGTCCCGTCGCCGGCGGGCCGGTCACGGGCGCGTCAGCGCGTCCTCGCGGTCGGGGTCCGGTCGCCCGGCCGGCTCCTCGTCGTGCTGGCGGGCCCACTCCCGCACCTGGGCGGGCAGCCACCAGTGGCCCTTCTCGTCCTTGCCGCCAGGAGGCGGCAGCGGCGTCCTCCGCCCACCCGGGCGGTCCCGGCCGAGGTAGGCACGCACCTCGTCGCGGCGCCAGACGAGCCGGTCGAGCCGGGGGCCCAGCGAGCGCCAGACGTCCTCGGGCCACCGCGACGGTCCCGGCCCTGGGAGGGGGTCGGGCATGCCGAGCAGCTGCACCATCCGCCGCAGCCGGCCCTTGTCGATCCCCAGCGTCCGGTACGCGTCGGTGAAGGTCCACCCCTCCGGCAGCGGGGGCGGCGGCGGCAGGTGGCTGCGGGCCTCCTCGCGCAGGTAGTGCACGGTGCGCGGGTCGGCCGGCAGACCGGCGGCGGCGAGCCGCCGGGTCAGCGTGCGGACCGAGGCGTGCGGGTCCTCGCGGAGGGCGTCGAAGAGGACGTCCACCTGGTAGGCGTGGTGCAGCTCGCGGTCCGGGCACGGCCGGGCCAGCCAGCGCAGGTACGGCGTGCGGTGCACCCCGGTCCGCCGGCAGGCCTCGCTGACCGTCATGGTGCGGGTGAGCTCACGGACCTCGGGGAACAGCCGGCGTGCCACGTCCCCGCGAGGGAGGTGGGTGTCGGTGGGCACACCCTCCTCCTACCCAGCCACGGGCGGAGGTTGCAGACCGGGACCGGTCGAAATCGACTGGTCCACCGTGGGCCGGGACGGCAGCATGCCGAAGGTGCCCGATGCCGCCGCGCTGCCGCCGACCTACCTGCGCACCCGCCGCACGTCCTGGGCGGACGCACCCGCCCCGGTGCAGCAGATGGTCCGCGACTGCCTGGGCGAGCCGGTGCGGAGCTGGAAGGACCGCGTCGGCGGCATGTCGGCGGGCGTGGCGGCGGTGGTCCGCGGGGAGACCCGCGCCGTGTTCGTCAAGGCCCTCGACGGCGCCCAGAACCCGGTCGGTCACGAGATGTACCTGCGCGAGGCGGCCCTGGCCGACCGGCTGCCCCGCTCCCCGCACCTGCCCCGGCTGGTCGGGACGGCCGACGTGGCCACCTCCACCGGGCCCTGGGCGGTCGGCGTCTACGCCGCCCTGCCGGGCGAGCCGGTGCGCCACCCGTGGTCACGGCAGCACCTGCACCGGGTGCTGGACGCCTGGCAGCGGGTGACACCGCTGCTGCACGCCACGGCGTGGGAGACCTCGGCCGAGATCGGGGGGTTCCTCGACCGCTGGCGCCTCGTGCTGGAGGACCCGCGGGACCCCTGGCTGGCGCTGGTCCGCAGCTGGGCGCCGCGTCTGGCCGCCACCACCGCTCGGGTCGACGGGGACGCCGAGCACCCGGCCGTGCTCTCCCACATCGACCTGCGGGCCGACAACATCCTCGTCGGCGAGCCGACGGACGCCGACGACCCTGGCGTCTGGTTCGTCGACTGGGCCCATCCCGGCACCGCCGCGCCGTGGGTGGACCCGGCCATCCTCCTCGGCGACGTGGTGGCCTCCGGTGCCGACCTCGGCGACGGCGGCGCGGTGGACGTGGTGGGGACGTGGCGCGAGCACCCGGCCACGGCCGGCTACGACCCCGAGCTGCTGCTGGGCGTCGTGGCGGCACTCGCCGTGGCGCTGCACGTGGGCTCGCGGCGACCGCCCAACCCGGTCCTCCCGCACCAGCGGGGCTGGGAGCGGGCGATGGCCGACGCGATGCGGCCCTTCCTCGAGCGGCACGCCGGCTGAGGGGCCCTGGGTGGCGCGGCCCCGGGTGGGCCAGGATGGGGTCATGGCACATGAGCGCGCGGGCCAGCCGGCCCAGGCATCGGACCTGATCGACGTCGACGAGGTGGTGGCGGCCTACTACGACCGCGTGCCGGACCCCAGGGACCCGGACCAGCAGGTCGTCTTCGGCACCTCGGGGCACCGTGGCTCGTCCCTCGACACCGCCTTCAACGAGGCCCACATCGCCGCCACGACCCAGGCCATCGTGGAGTACCGGGCCAGCCAGGGGACCACCGGCCCGCTCTACCTCGCCAAGGACACCCACGCCCTCTCCGGACCCGCCTGGCGGACCGCGATCGAGGTGCTGCACGCCGCCGGCGTGCCCGTGCTGGCCGAGCGCGACGACGAGTACACCCCCACCCCGGCGCTGTCGCGGGCGGTGGTCGTCCACAACGCCGGTCGCACCGCCGACCTGGCCGACGGCATCGTGGTCACCCCCTCGCACAACCCGCCCCGCGACGGCGGGTTCAAGTACAACCCGCCGCACGGCGGGCCGGCCGGCAGCGACGCCACCTCGGCCATCGCGGCACGGGCCAACGAGCTGCTGCGCGACCCGGGCGCGATCCGACGGACCCCCTACGAGCGCGCCGCCGGTGAGATCGGTCGCTTCGACTACCGCACCGCCTACTGCCAGGACCTGTCGAGCGCCCTCGACCTGGACGCCGTCCGGGCAGCCGGGGTGCGGATCGGCGCGGACCCCATGGGTGGGGCGAGCGTGCAGTACTGGGAGTGGATCGCCGAGCACCTGGGGCTCGACCTGACGGTGGTGAACCCGACGGTCGACCCGCGCTGGGCGTTCATGACCCTCGACACCGACGGCAAGATCCGGATGGACTGCTCCTCGCCGAACGCGATGGCCTCCCTCATCGGCAACCGGGACCGGTTCGACATCGCCACCGGCAACGACGCCGACGCCGACCGGCACGGCATCGTCACCCCCGACGCCGGGCTGATGAACCCCAACGCCTACCTCGCCGTGGCGATCTCCTACCTCTTCGCCCACCGTGAGGGCTGGCCGTCGGCCGCCGGCATCGGCAAGACGCTGGTGTCGTCGTCGCTGATCGACAAGGTGGCCGCCGAGCTGGGCCGGCCGCTGGTGGAGGTGCCGGTCGGCTTCAAGTGGTTCGTGCCGGGGCTGCGCGACGGCTCGCTGGGCTTCGGCGGCGAGGAGTCGGCGGGGGCCTCGTTCCTGGCCCGCGACGGCAGCACCTGGACCACCGACAAGGACGGCATCCTGCTGACCCTGCTGGCCAGCGAGATCCTCGCGGTCACCGGCCGCTCCCCCAGCCAGCTCTACGCCGACATCGAGGCCCGCCACGGCGCCTCCAGCTACGCGCGCACCGACGCACCGGCGACGCGGGAGCAGAAGGCCGCCCTGGCCGGCCTCGACGCCTCCGCCATCCAGGCCGACACGCTGGCCGGCGACCCCATCACCGCCGTGCTGACCACGGCCCCGGGCAACGGCGCGGCGATCGGCGGGCTGAAGGTGCAGACCGGGTCCGCCTGGTTCGCCGCCCGGCCGTCGGGGACCGAGGACGTCTACAAGATCTACGCCGAGTCGCTGCGGGGACCCGACCACCTGGCGCGTGTGCAGGCGGAGGCCAAGCAGGTCGTCGACGCCGTGCTGGGCTGAACGCCCGCCCGCCGCCTACCGGCGCGCGGCCCCGCTCGCCGGCCCGGCCTCCGGGGAGGGGGTCGCCAGCTCGCGCAGGTGGGCCTCGACCAGCTGCTCGGCCGACGGGACGGCTGCCGGGTCGAGGAGCAGGTGCAGCGCCGTGCCGTCGAGCAGGGCGTGCAGCCGCGCGCCCTCGAGCGCCACGTCGCGCGAGGGGTGCAGCAGCCCCGCGCTGCCGAGGTGGCCGCACAGGTCACGGCACATCTGAGCCAGCGCGGTCTGCGCCGCCCCGGCCAGCTCGGCGAGACGGGGGTGCGCCGGGCTCTCCACGACGAGGGCGAGGTTGACCCGCAGCTCCGTGCGCCGCTCCTCGTCCAGCGGCAGCACCTCGAGCAGCACGGCCCGGGCCAGCGCCCGGGCGTCGCGGACGCCGAGATGGCGACGGACGCGCTCCTGCACCCGCTCGTGCACCAGCTCCATGGAGTAGGCCAGCAGGTCGGCCTTGGTGGGGAAGCTGTGCCGCAGCGACCCCAGCACCAGGCCCGCCTCGGCGGCGACCGTGCGCAGCGAGACCGCGCTCACCCCCTCGCGGACGACCAGCCGCCACACCGCCTCGGCGATCTCGGTGCGGCGACGGTCCTGGTCGATGTGTCGAGGCACGACCGCACTCTAGCGCAGGCGTGCTACATTGATCGTGCTAGCACAGATGCGCTACGAAAGGTGACGTCATGACCGACCTCCTGGCCGAGCACCCGGTGGCCGGCCTCATCGTCGGCTGCGAGATCGGGTTGTGGGTGCTGCTGGGGCTGGGGCTCGCGCTGCGCTACCTCGCACGGCTGCGCCTGCTCAGCACGCTGGTGCTCGCGGCCATCCCGCTGCTCGACGTGGTCCTCGTGGTGGCCACGGCGCTCGACCTGCACCGGGGCGCGCCGGCGGGCCTCAGCCACGGCCTGGCCGCCGTCTACCTGGGGTTCTCGGTGGCCTTCGGGCCGGCTCTGGTGCGCTGGGCCGACGCCCGCTTCGCGCACCGCTTCGCCGGCGGGCCCGCACCGGTCAGGCCGCCGCGGCGCGGTCCCGGGCGCCAGAAGCACCTGTGGCGGGAGTGGTACCGCGTGGTCGTCGCCGCCGCGATCACCTCCGCGGTCCTCGGCGGGCTCGTCCTGCTCGTGGCCTCCCCCGAGCAGGACGGCCCGCTGGCCGGGTGGATCGGACGGGTGTGGGCGGTGGTCGGGTTGTGGCTGCTGCTCGGTCCGGTCTGGGAGGAGGGCAGGAACCGGGGACGGGAGCCCGACGGGGTGGCCGACCCGGCCGACGTCGCGGGCGGGCGCCGGAGCGGGTCCGTCAGCCGCGGCCGGTGAGCACCCGCAGGTACCGGCGGGCGGCCACCCGCTGGGCAGCGCGGGCCACCGGTCCGCCGGCCCGGGTGAGCCACGACGCCGGCCGCGACAGCGCGACGACCGTGGCCGTGCAGCCCTGCGGGCCCCGTTCGAGCACGAAGGCCTCCTCCCCCGCCTCGGGGTGCCCGGGCAGGGTGCCGTAGCTGAAGCCCACCCGGTCCGCGGTCCGCTCCACGGCGAGCACCCGCACCGGGGCGGTCAGCGGGCCGATCCGCAGCACGGCTACCGTGCCGACGTCGAGCGGGTCGGCGTCGGTCCGCACGCCGACCCCGGCGCCGAGGTGCATGCGCCAGCCGAGCAGGGTCGAGGCCGCGAGCTCCCAGCGGTCCGCGGGCAGG
The DNA here is from genome assembly GCF_009742705.1 of Auraticoccus cholistanensis. GTDB lineage: Bacteria > Actinomycetota > Actinomycetes > Propionibacteriales > Propionibacteriaceae > Auraticoccus > Auraticoccus cholistanensis. The sequence continues at coordinate 520,498 of NZ_WPCU01000005.1, forward strand.
ACGCGACGCTGCCGCAGCGCGTGCCAGCCCGGCAGCACCGGCAGCTCGCCGGACAGCAGCGCCCCCGGCGGCCACCCGCCGCCGGCCAGCGGTGCCGCCCGCAACCGCGCCGCCTCCGCCGCCGCCAGCGTGCCCGGCGCCCGGTTCACGGGGCGGCCCGTCGGGCGTCCGCGGTCTGCAGCAGGGCGCGCAGCTCCGCCAGCCCGGAGCGGGTCGCCGCCACCGCCAGCCGGTCGCCGGCCCGCAGCGGTCCCGCGTCGGGACGCCAGGACCACCCCCCGCCCGAGCGCCGCACCGCCAGCAGGCGCACCTCACCGGGTCGGGCCACGTCCCCGAGGTCGAGGCCGTCGACGCCGACGGCGAGCTCGGTCAGCACCAGCACGCGGCGCCCCACCGGCAGCAGCGTCTCGGCGGGACGCCCCAGGGTGGCCGCCGCGAACGCCGGCGCCGCCAGCACCGACACGCTGCGGGTCGGCCCCAGGTCGAGGGTGCGCTCCACCCGGGTGGCCAGCGCGTGGTCGAACAGCCTGGTCACCACGCGCACCTGCGGGTTGACCTCCTTGGCGACCAGGGCGATCTCCAGGTTGACGGCGTCGTTGTCGGTGAGGGCGAGCACCACGTCGGCACGGTCGATGCCGGCGACCTCGAGGGCGGCGGTGTCGGTGCCCTCCGCCACCACCACGGGCACCTTGAGCTGGCGCGCCCGGCGCACCCCCAGCCCGTCCTCGGAGCGCTCGACGGCCACCACGGCCACCCGGCGCTCGTGCAGCCGCAGCAGCACCGAGGTGCCGATCCGGCCGAGCCCGCAGACCACCACGTGGTGCCGCGGCTTCCCGCGCACGCCCCCGGTCAGCGCGGCCAGCCGGCTGGTGACCAGCAGGTCGACCAGCACGGCCGTCACCCCGGCCGACAGGATCAGCCCGAACAGCTGGATCACCACGGCACCGAAGCGGGCCACCAGCGGCAGCGCCTCGACCTCCACGTCCACCCCGGTCTGGGTGGAGGTGGTCAGCGCCAGGTAGAACGCCTGCCACCAGCTGACGCCGTTGATCCTGAAGTAGGCCACCGACGCCGCGATCAGGGCCACCAGCCCGAGCAGCACCCACCGCAGCCGGCGGTCGAAGGTCCGCCGCAGCGCGCCCGGCAGCCCGGTGGTGCGCACGGTGCTGGACCTCCCGGCCACGATCTCGGTGCCGAGCACCAGGTCGCCCTCGTCGGGGAGCAGGGCGTCGGCGCCGACCCGGGTGCTGTCCCCGAGCACGGCCAGCAGCTCCCCGCCGACCCGCCGCCGGGAGCCGGCCACCACGGGCCGTCCGGCCAGCTCGAAGGTCTCCACCTCGGGGCTCTCCAGGGCCGCCGCCACGAACGAGGGCGCGGCGAGCTCGGCCGAGGACAGCACCACGCACTCCCCCAGCAGCGGCTCGAGCCGCCGGGCCAGCGCGGGGTTCTCCATCTCCAGGACCAGCCGGACGCCGGGGCAGATCTCCTCCACCATCATGGCCACCTGCACCACGTGCACGTCGTCGGCACCGAGCACCACCACGCACCGGGCGCGGGCGACGCCCACCTCGCGCAGCGCGGACTCGGTCACCGAGCGCACCGTGTGCACCTCGGCGCCCGCCTCACGCAGCTCGTCCTCGTGGTCGACCTCGTCGGCCCGGCACACCACGACCAGCGGCTGCCCGGCCTTCTGCAGCTCCTCCACCAGCCGGACGCCGGTCGAGGTGGCACCGACCACGACCACGTGCTCGCTGCGCCGCTCCAGCATCATGGCGGGCAGCCTAGGGCCCCGGGGTCCGCGGCGGCGCCGCCGCCGCGGTCCTCAGAACCGGGCCGGCTCGCGGTAGCTGCCCCACTCCTCGCGCAGCACGCCGCAGAGCTCGCCCAGCGTGGCCTCGGCCCGGACCGCGTCGAGCATCGGGGCCAGGGTCGAGCCCCGGCCCCGGGCGGCCTCCCGCAGGCGCGCCAGCGCGACCGCCACCGCCTCGCCGTCGCGCTCGGCCCGGCGCCGGGCCAGCCGCTGGCACTGCTCCCGCTCCACCTCCGAGCCGACCCGCAGGATCTCCAGCTCGCCGGTCACCGTGGCGGTGTGGCAGTTGACCCCCACCACCCGCTTCTCCCCCTTCTCCAGCGCGAGCTGGTAGGCGAAGGCCGACTCGGCGATCTCGCCGGTGAACCAGCCGTCCTCGATGCCGCGCAGCAGTCCGGAGGTGATCGGGCCGACCGGGTGCGCCCCGTCGCGGGCGCCCATCCGCTCGATGCGGGCGAAGATCTCCTCGGCCTCGGCCTCCAGCCGGTCGGTCAGCTCCTCGACGTACCAGGACCCGCCGAGCGGGTCGGCGACGTTGACCACCCCGGTCTCCTCCGCCAGCACCTGCTGGGTGCGCAGCGCGATCTCGGCCGACCGCGCCGTGGGCAGGGCCAGCGTCTCGTCCAGGGCGTTGGTGTGCAGCGAGCTGGTCCCGCCCATCACCGCCGCCAGGGCCTCGACCGCGGTGCGGACCACGTTGTTGTACGGCTGCTGGGCGGTCAGCGAGACGCCCGCGGTCTGGGTGTGGAAGCGCAGCCGCTGGGCCCGAGCCGTGGTGGCCCCGAAACGGTCGCGCATCCACCGGGCCCAGATCCGCCGAGCGGCCCGGAACTTGGCCACCTCCTCGAAGAAGTCGATGTGGGCGTCGAAGAAGAAGCTGAGCCCGGGGGCGAAGACGTCGACGTCGAGCCCGCGGGAGAGCCCGAGCTCCACGTAGCCGAAGCCGTCGGCCAGGGTGAAGGCCAGCTCCTGCGCGGCCGTGGCCCCCGCCTCGCGGATGTGGTAGCCCGAGACGCTCAGCGGCTTGTACCGCGGCATGGTGGCGCTGGTGTGCTCCATCAGGTCCCCGATGAGCCGCAGGTGCGGGCCGGGGTCGAAGATCCACTCCTTCTGGGCGATGTACTCCTTGAAGATGTCGGTCTGCAGGGTGCCGTCGAGGGCCGACGGGTCGACGCCCTGCCGCTCGGCGGCCACCACGTACATGCAGAAGACCGGCACGGCCGGGCCGGAGATGGTCATCGAGGTGCTGACCGCGCCGAGGTCGATGCCTCGGAAGAGGGCCTCCATGTCGGCGCAGGAGTCGACGGCCACCCCGCAGTGCCCGACCTCGCCGCGGCAGCGCTCGTCGTCGGAGTCCAGCCCCATCAGGGTGGGCATGTCGAAGGCCACGCTGAGGCCCCCGCCGCCGCCGTCCAGGATCATCCGGTAGCGCTCGTTGGTCTGGATGGCGTCGCCGAAGCCGGCGAACTGGCGGATGGTCCAGGGCCGGCCGCGGTAGCCGGTGGCGTGCAGCCCCCGGGTGAACGGGAACTCCCCCGGCCAGCCGATCCGCTCCGCCCGCGGGTCGGTCGCCCCCTCCGGAGGCCCGTAGACCGGGTCCACCGGCATCCCCGACAGCGTGGTGAAGTCGCGCTGCCGCACCCCGCCACGGGCCTCGGCCTCGGCGTAGGCCCGCTGCCAGCGGACCCGGCCCGCGTCCGACGTCTCCGGCATCCCGACCTCCTCGTCGTCCCTGCCCGTGCTCCGATGGTAGGACGCCCGAGGACCCTGCGCTCCGCCTGGCGTTCACCTCGTGTCCACCTGCCCTGGCTAGCGTCGCCGACCATGACGAACGTCGCCATCATCCCGGCCCGCGGCGGCTCCCAGGGGGTTCCCGGCAAGAACCTGCGGCCGGTGGGCGGCGTCCCGCTGGTGGCGCGGGCGGTGCGGGCCTGCCTGGCCGCGCGCCGGGTGGACCGGGTCTACGTCACCACCGACGACGCGGCGATCGGGGCCGCGGCCCGGGCCGCCGGCGCCGAGGTGGTCGAGCGCCCCGCCGACCTGGCCGGCCACACCGCCTCCTCGGAGTCGGCGCTGCTGCACGCCCTGGACGCCATCGCCGCATCGGGCGTGGACCCGGAGGTGACGGTCTTCGTGCAGTGCACCAGCCCCTTCATCCGCGGCGAGGACGTCGACGCGGGCGTCGCGCTGGTGGCCGGCGGCACCGCGGACTCCGCCTTCTCGGCGGTGGAGACCTACGAGTTCCTCTGGCGCGACGCCGACCCCTCGCAGCAGCCGGGGACCGGCCCCGTGGTGGGCCAGAACCACGACGCCCGCCACCGCCCGCGCCGCCAGGACCGGCGCCCGGACTTCCGCGAGACCGGGGCCTTCTACGTGATGCGCACGGCCGGGTTCCGCGAGCACCGCCATCGCTTCTTCGGCCGGACGCAGGTGGTCCCGGTCTCGGAGCTGAGCAGCCTGGAGATCGACACCGTCGAGGAGCTCGCCCTGGCAGACGCCGTCGCCGCGGTGCTGGACCGCTCCGGCGAGCCGGCCGCAGCCGCCCCCATCGACGTCGACGCGGTGGTCACCGACTTCGACGGGGTGCACACCGCCGACACCGCCTACCTCGACCAGGACGGCCGGGAGACGGTCCGGGTCAGCCGCTCCGACGGCCTCGGGGTGTCCTTCCTGCGTCGGGCGGGTGTGCCGGTGCTGATCCTGTCCCGGGAGCAGAACCCGGTGGTGGCCGCGCGGGCCGCCAAGCTGCAGGTCGAGGTGCGCCACGGCGTGCTGGACAAGACCACCGCGCTGCGGCAGTGGATGGACGCCCGCGGGCTCGACCCGGCCCGGGTCGCCTACGTCGGCAACGACCTCAACGACCTGGGCCCGCTGTCGCTGGTCGGGTGGCCGGTCACGGTGCCCGAGGCGCACCCGAGCGTGCGCCGGGCCGCCCGCGTGGTGCTGTCGCGCCCCGGCGGGCAGGGCGCGGTGCGCGAGCTCGCCGAGCGGGTGCTGGCCTCCCGGCCCGAGTGGGTCGGGGTGGTCAGCGAGGTGTCCTCCGGCGCACCCGCCGCACACCCCGCCACAGCCATCCCGGCAGCAGCACCCGAGCCTGCCGCCGCAGCGGCCCTCGGAACCGTCCTGCGGGGCTGAGCCGGACGGGCGCCAGCCGCCCGGCCCGGCGCTCGGCCACCCGCTGCTCCAGCCGGGTGACCCAGCTGACCGCGTCGGGGCCGTGGAAGTAGTTCTCGGCCAGCCAGGTCGGGTCCGGCGTGGGGAACCGGTCGGCGCGCAGGTCGTCCAGCGTGCCCAGCAGCCCGGACCCGTCGAAGACGAGGTTGATCATCTCCGCCGAGACGCCGAAGTCCGACAGCACCAGGGTGGGCACGCCGGCGTGCAGCGCCTCCAGGGCCGCGGTGGAGGAGACGGTGACGAAGCCGTGCGCGTCGGCCAGCGCGTCGGCCATCGACCCGGCCCGGAAGGTGATCCGGTCGGCCGGCCAGCCCCGCTCGCGGGCCAGCCCGGGCCACAGCTCGGCGTAGGACCACCGTTCGTGGTGGGTCTGCTGCTCCCCGGGCAGCGCCCGGACCTTGACCACCGGTCGCCACGGCTGCGGCACCTCGGCCAGCGCGGCCAGCACCGCCCTGCGGTCCTCCGCCGTGGCGGGCACCTTGGCCTGCGCGGCCAGCACCACGTCCCGCCCGCCCCCCGCCGACGTCCCCTCCCGCAGGAAGGGCAGCGTGGCGAGCACGAACTCGTGGGGGACGCCGATCTCGGCCGCCAGCTCCTCGTGCGCCGCGCACTCGCGGCGGCTGTGCAGCACGAACAGGTCGCAGCCCTCGCGGAACCGCAGCCCCCGGGCCCGGGCGGGGAAGCTGATGCCGGGCAGCCCGGTGACGAGCACCGGCCGGTCCCGGGCGCGCAGCGGCGGGTGCTCGAGCAGCGCCCGCACCACCGGACCGGTGCAGGCCAGCAGCACCGCGTCGGGGCGGAGCCGGCGCACCGCAGCCAGGGCGGCCAGCGCGGACACCGGCCGCAGGGCGGTGCCGGTGGCCGCCAGGACCTGCGCCGGGGACGGCGTGATCGGGCTGCGGACCACCAGCACCCGCACCTGCCAGCCGGTGCCGAGCTGGCTCACCAGCGCGCTGGCCCACTTGAGGTAGGAGTCGCTGTCGGCCAGCACCAGCAGCCGGCGCGGCAGGCCGGCTGCGCCCGTCGGCGCGGGCGTGGGCGGGGCCATCAGAAGTCGCCGGCGGCCGCCCGGGGACCGCGCAGCAGCGAGGAGAGGGCGTCGCACTCCTCCTCGCTCAGCGCGGTCAGCCCGAAGCCGGCGTCGGTGACGGCCTGGGTGGCCTGCTCGAGCACCCGGCGTCCCCGCTCGGTGATCGCGGCCAGCACCGCCCTGCCGTCGTGGGGGTGCGGCCGGCGCTCGATCAGCCCGGCCGCGTCCAGCCGCTGCACCAGCGAGGTGACCGAGGTGGCGTGCACCTGCAGCCGCTCGCCGATCTTGCCCAGCGACAGCGAGCCGTGGCGGCTGAAGGACAGCAGCACCAGCACCTCGTAGCGGGCGAAGGTCAGCCCCAGCGGGCGCAGCAGCTCGTCCAGCTGGGTCAGCACCAGCTGGTGCACCCGCATCAGCGAGGTCACCGCCCGCATCCGCGGGGTCTCGGGATGGTGCTGGGACCACTGCTGGGCCGCCCGCTCGACCGGGTCGAAGGGCAGCCGCTTCCGCTCCGCCATCAGGTTCCGTCTGCTCCTCGCTCGGGGTCCGGGCTGCCCGGGCTGGACCTCGTCCGGCCGCCGTGGGGCACCGGGTGCGACACTGCCATGCTGCGCCGGACCCCCGACCGCTGGATCACCCGTTGGATCGTGAGGTCGCGCTCGTCGGGACGCCCCACCCAGCGCACGTCCCGCAGCCCCTGGTCCTGGGCGGCGGACTCGAAGACGAAGTGGCCGTACCCCAGCAGCCGCCCGACCAGCGGCTTGTGCACGGCGATGTCGAGGATCCGCTGGATCGGCATGGTGGCCAGGTGCTGGCTGAAGATGCCGGTGACCCGGAACACCCGCATGTTGGTGATGACGAAGCGGTCCATGTGCGCGGCCTGGATCTTGTACAGGCAGGTCCCCGCGCCGGCCAGCCCCAGCACCAGCAGGACCCACCAGCCGGCCCCGGCGAGCGGCATCGACGCCACCACCACGATGCAGACCACGAGCCCCGCCACCCAGCCGGCGATGGCCATCGGGTGCTTGCGGACCTCGTCGATGACGACCTCGCCCTCGTCGGCGATCAGGTGCCGGTGGACCTCGGGGTCCAGCAGCCTCGACCAGGCGCTCACCGCTGCTCCCGGCCGCGCCTCAGGAGGCGAGCTCGTCGAAGAAGGTGCCGATCGAGGTGAAGGCACCGAAGAAGCTGCGGACCGCGGCGGCGGCGTCCTCCGGCCGGGTGAAGAGGTAGTACAGCGCGAACGCGACCACGAGGATCATGGCGATCTTCTTCAGCCAGCTCATGGGTCCTCCGGGCGGTGTGGGCAGACGTCGTGGGTCATTCTGCCCCGCCCGCGGAGCGGCCGCGTGGACCTTCCCGGGTCGGCGCGCCGTCCAGCAGCGCCGCGGCGGCGGTGTAGGGGTCGAGCCGGCCGTCGCCGACCTCCTCGGCGAGGCGGTCCAGGGGTGCGCCGGTGAGGGTGCGGAACCGGCGGCGCACCCGGGCCAGGGCGAGCGCCTCGATCTCCTCCCGCGCCCGGCGCCGGCGGCGCCGCTGCCACCCGCCCGACGCCTGCTGGCTCTCCCGGTGCGCGCGGACGGCGGCCAGCAGCTCGCCCACCCCCTCACCCGTGGAGGCCACGGTCTGCACCACCGGCGGCCGCCACGGGCTGCCGGGCTCCCGGGTGGCCTCGGCGGGGCTGCCCAGGGACACCATCGTGCGCAGGTCGCGCACCAGCGACCGGGCGCCGTCGCGGTCGGCCTTGTTCACCACGAAGACGTCGCCGACCTCGAGCAGACCGGCCTTGGCCACCTGGACGGCGTCCCCGGTACCGGGTGCCATCAGCACGCAGGTGGTGTCGGCGCAGGCGCTCACCTCGACCTCGGACTGGCCCACGCCGACCGTCTCCACCAGCACCACGTCGCAGCCGGCGGCCTCCAGCACCCGCAGCGCGGCCGGCGTGGCGGCGGCCAGCCCGCCGAGGTGGCCGCGGCTGGCCATGGAGCGGATGAACACGCCGCGGTCGAGGGCGTGCTCCTGCATCCGCACCCGGTCACCGAGCAGCGCGCCGCCGGTGAACGGGGACGAGGGGTCGACCGCCAGCACCCCGACGACCAGGCCCTCGGCCCGCAGCGCCGTGACCAGGGCGGTGGTCGTGGTGGACTTGCCGACCCCCGGCGCACCGGTCAGCCCGACCACGTGCGCCCGGCCGCTGCCGGGCGCCAGCGCGCGCACCAGCTCGGGCAGCCGCGGGTCGTCGTCCTCGACGAGGCTGACCAGCCGTCCGACGGCCCGGGGACGGCCGGCGCGGGCCTGCGCCAGCAGCCGGTGCAGCTCGTCCCGGGCTGCGCCGCCCGCCGGAGCGGTCACGCCGGCCCGGCGGCGCGCAGCAGCAGCGCGTCGCCCTGGCCGCCGCCACCGCAGAGGGCCGCCACGCCCAGACCGGTGCCGCGCCGCGACAGCTCGAGGGCGAGGTGCAGCACCAGCCGGGCCCCGGAGGCGCCGATCGGGTGGCCCAGCGCGATCGCGCCGCCGTGGACGTTGACCCGCCGCTCGACCTGCTCCGGGTCCAGCCCGAGGTCGCGCGCGCTGGCCAGCACGACGGCGGCGAAGGCCTCGTTGAGCTCCAGCAGGTCCAGGTCGGCGACCTCGACCCCGGCGCGCCGGCAGGCGGCCCGGACGGCGGCGGCCGGCTGCAGCTGCAGGCTGGAGTCGGGTCCGGCGACCTGGCCGTACCCGACGACCTCGGCCAGCGGGGTCGCCCCCCAGCGCTCGGCGGCCGCCGGGCTCATCACCACGCACGCCGCGGCGCCGTCGGAGATGGGGCTGGCCGAACCCGCGGTGATCGTGCCGTCGGGGGCGAAGGCGGGCCGCAGCCGCGCCAGCGCGGCCTCGTCGGCGTCGGGCCGCACCCCCTCGTCCTCGTCGACCACGGTGGCGCCGCGCCGGCCGGGGACCGTCACCGCGACGACCTCGGGGTCCAGCACGCCGCTCGCCCGGGCCTGGGCGGCGAGCCGGTGGGAGCGGACGGCGAAGGCGTCCTGCTCCTCGCGGCCGACCCGCAGCGGCCCGGTGTTGCAGGACTCGGTCAGCGCGCCCATGGACTGGTCGGTCCAGACGTCCCACAGCCCGTCGTGGGCCATGTGGTCGCGCACCGTCACGTCCCCGTAGCGGTAGCCCTGCCGCGACCCGGGCAGCAGGTGGGGCGCCTGGGTCATCGACTCCATGCCGCCGGCCACGACGACCTCGCACTCGCCGGCGCGGATCAGCTGGTCGGCCAGCGCCACCGCGTTGAGCCCCGACAGGCAGACCTTGTTGACCGTGAGCGCCGGGACGTCCATGCCGATCCCGGCGCGGACCGCGGCCTGGCGGGCCGGCAGCTGACCCGCCCCGGCGGGCAGCACCTGGCCGAGGACGACGTGGTCCACCGCCTCGGGGGGCACCCCGGCGCGCTGCAGCGCAGCCGCGACCGCCACCCCGCCGAGCTCGGTGGCCGGCAGCGACGCGAGCGCGCCGCCCAGCCTCCCGAAGGGCGTCCGCGCCCCGCCGACGACCAGCGAGCCCATCCGTGTGCCTCCGTCCCGGCACGGGCCGCCGGTGGCGCCGCGCCGCTGCCCAGCCTACGGTCCGGCTGTGAGACGGTCAGGAGGTGAGCAGCACCTCCTCCCCGGCTCCCCCGCCCCCTGCTGACCTGCCGGCCGAGCTCTTCACCGGCCTCGACCACGTCGGCTACGCCGTGGCGGACCTCGACGAGGCGCTCACCCTGCACACCCAGACGCTCGGGTGGCGGCTGGAGCACCGCGAGCGCAACGAGGAGCAGGGCGTCGAGGAGGCCATGCTGGTGACCGGCGACGGCGGCCCCGACGCCGCCCGGGTGCAGCTGCTGGCGCCGCTGGGACCGGACTCCCCCATCGCCCGCCACCTGCAGCGGCGCGGGCCGGGGGTGCAGCAGGTGGCCTACCGGGTCGGCGACCTGGAGCGGGTCAGCGCCGTGCTGCGCGAGCGCGGCTTCACCCTGCTGCACCCCTCGCCCCGCCGCGGCACCGCCGGGTCGCTGATCAACTTCGTCCACCCGCGCGACACCGGCGGGGTGCTGCTGGAGCTGGTGCAGCGGCCGGCCTGACGCCGCGCCCGTCGCGGCGCGAGCCCGGCGGGTGCGCGCTGGACTAGCCTGTCCGGAGACGACTGGGAGGTGGCGCTGCATGCCCGACGAGAACACCGAGACAGGCCTGGACATCTTCTTCGACCAGAGCTCCGACACCGGCTTCCGCCAGGTGCGCCTGGGTGGTTACGACAAGCGGGCCGTCGACGCCTACGTGGCGGAGGCCGAGCAGCGGCTGCGCAGCCAGCAGCAGCGGATCCAGCGGCTGGAGGCCCAGCTGAGCGAGCTGCAGCAGGCCGAGCCGACCGTGCCGCTGCCCACCGCGGCGGCCGAGCAGCCCGACGTCGGCGCCCGGACGTCGGCCATCCTGCAGCTGGCCCAGGAGCAGGCACGTCAGGTGCTGGACGCCGCCGAGGCGGAGGCCCAGCGGATCGTCGAGGCCGGACGCCACCAGGCCCGCGAGCTCACCGAGGCCGCCGAGCGCGACGCCGAGGACGTCCGGCTGACCACGCTGGCCCACGCGGAGGCGCAGCGGGCCCGGCTGGAGCGGGAGACCGGCGACCAGGTCCAGCGGACCACGGCCGAGGCCGAGCTGCTCCTCGACCGCGCCCGCCAGCAGGCGGCCGTGGTCGCCCACGAGGCCGAGGTCACCGCCGCCCAGCTCCGCGAGACCGCCGAGCGCGAGGCCGCGCTGATCCGGCAGGAGGCGCTGACTCAGGCCGCGGAGTGGCGGCTCGAGGCCGAGAACACCCGCTCCCAGGTGCTGGCCACCCTGCAGCAGGAGCACCAGGAGGCCCGGGCCGCGCTGGCCGCCACCATGGCCGAGCACTCGGCGCAGCTGCAGCAGGCCAACGAGGAGCTGGCCCAGGTGGTCGCCGAGTCGGCCCGGATCCGCGCCGAGGCCGTGGTCGAGGCCGACGAGACCCGGGCCCGGACGCTCCGCGAGACCGAGATGCAGATCGCCGTGGCCCAGCAGCAGGCCCGGGTCAGCCTGGAGCGGGCCACCGAGCGCCACCAGGCCCGGCTGGACGCCCTCAAGCGCGAGATCGCCTCGCTGCAGGCCCGCCGCCAGGGCATCGTGGCCCAGCTCTCGCACCTGTCGGCGATGGTCACCGCGACCGCGGGGCAGTTCAGCACCGACGACCTCGACGAGCTCGAGACCGACGACCTCGACACCCCCGTCCTGCTGGCCCCCGAGCCCGCCCCGACCGAACCCGCCCCGACCGAACCCGCCCCGACCGAACCCGCCCCGGCCGGACCCGCTGCGACCGGGCCCGCTCCGGTCGAGCCCGCGGCTAAGGCGGAGGCCGCGGCACCGGGCGAGCCGACCGAGCCCGACCAGCCGATGGACGCCGAGCCGGCTGCGGCGCAGCCCGAGGCGGCGTCCGAGCCGGCTGCCGGCGCGGACACCCGCGACGAGGCCGAGGAGGAGACCCAGCAGCTGCCGCGCCCCACCGCGGCCTCGGGCGGCGGTGCGGGCGGCCGCCCCGGCCGTCGCTGATCCGGGCGCGGAGACCCAGCGATGACCACCACCGGGCCCGGGCCGTCGGCCTTCCCCGGACCCGTGCCGGCCTCGGACCCGGCGGCCGCCTCCGCCGTGGCCCCGGCGCCCGCCTCCGGCAGCAGTCCGGACGGGGGCGACGGCGCAGGGCCGACGGGCTCCCGGCGGCGTGAGCCCGGGCTGCGGCTGAGCCTCAACTCGCCGTACCGGGTCGGCTTCTTCGGCTGCCTGGGGGTGCTGACCGCCTACCTGCTCTTCCAGGCGGCGCTGGAGATCAACGCGATCCTGATGATGGTGGTGGTCGCCCTCTTCGTCGCCGTCGGGCTCAACCCGGTGGTGGAGTTCATGACCCGCCGCGGCCTGCCCCGTGTGCCGGCCGTGCTCGCCGTCTTCCTGGTGCTGGCCACGGTCATCTCGCTGGTGGTGCTGGCGGTGCTGCCGGTGTTCAGCTCCCAGGTCAACCAGCTGCTGCAGAGCACCCCGGACTCGCTGGCCAGGCTGCGCGACAACCCGGTGTTCGCCGATCTCGACGCCCGCTACGACCTCGTCACCAGGGCCACGGAGTTCATCGGCTCCGGCGCGCTCCTCGAGACGCTCTTCGGCGGCCTGCTGGGCGCCGGCCGCTTCATCGCCAACGTGCTGGTGGCCACCATCGTCACCCTGGTGCTGACGCTGTACTTCATGAGCTCGCTGCCGGCCATCAAGCAGGTGATCTACCGGCTGTCGCCGGCCAGCCGCCGCCCGCGGGTGCGCCACCTCGCCGACCAGATCTTCAGCAAGGTGGGCTCCTACCTGACCGGGATGTTCGTCGTCATCACCTGCGCCGGCGTGCTCAGCTTCATCTTCCTCAGCGTCATCGGGATGGGCGAGTACGCCCTCGCGGTGGCCGCCGTGGTGACGATGCTGAGCTTCATCCCGCTGGTCGGCTCGACGCTGAGCATGATCCTGGTCACCGCGGTGTGCTTCAGCAGCTCGGTGCCCCAGGGCGTCGCCGGGCTCGTCTACTACCTGATCTACCAGCAGTTCGAGGCCTACGTCGTCTACCCGCGGGTGATGGCGAAGTCGGTGCAGGTGCCGGGTCCGGTCACGGTGGTGGCCGCACTGGCCTTCGGGACCCTGCTGGGGATCGTGGGCGCCCTGATCGCGGTGCCCACCGCCGCCGCGCTGCTGATCCTCTACCGCGAGGTGCTGATCCCCCGCCTCGACCGCAGCTGAGCTCAGAAGAGCCGCTCGTCGGCGTTGTCCATCCCCCGCAGCGCGTCGTAGTCCACCGTCACGCAGGCGATGCCGCGGTCGGTGGCCAGCACGCGCGCCTGCGGCTTGATCTGCTGGGCGGCGAAGACGCCCTCGACGTCGCCGAGCAGCGGGTCGCGGCGCATCAGCTCCAGGTAGCGGGTGAGCTGCTCGACCCCGTCGATCTCGCCGCGGCGCTTCACCTCCACCGCGAGGTGGCGGCCGTCGGCGGTGCGGCACAGCAGGTCCACCGGCCCGATGGCGGTCATGTACTCCCGCCGCACCAGCCGCACACCGGGGCCGAAGACCTCCGGGTTCTCGGCCAGCAGCTCCTGCAGGTGCGCCTCCACCCCGTCCTTCTGCAACCCGGGGTCGACGCCGAGGTCGTGGCTGGAGTCGTGCAGCACCTCGGCGATCGCGATCTGCAGGGTGTCGCCGTCCTTGCCGGTCACCTGCCAGACCTGGGTGAGGCGGTCGTCGAGCTCGGCCACCACGGCCTGCTCGTCCTGCGCGGGCTCGCGGACCTCGAGCGTGCACGGCGGGCTCATCCAGTTCAGCGGCTTGTAGGCGCGGTCGTCGGCGTGGATGCTCACCGAGGAGTCGGACTTGACCATGATCAGCCGGGTGGCCATCGGCAGGTGGGCGGTCAGCCGTCCCGCGTAGTCGACCTGGCAGCGGGCAACGACGAGTCTCACAGCGAGGCAATCTACGCGATGCCCACCGCCGGCGGAGCCGCTCCGGCGGCGGGCGGCGGCTGCGGTGCCGTGTGCCAGACTCGGGGGCGTGGCGCGCGGTCGCAGGCAGAGCAAGCACGCCCGTCCGCACCGTCCGCTCGCCCCCGGTCTCGGGGCCGAGCGCGCCGAGCAGCGCGACGGGAGCTGGGTCGTGCGCAGCGTCCCCGGGCAGTCGAGCACCAAGTCCTACACCTGCCCCGGCTGCTCGCGCCCCGTGGCCGCCGGTACCCCGCACGTGGTGGCCTGGCCCACCGGCGCCGACTTCGGCCTCGAGGTCGGCGTGCAGGCGCGACGCCACTGGCACACCGGGTGCTGGCAGCGCCGGTGAGCCCCGGACGGGCGGATCGCCCGTCGCTGGCAGACTGACCGACCCACCACCAGCCGAGACGAGGAGCCGAGTGAGCACGCTGCACACCACCGAGATGGGCGCGTCGGGTTCGCGGGTGGTGTTCTGCCACGGGCTGTTCGGCCAGGGCCGCAACTGGACCCAGGTCGGGCGGGCGCTGACCGACCGCCACCGGGTGCTGCTGGTGGACCTGCCCAACCACGGCCGCTCCGCCTGGACCGAGCGGGTGGACTACCTCGACATGGCCGACGCCGTCGCCGGCCTGCTCGACCCCGCCGACCCGGTGGCCCTGGTCGGCCACTCGATGGGCGGCAAGGTGGCGATGGCGCTCGCGCTGCGCCACCCGGCGCTGGTGGAGCGGCTCTGCGTGGTGGACGTCGCCCCGGTCAGCTACCCCTCGATGAGCACCTTCGCCGGGTACGTCCGGGCCATGCGGGCCGTCGACCTCGACGCGCTGACCTCCCGCGAGGACGCCGACGCCGCGCTGCGCGAGGCCGTGCCCGACCCGGTGGTGCGGGGCTTCCTGCTGCAGAACCTGCGCCGCGAGCGCCGCCCGGGCGGCGGCGACGGCTGGCGCTGGCAGATGAACCTGCAGGCCCTCGGCGACCAGCTGGAGGCGCTGCGGCAGTTCCCCGCCGAGCAGCTGGCCCAGGCCGAGCCCTTCGCCGGGCCCACCGCCTGGGTGGCGGGCGAGCACTCCGACTACGTGCTCCCCGAGCACGAGGAGACCATGCGGGGCTGGTTCCCCCGCACCCGGCTCGTCACCGTGAAGGGCGCCGGCCACTGGGTGCACTCCGAGCAGCCGGAGGTCTTCCAGGCGGTGCTGCGGCGCTTCCTGGGCGACTGAGGGGCCCGCTCACTTGGCCTGGCCGTAGTCCTGCACCACGGCCACGCTGAGCGGGAACTCCACCGGGGTGCCGCCGAACATCAGCGCGGTGGCCTGCGCCGCCGCCCGGTGCACCGCCGCGACCACCTGCTCGGCCAGCTCCTCGGGGGTGTGGACCATCACCTCGTCGTGCAGGAAGTAGGCCAGCCGCGGTGCCCGGCCCTGCCCGTCGGCGAGCCCGGCCAGCAGCGTCCGCAGCCCGGCCAGCCAGCACAGCGCCCACTCCGCCGCGCTGCCCTGCACCACGAAGTTGCGGGTGAAGCGGCCCCAGTCACGTGAGCTGCGGCGGGCGTCGCGGCGCTCGGACTCCGGCAGGTCGGCCCCGCTGACCTCACCGCCGAGTGCCGTCCAGGCGGCGGCCGAGGACGGCGGCGGCGAGGTGCGGCCCAGCCAGGTCGTGACCTGCCCGCCCCGCTCGCCGGTGCGGGCGGCCTCCTCCACCAGCCCGGTGGCCAGCGGGTAGGTCCGCAGCAGCCGGGGCATCAGCTGCCCGGCCTCGCCCGAGGTGGCCCCGTACAGCGCGCCGAGCATGGCGACCTTGGCCTGCGGCCGAGTGGCCACGACGCCGTCGGCGACGAGACCGGCGTACAGGTCCGCGCCGCTGCCGGCCCGGGCCATCTGCTCGTCGCCGGACATGGCGGCCAGGATCCGCGGCTCCAGCTGGGCGGCGTCGGCCACCACCAGCCGGTGACCGGGGTCGGCCACCACCGCGGAGCGGATCTGGCGGGGCAGCTGCAGCGCCCCGCCGCCGTTGGTGGCCCAGCGCCCGGTGACCACCCCCGCCACCACGTAGTCGGGGTGGAACCGGGCGTCGCGCACCCACGTCTCCAGCCAGTGCCAGCCGTGGGCGGTGGCCAGCCGCGACAGCTTCTTGTACTCCAGCAGCGGCGCGACCACCGGGTGCTGCAGCTGCTCCAGCTCCCACTGCCGGGTGCTCTGCACGCCGAGCCCGGCCGTCCTGAGGGCCTGCAGCAGCTCGGGCTGGGAGTCGGGGTTGAGCCGTGGGGCACGCAGCAGCCCGCGGATCTCGGCGCACAGCTCCTCCAGCCGCGACGGGCGCCCGCCGAAGGCGGCCGGCTCCCCGAGCAGGCTCCGCAGCTGGGCGTCGTGCACCTGGCGGCTCCACGGCATCCCGTCGTGCTTGAGCTCGGCGGCGACCAGCGCTCCGGCGGACTCCGCCGCCAGCAGCAGCCGGAGCCGTCCGGCGTGCTCGGCGGTGGCCAGCACCCGTTGCTGGCGGGCGTGCTCGGCGAGCACCTGGGCCAGCGTCGGACCGGTCACCAGCTGCGGCAGGTCCAGCAGCGAGGGCACCCCCTC
The DNA here is from genome assembly GCF_009742705.1 of Auraticoccus cholistanensis. Taxonomy (GTDB): domain Bacteria; phylum Actinomycetota; class Actinomycetes; order Propionibacteriales; family Propionibacteriaceae; genus Auraticoccus; species Auraticoccus cholistanensis. The sequence continues at coordinate 536,613 of NZ_WPCU01000005.1, forward strand.
GTCCGGCGGGGCCTGCAGCCCGTCCCAGACCTCGTCGTCCGCGGGCCCGGACGGCCACCGGCAGCGGCTGCTGCGCCGCAGCACGTCGCGGCTCAGCCGCAGGTCGGTGCAGCGCCTCAGCCGGACGCCGGCAGCGAGCAGGTGCGGGGCGACCTGGCGGGTGTCCCCCCACACCCAGCGCGGCCCCGCCCGTTCGAGCTCCAGCAGACGGTCCCGGGCGGCGCCCAGGTCCGGGTACCGCTCGGGGGCGACCGGACGGGCGTCGTCGGCGGGCCCGGCGGGGACGGCGAGCAGCAGCTCCCCGTCCTGCCAGGCCAGCGCGATGTCCACCCCGGCACGCTACTGCCCGGGGCCGACAGCTCCGCCTCAGCCGACCGTGACGTCGGTGATCTCGGCGGGGTTGTTCGGCTTCCCGGTGCCGTCGGGGTAGCTGCCGTCCTGGCCCTCGGCCGACATCCGGGCCACCACGGCGCGGGACTTCTCGTCCATGTGGCCGATGACGGTGTAGTCGGGCGGCAGCGCGGAGTCGTCGTAGACCAGGAAGAACTGCGAGCCGCTGGTGGCCGGCGCCTGGGCCTTGGCCATGGCGACGGTGCCGGCCTCGTAGGTCTCCTCCCCGGTGACCTCCTCGGCGAAGCGGTAGCCGGGACCGCCGCTGCCGGTGCCGGTGGGGTCCCCGCACTGCAGCATCAGCAGCTGCCCGGAGTCGCTGAGCCGGTGGCAGGAGGTGCCGTCGTAGAAGTCCTGGGCGGCGAGCGACTCGAAGGAGTGCACCGCGCACGGCGTGCTGGCCCGGTCCATGGTGATGGTCACCGGCCCCTCGGTCATCTCCAGGGTGACCGTCAGCTCGCCGGTGGTCTCGACGTCGTCGGTCGAGGGCGGGTCGACCGGCTTCGACGGCTCGCCGTCGGGCAGGTACTCGCACAGCGCCGCCGGCGAGGCCATGGTGGTCGAGGAGGGAGCCTCCGAGCCGGCGGGCGCGCCGGCCGAGGGGGTGCCGGTGCTCTCCGGCGGTGCGCAGGCGGCGAGGGCGAGGACGGTGAGCAGAGCCAGGGGGGAGAGTCGCTTCAGCACCCGTACACCCTGCCACACGGCCCGGGACGGACCGGGCAGCGAAACCGACTCAGCCGCCGGCACCCGCGCGGTCGGAGCCCGGCACCCACAGCACCTCACCGGCGGCGCCGTTGACCCGCCGGGCGAGCACGAACAGCAGGTCGGAGAGCCGGTTGAGGTAGCGCAGCGCGACCTCGTTCACCCCGCCCGGACGCCCCTCGGCCGCCACCGCGGTGCCGTACCGCTCGACCGCCTGCCAGGCCCGGCGCTCGGCCCGGCGGACGACCGTCCGCGCCACGTGCAGCTGCGCCGCGACCGGCGTCCCACCCGGCAGCACGAACGAGCGCAGCACCGGCAGCCCCTCGCCGAAGACGTCGCACCAGCGCTCCAGCCGGTCCACGCAGGCGGGCACGACCCGCAGCGGCGGGTGCTCCGGGTCGGCGACCAGCGGGGTGGACAGGTCGGCGCCGAGGTCGAACAGCTCGTTCTGCAGGAAGCGGAGCACCTCCGCCACGTCGTCGGGCGGACCGGCGGCCAGGGCCACCCCGATCGCGCAGTTGGCCTCGTCGACGTCGCCGTAGGCCTCGACCCGGGGATCGGTCTTCGGGGTCTCGGACAGGTCGGAGAGCCGTGTGGTCCCCCCGTCACCGGTGCGGGTGTACACCTTCGAGATCACGACCATGGCGCTCAGCCTAGGCACCGGAGCCGCCCCGGGCAGGAGCGGGCCGCCACCTCAGACGGGGTAGCGGGTCTCGGGCGGGGCCGCCTCCAGCCAGGAGAGCAGCCCGGTGATCGAGGAGGTCTCCATGGCCAGGTCGATCTGGCGGCCCTCGGAGTCGGCCAGCACGACGATGCGCTGGTCGCGGTAGAGCATGGGCACCTCGGCCGCCTCGGGCGGTCGGGTCTGCAGCACCGTGGTGCCGCGGCGGGTCACCCGCAGCCGCGGCCGGAAGGCGAGGGAGAAGACGCGGAACCACTGCAGCTCGTCACCGCTGTAACGGGCGACCCCGAGTGCCCAGCCGGCACCCGGGGTCCCCGATCGCGACGAGCGCGTGCTGATCCGCAGCGAGCACTCCACCAGGCTGCCCGAGCGGGCCAGCCAGCGGCGGCGCAGTGCGAAGAGGACGAGCGGCAGGGCGGCCAGCACCAGGACGAGCAGGAGGCCTTCCAGCACTCCCCACCACTCCATGGCCCGACCCTACCTGCCTGCGCTCTGCCCGGAGCTCAGCTCACCGGCCGCGCTCGGCGGCCTTGACCTGGGCCTGGGCCCGGGCGATCGCCGCCTGCAGCTCCTCGTCGGGCTCGTGGTCGTCCACGCGGCCCAGCAGGTCGTCCAGCTCGGAGCGGGCCCGGGCGGCGTCGATCTCGCCGCCCAGGGCCGCGTACTCGCTGAGGATGGAGACCCGCCCCTGGGCGCAGGAGACGAACCCGCCGTCCACCGCGATCACCTCGCGGTGACCTTCCGGGGTGGCGATCTCCACGCCCGAGGGCACCAGCACGGCCAGCACCGGGGAGTGCCCGGGCAGGATGCCCAGGTCGCCCTCAGTGGTCCGCGCCGTGATCGAGACGGCCTCGCCGGACCAGACCGCGCGGTCGGCCGAGACGACCTCGACGTGCAGCGGGTCGGCCACCTCAGCCCTCCTTCTGCATCTTGTCCCAGTTCTCCATCACCATGTCCATGCCGCCCACGTTGAAGAAGGCCTGCTCGGCGATGTGGTCGACCTCGCCGTCGGTGATCATCTTGAAGGACTCGATGGTGTCCTTCAGCGGGACGGTCGAGCCGGGGATCTGGGTGAACTTCTCGGCCATGTAGGTGTTCTGGCTGAGGAACTGCTGGATCCGGCGGGCCCGGTTGACGATGATCTTGTCCTCCTCGGACAGCTCGTCGACACCCAGGATGGCGATGATGTCCTGCAGCTCCTTGTTGCGCTGCAGGATCTGCTTCACCCGCACGGCCACGTCGTAGTGCTCCTGGCCGATGTACTGCGGGTCGAGGATCCGGCTGGTCGAGGTCAGCGGGTCCACGGCCGGGTACAGACCGCGCGAGGCGATCTCGCGGGAGAGCTCGGTGGTGGCGTCCAGGTGGGCGAAGGTCGTCGCCGGGGCCGGGTCGGTGTAGTCGTCGGCCGGCACGTAGATGGCCTGCATCGAGGTGATCGAGTGACCCCGGGTGGAGGTGATCCGCTCCTGCAGCTGGCCCATCTCGTCGGCCAGGTTGGGCTGGTAGCCCACCGCGGACGGCATCCGGCCCAGCAGGGTGGAGACCTCCGAGCCGGCCTGGGTGAACCGGAAGATGTTGTCGATGAACAGCAGCACGTCCTGGTTCTGGACGTCGCGGAAGTACTCGGCCATGGTCAGCGCGGACAGCGCGACCCGCAGCCGGGTGCCCGGCGGCTCGTCCATCTGGCCGAAGACGAGGGCGGTGTCCTTGAGGACGCCGGCCTCCTCCATCTCGTTGATCAGGTCGTTGCCCTCGCGGGTGCGCTCGCCCACGCCGGCGAACACCGAGGTGCCGCCGAAGTTGTGGGCGATCCGGTAGATCATCTCCTGGATCAGCACCGTCTTGCCGACGCCGGCGCCGCCGAACAGGCCGATCTTGCCGCCCTGGACGTAGGGGGTCAGCAGGTCGAGCACCTTGATGCCGGTCTCCAGCATCTCGGTCTTGCTCTCCAGCTGGTCGAACTTCGGCGCCCCGCGGTGGATCGGCCAGCGCTCCTCGATGGTGATGCTGGACGGGTCGACGTTCAGCACCTCACCGGTCACGTTCCAGACGTGGCCCTTGGTGACGTCGCCCACCGGCACCGAGATCGGCTGGCCGGTGTCGCGCACGGCGGCGCCGCGCTGCAGGCCGTCGGTCGGCTTCAGCGAGATGGCGCGCACCATGTTGTCGCCGACGTGCAGGGCGACCTCGAGGGTCTGGGTGCGCTTCTCCCCCATCACCTCGACGTCGACCAGCAGGGCGTTCATCAGGTCAGGCATCTGGTCGACGGGGAACTCCACGTCGACCACCGGGCCGATGACGCGGGCGACCCGACCGACGCCGGTCGAGGTCTGGGTGGGGTTCACAGTGGCAGTCATCGCTCTCTCACTCGCTCTCGGCCGCGTCGGCCAGCGCGGCCGCGCCACCGACGATCTCGCTGATTTCCTGGGTGATCTCGGCCTGGCGCGCCTGGTTGGCCTCGCGCGTCAGACGCTCGATCAGCTGTTCTGCGTTGTCCGTGGCGGACTTCATCGCGCGCTGACGGCTGGCCAGCTCCGAGGCGGCCGACTGCAGCAGGCAGTACTGGATGCGGCTGGCCACGTACAGCGGCAGCAGCTCGTCCAGCACCGTCTCGGCGTCCGGCTCGAACTCGTACAGCGGGTAGACCTCGCTGCCGGTGTCCGCGGACCCGTCGCCCTCGACCACCTCCAGCGGCAGCAGGCGGATCACCTCGGCCCGCTGGGTCAGCATCGAGACGAAGCGGGTGTAGACGATGTGGATCTCGTCCACCCCGCCCTCCTCCGCCGGCGTCGCGAACGCCTCGAGCAGCGTGTCGGCGATGGCGCGGGCCTCGGCGTAGCTCGGGGAGTCCGAGAACCCCTCCCAGGAGCCGGCGACCTCGCGCTTGCGGAACCCGTAGTAGGCCGCGGCCTTGCGCCCCACCAGGTAGGGCGCCACCTCCAGGCCCTCCTGGCGCAGCCGCTCGGTCAGCCCCTCACCCTGCTTGATCACCGAGGAGGAGTACGCCCCCGCCAGACCGCGGTCGGCCGTGATCAGCAGCACCGCGGCCCGGGTCGGGTTCTCCGACTCGGTCGTCAGCGGGTGGTCCACCTCGGAGTAGGTGGCCACCGCCGACACCGCGCGCGTCAGCTCACGGGCGTACGGCGCGGCCGCCTGGGCCCGCTGCTGGGCCTTGATGATCCGCGACGCGGCGATGAGCTCCATCGCACGGGTGATCTTCTTGGTGGTGGAGACCGAGTTCCGACGCTGCCGGAGCTCGCGCAGGCTCGCTGGCACCTCAGCCCTCCGCTCGTGTGGTGGTCACCGTGATCAGCCCCGCTTGCCCTTGACGATCTGGGCCTGCTCGATGTCCTCTTCCTCGATCGCCTCGGCGCGCTCGTTGCCGACCAGCAGCTTGCCGTCGGAGGTCTGGAAGCCCTGCTTGAACTTCGTGATCTCGGCCTCGAGGGCGGCGGCGGTGTCGTCGTCGAACTTCTGGGTCTCGCGGATGGTCTGCAGCACGCCCGAGCTGTGGCGCAGGTGCTCCAGCAGCTCCTGCTCGAAGCGCAGCACGTCCTCGACCGGGACGTCGTCGAACAGGCCGTTGGTGCCGGCCCAGACGCTGACGACCTGCTCCTCCACCGGGTACGGCGCGTGCTGGCCCTGACGGAGCAGCTCGGTCAGCCGGGCACCGCGCTCGAGCTGGCGCCGGGAGGTGGCGTCCAGGTCGGAGGCGAACATCGCGAACGCCTGCATGTCGCGGTACTGGGCCAGGTTCAGCTTCAGCGACCCGGCCACACCCTTCATCGCCTTGATCTGGGCGGCGCCACCGACCCGGGACACCGACACACCGACGTCCACGGCGGGACGCTGGTTGGCGTTGAACAGGTCGGACTGCAGGAAGATCTGCCCGTCGGTGATCGAGATGACGTTCGTGGGGATGTAGGCCGACACGTCGTTGGCCTTCGTCTCGATGATCGGCAGACCGGTCATCGAGCCCCCGCCGAGCTCGTTCGAGAGCTTGGCGCAGCGCTCCAGCAGACGGGAGTGCAAGTAGAAGACGTCGCCGGGGTAGGCCTCGCGGCCCGGCGGGCGGCGCAGCAGCAGCGACATGGCCCGGTAGGCCTCGGCCTGCTTGGTCAGGTCGTCGAAGACGATGAGCACGTGCTTGCCGGCGTACATCCAGTGCTGGCCGATCGCCGAACCGGTGTAGGGGGCGATGTACTTGAAGCCCGCCGGGTCGGACGCCGGGGCGTGCACGATGGTGGTGTAGGGCAGCGCGCCGGCCTCCTCCAGGACGCCACGCACCTCGGCGATGGTCGAGCCCTTCTGGCCGATGGCGACGTAGATGCAGCGCACCTGCTTGGTCGGGTCGCCGGACTCCCAGTTCGCGCGCTGGTTGATAATCGTGTCGATCGCGATGGCCGTCTTGCCGGTCTTGCGGTCGCCGATGATCAGCTGACGCTGGCCGCGGCCGATCGGGATCATCGCGTCGATCGCCTTGAGGCCGGTCTGCAGCGGCTCGCGGACCTCCTGGCGGTCCATCACGCCGGCGGCCTGCAGCTCGAGGGGACGGCGGGTCTCGACCGGGTTGACGTCGCCCAGGCCGTCGATCGGGTTGCCCATGGCGTCCACGACGCGGCCGAGGTAGCCGTCGCCGACGGGGACCGAGAGGACCTCGCCGGTGCGGCGCACCGTGGAGCCCTCCTCGATGCCCTCGGAGTTGCCGAGCACCACGACGCCGATCTCGCGCACGTCGAGGTTCAGGGCGATGCCGAGCACGCCGTTCTCGAACTCCAGCAGCTCGTTGGCCATGGCCGAGGGCAGCCCCTCGACCCGGGCGATGCCGTCACCGGAGGTGATGACGGTGCCGACCTCCTCGCGTGAGGACGCGTCGGGGGTGTAGTCCTGGATGAACCGGTCGAGTGCGTCCCGGATCTCTTCGGGCCGGATAGTGAGTTCCGCCATGGTTGCGTCCCTAGCTCTCGTGACTTCTGAATGTGGTTCTGGTGGGGCTGGGTCAGTGCAGACGACGACGGGCGTCCTCGAGACGCGCGGCGACCGTGCCCTCGATGACCTCGTCGCCCAGCTCGACGCGGATGCCGCCCAGCACGGCCGGGTCGACGACCACGTGCATCGCGACGTCACGGCCGACCTGACGTGCCAGGGCCACCCGCAGCCGGGTCGCCTGGTCGTCCTCCAGCGGACGGGCGACGCGGACGGTGGCGACCACCCGCTGGCGGATCTGGGCCGCGAGGTCCAGGTACCCCTCCAGTGTAGTCGCGAAGCTCCGGTCGCGACCCTTGACCGCCCGCTCCGCCAGGGTGACGGTGGTCGGACGGACCTTGCCCTCGAGCAGCCGGCGGACCAGCTCCTGACGGCCCTGCAGCGACCGCGAGCGGTCCCCGAGCGCGTGGCGCAGCTCCTGGTCGGAGGCGACCAGCCGACCGAAGCGGAAGAGCTCGTCCTCCACCTCGTCCAGCTCGGCCGCCGTCGAGGCGCTGCGGAACACGGCCCGCACGGCCTGACGCTCCAGGGCGGCCACGAAGGTCGCGCCGGAGACGTAGCGCTGCTCGATCGCCCCCTGGACGACCGCGAGCGCACCCTGGCTGACCCGACCCTCCAGCAGCCTGCTCGCCAGCTGCTGACGCACGCCCGGCGCGGTGCCCGGGTCCGTCAGCGCCCGACGCAGCGCCGGCTGGGACTCCAGCAGGTCGACCACGGCGAACAGGTCGTCGGCCAGGGACGCGTCGTGGTGGCCGTCCAGCACGGCGTCCAGGGCCGACAGCCGGCTCCCCTGGGCGGAGTGGTCGGGCTGGCTCACAGCGCCGTGCTCCCGCTGCGCTGGGCGACGCCGTCGCCCTGGGCCGGCTGGGACTCCAGGTCGGCCAGGAAGCGCTCCACCGTGCGGCGGGCCCGCTCGTCGTCCTGGAGGGACTCCCCGACGATCCGGCCGGCCAGCGTGGTGGCCAGGCCACCGACCTCCGCACGCAGCTGCGCGACCACCTGGCTGCGCTCGGCCTCGATGGCGGCGCGGGCCTGGCTGCGGATCCGCTCGGACTCGGCCTGGGCCTCCTCGCGCATCTCGGCCAGGATCTGCGCACCCTGGTTCTTGGCGTCCTCGCGGATCCGGGCCGCCTCGGTGCGGGCGTCGGCGAGCTGGGCCCGGTACTGGGCCAGCGCCTCCTCGGCCTCACGCTGGGCGGCCTCCGCCTTCTCCATGCCGCCCTCGATGGCGGCGCGGCGCTCCTCGTACATCTTCTCGAACGCCGGGACGACCTTCGCCCGCATCACCACGTAGATGACCACCATGAGCAGCGCGCCCATGATGACCTCGGAGAGGTAGTGCGGGAGCAGCGGCCCCAGGTTCACTTCGAGGACCGGCATGGTCAGAGGACGAAGGAGAAGGCGAGGGCGAGGATGGCCAGCGCCTCGACCACGGCGAAGCCGATCCAGGCGGTGCCCATCATGGCGCCGCGGGCCTCGGGCTGGCGGGCCGTGCCCTGGATGACCGAGGCGAAGATCATGCCCACGCCGATGCCCGACCCGATGACGGCGAGGCCGTAACCGATCAGGTTGAGGGAGCCGGTGATTTCCATGGGGGTTCCTTTCGGAGGTTCTCGGATGAGAGGTCTAGGTGGAGCGGACGGGGGTCAGTGGTCCTCGGCCAGCGAGGAGGCCACGTACTGGGCGGTGAGCACCGTGAAGATGTAGGCCTGCAGCGAGGAGACCAGCAGCTCCAGGGCGAAGATCGCGAAGCTGAACAGCAGCGAGGCCCCACCGGCCACCCGGTTGACCAGCCCCTCGGACTCGAACAGCAGGTAGGCCCCACCGGTGACGAACACCAGCACCACCAGGTGGCCGGCCAGCAGGTTGCCGAAGAGTCGCAGGCCCAGCGTCAGCGGGCGGATGACGAAGTTGGAGAGGAACTCGATCGGGATGATCACCGGCCACAGCAGCCAGGGCACCCCGGCCGGCAGCAGGCTGTTCTTGAAGTACTTCATCCCGTGCCGGGCGACGCCGGCGACGTTGTAGATGATGTAGGTCAGCGCCACCAGGCCCCAGGCGTAGCCGATGTTGGAGAACGTCGGGAACATCAGCAGCGGGAACAGGCCCATCAGGTTGTTCACCCAGATGAAGGAGAACAGCCCGACCAGGTAGGGCAGGTAGCGACGGAAGTCGTGGTGGCCCAGCACCTCCAGCGCCACGCCGTTGCGGATGAAGTTGTAGAAGTACTCGTTGAGGAACTGCCGCTTCGTGGGGACGGTGCGCAGCTTGCGGGAGGCCAGCAGCCACAGCACGATCACGATCACCGCGGCCATCACCGCCTGGACGAAGGGCTTGTTCACCCAGTCCGGGCCGCCGAAGCCGCCGACGAACTCGAAGTCCTCCAGGCTCGGGGTGTGCCAGCCGCCCTCCTCGCCACCGGTCTCCATCGGGACCGGCAGCCGCAGCGGGACCGGCAGGGTCAGGACACCCACGTGAGCTCCTCTCTTCGTGCGACGCTCACCGAGCGACTCCGTACCGCTTGACGATCATGTAGACGGACAGCGCGATCCCCAGCACCGCACCCAACGGGAGCAGGGACTGGGTGCCCAGGAAGTGGTCGCCCACCCACCCGAGCCCTCCGTAGACGACCGGTCCGGCGATGACGTACGACAGGGCCCTCATGCCCTCCCGCTCGCCCGCCGCTGTGGCCTTCCGGGTCTCGTCCGAGCTGCGCCCGACCCTATCAGCCGCGCCGCTGGCGGTCATGCTCCCGACCTCCCGCCCGGTGTGATCTCCGACGCATCGTCGTAGACACTACCGGACGGACGCGCGCCGGCGCCCGGGGCGGGTGCGACGGGCTCGTCGTAGACGGGGATCCGCAGCTTCGAGTAGGTGCGGACGAGGTTCAGCATCCAGCCGAGCACGGCCGCCGCGGCGGCCACCGCCACCGCGGTCGGGTTGATCCGGGCGACGGACTCGGCGGGCAGGTTCACCCAGCCCAGCAGCAGCAGCCCGAGGCCGGCGGTGCGCAGCGCGTAGGACACCAGCGAGGCACGCATCAGCACCCGCGGGTCGGCCCCGGCGAAGCGGATCTGCGTCGCCTGGCCGAGCACCTGGAAGACCACCACGAGGGCCAGGCCGGAGAGCGCCGACACCGCGCCGCGGGCGCCGTCCAGGACGGCTGCGCCGACCACCACCGGCAGGGCCAGGGCGTGGGCACCGAGCATCCCGCCCACCAGCAGCCGGCGTGCGCGGCCTGCGAGCACGGCCGTCTGACCGGCGTCGGCGGGGGCGAGCCCGCTGGCGTCGATGCTCATGCTGGTCATGGTGGTCGAGATCCTGTCGTCGGCCAAGAGATGCCCCTCGCGGGACGTTTGTGAAAACTAGCACAAGCGCGCCCGGGCCAGCGAACTCAGCCGACCCCCGGCCGGGGCGCCGCACCCCGGTCCCGCGGCAGCGGCCGGACCACGGTCAGCACCACCGCCAGCAGGGTCAGCACGACCACGCCGAGCAGCACGAACGGGCTGCGCGAGAGGCCCACCGCGACCACCCCGAAGGAGATCAGCGCCGACCACAGGTAGAGCAGCGCCACCGCACCGCGGTGGGAGTGCCCGCGCTGCAGCAGCCGGTGGTGCAGGTGCTGCTTGTCGGGCACGAACCACCACCGGCCGGCGATGGTGCGCCGGGTCCAGGCCAGCACGACGTCGAGCAGCGGCAGCGCGAGGATGGCCACCGGGAGCACCAGCGGCAGGTACGCCGGCAGCACCCCGCCGCCGCCCGGGCCGTTCTCCAGCTGGGCGAAGTCGAACTGGCCGGTGAGGCTGATGGTGGAGGTCGCGAGCAGCAGCCCCAGCAGCATCGAGCCGGAGTCGCCCATGAACATCTGCGCCGGGAACCAGTTGTGCGGCAGGAAGCCCAGGCAGACGCCGGCGATGGCCACCGCGATCAGCCCCGACGTCGTGGCGCGGACCAGGTCCTGGTCGCGGGTGAGGGTGTAGCAGTAGGTGAAGAAGGCCAGCGCCCCGATGGCCACCACGCCGGTGGCCAGGCCGTCGAGGCCGTCGACGAAGTTGACCGCGTTGGTGCAGAGCACGATGAAGAAGACGGTGATGGCGATCGAGGTGATGTCGTCGAGGGAGATGATGCGGTCCGGCAGCGGGATCCACATCATCCGGACGCCGTTGATGACCACGATCCCCGCGGCCAGCACCTGCCCGGCCAGCTTGACCAGCGCCGACATCTCGAACAGGTCGTCCAGCACGCCCACGCCGCAGATGACCAGGGCGGCCAGCAGCACGTAGGCCGCGTCGTGGGTCACCAGCGGCTGGCTGCCCAGGAACGGCAGCCGGGCGGCCACCAGGAAGGCCGCCGCGACCCCCGCCACCATGGCCACCCCGCCGAAGTACGGGATGGGGACCACGTGGACGTCCCGGTCGCGGACGCGGGCCACCGCCCCCAGCCGCAGCGCCACCCGCCGGCACAGCCCGCTCAGCAGGTACGTCGCACCGGCGGCGACCAGGAGCACCAGCAGGTACTCACGCATCCCGGGGCTGCTCGCCGGTGGGTGGGTCCTCGACCCGGACCGGCGGCTGCACCTCGGTGGCCTCCGAGCCGTGCACGACCTCCATGGTGCTGCCGGGCGGCGCCAGGTCGGTGGCGGGCTCCCCCGGTTCGGCCATCACGGTGCCGTCGCGCTCATCGGGGCCGCTGTTCTCGTCGGGGCCGCTGTCCTCGTCGGGGCCGCTGTCCTCGTCGGGGCCGTTGTCCTCGTCGGAACCGGGGCCGGGCGCCGGGTCGGCGTCACCGGCGACCTCGGAGGCCTCTCCCCCGCTCTGCCCCACCTCGTCGCCGACCGTCACCTCGGCGTCCGCGCTGTCCGCCTCGGCACGGTCGGCCTCCGCCTCGGCGCGGGCGGCGTCGGC
>NZ_WPCU01000005.1:548293-572114 GCF_009742705.1 Auraticoccus cholistanensis
CACGCCCTCGCGCACCAGCACCCCCTCCCGGTCGCGGGTGAAGTCGACGATGCTCGAGGCGACGGGGCCGGGCGTCGGGCCCGCGTCGAGGTAGACGCTGACGCGGTCCCCCAGCTGCTCCACGGCCTCGTCGATCACGGTGGCGGCCGGCTGGCCGGAGCGGTTGGCGCTGCTGACCGCCAGCGGACCCGTCCGCCGCAGCAGGGCCCGGGTGACGTCGTGGTCGGGGACCCGCAGGGCGATCGTGCCGTTGGTCTCCCCCAGGTCCATCTGCAGGCTCCGCTGCGCCTTGCAGATCACCGTCAGCGGGCCCGGCCAGTGGGCGGCCACCAGGGCCTCGACCCCCTCGGGCAGGTCCGTGGCGAGCGCCCGCAGGATGGCCGGCTCGGCGATCAGCACCGGCGGCGGCATGTCGCGACCGCGGCCCTTGGCGTCGAGCAGCCGCTGCACCGCCTGGCTGGAGAAGGCGTCGGCCCCGATGCCGTACACGGTGTCGGTGGGCAGCACCACGCACTCGCCCCGCTCGATCGCCTGCCGGGCGGCGGTGGACCCGCCGTAGAGCTCGTCGCCGGTGCAGTCGAACCGCTGGTAGCCCTGCTCGTCACTCACCCGACGCATCCTGCCAGACCGTGCCACCCGTCGCGGTCGCACGGACGGGCGGGCGGACCGCAACCTCCTGGCGACCCCGGGCCCCACCGGCGAGAATGGCGCCATGTCCTCGCACCCCGAGCCGGCCCTGATCCGCACCGTCGCCGAGCTCGAGGAGGTCGTCGGCCGTCCCGTGCCCACCGCCCGGGACAAGGTCCGCCACCGGCTCACCGAGCTGGACCGCGCCTGGCTGGCCGCGTCCCCGTTCTGCGTGCTCGCGACCTCCGACGCCGCGGGCCGCTGCGACGCCAGCCCCAAGGGCGACCCGGCGGGGTCGCTGGTGCACGTGCTCGACGACACCCGGGTGGTGATCGCCGAGCGGCCCGGCAACCGGCGCGTGGACGGGTACCGCAACGTGCTGGAGAACCCGCACGTCGGTCTGCTGTTCCTGGTGCCCGGGCGCGGTGACACCCTCCGCGTCAACGGCCGGGCCCGGCTGGTCCGGGACGCCGACTGGTTCGACCGGCTGCGGGTGCGTGACCACCGTCCCGTGCTGGCCCTCGAGGTCACCGTCGAGGAGGTGTTCTCCCACTGCTCGAAGGCGTTCCTGCGCTCGCAGCTGTGGCAGCCCGAGAGCTGGCACCCCGACGCGCTCCCGTCCCGGGCGGCGATCGCCAAGGCGCTCGAGCGGCCGGAGACCGACCTCGCCGAGCTCGAGCGCTACTACGGCCCGTCCTACGCCGAGCGGCTGTACTGACCGCTGCCCTCAGCGGCGCACCGCGGTGACGAAGCGGGAGCGGTCGTTGAGGTCGCGGTGGTCGCGGACGGCGTCCCAGCCGCCGTGGTCGACGAAGAGCTGCACGACGGCCTCCTCCTGCACCTCGGCGTGCTCGGCGGCGACCAGACCACCCGGCCTGAGCAGCCGGGCCGCGGTGCGGGCGAGGACCCGCATCGCGTCCAGCCCGTCGGCGCCGGAGAACAGCGCCAGGTGGGGGTCGTGGTCGCGGACGTCGGGGGCCACCGACTCCCAGGCGCTCAGCGGGATGTAGGGCGGGTTCGCCACGACCACGTCGACGGTGCCGTCCAGCTCGGGCAGGGCGTCGGCCATGTCGCCCGCGTGCAGCTGCACCGTGGTGCCGGCCAGGTTCTGCTCGGCCCAGACCAGGGCGTCCTCGGAGAGCTCCACGGCGTGCACCACGGCGTGCGGCGCCTCGTCGGCCACGGCGCGGGCGATGGCTCCGGAGCCGGTGCACAGGTCGACCACCAGCGGACGCTCCAGCCCCGACAGCTGCTGCAGCACCCAGCCCACCAGCACCTCGGTCTCCGGCCGCGGCACGAAGACCCCCGGGCCGACCTGCAGCCGGACGTGGCGGAACCACGCCTCGCCGGTCAGGTGCTGCACGGGAGCACCGGCCACCCGGCGGCGGACCAGCTCGGCGAGCTGCTGCTCCTGCTCCGGGGTCATCGCCGGGGCGGTGAGCAGCGCCGCGGGCTCCACCTGCAGCAGGTGCCCGGCCAGGATCCGCGCCTCGGCGGCCGGTGCCGCCACGCCGGCGGCGGCCAGCCGTCCGGCGGCCTCGCGCAGCTGCTGCTGCAGCGAGCTGGCCGGGCTCACGCGCCGGCCTGCTGGAGCCGCTCGGCCACGTCGGCGGCCTGCAGCGCGTCGACGACCGGCTGCAGCCCGCCCGACAGCACGGTGTCGAGGTCGTGGGACTTGAAGCCGATGCGGTGGTCGGCGAAGCGGTTCTCCGGGTAGTTGTAGGTGCGGATCCGCTCGGCCCGGTCGACCGTGCGCACCTGCGAGCGGCGGGCGGCGGAGGCGGCGTCGGCGGCCTGCTCGGCGGCCAGCGCCGCCAGCCGCGCCCGCAGCATCCGCATCGCCTGCTCGCGGTTCTGCAGCTGCGAGCGCTCGTTCTGGCAGGAGACCACCACGCCGGTGGGCAGGTGGGTGATGCGCACCGCGGAGTCGGTGGTGTTGACGCCCTGGCCACCCGGGCCGGAGGAGCGGAAGACGTCGATGCGCAGGTCGTCCTCGGCCACCTCGACCTCGGTCTCCTCGACGTCGGGCATCACCAGCACGCCCGCGGCGGAGGTGTGCACCCGCCCCTGGGACTCGGTGACGGGGACCCGCTGCACCCGGTGCACGCCGCCCTCGAACTTCAGCCGGGCGTAGGGCATGGTCTCCGGCGGACCGGGGTTGGTGGCCTTGATGGCGGCGGTGACGGACTTGTAGCCGCCGAGGTCGGTCTCCTGGGCGTCCAGCACCTCGGCCTTCCAGCCGCAGGCCTCGGCGTAGCGGGTGTACATCCGCAGCAGGTCGCCGGCGAACAGCGCGGACTCCTCCCCGCCCTCCCCGGACTTGATCTCCAGCAGCACGTCGCTGGAGTCGTTGGGGTCGCGGGGGGCCAGCAGGTGGGTCAGCCGCTCCACCACGGTGGTGCGGCGCCGCTCCAGCTCGGTCGCCTCCTGGGCGAAGGCGGAGTCGTCGGCGGCGAGCTCGCGGGCGGCGGCGAGGTCGTCGTCGAGGGCCGACAGCTCCTCCAGCGCACGGACGGTCGGGGTCAGCTCGGCGTAGCGGCGTCCGATCCGGCGCACCCGCGCGGGGTCGGCGTGCACGGCCGGGTCGGCCAGGTCCCGCTCGAGCCGGGCGAACTCGTCCCGCAGGCCGGCGGCGGCGGGGAACGGCTCACTCACCTGGACGGCTCCTGGGTCGGTGGACGGGTGCGGACACGACGACGGCGCCGGAGTCGGTCGAACCGACCGCCGGCGCCGTCACGGTGCTGGAGGGACCTGCAGGGCCCCGCCGGCTCAGCGCTTCTTGGCGTACCGCTTCTCGAAGCGGGCCACGCGGCCACCGGTGTCGAGGATCTTCTGCTTGCCGGTGTAGAACGGGTGGCACGCCGAGCAGACCTCGGCACGGATGGTGCCGGTCTCGGACGTGCTGCGGGTGGTGAACGTGTTCCCGCAGGTGCAGCTCACCTGGGTCTCCACGTAGTTCGGGTGGATGTTGGCCTTCATGCAGATCTCCTCGTCGGTACGGTGCCGGGTCGCCCTGCGGGTCGGAGGACGTGAACCGGTACCAGCGGATCATTGTGCCTCAGCGTCCGGGGGCGGGCAACTATTCCGCCCCCGGGCGCCGGCCGGTCAGGACGTGCGGGCGCTCACTCGTCGCCCGGACGGGCCGGGGTGGTCTTGCTGATCACCATCAGGAACTCGGTGTTCGTCTGCGTCTTGCGCATCCGGTTGAGCAGCATCTCCAGGGCCTGCTGCCCGTCCAGCCCGGAGAGCACCCGGCGGAGCTTCCAGACGATCTGGAGCTCCTCGCGGCTCATCAGCAGCTCCTCGCGGCGGGTGCTGGAGGCGTCGACGTCCACGGCCGGGAAGATCCGCTTGTCGGCGAACTCGCGGCGCAGCCGCAGCTCCATGTTGCCGGTGCCCTTGAACTCCTCGAAGATCACCTCGTCCATCTTCGAGCCGGTCTCGATGAGCGCCGTGGCCAGGATGGTCAGCGAGCCGCCGTCCTCGATGTTGCGGGCGGCGCCGAAGAACCGCTTCGGCGGGAAGAGCGCCGCGGAGTCCACACCACCGGAGAGGATCCGGCCGCTCGCCGGGGCGGCGAGGTTGTAGGCCCGGCCCAGCCGGGTGATGCCGTCGAGCAGGATGACCACGTCGTGGCCCAGCTCCACCAGCCGCTTGGCCCGCTCGATCGCCAGCTCGGCCACGATCGTGTGGTCGCTGGCCGGACGGTCGAAGGTCGAGGCGATGACCTCGCCGTTGACGGTGCGCTGGAAGTCGGTGACCTCCTCGGGGCGCTCGTCGACCAGCACCACCATCAGGTGGATCTCGGGGTTGTTGGTGGTGATCGCGTTGGCGATCGACTGCATCACCAGCGTCTTGCCGGCCTTGGGCGGGGAGACGATGAGGCCTCGCTGGCCCTTGCCGATGGGGGCGACCATGTCGATGATCCGGTTGGTCATGTTGGTCGCCGTGGTCTCCAGCCGCAGCCGCTCCTGCGGGTACAGCGGGGTCAGCTTGCCGAACTCGGGGCGGTTGCGGGCCTGCTCCGGGGACGCGCCGTTGACGGTGTCGAGCCGGACCAGCGGCGTGTACTTCTCCTTGCGGTCGCCCTCGCGGGCGGCCTTGATGGCGCCGGTGATGACGTCGCCCTTGCGGAGACCGTGCTTGCGCACCATGGACATCGGCACGTAGGCGTCCTCGGGCCCGGGCAGGTAGCCGCTGCGCCGGACGAAGCCGTAGCTGTCGAGCACGTCGAGGATGCCGCTGACGTCGACGAGGACGTCGTCCTCGTTGATGGTCGTCTCGACCTCGAAGCGCTCGCCGCCGCCACCGCGCTGACGGCGGTTCTGCTGCCGGTCGCGGTTGCGCCGGCGCCGGCCGCGGCGACCGCCGCCGTCGTCGTCGTAGTCGCCGGCGCCGCCGCGCTCGACCTGCGAGCGGTTCTGCTGTCGGTCCTGCCGGTCGTCGCCACGCCCGTGCTGGCGGTCCTCGCCCCGACGCTCGCCCTGGCCGTCCTCCGAGCGACGCTCGGCCTGGCCGTCGCCCGAGCGGCGCTCGCCCTGGCTGTCATCCGAGCGGCGCTCGCGGCGGTCCTCGCGGGCGGTCCCACGGTCGTCGCGACGGCCGCGGTCCTCGCGCTCGTCCGCACGCCCGCCGCGCTCCTGGCTGCGGCCGGCGTCGCCGTCGGCGCGGTCCTCGACGGCGGTGCCGAAGTCACGGGCCAGGCTGGAGGCGACCTCGGCCACGGTGGAGGTGTCGGCGGCGGTGTCCTCGCCGCCGGAGCGGTCGCGACGGCGGCCACGGCGCCCGCTGCTGCGGACGGGGGCGCCCTCGACGGCGGGCAGCTCGGCCTGACCGGCGGGTGCCCCCAAAGTGGTCGGGGCGGTGGTGCTCGGGGCGGTGCTGGTCGGGGCGGTGGTGGTCGGGCTGGTGGTGGCCTCGATGCTCGTCGCGCGCTCCTGGCGGGGGGCGCGGCGGGCGGCGGCCTCGCCGTCGGCGGGACGCTGGTCGCCGTTGGCGGGGCGGCCACCGTCGGCGTCGCCGTTGGCGGGACGGCCGCTGCCGGACTCGCCGGCCTGGCGGCTCTTGATGGCTTCGATCAGCGCACCCTTGCGCATGCTGCCGGTGCCCTTGAGCCCCATCGAGGAGGCGAGCTGCTTCAGCTCGGGCAGGACCATGGCCTCCAGTCCGGTGCCCCGCGTGCGGCGAGCGCTCGGCCGGCCGCCCTGGGCGGCGTCGGGAGCCATGTCGGTGGTGTTGGTCACAGGTGTCCTTTCGACTCGGAGGATCCCGGGCCCGAGTGGCCGGTGTCGTGGGATCCCCCGCTGCCCGCTCTGGGCATCGTGGGCTCGCCGGAGCGAACCGTGGTACTGGTGGACCGTTCACGTCGTCCCTGGACGCGCAGCCGCGTCTGCTGAGGTGGTGGTTGACGCCGGTACGGCGTCGCACCTGACGTGGAGGTGCCTCGTCTGGCTGGCCGTGGAGAGCCCACGTGGGAGCCGGACGGTGCCCACGGTACCACCGCCCCGGTCGACATGCGCAGAACTCGACCGACGCGCCGTCAACCCCGTGCGGCGACCACCCGGGCGGCGGGACCGGGGGCCAGCAGGTGCACCCCGTAGCCGGCCGCCAGGGCCGTCCCCTCCTCCGTGGCGAGCCAGTCCTGCAGCCGGGCCACCTCGGGCTCGGCCAGCAGCACCAGCAGGGTGGGCCCCGCCCCCGACACCAGCGCCGCGAAGCCGGCCTCGCGCAGCGCCCGGCGCAGCCGGTCCGAGCCGGGCATCAGCGGCGCCCGCTGCTCCTGGTGCAGCCACTCGCGGGTGGCGGGCACCAGCAGCCGCGGCTCGCCGGCCAGCGCGTGCACCAGCAGCGCGGCCCGGCCGGAGTTCGCCGCCGCCGCGGCGTGGGGCACCACGTCGGGGAGGACCGCGCGCGCCCGCTCGGTCAGCACCGAGTCCGCCGGCACCAGCGCCACCGCGCGGAGCCGGGGGTCGAGCCGGCCCGGGCACACCGCGGCCTGGCCGCCCAGGTCCTCGGACCAGGTCAGCACCAGACCGCCGAAGATGGCGGCCGCCACGTTGTCGGCGTGTCCCTCCAGCGCGTGCGCCCGCTGCAGCAGCCAGTTCCGGTCGACCTCCTCGCCGGGGTGGGCCAGCGCCCAGGCGGCCAGCAGGCCCGCCACCAGCGCGGCCGAGGACGAGCCCAGCCCGCGCCCGTGCGGGATCGTGTTGTGGGCCTCCAGCCGGACGCCGGGCAGGTGGCGGCCGTGCTCGGCCAGCGCCTGCTCGCAGGTCGCCACCACCAGGTGCGTGCGGTCGCGGGGGACGCTGTCGGCCCCCTCCCCCCGCACCAGCACCTCGCAGCCCTCGGGCAGCACGGTGAGCGTGACCTCGTCCACCCAGTCCAGGGCGAGCCCGAGGCTGTCGAAACCAGGACCCAGGTTCGCGCTGCTGGCCGGCACCGCCACGGTGACCGACCGGCCCGGCTGCAGGGCGCGGGTCACCGGGTGAGCCCGCAGGCCTCGGCCACCTGGTGCACGTCCGGCTCCACCGTGGTGGCGGCGACCGTGTGGCGCGAGAGCGCGGTGTCGATGTCCTTGAGCCCGTTGCCGGTGACGGTAACGACGATCGTCAGCCCGCGGCCGACCTCGCCGGCGGCGTGCAGGGCCATCAGCCCGGCCACCCCCGAGGCCGAGGCCGGCTCCACGAAGATGCCCTCGCGGGCGGCGAGGAAGGCCTGCGCGTCCAGGATCTGCTCGTCGGTGACCGACTCGAAGCGACCGCCGGACTCCTCGCGGGCGGCGTTCGCCAGGTCGGCCGAGGCGGGGTTGCCGATCCGGATCGCGGTGGCCACCGTCTCCGGCTCCAGCACCGGGTGCCCCAGCACGAGCGGGGCCGCGCCGGCGGCCTGGAAGCCCCACATCCGAGGGCGACGCGTGCTCAGCCCGGCCTCGGCGTACTGGCGGTAGCCGCGCCAGTAGGCCGACACGTTGCCGGCGTTGCCGACGGGCAGCAGGTGCAGGTCGGGGGCGTCGCCGAGCACGTCGACCACCTCGAAGGCGGCGGTCTTCTGGCCCTCGATGCGGTCGGGGTTGACCGAGTTCACCAGCGCCACCGGGTAGACCTCGGCCAGCTTGCGGGCCACGGTGAGGCAGTCGTCGAAGTTGCCGTCGACCTGCACGATCTCGGCGCCGTGCACGATGGCCTGGGCCAGCTTGCCGCGGGCGATCCGCCCGGCCGGCAGCAGCACCACCGGACGCATCCCCGCGCGGCAGGCGTAGGCGGCGGCCGAGGCGGAGGTGTTGCCGGTGGAGGCGCAGACCACGGCCCGGGCGCCCTCCGCGGCGGCCCGGCTGACCGCCACGGTCATCCCCCGGTCCTTGAAGGAGCCGGTGGGGTTGGCGCCCTCGACCTTGATCCAGACCTCGCCGTGCACCAGGTCCGACAGCACCGGTGCGTGCACCAGCGGCGTGCTGCCCTCGCCGAGGCTGACCACGGGCCCGTCCGGCTCCACCGGCAGCCACTCGCGGTAGCGGGCGATCAGCCCGGCCGTGGCGGGCGTGCGACGCACCTCGCCCGCGGCCTCCGCACCGTTCGCGTCGACACCCATCTCAGGCTCCCTCCACCCTCATCACGCTGATCACCTCGTGCACCTCCGGCAGGCAGCGCAGCTGCTCCACCGTCGCCGACAGGTCGGCGTCGCGGGCGGCGTGGGTGACGATCACCAGCCGGGCGCTGCCGCCGGACTCGTGCACCTCCGCCGTGGTCACCGCCGGCGTGCCCCCGGTGCCCTCCTGGCGCACCGTCTGCAGCGACACCCCGTGCTCGGCGAAGCAGTGGGCCACCGAGGCCAGCACGCCGGTGACGTCGGCCACCGAGAGGCTCACGTGGTAGCTGGTCACCACGTCGCCGATCGGGGCGACCTGGCGGCGGGCGTAGCTGGACTCTCCCGGCCCCGAGGCGCCGCGGACGCGGTTGCGCGCCACCGTGACGAGGTCGCCCATCACGGCCGAGGCGGTCGGGCTGCCGCCGGCGCCGGGGCCGTAGAACATCAGCCGGCCGGCCGAGCGGGACTCCACGAAGACGGCGTTGTAGGCCCCGCCCACGGCGGCCAGCGGGTGGCTGCTGGGGATCATCGCCGGGTGCACCCGCACCGACACCCGCGGCTCGGGCTCGTCGGTGAGCGTGCAGATGGCCACCAGCTTGATCACCGACCCCATCGCCTCGGCGGTGGCGATGTCGGCCCGGGTCACCTCGGTGATGCCCTCGCGGTGGACGTCCTCGGCGCGGACCCGGGTGTGGAAGGCCAGGCTGGCGAGGATGGCGGCCTTGGCCGCGGCGTCGAACCCCTCCACGTCGGCGGTCGGGTCGGCCTCGGCGTAGCCGAGCTCCTGGGCCAGCGTGAGGGTCTCGGAGAAGCCGACGCCCTCGGTGTGCATCCGGTCGAGGATGAAGTTGGTGGTGCCGTTGACGATGCCCATCACGGTGGTGATCTCGTCCCCGACCAGGGACTCCCGCAGCGGGCGGATGATCGGGATGGCGCCGGCCACGGCCGCCTCGAAGTACAGGTCGGTGCCGGCGCGCTCGGCGGCGGTGAACAGGCTGCTGCCGTCCTCGGCCAGCAGCGCCTTGTTGGCCGTGACCACCGCGGCGCCGCGGTTCAGCGCGGCCAGGATGAGGGTGCGGGCGGGCTCGATGCCGCCGATCACCTCCACCACCAGGTCGATGTCCTCGCGCTCGACCAGTCCCTGCGCGTCGGTGGTCAGCAGCGCGGGGTCGATCCCCGGCCGCTCGCGGTTGAGCCGGCGGACGGCGATCCCCGCCAGCTCGACCGGGCGCCCGATCCGGGCACCCAGGTCGGCGGCGGACTCGGTCAGCAGCCGCGCCACCTCGCTGCCCACGGTGCCGCAGCCCAGCAGCGCCACCCGCAGCGGCCCCTCCGCGTCCGGTGGGCCCGCCGGCCCCGGGCGGTCTGGTCGGTCGGTCATCGGCTGTCCTCGTCTGGTGGGGGCGGCGGCGGGCGCGGCGCGGTGGCCGGACGTCCAGCGCCGTGCTCAGGTCACGGCAGATTGTGTCGCCTGGGGGGCCCTGCTGCGCAGGATCCTCAGCATGTGGGCAGCCGGGCCGCGAAACCGTCGACTTCCCCCAGGTGGACGGCTCAGGCGCCGGTGTCCAGCGCCAGCAGGTCGTCCAGGGTCTCGCGGCGGACCAGGGTGGTCAGCCGGCCGTCGCGGATCGACACCACCGGCGGTCGGGGCACGTGGTTGTAGTTGCTGGCCATCGAGCGGCTGTAGGCCCCGGAGGCCGGCACGGCCACCAGGTCGCCGGGGGCCACGTCGCCGGGCAGGAACTCGTCGCGGACCAGGATGTCCCCGCCCTCGCAGTGCTTGCCCACCACGCGGGAGAGCCGCGGCAGCGCACCGGAGGCGCGGTTGGCCACCGTGGCGGAGTACTCCGCGCCGTAGAGGGCCGGGCGGATGTTGTCGCTCATCCCGCCGTCGACGGCCACGTAGAGCCGCTCCGCACCGCTGTCGAGGCGGACGCCCTTGACGGTGCCGACCTCGTAGACGGCCATCGTGGAGGGCCCGGAGATCGCGCGCCCGGGCTCGATCGACAGGTCGGGCACGGCGACGTCGAGGGCTCGGCACTCGTGGGCGACGATCTCGCGCAGCGAGGTGGCCAGCTCGGCCGGCGTGGACGGGGAGTCCATCGTGGTGTAGGCGATGCCGAAGCCGCCGCCGAGGTCCATCTCGGGCATCTCGACCCCGCAGACGTCGCGGACCCGGGCGTGCAGCCCGAGGATGCGCCGGGCCGCCATCTCGAAGCCCTGGGTGTCGAAGATCTGCGAGCCGATGTGGGAGTGGATGCCGAGGAGCTCCAGCTGGTCGGACTCGTGGCAGCGGCGCAGCGCCTCCAGCGCCTGCCCGCTGGCGATGGAGAACCCGAACTTCTGGTCCTCGTGGGCGGTGGCGATGTACTCGTGGGTGTGGGCCTCGATGCCGGTGGTCACCCGCACCATCACCCGCGCCCGGGTGCCGCGCCGGCGCGTCAGCTCCTCCAGCCGGTCCAGCTCGTCGGAGGAGTCGACGATGATGCGGCCCACGCCGGCGTCGAGGGCGGCCGACAGCTCGGCCACCGACTTGTTGTTGCCGTGCAGCCCGATCACCCGCGGGTCCACCCCGGCCCGCAGCGCCACGGCGAGCTCGCCGCCGCTGCAGACGTCGACGCCCAGGCCCTCCTCGAAGACCCAGCGGGCGACCGCGGTGCAGATGAACGACTTCGCGGCGTAGTAGACCCGCCAGCCGTCGAAGGCCTCGGCGAACTCGCGCGCGCGGGCGCGCAGGTCCACCTCGTCGAGCAGGTACACCGGCGTGCCGACCTGGGCCACCGCCTCGGCCACCGGCAGCCCGCCGACCTCCAACCCGCCCTCGTCGCCGCGGCGCACCGTCCGGCTCCACAGCTGGGGGACGAGCGCGTTGACGTCCTCGGGCAGCTGCAGCCAGTGCGGGGCGGAGGCCACGGCGTCGGCGTGGATCGAGCCGGCCACGTGCATGTGCGTCATGCGGCAACTGTCCCCCACCGCACCTAGCGGGGCCCTCGCTGCCGGGAGGTGAGACGGACCGCCCGGACCTGCTAGTGTCGACCTCGGTCATGCGCCAGCCCCCGTAGCTCAGGGGATAGAGCACCGCCCTCCGGAGGCGGGAGCGAAGGTTCGAATCCTTCCGGGGGCGCATATCCAGCTGGTCCCGGACGCCGGCTCCGGACCGGCGGCCCGGGCGTGGCACGCACCGGCCACCAGGACACCGAGGAACCGATGACGTCACCCCACCCCGGGACCGCCGCCGCGGTGACCACCACCCCCGCCGTGCCCTGGTGGGGCGTGCTGAGCGCCTGGCTCGCCACCCGCGTGCTGGCCCTGGTCGTGTGGGGGCTCTTCGAGCTCGAGGCCACGGGCGACGTCCTCTACTACCACCGCCGGATCGGCGAGATGTTCGCCGGGGCGGGGCTGTCGGCCACGCTGGTGGAGTACCCCACCCCGGTCGTCTGGCTCCTCTCGCTGCCCTGGTTGGCCGGCGGCGGCAGCCAGGCGGGCTACCTGGCCGGGTTCGTGGTGGCCATGCTCGCCCTCGACGCCTGGCTGACGGTGCTGCTGCACCGCTCGTCGGCACGCTCGACCGCCGTGCTCTTCTGGGTCGGCTTCGTGCCGCTGCTCGGGCCGCTGACGCTGCTGCGCTTCGACATGGTCCCCGCCGTGCTCGCCGGCGTCGCCCTGCTGCTGGTGGCGCGGCGTCCCGCCCCCGCCGGCGCGCTGGTCGGGGTCGGGGCCGCGGTCAAGCTCTGGCCCGCGCTGCTGGTGCCGGCCCTGCTGGGCGACCGGCGGCGCCGGGGCCGGGTCCTGCTCGGCTTCTTCGGCGCCGGGGCCGGGCTCGCGCTGCTGAGCCTGGTCGCCGGCGGGGCGGAGCGGCTCTTCTCGCCGCTGACGTGGCAGTCCGACCGCGGGCTGCAGGTGGAGTCGGTGTGGGCCACCCCGGTCATGCTGTGGCACCTGCTGAGCCCCGAGCTGCACACGATCGGCATGTCGCGCTACCAGGCCTTCGAGGTCTTCGGCCCGCACGTGGCGGGGTGGACGTCGGCCGCCGACCTCTCGATGCTGGTCGGGCTGGCGGTGATGGCGCTGCTGTTCGTGCGCACCTGGCGCCGGGGTGCGGCCAGCCCGCTCGCCGCCGCGGCCGTGATGACGGCGGTGGTGGCCTGCATGATCGTCACCAACAAGACCCTCAGCCCGCAGTACGTGCTGTGGCTGGGCGGTCCGGTGGCCGTGCTGGTGCAGCAGGTCACCAGCCGCCCGGTACCGCGCCGGACGTCCCAGGCGGTCGTCCGGCTGGCGCTGGGCACGCTCGTGCTCGCGGCCCTGACGCACCTGGTGTACCCGGTGCTCTACTCCGCCATCGTCTACGACCCGCCCGGCCCGGCGCAGACGGCGGCGGTGCTCGTGCTGGCCGTGCGCAACGCCGGCCTGGTCGCGCTCACCGTTGTGTCGGTCGCGCTAGCCTGGAGGGTGACCGAAGGACCGGCCGCGCCGGCCCCCGGACGCCGCTGAGCGTCGGGACCCCCGTGTCCGACCGGTCCGAAGCGACACGTACCACTCGAGCACTGGTATGGCCTCTGCGACAGGGGCTTCGTTGGATACCATCGACCGGTGCCCCTGATCGGCACGTGCACCCGCTCGACACCGGAAGAAGGCGATCGTGGCCACCGCGCCCGGACCCACTGACTCATCCTCCACGGACACCGCAGACGACTTCGGCGCCAACGACTGGCTGCTGGAGATGATGTACGAGAAGTGGAGCGAGGACCCCTCCTCCGTCGACGCGAGCTGGCAGGCGTACTTCGCCGAGCACGGCGGCGGCAACGGCCACCAGCCGGCACCCAGGCGCCCTGCCTCGGAGAACGGCGCCGGCTCCCCGGCGGCCGCGCAGCAGCAGGCGACCCCGCGCCGGGCCGCCGAGCCCGCTTCCGCCGCCCAGGACGGGGACCGCGCGAGCGCCCGCAGCGAGCAGCAGACGGCGCCCGCCCCGGCCGCGCAGCAGAGCCAGGCGCCCGCCCCGCAGAAGAGCGAGCAGCAGCCCGCCGGCGAGGCCCCGGTCCGCAAGGCCCGCGTGGAGCGCCCGAACCAGGTCAAGGACACCCGTCCGGCCAAGGCCGGCAGCCACGGCGGCGTCCCCGCCGACCCGCCGAACCCGATGGTGCGCCCGGAGTCGAAGACGCGGGAGCCGAAGCGCACGACGCTGCGCGGTGCGCCGATGCGGACCGCGAAGAACATGGACGCCTCGCTGACGGTCCCCACCGCCACCAGCGTCCGCTCGGTGCCGATGAAGCTGGTGATCGACCAGCGGGTCGTCATCAACAACCACCTGCGCCGGGCCCGCGGCGGCAAGGTGTCGTTCACCCACATCCTGGGCTACGCCCTGGTCAAGGCGCTGGCCACCGTCCCGGCGATGAACAACTCCTACGAGGTCGTCGACGGCAAGCCCACCCTGGTCGAGCCCGGCCAGGTCAACCTCGGGCTGGCCATCGACCTGCCCGGCCGCGACGGCCAGCGGCAGCTGCTGGTGCCCAGCATCAAGGGCTGCGAGGAGCTGGACTTCGCCCAGTTCTGGGCCGCCTACGAGTCCCTGGTGCAGAAGGCGCGCGCCGGCAAGCTCGAGGTGTCGGACTTCGCCGGCACCACCATCACGCTGACCAACCCGGGCACCATCGGCACCAACCACTCGGTACCGCGGCTGATGCAGGGCCAGGGCGCCATCATCGGCGTCGGCTCCATCGCCTACCCGCCGGAGTTCGAGGGCGCCGACCCCGAGCGGCTGAACGACCTCGGCGTCTCCAAGGTCCTCACCCTCACCTCGACCTACGACCACCGGATCATCCAGGGTGCGCAGAGCGGTGAGTTCCTGGCCCGGATGCACCAGCTGCTGCTGGGGGCCGACGACTTCTACGACGAGATCTTCGCCTCGCTGCGGATCCCCTACGCCCCCATCCGGTGGGCGACCGACATGTCGAGCCACCACGAGGACCAGGTCTCCAAGCAGGCCAAGATCTTCGAGATGATCCAGGCCTACCGGTCCTCGGGCCACCTGATGGCCGACACGGACCCGCTGGAGTACCGCCAGCGCCACCACACCGACCTCGACGTGCAGACCCACGACCTGACGCTGTGGGACCTTGACCGGGAGTTCGCCACCGGTTCCTTCGGCCGCTCCAAGCCGATGATGAAGATGCGCGAGATCCTCGGCGTGCTGCGCGACTCCTACTGCCGCACCACCGGCATCGAGTACATGCACATCTACGACCCGGCGCAGCGGGCCTGGATCCAGGAGCGGGTGGAGCGTCCGCACGTCGACCTGCCCCGCGAGGAGCACCTGCGGATCCTGGACAAGCTCAACGAGGCCGAGATCTTCGAGACCTTCCTGCAGACGAAGTTCGTCGGGCAGAAGCGGTTCAGCCTCGAGGGCGGCGAGTCGACGATCGTGTTGCTGGACGAGCTGTGCGAGCAGGCGGCGAACTCCGGCATGGACGAGGTCTGCATCGGCATGCCGCACCGCGGCCGGCTGAACGTGCTGGCCAACATCGTCGGCAAGTCCTACGCCCAGATCTTCCGCGAGTTCGAGGGCAACATCGACCCGCGCACCGTCCAGGGCTCCGGCGACGTCAAGTACCACCTGGGCGCCGAGGGCCAGTTCACGGCGATGAACGGGCGCACCATCAAGACCTCGGTGGCGGCCAACCCGTCCCACCTGGAGGCCGTGAACCCGGTGCTGGAGGGCATCGCCCGGGCCAAGCAGGACGTGCTCAACCGCGGCAGCGAGTTCCCGGTGATGCCGATCCTGCTGCACGGCGACGCCGCCTTCGCCGGCCAGGGCGTGGTGCTGGAGACCCTGCAGATGAGCCAGCTGCGCGGCTACCGCACCGGCGGCACCGTGCACGTCATCGTCAACAACCAGGTGGGCTTCACCACCTCCCCGACGGAGTCCCGCTCCTCGGTCTACGCCACCGACGTGGCCAAGACGGTCGGCGCGCCGGTCTTCCACGTGAACGGCGACGACCCCGAGGCCTGCGTCCGGGTGGCCCGGCTGGCGTTCGAGTTCCGCAAGGAGTTCAACAAGGACGTCGTCATCGACCTCATCTGCTACCGCCGCCGCGGGCACAACGAGGGCGACGACCCGAGCTTCACCCAGCCGCTGATGTACCAGCTGATCGAGAAGAAGCGCTCGGTGCGCAAGCTGTACACCGAGGCGCTGATCGGCCGGGGCACCATCTCGGTCGAGGACGGCGAGGCGGTCTTCAAGCGGTTCCACGAGCGGCTGGAGAGCGTCTTCGCCGAGGTCCGCGAGGACAAGTCGTCCAACGACCCCTCCTACCGCCGGGTGCCGCAGTACCCGAGCAAGGCCGAGGGCTCGGGGACGACCGCGATCACGCCGGAGACGCTGAAGAAGGTGGCCGACGCCTACATCAACGTCCCCGACGGCTTCAGCGTGCACCCCAAGGTGCTGCCGCAGCTGCAGCGCCGGGCCGGCGCGATCACCTCGGGCCCGGTCGACTGGGCCACGGCGGAGATCATCGCCTTCGGCTCGCTGCTGCTCGAGGGCCGCGACGTCCGCCTCAGCGGCCAGGACAGCCGCCGCGGCACGTTCAGCCAGCGGTTCGCCGCGGTCGTCGACCGCCAGACCGGTGAGTCGTGGGTGCCGCTGCGCAACATGGACGACGAGCAGGGCCGGTTCTTCGTGTTCGACTCCCTGCTCAGCGAGTACGCCGCCCTCGGCTTCGAGTACGGCTACTCGGTGGCCCGTCCGGAGGCGCTCGTGCTGTGGGAGGCGCAGTTCGGCGACTTCATCAACGGGGCGCAGACGGTCGTCGACGAGTTCATCGTCTCTGGCGAGGCGAAGTGGACCCAGAAGTCGGGTGTCGTGCTGCTGCTGCCGCACGGCTACGAGGGGATGGGTCCCGACCACTCCTCGGCCCGGCTCGAGCGCTGGCTGCAGCTGAGCGCCGAGGACGCCATCACGGTGGCCGCCCCGTCGACCCCGGCGAGCTACTTCCACCTGCTGCGCACCCAGGCGCTGAGCAAGCGGCACCGCCCGCTGGTGGTGATGACCCCGAAGTCGATGCTGCGGAACAAGCACGCCACCTCCGACCCGGGGGACTTCACCGAGGGCAGCTGGCAGCCGGTGCTGGGCGACCCCACGGTGAGCGACCCGTCGAAGGTGGAGCAGGTCGTGCTCTGCTCGGGCAAGATCCGCTGGGACCTCATCAACCAGCGGGCCAAGGACGGCGACGAGGGCCGGGTGGCGATCATCGCCGTCGAGCAGCTCTACCCGCTGCCGGCCGAGGCGATCGCGGCGGAGCTGTCCCGCTACAGCCACGTCGACGACATCCGCTGGGTGCAGGAGGAGCCGGAGAACCAGGGCGCCTGGACGTTCATGTCCTACCACCTGCCCGACGCGGTCGCCGAGCACCTGGACGGGCGCCGGATCACGCTGCGCCCGTTCACCCGCAAGGCGGCCGCCGCGCCGTCGGTCGGGCTGTCCAAGGTGCACGAGTCGGAGCAGCGCGCGCTCATCTCCGAGGCCCTGGCCCGCCGCTAGTGCCGGCCCCGCTAGGGTCGTCCACCATGACGACCTCCGCAGCGCTGCGCACCCGCACCGTCGAGGAGCTCGTCCAGCAGGCCACCGACCTGCTGGGCGAGGCTCCGGACGGGGTCTGGGCCGCTCCCGGCCGGGTGAACCTGATCGGCGAGCACACCGACTACAACGACGGCTTCGTGATGCCGTTCGCGCTCCCCCACCGGGCCCTGGTCGCCGGCCGGCGCCGCGACGACGAGCAGTGGCGGATCGTCTCGCTCGACCTGGAGGAGTCCCACAGCCTCGGGGTCGACGACCTCGTCCCCGGCTCGCCGGGGTGGCAGTCCTACCTGGCCGGGGTGGTGTGGGCGCTGCGGGACGCCGGCCACGTCGTGGGCGGGGCCGACCTGGTGCTGAGCTCCGACGTGCCGCTGGGTGCCGGGCTGTCGTCGTCCGCGGCGCTGGAGTGCGCCACCCTGGCGGCGATGGCCGACCTGTACGGGCTCAGCATCGAGCCGCTGGAGCGGGCCCGGCTGGCCCGCCGGGCCGAGAACGCCTACGTCGGCGCCCCGACCGGGCTGCTCGACCAGGCGGCCTCGACGCTGTGCGCCGAGGGTCAGGCGCTCTTCCTCGACTGCCGCAGCGGCGAGGTGGAGCAGGTGCCCTTCGCCCCCTCCGCCGGCGGGCTGGAGATGCTGGTGCTCGACACCCGGGTCACGCACTCCCACGTCGACGGCGAGTACGGCGAGCGGCGACGCAGCTGCGAGCAGGCCGCCGAGCAGCTGGGCGTGGCCGCCCTCCGCGACGTCACCGACCTCGACGACGCCCTCGCGCGGCTGGACGACGAGGTGGTTCGCCGGCGGGTGCGGCACGTGGTGACCGAGAACGCCCGCGTGCTGCAGGCCGTCGAGGTGCTCCGCGAGGGCCGGCTGGACGCCCTGGCGCCGCTGCTGGACGCCTCGCACACCTCGATGCGCGACGACTACGAGATCACCGTGCCCGCCGTCGACCTGGCCGTGGAGACCGCCCGGTCGGCCGGCGCGCTGGGCGCCCGGATGACCGGCGGCGGCTTCGGCGGCTGCATCATCGCGCTGGTGCCCGAGGGCAGCTCGGACGCCGTCGGCGAGCAGGTGGCGGCTGCCTTCGCCGGGGCCGGTCACGAGCGTCCGCGCTGGTTCACCGCCCAGCCCTCCGCGGGCGCCCGACGGGTCGGCTGACCCAGGGCCCGCGCCCGCGGCGGGTGAGGTCGTCTCGGCCCGGAACTGTCAGACCCGGTTCGTAGATTCGGGGCATGTCGACCAGCAGTGACGCCGCCGCCGCGCTGCTGGCCGACGCCCAGGCACACCAGGCCGCCGAGCAGGCCGCCGCCGCGGCGCTGCTGCGGACCGCCGCCGACTGGGCCGATCTCCACCCGCCGGTCGAGGACGTCGCCGAGGCCACCTGGCAGGGCCGGCCCAGCGGGGTGCCGCTGGCTGGTCCCGGCACCCCGGCCGTCGACGGGGCCTGCGTGGCCGAGCTCGCCGCAGCGCTGCGCTGCTCCACCGACGCCGGCAGCGCGCTGATCGGGCAGGCCCTCGAGCTGCGCCACCGCCTCCCCCGCCTCTGGTCGCTCGTCCACCGGGGCGAGGTGGCGGCGTGGCAGGCCCGCCGGGTCGCCGCCCGCACCACCACCCTCACCGTCGAGACGGCCCGGTTCGTCGACGACCAGGTCGCCGCCGTGGCCGGTCGGATCGGCCCCACCCAGCTCGACCGGCTCATCACCGCCGCGACCATGCGGTTCATGCCCGCCGAGGCCGAACGGCAGCGCCTGGCTGCCGCCGACGGACGCCGCTTCGACATCCACCACGACCGCGACGGGTCGAGCTCCGGCCTCGCGGCGGTGACCGGCTGGCTCGACCTGCCCGACGCCCTCGACCTCGACGCCGCCGTCACCGACGGCGCCCGCGCCCTCGCCGACGCCGGCTGCCAGGCGTTGTTGGACGTGCGGCGCTCGATGGCCGTCGGTGAGCTCGCCCGCCACCAACCCGCCCTCGACCTCACCACGGCCGACAGCCGGACGGCTGAAGCTGGTCCGGCGCCCCGACCGCGGGTGCCCGTGACGCTCTACCTGCACCTGCCCGCGGAGTCCCTCCATTCAGGCACCGCACCCGGGTGGGTGGGTAACACCGGTACCCCGGTGACCGCTGGGCAGATCCGCGACTGGTGCGGACGGGCTGGCACCCGGATCACCGTCCGCCCGGTCGTCGACCTCAACACCGACCAGACGGTGCCGGGCTATCAGGTGCCGGAGCGGATCCGCGAGCACATCGCCCTGCGCGACCGGACCTGCGTGTTCCCCTGGTGCAGCCGACCGGCCCACCCCCACCCACGGCGCACCCGGGGCACCGACGGCGAACCCGGCTGGTCGACCGACGCCGACCACACCGTCCCCTTCGCCGCCGGCGGCACCACCGCCACCGACAACCTCGCCCCGCTCTGCCGGCGCCACCACCGGCTGAAGACCTTGCACGGCTGGCGCTACCGACGCACCGCACCCGGCCGCTACCTGTGGACCAGCCCCCACGGGCTCCACTTCACCCGCGGCCCCGACGGCACCACCCCCGGCAGCACCACCGGACCGCCACCGCCCGCGACCCCGACGGCACCACGCACCTGGACCATCACGCTCCCACCCGACCCCCGCCCACGAGAACGCGACCCGGTCCCCACCGGCTAGAGCTAGCTGGAACTCTTCACCCTCCCGACGGGATGACTCCTGCTCCGAGCCCGGGGCAGGCGCCGGCTCGGACCTCCCCGCACCTGGTACGAGCCTGCCGCCGTCGCGCCCGCACGCCCACCGCGCCTCGCATCCCAACCCGGTCCCAGCGCGCGGCGACGCAGCAACGCACCGCGCCACCGTGCGCTGTGGCCGGCTGTCGCTTGCAACCGAGCCCCGCCGCAGCTGCGGGACCGGACGCGAGCACCCACCCCTACGGACACCCTTGCCCCGCTCCGCCGACGCCACCACCGGCTGGATGCCCTGACTGCCGGCGCTACCGACGCACCGCACCGGGAGAAGTACGGGGGGACCGGCCCCGGTCTCCGCGCCGGCGGGAGCCACCGGGACCACCTCCCGGCACCCCTGTCCCACCTCTCCCCCGCACCGGTCGCCCGCGCCCCCGTGGACGCGCCCGGTGACGCCCGGCGGACGCGTGCCGGCCACGGGCCCAGGTGACGGACAGGTATCAATCAGCGCCCCGGTGACCTCCCGGTGACGTCTCGCCGACCGATCGGTGCCAGGATGACTGCGCCGCACCGAACGAGAACCGCAAGGAGCATCCTGTGAGGACCCGCCACATCGCCGCCGCCGCGCTCAGCGCGCTCGCCCTGACGCTGTCCGCCTGCGGGTCGGACTCGTTGAGCACCAACCCGGGTGGCGGGGACACCGGCGGCGGCTCCCAGAGCCCGGCGCCGCAGGTGAGCGCGAACGAGGAGCTGAAGGCCCTGCTGCCCCAGGAGATCCAGGACTCCGGCGTCATCCAGGTCGGCACCGACGCCAGCTACGCGCCGAACGAGTTCCTCGACGCCGACGGCGAGACGGTCATCGGCATGGACATCGACCTGTTCGACGCCGTGGCGGCCAAGCTGGGCGTCACCGCGGAGTACCAGCCGGCCACCTTCGACACGATCATCACCGGCGTGCAGAGCGGGCGCTACGACGTGGGCGTGTCCAGCTTCACCATCAACGAGGAGCGCACCAAGCAGGTCAACATGGTGAGCTACTTCTCCGCCGGCACCCAGTGGGCCGCGGCCGCCGGCAACCCCGAGGGCGTCGACCCGGAGAACCCGTGCGGCCTGGTCGTCGCGGTGCAGACCGGAACGGTCCAGCAGGAGGAGGACCTGCCCGTCCGCCAGGAGGCCTGCGGCGACGACCCGATGGAGATCCTGCCCTTCGACGGCCAGGACCAGGCCACCAACGCCCTGGTCAGCGGCCGCGCCGACGCCATGCTCGCCGACTCCCCCGTGGTGGCCTACGCGGTGCAGCAGACCGGCGGCCAGCTGGAGACCGTCGGCGAGATCTACGACGCCGCCCCCTACGGCTACGTGGTGCCGACCGAGCAGCGCCAGTTCGCCGAGGCGCTGAGCCAGGCCCTGACCGAGCTCGAGGCCGAGGGCGTCTACACCGCGGCCCTCGAGACCTGGAACGTCGAGGACGGCGCCATCGACACCTTCGAGATCCACCCCTGATCGGCCGCTCGTGAGCGAGCAGTCCTCCACCGGCTCCGCCGGGACCGAGCGTCCCGGGCTGATCGACGCCGTCCCGGTCCGCCACCCGTGGCGGTGGGTGGCCGTGGCGGTGATCGCCGTGCTGGTGGCCATGCTGGTCAACCTGCTGGTGCGCAACCCGGCCTGGAACTGGCCGTTCGTGCTGGAGGCGATGAACCAGACCCCGGTCATCCGCGGTCTCTTCTTCGGCACCCTGCTCTGCACCGCGCTGGGCATGGCCTTCGGCGTCGCGGGCGGGGTCCTGCTCGCGGTGATGCGGCTCTCGGACAACCCGGTGCTGCGCGGGGTGGCCTGGGTCTACACCTGGTTCTTCCGGGCCGTCCCCCGCTACGTGCTGCTGGTCACCCTCGGCGCCATCGGGGTGCTCTTCCCCGACGGCATCTCGCTGGGCGTCCCCTTCGACTGGGTGATCATCGACGCGCTCGGGCTGCAGGGCGACTGGCGCTTCCTCACCCTGGACGCCAACCAGCTCTTCACCGGGCTGTTCGGGGCGGTCTTCGGCCTGGCGGCCTCCGAGGCCGCCTACATGGCCGAGATCGCCCGCTCCGGCATCCTCAGCGTGGACCGCGGCCAGACCGAGGCCGCACAGGCCCTGGGCATGCCGCGCCGGCTCACCATGCGGCGGATCGTGCTGCCGCAGGCCATGCGGGTGATCCTGCCGCCCACCGGCAACGAGCTCGTCGCCATGCTGAAGGACACCTCGCTGCTGGTGGGGATCCCGCTGACCATCGAGATGTTCTTCCAGCTGCAGTCCATCGGCTCGCGGACCTACCAGACCTTCCCCGTGCTGGTCGCCGCGACGCTGTACTACCTGATCATCACCAGCGTCCTGATGGCCGGGCAGGCGTGGCTCGAGCGGCGCTTCGGCCGGGGGGTGCGGGCATGAGCGAGCAGCAGCCCCTGGTGCGGGCGGTCAACGTCATCAAGGACTTCGGCGCCACGCGCGTCCTGCACGGGATCGACCTGGAGGTCCACCGCGGGGAGGTGGTCTGCCTGCTGGGTCCCTCCGGGTCGGGCAAGACGACCTTCCTGCGGCTGATCAACCAGCTGGAGTCGCTCACCGGCGGACGCATCTGGGTCGACGGCGAGCTCATCGGCTTCGAGGAGCGCCGCGGCCGGCTGCACGTCCGCAAGGACGCCGACATCGCCCGCCAGCGCTCCCGCATCGGCATGGTCTTCCAGCGGTTCAACCTGTTCCCGCACATGACGGCGCTGGAGAACGTCGTCGAGGCCCCGGTGCACGTCCGCGGCGTCCGCCCGTCGCGAGCCCGGGAGGAGGCCCGTCGGCTGCTGGACCTGGTGGGGCTGGCCGAGCGGGCCGACTTCTACCCCAGCCAGCTCTCCGGCGGCCAGCAGCAGCGGGTCGCGATCGCCCGGGCGCTGGCCATGGAGCCTGAGCTCATGCTCTTCGACGAGCCCACCTCCGCCCTGGACCCCGAGCTGGTCGGCGAGGTGCTGGCGGTGATGCGCGACCTCGCCCGCGACGGGATGACCATGGTCGTGGTCACCCACGAGATGTCCTTCGCCCGTGAGGTGGCCGACCGCGTGGTGTTCATGGACGCCGGGGTGGTCGTCGAGGAGGGCGCGCCGGAGCAGGTGCTGCGCCGTCCCCGGCACGAGCGCACCCAGGCCTTCCTGGCCCGCGTGCGCCGGGAGGAGCAGGCCGCCGAGGAGCGGATCAGCGCCGAGCTGGAGCAGCTCGGCGAGTGAGCCGACGCACCGGGGCAGCGGTCAGTGCTGGCCCTCGGGGCCGTTCAGCCCGCCGCCCCCGGTGAGGGCGACGGTGGAGACCGGCAGCAGCAGGCACACCAGGCACAGCAGCGACGCCCCGCCCAGCGCCAGCGTCACCCAGGTGGTGCTGCCGCCCAGGAAGCTCCAGGCCACCGGCAGGTGCAGCAGGTGGACGGCCACCGCGGGTCCCCGGCTCCAGCGCCGGGCCCGCCGCAGCCCGTGGGCGACCAGCAGCAGGAAGGCCCCGTAGGCCAGCATCAGCACGCCGGTGCCGACCCCCACGATCCAGCGTCGGGGGTCGGTGCTCGCGGCCTCGAGGACCCCGAACCCGACGGCCACCACGGCCAGCAGTGCGGTGACCAGGGCGGCCAGGAACAACGCCGGTGGTACGGACGTTGTGCGTGCGGTGCTCATCCGCGCATGCTACGTGGCCGACGGTGCCGTCCGGGGGGACGACGGCAGTGTGACCGAGGCGACGTGAGTCAGACCTTGTGTCATGGGTAATTCGTTGCCACAGTTGAGCGGCGAACCAGTAACACGTCTGTCACAAAGGTGTGCCGAGCGCCGTGGAAGCAGCAGTTCGTACCGAAGTGAGATGAAGGAGTTCGCATGGATTGGCGCCATCAGGCTGCCTGTCTGGACGAGGACCCGGAGCTGTTCTTCCCCATCGGGAACACCGGCCCGGCCCTGTTGCAGATCGAGGAGGCCAAGCAGGTCTGCCGCCGCTGTGACGTCCAGGAGGCGTGCCTGCAGTGGGCGATCGAGGCCGGTCAGGACCACGGTGTGTGGGGCGGCATGAGCGAGGACGAGCGTCGGGCGCTCAAGCGGCGGGCGGCACGCTCGCGGCTGCGGACGGCCTGAGGTCGAGCAGACCTGGGTCCCTCGCAGACACAGACGGCGCCGGATGCACGTCCGGCGCTTTTTGTGTCTCCGGGGGCCTTCCGCCCCGGTCACGGCTCAGCTGAGCGAGCTGTTGCTCGGCGGGTCGTCCAGCGGCAGCACCACCCGCGCGGTGGAGCCGCGGCCGGCCTCGTTGGGGCCGAGGGTGAACTCCCCACCGAGGTCGCGCACCAGCGTCGAGACGATGGACAGCCCCAGGCT
>NZ_WPCU01000005.1:572131-580784 GCF_009742705.1 Auraticoccus cholistanensis
GCCGTCCAGCCGGCGCGGCTGCACCAGCACCGACCCGGACGCGCTGCCCAGCCCGTGCTCGACGGCGTTCTGGCACAGCTCGGTCATCACCAGCGACAGGCTGGTGGCCATCGCCGCCGGGATCATCCCGAAGCTGCCCACCCGGCTGGCCTGCACCTGGCCCTGCGGGGCGGAGACGTCGCCGACGATCCGCAGCACCCGGTCGGCCACGGCGTCGAAGGCGACCTCCTCGTCGTAGCTCTGGCTGAGCGTCTCGTGCACCGAGGCGATGGCCGCCACCCGTGACATGGCCTCGGTCAGCGCCTCCCGGGCCTCCGGGGCCTGGATCCGCCGCGCCTGCATGCGCAGCAGCGCCGCCACCGTCTGCAGGTTGTTCTTCACCCGGTGGTGGATCTCGCGGATGGTGGCGTCCTTGCCCAGCAGCCGGCGCTCGCGCTCGCGCAGCTCGGTGACGTCGCGGCACAGCACCAGCAGCCCGTCCGGCTCGCCGTTGGAGATCAGCGGCAGGATCCGGGCCCGGAGGTCGTGGCCGGCGCTGTGGACGTCGAACTCGGCCGCCTCGGTGCCCGACAGCGCCGCACCGATCGAGCCGCTGGTGCTGGTGTCGCGGCGGGCCAGCTCGTCGGTGAACTCGAAGAAGTCCTCGTCGACGAGGTCGCCGCTGAAGCCCAGCCGGCGGTAGATGCTGACCGCGTTCGGGCTGGCGTAGGTGACGTCGCCGTCGGCGTTGACGCGGATCAGCCCGTCCCCCACCCGGGGGCTGTCGGAGGAGCTGCTCGAGGTGCCCGACATCGGGAACTGGTCGTGCTGGACCATCTCGCAGAGCACGTCGGCGATCTCGAGGTAGGCCTCCTCCAGGCTGCTGGGCGCCCGCACCCCCAGCTGGTTGGTGGAGCGCTCCATCACCGCGATCACCTCCCCGTCGTGGAAGACGGGGACGGCGACCACGTTCACCGGGACGCCGGCCTGCAGCTTGTTGTCGCTGGTGCGCGTCACCGTGCCGGAGAAGTAGGCCTCGCTGACCAGGTTCTCCGGCGTGTAGGCGATCAGGTCGCCCACCACGTCGTCGAACAGGCAGGTGGGGCCCGTGACCGGCCGCACCTGCGCGGCCGCCCACATCATGTTGGGGTCGCGGTCGGGCACCCACAGCACCAGGTCGGAGAAGGACAGGTCGGCGATGAGGTGCCACTCCTTGGTGAGCCGGCGCAGGTACTCGGCCTGCTCGGGGTCGAGACCGGTGTGCTCACTGAGGATCTCCGCCATCCTGGCCATGGCTGAACCCTAGTGGCGTGCCGGACCGTGCCCGTCAGCGGCGCCACGCATTTCCCCACCGCTGCGCGCTCTGGCACAATGGTCCACCGTGCCCGGCCGGGCACACCGGCCACGATCGGCCCCGCGAACGGGTGCCGGCCGCGCGACTGCTGGACGAGACAGGCACCGAGGAGGCACAGATGGGCAAGACAGGCCGCAAGCGCCGCGCCCGCAGGAAGAAGGGCGCGAACCACGGCAAGCGTCCCAACGCCTGAGGTCGTGCAGAGCTAGACGCACCAGGGCCCCGTCACCGCAACGGTGACGGGGCCCTGTCGTGTCCTGGCCTGGTGTGTCGTCAGGGGGCTCAGCGGGGCTCGTCGGCCTGGTCGGCGACCACCCGGAGCACCTTGAGCCGCAGCGAGTCGGGAGCCTGCTCCCCGAGGCAGCAGCGGCGCACCAGCTGCTTGACCGCCTCGGCCACGTCGAACTGGTCCAGGCAGGGCTCGCAGGCGGCGAGGTGCTGGCGGATCGTGTCGGCCGAGGCCTCGTCGATCTCGTGGTCGATGAAGACGTTGACGCGCTGCAGCACCTCGGCGCAGTGGACCTCGCCGTCCTCGCCCACCAGCGCGCTGAAGGTGTGCTCGACGTGCTGGTGCGCGTGTCCGGTCATCGGTGCTCACTCCCCGTCTGTGCCATGCCGAGCTCCCGGGCGTGGTCGGCGAGCAGGCCGCGCAGCTGCTTGCGGGCCCGGTTCAGCCGGCTCATCACGGTGCCGATCGGCGTGTCCATGATCTCTGCGATCTCCTTGTAGGCGAAGCCCTCGACGTCGGCGAGGTACACCGCCATCCGGAAGTCCGGCGACAGCTGCTGCAGCGCGTCCTTGACCGCGGAGTCCGGCAGCCGGTCCAGCGCCTCGGTCTCGGCCGAGCGCAGGCCGCTGGAGGTGTGCTCCGCGGCCCGGGCGAGCTGCCAGTCCTGCACCTCGCCCGCGTCGGAGGTCTGCGGCTGCCGCTGGCGCTTGCGGTAGCTGTTGATGTAGGTGTTGGTGAGGATGCGGTACAGCCAGGCCTTCAGGTTCGTGCCCGGGGTGTACTGGTGGAAGGAGGCCCACGCCTTGGCGTAGGTCTCCTGCACCACGTCCTCGGCGTCGGCCGGGTTGCGCGCCATCCGCAGGGCAGCGCCGTAGAGCTGGTCGAGGTACTGCATGGCCTCGGCCTCGAAGCGGGCCCGACGCTCGGTCTCGGACTCGGTGGCCAGGTCGACCTCGTCCGCCGTGGTGGGGACGTCGACCTCGTCAGGGGTGCTGGGGAGAGTCATCACGTACGACAGTACTGCCGAGCTCCCAGGGCCGCCCACCGGCGCCCCCCGCTGTGCCGGCGAGGGCCGGCGCTCTGTCACCATCACGTCCAGCAGAACGCCACCGCCGGCGCGCGGTATTCCCCTCCACCCCGCCCCCGGTGCAAGACTGTCCACCCCCGACGGCTCGCGAGGAGACATGGACGCACCGATCGTCACCGTGCTCAACGGTCCCAACCTCAACCTGCTGGGCACCCGTGAACCCGCCGTCTACGGCACCGCCACGCTGGCCGACGTCGAGCGGCTGTGCGCCAGCACCTGCGCCGAGCTGGGGCTGCGGCTCGAGTTCGCCCAGAGCAACTCCGAGGGCGGCCTGGTCGACCTGGTGCAGGCCTGCCGGGGGCGCTCGGCCGGGCTCGTCCTCAACGCCGCCGGCTACACCCACACCTCCGTGGCGCTGCGGGACGCCGTCGTCGCCGCCGAGCTGCCGATGGTGGAGGTGCACCTGTCGAACGTGCACGCCCGCGAGGAGTTCCGGCGCCACTCCTACCTGTCCGACATCGCGTCGGGGGTCATCGTGGGCTGCGGGGTGCTGGGCTACCAGTTCGCGCTGCAGCGGATCGCGGCCCTGGTGCTGCCGGCCCGCCCCGCCTGAGGCCCTCCCCCTCCGAGGCCGCCCGGACGCGGGCTCACGCCGCCGGCGGGCGGCCGAGCGCGGCGGCGACCGCCGCCAGCGCCGCCTCCTCGACGAGCTGGCGCCAGGCCGCCGCGTCCACCCCGGCCCGGGCCGCCGGCCTCAGGTCGTGGCCGGCGTCGGGGACGTCACGCACCTGCACCACGTCACCGGCCAGCGGGTCGGCGGCGCCCTCCCCCACCAGCTCCGCCCCGCCCGCCGTGACCGCGCCGCGGAGCTCCTCCGTGCCGCCGAAGGGGTCCCGGCTGCCCTGCAGCACCACCCTCGGCACCGCCGGGGCCAGCAGCTCGGGCAGCCGGGAGGTGTCGCGCCCGGGCAGGTGCAGCGGGAAGGACAGGCACAGCACCGCCGCCGCTCCCGTGACCGTCGCCGTCCGGCAGGCCACCCGGGCACCGGCGCTGCGGCCCCCGACCACCAGCGGCACCTCCCCCACCTCGGCCCGCAGCGGCGGCACCGCCTCCAGCCAGGCCTCGTCGAGCCGCGGCGGCCGGTCGGCGACCCGGCGCCCGGCCGTCCGCCACGGCTGCTCGAACCGGGCCACGGCGATCCCCCGGGCGGGCAGCCAGCGGGCCAGCCCGTGCAGGTCGCGGGCGTCCACCCCGCCGCCGGCCCCGTGGCCCAGCAGCACCAGCGCCACCGGGGCGGTGGCCGGCGGCAGGTCGAGGAACCAGCGGCCCGGGCCCTGCCCGGTCGTCACCGCCAGCTCGCCGCTCACAGCAGCCGGTCCTGCTCGGCCTGCGCGGCCGGCTCCTCGTCCAGCGGGGTCAGCAGCTCGGGGCCGTCGTTGCGGACGTTGCTGACCAGCGGCACCACCGCGTAGGCCTGCAGCAGCTCGGCCTCGGTCACGCTGAGCAGCTCGTGCGCCGCCCGGGGGTCGGTCAGCGAGGGGTCCAGCCAGGCGTCGCGGGCCGACTCCGCCACCACCATCGGCATCCGGTCGTGGATGTGGCCGACCGCGTCGGTGGCGGTCGTGGTGATGACCGTGCACGAGACCACCCAGGCGGCCGGGTCGTCGGGTTCGGCGGAGGGGTCGCGCCAGAACTCGTAGAGACCGGCCATCGACAGCCGCCGGCCGTCGGCGCGGGAGATGAAGAAGGGCTGCTTGCGGGGCTTGCCGCCCGCGGCCGGCTCGGAGGTGTACCACTCGTAGTAGCCGTCGGCGGGCAGCAGGCAGCGCCGGGTGGCGAAGGCGCGCCGGAAGGCCGGCTTCTCGGCCACGGTCTCGACCCGGGCGTTGATCATCCGCGCGCCGCCGGACACGTCCTTGGACCAGCTGGGCACCAGCCCCCAGCGCAGCGGGCTCAGCCGGCGCCGGACGTCCCCGCTCTCCTTGTCCACCCGCTCCAGCACCGCCGGCACCGGGTCGGTGGGCGCCACGTTCCAGCTCGGGCCGCCCCACGCCCCGGTGACCTCGTCGACCTCGTACTCCTCGACCAGCTCGTCAGGGTTGGCCGTGGCCGCGTACCTCCCGCACATGCCGCCACGCTAGCCCCCGCCGCCGACATCCGCAGCGGAGGCCGCCGACCCGCCCGGAGCGGCCCCGGTGTGGCTGGCGCGGGGCCGAACGGGTAGAAATGCCCCATGAGCCTGCCTCGATTCGCCGCCCGGTCCATGCTGGCCAGCCTGTTCGTGTCCCGCGGGGTGCACGCCGTCCGGCAGCCCCAGGAGCTCGTCGCCGTCGCCGAACCGGTGACCGACCGCCTCGTGCCGCTGGCCCAGAAGTACGCTCCCAGCCCCGTCGGCTCCTACATCCCCACCGACACCACCACGCTGGTGCGCCTCGGCGGGCTCGGGCAGGTGCTCGGCGGGCTCGCGCTGGCCACCGGCAAGGCGCGTCGGCCCGCCGCCGTGCTGCTGGCGCTCTCGGTGGTCCCGCAGCTGCTGGCCACGCTCCCCTTCGGCCGCAACCGGGCCACCGACGACGACGGCCGCCAGCGCCGCGAGTTCGGCACCAACGTCGCCCTGCTGGGCGGCGTGCTGCTGGCCGCCCAGGACACCGAGGGCAAGCCCAGCCTGGTCTGGCGGGCCAACGCCGGCGGCGAGAAGGTCGCCCGCCGCACCCGCAAGGCCGGCCGCAAGCTCGCCAAGCAGGCCGCCGCCGCCAAGAAGGACGCGAAGAAGGCGGCCAGGCGCGTCGAGAAGAAGTTCGACTGAGTGATGACCCCAGGACGCGGGACGAGGGCATGGACGACCCGGCAGCGCAGCTGAGGCGGGAGACCGGGACGACCCCGGCCGCGCCGCGACGGGCGGCCGGGGCGTGGCCGGCCCCCCGGGCCGAGGAGCGCGTGCACGCGGTGGTGTCGGTGCCGGGCTCGAAGTCGGAGACCAACCGGGCGCTGCTGCTCGCCGCCATCGCCGACGGGCCCTCCACCATCACCGGCGGGCTCGACGCCCGCGACACCCAGCTGATGCGCGACGCGCTGCGGGTGCTCGGCGTGCAGATCGACGACGACGGACCCACCTGGCGGGTGACCCCCGCCCCGCCCGGGTTCGAGATGCGCGGCACCATCGACTGCGGGCTCGCCGGCACGGTGATGCGGTTCGTGCCGCCGCTGGCCGCCGCCACCGCCGGGCAGGTGCTCGTCGACGGTGACGAGCAGGCCTACGCCCGGCCGATGCGACCGCTGATCGACGCCCTCATCGACATCGGGGCCCGGATCGGCGAGGACGTCACCGGCCTGCCGTTCACCATCACCGGCCGCCCGGACCTGCCCGGCGGTCCCGTGGTCGTGGACGCCTCCAGCTCCAGCCAGTACGTCTCGGCGCTGCTGCTGGTCGGGCCCCGGCTGCCGCTCGGCATCGACATCCGCCACGTCGGCGCCACCCTGCCCTCGCTGCCGCACATCGCCATGACGGTGTCGATGCTGCGCGAGCGCGGC
This sequence comes from Auraticoccus cholistanensis, assembly GCF_009742705.1. Classification (GTDB taxonomy): domain Bacteria; phylum Actinomycetota; class Actinomycetes; order Propionibacteriales; family Propionibacteriaceae; genus Auraticoccus; species Auraticoccus cholistanensis. The sequence goes on from NZ_WPCU01000005.1 coordinate 578,252, forward strand.
GTCGAGGTGGACGACTCCACCCCGCACCGGTGGGTGGTCCGGCCCGGCCCGGTGGCCGCCCGGGACGTCACCGTCGAGCCCGACCTCAGCAACGCCGCACCCTTCCTCGCCGCCGCGGCGATCACCGGCGGCCGGGTCACCGTGACCGGGTGGCCGCGCGAGACCGACCAGCCCGGGGCGCTGCTGCCAGGGCTGCTGACCGACCTGGGGGCGGAGGTCGAGCTGGGCGCCGAGGGGCTCACCGTGACGGGCACCGGCCACCTGCGCGCGATCGACGTCGACCTCTCCGCCGCCAGCGAGCTGACCCCGGTGGTGGCCGCGGTCTGCGCCCTCGCGCCGGGGACCAGCCACATCCGCGGCGTCGCCCACATCCGCGGCCACGAGACCGACCGGCTCGCCGCCCTGGAGGCCGAGCTCGAGCGGCTCGGCTCGCACGTCGACCAGACCGCCGACGGGCTGACCATCCACCCGCGGCTGCTGCACGGCGGCACCTTCCGCACCTACGCCGACCACCGGATGGCCCACGCGGGCGCGCTGCTGGGGCTGATCGTGGACGACGTCACCCTGGACGACATCGCCTGCACGGCCAAGACCATGCCGCAGTTCCCCGAGCTGTGGCTGGACATGCTGCACCAGAGCGACGAGTGGCTGGCCGCCCAGGTGCGTCCGGGAGCGGACGGCCCGGGAGGATCGTGAGGAACCGGAGCGGCATCCACTCCGACGACCACGCCGGCTTCGACCGTCCCCGGCGCCGCACCCGGCCCCGTACCAAGGACCGCCCGGACTACTCCGACGCCGAGGTGGCGACGGTGATCACCGTCGACCGCGGCCGCTACCGGCTGCGGCTCGGGGACCGGATGGTCTCGGCCACCAAGGCCCGGGCGCTCGGCCGCGCCGCGGTCATCGTCGGGGACCGGGTCCGGGTGGTCGGCGACACCAGCGGCGAGGAGGGCACCCTGGCCCGCGTCGTCGAGGTGGTGGAGCGGCGCACCGTGCTGCGCCGCACCGCCGACGACGACGACCCCTTCGAGCGTCCGGTCGTGGCCAACGCCGACCAGCTGGCCATCATCACCGCGCTGGCCGACCCGCCGCCCCGCACCGGGATGGTCGACCGGATCCTGGTCGCGGGCTACGACGCCGGGCTCGACCCGCTGCTGGTGCTGACCAAGGCCGACCTCGCCCCGGCCGACGAGCTGCTGGCGGCCTACCAGCCGCTGGACGTGCCCGTGCTGACCACCCAGCCGGGATCCGACCTCGGCGAGCTGCGGGAGCGGCTGCACGGGCGCACCACCGTCTTCGTCGGGCACTCGGGGGTGGGCAAGTCGACCCTGGTGAACGCGCTCATCCCCGGCCTGGACCGGGCGGTCGGCGAGGTCAACGCCGCCACCGGGCGCGGCCGGCACACCTCCACCTCCGCGGTGGCGCTGCCCCTGCCCCACCTCGACGGCTCCGCCGGCGAGGCCGGCTGGGTGATCGACACCCCCGGGGTGCGCTCGTTCGGGCTGAGCCACGTCACCCCGGCCCGCATCGTGGCCGCCTTCCCCGACCTGGCCGAGAGCACCGAGGAGTGCCCGCGGGGCTGCCGCCACGACAGCACCGCCGTCGACTGCGGGCTGGACCTGGCGGTGACCCGGGGACGGCTGGCCCCGGCCCGGCTGCAGAGCTTCCGACGCATCCTGGACGCGCGGCTGAGCGCCGAGGCCCATCCCTGAGCGGACCCGATAGCCTCGCGCCATGGTGCCGTCCCCCTCGCAGAACCTCACCGACGACCTCCGGCTGGCGCACCTGCTGGCCGACAACGCCGACTCCATCACCACCAGCCGGTTCCGCGCCCGTGACCTGCGGGTGAGCGCCAAGCCCGACATGACCGAGGTGACCGACGCCGACGTGGCGGTCGAGGAGGCGATCCGCCGGACGCTGGCCAAGGCCCGCCCCCGGGACGCGGTGCACGGCGAGGAGGGCCAGGACACCGGCTGGGGACCGCGCCGCTGGGTCGTCGACCCGATCGACGGCACCCGCAACTTCGTCCGCGGGGTGCCGGTCTGGGCCACCCTCATCGCGCTGATGATCGACGACGAGGTGGCCCTCGGCGTGGTGAGCGCCCCCATGCTCAACCGGCGCTGGTGGGCCAGCCGCGGCGGCGGCGCCTTCGCCGGCAAGTCGCTGATGTCGCCCAGCCGGATCTCGGTCTCGGAGGTGTCCTCGATCAGCGACGCCTCGCTGTCCTACAGCTCGATCGGCGGCTGGATCACCTCCGGGCACGGCCAGCCCTTCGTCGACCTGCTCCGCGACTGCTGGCGCACCCGCGCCTACGGCGACTTCTGGAGCTACATGCTGCTGGCCGAGGGCGCGGTCGACATCGCCTGCGAGCCCGAGCTGGCCCTGCACGACATGGCGGCGCTGGCCGTCATCGTGGACGAGGCCGGCGGCCGGTTCACCAACGTCGCCGGCGAGCCCGGCCCGGTGGGCCCCGGGGCGTGCGCGACCAACGGCGTGCTGCACGAGGCCGTCGTCGGGCGGCTCAACCCCACCG
>NZ_WPCU01000005.1:580797-673186 GCF_009742705.1 Auraticoccus cholistanensis
ACCGTCTCCGGCAGCGCCAGCAGCTCGTCGAAGACGGGCTGGCTGAGCGGGGTGGCCACGTCGGTGACCACGTAGCCCAGGCTGCCGCGGGTGGCCAGCTGCTGGCGCTCGATGTTGACCTCGTGGTTGCCGAACACCGTGTTGAGCCGGGCCAGCACCCCGGGCACGTTGTGGTGCAGGTGCAGCACCCGGGTCCGGCTGGCGCGCTCGTCGGCCTGCACGGCGGGCAGGTTGACGCTCATCACGGTGGCCCCGGTGGCGGCGTAGTCGCGCAGCTTGCCGGCCACGAACCGGCCGATGTCCTGCTGCGCCTCCTCGGTGGAACCGCCCACGTGCGGGGTCAGGATGACGTTGGGGATGCCCTGCAGGCTCGAGCGGAACGGGTCCCCCGCCGACTTCGGCTCCTCGGGGAAGACGTCCACCGCCGCCCCGGCCAGGTGCCCGCTGAGCAGCCGCTCCCGCAGCGCCTCGTGGTCGACGACGATCCCCCGGCACAGGTTCAGGAAGAGGCTGCGCGGCCGCATCTGGTCGAACTGCTCCGCGCCGAACAGGCCGGCGTTGCCCGGGCGGCCGTCCACGTGCAGCGAGACCGTCTCGACCTTGCTGAGCAGCTCCTCGAGGCTGTCGCAGCGGCGGGCGTTGCCCAGCGCGAGCTTGTCGACGACGTCGTAGAAGTAGACCTGCATGCCCAGCGCCTCGGCCACGACCGACAGCTGGCTGCCGATGTTGCCGTAGCCGACGATGCCCAGGGTGCGCCCGCGCACCTCGTGGGATCCCTTGGCCGACTTGTCCCACACCCCGGCGTGCAGGGCGGCGTTCTTGTCGGTCAGGTGGCGGGCCAGCGCGATGATCTCGGCGATGGCGAGCTCGACCACGCTGCGGGTGTTGGAGAAGGGCGCGTTGAACACCGGGGCACCGGCGGCGCTGGCCGCCTCCAGGTCGATCTGGTTGGTGCCGATGCAGAAGGCCCCGACCGCGGTCAGGTCCGTCTCGGCGAACACCCGTGCCGTCACCTGGGTCTTGGAGCGGATGCCGAGCAGGTCCACGCCCTGCAGCGCGGCCACCAGCTCGTCCTCGTCCAGCGCCCCCTTGCGGGTCTCCACCTCGATGGAGCGTTCCTCCAGCAGCCGGACGGCCTCGGGGTGGATGTTCTCCAGCAGCAGGGCTCTCACGCCGGCGAGTCTAGGAACTGCCGCCGCGGCGGCGGCCGCTCGTCCACCGGCTGGGCAGCTCAGGCGAGCGGGAGGACCCCCAGCCCGCTGCCCCGCAGCGTCTTCGGGGAGCCGAAGCCGCTGCCGGTGCCGGTGCCGGGACGGACCTGCCAGACGCCGTCCTTGGTGCGCGAGACCAGGTCCACCCGGCCGTCGCCGGTGAGGTCACCGGGTCCCTGCAGGGTGTAGGTGGCCCACCCGCCGGGGATCTTCTGCCCCGGCGCGAGCCCGGTGGCGGTGCCGCGGCAGAGGTAGAGGGTGCTGCCGCTGCGGACCACCACGTCGACGCGGCCGTCGCCGTCCACGTCGCCGACGCCGTGCAGCTCGGTGTGCCTGCTCCAGCCGGTGCGGATCCGGCGGTCGCCGGCGGTGCCGCCCTTGCCGTCGCCGGTCTTGAGCCACAGGTTGCCCCCGCCGGTGATCACCAGCAGGTCCGGCCGGCCGTCCCCGGAGAGGTCGCCGACGCCGGCGACGGCGCGCCGGCTGGCGGAGCCGCCGAGCTGGGTGGGGGCCGCGTAGCCGCCCAGCGGCTTGCCGCGGAGCAGCTCCAGCCGGCCGGCGGTGGTCAGCCCGGCCAGGTCCTGCACCCCGTCGCCGTCCCAGTCGCCGACGGCGGTGAGCTGGCGGTACCGGGAGGTGTCGGCCAGCACCGTCGTCGGGCTGCCGAGGGTGGTCGCGCCGGTGACGGGGTGGCTGAGCAGCCGGCCCCGGGAGTCGATGCTGGCCACGGTGACCCGCTGCGTCACCTGCTGGGTGCGGGGGAAGGTGCGCCACCTGGCCGACGCCGAGACGGTGAAGTAGCTGGAGCGCAGCCCGAACCGGCCCCGGAAGGTGTCGCCGCTGACGGTGGTGCGGCCCTTCGTGCCGATGACCTCGATCTTCTGCACCCGGCCACCCCAGCTGCCCTGCCCGTCGCGCTGGGCCACCCGCAGCTGCACCACCGTGCCGACGGCCGGCCACTGCCGGGTCAGCTCGGCGCTGGTCAGCGTCCTCGTCCAGGACTGGTCGGCGACCACGCCGTCGTAGGGGTCCTTGCGGGCCGTCAGGTAGGGGTGGTCGCCGCGGACGGTCTGCCCGCCGTTGGAGGCCGAGAACTGGGTCAGCGCCGCACGCCCGCCGGAGGTGACGACGTGGCGGGCGGTGGCCCGGACGGCGTCGTCGCCGCCGCTGGTCTCGTGCACGGTGCGACGTCCGCCGCTGGTGGTGGCCGCACCCTTGTAGACCTGGCAGGCGGTCGTGTCGCACAGGTCGTACCCGGTGGCGGTCGAGGCGTCGCGCAGCCGCAGCGCGTAGCTGCGGGCCGCGACCGCCTGGGCGCGGACGGCGTCCTTCGCCCAGGAGGTCGGCATCTCGGCGGGGACGACGCCGCGCAGGTAGGACTCGAGGTCCACCGTGTTGACCGTCCGGGCCGAGGAGCCGGAGGCGACCAGCCCGACCCGGCCGCGGTACTCCGTCACCGCACCGCCCGGCAGCACCACCGAGACGACGTCGGCCGAGCTGTCGAACACCCACGGCCGGTCGGCGGCGAGCCCGGGGCTGCGGGTCTTCCAGCTGCCCGACGCGGCCCGGTGCTCCAGCACGAAGCCGCTGCCGGAGCGGCGCACTCGCCACTCGGCGTAGCTGCTGCCGGTGGGCAGGGTGACGTAGCGGTCGGCCTCGGGCTCGTGCAGCCGCAGCCCCTTCGCCGCCTTCACGGTCAGGCTGGCGTCGCTGTCGGCGGTGATCCAGACCCGCACGGACGTGGCCGGCAGCGCGGTCACCTTGGTGCCCGGGTAGTAGAAGGCGAGGATCTCGCGCCAGTCCAGGCCCTTGGTGGCGGCCCCGTAGGCGCCCCACTGCGACATCCCCCAGCCGTGGCCGAAGCCCTTGCCGGAGACGGTGAAGGTGCCGGCCGTCGGGCTGACGGCGGAGTCGGCCCGGGCCGGCGGTGCCGTGCTCAGCGCGGCGCCGGCCAGCAGGGCGAGGACGGAGACGAGGACGCCCGCCAGGCGGCGTCGGGGTCGGTGCGGCACAGGGGGACTCCTGGTAGACGGATCCCCCGATCACGCAGGCGTATCGTCGCCCGCACGGCCCCGTTCGGCAAGGGGTGGAGCGCCACCTCAGGTGCGGGTCGAGGGTTGGTGGGGAGCCTGGCGGGTGGCCCGGGCCGCCGTGCGCGGCAGGATGTCCCCATGGGACCACCCCCGCTGCTCCGCCTGACGCTGCGGGCCTTCGACGCCAGCGAGCGCACCGCCCGACGCGGCACCGCCTCGCTCGGGCGCCGGGCCCGCCGGCTGCGGTTCCGGGCCTTCATGATCGCCCAGTGCGCCGTCACGGCCGGGCTGGCCTACTGGGTGGCCGGCCGGGTGCTCGGGCACCCGATGCCGATCTTCGCCCCGGTGGCGGCCATCGTCTGCCTCGGCTTCTCCTTCGGCCAGCGGTTCAGCCGCGCGGTGGAGATGGCGGTCGGGGTCGCGCTGGGGGTGCTGGTGGGCGACGTGTTCGTCCGGGTCTTCGGCTCCGGGCCCTGGCAGGTGGTGGTGGTCGCCGGGGTGGCCATGTCGATCGCCACCCTGGTGGGGGCCCGCAACCTGATGGTGATCCAGGCCGGGGTGCAGTCCACCATCGTCGTGACCCTGCTGCCGGCGGCCGGTGAGGGGGTGTCGCGCTGGCTGGACGCCGTGGTGGGCTGCGCGCTGGCGCTGCTGGTCACCACGGTGGCGCCGTCGGCCCCGCTGGTGCGTCCCCGGATCCTGGTCGCGGAGGCGCTGACGGAGGTGTCGGGGACGGTGCGCGCCGCCCGGGAGGCGCTGGCCACCGGCGACCCCGGGATGGCCGAGGAGGTGCTGGCCCGCGCCCGCCGCAGCGAGACGCAGCTGTCGGCGATCGAGGAGGCGACCAGGGAGGGGATGGCGGTGGTCCGCTACTCCCCCTTCGTGCGGGCGCACCGGCCGCAGATGGAGAGCATCGCCGCCCTCTACGAGCCGCTGGACCGGCTGATGCGCAACCTGCGGGTGATGACGCGGCGCACGGCCGTGGCGACCTTCCACTCCGAGCTGCCGCCGCCGGCGTACCTGGAGCTGATGGACGAGCTGGTCGAGGTCCTCGACTACATGGCCGGCGAGCTGTACGAGCGGCGGCTGCCCACCGCCGCGCAGAAGCGTCTGGTCCGCCTCGCGCAGCACAGCGCCCGCACCGACCTGCGCACCAGCCTGTCCAACATCGTCGTGCTGGCCCAGATCCGCTCCATGACCGTGGACCTGCTGCAGCTGTGCGGACTCAGCTACGCCGACGCCCGGGACCTGGTGCCGGAGCTGGCCTGAGCGAGGAGACCTGTTCGCAGGGGACGGGGACGTCGGTTCGGCGGCTGCGGGATAGTGGTCGGACACCGAGAGGGAGGAGCGGACATGACTGGCGACGTGGGTGACCTGCACGTGGGCACCGTGGTGGTCAACGTGAACGACATGGACCGCGCGGTGGCGTTCTGGCGCTCGGCGCTCGGTTACCGCCTGCGGGAGTCCGAGGTGGACCCGGAGTTCACCATGCTGGTGTCGTCGGACCCGGCGAGGCCGCCCATCTCGCTGCAGCTGACCGACCAGCCGGTGCTGCAGCCGGTCCGGCTGCACCTGGACCTGTACACCAGCGAGCAGGAGCGACAGGTCGAGCGTCTGGTGGCCCTGGGCGCCAGCCGGGTCGAGGACTGGCAGTACCCGGAGGACCCGGATTTCGTCGTGCTGCGCGACCCCGACGGCAACGAGTTCTGCGTGATCGCCCACCAGCCGGTGCCGGTCCGCACCCCCGCCCCCGAGGAGGAGGACGGGGACGAGGAGTGAGCCGGCCTCACTCCCAGGAGGAGCGGTGCAGCGTGGTGAGGGCCAGCGGGTCGCTGCCCTGCCAGGCCCGCACCAGGCCGCTCCCCTCGGGGGTGCCGGTGCGCACCAGCCGTCCCTCGCCCACCCAGTGCCGCCAGGCCCGGGCGTAGGAGCTGGCGCGCGCGCTGCTGCGCCCGAGCAGCGCCGGCACGGGGTGCCAGACCTCCTCGACCGGGGCCGGCCCGCCGCGGCCGATCCGCCAGTGGTCCCCTCGCCCGCTCACCGGGCCGGCTGAGCGCCGGCTGATCAGGTAGCGTGGCGACAGCACCGGCCCCACGGCCTCGTCCAGCACCTCGGCGAAGACCCGCGAGGCCTCGGTGCCCACCCCGGCGAGGTGGCAGCGCGAGCTGCCGTCGGAGTCGACGACCACCGCGACCGCCGCCGCCCCCGCCGGCGACAGCCCCTCCTCGTGCAGGGCGTCGGCGACCGCGCAGGCCACCTGGTGCACGCTGGGTGGCCGGCCGGCCCCCTCGAGCAGCGAGCGTCCCCGCCGCAGCCAGAGCACGCCCTGCAGCCCCGCCGCGGACAGCACGGCCACCACGGCGGCGGAGCTCAGGGCAGCTGCGGCGGACGAGCCTCCCGGGCCCAGCACCACGGCCAGCACGGCGGCCAGCCCGGCCAGCGCCAGCAGGGCCCACACCCCCGGGTGGCGCCGGGCCCGTGACGGGCCGGCCCGGGCCACCAGCTGCCCGTCGGGGAGCACGGCCACCGGCACCGGCTCGGTGGAGGTGCCCAGCTGCCGCCCGCCGGGGACGACGCGCACGACGTGCACCAGCTCGTCGCGGTAGGGCTCCCCCACCCGCCACAGGGCGGCCAGCCGCTCCCGCTGCTGGCTGCGCAGCACCATCCGGGCGTTCACCCGTCCCAGCTCCGAGGCCTCCGGCGGGTGCCAGGGCGAGAAGGCGGGGTCGAGGTGCGCGACGCCGTCCACGACGTCGCCGTCGGCGTCGACCCCCCAGAAGCCGGTGTGCTTGCGGACCAGCCGGTCCCAGTCGGTGTGCCCGGCCGGGTGGTCGGGGGCCAGGGCCACCACCGACCACGTGAGGGCCACCTTGTCCGGCCAGCGGGGGTCGGTCCGCAGCGCCCGGCCGCGGGTCTGCACCACGGCGGTGATGGTGGTCGCGGCGGTCAGGTCGACCAGCCCGCTGACGCCGCGGGCGTCCCAGCCCTCCCCCAGCAGGCCGCGGGTGCCGACCAGCACCTGGCAGCGGCCCGCCTCGAAGAAGTCGGTGACCTCCCGCACCCAGCGCCGGCTGTCCCACCGGCCCTGCAGCACGCCGACCCCGTCCTGCTCGCTGACGGCGAGGTCGAGGTCGTCCCCGCCGGCGGAGACCGCGGCGGCCAGCGCCCGCAGCGTCGCCGGCGCCCCGGCCACCGTCCGCCCCGTCACCAGCAGCGGGTCGAGGCAGGCGGTGCCCGGGTCGGCCAGCAGCGCCTGCAGCACCGCCCACGCCGACCCCGCCTGCGCGTCCAGCACCCCGTCGAGGGCGCTGGGCAGCGTGGCGGTGGCGCGCTCGTGGTCGCACAGCACCAGCATCCGCAGCCGGGCCCCCAGCGTGTCGCGCTCGTGGCCGACGATCTGCACGGCGGCGTGGGCCTTGGCCTCGGTGCGGGCCAGCACCCGGTCCACCGGGGAGCGGCCGCGGCGGATGCCGTTCCGGGTGAGGTGGTGGCCGAGCCCGGGCAGCACGCGGCGCAGCCGCTCCACCACGGCGGCGTCGGCCTCGTCGTCGGAGCGGGCGAGGTGGCCGTCCAGCCAGTCCTGGACCAGCAGCAGCCAGTCGGCGAGGGTGGGCTGCACCCGGTCGGCCTCGGTGGGCCGCGCCCCCCCGGGCAGCGGCATCAGCCCGGCGTGGTGCATCCGCAGGGCGGCCCGGCACAGCTCGGGGGCGCCCTCGGCCAGCACCGCCCAGCTGGTGGTGCGACGGACCGGCTCGCAGAAGCGGAGGTCGAGCCAGGACAGCAGCGAGATGCTGCCGTGGGTGGGGTCGGTGAGGTAGCTGCGCAGCTCGGCGAAGCGCTCGCCGTCGGCGGCCAGCCAGGCCTGCTCGGACGGGGTCGGGGTCACCAGCCAGGCCAGCTCGGCGAAGGGGGCGAGGTCGCCCTCCTTGACCAGGGCGGGGATCGAGGCCTCGTAGACCACCTCGCCGAAGACGGCCTCCACCAGCTCCGCCTCGCAGCGGGTGAGCGCCGCCGGCGGGGTGGCGGTCAGGCCGAGCACGCGGACGTCGGCCAGCTCGGTCAGCAGCTCCTGCAGCAGCCGTCCCCACACCTGCAGCAGGTGGTGGCACTCGTCGAGGACCAGCAGCAGCGGGCCCGCGGTCCGGAGCCGGGCCACCAGCTCGGCGCCGTTGTCGTGCAGCCGGCCCAGCAGGGACACCTCCCCGCCGTCCTCCTCCACCTCGGAGTCGGGGTCGAAGACCGCGAGCGACTGGTAGGTGAGCGCCGTCAGCTCGGCGGACAGGTCGCGGTCGGCGCCGCAGCGCGCCGGCAGCACCCCCAGCCCGGCCAACCGGGTGGCCTCGGCGAGCCACTGCCCCTGGATGGCGGTGTTGGGCGAGAGCACGACCACCCGCTCGACCGGGTCGTCTGCGTCGGCGAGCCGCTCGGCCGCCAGCCACAGCCCGACCAGCGTCTTGCCCGCTCCGGGTGGGAGCACCACCCAGGCCCGCCGGCCGCCCCCGCCCCAGCTGGCGCGGACGGCGTCCAGCGCCTCCTGCTGGTGCCGACGCGGGACCGGGGCGGCGGGGACGGGGGTCGGGGCCGGCGCGCTCGACTGGTGCTGGGCTCTCATCGCCCGCCCACGCTAGCGGCGGGCGGGCCTCCGGAGCCGGGTGAGGGCGACCCCGGCCAGGGAGACGGCGCCGCCCAGCAGCGCGACGGCGGTGGGGGTCTCGGCCAGGAACAGCCACGACAGCAGCACCGCGATGCCCGGCACGACGTAGGAGGAGGCCGCCATCCGGCCCGCGCTGGTGCGCGACAGGGCGTAGGTCCACAGCAGGAACGCCACCGCGGTGGGGAAGATCCCGAGGTAGACCACGCCGAGCGTGGCCGGCCACGACCGTCCGCCCAGCTGCTCCAGCGCCGTCCCGGCGAACGGCAGGGTGACCGCCGTCCCGGCCAGGCAGCCCAGCCAGGTGACGGTCAGCGGCTCCGCGGTGGCCAGGGCCTGCTTCTGCAGCAGCACCCCGACCGCGTACAGCCCGGCGGCCGCCAGGGCCAGGCCGACCCCCAGCGGGTGCAGCCGCCCGGTCCAGGAGGCGGAGGCGATCAGCAGCACGCCGGCGAAGGCGACCAGCAGCCCCAGCAGCAGCTGCGGCGGGAACCCCTCGCGGAGCAGGAACCCGGCGAGCAGCGCCACCAGCACCGGGGCCAGGTTGACCAGCATGGCGGTGGTGCCGGCGTCGACCAGCCGCCCGGCGGCGTTGACCGTGACGGTGTAGACGCCGAACCACAGCGCCCCGTAGCCGAGGGTCGCCGCCAGCGCCCGGCCCCGCGGCAGCGGCGGGGTGCGTCGCCCGGCGCGCCGGGCTCGTCGCAGCAGCACCAGGGCGGTCAGCACCGCCGAGCCGACCAGCAGCCGTCCCAGCGCCATCGGGCCGGGGTCGACGGTGTCGCCCAGCGCGCGGATGACGACGAAGGAGGAGGCCCAGAAGGTCATGGTCACCGCGGCCGCGGCCAGCGGCAGCCAGCTGCGCTGCCGTACCGCCGCAGAGGTCGAGGTGGGAGAGGACACCGACATGCCGCCACCCTCCCCACCGGGTCGGTGCCCGACAAGCGACATCTCCTTCCGGGTGCTGCAGCCCCGCTGCACGGTGCTGCGCCGGGGGCCCCGCGCCGCGCCGGCGGCCGGCGTCTAGCGTGGGTGGATGGTCAACCAGCTCGCCACCGCCCTGAGCCCGTACCTGCGCCAGCACGCCGACAACCCGGTGCACTGGAGGCCGTGGGGTGAGGAGGCCTTCGCCGAGGCCCGCCGCCGCGACGTCCCGGTGTTCCTGTCGATCGGCTACGCCGCCTGCCACTGGTGCCACGTGATGGCCCACGAGTCCTTCGAGGACGAGGCGGTCGCCGAGGTGCTCAACGAGCACTTCGTCTCGGTCAAGGTCGACCGCGAGGAGCGTCCCGACGTGGACGCGGTCTACATGAACGCCACCCAGGCGATGACCGGTCAGGGCGGCTGGCCGATGAGCGTCTTCCTCACCCCCGACGGGCTGCCCTTCCACGCCGGCACCTACTACCCGCCGCGACCGGTGCAGGGGATGCCCTCCTTCGGCCAGCTGCTGCAGGCGGTGGTCGAGGCCTGGCGGGACCGCCGCGAGGAGGTGGTGGGCAGCGCCGGGATGATCCGCTCCGAGCTCAGCCGGACGGCGGTGCGGACCCTGCCCGGCGCCGTCGGCGAGGCCGAGCTGGAGGAGGCGCTGCGCCGGCTCGGCTCCGACTTCGACGCCCGGCGCGGCGGCTTCGGGCCGGCGCCCAAGTTCCCGCCGTCCATGGTGCTGGAGGCGCTGCTGCGCGAGGGCGGCGACACCTCGATGCAGCAGGTGCGCCGCACCTGCGAGGCGATGGCCCTGGGCGGCATGTACGACCAGGTGGGCGGCGGGTTCGCCCGCTACAGCGTCGACGCGGACTGGGTGGTGCCCCACTTCGAGAAGATGCTCTACGACAACGCCCTGCTGCTCGGCGTCTACACGCACTGGTGGCGCCGCACGGGCGAGCCGCTGGCCGAGCGGGTGGTCGGGGAGACGGTGGAGTGGCTGCAGGCGGAGATGCTCACCCCGCAGGGGGCCTTCGCCGCCAGCCTGGACGCCGACAGCCCCGACCCGGGTCTGCTCGGCACCCCCGGACGGTCCCGCGAGGGCGCCTTCTACGTCTGGACCCCGCAGCTGCTGCGCGACGTGCTGGGCGAGGAGGACGGCAGCTGGGCGGCCGCGGTGGCCCGGGTGACCGAGGAGGGCACGTTCGAGCACGGCACCTCGACGCTGCAGCGCGACCCCGGCACGGACCCTGCCCGCTGGGCCGGCGTGCGCAGCCGGCTCGCCGCCGCCCGGGCCGGGCGTCCTCGGCCCGGCCGCGACGACAAGGTGGTGGCCGCCTGGAACGGCTGGCTGGTGGCCTCGCTGGCCGACGCGGCCGGGGTCTTCGCGCGTCCGGACTGGCTGGCGCTGGCCGAGCGCGCGCTGGACTTCGTCTGGGAGGCCCACGTCCGCCCCGACGGGGTGCGCCGGGTCTCGCGCGACGGCGAGGTCGGTGACGCCCTCGGGCTGCTGGAGGACCACGCCGCCCTGGTGCTCGCCGCGGTGCGGCTGGCCGCCGCCGGGGCGGAGGGTCGGTGGGCCGAGCGGGCGGCGTCGCTGGCCGCGACGCTGGTGGAGCGCTTCGACGACGGCGAGGGCGGTTTCTCCGACACCGCCGTCGGCAGCGAGGAGCTGTACCTGCGCCCGCAGGACCCCACCGACAACGCCACCCCGTCCGGGCTGAGCACCACCGTGCACGCCCTGGCCGAGCTGGCCCGGCTGGTCGGCGAGAGCCGGTGGAGCGAGCGCGCCGAGCAGGCCGCGGCCACCGCGGGCGGCCTGGTGCCCCGGGCCCCCCGGTTCGCCGGCTGGCTGATCGCCGACGCGGTCACCCGGCTGCGCCGCCCGGCGGTGGAGGTGGCGGTGGTCGGACCGGCCGACGACCCGGGCACGGCTGAGCTCGCGCAGGCGGCGCGCCGGCTGGCTCCTGGCGGCTCCCTGGTGGTGGCGGGCGCACCCGACTCCCCCGGGCTGCCGCTGCTCGCCTCGCGTCCGCTGTCGGGCGGACGCCCCACCGCCTACGTCTGCCGGCAGTTCGTCTGCCGGCTGCCGGTGACCACGGTGGACGACCTCGCCGCCCAGCTCGCGACCGATCCGGTGTGACGACCGGCACACCCAGCCGATTTGGCCTCCTCGTCATCGCTCTGTAATGTTGTGCTCACGACGCGGGGTGGAGCAGCTCGGTAGCTCGCTGGGCTCATAACCCAGAGGTCACAGGTTCAAATCCTGTCCCCGCTACGGACGTCAGGCCCGGAGTTCACCACGATCTCCGGGCCTGACTGCTTTCTGCCCGCTCGCCTGATGCAGGCACAGCCTCGCGCTACTGTGGTACCGCCCCGCGGTCCGGTGCAGAACCCGCCGCAACCCCGACTGCCCCGGACCTCGCGACCGGGGCAGTTGCCTTTCCGGGGGCCGGGTGCGCGACCGGACGACGTCAGCCGGCGCGGACCAGGGTGGCGCCCAGCGGCCACTCGGCGCTGTAGCCGGGAAGGATCAGGAACGTGCCCGAGGCGGTGGTGCGGGTGAACTCGAGCAGGGCGTCCTGCTCGTCCATCCGCGCGAGGGTCCGGCTGAAGGTCTCCAGCTCGCGCTGGAAGGAGATGAAGATCAGCCCCTTGTCGCTCGCGCTGCGGGCGTAGGAGTAGCTGCGCCGCAGCATCAGCCCGGCCAGCCCGGCCGGCAGCGGGTGGGCGCGGCGGACGTGCGCGTCGACGGGGATGTCGTAGACCCCCGCCTCGCTCTTGGCCTGCAGGTCCGGGTCGTCGTCGATGCTGCCGCCGGAGAGCGGGATGCCGCTGTCGCGACGTCGTCCGATCCGGGCCTCCTGCTCCTGCACCGGCAGGGCGACGAAGTCCTCGACGCGGATCGGCATCAGCCGGACGACGGCGATGCTGGCGCCGGCCAGGTCCTCGGGCTCGTCCAGCCAGACCAGCTGCTCCTGGTCGGCCGGCGTCTTCGGCACGCTGATGCCGTCGTGGAAGCCGAGCAGGTTCCGGGCGCCGATGCCGTCCAGGGCACCGCGGAAGCCCGCCACCTGCCAGCGGACCCGGACGTCGTCGGCCAGCTCGGCGAGCAGCGCCTGCTCAGCCAGCACGATCACCGTCGGGTCGTCGGAGCAGACCTGCAGCAGCAGGTCGCCACCGCGCTGCTGCTCCTCGACGTCCTCGCGGGCGAACCGGGGCAGGTCCGCCGCCCCGGGCGAGCCGGGGCCCCGGGCCTCGGCGACGACGTCCGGCCCGACCCCCACCGTCACGGTGAGGCCGGCGGGGTCCACCCCGGCGAGCTGCGGGTCCACACCGGTCGTGAGCCGCTCGATGCGGCTGCCCAGCGCCGCCAGCACCGTGGTGACGTCGCGCCCGCCGGTGAGGTCGGCCACCGTCACGCCGATGTGCGCCTGGCGCACCAGCGGCTCGCTGACGCCGAGCTGGTGGCGCCCGTAGGACGACAACGGCTCCGCCGGCACCGGCTCGGGCAGCGCGGACGGCTGCTGCCCGCCCTCCCGGCTCAGCCGCCCGACCGCGAAGGCGCCCACGGCGCCGGCGGCGGCCCCGCCGGTCAGCAGCGCCCGCCGGCCCAGGCCGGGGCGCACCGCGCCAGGGCGGTCGGCAGATCCCATGCGCGCAGGATAGTGGCCGGCGGGCCGCAGACGTGCCGGGCGCACGGTCCCCCGGTGGCTACAGTGACCCCCGTGCGAACACCGAGGCGACTCGTCGGCGCGGTCCTGGGCACCGTGCTGCTGCTCAGCGGGTGCAGCGGGGCCGACGACGTCCGGCCCTCCGGCGAGGGAGCGGTGACCATCCAGGTGCCGGGCGACGCCGCCACCGTCCAGGCGGCGGTCGACGCGGCCCGCCCGGGCGACACCGTCTCGGTCGCCCCGGGCGTCTACCACGAGTCCGTGCAGATCAGGACCCCCGACATCACGCTGCTCGGCGCCGACCGCAACGGCGTCGTCCTCGACGGCGAGGGGCTGAAGAGCAACGGCGTCGTGGTGACGGCCCCGCGCGTCACCGTGGCCAACCTCACCGTCCGCGACTACAACCTCAACGGCGTGCTGGTGACCGGTTTCTCCGACGAGGAGGGCGGCCTGGCCCGCGGCAGCGACGGCTACCACCGGCTCGACCCGGCCCAGTTCCCGCCGCTCGACGGGTTCGCGGTGCGCTACGTCACGGCCTCCAACAACGGCCTGTACGGCATCTACGCCTTCGACGCCCGCAACGGCGTGATCGAGCAGAGCTACGCCTCCGGGCACGCCGACTCCGGCTTCTACGTCGGCCAGTGCGAGGACTGCGACGTGGTGGTGCGGCACAACGTCAGCGAGTACAACGCGGTGGGCTACGAGCAGGCCAACGCCAGCAGCACCGTCTCGGTGGTGCGCAACCGCTTCGTCGCGAACCGGGTGGGGGTGTCGGTGCTGTCGGACTACCAGGAGGCCTTCGTCCCCCAGCGCGAGGGGCTGGTCGCCGGCAACGTGGTGGCCGACAACGACGCGGTCCAGACGCCGGCGCACGCCGAGGGCGGCTACGGCATCGGGATCGCCCTGGCCGGGGCGCAGCGCAACGAGGTCAGCGCCAACGTGGTCAGCGGCCACCCCACCGCGGGGGTGCTGATCAGCTCCGCCGAGGACATCCCGCCGCTGGGGAACCGGGTGAGCGGGAACGTCGGCTCCGACAACGGGGTCGACCTGGCCTACACCGCCTCCCGACGGGCTCCCGGGCAGGGCAACTGCCTGGCGGACAACGACTTCGACAGCACCCTGCCGGAGGGCCTCGCGGCCAGCTGGTCCTGCCCCGACGGCGGGGCCGAGGCGGTGGGGGCCACCCTGCAGCCCGAGACCGCCCCGGCCGGCATCTCCTTCCGGGACGTGCGCGCCCCGCTGGACCAGCCGCAGCTGGACGAGGCCGCACGGACCGCGCCGCCGCAGGCGCCCGAGGTGACCGCCGAGGACACCTCGCTGCCGCCGCAGGACCTGCACGCCGAGCGGGCGCACGGGACCGACTGATCGGCTCCAGGGAGGTCGGGCCGGCTCAGCCGAGGGCCGGCACGGCGACGTCCTCGGCGGTGGCGAAGTCGAAGGTGCTCCACAGGTCGGTGGGGCCGATGACCGCCTCCAGGCGCAGCAGGTGGCCACGCTCGTCCACCCAGTACCGCAGCCTCGACCCGGCCTGGTCGGGCGCCCCCTCCGGCGTCGGACCGGTCATCACGTCCACCGTGACGTCGCCCACCCGGTCCGAGCGGAGCCACCGGGCGTCGCTCTGCGCCAGCAGCAGCGGGTTGTCGGGTCGGTCCATCCCCAGCTGCAGCACCATGGCCAGCGCGGTGTCGAAGACCGCCTGCTCGTGGTCGAGCGGGCTGCGCTGCCAGCCGTCCGCCGGCGGGGGCAGCACCGGGTCGGGCACCGGTGCGGGCCGGCTCGCCTTGACCGCCTTGTCCCAGTGCACCAGGCCGAGCTGCTCGGCCCCGTCGGCGGTGCGGATCTCGGCGTAGGCGACGGAGCTGCGGTAGTCGACCCAGCCGGTGAGCCGCAGCGGCTCCGGGGTGCCGAACAGCTGCAGCTGCAGCGCCCGGGTCCCCTCGTCGTAGGCGTTGAAGCGGATGACCGCCAGGCGCTCGGACTCGGCCGTGGTGAGCGGGCGGGGGCCGTCCTCGCCGCAGCCGACCAGGAGCCCCAGCGCGGTCGCCGAGCCGATCCCGAGCAGGGCTCGTCGGGTGATCATCAGGGGCACCTCAGGGGTCGGGGTGGATCGGGAGCGGCGCGTCATCATAGCCAGCACCGGTGGCCGGCCCGGGAACGCCGCGGGGATGCCGACCACGCACCGGGTGCGTGGCCGGCATCCCCGCGGACGCCTTCTCCCGTGACTCGTCGGGGTCAGCGGTGCACCAGCCCCCGTCGACGGGCGACCAGCACACCGGCACCGGCGAGCAGCAGCGCCAGTCCGGCCAGCAGCGGCACGAGCACCGCCGGGGCACCGGTGTCGGGCAGCGAGCCGGCTCCGCCGCCCGCGTTCCCGTCGTCGGACCCGCCGTCGTCGGTGCCCTCACCGCCGCCGCCCAGGTCGGGGTCGACCACGGTGATGTCGACCGCGTCCCAGCCGTCGGTCGGGTCGGTGTTGCGACCCTCGCGGTCACCGTCGTCGTCGACCGGGCTGCCGTTGGCGTGCAGCTGGGCCACGTTGGTGACGATCTCGCCGGCCGGCACGTCCCCGACCTCGACGTCGATCAGCAGCGTGACCACCTGACCGGGGGCCAGGTCGCCGATCGTCCAGACCCGGCCGTCGTACTCGCCCTGGTCGGCGCTGTAGTCCCCGGCGTACTCCACCCCGGAGGGCAGCACGTCGTCGACCCGCACGTCCACCGACGGGAACCGGTCGTGGCCCTGCACCACGATGCCGTACTGGATCACGTCGCCGACCTCGACCTCCCGCGGCTGCGGGTCGCCCTCGGCGTCGTAGAGGGTGTCGGTGACCTCACCGGCGTCGTCCAGGGTCTCCCCCGGCAGCAGCACCTTCTTGTCCAGCGTCGGGTCGCCCTTGAGGTCCAGCGGGGTGCAGACACCGGCGCTGAGCTCCTGGTCGTTGTGGTCGGCGACCGCACCGTTCACCAGGCCGTCCGGACCGTCGCCACCGGGGGTGACCTGGCAGTCGAGAGCCGCCAGCTCGGCCGCGTCGGCGTCGACGTCGAAGCTGACCGTCACGTGGTACGTGTGCGACTGGCCGGCGGCCAGCTCGACGTCGTCGGCCACCTGGTTCTCCTCGGCCTGCGCCTGCGCGCCCTGCCCGGTGAACCCGTCCCGCACCGGCAGGCCGGCGGGGATGGTCTCCGACACCATGACGTCGGTGATGTCCACCGCGCCCGGGTAGTCGAGCTGGTCGAACAGGTCGTACTCACCCGCAGCCGCACCGGTGTTCGACATCACCAGGTCGTAGGTGATGCTGAAGGTGTCGTCGTCGACGGCCGTCGGGCCCTCGGACACCGTCTTGGTCAGCTCGAAGGACGGCAGCGGCGGGCAGGCCACGTCGGACTTGCTCCGCTCGTCCACCAGGTCGATCGAGGCCCGGTTGTTCAGCGCACCGGGCTCCTCGCTGCCCTCACCCTCGGCGCAGACGGCGATGCCGCCCTGGGCCACCAGGTCGACCGGCACCTCGGCGACCACGGTCAGCTGGTAGACGTGCGGGGCGTAGCCCTCGTCGTCGTTGCCCAGCAGCGCCACGTCCTCGGCCACCCGCAGCTGCTCCGCGCCATCCCAGGCGGGGTCGGCCAGCGTCACACCGTCGGGTGCCTGGGTGACCTCGGCCGACTCCACCGTCACGGTCTCGTCGAAGCGCAGCTCGTCGTCCAGGTCGTACCCGGTCGCCGCCACGCCGAGGTTGGAGACCTCGACGCCGTAGACGACCTCCCAGCGGCCGTCGCCGACCGGCTCGGCGGAGACCACGGTCTTGTCGATCTGCGGCTCACCCGTCTCGGCGCAGGCGTCGTCGCGGTCGGTGTAGCCGTTGAAGGAGACCCCGGCGTCGTTGCGGAGCCCGGTGCCGTCCTCGCCCGCGCCCAGCTGGCAGTCGCTGCTGACCGGCTCGGTGGGCACCGAGGCCAGGTCCAGGGCGAACCGGACGGTGACCGAGTAGACGTGCTCGTCACCGGCGGCGATCGGCTCGTCGGTGACCACCACGGTGTCGTCCACGCCGTTCCAGCTGGGCGAGACCTCGATCCCGGCCGGCTCGGTGCTGGCCACCGTCGCGGAGCCGTCGACGATCGTCATGCCGGCGCCGAAGCGGAAGGCGTCGGTCAGGTCGTAGTCGGTGTCGGCCTCGGACGGGTTGGACACGGTCAGCAGGTAGCGCACCTCCCAGATGCCCGGCTCACCCTCGACGTGGGTGGGCACACCGTCCAGCTCCTTGTCGATGGTCACCAGCGGCAGCGACGGGCAGGCCTCGTCGACCAGGTCCGGCTTGTCGGTCGGGTGCAGGGTGGCGGCGTTGTACCCGCCGCTGCCCGGCGCGAAGCCACCGTCAGCGGGCTGGCAGGTGAGGTTCTCCACCGGCACGGTCACCTCGCCGGCCTCGTCGGCCTCCAGCGAGACGGTCGCCGTCACGGTGTACACGTGCTCGGCCTCGGCGGCGATCGGCACGTCCTCGACGACCAGCTGGTCGTCGACGCCGTCGAACCCGGCGTTGACCTCCACGCCCTCAGGCAGGTCCTCCGGGCCGGTGACCGTCGCACCCTCCAGGACGATCCCCTCGCCCATCTGGGTGAGGTCGTCGGAGAGGTCGTACTCGCCCTGCGACGGTCCGCCGTTGCTGGCGGTCAGCCGGTAGGTGATCAGCCAGGTGCCGTCGTCGTCGGGGTTCTCCTCGATCGAGACGAGCTCCTTGTCCAGACCCGGCGTCCACTTCCAGTAGCCGAAGTCGAAGGTGTGGTCGTTGTCCCCCAGGTCGCCGGTGGTCAGCGAGATGTAGGGGAACCCGTTGTCGTCGTCCACGACGCCGTCGGAGTCGTTGCGGTCGGGGTCGAGGCTGTTCTCATCACCCGTGTCGGCGACGGTCGGGACCCACTCCTCCAGCACGCCGCCGGTCTCGTAGTCGGCGGCGTCGTCCACCCCGATCACGTAGCGGGTGTTCGGCAGCAGACCGTGCTCACCGGAGGTGAAGTAGTACTGCCCGAGCTCGTCGGTCTCCACCGTGGCGATCGGCGCACCCGTCCGGTTGCCGTCGGCGTCGGCCGCGTACAGGTTCACCGTGGCGCCCACCACCGGGTCCTCGTCAGCGTCCTGGACACCGTCGCGGTCGACGTCGTACCAGACGTAGTTGCCGATCTCGATCGGCGCCGCCGCGGACAGTGCGGTCATCGAGCCCAGCCCGTTGCCCTTCGCGGTCACCATGGGAGCGCCGGTGTTGGTGAACTGCACGGTGGTCGCCCCGCGCGGGTCGTAGTGGGCGCCGGTGGCCTGGTAGAAGCGCCGGACCCCGACCTGGATCGAGCCGCCCGCCGCGTGGACCGCCGTGGAGAGCACGCCGTCGTCCCGGCTGGGCAGCACGAGCAGCGAGCCGAGCGCCTGCCGGTCGTGGACGGCGGTCGCGCCGCCGGCCCGCCAGGAGTCGTCGAAGTACTTCCAGCCTCCCGGGCCCCACTCCTCGGCCGGGTTGCCCGCTCCGGTGACGCCGCCGGCGACGCCGTTGTCCTCGATCTCCCAGCCGGTGCCGTCGGCGTTCGGGGCGGCCATCAGGATCTCACCACCGGCGCGGATGCTGGTGATCCGGTCGTCGACCGGGTTGCCCGGCGTCGGGCCGTAGTAGGTGTTCGCGCCGAGGGTGTCACCCCAGAGGTCGCGGATCCCGATGATGAGGTTGCCGTGCAGGTACTTCGCGTCCGCCATCACCGGCGTCGGACGGTGCGCCTGGTTGTCCGGGATGCCGGCGGTGGCCAGGGCCTTCGCGGGGTCGGTCGTCCAGAACTTGAACTTGTAGTCGTAGGCCTGGACGACGGTGCCCTCGGGGTTCTCGACGTCGTAGTACCGCTCCCAGGTCAGCGGGAAGTCGAGCACCGGGTCCAGGTCGTCGGGCTGCTCGGCGGCGAACCGGTACACGTAGCCGTGCAGCTGCTCGCTGTCCTCGCTCAGCTCGGCGGTCCGGGTGACCGTCAGGTACAGCTCGTTGGTCAGCGGGTTGGCCGAGACGCCGTAGGGACGCAGCTCCCCGTCGTCGGGGAAGTACTGGTCCAGGTCGAACTCCTCGACCGACAGCACCTGCGTCGCGGGCTTGTCCACCTCGATCCTGACGATCGAGCGGTTGTAGAGGTTGACGGCGAACAGGTAGCGCTCGTCGGAGGAGAAGGCGATGGTGCCGAGCCCGGTCCGGCCGACCTTGTCCCAGGCCTGGGAGTCGCGTGTCCAGTCGTAGTTGGGGTTGGTGTACTCGCTGCCGGGCTCGAGCGAGGGCCGGGGCCGGATGCCCGTGGCCGTCTGCCCGGCGCCCGCGTCGTACTCCGGACCCAGGTCGATGCCGTAGTCGGTGAGGTCGACGAACAGCTCGGCGGTCCCGGTGGGCGCGGTCGCGTCGGCGCCGTTCGGCTCCACCTGGTAGATGGCGCCGATACCGCCGGGACCGAGGCCGGAGTGGCGACGGACGTAGGCGGCCACGAACAGCGACCCGAAGTCGTCAGGGCTGGTGGGTCGCTGCCAGGCCGACCCGTTGGTCGCGCCCACCTGCCCGAAGGGCACGTCCATCGTGGTGGGGACGGTCTGGTAGTCGCCCGGGCTCTCGGCCTCGTACCGCAGCACGCCGCCGGCGCGCGCGCCGGCGTTCGGGCCGTCGGCGGCCCCGGAGTGGTACTCGGGCAGGTAGATCAGCGGGTTGTTCTCGCTGTAGGTGCCGGGGACCTGGAAGGCGAAGTCGACCTCTCCGGTCGGCACGGTGGTGACGAACTGCACCGTCGAGCGGTGGTCCGCCCCGCTGGCACCGTCACGCCAGGCCTCCCAGTCCGCCGTGTCCGGCACGTCGGCCTCCACCCGCCACTGCTCCGCGTCGGAGGTGGTCTCGATGGTGTAGGTGCCGTCCGCGGCGGTGGTCGCCGGGCCGGCGACGTTGCCCTCGGAGTCGTAGGCGTAGACCTCGATGCCGGCCAGCGGCTGCTCGTAGGTGTCGAAGACGCCGTTGGCGTCGTAGTCCTGCCAGGCCGACCCGGTGATGGTGTCGCCCTCCGCCGCCGCGGCGGGCAGCGCGGCGACCGACGTCGCGCACAGCGCGGTGGCGGTCAGCGCGACGAGCGACTTCGCCCACCACCCGGTGGTGCCGACGGTCCGCCCGGCGTGGCTTCCTGCAGCTCGAGATCGAGTTCGCACCCTGCTCCTTGTCGAGACGTGCCCACCCGTCGTCCGGCGCGCGGGGCGGTCGGAGGACGGTGAGACCCAGCACGCCTCCCGGGATCCTCAGGAGGCGTCGTCGAGGAACCTAGGCCCGGGGCCAGCTTCGTCTCCAGTACCTGCCGCCCGACTGTCCAGCAAACGCGCAGAATTAGCCCGGGGCTAACGGGGTCGTAGCCCCCGAATTAGCCCCCTTGCGTAGCCCCCCGCTTAGCCCCCCTCACTGCCTCTCGCAGCCGGCGTGCGCGGGGCCGCTGGTCCCCCTGCTGTGACCTGGGGCACAATGGGCGGGGTCGAACCCCCTCGACCCACCACAGGAGTCCTCGATGACGCGGGTCCGCTCGATCCTCCTCCTCCCGCTGGCGCTCGCCCTGGCGCTGATCGGCCCCGGAGGTGTCTCCGCCGAGCCGCAGGCCGGCACCGTGCCGCCGCAGCTGGTGATCGCCAGCGACTTCCCCGACCCCGACGTCATCGAGGTCGACGGCACCTTCCACGCCTACTCCACGTCCAGCCCGGACAAGGGGGTCGTCCCCCACGCCACCGCGCCCACGGTGGACGGGCCGTGGACGGTCCAGGGCGACGTCTTCACCACCGACCCGTGGCCGGACTGGATCCGCACCACCCACGGCTTCTGGGCTCCCGACGTCTCCCAGCGACGTGACGGCAGCTTCCTGCTGTACTTCACCGCCCGCAACGACCACAACGACCGGATGTGCGTCGGCGCCGCCGTCTCCGAGGACCCGGACGGTCCCTTCGTGCCGCAGGGCGAGCCGCTGGTCTGCGACCCCGAGGAGGGTGGCGACATCGACGCCAGCTCCTTCGTCGACACCGACGGCCGCCGCTACCTGCTCTACAAGAACGACGGCAACGCCATCGGCGAGCCGAGCGTCCTGTGGCTGCAGCGCACCGACACCACGGGGCTGGAGCTGCTGGGCCGCCGCGTCGAGCTGCTGCGCAACAACGAGCCCAGCGACGAGGGGGTCATCGAGGCCCCGACGCTCGTGCACCGCGACGGGGAGTACGTCCTGCTCTTCTCCGCCGGCGTCTACAGCACCGGCAACTACCACACCGGCTACGCGGTCTCCTCCTCGCTGAGGGGTCCCTACGAGCGGGCTCCCCGTCCGCTGCTCACCACCGACACCCTCGACGGGGCGGTGGACGGCCCCGGCGGCCAGGACGTGGTGGGCGACACCCTCGTCTTCCACGGCCACCTCGCCTCCGGCGGCCGCGGCATGTACACCGCGGCGCTGGGATGGGACGACAACCGCCCGGTGGTGCGCGGCAGCCGGCTGCGGGACGAGGCGGAGGACGGTCGCATCCACGACGCCGAGGTGCGCCACGGCGCGGCGGGCGCCTCGGGGGGTGCCGTGGTGGCCCGCCTCGACCACGGCACGAGCTGGGTCGAGGTCGACGTCTTCGCCCCCGAGGCCGGCAGCTACACCGTCCACATCGGCTACGCCGCCGGGTACGGCGACGCCACCCACACCCTCACCGTGGACGGCGGCGCCGAGCAGGTGGTGGGCTACCCCGCCCACGGCTGGGACAGCTGGCACGAGGTCTCGGCCAACGTCCAGCTGCAGGAAGGTCTCAACACCGTGCGGCTGCGGCACCGGTCCGGGTTCGCCGAGATCGACTACCTCGAGACGGCTTGAGCACGCCGGTCACCACCACAGCGGTCACCACGCCCCGGGCGCTCCCAGGACGCGCAGGTCGGGGCCGAACCGATTCGCGCGAGTCGTTTACAACGGTTGTAGTCCGGCTCTAGTGTCGTCCTGCGGCCCGGTTGCGCCCGGGCGCGAGAACCCGAACTGATGCGAAGGATCGACGACGATGCCCGACTCCCTGCCCCGCTCCGAGTACCCGCGCCCGCAGATGGTGCGTGACCGCTGGTTGTGCCTGAACGGCGAGTGGGAGTTCGAGATCGACTCCGGCGACTCCGGCCTGGAGCGTGGTCTGCGCACCCGCCCGCTGGCCCAGCGCATCACCGTCCCCTTCGCCCCGGAGTCGGAGCTGTCCGGGATCGGCAACACCGACTTCCTGACGGCCGTCTGGTACCGCCGCGAGGTCACC
The DNA here is from genome assembly GCF_009742705.1 of Auraticoccus cholistanensis. Classification (GTDB taxonomy): domain Bacteria; phylum Actinomycetota; class Actinomycetes; order Propionibacteriales; family Propionibacteriaceae; genus Auraticoccus; species Auraticoccus cholistanensis. The sequence goes on from NZ_WPCU01000005.1 coordinate 602,576, forward strand.
ATCCCCGCCGAGTGGGAGGGCTCCTCGGTGCTGCTGCACCTCGGTGCGGTGGACCAGGACGCCACGGTCTGGGTGGACGACGTCGAGGTGGTCCGCCACCGCGGCGGCTTCACCCCCATCACCGCCGACCTGAGCGGCGTCGCCCGGGCCGGGCAGACGGTCACCGTCGTGGTCCGCGCCCGCGACCCCAAGGAGGGCCCGCAGGCCCGGGGCAAGCAGTCGGTGGCCTACGCCAACGCCTCCTGCCACTACACCCGCACCACCGGCATCTGGCAGACCGTGTGGCTGGAGCCGGTGCACCCGGTCCACCTGCGACGCCCCCGCATCACCCCGCAGGTCGGGGCCGGCCGCTTCGACCTGGTGCTGCCGGTGTCGCGGAACCGTCCCGGCGCCCGGGTCCTCGCGGTCCTCTCCGACGCCGACGGCGAGGTGTCGCGCGCCGAGGTGGGCGCCGACCTGGACCTGGCGCCGAGCCTGTCGCTGCCGGTGCCGGACGGGCGACGCCGGCTGTGGTCGCCCGCCGACCCGCACCTGTACGACCTGAGCCTGACGCTGACCGACGCCGACGGCACCGTGCTCGACCAGGTGCAGAGCTACGCCGGGCTCCGCTCGGTGGCCCTGGACGGCGACGCGGTGCTGATCAACGGCGAGCACGTCTTCCAGCGACTGGTCCTGGACCAGGGCTACTGGCCGCAGTCGCTGATGACCGCGCCGAGCGACCAGGCGCTGGTCGACGACATCGTGCTGTCGCAGGAGGCCGGGTTCAACGGCGCCCGGCTGCACCAGAAGGTCTTCGAGGAGCGCTACCTGCACCACGCCGACCGGCTCGGCTACCTGGTGTGGGGCGAGTTCGCCGACTGGGGGGCCGGCGGCCACGGGCACCGCTCCGACCACCAGCAGCCGACCGCCAGCTTCGTCACCCAGTGGCTGGAGGCCCTCGAGCGCGACCACAACCACCCGGCCATCATCGGGTGGTGCCCGCTGAACGAGACGTGGCAGCCGCTGCACGACCGGATCACCACCCTCGACGACGTCACCCGGGCGATGTTCCTGGCCACCAAGCTGGCCGACCCCAGCCGTCCGGTGCTGGACGCCTCCGGCTACTCCCACCGGGTGCTCGAGACCGACATCTGGGACAGCCACAACTACGAGCAGGACCCGGCCGAGTTCGCCCGCCAGGTCGGCGGCCTGGCCGAGGGCCGCGGCTACACCAACGACCACGAGGGGAAGCCGATCTCGCAGCCGCACAACGGCCAGCCGTACTTCGTCAGCGAGTTCGGCGGCATCTGGTGGAACGCCGAGGCGGCCGCCGCGGCGGCCGGGGACAACCGGTTCGAGTCGTGGGGCTACGGCCAGCGGGTCGCCGACGAGGAGGAGTTCTACCGCCGCTTCGCCGGCCTGGTGGACGCCCTGCTCGACGACCCCGGCATGTTCGGCTACTGCTACACCCAGCTGACCGACACGTTCCAGGAGCAGAACGGCATCTACGACTTCGACCGCAGGCCGAAGTTCGACATCGCCCGGGTGCGTGACATCCAGGCCCGGGTCGCCGCCTACGAGAAGCGCTGACCCCCTTCCGAGCACCGGTCCGCAGGCCCTGAGGACCACCCGGCACCCGGCCCGGGCAACCCCCGCGCCGGGTGCCTCGGCGCGCCCGCACGACCCCCGCGAGGACCGCTGCCAAGTTGTTATCGATCTGACGCAGAAACCTCTGCGGAATCGTTGCGGGGGCCCTTACACCGTTGTACCGTCCCGGTAACCGTTGCAAGGCGGGAGGCGGCGCACAGCAGCCCGGCGTTCGGCCGGTTCGGGACCGGCGCCTCCTCCCGACGTTCTCAAGGAGGAGACGTCCATGATCACGACCACTTCCCGCCCCGTCCTGGGCCAGCGGAGCATCTCCCGACGAGGCCTGCTGGGTGGCGTGGCCGCCGTGGCGGCCGGCGCGGGCCTCGCGGCCTGCCAGCCGGGCTCCAGCGCGCGTCCCGGCCAGCAGGTCGCCCCCTCCGGTGACGGTGGCGCCGCCGGCTACGACGGGCCCCCGGTGGAGCTCGCCTTCTGGAACGGTCTGACCGGTGGTGACGGTCCGATCATGAAGAAGATGTGCGACAACTTCACCAAGGAGTACCCGAACGTCAAGATCAGCACGACCACCATCGCGTGGGCGGACTACTACCAGAAGCTGCCCGCCGCGGTCAGCAACGGCAAGGGCCCCGACGTCGGCATGATGCACGCCGACACGCTGGCCACCAACGCCGCGCGGCAGGTCGTGCAGCCCCTCGACGACGTGGCGAACGCGCTGGGCATGACCGAGGAGGACTTCACCCCGATCGTGTGGCAGGCCGGCATGTACAACGGCCAGCGCTACGGGCTCCCCCTCGACCTGCACCCCGCGGGCCTCTACTACAACAAGCGCGTGATGGAGAAGGTCGGCGCCGACCCCGACTCCCCGCCCACCAACATGGACGAGTTCATGAACGTCCTGGACATGGCCAAGAGCAAGGGCGTGCAGGGTCTGTGGGTCCCGCCGGGCGCGGTGGCCAACAACTTCGGGCAGACGATGGTGTACCAGTTCGGCGGCCACATGGTCGACGAGGCGGGCACCACCTCGGGCTACAACCACCCCGGCACGGTCGCGGCGATGCAGTGGGTCCGCTCCCTCATCGACGAGGGCTACAGCCCCAAGAACGCCGCCAACGACTCCGACACGCTGGCCCTGCAGAACGACAAGACCGTCTTCATGTTCAACGGCCCCTGGATGGTCACCCCGCTGAAGGAGAACAAGAAGGTCGACTGGGGCGTCACCCAGGTCCCGAACATCGGCGGCACGCTGGCCACCTGGTCCGGCTCCCACCAGTTCGTCCTGCCCGTGCAGCGCAGCGCCGACGAGAACAAGACCAAGGCCGCCCGCGCCTTCGTCAACTGGATCATCCAGAACTCGCTGGCCTGGGCCGACGCCGGCATGGTGCCCGCCCGCGCCTCCGTCCGCGAGATGCCCGAGTTCGCGGAGAAGGAGGAGGTCAACATCTTCGCGCAGCAGCTGGACTACGTCCGGTTCCTGCCGCCGGTGCCCGGCATCTCCGACATCGCCACCGAGTGGGCCACCGCCACGAGCAACATCGTGGCCGGCAAGAAGGGCGTGCAGGAGGCCCTCGACGAGGCCGCCCAGAAGGCGAACCGGATCCTGGCCGAGAACCAGAAGAAGTACCAGCGGTGACTGCCCTCCCATCGGCCGCGACCCGCCCGGCCGGAGGGCCGGGCGGGGAGCGGCGCGGGCGGCTGCGGCTGCACCACCCGCTGACCCCGTACGCGCTCTGCGCTCCCTACGTCCTGCTGCTCACCGCCTTCGTGCTGGTGCCGGCGGTCTGGGGCATCTGGATCAGCCTGCACGACTGGGACTTCCTGCTGCCCTACAAGCCCTTCGTCGGGGCCCAGAACTACGCCAACCTGTTCGACCCCTCCTCGATCGTGTTCGGCGACTTCTGGAACGGGATGAAGAACACGGCCATCTTCACGGTGGCCAGCGTCCCGTTCCTGGTCGTGATCCCGTTCCTGGTGGCCCTGCTGCTCAACCGGCACTTCCCGGCGCGCACGTTCTTCCGGGCGATGATCTTCGCCCCGTTCGTGCTCGGCATCGCCGTGATCGGCGTGCTGTTCAAGTACCTGCTGAACACCCAGTTCGGGCTGATCAACGCCTTCCTCGACGCCGTCGGGCTGCCGCCGGTGGCGTGGCTGGAGACGCAGCCGGCGGTCTGGATCGCGCTGGTCGGCGTCACCGTCTGGTGGACCATGGGCTTCAACACCGTGATCTACCTGGCCGGCCTGCAGAGCCTGCCCGAGGAGCACTACGAGGCCGCCGAGCTCGACGGCGCCGGCGCCTGGGGCAAGCTGCGCCACATCACCGTCCCCGGTCTGCGGATGGTGATGATCTTCGTGGTGACCACCACGATCCTGGCCAGCGCGAACATGTTCGGCCAGTCCTACCTCCTCACCAGCGGCGGTCCGGGTGACAGCACCCGCACCGCGATCATGGTGATGACCGAGGAGGGTCTGCGCCGGTTCAAGATGGGGTCGGCCTCGGCGATGAGCTACCTGCTCGCGCTGTTCCTGGCCGTCATCTCCATCGCCAACTTCTTCCTGATGCGGGAGCGCAAGTCATGACCGAGCAGATCTCGCGCAACAAGGTCGACAGCCGTGACATGCCGCTGGCCTCGGCCGCCAACGCTCCGTCCAGCCCGCCGGTGACCGGCCCGGGGACACCCGCCCGCACCCGGCGACGCTCCTACAGCCGCCACCGCAACGGGCCGCTGTTCTGGGTCGCGATCATCGCCCTGTCCGCGGTGTTCGTGGTGCCGCTGCTGTGGATGGGCCTGACCTCGGTCCGCAGCCAGCCCGACTCGGTGACCACGCCGATCACGCTGATCCCCCGGGAGTTCACGCTGCGGGCCTACCAGCTGATCTTCAACGAGACGCAGAACCCGGTGCTGCTGTGGGCGCTGAACTCGCTGGTGGCGGCGGTGCTGCACTCCCTGCTGGTGCTCGTGGTCGCCTCGATGGCGGCCTACGCGCTGGCCCGGATGGAGTTCCGTGGCCGGGGGCTCATCTTCGGCGTGCTGATCGCCACGCTGTTCATCCCCGGCTTCATCTTCATGATGCCGAACTACCTGATGATGGACCGCCTGGGCTGGCTGGACACGCTGACCGCCCTGGTGGTGCCCGGCGCGGCCGGCGCCTTCGGGGTGTTCTTCCTGCGTCAGTTCTTCCTGTCCATCCCGCGCGAGCTGGAGGAGACGGCGCTGATCGACGGCGCCAACACCTGGACGATCCTGACCCGGATCATCATCCCGCTGTCCAAGCCCGCGCTGGTGACGTTGGGGATCCTGTCGTTCCTGGCCAACTGGAACGACTTCATCTGGCCGATCTTCGTCCTCTTCTCGCCCGAGCGGATGACGTTGCCGGCCGGTCTGGCCACCCTCCAGGGCGCCTACGTCACCGACTACCCGGTGATCATGGCCGGGGCGACGATCGCCTCGGTGCCCGTGCTGGTGCTGTACGTGTTCCTGCAGCGCTACGTGATCGAAGGGGTCGCCACCAGCGGCATCAAGGGCTGACCGCCCGGACACGCACCAGTCCCACCGATGTGACGAGGACGTCCATGAACCCCCACCCGCTCCGTCGCCTGGCCGCCGGCCTCACCGCCGGCGGCCTGGCCCTCGCCGGCCTGGTCGCGGTCGGCACCGCCGAGGCCCGTCCGCGCGCCGACCGGGTCACCAACCCGGTCAGCGCCTCCTTCGCCGACACCTTCGCCGACCCCGCCGTGATCCAGGGCAAGGACGGCTGGTGGTACGCCTACTCCACCGCCGACCCGCTGCGGGAGGGCGACCCCCCGGGCGTCATGCACATCGCCCGCACCCGGGACTGGGTGGAGTGGGAGTACCAGGGGACGGTCTTCGACGAGGACAACCGCCCCTCCTGGGCGACCCCCACCTCGGGGCTGTGGGCTCCCGACGTCCGCTACGTCGACGGCCGCTACGTCATCTACTACACCGTCACCGACACCACGCTGAACCCCGGTGACGACTCGGCCATCGGGGCGGCGACCGCGCCCACCCCCACCGGCCCCTGGACGCCGGTCGAGGAGCCGGTGGTCGACCCGCGGCCGCAGGGCGGCGGGTTCCTGTGGACCTTCGACGCCAGCCTGCTGACCGACGTCGACGGCCGGCGCTTCCTCTACTACGGCTCCTACTTCGGCGGCGTGCACGTCACCGAGCTGGCGGCCGACGGGCTCACCCCGGTGGGCGAGCCCACCCAGGTCGCCATCGACAACCGCTACGAGGGCAGCTACGTCATCCGCCACGACGGCTGGTACTACCTGATGGCCTCCGCGGCGAACTGCTGCGCCGGACCCACCACCGGCTACTCCGTCTTCGCCGGACGCGCGCGCTCCCCGCAGGGGCCCTTCGTGGACGCCGACGGGATCTCCCTGCTCGACTCCCGCGTCGGCGGCACCCTGGTGCTCACCCAGAACGGGAACCGCTGGATCGGGGCCGGCCACCACGCGGTGGCCACCGACGCCAGCGGCCGGGAGTTCATCGTCTACCACGCGATCGACCGCGAGGACCCCTGGCTGACCGAGCCCTTCGGGATCAACGAGCGCCCGATGCTGCTGGACCGGCTGGACTGGGTGGACGGCTGGCCCCGCACCCGCGCCGGTCTCGGGCCGAGCGACAGCCCGCAGCCGGCACCGGTCACCGGCTCCGCGCTGGGCATCCGCTCCGACGACCCCGCCGCCGCCGGGTTCGAGGGCCTGCGCCCGGGCCCGCAGGACCCGCAGGCCGGACGCACCGCCCTGGTGCAGGGCGAGGCGGCCACGGAGCAGAGGGCGCCCGCCCGGGCGCTCCGGCTGCGCCTGGACGTCCGAGGCGACGAGCCGCTGACGGTCGACCTCGGCACGGCCCGGCAGGGGGCCTCGCTCACCTGGGCCGACGGCGAGCTGCGGCTGAGGACGACCAGCGGTCGCGACGTGCGCACCAGCGTCACCGACGCCCCCGCCCGCGACGGCTGGCAGACGCTCACCGTCGAGGTCGACGGTCCCGAGGTGGTGGCCGCGTTGAGCGAGAGCGACCTCAACGACCCGTTCGCCGAGGTGGGTCACCGCCACCGCGGGCTCGGGCTGCCCCGGGCCGAGGTGCGGCTGACCTCCGCCGGTGCCGTGGTGGACAACGTCACGGTGCGCCCGCTGGCCGACGAGACCGCCGACCTGGCTCCCGAGCCCCGCACCGGCCGGCTCATCGGCGGTGAGGAGTTCGACGGACCCGGCACCTCCCTGGAGTGGGTGCGTGAGGACCCCGACGCCACCGTCTCCGGCGGTGCGCTGCGGTGGCCGCTGCAGGCCGCGGACCTGACCGGTGGGGGCAACGACGCCGGCGTGCTGCTGGCCGAGGCCCCCGCGGGGGACTACGTCGCCGAGACCAAGGTGACCCTCGACCTCGGCACCGACGAGGTGCGCAACTACCAGCAGGCCGGGATCGTCGCCTACGCCGGTGACGACGACTTCGCCCGGCTGTCCACGGTGGCCATCTGGAACACCCGGCAGACCGAGTTCGGCCGCGAGCTGGTCGCCACCGAGGACGGGCGGACCAGCTTCGGGGGTGCGCTGGTGGGCACCCCGGCCCCCACGGTGTGGCTCCGGCTGGCGCACAGCACCAACGCCTCGGGCGAGCACCTCTACCGGGCCGGCACCAGCCGTGACGGGCGCAGCTGGACCTGGGGCGCGGTGTGGACCTTCGAGCCCGGCACCCAGCCGCGGATCGGGCTCGTCGCCCACGGCGGGGACACCCCCGCCGCCACCGCGGTCTTCGACCACCTGCGCTTCTACGAGCGCCGGGACCGTCACCGGTGACGCCCAGCCACGCCGACCCCGCGCCCGTCGCGCCCGAGCTGACGACCGGCTGACGCCAGCCGGGTGCCGGATGCGGGTGCGTCCGGACCGCCCCCACCTCGCCCCGACCGACCAGGAGAGCAGCATGGGCCTCACCACCTGGGTCCTCGACCAGGACGTCCTGGCCGGACTGCAGCTCGCCGTGGCGCTAGGGTGCCCGCGACAGGAGGCAGGGTGGCAGCGCGACTGAAGGACGTGGCCGAGCGGGCCGGGGTGAGCGTCAAGACCGCGTCGAACGTGATCAACGACCATCCCCACGTGCGTCCCAGCACGCGGGCACGGGTGCTGGCCGCGATCGACGAGCTTCGCTACCGGCCCAACGAGAGCGCCCGCCAGCTCAAGTACGGCCGGGCGGGCTTCCTGGCCCTGGTGCTCCCCCACATCGACGAGCCCTACTTCTCGCGGCTGGCCGGGATCCTGACCAGCCGGTGCCGCGAGCGCGGGACCATCCTGCTGCTGGAGGAGACCGGCGCGGAGCTGGCGGCCGAGCGGCTGGTGCTCGACGGCCTGCGCAGCCACGTCATCGACGGGCTGGTGTTCTCACCGCTGTGCGTCACCGCCGACGAGATCGGGGCCCGGCGCGACTCCTCCCCGCTGGTGCTGCTCGGCGAGGCCGACGTGCCCCCGGGGGTCGACCACGTCGGCGTCGACTCGGTGGCCGCGGCCCGGGCCATGGTGGAGCACCTGCTGCAGACGGGACGCCGCCGGATCGCGGTGATCGGCGACGCGCCCAGCACGGGCACCGCCTCGCAGCGGCTGGAGGGCTGGCGGCAGGCGCTGACCGCGGCGGGGCTGCCGATCGACCGGTCGCTGGTGAGGCCGGCCCGGGCCTTCGACCGGGCCACCGGGCGGGCGGCGATGGAGGACCTGCTCGCGCTGCCCGAACCGCCGGACGCCGTCTTCTGCTTCAACGACCAGCTGGCCGTCGGCGCCATCCGCGCCTGCGTGGCCTCCGGGGTGGACGTCCCGGGCCAGGTCGCCGTCGCCGGCTTCGACGACACCGACGAGGGCCGCTACTGCAACCCGCCGCTGACCACCGTGGCCGCCGACCTGGAGCTGCTCGCCGACGAGACGCTGCGGCTGCTGATGGCGCGCACCGAGGACCGGCAGCGGCCCGCGGAGCACGTCGAGGTGCCGTGGCGGCTGGAGCTGCGGGAGAGCACCCTGGGGCGGGCCGCCGCCCGGGCCGCGGCCGGCTGACGGCGTCGCTGGCCAGCCGCGACCGCAGGCGTGGCCCGACTGGTCAGCCGTTGAGACAGACGTCCCGACCGGCCACCGCACCGGGCCCGGGGTCGCTAACGTGCCGAGGCAGACCGTGTCGAGGAGGACCGGTCCCGGAGGACGGCGCCGTCCTCCCCCGCACCCGTGAGGAGCCGCATGCGCACCCCTGCCCGTCCGCACCACGAAGCCCGCCACGTCGCCATGCCGCTGGGCGGGATCGGCACCGGCACGGTCGCCCTGGGGGCCGACGGCGGCCTGCGGCAGTGGCAGCTGCACCACATCGGCAACCACCACGGGGACCTGCCCGGCAGCCTGTTCGCGCTGCGGCTCTCGCGCGGGGAGCCGCCGATGGACGAGATCCGCGTGCTGCAGGCCCCGGCGGCCCCGCGCTCGGAGACCGCGACCCCGATGGTCGACGACGACGCGGTGCCGCGGTGGCAGCGCGAGCTGGCCGCCGAGCACGGGGTGGTCGGCACCCGGTTCCGGGCCACCTACCCCACCGCCGAGCTCGAGTACGACCTCGGCGACCTGCCGCTGCAGGTCCGGCTGAAGGCCACCAACCCGCTGGTCCCGCTGGACGAGGCCGCCTCCTCGCTGCCGGTGGCGATGTTCACCTTCACCCTCACCAACCCCGGCACCACCGGCGTCCACGGCAACCTGGCCGCCACCTTGCACAACGCCGTGGGCTACGACGGCGTCAGCCCGCTCGAGGGGGTCTCGTGGGCCGGCTACGGCGGTGCCACGAACCGGGTGGTGCGCCGGGGCGGCTGGACGTCCCTGGTGGGCGAGAACGCCACCCTGGCGCCCGAGCACCCCGGCGCCGGGCAGATGGTGCTCTCCTGCGACAGCGACCGGGCGGCCGTGCTCACCGCCGCCACCTCGGTCGAGGAGGTGCTCGCGTTCCTGCGCCGCCGCTCCTGGGACGAGGACGCCGTCCGGCTCCGCCCCACCACGGCCGACGCGCAGACCGAGTCCCGGCCGGTGAGCGGGCCCAGCCCCGCCGGACGCACCTGGCTGGGCGCCCTGGCCCCGCAGTTCTCGCTCCGCCCCGGGGAGTCGACCCGGATCCGGGTGCTGCTCAGCTGGCACTTCCCGCAGCGCTACGTCGACTTCACCCAGTTCGGCCCCGACCGCGCCGAGTGGGGGCCCACCCGCTTCTGGCTCGGCAACGCCTACACGAACGCGCACGCCGACGCCCTCGACGTCACCGCCGACGTGACCTCGCGCTGGGACGAGCTGGTCGCGGCCACGACGGACTGGACGGACCTGCTGTCGGGCAGCGCCCTCGACCCGACCGCCGCCGAACACCTGGCCACCCAGGCCGTGGTGCTGCGCACGCCCACCTGCTTCCGCACCGCCGACGGCACCTTCTACGGCTTCGAGGGGCTCAACGGCCGCTCGACCGCCGGCCACGCCGGGGACGTCGGCGGCTCGTGCCCGATGAACTGCACCCACGTGTGGAACTACGCCCAGGCGGTGGCGCGGCTGTTCCCGGGGCTGGAGCGCTCGATGCGCGAGACCGAGCTGCACGTCATGCAGGTGCCCGCCGGGCACCCCTCGGCCGGGGCGCTCCCCCACCGCGTGGTGATGCCGGCCTACCTGCGCCAGTTCTGGGACGTGCCCATCGGCGGGCCGGAGGAGCCCGCTCTCGACGGCATGCTCGGCTGCCTGCTCAAGACCTACCGCGAGCTGCGCTCGGGGGCGGTGGACCTCGCCTGGCTGGAGCGGGAGTGGCCGCGGCTGGTCCTGCTGCTCGACCACGTCCGCCAGCGCTGGGACCCCGACGGCACCGGGGTGCTCCGCGGCGTCCAGCCGTCCACCCACGACATCGACCTGCGCGGCGTCAACACCTTCATGGGCACCTACTGGCTCGCCGCGCTCCGGGCGGTGGAGGAGATGGCCCGCCGGCTGGGCGGTCCCGAGCGGGTGGCGCTGGCCGACTCGCTGCACGAGCTGTTCCAGCGGGGCAGCCGCGGCTACGACGAGATCTGCTTCACCGGCGACTACTACCGCCAGGTCCTCGACGAGGGCGAGGACCGCACCTACCAGTGGGAGGCCGGCTGCCTGTCCGACCAGCTGATCGGCCAGTGGTGGGCGCACGAGCTCGACCTCGGGCACCTGCTGCCGGTCGAGCACGTGCGCACCGCGCTGCGCTCGGTGGTGCGGCACAACCTGCGCCGGGGCTTCCACGACCTCGAGCACAGCCAGCGGGTCTACGCCGACGGCGACGACACCGGCCTGCTGATGTGCACCTGGCCCACCGGTGGCCGCCCCGAGGTCGCGACCCGCTACTGCGACGAGGTCTGGACGGGCGTGGAGTACCAGGTGGCCGCCCACTGCCGCCGCGAGGGGCTGGTCGAGGAGTCCGAGGCCGTCGTGTCGGCGGTGTGGGCCCGTCACGACGGGCGTCGCCGCAACCCCTTCAACGAGATCGAGTGCGGGGACCACTACGTCCGCTCGATGGCCGGCTGGTCGGTGCTGGAGGCCCGGACCGGGCAGCGGTTCGACGCACCCAGCCGCAGCCTGACGCTCCGGCTCCCCGAGCAGGAGGGCAGCTGGTGGCCGGTGGTGCTGGACACCGGCTGGGGACGGGCCGTGCGTGAGGGCGACACCGTCCGGCTGGAGCCGCTGTCCGGGCACCTGGAGGTGGACCGGCTCGAGGTCCGTCCCTCCTGAGCCCGCGGCGGGGGCCCAGTCTCAGCGCGCATCCGTCTCAGGCGCGCATCGGCTCAGGCGCGCAGCGGCTGCCCCGCGGCCACCGCCCGCGCCGGGTCGACCGTGGCGCGCCCGGTGGCGTCCAGCCGGTCGGCCCACGTCAGCAGCCCGAGCCCGGAGGCGGCCAGCAGGGCGGCCACCAGCGCCGGTGAGGCGTAGCCGAAGCCGGCGTCGATCACGGCACCACCGAGGAAGGCCCCCAGCGCGTTGCCGGTGTTGAAGGCCGCCTGCATCGCTGCGGAGGCCATGCTGGCCCCGCCGCCGGCGGCCACGATCACCCGGGTCTGGATCGCCGAACCCATCAGGAAGCCGGCGAAGGCGAACAGGAACACCCCGGTGGCCGCGGCCAGGGCGGACTCGGCGAGGCCGAACAGCAGGGCGTAGACCACCGCCTGGGAGGCCATCCCGAGCACCAGGGTGCGGCTGACCGACCAGTCCGCCAGGCGTCCACCCAGCAGGTTGCCGGCGGTGGCACCGAGGCCGAACAGCACCAGCACCCACGCCACGCTGGAGCCGGCGAAGCCCGCCACCTCGGTCAGCAGCGGGGAGACGTAGCTGAGGACGGTGAAGGTGCTGCCGAACCCGACCACGGTGATCAGCAGCGTCAGCCACACCTGCCCGCGGCGGAAGGCGCCGAACTGGGCCCGCAGCGGGCCGGCGGGGGTGCTCAGCGCGGGCATCGCCAGGGCGAGGGCGACCATGGTGGCCACACCGATGACGCCGACCAGGCCGAAGGTGACCCGCCAGCCGGCCGACTGGCCGACGAAGGTGCCCAGCGGGACGCCGACCACGTTGGCCACGGTCAGCCCGGCGAAGACCAGCGCCATCGCACGGCCCTGGCGCCCCGGCGGCGCCAGCACCCGCGCCACCAGCGCCGCCACGCCGAAGAAGGTGCCGTGCGCCAGCCCGGTGCCGAAGCGGGCGGCCACCAGCGCGGCGAAGGTGGGCGCCAGCGCGCTGGCCGCGTGGGCGGCGGTGAACAGCGCCATCAGCCCGATCAGCACCGTCCGGCGCGGCAGCCGGTGCGTCAGGGCCGTCAGCGTGGGGGCACCGGCCACCACCCCGAGGGCGTAGGCGGTGATCAGCCAGCCGGCGGTGGGGATCGAGACCCCGAAGCTCGCCGCCATCTCGGGCAGCAGCCCCATGGTCACGAACTCGGTGGTGCCGATGCCGAAGGCACCCAGGGCCAGGACCCAGACGGCGAGCGGCATGGAGGTTCTCCTCGGACGCGGGGGGTGTGCAGGGGTCGAGCTCCGCAGCGTCGCGAGTCGAGACCACCATCATCCTCCTCGGCACTGGATCGTTCCAGCGTGCCTTCGCCCGTCGCGCGTGACCGTGGTCACGTCATGGATCACCATTGCCTTATATAACTTCCGCTTGATACCTTGAGGACCCAGCAGACGCACCGCGAGCAGCACACCAGGAGGAGCGATGATCGACATCAGCAGCCAGATCGGGGCCGTCACCCGCACCGTCCGTCCGGGCGGGGAGCGCGACGGGGTGGCCACCACCGCGGTGACCGCCAGCCAGACCTACCCCGTCCCGGCCGAGGAGGTGTGGCACGCCCTGACCGACCCCGAACGGCTCCCGCGCTGGTTCATGCCGGTCAGCGGCGACCTCCGACCCGGCGGGCGGTTCCAGCTCGAGGGCAACGCCGGCGGCGAGGTGCTCGGCTGCGAGCCGCCGCGCCGGCTGTCGATCACCTGGGAGTTCGGCGAGGTGGTCAGCTGGGTGGACGTCACCCTCACCGAGGACGGCGGGCGCACCGTGCTCGAGCTCGTGCACACCTCGCCCAGCGAGGACGACCACACCCGCCGCTACGGTCCCGGCGCGGCCGGCGTGGGGTGGGACCTCAGCCTGATGGGGCTCTCGCTCCACCTCACCACCGGTGCCGGTGTCGTGCCGGAGGAGGTGCAGGCCTGGGCCGTCTCCGCCGAGGGCCAGGAGTTCATGGTCGCCAGCGCCCGGGCGTGGGGCGCCGCCGCGGTGGCCGGCGGCGAGGACGAGGCGACCGCCCGGGCGGCGGCCGAGCGCACCACCGCCTTCTACCTCGGCCAGGAGCCGCCGGCGCCGGTCGGCCCGGAGGCCACGGACGTCCGCCCGGCCTGATGCACGCCTTCGACGTCCTCGGCGACCCGGTCCGCCGGCGGGTCCTGGAGCTCCTCACCGAGGGCGAGCGGAGCGCCGGCGAGCTGACCGAGACCGTCCGCCGGGAGTTCGACATCTCCCAGCCGGCGGTCTCGGCGCACCTGCGGGTGCTGCGGGAGAACGGCTTCGCCACCGTGCGGGCGGAGGGGTCACGCCGCCTCTACGCCGTCGACACCACCGGGCTGGAGGAGGTGGACGCCTGGATCACCCAGTTCCGCAGCTTCTGGACCGGCCGGCTGCAGGCCCTGGGCACCGAGCTCGCGCGGGGGCGGCGCGCCGGACGGCGTGCCGGTGAGGACGACGCCGGACCTCCCGGGTAGCGTCGGCGGACGTCAACGCCGACCCACCCCCCACAGGAGCAGCCGTGCGGATCGTCGACGCCGAGGTCGTGGTCACCAGCCCCGACCGCAACTTCGTCACCCTGGTGCTGAGGACCGACGACGGCCTGACCGGCATCGGCGACGGCACGCTCAACGGGCGCGAGCTCGCCGTGGTCGCCTACCTGCGCGAGCACGTGGCCCCGCTGCTGCTGGGCCGTGACGCCCACCGCATCGAGGACACCTGGCAGCTGCTCTACCGCGGCGCCTACTGGCGCCGCGGACCGGTGACCATGGCCGCGATCGCGGCCGTGGACGTCGCGCTGTGGGACCTCAAGGCCCAGGCCGCCCAGATGCCGCTCTACCAGCTGCTCGGCGGCGCCAGCCGCACCGGTCTGATGGCCTACGGCCACGCCTCCGGGCAGACCCTGCCGGAGCTCGTGGAGAGCATCCACGCCCGGCTCGAGGAGGGCTACCGCTCGATCCGGGTGCAGAGCGGTGTGCCGGGGCTGCGCTCGATCTACGGCATCAGCGCCCCTTCGCCCGCCCAGCCCGGGCAGGAGACGCACCCGACCCAGGGCTCCCCCGTCGCCCGCCCGGCCGAGGAGGACTGGGACTCACGGGCCTACCTGCGCCACCTGCCGGGCGTGTTCGAGGCCGTCCGGGCCGAGTTCGGTCCCGAGCTGCCGCTGCTGCACGACGTCCACCACCGGCTGACCCCGGTGCAGGCGGCGCGGCTGGGCAAGGACCTCGAGCCCTACGACCTGTTCTGGCTGGAGGACTGCACCCCCGCGGAGAACCAGGAGGCACTGCGTCTGGTGCGCCAGCACACCACCACCCCGCTCGCCGTCGGCGAGGTCTTCAACACGGCCTGGGACTACCAGACGCTGCTGCGCGAGCAGCTGATCGACTACGTCCGCTCGGCGGTGACCCACACCGGCGGGATCAGCCACCTGCGCAAGCTGCTCGACCAGGCCGCGCTGCACCAGATCCGCGCCGGGATGCACGGACCCACCGACATCTCCCCGGTGGGGATGGCGGCCCAGCTCCACCTCGGGCTGGCCATCCACAACTTCGGCATCCAGGAGTACGCCCGCCACGGCGCGCTGACCGACGAGGTGTTCCGGCAGACCTCCACCTTCCGCGACGGCCACCTGCACCCCGGGGACGAGCCGGGGCTCGGCGTCACCCTCGACCTGGAGGCCGCCGCCCGCCACCCCTACCGCCCGGCCTACCTGCCGGTGAACCGGCTGGCCGACCAGACCGTCCACGACTGGTGAGGTGCGTCCGCGGTGGTCAGGCCGCGCGCTCGCCGGGGAAGCGGCACACCTTGGCCACCACCTCGCCCAGCACCAGCTCGGCGGCCCCGACCAGCAGCAGGTCGGGCCCCAGCGCGGCACGCACCACCGTGACGCACTGCCACGGCGGCGCCAGCACCTGACGGGCCACCTGCTCGAGGAAGTGCTCGGGGGCCAGGGCGAACATCGCCCCCAGGAAGCCGCCCAGCACCACCCGCTCGGGGTTGAGCACGTTGACCATGTCGCGCACCCCGGTGCTGAGCACCTCGAGCTGGCGGTGCACCTCGGCGCGCACCCGCGGGCTGTCGTCGGCCCGCAGCGCCTCCTCCAGCCGCTCGTCGGTGGCGACCTCCAGACCCAGCACGTCCAGCAGCCGACGGCGGCTGACCGCGGCCTCCAGCTCCTCGCCGCCACCGCGCCGGCCGCCGGTCAGGCTGTGGCCGAACTCGCCGGCGTAGCCCTCCGCGCCGAGCAGCATCCGCCCGTCCACGATGACCCCGCCGCCGATGCCGCTCGGGCCGCCGTTGAGGTAGAGCACGTGCGAGGTGCCCCGGGCCGCCCCGAACAGGTGCTCGGCGTGGGCGCCGACGTTGGCGTCGTTGGCCGCGCGCACCAGCATGCCGGTGGCCTCCGACAGCAGCACCCCCAGCGGCTCGTCGACCCAGTGCAGGTGCGGCGCCCAGCGGACCTGGCCGTCGCCGGAGCGCACCAGCCCCGGGACCGCCACCCCGATCCCGGACGGCCGCCACCCCGGACCGGCGCGCTGCCCCAGGACCTGCAGGGAGTCGACCACCACCTCGACGGCGCGGGCGGCGGTCGGGGGCTCGGCGCTCTCGGTGCGGACCTTGTCGCGGACGCGGCCCTCGAGGTCCACCACGGCCACCGTCACGGCGTCGACCTCGGGCACGACGGCCACCGCGGTCACGTCGCCCGCCGGACGCACCACCGGGCTCGGCCGCCCCACCTGGCGCGTGCTGCCGGGGGCGTCCTCGACGACCAGCCCCCGGCTCACCAGCTCGGCGACCAGGGCCGCCACGGTCGAGCGGTTCAGCCCGGTCTCGCGGGTCAGCGCGGCCCGGGAGGCGGGACCGTCACGGTGCAGCCGGTCCAGCAGCTGCGACAGGTTGGGCTCGGTCGGCACGGTTCCTCCTTCCTCCGGCGGCGGGCTCCGGGCGATGATGGCACCCCGGGAGGCGATGATCCCACCGGAGCCCGGACAGGGCGTTGACAGGGCCGCAGCCGCTCCATATGTTGTTCTGCACAACATATCGAGATGGGACCACCGATGACGCTCACGCCCACTCCTGCCGACAAGTTCTCCTTCGGGCTCTGGACGATCGGCTACACCGGCACCGACCCCTTCGGCGGCCCGACCCGGGCCGACCTCGACGTCGTCCGGGCGGTCGAGAAGCTGGCCGAGGCCGGCGCCTGGGGACTCACCTTCCACGACGACGACCTCTTCGCCTTCGGCAGCACCGACGCCGAGCGGCAGCGCCAGATCGACCGGCTCAAGCAGGCGCTGGCCGACACCGGCGTGGTGGTGCCGATGATCACCACCAACCTGTTCGCGGCGCCGGTGTTCAAGGACGGCGGCTTCACCTCCAACGACCGCTCGGTGCGTCGCTTCGCGCTCCGCAAGACGCTGCGCAACGTCGACCTGGCCGCCGAGCTCGGCGCCACCACCTTCGTGATGTGGGGCGGGCGCGAGGGGGCGGAGTACGACGTGGCCAAGGACGTCCGCGCGGCCCTGGAGCGCTACCGCGAGGCGGTGAACCTGCTCACCCAGTACGTGACCGACAAGGGCTACGACATCCGGTTCGCGATCGAGCCGAAGCCGAACGAGCCCCGTGGCGACATCCTGCTGCCCACCCTCGGCCACGCCCTCGGCTTCATCGAGACGCTGGACCGGCCCGACCTGGTGGGGCTCAACCCCGAGGTCGGTCACGAGCAGATGGCCGGGCTGAACTTCACCGCCGGGGTGG
The DNA here is from genome assembly GCF_009742705.1 of Auraticoccus cholistanensis. Classification (GTDB taxonomy): domain Bacteria; phylum Actinomycetota; class Actinomycetes; order Propionibacteriales; family Propionibacteriaceae; genus Auraticoccus; species Auraticoccus cholistanensis. Next base: position 619,695 of record NZ_WPCU01000005.1, read on the forward strand.
CCCAGGCGCTGGACGCGGGCAAGCTGTTCCACATCGACCTCAACGGCCAGCGCTCCATCAAGTACGACCAGGACCTGGTCTTCGGCCACGGCGACGTGCAGAACGCCTTCAGCCTGGTCGACCTGCTGGAGAACGGCGGCCCGGGCGGCGGCCCCGCCTACGACGGTCCCCGCCACTTCGACTACAAGCCCAGCCGCACCGAGGACGACGCCGGCATCTGGGACTCCGTCGCGGCCAACATGCGCACCTACCTGCTGCTCAAGGAGCGCGCGAAGGCCTTCCGCGCCGACCCCGAGGTGCAGGAGGCGCTCGCCGCCGCGCGGGTGGCCGAGCTGTCCCGCCCGACGCTGGACGAGGGCGAGGGCTACGACGCGCTGCTCGCCGACCGCACGGCCTACGAGGACTTCGACGCCGCGGCCTACTTCGACGGCCACGGCTTCGGCTTCGTCCGGCTGCAGCAGCTGATGATCGAGCACCTGCTCGGCGCCCGCGGCTGAGCCCCGCCCGAGGCGAGGAGGACGAGGGATGAGCGAGCGACCCGAGCTGCGGGTGGCCATGGTCGGGCACGCCTTCATGGGCGCGGCCCACTCGCAGGCGTGGCGCAGCGCGCACCGCTTCTTCGACCTGCCGCTGACCCCGCGGATGGCGGTGGTCTGCGGCCGTGACCCCGAGCGGACCCGGCAGGCGGCCGACCGGCTGGGGTGGGACGAGGCGGTCACCGACTGGCGCGAGGTGGTGGAGCGCGACGACGTCGACCTGGTCGACATCTGCACCCCCGGTGACACCCACCGCGACATCGCGGTGGCCGCGCTGGCGGCGGGCAAGCACGTGATGTGCGAGAAGCCGCTGGCCAACTCGGTGCCCGAGGCCGAGGAGATGGCCGCCGCGGCCGCCGCGAGCGACCGGCTCGCCTTCTGCGGCTACAGCTACCGCCGCACCCCGGCGCTGGCGCTGGCCCGCCAGCTGGTGGCCGAGGGACGCCTGGGCGAGATCCGCCACGTCCGCGCCCAGTACCTGCAGGACTGGCTCAGCGACGCCGACGCGCCGCTGACCTGGCGGCTGGACCGCGAGCGGGCCGGGTCGGGCGCCCTGGGCGACATCGGCGCCCACGTCGTCGACCTGGCGCAGTGGATCACCGGGCAGTCGATCGCCGGGGTGTCGGCGGTGCTGACCACCTTCGTGGACAGCCGGCCGCTGGGTGGCGACCTGGTCGGCCTGGGCGGACGGGCCCAGGCCGGCTCCCCCCGCGGGCCCGTCACGGTCGACGACGCCGCCGCCTTCACCGCCCGCTTCGACGGCGGCGCGATGGGCGTGTTCGAGGCCACCCGCTTCGCCCTGGGACGCAAGAACGCCGTGCGGCTGGAGGTCAACGGCTCCGACGGCTCGCTGGCCTTCGACTTCGAGGACAACGACGTGCTGCACGTCCTCGACGCCGGCGTCGAGGGCGCGCGGCAGGGCTTCACCCGGGTGCTGGTCACCGAGCCCGACCACCCCTACGCCGGCAGCTGGTGGCCGCCCGGCCACGGGCTCGGCTACGAGCACGGGTTCACCCACCAGGTCGTCGACGTGGTCCGCGCGCTGGCCGAGGGCCGCCAGGCCGCACCGACCTTCGCCGACGCGCTGCAGGTGCAGCGGGTGCTCGACGCCGTGGAGCGCTCGGCCGCCGACCAGTCGCGGATGACCCCCGTGGGCTGACCCGGGACGTCCTGACCCCCACCGGCCCGACCCCGACCGGCCCGACCCCGACCGGCCCGCCACCCGACCGACCCGCCACCCCCGACGAAGCAGGAGCAGAGCCCGTGAGCGAAGCCAAGAACGCCCTCGTGCTCCGCGGCGGCTGGGAGGGTCACTCCCCCACCGCGGCCACCGACCTGTTCATCCCCCACCTGGAGGCCTCGGGCTACCGCGTCCGGGTCGAGACCACGCCGGAGGTCTACGCCGACGCCGCGGCGATGGCGGAGGTGGACCTGGTGGTGCAGTGCTACACCATGGGCCAGGCGTCCAAGGAGGCGGTGGCGGGGCTGCGACGGGCGGTCGCGGCGGGCACCGGCTTCGCCGGCTGGCACGGCGGCATCGCCGACTCGTTCCGGGCCAGCTCGGACTACCTGCAGCTGGTCGGCGGGCAGTTCGCCACCCACCCGCCGCAGGACAGGGACGACCTGCCGGAGGGTCCGGAGGCCAACTACATCCCCTACACCGTCGACATCACCGTCCCCGACCACCCGGTGACCGCCGGGATCGGGTCCTTCGACCTGGTCACCGAGCAGTACTGGGTGCTCACCGACGACTACAACGACGTGCTGGCCACCACCACGCTGGCGGCGCGCGACCGCGACGAGTGGCACCGCCCGATCACCTGCCCCGCGGTGTGGACGCGCCGCTGGGGCCGGGGCTCGGTCTTCGTCTGCACCCCCGGCCACACCGTCGAGGTGCTGCAGCACCCGTCGGTGCGCACGATCGTGGAGAGGGGGCTGCTGTGGGCCAGCCGCTGAGGATCGGCGTGGTCGGCTGCGGCACGATCTCGGGGGTCTACCTGGACACCCTGCACCGGCTCGAGCCGGTCGAGGTCACCGCGGTGGCCGACCTGGACGCCGCCCGGGCCGAGGCCGTGGCCGCCCAGCGCGGGCTGCGGGCCCTGCCGGTGGCCGAGCTGCTGACCGACGACCAGGTGGACCTGGTGCTCAACCTGACCATCCCCGCCGCCCACGCCGAGGTGGCGCTGGCCGCGCTGGCCGCGGGCAAGGAGGTCTACGGCGAGAAGCCGCTGGCGGCCACCACCGCCGAGGCCAGGGAGGTGCTGGCCGCCGCCGGGCGGGCCGGCCTGCGGGTCGGCTGCGCCCCCGACACGGTGCTCGGCACCGGCATCCAGACCGCCCGCCGGGCCGTCGACGACGGGCTGGTCGGGGCGCCGGTGGCCGCGACGGCGACCATGGTGACGCCGGGCCACGAGCGCTGGCACCCCGACCCCGACTTCTACTACCAGCCCGGCGGCGGTCCGCTGCTGGACATGGGCCCCTACTACGTCACCGCCCTGGTCACCCTGCTGGGGCCGGTGGCCTCGGTGCTCGGTGCGAGCTCTCGGCCGCGGGCGACCCGGACCATCGGCAGCGGGCCGCGGCAGGGCCAGTCGGTCCCGGTCGCGGTCGACACCCACGTCACCGGGGTGCTGGTGCACGAGTCGGGCGCGCTGTCGACGCTGGTGATGAGCTTCGACGGCACCGGCACCACCGCGGCACCGATCGAGCTGCACGGCGAGCAGGGCACCCTGCTGGTGCCCGACCCCAACCGCTTCGACGGCGACGTGCTGCTGCAGACGCCGGAGGACCGGACCGTCTGGCAGACCCTGCCGGTCTCGGCGGGGTACCGCGACGCCGCGCGCGGGTACGGCGTGGCCGACCTGGCCACCACCCCCGCCGGCACGCTGCCGCGGGCCAGCGGCGAGCTGGCGCTGCACGTGCTGGAGGTGATGGAGGGGGTGCTGCAGGCCGCCGAGCTCGGCCGCTCGGTGGAGATCACCGGCACCGCGGCCCGGACGCCCGCCGTCCCGCTGGGCGACCTGACGGCCTGAGCCGCCTCCCCCGCGCTCCGGCCGGACGGCCCGGCCCCGCCTCCCGCGGACCCGGAGGCGGAGCCGGCCGTCCGGCGGGAGGTCAGAAGCCCTGCGCCAGCCGGTGGTAGGCGGCGTTCCAGCGCAGCTCGCGCTCGAAGGCCGGCAGCGTGGTGGTCTCGTCGATGACCAGCAGCTCGACCTTGCTCATCTCGGCGAAGGCGCGGACCACCTCGATGCCCACCTGGGTGGTCATCACGGTGTGGTGGGCGGCACCGGCCGCCAGCCAGGCCGCGGCCGAGGTGGCGAAGTCCGGGGCCGGGCGCCAGACGGCGTGACCGACGGGCAGCTTCGGCATGGGCTCGGGCAGCGCGACGTTCTCGACCACGTTGGCGGTCAGCCGGAAGCGGTCGCGCAGGTCGGCCAGGGCCACCACGACGGCGGGGCCGGGGTCGGCGGTGAACACCAGCCGGACCGGGTCCTCACGGCCGCCGATCCCCAGCGGGTGCACCTCGAGCCGCGGCCGGGAGGTGGTGAGCGAGGGGCTGACCTCGAGCATGTGGGCGCCGAGGATGAGCTCGTTCCCCGGCTCCAGGTGGTAGGTGTAGTCCTCCATCAGGCTCATCCCGCCGGGCAGCCCGGCGCCCATCACGGCGAACGCGTGACCGAGCAGGGCCGTCTTCCAGTCCCCCTCGGCGCCGAAGCCGTAGCCCTCGGCCATCAGCCGCTGCACCGCCAGGCCGGGCAGCTGCTTGAGCGCACCGAGGTCCTCGAAGCTGGTGGTGAAGGCGCCGAAGCCGCCGCCCTCGAGGAAGGAGCGCAGCCCGACCTCGATGGCGGCGCCGTCGCGCAGCGAGGAGTGGCGCTCGGCCCCGGGCTGCAGCTCGGCGGCGACGTCGTAGCGGTCGAGGTACTCCTCGACCAGGGCGTCGACCTGGGCGTCGGTGGCCCGGGCGACGGCCTCGGCCAGCTCGTTGACGCCCCAGGTGTTGACCTGGGCGCCGAAGCGGATCTCGGCCTCGGTCTTGTCGCCCTCGGTGACCGCGACGTAGCGCATGTTGTCCCCGAAGCGGGCCAGCTTGAGGGAGCGGGTGGCCGCGCGGCCGGCGGCCGCCCGGGCCCACTGCCCCACCTGGCGGGTCACCGCGGGGTTGGAGACGTGGCCGACCACCGTGCTGCGGACCACACCCAGCCGGGTCTGGATGTAGCCGAACTCGCGGTCGCCGTGGGCGGCCTGGTTGAGGTTCATGAAGTCGAAGTCGATCTCGGCCCACGGCAGCGCGACGTCCGCCTGCGTGTGCAGGTGCAGCAGCGGCTTGTCCAGGGCCTCCAGACCGGCGATCCACATCTTCGCCGGCGAGAAGGTGTGCATCCAGGTGATCACACCGACGACCGCGTCGTCGGCGTTCGCCTCCAGCACGGTGCGCCGGATGCCCTGGGAGTCCGTGAGCACCGGCTTCCAGACCACGCGCACGGGGACGTCGGCGGCGGCGGCGAGGCCCTCGGCGACCTGGCGGGACTGGGTCTCCACCTGGCGCAGGGTCTCCTCGCCGTAGAGGCCCTGGCTGCCGGTGAGGAACCAGACCTCGCGGGTGGACAGGTCGGGGACGATGCTCATGCGGGTGCTCCTGGGTCGGTGCGGCTGGACGCGGCCATCTCCCCCTGAGGGGCCTGGCCGTAGACGTTCTGGTAGCGGTCGAAGAGGGCGTCGACCTTCTCCTGGGGGATGGGCAGCGGGTCGCCGAGCTGGCGGGCGATGTGCACGCTGCGGGCGACGTCCTCCACCATCACCGCGGCCTTGACGGCGTCGCGGGCGTCCTTGCCGATGGTGAACGGGCCGTGGTTCTGCATCAGCACGGCGCGGGAGCGGCTGCCGCGCAGGGTCTGCACGATGCCGCGACCGATGGAGTCGTCGCCGATGACGGCGAAGGGCCCCACCGGGACCTCGCCGCCGAACTCGTCGGCCATCCCGGTCAGCACGCAGGGGATGGCCTCCCCGCGGGCCGCCCAGGCGCAGGCGTAGGTGGAGTGGGTGTGCACCACCCCGCCCACCTCGGGCATCTCGCGGTAGACGTAGGCGTGGGCGGCGGTGTCGCTGGAGGGGTTGTTCTCCGAGCCGACGCTGCCGGGGACGACGGCGCCGTCCAGGGTGCACAGGATCATCGACTCCGGCGTCAGCTCGTCGTAGCTGACCCCGGAGGGCTTGATGACGAACAGGTCCTGGCTGGGGTCGCCGCCCAGGCGCACCCGGCCGCTGACGTTGCCGCCGGTCCAGATCACCAGCTGGTAGCGGACCAGCTCGGCGTGCAGGTCCGAGACCTGCCGGCGGACCTGCTCGACCAGCTGCTGCTGCTCGGGCGTGAGCTCGCTCATCCCAGCACCTCCCTCCGGCGCCGCTTGAGCCGGCGCATCACGTCGCTGCCGCCGCGACCGAAGTGGTCGTGCAGCTCGCGGTAGTCGGCGTACATCTCGTCGTAGCGGGCCGCCCGCTCGGGGTCGGGCTGGTAGCGGGCCTCGGTGACCTGGCCCATCGCCCCGCTCGCCGCCAGCACATCGGGGTAGGCCCCGGCGGCTACCGCGGCGTGGATGGCCGAGCCGACGGCCGGGGCGTGCTGGCTGTCGACGGTGGAGATCGGCATGTTGAGCACGTCGCTGTAGATCTGCATCAGCAGGCTGTTCTTGAGCAGCCCGCCGGCGGCGATGAACTCCTTGACCTCCACGCCGGAGTCGACGAAGGCCTCGACGATCTCACGGGTGCCGAAGGCGGTGGCCTCGAGCAGGGCCCGGTAGACGTCCTCGGGCCGGGTCGCGAGCGTGAGCCCCACCACCAGCCCGCTGAGCTCGGTGTCGACCAGCACCGAGCGGTTGCCGTTGTGCCAGTCCAGCGCCAGCAGCCCGTGGGCGCCGACCTCCTGCTCGCGGGCCAGCTCGGTCAGGTGCTCGTGGACGCTGCGGCCGGCCTCGGCGGCCGCGGCCTCCAGGCGTCCGGGGACCTGCTGGGCCACGTACCAGGCGAAGATGTCGCCGACGCCGGACTGGCCGGCCTCGTAGCCCCACTGGCCGGAGACGATGCCGCCGTCCACCACCCCGCACATGCCCGGGACCTCGGCCACGGTGCCGGAGTTGATGACGTGGCAGGTGCTGGTGCCCATGATGGCCAGCATCTGCCCGGGCTCCACCGCGCGGGCGGCCGGAGAGGTGACGTGGGCGTCGACGTTGCCGACGGCCACCGCGATGCCGGCCGGCAGACCCGTCCAGCCGGCGGCCTCCTCGGTCAGACCGCCCGCCCGCTCGCCCAGCTGGCCGATGCGGTGGTCGAGCTTCTCCTCGGCGAAGGAGGCGAAGTCGGGGTTGAGCGCGGCCAGGTACTCCCGGCTCGGCAGCCGGCCGTCCTGCAGGATGCCCTTGTAGCCGGCGGTGCAGGCGTTGCGGACGTAGGTGCCGCTGAGCTGCCACACGATCCAGTCGGCGGCCTCCACCCAGTGGTCCATCCGGTCGTAGACCTCGCGGTCCTCCTCCAGCAGCTGCAGCGCCTTGGCGAACTCCCACTCGCTGGAGATGACGCCGCCGTAGCGGGACAGCCACGGCTCCTGCCGCTCGCGGGCCAGCTCGTTGATGCGGTTGGCCTGCGGCTGGGCGGCGTGGTGCTTCCAGAGCTTGACGTAGGCGTGCGGCCGGTCGGCCAGCTCGGGCAGGGAGCACAGCGGACGCCCGTCGGCGAGCACCGGCATCGGGGTGGAGGCGGTGAAGTCGGTGCCGATCCCGATCACCTGGGAGGGGTCGACCCCGGACTCGGCCAGGGCGGCCGGCACCGTCTCCTTCAGCGCCTCGACGTAGTCGGCCGGGTCCTGCAGCGCCCACTCCGGCGGCAGCCGCTTCCCGGTGCTGGCCAGCTCGCGGTCCATCACGGCGTGGCGGTACTCGTGCACCGCCGAGCCGAGCTCGGCACCGTCGGAGACCCGGACCACCACGGCCCGTGCCGACAGGGTCCCGAAGTCGACACCGACCACGTACTGCTCGGCTGCGGGCTGGGTGTTCTGGCTCGTCATGCGACCTCCTCGTCGTGGCTCCCCGCCGTCGCGGTGAACGTTAACATCCCTGCTCACCCGGTCGGGTGCAGGTCCTCCACGCGGACCGGGCCGGTGGAGCGTCGCACCACCAGCTCGGGCCGCAGCACGGTGTCGTCCCCCGCGGCGGCGCCGTCCAGGCGGGCGAGCAGCCGGGCGACCGCCCGCTCCCCGACCTGGCGGAAGTCCTGGCGGACGGTGGTCAACGGCGGTGCGGCGAAGGCGGACTCGGGCAGGTCGTCGAAGCCCGCCACGCTGACGTCCTCCGGCACCCGGCGCCCGGCCTCCCGCAAGCCGGCCAGCACCCCCAGCGCGGTCTGGTCGTTGGCGCAGAACACCGCGGTCACGTCCGGCGGCAGCTCGGCGGCGGCGGCGTGGCCCCGCTCGGCGGTCCAGTCCCCCGCCACGACGGTGGCCGGCTCCAGCCCGGCCGCGGTCAGCGCCTCCGCCCAGCCGCGACGACGGGCGTCGGACTCGAAGTAGCCGGGTGGGCCGCTGACGTGGGCCACCCTGCGGTGCCCGAGCTGGAGCAGGTACTCGCACACCAGCCGGGCCCCGAGCTGCTGGTCGACCCCCACCCACTCCGCGCGGCCGGCGCTGACCGACTGCAGGGCGACCACCGGCAGCTCGACGCGACGCTGGCTGACGGCGGCCTCGATCTCGGGGTGCGGGGCGATCACGACGAGTCCGTCCACGCCCTGGTCCAGCAGCAGGTCGAGGGCGGCCAGCGTGGAGGCGCGGTCGACCGCGGCGGTCGTGCTCAGCGCGAAGTAGCCGGCCGCCCGGGCGGAGGCCTCCACGGCCTGCACGCTGCTGGTGGCGCCGTACTGGGTCACCTCGGGGGCCAGCACGCCGATGGTGCGCGAGCGTCGCGTCACCAGCGTCCGCGCCGCCCGGTTGCGCCGGTAGCCCAGCCGCTCGATCTCGGCCAGCACCTTCTGCCGGGTCTCGGGGCGGACGGACGGCTGCTGGTTGACCACCCGGGACACGGTCTGGTGCGACACCGCGGCCGCCGCCGCGACGTCGTGCATGGTGGGACCACCGCCCGGGCGCCGACTGGCCATCTGCCTCCTCGTCGCGGCTCAGGCTAGCGGTCCGCCCCACGCCCGGCCACAGCCGCGGCGCGACGTCCTCAGGCCGGCGGCAGCTGGCCGGTCACGGCCCCCTGCGGCGCGATCGTGCCGGCGTCCTCCACCTCCGGGGCGGGCGACGTGCCGACCTCGTCGGCCCCCGCGCCCTCCGGCGCCGCCGCGGCGTGGGCCCGCGACAGCCGCCGGTACCACGGGCTGACCAGGGCGAGCAGCGTGGCCAGCAGGCCCAGCACCCCGCAGGCCACGAACACCAGCGCGATGCCGCGGTCCTGACCCGTGCCGAACACGGGGCCGAGCACACGGGCGCCGCTGCCGTCGGTCATCCAGGGGATGACCGCGAACTCGGTGATCGGGCCGATCAGGAAGGCGGTCAGCGGCGAGGCGGCCTGCTCCACGCTCTGCGCGAAGCCGAACACCCGGCCCTGCCGGTGGTAGGGCACCACCCGCTGCAGCACCGTCTGCTCCGCGGCCTCGGCGAAGGGCATCAGCAGCATGTAGACGAACATGGCCAGCGACAGCGCGAGGATCGAGGAGCGCAGCGGGAACAGGCACGTCAGCGTCCACAGCACCAGGTTGACCAGCAGCAGGATCCGCACCGGGTTGCTGCCCAGCCCGATCCGGGCGACCAGCAGGCCGCCGAGGATGACGCCGGTGCTCAGCCCGCCCCAGAGCAGACCCCACACCTCCACCGAGACCAGCGACAGCCCGTAGGCGTCCATCAGCGCCATGAAGGCCCCGCCCAGGAAGTTGTTGAAGCACGAGAAGGCGATCAGCGCCGGCAACCCCGGCACCGAGCGGACGACGCGGAGCGTGCCGCGCAGGTCGACGCCGCCCGGGTCGTCGGCGGCGGTCGTGACCACCCGCTCCTCCTCGACCCGCACGACGGCCAGGTGCACCAGGGCTGCGCCGAGCACCCCGAGCGCCAGCAGCAGCGCGTAGTACATCCCGCCGGCGGCGACCAGCAGACCGCTGATCACCGAGGTGACCAGGAACGACACCCCGGTGGTGGTGCCCACCAGCCCGTTCGCCCGGTCACGGCGGTCCTCGGGGATCAGCAGGGTGACCAGGGTCGGCATGGCGATGGTGCGCAGGTTGCCCGCGATGACCCCCAGCATCACCACGACCACGAAGACCCACAGCAGCGCGCTCGCCGGGTCGGTGAAGGCGCCGGCGGGCGCGGTGACGTAGAGCACCAGCGCCACCGCGTAGAACAGGATCGACACCACCGTCGACAGCCGCAGCACGCTCAGCTTGCGGTGGTGGTCCACCACGCTGCCGAACCACACCCCGGTGCCGGCGGTGGCCAGCACGAAGATGCCCGCGATCATCCCGGTGGCGAAGACGGACCGGGTCTCGATGAAGATCCAGAAGGTGATGGCGAACCAGATGGTGAAGTTCATCACCGCCACCACCAGGGTGTTGAGCAGCAGGTGCACGAAGGTGCGCCCGCTGCCGTGGCGCAGGTCGAGCCGCGGTGCGCTCGCGTGGTCGGACATCGGTCCCCCTCCAGCTCTCGGTGAGCACGTCGAAGGTCTGACCCCGCCCACCGCTGGAACTCATCGTGGACCAGCCCACCGACAGTTCTCCTGCTGATTTCCCGCTCCCGTCCGGACGGCGCACCCGGGCGTCGGGGCGGTGTGCTTGGGTGTGGTCCATGCCCGCCGCACCCGCCGTCCCGCCCCCGCTGCCGATCAGCGAGCACACCCTGGCCAACGGGCTGCGGCTGGTGGTGAGCCCGGACCACGCCGTCCCCTCGGTCACGGTGAACCTCTGGTACGACGTCGGGTCCCGCCACGAGCAGCCGGGCCGCAGCGGCTTCGCGCACCTCTTCGAGCACGTGATGTTCCAGGGCTCCACCCACGTGGCCCGCAGCCAGCACATCGCGCTGGTCCAGGGCTGCGGCGGCACCGCGAACGCCACCACCTGGTTCGACCGGACGAACTACTTCGAGACCGTCCCGGTCGGTGCGCTGGAGCTCGCGCTGTGGCTCGAGGCCGACCGGCTGGGTGGGCTGCTGGACGCCCTCACCCAGGCCAGCCTGGACAACCAGCGCGAGGTGGTGAAGGAGGAGAAGCGGCAGCGCTACGACAACGTGCCCTACGGCGACGTGCTGCAGCGCGTGGTCGAGCTGACCTTCCCCGCCGACCACCCCTACGGCCACACCACCATCGGGTCGATGGACGACCTCGACGCCGCCTCGCTCGACGACGTGCGCGAGTTCTTCCGCGCCCACTACCTGCCCAGCAACGCCGTGCTCAGCGTGGTCGGCGACGTCGGGGTGGAGCGGGCCACGGAGCTGGTCGAGCGCGAGTTCGGCCCGCTGACCGACCGGGTGCGCCCGGACGTCCCCGACCCGGCCCCGCTGCCGCCGCTGACCGGCTCGCCGCGCGACGAGGTGCGGGCGGCGGTGCCCAGCGACGCCGTCCACCTGTCCTGGCGCCTCCCGGCGCTGGACCAGGACGAGTTCGACGCCCTCGACGTGGCGCTGGGGGTGCTCGGCGACGGCCAGTCGGCCCGGCTGCACCGCCGGCTGGTCCGCACCGAGCTGGCCGAGGCCGCCGGCGCCTCGAGCCTGGGGCTGATCGGCGGCAACTCGATCGGCATCGTCTCCGGCCGCGCCCGCGACGGCGTGCCCGTCGAGCGGGTGGAGTCCACCCTGCTGGCCGAGGTGGCCCGGCTGGGCGCCGAGGGTCCCACCGAGGAGGAGGTGGACCGGGTCGTCGCCCAGTTCGAACGCTCGTGGCTGCAGTCGCTGTCGCGGATCGACAGCCGGGCCGACCAGCTCAGCCGGGCCGCCACCCTGCTCGACGACCCGGCCCGGGTGAACGAGCGCATCACCGAGGTCCGCGCCGTCACCCCCGAGCAGGTCCGCGACGCCGCCGCGCGCTGGCTCTCCCCCACCTCCTGCGGCACCCTCGTCCACGTCCAGGAGGCCTGATGACCCCGCGCCGCCCCCGTCCCCGGGCGTCCCTGCAGCCGCTGTCCCACGCCGCCACCGCTCCCGCGGTGGCGCCGCCGCCGCGCTGGCGCTTCCCGCAGCCCACCTCCGCCGCCCGGCTGGGCAACGGTCTGGACGTGCTGTGGTACCGGCTCCCCGGCCAGCACGTGCTGGCCGCCACGCTCGTGCTCGACCTGCCCCTCAGCCGCGAGCCGCGCGACCTGGAGGGGCTGGCCACCATCACCGCCCGCGTCCTCGACGAGGGCACCGTCGACCACCCCGGTGAGCAGTTCGCCGAGCGGCTGGAGGCCGTGGGCGCCGCGATGGGCATCCACGTGTCGCTGAGCGGGCAGCAGGTGATGCTCGACGTCCCGGTCACCCGGGTCGCCGAGGCGCTGCCGCTGCTGGCCGAGGCCGTCCGTCGGCCCCGGCTGGAGGCCGCGGACGTGGAGCGCCACGTGGCGCTGCGGCTGGCCGAGATCGAGCAGCTGGAGGCCAACTCCGCCCAGACCGCCAACCGGTGGCTGCGTCGCCAGCTGTGGACGCCCGACTCACGGGCCAGCCGGATGAACGGCGGCGAGCCGGACACGGTGGCCCGGATCACCCCGGTCGAGGTGGCCGCCTTCCACGCCGGGCAGCTCGGCCCGACCGGCGCCACGCTGGTGCTGGCCGGCGACCTGGCCGAGGACCCCCTCGACCTGGTGGCGGACGCGTTCGCCGGGTGGCAGGCCAACCCCGCGGGACCGGAGCTCGCACGTCCCGAGCCCGCCCCGCCGAGCGTGCTGCTGGTGGACCGTCCCGGCGCCGTGCAGGCCGACGTGCGGCTGGCCGGTCCGGGCACCGACCGCCACGACCCCCGCTGGCCGGCGCTGCTGGTCGGCACCACCGCGGTCGGCGGGTCCTTCCTCAGCCGGCTGAACCGGGTGCTGCGCGAGGAGCGCGGCTGGACGTACGGCGTCCACCTCAACCTGACCCCGCACCGCGACGGCGGCTCCTGGGCCGTCTCGGGCTCGTTCCGCACCGAGGTGGTCGGGGCGGCGCTGGCCGAGGCGCGGTCCCTGCTCGACCTCGGCGCCGAACCGCTGACGGCGGCCGAGACCGAGGCGGCGGTGCACCAGCTCACCGGCACGCTGCCGCTGCGCGCCGCCACCGCCGAGGGCGTGGTGGACCAGGTGGCCTCGCACCTGCTGGCCGGGCTGCCCGCCGACCACGCGGACCAGCTGCTGGCCGACGTCCGCCAGGTGGGGCCCGAGGCCGCCACGGCCGCGTACACCGAGGTCGTCGACCCCGCCGCGCCGACCGTGGTCGTCGTCGGCGACGCCGGCGCCCTGGAGCCGGCGCTCGAGCAGGCCGGCTTCCCGGTCACCGAGAGGCGCTGAGGGCCGCCAGCCGGACGGCGATCCCGTCCACCACGAGGTCGAGCCCCAGCGCGAAGTCCGAGCGGTCGGTGGGGGCGTCGGCGATGGCCCCGGCGCTGCCGGCCTGCAGCTGGGCCTGCTCGTCGGCGGCGTGGCCGAAGACGAAGTGCAGCAGGGTGCCGGCCGCGACCCGGGCCAGTCCGGGGTCGCAGCCGGCGTCGAGCAGCACCGCGGTCAGCTCCTCGCCCGGACGTCGGGCGCCGAGGCCGAAGGCGTGCACGGTCGCCACCACCTCCGCGCCGTCGCGGACCGCCAGCACCGCGTCGCGCAGCTCGCTGCACACCGCCCGCACCCGCCCCGCCCAGTCCGCCGGCCGCGGCCGGACCGGCCCGCGGACCAGGATCTCCTCGGCGACCGCCGCGAGCAGCGCCTGCTTGCTGGCGAAGTGGTGGTACAGCGCGCTGGGCTGCACCCCCAGCTCGCCGGCGAGCCGGCGCACCGACAGGTCGGCCAGGCCGTAGCGGTCGAGCACGGCGATCGCCTGCTCGACCACGTCGCTGCGGCGGTGTGGCACCTCGCCCGTCCTTCCCTCGCCGGTGCGGTCGCCACCGGTTGACGGCGACCGGGCGCCAGCCTAACCTGAACGCCGTTCACCTGACCACCGTTCAGGTCCGCCCGCAGACAGGACAACCATGGACGCACCGACCGACCGCCGGGCCCGCACCCCGCGCAGCACCGGCACCGACCTCGCCCTGGTCGCCGGCTTCGCCGCCATCATCGCCGTCTGCGCGCTGCTGCCGGCGATCAAGCTGGCCGGACCCGTCCCGATCACCCTGCAGACCTTCGGGGTGCTGCTGAGCGGCGCCGTCCTCGGCGCCCGCCGCGGGCTGCTGGCGGTGCTGCTCTACCTGGCGGTCGGGGCGGCGGGGCTGCCGGTGTTCTCGGGCGGGGCCGCGGGGCTGGGCGTGCTGGCCGGTCCGACCGCCGGCTACCTGGTCGGCTTCCCGGTGGCCGCCGCGCTGTGCGGCCTGCTGGTCGAGCGGCTGCCGCGACGGCTGGTCCGCCAGAGCGTGCCGGCCATCTTCGCCGCCGGGCTCCTCAGCAGCGCCGTCGCCATCCACACCCTCGGCATGGCCGGGCTGGTGTGGCGGGCCGGCATGACGTGGTCGCAGGCCTTCGGCGTCGACGCCGCGTTCTGGATCGGCGACGTCGTGAAGAACGTCGCCATGGCGGTGGTGGCCACCGCCGTCCACCGGGCCTTCCCTGACCTGCTGGCCCGCCGTGCTCCGGCGCGGCAGCCGCAGCCCGCGTGAGCCGCATCGAGCTGGACCGGGCCGCCGTCCGTCGCGAGGCGGTCACCGCCGACGGCGCGGAGTCGGAGGTGGTCGTGCTGCACGAGACCACCCTGACCCTCACCGAGCGGCGGGTGGCCCTGGTGGGGGCCAACGGCTCGGGCAAGTCGACCCTGGCCCGGCTGGTCAACGGGCTGGTGGTCCCCAGCAGCGGGCGGGTGCTGGTCGACGGGCTCGACGTCGCCCGCTCCGGCGCCGAGGTGCGCCGTCGGGTGGGTTTCGTCTTCACCGACCCGGCCGCCCAGCTGGTGATGCCCACCGCGGCCGAGGACGTGGCGCTGTCGCTGCGGCACCGCCACCGGGACCGGCGCGAACGACGCGCCGCCGCGCTCTCCGTGCTGGAGGCCCACGGTCTGGCCGGGCTGGCCGACCGGAGCGTGCACACCCTCTCCGGCGGGCAGCGCCAGCTGCTGGCCCTGGCCGGCGTGCTGGCCACCGAGCCGAGCGTGCTGGTGGCCGACGAGCCGACCACCCTGCTCGACCTGGCCAACAGCCGGCGGGTCGGCGACCTGCTGCTCGCGCTCCCCCAGCAGCTGCTGCTCATCACCCACGACCTGGAGCTGGCCGGCCGCTGCGAGCGGGCGCTGCTGGTGGACCACGGCCGGGTGGTGGCCGACGGCCCGGCCGCCGACGTGGTGGACCACTACCGGGCGACCGCGTGAGCGCCGGGCTGCTGGGGCTGCACCGGCCGGGGAGCACCTGGCTGCACCGCACGCCGCCGGGTGCCAAGCTGGCGGGTCTGGCGCTGCTGGGGACGAGCTCGGTGCTGCTGCGGGGTCCGGCGGCCGCGCTCGCCCTGCTCGCCCTGGCCGGGCTGCTGGTGGTGTGCTCGCGGATGGGCGTCCGCTCGCTGCTGCGCTCGCTGCGCCGGCTGCTGCTGGTGGTGGTCCTGCTCGGCGGGTGGCAGCTGTGGCAGCAGGGCGCCGCGCGGGCGGTGGAGTCGGTGGCCGAGCTGGTCGCCCTCGTGCTGCTGGCCACGGTGCTGACGGTCACCACGCCGGTCGACGCCCTGCTGCAGACGCTGACCCGCCTGCTGCGCCCGCTGCGCCCGCTGGGCGTGGACGCCGACCAGGTGGCGCTGGCCTTCACGCTGGTGCTGCGCGCCGTCCCGGCCACGATGGAGATCGCCGAGGAGACCCGTCAGGCGGCCCTGGCCCGCGGGCTGCAGCGCGACCCCCGCGCCCGCCTGGTCCCCCTGGTCCTCCGCGTCGTCGGCCGCGCCCGGGCCACCGGCGAGGCCCTGCACGCCCGGGGCATCGGCGACCAGCCCGGGCCCGGGCGGTAGGCCCCGCCGCGGGACCGCGGCCGCAGCTCAGCCGTCGAGGTCCCGGAGGTGGTCCGGTCGCCGGGTGAGGGTCGTGGACCGGCCTGGCAGTCCTCGTGAGGGACGAACGAGACCGGTCGACCGCTCGCGACCCGGCAGCGGCCGCACCCTGCCGCCAGGGTCCGGAGGTGGTCCGGGTCGCCGGGTGAGGGTCGTGGATGGGCCTGGCAGTCCCCGTGAGGGACGAACGAGGACCGGTTGACCCGACCCCGGCGACCCGGACCACCTCCGGGACCGCCCCGACCACCTACGACCGCCCCGACCAGCTCCGGAGCCGACCAGCGGGCTCAGCGCCCCAGCGCCTCCAGCGCGTCCTCGATGCGGGCCCGCGCCTCGTCGGTCTTCTGCTGGTAGGTGGCCAGGTCGCCGTCGCGGAGCGCGGTCTCGGCGTCCTCGAAGGCGGCCTCCGCGCTCTCGAGCGCGGCCACGGCGGCCGGGTTGTCGACCTCGCCGGTGGGCTCGCTCGGCTCGGCGGGCTGCTCGCCGTCGACGCCCTCCTCACCGGTGTCGGCTCCGGCGTCGCCGCCGAAGACCTGGTCCAGCGCCTCCTGCAGCGTGGTGCCGATCCCGACGGTCTCGCCGAAGCGGGCGACGACGAAGCTGAGCGCCGGGTAGGAGCCGTCGCTGCCCTGCCGCTGGGTGTAGATCGGCTGGGTGTAGAGCAGGCCCCCGCCGATCGGCAGGGTCAGCAGGTTGCCGTAGACGGCCGTGGCCGCGCCCTGGTTGTTGAACGGCCGCAGCCGCTCGGCCACCGTGACGTTGGTGTTGATCTCGTTGAAGGTCTGGCCCGGGCCGGGGATCTGCTGGGTGTCCGACATGCGCAGGATGCGCAGCCGGCCGTAGTCCGGGCTGGAGGCGTCGGCGTTCACGGCCATGTAGGCGGCGAGGTTGGCGCGCTCGTTGGGCACGTAGGTGGCGGTCTGGCTGAAGACCGGCTCGTCGTCGCCGGGCCACTTGATGGAGAGGTAGTACGGGCTCTCCTTCTGCTGGCCCCCGCCGCGGACCGGGTCCTCGGGGATCCGCCACAGGTCGTTGCCCTGGTACCAGGCAGCCGGGTCGGTGACGTGGTAGCGGCCCAGGATCTCGCGCTGCACCTTGAACAGGTCCTCGGGGTAGCGCAGGTGGGAGAGCAGGTCCTCGCTGATCTCCGACTTGGGCTGCACGGTGCCGGGGAACGCCTTCTGCCAGGTCTGCAGCACCGGGTCGGTCTCGTCCCAGGCGTAGAGGCGGACGGTGCCGTCGTAGGCGTCCACCACCGCCTTCACCGAGTTGCGGATGTAGTTCAGCGGCTTCGGCGGCTGGGCCGTCACCAGGCTGGGTGCGGTCAGCGAGTCGCGGGTGGCCTCGTTGAGGTCGATCCGCTGGCTGTTGGGGTAGGAGTCGGAGGTGGTGTAGCCGTCGACGATCCACACCAGCCGGCCGTCCACCACCGCCGGGTAGGTGTCCTGGTCCACGGTGAGCCAGGGCGCCGCCCGCTGCACCCGCTCGCGCGGGGTGCGGTCGTAGAGGATCTTCGACTCCGGGTTCACCCGCTCCGACAGCAGGATGTTGATGTCGGTGTTGCGCATCGCGTAGAGCACCCGGTTGAACAGCGAGCCGATCGGGACGCCGCCGCGGCCGTCGTAGGTGGTCAGCTGCGGGCCGCCGTTCTCACCGCCGCCGGGGGTGTCGAGCTCGATCGGCTCGGTGCCGGCCGGGGCGCCGACGATGGCGTAGTCGGTCATCGACTCGCCGAAGTAGATCCGCGGCTCGGGGACGTTCAGCTCGCCGCGCGGCGGGATGTCGCGGACGATCCAGTCGGGCTCCCCGGCGACCGCCCGGTTGCCGTAGGCGGCGACCAGGCCGTAGCCGTGGGTGTAGACGGTCTTGAGGTTGTTCCAGGACTGGTTCTCGATGTTGTCCGAGTTCAGCTCCCGCGCCGCGACCACCGCGTCGGTCTCCTGGCCGTCGATGGTGTAGCGGTCGACGTCGACCACGTCGGCGAAGTCGTAGTAGCCGCGCACCTGCTGCAGCTGCTCGTAGGCGTTGCCGATGATGGCGGGGTCGATCAGCCGGATGCCGGGCAGCGCCTCGGCGTCGGCGCGCAGCTGGCCGGCCTCGGCGGTGGTCTCGGCGGAGTAGTTCTCGATCTCCACGTCGGCGACCCCGTAGGCGGTGCGGGTGGCGGCGATGTGGCGCTCGATGTAGGGCCGCTCGAGGTCGGGCTCGTTCGGGTTGACGGTGAACAGCTGCAGACCCAGCGGGTAGAGCGCGGAGAGGATCAGCCCCGACAGCACCATCATGGCCACGGCGAGCACCGGGAAGGCCCAGCGCCGGACCATCGCGTTGGCGAAGAACACCAGCGCGCAGATCACCGCGATGACGGCGAGGATCAGCCGCCCGATCACCCGGGCGTTGTCGTCGGTGTAGCTCAGCGCGGTCATGGTGGCGTTGCTGAGGCTCTTGGTGGACAGCTCGAAGCCGTACTGGTCGAGGTACTGCTGGACGGCGTAGACCAGCAGGGCCACGCCCAGCACGACCGACAGGTGGACCTGGGCGGCCCGGCTGGTCAGCTGCTGACCCGGCTGGTAGCGCAGCGCGCCCAGCAGGTAGTGCACCACCGCGGCCCCGACGGCGCCCAGCAGCACGGCCACCAGCGCGAAGGAGGCGAGCATCCGCCACCACGGGTAGTCGAAGACGAAGAAGCTGAGGTCGAGGCCGAACTGCGGGTCGGTGGCGCCGAAGGGGGTGGCGTTGCGCCAGGCCAGGTAGGTGGCGGAGTTGCCGGCCGCGCTGGCCCCGCCGAAGAGCCCGACGACCAGGCCGAGCACGACCAGGATCCGCAGCAGCCGCGACTCCAGGACGTCGCGGGAGCGCTCCAGCAGCTCGGAGTTGGGGGCGGCGGCGCGGAAGCGGGGCCGCAGCCGGTAGGCCAGCGCGATGTTGCCGACCACGACCAGCGCCATCACCAGGCCGAAGACGACGAACAGCCCCAGCCGGGTGAAGAGCTGGGTGGAGAAGACGGTGCTGTAGCCCAGCGACTGGTACCAGAGCCGGTCGGTCCAGATCCCGCTGAACAGGGTGAACAGGACGACCAGGGTGGCCATGACCGCCACCGTGGGCAGCAGGGCCCCGCGCCGGCGAGGAGTCGGTCGGACGGTCGTGCTGCTCACGCTGGGTGCTCCTCCTGTGCGGCCGCCTGGCCGGGACGGGCGCCGGGCTGCCGCGGTGCCTCCGCGGTGACCGGTGCGCCTGTGCTGTGGTCAGCCGGGCCGTGCGGCCCGGGGTCGTCGGGGAGAAGGGTATACGCCAGCACCTGAGCCAGGCCGGGGACGAGGTCGGCCCCTCCCAGCAGCTCCTCGGGGTGCTGCAGCAGCCGGGCCACGCCGTGGGAGTGGCCGGTGCGCAGCACGCCGACCACCACCCGGACGTCCTGGCGCTGCGGGTGGGTGGCCACCACCGACGCGGCCTCCCGCTCGTCCTCGGGCAGGTCGACCTCCACCCCGGCCGGCAGGAAGCTGCGCTCGCAGGCCACCGCGCAGCCGTGCACCGCGGCCGGCCACTCGATCCCCGAGAGCGCTGCGACCAGGTCCTCCCCCGCGGTGAAGGTGTCCTGCTCGACGGCGGTCAGCCCCTCGGCGGGCCCGCCGTCGCGGCTGGAGCGCAGCCCCAGCCGTCCGGCCAGCTCGGGCTCGGCGGCCAGCAGGTCGTCGGTGCGGACCAGCGCGAACAGCCGGGGCGGCTGGTCGAAGCCGAGCTCGCCGACGTGGCGCTCGAGCTCGACCAGCGCAGCCAGCAGCCCGGCGGCGACCTCGTCGGTGTCCTCGGCGGTGGGGTGGGCCATCTCTCTCCCAGGTGGTCCGGTGGGGCGTCGTCGGTCAGGGTCGGTCGAGGTCGGATGGTCAGGGGCAGCGCGGCAGGGCCTCGGCGGCCGCGGGGTCGGCGAGCGCCTGCACCGCGGCCACGGCCTCCTCCAGCGAGGACACGGCGACCACCTGCAGGTCGGTGTCCACCTCGCCCAGGTCGCGGCAGTTGCCGGTCGGCAGCAGGAACGCCTGGGCCCCCGCCTGCTCGGCGCCGCGGATCTTCTGCTGCACGCCGCCGATGCGTCCGACCTCGCCGTCGGCGGTGATCGTGCCGGTGCCGGCCACGTGGCCGGTGACCAGCGGGCCGGGGGTGATCTTGTCGTAGATGGCCAGGCTGAAGACCAGGCCGGCGCTGGACCCGCCCACCCGCGGGTCGATGCCGAAGCTGACCTCGGCGGGGTACTCGTAGCCGTAGCCGACCTGCGCGCCGATGACGGGCACGGCCGCGTCGGTGTTGGAGCCGACGGTGGTGACGACCACCTGCTCGCGCTCGCCGTCGCGCAGCACGGTGAAGTGGATCTCGTCCCCCACCGACACCGCGCGGACGGCCTCGATGACCTCCTCGCGGGTCGAGACCTCCCGGCCCTGCACGGCCACCACCAGGTCGCCGGGGGTCAGCGCACCCTCGCTGGGACCGCCGACGGTGACGCTGGCGATCTGCGGGCGCTCGACCACCGGGACGTCGGCCGCGCGCAGGGCGGCCACCACCGCCCCGGTCTGGGAGTCGTCCATCATCTCCTGCTCCTCCGACTCCACCTGCTCGGCCGACTTGCCGGCCGGGTAGACGAACTCGCGGGGCAGCGTGTCGCGGTGCGGCAGCCAGTAGGCCAGCAGCGCCTCGGGGAGGGTGAGCCGGGCGTCGGGGCTGGTGATCGACAGCGTGGTCATCTCCAGCTGCCCCTCGGTCGGGTAGGTCTCGATGCCGCTCACCGCGATCGCGGGCTGGTCGCCCTCGTCGGCCAGCACGTCGTGGGTGCGGCCCGGGGTCCAGGTGACGAACCCGACCGGCACCAGGGCCAGCGCCACCGCCATGGCCACGAAGAAGACCGCGGCCACGAACGCGATCCGGGTCTGACGCGTCACAGGCCCACCCACTCCACGCCGCCGTCGGCCAGCTGCTGTTCCTTCCAGATCGGCACGCCGGCCTTGATCTCGTCGATCAGCTCGCGGCAGGCCGTCAGCGCGGGACCGCGGTGCGCCGCGGCCGTCACCACGACCACGGCGGCGTCCCCCACCTCCAGGTGGCCGGTGCGGTGCTCGACCCAGGCCCTGACGCCGTGCCGCTCGGCGACCTGCTCGGTGCAGCGGGCGAGCAGCTCGGCCGCCTGCGGGTGCGCGGTGTAGTCCAGCGAGCTGACCCCGGCGCCGTGGTCGTGGTCGCGGACCAGCCCGATGAAGACCGCCACCCCGCCGCACGCCGGGTCCCGGACGGCGGCGAGCGCGGCGTCCAGGCTCAGCGGCTCCTCGCGCAGTGCGGTGTGCCGCAGGTCGGTGGGCATGGCGCGACCCTACCCAACCCGGCTGAGGACGCGACCTGTTCGCTCTCAGCCGGAAACCGCGGCGAGCCGTCGCGAGGGCTGGGCCGATCTTGCCGGGAGCGGGTTGAATGGGTGCGCGTCGTCCCCGACGCCCAGAGGCACGCGAGGAGTGAGTGAGATGGCCGACGACCAGTCCCGCGACGGTTCGGAGGACCCGGACCCGGGCGAGGAGAGGCGTGGCGAGGGCTCCGGCTCCCAGCCCGGCAACCCCTTCGAGCAGCTCTTCGGCCAGCTCGGTGGCGGCCAGGACATGCAGCAGATGATGGGTCAGCTGCAGCAGATGTTCTCCCAGCTCGGCATGGGCTCGCTGTTCGGCGCCGGCCCGGCCCGCGAGGGCGTCGACTGGGCGCAGGCCAAGGACATCGCCCGCAAGGTGACGGCGGGTCTGGGACCGGACCCGACGCCCACCTCCGCGCAGCGCCAGGCCGTCGCCGACGCCGCAACGCTGGCCCAGACCTGGCTGGACGCGGCGACCGCCTTTCCCGCGGCGGAGGCCGCGCCGCCGGCGGCGTGGAGCCGGGCGGAGTGGATCGAGGGCACCATGCCGGTCTGGCAGCGGCTCGTGGAGCCGGTGGCCGAGAGCATGGCCGAGGCCACCGCCGAGGCGATGATGAGCGCCGGCGGCGAGGACGACCCGGCCAACCCGCTGGCCGGGATGGCCGAGATGCTGCGCCCGATGCTGCGCAGCACCGGCACCACCATGTTCGGGGTGCAGCTGGGTCAGGCGCTGGGGCACCTGGCCACCGAGGTGCTGGGCGTGAGCGACATCGGCGTGCCGCTGACGCAGTCGCACCAGATCGTGCTGCTGCCCAGCAACGTGGCCGCCTTCGGCGAGGGGCTGACCGAGTCCAGCACCGACGTCACCCTCTACCTGGCGCTGCGCGAGGCGGCCCGGCAGCGGCTCTTCGCCGACGTCGGCTGGCTGCGCCCCCAGCTGCTCGCGCTGGTCGAGGAGTACGCGCGCCACATCCGCATCGACACCTCGGCCATCGAGAACGCGGTCGCCGAGCTCGACCCGACCGCGATGGACCCCGAGAGCCTGCAGAAGCTCAGCGAGCAGGTGCGCGGGGAGCTGTTCGAGCCGCAGCCGACCCCGGAGCAGCAGGCGGTGCTGACCCGGATGGAGACCCTGCTGGCGCTGGTCGAGGGCTGGGTCGACGAGGTCGTCGGACAGGCGACGGCCCCGTGGATGCCCGCCGCGCAGGCCCTGGGCGAGACCGTCCGGCGCCGGCGCGCCACCGGCGGGCCCGCGGAGCAGACCTTCGCCAGCCTGGTCGGGCTGGAGCTGCGTCCCCGCCGGCTCCGCGACGCCGCCAACCTGTGGGCGGCGCTGCGGCAGGCACGGGGCGTCGAGGGCCGCGACGCGGTCTGGAAGCACCCGGACCTGGTGCCCGACGCCGCCGCGCTGGACGACCCGCTCGGCTTCGTCTCCGGGGCGGACACCGCGCCGGACGCGCCCACCGACGACTTCGACGCCGAGCTGGCCCGCCTGCTGGGCTCCACCGGGGACGAGCCCGGTGAGGGCGGCGGCGGTGGAGGGCCCGAGGGGCCGGGCGAGGACGACCCCGAGCCGCCGGCGGACCGGGGCTGAGCCCCGCCCGCCGCGCCGGTCAGTCCGCGTCGACGGGGCCGGCCGAGCCCCGTGCCTGCGCGTCGGCCCAGCCCTGCAGGTAGCCGCGGGCCTCGGCGGTGCGCGGGTAGTGCTGGACCAGGCGCCAGAACGCGTCGTCGTGCTGGCCGTGCACCAGGTGCGCCAGCTCGTGCACCAGCACGTAGTCCACCACCCAGTCGGGCAGCTGCTGCAGCCGCCGGGACAGCCGGATGGTGCCGCTCGCCGGGGTGCAGGAGCCCCACCGGCGCTGCTGGTTGTCCACCCACACCACCGACCGGGGCCGGGGCGCCGACCCCAGCACCGGGTCCAGGTGGGCCCGGGCCAGGTCGTCGGCGCGGACCTGCAGCTGGGCGTCGGTGGTCGGAGGTGCCTGCCGCGACTCGCGCCGCTCCACCCGGCGCACCATCTCCTCGACCCAGCGCCGCTCCTCCGCCGAGCTGAGCCGTGCCGGCACCACGACGACGATCCGGCCCGACTCGCGGAAGGCCGTCACGGTCTTGCGACGACGGGCGCTGCGCCGCACCTCGACCTCGGGCAGGGCGCGGGGCTGCGTCGTCGCGTCCGGGCCGGAGGTGCTCACGGCACCGACGGTAGTCCAGCCACGTGGCCGCCGAGCCGGCCCCGGGCTTCGGCGCGTCGCGGTCCACAGGGTCGTCCACAGTGTCCACAGCCCTCGTCCACAGCCTTGCCCACGTCGTCGTGCACAGCCCTCCCGGCGCCAGGGCCGACACGCCGCACCCCCTTGACCGGGTGCGGGTCTGACGCCTAACGTCATGGCGACGAAGACCCCCAGATGGTCGGGCCGCTCGGAGGGGAAGCCGAGCGAACCCGGAGTTCCTGGGGGTCTTCTCACGTCCCGGGCCCGGCGTGCCGACCGGCTGTGGACAACCGGCGGCGCGCCGCGGCTGGTGTGACGCACAGTGGCGCCGTGCGCCCACCCGTCGACGACCCGCTGCCCCCGCACCCGCGACTGCGCTCCGGTCTGGTGGTGGTCCCCCGCGACGGCGGCGAGGTGCAGCTGGGGGTCGGTCCCGACGCCGTGCTGCTGCAGGGCGCCGACGACGACCTGGTGCAGCTCGTCGCGCGGCTGGACGGGACCCGGTCGCTGCGGCGGCTGCGTGAGGAGCACCCTCGGGCCGCCGAGGCGGTGGCCGTGCTGGCCCGCCACGGGATGCTGGAGCCGGTGGCCGTCGACTCCGGTCCGGTGCTCGTGGTCGGCGCCGGGCGGCTGGGCCGGGCCATCGCGCTGCGGCTGGCCGACGCCGGCGTGCCGCTGCTGCTCTGCGACCCCGAGCCTCCTCAGCCGGGGCTCTACCCCGACCCGCCCAGGGCCTCCGCCGCCGCCTCCCTGCGGGCGCTGCTGGAGGCGGGGCGGGCGTCCGGGCCGTGGTCGGGCCGGAGGCGCCCGGTGGTCGGGGAGCTGGCGCACTGGTCCGAGCGGAGCCACCCCGAACCCCGGCTGGCCGTGGTGGCCCTGGACCGGGTGGAGCCGGACCGCGGGCTCACCGACCACCTGCTCCGCCGCGACGTCGCCCACCTCCTCGTCCGCCCGCTCGACGGCGGCGCCCGCGTCGGTCCCCTGGTGCTGCCCGGGCAGTCCTGCTGCACCCGCTGCACCGACCTCTACCGGCGCCGCCACGACCCGGGCTGGCCCCGGGTGCTCGCCCAGCTGGTGCGCCGACGTGCCGTGGTGCCGGAGCTGGTCGCGGACTGGTGCGCGTCCGTGGCCCTGCCCTCGCTGCTGGCGGCCCGGCAGGAGGGGACGCCCGACCTGCTCGGTCGCACCCTCGACCTCGACGTCACCGGCTGGACCACCCGGCTGCGACGCTGGCCCGCGCACCCCGGGTGCGGGTGCGACCTGCAGGCCCTGCAGCCCTGAGCGCGCTCCCGGGCCGGGTTCGGCGTGGCTGCCACAATGGCGCCATGAGCGACGCCGACGACCGCCGACCTGCTGCGGCGGACCGGGTGCGGCAGGGCCGCCGTCAGCGGCCCGCCAGCGGGGGCCTGCGGCCCGCGGAGGACCTGGCCCGGGGGGCGCTGAGCCGGGGCGCCCGGCTGATGAGCATCCCGCTCGGGCTCGCCGGCCGTCGCACCCTCGACCTGGGTCGTCGTCTCGGCGGCGCGGACCGGGAGGAGCTGGGCGAGGAGGCGCGGCGGCGCACCGCCCAGCAGCTCTTCACCGTGCTCGGCGAGCTCAAGGGCGGCGCCATGAAGATGGGGCAGGCGCTGAGCCTGTTCGAGGCGGTGCTGCCCGACGACGTGGCCGCCCCCTACCGCGTCCACCTCAAGCGGCTGCAGGACTCCGCGCCGCCGATGCCGGCCGCCCGGGTGCACGCCGTGCTGCGACGTGAGCTGGGGCCGCAGTGGCGGGCGATGTTCCGCTCCTTCGACAACCGGCCCGCCGCCTCGGCCTCCATCGGCCAGGTGCACCGCGGCGTCTGGGAGGACGGCCGCGCGGTGGCGGTCAAGGTGCAGTACCCCGGTGCCGACGAGGCGCTGCGCAGCGACCTCAAGCAGCTCGGCCGGCTGGCGCAGCTGGTGGCGCCGCTCGCGCCCGGGATGGACGTCCGGACGCTGGCCGCCGAGCTGGCCGAACGGGTCTCGGAGGAGGTCGACTACGAGCTGGAGGCCCGTCACCAGCAGCAGGCCGCGGTGGGGTTCGAGGGCGACCCGGAGTTCCTGGTGCCGCACGTGCTGGCCCACACGTCGTCGGTGATGGTGAGCGAGTGGGTGGACGGGCCGTCGCTGGCCTCCGTCGCCGACTGGCCCGACGAGCAGCGCAACGAGGCGGCGCTGCGGTACGTGCGGTTCCTGTTCGCCGGTCCGAGCCGGGTGGGCCTGCTGCACGCCGACCCGCACCCGGGCAACTTCAAGGTGCTCGACGACGGCCGGCTGGGGGTGGTCGACTTCGGTCTGGTCGCCCGGCTGCCGGACGGGCTGCCGTCCGACATGGGACGGCTGCTGCGGCTGTGCGCCGACGGTGACGCGGCGACGACGGCGCAGGGGCTGCGGGAGCTGGGGTTCCTCACCGGCGACGTGGACCCGCAGCAGCTCTTCGACTACCTCAGCCCTTTCGTGGAGCCGGCCCGGGTCGAGGAGTTCCACTTCACCCGGAACTGGATGCGCGAGCAGTTCGCCCGGGTCAGCGCCGCCCGCAGCAGCGAGGCGGCCCGGCGGCTGGCGCTGCCGCCCTCCTACCTGCTGATCCACCGCGTCTGGATGGGCGGCATCGCGGTGCTCTCCCAGCTCGACGCCTCCGAGCGGTTCGCCGACGTGCTGGAGGAGTTCCTGCCGGGCTGGGCCGAGGCCGCCTAGCGCGCGCCCTCAGCCTCGGGGGCGACGCGGCGGGCGGGGACAGGGAGCGGGCCGGGCGCGGACGCGGCGTCCGTCCCCAGGCCTGCTCCCTGCCCCGCTGCTGCTGCCCGACCCGGCCCCGAGGTCCGGGCCGGACGCGAGGTCGCTGTCACGCCGCCCGCTCCTTCTTGAACGGCGAGGGGGCGACCTCGATACGCGGTGCCGGCTCGTCGGGCCGCGGGTGCTTGCGCGGGCGGCCACGGGGACGCTTGCGCGGCACCACGACCCCGTTCACGAGCAGCTCGCCGCCCCACACGCCCCAGGGCTCCTTGCGCTCCAGCGCCCCGGCGAGGCACTCCGCCTGCAACGGGCAGCCGGAGCAGAGCTGCTTCGCGTACTCCACCTCGGCCGGGGACTCGGCGAAGAAGATGTCCGGGTCCACCTGGTGGCAGGCCAGCTCGACCGTGGTCTCGGGCAGGGCCGCGAGGAGCAGCGGAGGTATCTCGTACAGCGTGGCGGTCATGGTTCTCTCCCTGATGTGTCGTTTCCTGCTGGTGGGGATCCGGTCCAGGAACACGAAGGCCGTGGTCCCGGGTGCTGGGACTCACGGCCTGGAGAGGGCTGATGAAGAGCTACATCAGACGTCTTGGCTGTGGGTCCGCAGCGGTGGTGGCGTCGAAGCCGGCCACGAGGGTCGAGCCACCCATGGCACCGGCGCCGAAGGCACCCTGGACGGGGTGCTTCACGGCGCGACGGGACTGGGCGTACTCGTCCCCTGCGGGGACGGCGGTCGGCGCGACGGAGGTGGCGACGAGGTCGACCCCGCGGGTCTGCCAACGGGCGGAACGGTCCATCAGGTGGCAGAGGGAGGACGGGGTGGACGGCGAGACCGCCTTCGTCATCGTGGTGATGTCCACGTCGCTCACTCCTCTCTCTGCGCGGCGGCCCGGAGGGGATCCGGTCCGCGTGGTGAGGCACACCTCGGCGGTGTGCGCTGATCACACTAGGGACGCCGTACGGGGTGCCGCAACCGATTTAGCCACCCGGATCGAGAAATTTTCTCAGCCGGTGGAGCGGACCAGCTCCAGCACCTGCTGGCCGTACTTCTCGACCTTGACCCGGCCGAGCCCGGCGATGCGGTAGAGCTCGGCCTCGCTGCCCGGCCGGGACTCCGCGATCGCCACCAGGGTGGCGTCGGTGAAGACGCAGTAGGCCGGCACCCGCTGCTCCTCGGCCTGCCGCCGACGCCACTCCCGCAGCTCCTCGAGGGTGTGCTCGTCGAAGCTCGAGGGGCAGTCGGTGTGGCGGCCGAGCTTGCGCTCCCCCGCGTCGTGCAGCGGACGGGAGCAGGTGCGGCAGGTGGCGCTGAGGACGCTCCCCCGGCGCTGCCGCGGCCGGGGCGCGGCCGCCGCCGGGGCCTCGGCCAGCGACCGGGGCAGCACGGGGGCGAGGAAGCGGGACGGGGACCGTCCCGCGGATGCGCCGGAACGGCGCCGCGACCAGGAGATCCGCAGCCGCTCCCGGGCCCGGGTGATGCCGACGTAGAGCAGCCGGCGCTCCTCCTCGAGCTGGGCGGGGCTCTGCGCCAGCACGAACGGCAGGGTGCCCTCGTGGACGCCGACCAGGGCCACCGCGTCCCACTCCAGACCCTTGGCCGCGTGCAGCGTCGACAGCGTCACCCCGTGCGCCACGGGGGCGTGCTGGCTCGCGGCCCGCCGCTCCAGCTCGGCCACCACGTCGGCCAGCTCGACGCCGGCCTCGGCGTCGACCAGGTCCTCGGCCACGGAGAACAGCGCGGCCACCGACTCCCAGCGCTCCCGGGCGGCGCCGGCGCCGCGGGGCGGGGTGGGGGCCCAGCCCGTCCCCGCCAGCACGTCGCGCACCTGGCGCAGCACCAGCGGCTCGTCCTCCTCCGGGCCCGGTGCGCCGGCTCCTCCGGCCCGGGCGGCGACCCGCAGCGCGCCGAGGGCCTGGCGCACCTCGGGACGCTCGTAGAACCGCTCGGCGCCCCGCACCAGGTAGGGGATGTCCCGGTCGGCCAGCGCCGCCTCGAAGGCCGGGGACTGGGCGTTGACCCGGAAGAGCACCGCGACCTCGCGCAGGTCGACCCCCTCGGCGACCTGCTGCTGCACCCAGTCCGCCACGGCCTCCGCCTCGCCGACCTCGTCCTCGGCGACCGCGAACTGCGGGCTGGGACCGTCGGGGCGCTGGGCCTGCAGCGTCACCGCGCCCAGCTGGTCCCGCGCGGCAGCGCCCCGGGCGCCGATCACGGCGTTGGCCACGCCCACCACCTGCGGGGTGGAGCGGTAGTCGCGGACGAGGCGGATCACCGTGGCGCCCGGGTGGCGGCGGGCGAAGCCGGTGAGGAAGTCCGCGCGGGCGCCGGCGAAGGAGTGGATGGTCTGCGCGGGGTCACCCACCACGCAGAGGTCGTCGCGCTCGCCGCACCACAGCCGCAGCAGGCTCTCCTGCAGCGGGCTGACGTCCTGGTACTCGTCGACGACCAGGTGGCGGTAGGTGCGGCGGACCTCCTCGGCCACCTCGGGGTGGTCGGCCAGCAGCGAGACCGTGCAGAGCAGGATGTCGTCGAAGTCGATCCGCTCGCGCTGCCGCTTGAGCTCCTCGTAGCCGCTGAGGACCCGGGCGACCGCGGTCGGCTCCAGCCCGGACACCTCGCGGCCGCGGGCCGGGGCCACGTCCGGGTAGTCCTCGGGCAGCACGTTGGAGAGCTTGGCCCACGAGATCTCGGCCAGCAGGTCGCGCAGCCGGGCGGTGTCCCCGCCCAGCTGGAGCCGGTTGGCCGTCTCGGCCACCAGACCCATCCGGTTCTCGGCCACCGGCGGCAGCTGCTGGCCGGTCACCCTGGGCCAGAACCACTGGGCCTGCCGCAGCGCCGCGGAGTGGAAGGTGCGTGCCTGCACCGCCGGGACGCCCAGCTCGCGCAGCCGGCCGCGCATCTCACCCGCCGCCCGTGTGGTGAAGGTCACCGCGAGCACCGCGCCGGGGGCGTAGACGCCCGTCGCGGTGCCGTAGGCGATGCGGTGCGTGATGGCGCGGGTCTTGCCGGTCCCGGCCCCCGCGACCACCGCCACCGGGCCGGACAGCGTGGTGGCCACGGCGCGCTGCTCGGGGTCGAGACCCTCGAGCAGGCACTCGGGCTCGGCCAGGGCACGCTCGGTCACGGAGGTCACCCTATGCACGGCCACGGACAGGACGCGGACCCGAGCCGCCACCCGCGGCGGCCGTGGCCGGGGGGAATGCCGCGAGCGCCCTGGAGGTTTCCCCGGCATGACCGACGTGACGATGTACACCACCACCTGGTGCGGCTACTGCGCCCGCCTCAAGACCCAGCTCAACCGCCAGGGCATCACCTTCGAGGAGGTCGACATCGAGGCCCACCCGGAGGCCGCCGACATCGTCGCCCGGGTCAACGGCGGCAACCAGACCGTGCCGACCCTGGTGTTCTCCGACGGCTCGAGCGCCACCAACCCCAGCGCCGCACAGGTCGCGCAGAAGCTGGCCAGCCTGCGCTGAGCGTCGGCGCGGCGGAAGTGTCACCGCCGTTGCCTAGGGTGGGGCCCACCATGACCCAGCAGCTCCAGGACGGCCTGTTCGCCGTCGACGAGGCCGTGACGGCGACGACGCCGTGCGGTGCCTCCCCGCCCGGCGGGGTGCCGGGCCTGGTGGTGCACCGGGCCGTCCGGGGCGACCTGCTCGCCGACGGGCTGGCCGACCTGCTGCGTCACCCCGTCGAGGGGGCGGACCCCTTCGAGCGCGAGGTGGTGTGCGTGCCGACCCCGGGCGTGGAGCGCTGGCTGGCGCAGTCGCTGGCCGAGCGGCTCGGCGAGGCCGGCGAGGGCGTCTGCGCCGGCATCGAGTTCCCGACCCTCGGCCGGCTGCTCGACCGCTCGGTCCGCGAGGCCCTGCAGGAGGCGGCCGAGCTCGACGCCTGGCACCCCCGCCGGCTGGTGTGGGCGCTGCTGTCCGCCTTCGACGAGGTCGCCGGCGAGGGGTGGTTCGCGCCGGTGGCCGACCACCTCGGTACCGAGGACGACACCGGGGCCCGGACCGGGCGCCGGTGGGCCACCGCGCGCCGGCTGGCCCGGCTGTTCGCCGCCTACGCGGCCGAGCGCCCCGCGATGCTGGACAGCTGGGCCGCGGGCGGCGACGCCGGCTCCGACGGCTCCCCGGTCGAGACCGACCTCGCCTGGCAGCCCCGGCTGTGGCGGGCGGTCGCCGCCCGGGTCGACGCCCCCGCACCGCCGGCGCGGCTCGAGGCGGCGCGGGCCGCGCTGCGCGACCACCCGGAGCGCTCGACCCTGCCGCGTCGGCTCTCCGTGTTCGGGCCCACCCGGATCGACCGCCGCCAGCTGCTGCTGCTGGAGGTGCTGGCCCTGCACCGCGAGGTGCACCTGTGGCTGCCGCACACCTCGCCCACGCTGTGGGGCCGGGTGGCCGAGCAGCTGGCGGGCGAGCCCATGCCCCCGGCCGGAGCGGTGCCGCGGGGTCCCGCGACCGGGCCGCTGTCCCCCGGCGGCGCCCGGCACCGGCTCAACCAGCGGCTGGGCCGCGACCAGCGCGAGCTGCAGCTGCTGCTGTCGACCCTGCCCACCCGCGACGCCGGCTCCCGCGAGCCCCGGCTGCCCACCACCCTGCTGGGCCGGCTGCAGGCCGACGTGGTCGCCGACCGGGCTCCCCGACCGCCCGCCGAGCGCCCGCTGCTGGCCGCCGGCGACACCTCGGTGCAGGTCCACTCCTCCCACGGCCCCGACCGTCAGGTCGAGGTGCTGCGGGACGTCCTGCTGGCCCTGCTCGCCGAGGACCCCACGCTCGAGCCGCGCGACATCGTCGTGATGTGCCCCGACATCGAGACCTTCGCCCCCCTCATCCAGGCCTCGTTCGGGCTGGCGGTCGACGACGAGGAGGTCGCCGCCCACCCCGGCCACCGGCTGCGGGTGCGGCTGGCCGACCGCTCGCTGCGCCAGGTGAACCCGGTGCTGGAGCTGCTGGTGAGGCTGCTCGACCTGGCCCGCTCGCGCGCCGAGGCCGCCGACCTGGTCGACCTGGCGGTCACCCCGGCGGTGGCGCGCCGGTTCGGGTTCCGCCCCGACGACCAGCCCCGGCTGGCCGAGCTGGTCGAGCAGTCGGGGATCCGCTGGGGCATGGACCACCTGCACCGCGCCCAGTTCGGCATGGCGGCCTTCCCGCAGAACACCTGGGCGGCCGGGCTGCAGCGGATGCTCCTCGGGGTGGCGATGAGCGAGGACGGCCAGCCGAGCATCGGCACCGTGCTCCCCCTCGACGGCGTGGACAGCTCGGAGGTGGAGCTGGTCGGCCACCTCGCCGAGCTGGTCAGCCGGGTCCGGGCGGCCGTCAGCAGCTTCTCCCGGCCGCAGACGGTGGTGGAGTGGGTGCAGGCCTCCCGGGCCGCCCTGGAGTCGGTGACGGCCGTCGGCCCCGACGAGCAGTGGCAGCTCACCCACGCCTTCGCCCAGCTCGCCGACCTGGCGGGCGAGGACGTCGCCGAGCCGGCGCCGCTGCTCTCCCCCGCCGACTTCCGGGCCATGCTCGCCGACGAGCTGCGGGGACGACCGACCCGGGGCAACTTCCGCACCGGGTCGCTGACCATGTGCACGATGTCGCCGATGCGCTCGGTGCCGCACCGGGTGGTGTGCCTGCTCGGCCTCGACGACGGCGTGTTCCCCCGCCGCGGCGCCGTGGACGGCGACGACGTCCTCGCGCGGGCCCCGATGGTCGGCGACCGCGACCGGCTGAGCGAGGACCGGCAGCTGCTGCTGGACGCGGTGATGGCGGCCCGCGAGACGCTGGTGGTCGTCCACTCCGGGGCCGACCCGCGGACGAACGACCGCCGGCCCGACGCGGTCCCCCTGCGCGAGCTGCTCGACGCCCTCGACGAGACGGCCCGCACCCGCTCGGGGCCGGTCAGCGAGGCGGTGCGGACCCGGCACCCGTTGCAGCCCTTCGCCCCCGCCAACTTCACCGTCGGGCCCGGGCGCGAGGAGCCGCTCAGCTTCGACGCGGTGGCCCTCGACGGCGCCCGCGCGGCGGTGGGACCGCGTCGCCCCAGGCCACGCCTCGAGCTGGCCGAGCTGCCTGCGGTGGCGCCTCCGGCCGACGTCGAGCTGGTCGAGCTCAAGCGGTTCCTCGCCCACCCCGCGCAGGCGTTCCTGCGGGCACGGTTCGGTCTCGCCGCCCGCCGCGACGAGGACGAGCGCGACGACGAGATGCCCATCTCGCCGGGGCCGCTGCAGCGCTGGGCGGTGGGCAACCGGGTGCTGGCCGGGGCCCTGCAGGGCCGCAGCTGGCACCGGCTGCGGCAGGCGGAGCTGCTGCGCGGCGAGGTGCCGCCCGGGCCGCTGGGCGAGCTGCTGCTCGAGGACGTCCGCCAGCAGATCGACGCCATCGTCGGCGCCGCCGGGGTCCGCCCCGACGAGCTGCCCGAGACCGTCGAGGCCCACGTCGACCTGGGCGAGCAGACGCTGACCGGAGCCGTCGGCGGTGTCCGCGGCGAGACCGTGACCAGCCTGCGGTTCTCCCGGCTGGGGCCCCGCTACCAGCTCGAGGCGTGGCTGGACCTGCTGCTGCTCAGCGCCGCCCACCCCGGCACCTCCTGGCGGGCGCTGGCCGTCGGCAAGGTGGACCGGTGGTCGCAGCCGCTGCGGCTGGAGCCGGTGGCCCCGGAGCGGGCCCGCCAGCTGCTGCGGCAGCTGCTGCGGATCCACGGCGACGCCCTCACCCGTCCGGCGCCGCTGCCGGTCGCCACCGCCGAGGCCTACGCGCGGGCCCGCGCGGCCGGGCAGCAGGACGAGGAGGCGCTGGCGCAGCGGTCGGTCGAGTCGGCGCTGCGCCGCGACCTGGAGGGCGACGAGGCGTGGGCCACCCTGGTGGGCACCACGCTCGCCGACCTCACCGCCGAGCCGGCCGATCCCGCCCAGCGGGAGGCCTTCGGGGTGCGGCACCGGTTCGGTGCGCTCGCCCTGACGGTCTGGGGTCCGCTGCTGGAGCACCGGGGGCGCCGGTGACGACCACCAGCCTGCCGCCCGAGCCCGCGGGAGCCGCCCCGCAGGGCGCCGCCGCGGCCGAGGTCCCCGCCTTCGACGTGCTGGCGGAGCTGCCCTCGGGCACCTGCGTGCTGGAGGCCAGCGCCGGCACCGGCAAGACCTGGACGATCGCCGCGCTCGCGGCCCGCTACGTGGCCGCGGGGGTCGACCTCGGCTCGCTCATGATGGTCACCTTCAGCCGGGCCGCGAGCCAGGAGCTGCGCACCCGGATCCGGCAGCGGCTGGAACGCACCCGGGCCGTGCTGGAGGCGGTGGTGGCCCAGCAGACGCCGGCCGACCTGGACCCGGTGGACGAGCTGCTGACCACCGGCTCGGCGGACGCGCTGGCCACCCGGCTGCAACGGGTCTCCGCCGCGCTGGCCGACTTCGACTCCGCCACCATCGCCACCACCCACGAGTTCTGCCAGCGGATGCTGGACTCCCTCGGCGTGCTGGCCGACACCGACCCCGACGCCACCCTGGTCGAGAACCTCGACCAGCTCACCCGCCAGGTGTGCGCCGACTCCTACCTGCGGCTGTTCGGCACCCGTGGCGGCGGGCCCGAGGACGACGCCCCCCGGCCGCCGTGGCTGTCCTTCGACGACGCGCTGGCCATCGGACGGGCGGTCGTCGAGGCGCCCAGCCTGACCGTCGTCCCCGAGGACGACCCCGACCCCCAGGTCAGCGGCCGGGTGGCCTTCGCCCGCGAGGTGCGGGCCGAGGTCGCCCGCCGCAAGCGGCTGATGCGGCTGTCCACCTTCGACGACATGCTGTCCGGGCTGGCCGACACCCTGGAGCACCCGGTGCACGGCGAGGCCGCCCGGGCCCGGCTGCGCGAGCGCTACCCGGTGGTGCTGGTGGACGAGTTCCAGGACACCGACCCGGTGCAGTGGCGCATCGTCCGGCAGGCCTTCCACGGGCACTCCACGCTGATCCTGATCGGCGACCCGAAGCAGGCCGTCTACGCCTTCCGCGGCGCGGACGTGCACTCCTACCTGGAGGCGGTGGTCGAGGCGCAGGCCACCCACACCCTCAGCCGCAACTACCGCTCGGACCCGTCGATGGTGCGGGCGGTGATGGCGCTGTTCGAGGGCTCCGCCCTCGGCGACGACCGGATCCTGGTCCGGGCGGTGGAGCCCGGGCTGCCCGCGGACCGGCTCCGCAGCCACTCCGGCCGCTACCCCACCACGCCGCTGCGGATCCGCAGCGTCGAGGGCCGTCCCGGTCGCGTCGGACCGGTGCGCCAGCAGGTCCAGCAGGACCTGGTCCGCGAGCTGGGCACGCTGATCAGCAGCGACGCCGAGCTGTGCCTGGACGGCGCGTGGCGCGGGGTGCGGGCCAGCGACGTGGCCATCCTGGTACGCGCCCACGCCCGCGCCGAGGAGCTGCGGCTGGCGCTGGCCGAGGCCGGCATCCCGGCGGTGGTCAACGGCGGCCGGTCGGTCCACGCCTCCCCCGCCGCCGAGGCCTGGGTCACCCTGCTCGAGGCCCTGGTCGACCCGCACCAGCGCTCGGTGCGCGCGGCCGCCGTCACCCCGCTCGTCGGGTGGACGCTGAACCGGCTCGCCGCCGCCGACGACGAGGAGCTGAACGAGCTGCGCCGCCGGCTGCGGTCCTGGGGCCGGCTGCTGGAGCAGCAGGGCGTCGCGGCGCTGCTCGAGGCCGTCTCCGGCGAGCAGCAGCTGGCGGCCCGGCTGCTGCGGCTGCCCGGCGGGGAGCGCGAGCTGACCGACCTGCGGCACGTGGCCGAGGGGCTGCACCAGGTGCGGACCACCTCCGGGCTGGGCACCTCGGCGCTGCTGGCCTGGCTGCGCGAGCGGATCCAGCAGGCGCACGCCGACGGCGACGAGCGGTCGCGGCGGCTGGAGACCGACGCCGAGGCGGTGCAGATCCTCACCTACCACCACAGCAAGGGGCTGCAGTTCCCCATCGTCTACCTGCCCTCGGGCTGGGACCGCTGGCTCGACGAGGACACCGGCGCGGTGCTGCGGCTGCACACCGAGACCGGTGAGCGGGTGGTCGACGTCGGCGGCCCGCAGGGGCGCGGCCGCGCGGAGCGGTTCGCCCGCGCCCGCAGCGAGGACTCCGGGGACGACCTCCGGCTGCTCTACGTCGCCCTGACCCGGGCCCAGTGCCAGGTGGTGGCCTGGTGGGGGCCGTCGGCACGCAACACGCCGGCCAGCGCGCTGCACCGGATGCTGCAGCGGGAGCGGACCCGTCCCCACCCCGACCCGGAGTACCCGCCCGACCGGTCGCCGACGGCCCTGACCGGTCTGCCCCGCCGCCTGGTCGCGCTGGAGACGGTGGCCGACCGCGGCGTCGCGGTACGTCGCGACGGCGACGAGAGCCGGGCCGGCGAGCTGCGGGTGCGCCGCTTCGAGCGCCAGCTGGACACCCAGTGGCGCCGCACCTCCTACACGGCGCTGACCGCCGCCGCCCACGGTCCCGCCCCGGTGGAGGCCGGGGTGGCCAGCGAGCCGCTGCGTCCCCGCGAGGACGACGAGCCCGACCCCGCCACCGGCACCGGGACGGCGGCAGCCCTCCGGCCGGACGAACCCTCCTCCGACGGGCGGCTCGGCCGGCTCTCCCCGCTCGCCGACCTGCCCGGCGGCACCGCCTTCGGGTCGCTGGTGCACACCCTGCTGGAGTACGCCGACCCCACCGCCGACGACCTGGTCGGGGAGCTGACGCGGCTGGCCGCCCACGAGCTCGCGCGGCTCCCCGCGGCCGGCTTCGGGGCCCGGCAGCTGGCCGAGGCGCTGGTGCCGGCGGTGCGCACGCCGCTCGGCCCGCTGGCCGACGACCTGACGCTGGCCGACTTCCGGCCCGCCGACCGGCTGCCCGAGCTCGACTTCGAGCTGCCGCTGGCCGGCGGCACGGTCCCCGGGCCCTCCGCCACCCTGGCCGACGTGGCCGACTGCCTGCGCCGCCACCTCCCCGCGGGGGACCCGCTGGCCGGCTACCCCGGACGCCTGGCGGAGCCGGGCCTGTCCGAGCAGACGCTGCGGGGGTTCCTCACCGGCTCCGTCGACGCCGTGCTGCGCCTGCCGGGAGGACGGCCGCGGCACCTCGTGGTCGACTACAAGACCAACTGGCTCGGCCCCCGCGACGGCACGCCGCTGGTGCTGGGCCACTACACCGCGCCGGCGCTGGCCGAGGCGATGATGGCCTCGCACTACCCGCTGCAGGCGCTGCTGTACTGCGTCGCCCTGCACCGATTCCTCCGCTGGCGCCTCCCCGGCTACCGCCCCGAGGACCACCTCGGCGGCGTGCTCTACCTGTTCGTGCGGGGCATGGCCGGCCCCGAGACCCCGCGCAGCGAGGGCGTCCCCTGCGGTGTCTTCTCCTGGCGGCCGCCGGCCGCGCTGGTGGTCGAGCTGTCCGAGCTGCTGGCCGAGGGTCCGGCCGCCGGATCCGCCCGCGAGCAGGAGGTGCCGCGGTGAGCGCCCCCGCCCCCGAGGTCGCGGTCCGCGCCACCGGGCTGCTCGCGGAGTTCAACGCCCGCGGCGTGCTGTCGGTGGCCGACGTCAACGTCGCGGTGACGCTGTCCCGGCTCTGCCGGGAGCCCGCTCCCGAGGCCGCGCTGGCGCTCGCGCTGACCGTGCGTGCGCTGCGCGGCGGCTCGGTCTGCCTGGACCTGACCACGGTGACGGAGGAGGTCTTCGACGTCGACGAGGCGATGGTGGACACCTCGAGCCTGCCGTGGCCGGAGACGAGCAGCTGGCTCGAGGTGCTGCGTCGCAGCCCGATGGTGCAGGTCCACCCCGAGGACGCCGGGGTCGGCGTCGGCGCCGACGAGGACGGACCGGCGCGTCCGCTGCGGCTGCTGGGCAGCCGGCTGTACCTGGACCGCTACTTCGCCCACGAGGAGTCGGTGCGGGCCCAGCTGACCCGGCGCCGACGGGCCACCCCGCCGGTGGTCGACCTCGACCGGGTGGAGGCCCTGCTGGACCAGCTGTTCGACCGCACCGACCTGGCCGAGGACGAGCCCAGCTGGCAGCGGATCGCGGCGGCCAACAGCGTCCTCAACTGGGTGTCGGTGGTGGCCGGGGGGCCGGGCACCGGCAAGACGACCACGGTGGCCAAGGTGCTGGCCACCCTGCAGGCGCTGCACGGCGGGCGGCTGCGCATCACCCTGGCCGCGCCGACCGGCAAGGCCGCCGCCCGCCTGGAGGAGGCCGTCCGCGCCGAGTCCGCACGGCTGCCCGAGGCGCTGCGGGCCCCGCTGGCCGGGCTGAGCGCCGCCACCCTGCACCGGGTGCTGGGCTGGCGCCCCGACTCCCGCACCCGTTTCCGCCACGACGCCGCCAACCCGCTGCCCTGGGACGTGGTCGTGGTCGACGAGATGTCGATGGTGTCGCTGCCGATGATGGCCCGGCTGCTGGAGGCGACGCGGTCCGGCACCCGGGTGATCCTGGTCGGCGACCCCGACCAGCTGACCTCGGTGGAGGCGGGTGCGGTGATGGCCGACGTCACCCACGCCGAGTCCAACTCCGCACCGGTCCCCGCCGACGACGTCCGCCTGGTCGCGCTGCGCCACGTCCGCGCCGACGACCGCCCGGGAGCGGCCGGGGCGATGTCGCCGGACGACCCGGCGCAGGCCCGGACGCTGGGCCCGGTGGTCCGCGGTGTGGTCGAGCTGACCCACACCTGGCGGTTCGGCCACGAGATCGGCGCCCTGGCCCGGGCCGTCCGCGCCGGGGACGCCGACGCCGCGCTGGAGGTGCTGCGGGCGGGCGGCTCGCACGTGGGCTGGGTCGAGCAGGACCTGTCGGCCACCGACCCCGACGACCTCGCCGCGCTGCGGGAGTGCGTGCAGCGCGCGGGACGGGCCGTGGTCGAGGCCGCGCGGGCCGGCGACGCCGCCGCGGCGGTGCAGGCGCTGGAGCAGCACCGGGTGCTCTGCGCCCACCGGGCGGGTCCCTACGGCGTCACCCGGTGGGGCCGCACCGTGGAGGAGTGGCTCGTGCGGGCGGTGCCGGGCTACGGCGCCGAGGGCGAGTGGTACCTCGGACGGCCGCTGCTGGTCACCGCCAACGACCCCGAGATCGGGCTCTACAACGGCGACACCGGCGTGGTGGTGCGGGCCGGGCGCGGGCTGCAGGCGGCCTTCGCCCGCGGGCAGCAGCCCACCCTGCACCCGCTGATCCACCTCGACGCGGTGCAGTCGGTGCACGCCATGACGGTGCACAAGGCCCAGGGCAGCCAGTTCAGCGAGGTGACCTTCGTGCTGCCGCCGCTGGACTCGGCGCTGCTCACCCGCGAGCTGCTGTACACCGCGGTCACCCGCGCCCGCGAACGGGTCGAGATCATCGGCACCGAGGACGCGCTCCGCCGTGCGGTCGAGCGGCCGGTCAGCCGGGCGTCGGGGCTGCGTCAGCGGCTCTGACCGCGCCGCGGCCCGTCCTCAGAGCAGGGTGCCCGCGCGCCAGGCGGCGATCATCCGGGAGGCGATGGAGGAGCTGGGCGGCAGCACCAGCTCGCCGGCCGCCTCGGCCCGGTCGACGTCCTCCCGGCTCCAGAACCGGCCCTGCACCAGCTCCTCGCCGTCCACGCTGACGTGGCCGTCGCGGCTGCGGGCGGTGAAGCCCAGCATCAGCGACCGCGGCGTCGGCCACGGCTGGCTGCCCCAGTAGCGCAGGTCGTGCAGCTCGACGTCGGCCTCCTCGGTCATCTCCCGGTGGATGGCCTGCTCCAGGGACTCCCCCGCCTCGACGAAGCCGGCGAGGATGGAGGCGCGGCCCTTCGGCCAGCTGCCCTGGCGGGCCAGCAGCAGCCGGTCGTCGGGGTCGAGGATCGCCACGATCACCGCCGGGTCGGTCCGCGGGAACAGCTGCTCGCCGCACCGGGTGCAGACCCGGGCGAAGCCGCCGTTGATCACCCGGGTGGTCCCGCCGCAGACCGGGCAGAAGCCGGCGTGCCGGTGCCAGTTCACCAGCGAGACGGCGACCGTGGCGAGGTCGCGCTCCCGCTCCTCGAGCTGGTGCCCGACGGCGCGCAGGCTGTGGGTCTCGCCCTCCGGCAGCGAGAGCACGGTGAAGACGGGCACGTCGGCCACCATCCCCAGCAGGTAGTGCCGCTGCGGGTCGAAGGTCACGAAGGGCCGCGGCAGCCGCAGCCGCCGGCCGCCGTCGCAGGTGTAGAACTCCCCCGTCTCGGTCACCTTCAGCAGCCGGGCGTTCTCCTGCTGCCACAGCTGGGCGACCCACTCCTCGTTGTGCCGGTGCTGGGCGACACGATCCAGCTCACTGCTGCCCGACCAGATGCTCACCCGGACAGGCTAGGCCATCCGGACCGGTGCTCCTGCCGCCCGGACGGGCGGGCGGGCGTGCCTCAGCCGCCGCCCAGCAGGGACGCCAGCTCGGCCGGGCCGGGCAGCTCCTCGAGCAGCTCCAGGCGGTCCTCGCGCACCCAGTAGAAGCCGGCCTGCACCCGCTCCACCGGCACGCCGGAGAGCTCGGCCCAGGCGGCCCGGTAGATGGCCAGCTGCAGCGGGTCCGCCTCGCCGGCGGCGGAGGTCTTCCAGTCCACCACCAGGCAGCAGGCCGGCTCGGAGGCCGCCACCGCAGCAGCCCCGGCCGGTTCCCCACCGGCCCGGTGACCGGCCGAGCAGTAGACGGCGTCGATCCGGCCGCGGACCACCTGCTCGCCCAGCACGGTGGTGAACGGCAGCTCGAGGTGGGCGGGACGCCGGGCGGCGAACTGGCCCTGGGCGAAGGCGCGCGTCAGCGTGTCGAGGTCGCGCTCCTCGACCAGGTCGGCGTCGGCGGAGCCGGGCACCTCGTCGAGGTCCACCAGCGCCGTCGCGCCCAGGAAGGTCTCCACCCAGCGGTGGAAGCGGGTGCCGAGCAGCGCCCCGCGCGAGGGGGGCCGCGGCATCGGCCGGGCCAGCTCGGCGGCGAACCCGGACGGGTCGGCGTGGGCGCGCATCAGCTCGGTGGCGGTCAGGTGGGACGGCAGCCGCACCCGGTGCCGTGAGGAGCGGTTCTGCCGCACCTCGGCCACCAGCCGCTCCAGGTCGGCGTCCCAGCCGGCCAGCTGGACCTCCTGGTCCAGCAGCAGCGGCTCCGCCCCCTCGACCGGTTCGTAGCCCTGGCCGGCTGCCGCCCGCCGGCGTGCGGCCGCGACGGCCTCGGCCGCCTCACGGCGGCGCAGCCAGGCGTCCGGGTCGAGCGGGCTCGGCCAGGGCACCGGCTCGCGGGCCACCACCAGCGGGTTGCCGGCGCCGGGCTCGGGAGCGGAGGCGGTGTGCAGCACCCGCCCCTGCCGCTCCGCCTCGGCCAGCACCGCCTGCAGGTACGGCGAGGGCTTGCGGGGCTTCTGGACGCCGTCGCGCCACCGGTGGCCGCTGCCCACCAGGACCCGCCGGGCGCGGGTGACGGCCACGTAGGCCAGCCGGTCCTCGGCCTTGCGCGCCTCGAGCTTGAGGTCCTGGGCGTAGGCGGTGAACGCGGCGTTGCTGACCTCCTCCAGCTGCGGGATCGCGTCGGCGTCGCCGCGGAGCTCGGCCGGCACCACCGCCGCGTTGGTCAGCCAGTTGTCGGTCACCCGGTCGCTGGGGAACACGCCCTCGACCAGCGCC
Organism: Auraticoccus cholistanensis; assembly: GCF_009742705.1. Taxonomy (GTDB): domain Bacteria; phylum Actinomycetota; class Actinomycetes; order Propionibacteriales; family Propionibacteriaceae; genus Auraticoccus; species Auraticoccus cholistanensis. The sequence continues at coordinate 660,304 of NZ_WPCU01000005.1, forward strand.
GGCAGGTACACCTGGGTCCACTCCAGCCCCTTGGCCCGGTGCACGGTGAGCAGCTTGACGGCGTCGTGGTCGGAGGGCACGGCCTGGTCGAGGCCCGAGCCCTGCTCGAGCTCGGCCCGCAGGTAGGCCAGCAGACCGCTGAGGGAGGCGTCGCCGTCCACGTCGACGTAGCCGGCGATGGCGTCGAGGAAGGCCGCCAGCTGGTCGCGGCGCTGCCGGCGCTCCAGCTCGGGGGTGGCCACCAGCTCCACGTCCAGCCCGAGCACGGCCACCACCCGGCGGGTCAGGTCGAGCACCGGCTCCTCGACGTGGGCCCGCAGCCCGGCGAGCTCGGCGGCGAAGCGGGCGAACCGCTCCCGCGCCTCGGCCGAGTACGGGGCGTCGCCCGGGTCCTCGAGCGCGTCCAGCAGGCTGGTCACCTCGGTCGGGTCCACCTCGGCCACGGCCTCGTCCAGCGCCGCCAGCACTGGGTCGTCCTCGGCGCCGGGGGCATCGGCCCGGCGCGCCGCCAGCTCGCGGGCGCGGGCGCCGAGCAGGGCCAGGTCGCGGGGGCCGATCCGCCAGCGCGGACCGGTCAGCAGCCGCACCAGCTCGGGGTTGGCGGTGACGTCGTCCAGCACCGTCAGCGTGCTGACCACGTCGGCCACCTCGGGCAGCTCGAGCAGCCCGCCCAGGCCGACGATCTCGGCCGGCACGTCGCGGCTGGTCAGCTCGGCGTAGACCCGGGCGATGTCGGCGTTGCGGCGGGTGAGGACCGCGACGTCGGACCAGCTCGGCACCTCCTCCGACTCCCGGGCCGAGACGATCTGGTCGGCGATCCAGGCGACCTCCTCGGGCCAGGTGTCGAAGGTGGCCGCCCGGACCTGGCCGGCGCCGGCGCTCTGCGGCGCCCGCAGCAGGGTCTCGGTGAGGTCGACGACCGCGTCGCCGGTGCGCAGCGGCGTCGCCACCACGTTGGCCACGTCCAGGATGGTCTGCCCGGAACGCCGGTTGACGGTCAGCGCGAAGGAGCGGGCGGGACGGCCGCTGGCGTCGGGGAAGTCGTCGGCGAAGGCCATGATGTTGCTGGCCGCGGCGCCCCGCCAGCCGTAGATGGCCTGGAAGGGGTCGCCCACGGCCGTCACGGGGTGCCCGCGGCCGGTGCCCGGTGCCGCGCCGGAGAAGAGCCCGCGGAGCAGCCGCGCCTGCGCGGACGACGTGTCCTGGTACTCGTCCAGCAGCACCACCCGGTACTGGCGGCGCAGCAGCGCCGACACCTCGGGCACCTCGTCGGCCAGCCGGGCCGCCACCGCCATCTGGTCGGCGAACTCGACCACGCCGAGGCGTTCCTTGAGCGCCTGGTAGTCCCGCACCAGGCTGGCCACCTCCAGGCGCTCCTCCAGCCGGACCGCGGCGTTGCGGATCGCGACGTAGGGGGCGCCGGTGCGGGTCGGCGGTGCCGAGGCCAGCGCGAGACGCATCTCGCGGGCGTGGGCGTCCAGCTGGTGGGCCTCGACCAGGTGGGAGCGCATCTCGGCGTCCAGCCGCAGCACCCGCTCGGTGACCGTGTCGGGCCGGAACCGGCTGATCTGCTCGAAGGGGCCTGCGGCGGCGCGGACCACCCGCGAGGCGAGCCGGTAGCGGGTGGCGCCGGTGATCATGGTCGGGTCCGACTCCACCCCGATCCGCAGGCCGTGCTCGGAGACCAGCCGGGCGGCGAAGGCGTCGTAGGTCATGATCACCTGCTCGCCGGCCTCGTCGACGCCGGTGGTGTCGAGGACGCCGGCGGTGGCCAGCGCGGCGCGCACCCGGGCCGAGAGCTCCGCGGCGGCCTTGCGCGTGAAGGTGAGCCCCAGCACCTCCTCCGGCCGGACCGCCCCGGTGCCCACCAGCCAGACCACGCGGGCGGCCATCACGGTGGTCTTGCCCGAGCCGGCTCCGGCGATGATCACCCCGGGCGCCAGCGGGGCGGTGATGGCCTGCAGCTGCTCCTCGGAGAACTCGATGCCGAGGGCGGCGCAGAGGTCGTCGGGGCCGGCGAGGCGGCGCGGCCCGGCGGTGGCCGGGGCGCTCACCGGACCACCTGGGCCCCACGGCCGACCGCCGGGCAGCTGGCGGTGAAGGGGCAGTAGCGGCAGGAGTCGCCGGCGCGGGCGTCGAACCGCTCACCGCGCACCACCTGCACCGCGCGGGCCAGCCGGGCGTGCACCCAGGTCGGGAAGGCGCCGGCCGTCTCGTCGGCGTCGGGCAGCTGCGGGTGGTCGTCCAGCGAGGGCTGGTGCAGCACCCGCGGGTAGGGCTCGCCGTCGCCGTCCTGGGCCCGCAGGAACACCAGCTCACCACCGGCCACCGCCCGGGTGCCGCCCAGCCGCTCGAAGGCCCCGTGCTGGGCCGCCAGCTGGTAGACGCCGAGCTGGTCCATGCCCAGCACCTGCTCCGGGCGCGGCACCCGGCGCGAGGTCTTGAAGTCGACCACCTGCAGCCGGCCGTCGGCGGTGCGCTCCAGCCGGTCCACGGTGCCGGTCAGCACCACCTGCTCCTCACCCACCGGGACCGTCACCTCGAAGGGCACCTCGGTGCCCAGCAGCGTCCGGCTGCTGCTGCGCTGCTCCCAGCCGAGGTAGCGCTCCAGGGCCGTCTCGGCCTCCAGCCGCTCACCGGCCTCCATCCAGTTGGCGTCGAAGGCGATCTGCTCCCACACCCGGTCGAGGTGCTGGCGGGCGTCGTCGGCCTCGATCGTGCCGCGGGCGGCGTGCTCGACCAGCACGTGGACCACCGAGCCGACGCTCGCGGCGCTGCTGCGCCCGGACTCGGCGTTCGCGCGCCGGGACAGGAACCAGCGGCGGGGGCACTCCAGCAGCGACTCCAGCGAGCTGCCCGAGATCCTCACCGGGGCGCCGGGCGGCACCACCGGCCGCTCGGCACGGGAGAGCTCCTCCATCCCCCACCAGCGGGCCGGGTCGGCCGCGGGGGCCACCGGACGGCCGTCCTCGTCGACGGCGTCGGCGAGCCGGGCCAGCCGGACGCAGGCCGCCTCGCGCACCGCCGGAGCCGCCTCGGGGTCGACGCCGACCCGGCGCAGCTCGCCGATCAGCGCGGGCAGGGTCAGCGGGCGGCGCGGCCGTCCGGCCAGCTCCTGCACGGGCACGCCCAGCTCGGTGACGAACCTCGACGGCTGGTCGCCCTCGCCCTCGGTGCCGGCCACCGCCGTGACGACCAGCCGGTTCCGGGCGCGCGTGCAGGCGACGTAGAACAGGCGGCGCTCCTCGGCCAGCCGGACCCGGGCCGGCTCGGGGTCCCCCAGCCCCGAGCGGTCGAGCCGGTCGGCCTCGAGCAGCGACCCCCGCCGGCGAAGGTCGGGCCACAGCCCCTCCTGCACCGAGGCCACCACCACCAGCGGCCACTCCAGCCCCTTCGAACGGTGGGCGGTCAGCAGCCGGACGGCCGTCCCCCGCAGGTCGGACTCGCGCTGGGTGTCGGCCGGGATCTGCTGGCCCTCGACCTCGGCCACGAAGCCCTCCAGACCGCGGCTGCCGGTGACCTCGCGGGAGCGGGCGGCCATCTCGAACAGCGCGCAGACGGCGTCCAGGTCGCGGTTGCTGCGCACCCCCGCCTCGCCGCCGCCGACCGCGGCGCTGCGCAGCCGCCGGGGCCACTCGGTGCCCGTCCACAGCTCCCACAGCGCCTCCTCGGCGGTGGCGCCGCGGGCGACCAGCCGCTCGACCCGGGTGAGCAGGGCGGCCAGCCGCTGCGCCTTGCGGACCTCGGGCCCGGGCGCGCACTCCTCCAGCAGCTCCGGGCGCAGCAGCGCCTGGCGCACCAGCTCGGCGGAGGACCGCGGCAGCGCGGCCCCGGCCAGCTCGCGGCGCTCGGCGTCGCGCAGCGCCCGTCCCAGCCGTCGCAGGCCCAGGCCGTCCAGGCCGCCGAGCGGGGAGACGACCAGCCGCGCCGCCTCGTCCGCGTCGAGCCGGCGGCCGCGGGCGACCACCTGCAGGGCCAGCAGCAGGGGCCGCACCGCGAGCTCGGAGCCGAGCGGGATCTCGTCGCCGGCCACCTCGACCGGGACCCCGGCCGCGGTCAGGGCCCGGGTCAGCGGCGGGATGCTCACCCGGCCGGAGCGGACCAGGACCGCCATCTCCGACCAGTCCAGCCCGTCGCGGAGGTGGGCGGTGCGCAGGATGTCGGCGATGTGCTCGGCCTCGGCTCCCACCGAGTCGCAGGTGTAGGCCTCGACCCGGCCCGCGCCCTGGCCGACGTCGAGCACCTCGGGGTGGCGGAAGGCCGCCACCTCGTCGGCCGGGATCCCGGCCGGCAGCGGCAGCCGGTCGGCCACCAGCCGCGTGGCGTGGGCCACCCGGCGCCCGAACCGGCGGGTGGTGCCGAGCGCCAGGGTCGGGGCGGGCTCGCCCTGGGCGGTGCGGAAGGTGGTCGGGAAGTCGGCCACCACCCGGGCGTCGGCGCCGCGGAAGGCGTAGATGGACTGGTCGGGGTCGGCGAACACCGTGAGCGGACGGCCGTCACCGGCCAGCGCGCGCAGCACCGCGACCTGGGCGGGGTCGGTGTCCTGGAACTCGTCGACCAGCACGGTGCCGAGCTCGTCGCGCAGCGTGCGGCGCACGTCCGGGTCGGCGAGCAGGATGCGGCACCGGTGCACCAGCTCGGTGTAGTCGATGACCTGCTCGGCGTCGAGCACGGTGAGGTACTCCTCGAAGAAGGTGCCGACCGCCGTCCAGCCCTGCCGGCCCGCCTTACGGCCGGCCTCGAAGACGTCCTCGGGGTCCATCCCCAGCTGGCGGGCGCGGGCGACCACCGCCCGCACCTCCGCCGCGAAGGCCCGGGTCGGCGCCGCCCGCGCGAACTCGCTCGGCCACTCCACCTGCTCGGTGCCGGCGAGGACCTCGCGGATGCGGAACTCCTGCTCCGGTGCGGTGAGCAGCCGCAACGAGGCCCCCAGCACGTCGGCGTCGGCGAAGCGGCGCACCACCGCCAGGCAGAAGGCGTGGAAGGTCATGGCCGAGGGCGTGACCAGGGAGCGGGCCAGCCGGGCTGAGATGCGGCGGCGCAGGTCGGCCGCGGCCCGCCGGGAGAACGTCAGCACGAGGACCCCGCCGCCCCCGGGCCGGGAGAGCCGGTCGGCGCAGGTCTCGACCAGCGTGGTCGTCTTGCCCGTGCCGGGCCCGGCCAGCACCAGCAGCGGCCCCTCGCGGTGCTCGACCACGGCGCGCTGGCGCTCGTCGAGCTGCGGCGGGGCGCTGCTCACGGCCAGCGGTGGCAGCAGGGTGAAGTGCTCCCGGGCGGCGGGCGCCGGCGCGGGCTCGCCGACCTCGGGGGCGGCGGTGGGGGTGGTGCTGCTCACGACCGCCATGCAACCAGATCGCACCGACACTTCCGGCCACCCGCGTCCGGCCACCTCGGCACCGGTTCGGCGGTGGTTGGATGGGAGGGTGCCGCCCCGCCGTCCTCCGCAGCCGCACCCGCGGTCCCCGGGCACCTCGGAGCCGGACGCCGGTCCGACCGGCCAGCGCGCCCCGCTGGACGAGACGCTGGTCGAGGCGGTGCTGGCGATGACCGAACGGGTGCCTGCCGGCACCGTGGTCAGCTACGGCGACCTCGCCGAGCTGGTCGAGCGCGGCGGCCCCCGCCAGGTCGCGGCCGTGCTGTCCCGCTGGGGCGCCGGGGTGCCGTGGTGGCGGGTGGTCCGGGCCGACGGCCGGCTGGCCGACCCGGTGCGCGACCGCGCCGCGGCGCTGCTGGCCGAGGAGGGCGTGGTGCTGCGACGCGGTCGGGTCGACATGGCCGTGCACCGCTGGCGGCCGGACCTCGGTGACGGAGCGGAGCCCGCTCCCTCACCGGTCGACGCCGGCGAGGACCCCGGCGAGGACCCCGGTCAAGGCGGGCCGGGCGGTGCCCCGGGCGGGATCTCGGGGACTCGGAGGTGGATTTGACTCCTTCGGGTTCCCTCGGGCCTCCACATGTGCAAGGCTGGGACCGCTGAAGCAAGAAAGCTGTGTGCGTGGTCGAAGTCACGTCGTCGGTGGTTTGCGAGGGCGTTGGTCGACAACTCCCATTCAGTCCCGAGCAGCGAAGTGCTGCCCGGTGAGTTTCTGAGAGAGAGAACGTTCATGGCACAGGGAACCGTCAAGTGGTTCAACGCCGAAAAGGGCTACGGATTCATCGCCGTCGACGGGGGCGGCGCTGACGTCTTCGTGCACTACAGCGCGATCGACAGCCACGGCTTCAAGACCCTCGACGAGGGCCAGCGGGTGGAGTTCGAGACCACCCAGGGCCCCAAGGGTCCGCAGGCGGACCGCGTCGTCCCGCTCTGATCCTCGTGCGCGGGTGATCCACCCGCCTCACGCACCGCACCCCCGGCTCCTCTGGCGCCGGGGGTGCTCTGCTTCCCGGGCCGCCGCTTACACTCGGCGGGTGCGGCACGGGATCGACAGCTGGGACCAGCTGGCGTGGGCTGCGGGGCTCGCGGCCGCGACGGCCGCCGCCCCGCTGGTGCTGCTGGGACTCCCGGCCGCGGTCCTGGTCCCCGGCGCCGTGGTGCTCGGCTGGTCGGCCGGGCGCCACCTGCGGTCGCTGGGCGTGGCCGTGTCCGTGCTGACCGGCACCGCGCTGGTCACGGTGCTCGTCCCGCTGGTGCGGGACCCCCGGAGCCTCGGGTCGGCGGGCATCACGACCCTGCTGCTGCAGCTGCTGGTGGCCGTGCTGCCCTGGTGGCTGGGCCGCTCGCGACGGCTGCGGCTGGAGCAGGCCGCTCGCGAACGGGCGCTGGTCGAGCAGCAGGCCCGCGCCGGCGAACGGTCCCGGATCGCCCGGGACATGCACGACTCCCTCGGCCACGACCTCGCGCTGATCGCCCTGCAGGCCGGCGCCTGGGAGCTCACCGCCGGCACTCCCGAGCAGCGGGCCGCCGCCGCAGCGGTGCGGTCGGCGGCGGTCGCCGCCACCGACCGGTTGCACCTCGTCATCGGCCTGCTCGTCGGGCCCGACTCCCCCACCGGGGCGTCGACGGCGCAGGAGGAGGAGCCAGGAGCAGCCGGTGGCACCGACGTCACCGCCCTGGTGGAGCGGGCCCGCCGCCGCGGCATGGCCGTCGAGCTGAGCTGGAGCCGCGCCGAGGTCGCCGGCGCAGCGGCTCCCTGGTCCGCGGAGACGGCCCGGGCCGCGGCCCGGGTCGTGCAGGAAGGACTGACCAACGCCGCCAAGCACGCCCCGGGGAGCCAGGTCGTCGTGCGTGTCGAGGACGCCGACCCGGTCCGCGTCGAGGTCGTCAGCACCGGCGGCAGCACCCCCACCGCCAGCAGCGGCGGCGGTCGCGGTCTGATCGGGCTGGACGAGCGGCTCCGCGTCCTGCGCGGTCGGCTGGAGGCGGGACGCGGCGACGCCGGGTTCCACCTCGTGGCCACCATGACGCGGCAGGCCCGGGCCGCCGGTCCCGTCGACGGTGACCCGGCCGCGCGCCAGCTGGTCGACCTCCGCCGCCAGGGTCGCCGCGGCCGGCTGCGGGCCGCCCTGCTGCCGGTCTCGCTGGCACTCGCCCTGGCCACGACGCTGGCCACCGCCCACGCGGTGACCGTCGCCCAGACGGCGCTCGCACCGGCGGACTACGAGCGGCTCCGGCTCGGTCAGCCCCGCGTCGAGGTCGCCGCACTGCTCCCCCCGCGCTCGCAGGCCCAGCCGCCGCCGCTGCTCGTCGTGCCGCCGGCACCGGCAGGGGCGTCCTGCTCCTACTACCAGGCGCGCTCCTCGGTCCTCGACCTCAGCTCCGACATGTTCCGGCTCTGCTTCGGCCAGCTCCCCGGGACGGCGGACGAGCCCGTGCTGATCGCGAAGGACCACCTGGTGGCGGCAGTGGGAGGGCGATGACCGGGGACAGGACCGTGCGGGTGCTGGTCGCCGACGACGAGCCGCTGGTCCGCGCCGGCGTGCGGGCGGTGCTGGCCAGCGACCCGACGATCGAGGTGGTCGCGGAGGCCGGGGACGGCCGCAGCGCGGTGGAGGCCGCGCGGCGCCACCGCCCCGACGTCGCGCTGCTCGACGTGCAGATGCCCGAGCTGGACGGGCTCGACGCGGGCGCGGAGATCGTCCGGTTGCTGCCCGGGACGCGCACGGTCGTGCTGACCACCTTCGGCGCCGACGACAACATCCGCCGGGCCCTGGCCACGGGCGCCTCCGGGTTCGTGCTCAAGGCCTCGGACCCGCGCGAGCTCGTCACCGCCGTGCACGCGGTCGCCGAGGGGGCCGCGTTCCTCTCACCCAGGGTCGCGGAGCGGGTGGTGGCCCAGCTGCGGCGCGACGTCGGCGCCCCGCGGTCCGCGACCGTCCTGGTCGACCGCCTCACCGACCGGGAGCGGGAGGTGCTGGGGCTGCTCAGCCGGGGGCTGTCCAACGCCGAGATCGGGCGTCGGCTCTTCATGGTCGAGGGCACCGTGAAGGGTCACGTCAGCTCCATCCTGGTCAAGCTCGGGGCCGCCAACCGGGTGCAGGCGGCGATCCTGGGCTACGAGGCCGGGCTGACGCGCTGAGCCGCCTGCCCGGCGCCGGAGGTCACGCATCCCGCAGCCAGAGGGCCACGTACCCGCCCAGCTGGGCGAGCAGCACCCACACCGCCAGGACCGCCAGGGCCGCTCCGGCGCCGTAGGCACCTCCCTCGGGGCTCGTCAGGGCGGTGCCGGCCGTGCTCGGCAGGTAGGTGGTGGCGGCCTCGAGCCATCCGGCCCTCGTCATCTGGGCGAGCAGCGGAGCGGCCAGCAGGAGCAGCAGCGAGACCAGCACCGAGACGATCGTGCTGCGGGTGATCGCGCCGATGCCGAGCACCAGGGCGCTGACCAGCGCCAGGTAGCCGCCGATCCCCAGCACGGTGCGCCAGGCCTCGTCCCAGCTGGTGGTGTCGGCGGTCCCCAGCACCACGCGGGCGGCGACCATGCCCGCGACGGCCAGCGGGACGCCGGCGCAGAACCCGGCGGCCGCCGCCACCAGCGTCTTGGCCAGCAGCAGCTGCCCGCGCAGCGGCGTCTGCCGCAGCGACAGCCGGATGCTGGCGTCGGCGTACTCGCCGGTGACCACCGTGACCGCCACCATCAGGACCGGGAGCTGTCCGACCGTGACGGCCTGGGCGGCCAGGGCCGCCGCCGAGGCGGTGACGTCGTAGCCGTTGGCCGCGCTGGCGCTGATCGAGGCGGCCACGACGACGGCGAAGACGACCGTGAGGGCCGCCGCGCCGAGCAGCGCGAACCAGGTGAAGCGGAGGCTGCGCAGCTTGATCCACTCCGCGGAGGCGGCGGCGGAGGTGCTGGCCAGCGCGGCCCGGAGCGACGGTGCTGGCGTGGTCGGTGCGGGCGTCGTCGGTGTGGGCGTGGTCGGTGTGGGCGTCGTCATGGTTCAGGGCCTCCTGGTGGTGGGTTCGTCGGACGCGGCGCGGTACTCGACCTCGGCGCCGGTGAGCTCGAGGTAGGCCTCCTCCAGCGAGCCTGACCGGTGGGCGAGCTCGTGCAGCCGGATGTCGTGACGGAACGCCAGCTCACCGATCGAGGCCGGGCTGGTCCCGGTGACCAGCAGCTCGTCCGGGTCCGTCTCCTCCTCCGGCGTGCCGGGCTGCACGGTCCAGCCGGCGGCCCGCAGCAGCGGGGCGAACCGGTCCCGGTCGGGGGTGCGGACCCGGACGGCGCTGAGGGAGGCGGAGGAGATGACGTCGTCCAGCGGCGCGTCGGCGACCAGCCTCCCGCGGCCCAGCAGCACCAGGTGGTCGGCGGTGTGCTGCATCTCGCTCATCAGGTGGCTGGAGATGAGCACGGTGCGGCCCTCCCCGGCCAGCTCCCGCACCAGCGTGCGGATCCAGCGGACGCCGTCGGGGTCCAGCCCGTTGACGGGTTCGTCGAGGAGCAGCACCGGCGGGTCGCCCAGCAGCGCGGCGGCGATGCCCAGCCGCTGCATCATGCCCAGCGAGAAGCCCCGGGTGCGGCGGCCGGCCACCTCGGTCAGCCCGACCGTGTCCAGCACCTCACCGACGCGCCGCCGTGGGATGCGGTTGCTGGCGGCGACCGCCTGGAGGTGGGCGGCCGCCGTGCGGCCGGGGTGGGCGACGGCCACGTCGAGCAGCGCCCCCACCTCCCGCAGCGGGTTGCGCAGGGCGGCGTAGGGGCGGCCGCCGACCAGGGCCGACCCCGCCGTCGGCCGGTCGAGTCCGACCACCATCCGCATGGTGGTGGACTTGCCGGCGCCGTTGGGTCCCAGGAAGCCGGTGACCACACCGGGACGGACGGTCAGGTCGAGCCGGTCGACCGCGAGCGTGCGGCCGTAGCGCTTGGTCAGTCCGGTCAGCGTGATCACGGGACCAGCTCCGCCACCGGGAGGGAGGCGGGCACGGCGTCGAGCACCGGCTGCGGCTCGTCCCGCAGGTGGTGGTCGAAGAAGGCCCGCAGGTAGGTCCGCTGCACGGTCAGGCTCTGCTCGGGGTCCACCGTCCCGATGGCCGCCCGCACCGCCTCCTCGTCGAGGTCGACCTCGCGGCCCACGGCCGGCAGCACGTGCTGCAGGTCGGTGAAGCTCATGTGCTCGCCGTCGGGGAGGTGCAGGTCGCGTCTCCAGCCCGTCATCCGCGCCCAGTAGTCCGCCCAGTCCGGAGCGTCCCGGTGGGTGTGCGGGCGCCCGGAGTCGCCGTCCGTGCCCGCCCCGACCAGCAGGAAGGGCCGGTCGATGCGGCCGTCCGGATCGGCCTGGTACTCCTGGCCCATGCTGCCGTCGAGGTTCACGCCCGCGTCCAGCCGGGGGTCCGCCTGCATCGCCTCGGCGGCGGCGAAGCCGCCCATCGAGTGGCCGAACACCCCGACCCGGTCGAGGTCGAGCACCGTCCGCAGCCCGGTCGGCAGCGGGCGCCGCTGCTGGTCGGGGTTCCCCCCGGCCACCAGCAGCTCCAGCTGGTCCAGCACGAAGCGGAGGTCACGGACCCGTTCGGCCAGGGCCTGCTCCAGGTCGACTCCCCGGGCCGGCAGCGTCAGCCCGGAGGGGAGCTCGACCGGGGCCTGGTAGGTGCTGTCGACGGTGACGACGACGTAGCCGTGGCTGACCAGCTCCTCCACCAGGATCGTGCCCAGGGCCCGGGACATGCCGCCACCGGGTGAGTACAGGACCACCGGCCGCGGGGTCGTGCCGGCGACGGGGGCACGGGTCTGCGCGGAGGAGACCGCTCCGGCGAAGTCGACGGCGCCGCGGGCGATCCCCAGCTCGGCCGAGGTCTGGTCGTAGAACGAGGCCACCCGCTCGGGCAGGTAGGGGGTGGCCGGTGCCCCCGGTTCGTGCACCGCCGGGTACCAGATGCTGATCATCAGCTCCCGGGGTCCCCCGTCCTCGGCCCAGGGGTCGGTGCGCTGGCGGTCGACGAGGTGGAGCTCCAGGGTGCCTGGTCGCTCGGGGCCGGTCGGCGTCGGCAGGCCGAACGCCACCGGGTCCCCCGGGCCGGAGGCCGAGCTCCGGGCGACCAGCCCCGGCAGGGTGGAGACGGCGGTGAGGAGCACCGACACGGCGAGGGCCGACGCCAGCGAGGCACGGCGGACGGCATGGGGGTAGCTGGATGTCATGCCCTCAGGCTGCTGCGCCAGGCGGCGGTCGCACAGGTGCCGGCCGACAGGTGCACCCCCTGACGGAAGTCAGGGGTCGCGCGACGCCGCTCCTCCCCGGAGGGCTCGGGTCAGGCCGGGTGGGACTGCCAGGCCTCGATCCCGCCGGCCAGGTGGGCCAGGTCCTCGAACCCCGCCTGCTGCAGCCGTCGCAGGCTGGCCTCGGAGCGGACGCCGCTGCGGCAGTACAGCACCAGCGGCTCGTCCCGTGGCAGCCGGTCCAGCGCGGTGCCGGCGTCGATCTCGGGCTTGGGCACCAGCACCGAGCCGGGGATGCGGGCGACCTCGGCCTCGTGCGGCTGCCGGACGTCGACGAGGGTGAACCGGCGCCCGCCCCGCTCCCGCTCGGCCAGCATGGCCCGCAGCGTGGCGACGTCCACCTCCGCGACCGGCGCCTCGGCGGTGGTGAGACCGCAGAAGTCGGCGTAGTCCTGCAGCTCGGTGATGGTCGGCGACTCCCCGCACAGCGCGCAGCCGGGGTCGGCGGCCACCTCCAGCGTGTGCCAGGACGCGGTCAGCGCGTCGTGCAGCTGCAGCCGTCCCAGCAGCGGCTCGCCCGCACCGGTGATGAGCTTGATCGCCTCGTTGACCTGCGCCGCGCCGACGGCGGCGCAGAGCACCCCGAGCACGCCCCCCTCCGCGCAGCTGGGCACCATGCCCGGCGCCGGCGGCTCGGGGAACAGGCAGCGGTAGCAGGGGCCGTGACCGGCCCAGAACACGCTGACCTGGCCGTCGAAACGCAGGATCGACGCCCACACGTAGGGCTTGCCCGCCAGCGCGCAGGCGTCGTTGACCAGGTAGCGGGTGGCGAAGTTGTCGGTGCCGTCGACCACCAGGTCGTACCCCGAGACCAGCTCCATCGCGTTCTCGGAGGTGATCCGGGTGCGGTGCCGCACCAGCTGCACGTGCGGGTTCCACTCCGCCACCGAGTCCGCGGCCGAGTCGACCTTGGCCCGGCCGACGTCGGACTGGCCGTGCAGGATCTGGCGCTGCAGGTTCGACACCTGCACCACGTCGTCGTCGACCACCCCGAGCACGCCCACCCCCGCGGCGGCCAGGTAGGCCAGCGCCGGGCTGCCCAGACCACCGGCCCCGACCACCAGCACCCGGGCGTTCTTCAGCCGCAGCTGACCGGTCAGCCCGATCTGCGGCAGCAGCAGGTGCCGGTCGTAGCGCACCAGCTCCTCCGCGGTGAGCGACTCCGCGGGCTCCACCAGCGGCGTCCCCGCCCGCCCGGGCGACCCCGCCTGGTCGAGGGACCCCGCCTGGTCGAGGGACCC
>NZ_WPCU01000005.1:673193-772195 GCF_009742705.1 Auraticoccus cholistanensis
ATCGAGGGACCCCGCCTGATCGAGGGACATGGTGCGTGCCTCCTGTCCTGCCGGCGCCTCACCGGCCCCCGCGAGCCTACGTCGACACCCCGGGTCCGGGTGCGGCTCAGCCCCGGTTGGGCAGCAGGCAGAACTCGTTGCCCGACGGGTCGGCCAGCAGGGTCCACGGCAGCCGGGCGCCGGCCGGCTCGAGGACGCTGCCACCGCCGGCGACCACCTGCTCCAGCACGGCGTCGGCGTCGTCACCGGGTTCGAGCCGCAGGTCGAGGTGCAGCCGGTTCTTCACCTGCTTGGGTCCCCGTTCGGGGGTGAAGGACAGCAGCGGTCCCCGGCCGGACGGGTGGCGCAGCAGCCGCGGGTCCGAGGCCTCCGGGCGCCAGCCGCTCAGCCCGGCCCAGAAGGCGGCGTCCCGGTCGGGGTCGCGGGCCTCCACCGGGATCTCGCCCAGCGGCCCGGCGCCCTCGTGGCGCTCCCGGCGCTCGAGCACGCAGAAGGGCGTCCCCTCCGGATCGGCCAGCACGGTCCAGGGCACGTCGGGGCCCTGGCCGATGTCGAGGCGACGGGCTCCCAGCCCGAGCAGCCGCTCCACCACCGCCTCCGGCTCCGGCAGCCCGGACAGGTCGAGGTGCAGCCGGGACGGTGCGGTCGCCGGCTCGGGCACCGGCTGCACGCACAGGTCGAGGACCGGCCCGCCGGGCACCTCGAGCCGGGCCTCGTAGCCGTCCGCGTCGTCGGTCAGCACCTCCAGCCCGAGCGCCTCGGTCCAGAACCGCCCGACCAGCCACGGGTCCGCGGCGTCCAGCACCAGGTTCTCCAGGTACACGGCCCCACGGTAGACGAGCGGCGGGCGCCGCGGGGCGAGGCACTACCCTGCTCCGCGTGGACACCGCACGAGCCCAGCGCCTGCCGCGCGACCAGCGCCGGGCCCAGCTGCTGGCGGCCGCCACGCGCGCGTTCAGCGACCGCGGCTACCACGCGGTGGCCATGGACGACGTGGCGGAGGGGGCCGGGGTGTCCAAGCCGGTGCTGTACCAGCACTTCGCCTCCAAGCTCGAGCTGTACCTGGCGCTGCTCGACAGCGCCTGCCAGGAGCTGGTGGACATGGTGGCCGGCGCGCTGGCCTCCACCACCCGCAACAGCGACCGGGTGGCCGCCGCGATGGCCGCCTTCTTCGGCTTCGTCGCCGCCCGCGGCAGCAGCTTCCGCTTCGTCTTCGAGTCCGACCTGCGCACCGAGCCGGAGGTGGCGCTGCGGATCCGCGCCGTGCACCAGGAGCTGGCCGCGCAGATCGGCGCGGTGATCGCCGCGGACACCGGGCTGGAGCAGCCGGAGGCCGAGCTGCTGGGTTTCTCGCTGATCGGGATGGCCGAGACCGGCGCCCGGTACTGGCTGGACGAGCCGGCCGGCGTCGCCCGCGAGCGCGCCGTCGAGCTGGCGAGCACGCTGGCCTGGCGCGGGGTGCGCGGGTTCCCGCGGGCCAGCGCCGAGTGAGCCCGCGGGCCCCGGGGGACGACTCCCCCACCGTGCACACTGGTGCCGGGCTCCGTCCGCGACGGCGTTCCTGGGGCGGGAAGGGTTCGTGCGCCGGGAAGGGTCCGTGCGCCGGAAAGGGGGTGTGGTCGTGACCGAGCAGGAGGTGGCCGAGCGGCCGCGACGGGCGGCCCAGCCGCTGGCCCCGCAGGCCAGCGCCCCCGGGTACCTGCAGCAGCGGGTCGCCTTCCCGGCCCCGACGGTCGCCCACGACCTCCCGCCGCAGGTGATCACCCGGCCGGGCCGCGTCCGCGACGTCGGCCGTCGCGGCACCCGGCTGACGACCCCGCAGCTGCTCACCGTCCTCACCACCGCCTGCGTGCTCACGGTGCTGCTGCTGGGCACCGTGGCCACCACCTTCCTGGTGCGCGGCGCGGACGCCCTCCAGCGCGCCCGCCACGACGCCCAGCAGCTGGTGCGGGTGCAGCAGATCGAGGCCGACCTGCTCCGCGCCGACGCCCTGGCGGCCAGCTCCTTCCTGGTCGGGGCCTCGGCCGGGGCGCAGGACCGGGCCGACCACGCCGCCGCCGTGGACGAGGTCTCCCGGCTGCTGGTGGAGGCCGCCCGGGCCCAGCCCGCCGACGCCCCCGCCCTGCAGGAGGTCAACAGCGAGCTGGTCCGCTACACCGCCGCGGTGGCGCAGGCCCGCGCGCAGCGGGGATCGGACCGCGCCGCCGCGGCCGCCGCCCTGCAGGACGCCGGCGCCCGGCTCCGCTCCACCGCCGTCCCCCGGCTCGAGGCCACCGCCGAGGCCAACGCCGCGCGGGTCGGCGCGGGCGTGCCGGACCTCGCCCTGGTCGCGGTCCCGGCCGTGGCCCTGCTGACCCTGGCCGTGCTGGGCTGGACGCTGCGCACGGTGGCCGTCCGCTTCCACCGCCGGGTCAACGTCGGACTCGCGGCCGCCGCCGTCCTGGTGCTGCTCGGCGGTGCCGTGCCGACCGCCGTGCTGGCCTCCGCCGCCGGCGTCGTGGCCGACCTCGACCGGGGCGCCCTCGCCGACGTCCGCCAGCTCTCCGCCGCCCGCGCCTCCGCCCACGACGCCCGGGCGCTGGAGGGCCTGGCCCTCGTCAGCCCCGGCGCGGCGGCCGGCCACGAGGACGCCTGGCAGCAGCGCTCGGAGCAGGTGCTGGCCGCGCTCCACGCCGCCGGGGCCCAGGAGCTGGTCCCCGCCTGGCAGCGCCACCTGGACGCCCACCGCCAGATCCGCACCCTCGCCGACCGGGGCGACCGGACGGGCGCCGTCGCGGCCGCCACCGGTCAGGGCGAGGGCTCCTCACGGGCGACCGCCGAGGAGTTCCAGACCGCACTCGCCCCCGTGCTCGCCCGCGACGTGGCGGCCGCCGACGCGGCCCTGACCCGGCAGCGCGGCGTGCTGCTGGCCGTCGTCGCGGGCTCGGTGCTGGCGACCGCGGCCGCCGGCGCCGCCGCGCTGGCCGGCCTGCGGGCCCGCGCCCGGGAGTACGAGTGAGCACCCCGCCGCCTCCGGCCGCCACTCCCGGGCCGCCGCACGAGGCCGACCTGCTGGACGGTCCCGCCTCCGGGTCCGGCACCAGCCGCGGCTCGGCCCGGCTCGGCTCGGTGCGGCTGGGCTCGGCGCGCGTCCGCGGCGCGCGCGCGGCGGCCCGCCGCGGCACCGCCTCGGCACGGCTGCGGCACGCCCGGATCGGCGCCGGGCTGACCGAGGTCCCCCCGGCGCCGGTGGTGGACGCCGCCGCCGCGGTGATGCGCGACCCCACGGTGCCGGAGCGGCGCCGCAGCTGCCCCACCTGCGGGGCGGCGGTGGGCCGGTCGCGCGACGGCCGGCCGGGACGGACCGAGGGCTTCTGCCCGCAGTGCCGCAGCCCGTACTCCTTCACCCCCAAGCTCTCACCGGGCGAGCTGGTGGCCGGGCAGTACGAGGTGGTGGGGTGCCTGGCCCACGGCGGCATGGGGTGGATCTACCTGGCCAGGGACAGGAACGTCTCCGACCGCTGGGTGGTGCTGAAGGGCCTGCTCAACTCCGCCGACCCCGACGCGCTCGCCGCCGCGCTGGCCGAGTCCCGCTTCCTGGCCCAGGTGCAGCACCCGCTGATCGTCGAGATCTACAACTTCGTCAGCCACGACGGCGCCGGCTACATCGTGATGGAGTACGTCGGCGGCCGCTCCCTCAAGGAGCTGCTCAAGGACCGGATGCGCGCCAACGGCGGGGTCTACGACCCGCTGCCCCCGGACCAGGCCATCGCCTACGTGCTCGAGGTGCTGCCGGCCTTCGCCTACCTGCACGACCTCGGCCTGGTCTACTGCGACTTCAAGCCCGACAACGTGGTGCAGGTCGGCGACTCGCTCAAGCTGATCGACCTCGGCGGCGTCCGCCGGGTCGACGACCAGGACTCC
This sequence comes from Auraticoccus cholistanensis, assembly GCF_009742705.1. Taxonomy (GTDB): domain Bacteria; phylum Actinomycetota; class Actinomycetes; order Propionibacteriales; family Propionibacteriaceae; genus Auraticoccus; species Auraticoccus cholistanensis. Next base: position 677,097 of record NZ_WPCU01000005.1, read on the forward strand.
GCCATCTACGGCACGCTCGGCTACCAGGCGCCCGAGGTGGCCACCCAGGGCACCTCGGTGGCCTCCGACATCTACACCATCGGCCGCACGCTGATGGTGCTGTGCACCGAGTTCCGGGGGTACCAGACCACCTACCTGCACAGCCTGCCGCCGGTGGCCGAGACCGAGCTGTTCGCCCGGCACGACTCGCTGTACCGGCTGCTGGCGCGCTGCTGCGCCCCCGACCCGGCCGACCGGTTCACCTCCGCCGACGAGCTGCGGCTGCAGCTGCTGGGGCTGCTGCGCGAGGAGGTCGCGGCCCGCACCGGGGCCACGCCGCTCACCTCGGCCGCCTCGATGCTCTTCGAGACCCCCAGCGCGAGCACCGAGACCCTCGGCTGGCACGACCTGCCGCGGCTGCGCCCCGACACCGGCGACCCGCAGCACGCCTGGCTGCAGGGCGTCGACCTGCCCGACCCGCGGGAACGGCTGCGGGTGCTCGAGCAGCACGCCCCGGAGCGCTCGGCCGAGGTGCTGCTGGCGCTGTGCCGGGCCGCGCTGGAGCTGGGCGACCGGACCCGGCTGGAGGACGGGGTCGCCGAGCTGCTGGCCGCCGACCCCTGGGAGTGGCGGGCGGTCTGGATGGCCGGGCTGGGCGCGCTGCAGGCCGGGGACGCCGAGACCGCCAAGGCCTCCTTCAACGCGGTGTACGGCCAGGTGCCCGGCGAGCTGGCGCCCAAGCTGGCGCTGGCGCTGGCCTGCGAGCAGGGCCCCGACAGCGACCTCGCCGAGGTGCTGTACCGCCGCTGCGCCAGCACCGACGCCGCCTACGTCTCCCCCGCCGCCTTCGGGCTGGCGCGGATCCGGGCCCGGGCGGGCGACCTGCCGGGCTCGCTGGCCGCCCTGGACCTGGTGCCCGCGACCAGCCGCGGCTACGCCGACTCGCGCCGGCTGCGCGCCCAGCACCTGGTCGTCCTCGGCACCACGATGGCCGACTACGCCGAGGCGCTGCGCAGCCTCGACGACGCCGACCTGGGCGACTCCGAGCGGGACCGCCTCACCGTCGACGTGCTGCAGGCGGCGCTGCACCTTCGCCGCCGGAGCCCGGCCGAGCCGCTGGTGCCGCTGGGGCCGTGGAGCTCCGACGAGGGCGGCCTGCGCGACGGCCTGGAGCACACGTACCGCAGGATGGCCCGCCGGACCTCCGACCGCGCCGAGCGGATCCGGCTGGTCGACACCGCCAACGCCGTCAGGAAGTGGTCCCGCACATGACCGATGCCCTCCGCTGCCCCCACTGCGGTGCAGCCGTCGCCGCCCACGACAGCTTCTGCGAGACCTGCGGCGGTCAGCTGGTGCCGACCGAGCAGGTGCCGGCCGGGACCGGCGGCGAGGCGCCGATCGACCTCAGCCGCTCCTCCCGGCAGAGCGGGCCCGTGGACGGTCCCGGCTGCCCCACCTGCGGCGGCGCGCTCGACGCCGACGGCTCCTGCCCCCGCTGCGGCGCCGACGGCACGCCGGCCCGGGACCACTTCGAGCTCTCCCCCTCGTCGTGGGTGGGCGGGGTCTGCGACCGCGGCCGCCGCCACCACCGCAACGAGGACGCGATGGCGCTGCACTCCGACCCCGAGCCGGGGCGGCGCGCCGTCCTGGTGGTGTGCGACGGCGTCTCCACCGCACCCGACTCCGACCGCGCCTCGCTCGTCGCCGCGACCACGGCCCGCGACCTGCTCAGCCGCCACCGGCCCTCGGGGATGGGCACCCCGGAGAGCCGGACGGCGGCGCTGGCCAGCGGGCTGGTCGAGGCCGGCCGGGCCGCCGACGAGGCGGTCGGCGCGATCAGGGCCGAGGGCAGCAGCGACGGACCCTCCTGCACCTTCGCCGCCGCCGTCGTCGAGGGAGACCTCTGCGTGTACGGGCTGATCGGTGACTCGCGGGTGTACTGGCTGCCCGACGACGGCCCGCCGCGCCAGCTCGGCGAGGACGACTCGGTGGCGGCCATGCGGGTGGCGGCCGGGGTCGACCGCGACACCGCGGAGAGCAGCCCGGGGGCCCACGCCATCACCCGCTGGCTCGGACCCGACTCCCCCGACACCCGCGCCCAGACCGGCGCGGTGCCGCTGGACCGGCCCGGCTGGGTGCTGGTGTGCAGCGACGGGCTGTGGAACTACGCCTCCGACCCGCAGCAGCTGCAGCAGCTGGTGCGGGCGCAGGTGGGGGCGGGCGCCACCGGCCCGACGCAGCTGGCCGCGGCGCTGGTGGCCTGGGCCAACGAGCAGGGCGGCCGGGACAACATCACCGTGGCCCTGGCGCGGGCCGGCGCTGCGGCATACTGACCAGCGTCACCGCCGGAGGCGGCCGCGCCCGCGGGCCGGTCCTCGGGCGCCCCTCCTGCCACACCCCCGGATCCGGAGCCGAGATGACGACCAGCCCCCCAGGTGAGCAGTCCCCGGCGTGCCCGCGCTGCCGGACGGTCAACGTCCCCGACGCGCTCTACTGCGAGGGCTGCGGCCACGACCTCACCGACGGCTCCGGCGTCCCCGCCGCGAGCTCGATCCCCACGCCCAGCCGCCCGGAGGAGACCGACGAGGTGCCGGCGGCCCGTGCGCAGGGCCCGGCGGGGCAGGACGGGGCGAGCACGGGGCAGGACGGGGCGAGCACGGGGCAGCCGGAGTGGGTGGCCGAGATCTGGGTCGACCCCGACTGGTACGCGGTGCAGAACAGCGCCGACCCGATGCCGGCGCCGGGCCGGACCGAGGTGGTCGCGCTGCGTCAGCCGTCGCTGCTGGTGGGGCGCGCCTCACGGCACCTGGGCGTGCACCCCGACATCGACTGCGAGGCCGACTCCGGGGTGAGCCGCCGGCAGGCGCAGCTGAGCCGCGACGGCGGCCGCTGGTTCGTGGAGGACCTGCGCTCGGCCAACGGCACCTACCTGGCCGCCGACGGGGCGCCGCTGCCCCGCGACCCCATCGCCCCCGGCCGGCGCGTCGAGGTGGGACCCGGTGACCGGCTCTACCTGGGCGCCTGGACCCGGATGGTCATCCGCCCCGCGGCGCCCGGCGAGGTCGACCCCGTCGCCCGGGACGGTGCCGCAGGCTGACGAGGTCGGCCCGGGGCCGCCGGTGCCCGGCGGCTGCGCCGTGGGCGAACACCTCCGCGGCCGCCACCGGCTCCGTGGCAGGCTGGGCGGCGACGACACGAGCCGGGCAGACGCGCAGCGCACCAGCGCTGCGCCGCCGACCCGGGCACAGGAGGAGCACGTGGACATCAAGGTCGGGATCCAGCACATCGGGCGCGAGGTCAGCGTGGAGTCGCCCTCCGACGCCGACACCGTCCAGGCCGAGCTGGAGAAGGCGCTGGCCGACGACGGCCTGCTCTCCCTGTCCGACACCCGCGGACGCCGGGTGCTGATCCCCGCGGCCAAGATCGCCTACCTCGAGATCGGCGAGGAGTCCACCCGCCGCGTCGGTTTCGGTGCCGTCTGAGCCGAGCCCCGCGGCGGACCCGTCCGGTCCCGGGGCGTCCTACTCCCGCGGCACCGTCGACCTGCTCGGACTGGTCGCCTACGGCGAGCTCTGCGCCTTCGAGCGGCTGGCCGAGGACGCCCGCACCTCCCCGTCGCTGGCCGACAAGGTGCAGATCGCGGCGATGGCGGCGGGTGAGTTCGGCCACTTCGAGCTGGTCCGCGACCGGCTGTCCGCCCTCGGGGTGGACGCGATGGAGGCGATGGCCCCCTTCCGCACGCCGTTCGACACCTTCCACCGGCTGACCGCACCGCGGTCGTGGCTGGAGGGACTGGTCAAGACCTTCGTCGGCGACGGCTTCGCCGCCGACTTCTACCGCGAGGTGGCCGCCTACGTCGACGCCGACACCCGGGCCTGCGTGCACACCGTGCTGGCCAACGAGGCCCAGTCCGACTACATCGTGGCCAGGGTCCGCGCCGGCATCGCCGAGGACCCCACGGTGGCCGGACGGCTGGCCCTGTGGGGGCGCCGGCTCGTCGGCGAGGCCCTCAGCCAGGCCCAGCGGGTGGCCGCCGACCGCGACGACCTGACGGGGCTGCTGGCGGGCACGGTCGACCGTCCCGGCATGGACCTGGCGGCGATCTCGCGGATGTTCTCCCGGCTCGTGGAGGCCCACACCGCCCGGATGGACCTGCTGGGGCTCGCCTCCTGAGCCCGGTGGTCCCCCCGGCGGCGCGCCGCCCGGCACGGCCGCGGCCCGGTGGCTGCGGTGCGCAGGCTAGACTGGCTCGTGGCACGCACACACCTGTGCGTCCCCGCCCTGGCACCGCCGGGTCCGGACCGTGGGCGACGCCCCGGCAGGACGCGAGCTGACGTGCTGGGTGGGTTCGATGAACCGGTGCCCCGCGCACCGATCGCACAAAGGCTGAGAACCCTGACTGACCACAGCGAGCAGAACCGCCCCGACGAGCACCCCACCCACGAGGTGCCCGTCTCCGGCCACGACGACGTCGTGGTCACCACCACCGCCGACGACGTCGTGCTGGACTCCAGCGATGTCGCCGTGCACGAGGCCGACACCGTCGAGCCGGTGGCCGAGGTGACCTTCGCCGACCTCGGCGTCCACCCCGACATCGTGGCCGCGCTGGAGGCCAAGGGGATCCGCCACCCCTTCCCGATCCAGGCGATGGCCATCCCGCTGGCGCTGGCCGGCAGCGACATGATCGGCCAGGCCCGCACCGGCACCGGCAAGACGCTGGCCTTCGGGATCAGCCTGCTGCAGCGGGTGCGGCTCGAGGGCGAGGCCGGCTACGAGGAGCTCGCCAAGCCCGGCGCGCCGCAGGCCCTGGTGGTCTGCCCGACCCGCGAGCTGGCCTCCCAGGTCGGCAAGGACCTCGCCACCGCGTCCGCGGTGCGCAAGGCCAAGGTCCTCACCCTCTACGGCGGTGTCGGCTACGAGCCGCAGCTGGACGCGCTGGCCGCCGGCGTGGACGTCGTCGTCGGCACCCCGGGCCGGCTGCTCGACCTGGTGGGACGCCGCGCGCTGGACCTGCGCCACATCAAGGTGCTGGTGCTGGACGAGGCCGACGAGATGCTCGACCTCGGGTTCCTGCCCGACGTCGAGAAGCTGCTGGCCCAGACCCCGGCCGGGCGCCAGACCATGCTGTTCTCCGCCACCATGCCCTCGGCCATCGTGGGCCTCTCGCGGCGGCACCTGAACCAGCCGATGAACATCCGGGCCGAGTCCGCCGAGGACACCACCACCGTCCCGGCCACCACCCAGTTCGTCTACCAGGCGCACGACCTGGACAAGCCCGAGATCGTGGCCCGCGTGCTGCAGGCCGAGGGCCGGGACCGGATGATGATCTTCTGCCGCACCAAGCGCACGGCGCAGCGGGTGGCCGAGGACCTGGCCGACCGCGGCTTCGACGCCGCCCCCATCCACGGCGACCTCAACCAGGCCGGCCGCGAGAAGGCGCTGAAGAAGTTCCGCGACGGGAAGCTGGACGTGCTGGTGGCCACCGACGTGGCGGCCCGCGGCATCGACGTCACCGGCGTCACCCACGTGGTGAACTACGAGTGCCCCGACGACGAGAAGACCTACGTGCACCGGATCGGCCGCACCGGCCGTGCCGGGGCCACCGGTGTGGCGATCACCTTCGTCGACTGGGCCGACACCACCCGGTGGAAGGTCATCAACAAGGCCCTCGACCTGGACTTCGACACCCCGCGGGAGACCTACTCCACCTCGCCGCACCTCTACACCGACCTCGGCATCCCCGAGGGCGCCAAGGGCCGGATCGCCGCGCCCAAGGCCGTCGAGGAGCGACCCGACGGGCAGGCCCCGGCGAGTCCCCGCGGTGCTCGCAGCCACGGCAGCGAGGAGCGCGAGGTCCCCCGGACCCCGCGCAAGCGCACCCCCCGCAACCGCACCCGGACCCGCAACGGCGAGGTCGTCCGCGGCGAGGCCGGCACCCCCGGCGGCGAGGCGGCCGGCTCCACCGGTCCTGCGCCGAGCGGTTCGGGCGAGGTCGGTGCCGGGCGTCCCCGCCGCCGGCGTCGCCGTCGCAGCGGCGGTGGCGCCGAGGGAGCGACCAGCGGCGCCGCCGCCTCCGGCTCCGCGGACTGAGCGCACGCACCCGCGGCGGGTGGGAATAGCCACCCGCCGTCGGGAGGTTGCCTGACGGTGACCGATCTCGCGCTCTCCGTCCTCGACCTCATCCCGGTGCGTTCCGGGCAGACCACCGCCCAGGCGCTCGCGGCCTCCACCCGGCTGGCCCGCACCGCCGACGCCCTCGGCTACCGGCGGTACTGGGTCGCCGAGCACCACAACACCCGGGCGGTCGCCTCGACCAACCCGCCGGTGCTGATCGCGATGCTGGCGGCGGCCACCGAGCGGATCCGGGTGGGCTCGGGCGGGGTGATGCTGCCCAACCACGCGCCCCTCGTGGTGGCCGAGCAGTTCGCGCTGCTGGAGGCGGCCCACCCCGGGCGGATCGACCTGGGCATCGGCCGCGCCCCCGGCACCGACCCGGTCACCAACTGGGTGCTGCGGCAGGGCATGGACGAGGCCGCCGCGGTGCAGCGCTTCGAGGCCAACGTCGAGGAGGTGATGGCCATGATGCACCCCCGCGGCGCCGCGATCACGCTGCCCGGGCACGGCGGGCGTCCCGGCCGCACCCAGGCCCTGCTGGCCACCCCCGAGGCGGTCTCCAGCCCGCCGGTGTGGCTCCTCGGGTCCTCCGACTTCTCCGCCCGGCTGGCCGCGGAGAAGGGGCTGCCCTACGTCTTCGCCCACCACTTCTCCGGGCACGGCACCGCCGAGGCGCTGTCGCTGTACCGCCACGGCTGGCGGCTGGCCGGGCACGAGGGCGAGCCCACCACCTTCCTGACCGTCAACGTGGCCGTGGCCCCCACCGCCGAGGAGGCCGAGCGGCTGGCGCGGCCGCACCTGCTGTCGATGGTGGCGCTGCGCACCGGCGGCGAGTTCGGCCCGCAGGCCACTGTCGAGCAGGCCGCCGCCACCGAGCTGTCGGAGCCGCACCGGCTGCTGGCCGCGCGGATGACCGAGCGCTGGGTCGTCGGCGACCCGGCCCAGGTGGCGGCGCGGCTGCAGGAGCTGGCCCGGGAGTTCGGCGTCGACGAGGTGATGGTGCACCCGGTCGCCGGCGCCTCGGAGGCCGACGAGCCCGACCGCTCCCCCGCCCGCGAGCAGACCCTCACCCTGCTGGCCGAGGCCCTCGCCGCCTGACGAGGGGGTCGGCCGCCCGCCACGACGGCTGGTTAGGCTGCTGCGCGTGACCCTGCGCATCGGCATCATCGGCTTCGGCGCCCGGGCGGCGCTGTGGCGCCACGCCCACCGTCCCGGCCGGGGCGCGGAGGTGGTCGCGGTCTGCGACGTCTCCGAGCGGGGCCGGGCCGACGCCCGGGCCCAGCTCGGGCCCGACGTGGTGCTCACCGACGACCTCGACCAGCTGCTCGGGCTGGGCCTGGACGCGGTGCTGGTGACCACCCCCGACCACCTCCACCACGGGCCCACGGTGGCCGCCCTCGAGGCCGGCACGGCGGTGTTCTGCGAGAAGCCGCTCGGCATCAGCATCGAGGAGTGCGACGACGTGCTGACCACCGCCCGGCGGACCGGCACCCGGCTCTACCTCGGCCACAACATGCGCCACATGCCGGTGGTGACGCTGATGCGCGACCTCGTCACCGCCGGTCGGATCGGTGAGGTCAAGGCCATCTGGTGCCGCCACTTCGTGGGCCACGGCGGCGACTACTACTTCAAGGACTGGCACGCCGACCGCAGCCGCTCGACCAGCCTGCTGCTGCAGAAGGGAGCCCACGACCTCGACGTCATCCACTGGCTCGGCGGCGGCTACACCGCCCGGGTGCAGGCCATGGGCGACCTCGCCGTCTACGGCGCCGTCACCGACCGCCGCGACCGCAGCGAGGAGCGGATGGCGGACTGGTTCAGCCTCGACAACTGGCCGCCGGCCAGCCAGCGCGGTCTCAACCCGGTGGTGGACGTCGAGGACATCTCGATGATGACCATGCGGCTGGACAACGGCGTGCTGGCCTCCTACGCCCAGTGCCACTTCACCCCCGACTACTGGCGCAACTACACCGTCATCGGCACCGAGGGCCGGATCGAGAACCTGGGCGACGGGCCGGGGGCCCGGATCGCCGTCTGGGACCGCCGCCACCCCTCCGGGCTGCCCGAGCCCGACGACGTGGTGACCGTGCCGGCCGCCGAGGGCGGCCACGGCGGCGCGGACCCCGAGCTGGTCGAGGAGTTCCTGCGGTTCGTGGCCTCCGGAGGGCCCACCCGGACGTCCCCGGTGGCGGCCCGGATGGCGGTGGCCGCCGGCGTGCTGGCGACCCGGTCGCTGCGCGGGGACGGCCGCACGCTCGACGTCCCGCCGCTGCCGCAGGACCTGGTCGACTACTTCGAGCGGGGTCAGGTCGAGCTCTAGCGTCCTCTCCCGCGGCGCCCTCGCGGCGTAGGGTCGGGTCGTGGCCAGCCTCGACGACGTGCGACGCCGCGCCCTGTCGCTGCCGGGCAGCAGCGAGGGGACGTCCTACGGCAACGCCTGCTGGACGGTGCGCGGCCGGGCCTTCGTCTGGGAGCGGCCGTTCACCAAGGCCGACCTGCGCCGCTTCGGCGACCGGCCCGTGCCGGCGGGGCCGCTGCTGGCGCTGCGGGTGGCCGACCTCGACACCAAGGACGCCGTGATCGCCCAGGAGCCCGACCTGCTGTTCACCATCGAGCACCTGGCCGGCTTCCCGGCGGTGCTGACCCGCCTGGAGCCGCTGCCGGTCGACCGCCTGGTCGAGCTGGTGGACGACGCCTGGCTGGCCACGGCCCCGCCGCGGCTGGCGGCGGAGTGGCTCGAGCGCCTCGACCGGGGTCCCTAGCCCGCCGGCGACCGCCGGGCGGCGAGCCGGGCGCGGATCTCGGCCAGCACCTCCGGCGCGGTGGTGTTGCTGGCGAGCTCGTGGTCGACCTTGCCCAGCCCGTGGTGGTCGCTGGAACCGGTGGGCAGCAGCCCCGTCCGCCCGGCCAGCGCCCGCAGCCGGCGGCGCTGCTCGGGGCCGTGGTCGTAGTGGTCCACCTCGATGCCGTCCAGACCGGCCTCGACCAGCTCCGGCCACAGCGGCTCCGGCAGCAGCCACTCCCGGTCCCGCCCCCAGGGGTGGGCGACCACGGTCACCCCGCCCGCCGCCCGGATCAGCCGGATCCCCTTGCGCAGCGGCGTCGCGTAGCGGGGCACGTGCGCCGGGCCGCCGTCGGCCAGGTAGCGGTCGAAGGCCTCGGCGCGGTTGGCGACGTAGCCGGCGGCCACCATCGCGTCGGCCACGTGCGGGCGTCCCACCGACGGGCTGGCCCCCACGTGCACCCGCACCTGCTCCTCGCTCAGCGGCAGCCCCAGCTCGGCCAGCCGCTGCAGCAGCGGCGTCAGCCGGTCCTCGCGGCCGGCGCGGACCCGGACCAGCTCCGCGGTCAGCGCCGGGTCGTCGGTGCGGGCGCCGTAGCCGAGCAGGTGGACGCTGCGGCCCTCGTGCTGGGTGGACATCTCGATGCCCGGCACCAGCTGCACCCCGTGCCGCTCCGCCGCCTGCTGCGCCTCGGCCAGCCCGGCGAAGGTGTCGTGGTCGGTCAGCGCCAGCACGTCCAACCCCTCGCGCGCGGCCTTGGCCACCAGCGCCGCCGGCGCGTCCGTGCCGTCGGAGACCGAGGAGTGGGTGTGCAGGTCGATGATCACGCTGCTCATTCTCACCGACCGGTGCTGCTGGCGCCCGCCGGGGCGGGCGACCCGGCGGCGACGGGCTCAGGCCCGGGCGGCCAGCAGCGTCCGCACCGTGCGCAGCCCCACCGACATCCGGGCCAGCGTGGGCTCGCCCTCGCAGATCTCCTCCAGCGCCCGGGTGGTCGCCTCCAGCGCCGGCGTCTGCGCCGACCAGTCGGCGAGGGCGCGGGTCACCGCACCGACGGGGTCGCCGTCGCCACGGGGCAGCAGCTGCACCACGTCGGCGGTCAGCTGGGTGTGGACAGTGACCAGCTCGTCGCGCACCGCGCTGCGCGCCATCGCGTCCCAGGGGTCGCTGCGGGGCAGCGCCGCCACCCGGCGCTGCAGCCGGTCCAGCCCCAGCAGCTGGCTGAGCTGGTGGTGCACCCGGGCGACCGTGACCGGGTCGCAGCCGGCCTGCTGGGCCGCCTGCACCACCGGCAGCGCCGACTGCAGGTACGGCAGCGCCGCGAAGGCGGTGGCCAGCTCACGGCCCAGCCCGGCGGCCAGCAGGTCGGCGCGGCGCTGGTCGAAGACCTCCGCGTCACGACCGGCCAGCAGCTCCGGCATGGCCTGCGTGATCGCGCTCACCGCGCCCGAGAACTGCTCGATGGCGGCGCGGATGTCGATCGGCGCCCGCCGGTTGTACAGCACCCACCGGGTGGCCCGCTCGACGAGCGTCCGCAGCTCCACCCGGAGCCTCGTCTGCAGCCCGGCGTCGACCCGGAAGTCCAGCTGGCGCAGCTCCACCTCGTGACGCCCCGCGCTGACGACCGACCGGGCCGCCAGCTGGGCCCGCATCACGTCCTCCGGCGCCGCGCCCGTCTCCTCCGCCAGCCGGTGCACCGCCGTGATGCCGGCGGAGTCGACGAAGCGGTTGACCGCCACCGTGGTGATGATCTCGCGGTGCAGCCGGTGCTCGGGCATCCCCTCGCGGTGGTCGCGGCGCAGCGCCTCGGGGAAGTACTGCACCAGCCGGTCGGCCAGGAACGGGTCGTCGGGCAGGTCGGTGGTGAGGATCTCCCGCTCCAGCCAGATCTTGGTGTAGCTGAGCAGGATGGCCAGCTCGGGCGAGGTGAGCCCGCGGCCCTCGGCGACGCGGCGGGCCATCTCCTCGCTGTCGGGCAGGTGCTCGATGGTGCGGTCCAGCAGGCCGAGGCGGGTCAGCCGCCGCATCCAGGCCTCGTGCACCGGGGCCATCGAGGCCGCCTGGTGCAGCGCGTTGGCCAGCGCCAGGTTCTGGTCGTAGTTGTGCCGCAGCACCAGCGCGGCCACGTCGTCGGTCATCGAGGCCAGCAGCGGCTCGCGGTCGGCGGCGGCCAGCCGGCCGGCGTCGATCTCGCCGGCCAGCAGGATCTTGATGTTGACCTCGTGGTCGGAGGTGTCCACCCCGGCCGAGTTGTCGATGAAGTCGGTGTTGATCCGGCCGCCGGCCGCGGCGTACTCGATGCGCCCGCGCTGGGTGAACCCGAGGTTGCCGCCCTCGCCCACGCAGCGGGCGCGCAGCTCGCGGCCGTCGACGCGGAGCGCGTCGTTGGCCTTGTCCCCCACCGCGGCGTGGCTCTCGTCGGCGGCCTTGACGTAGGTGCCGATGCCGCCGTTCCACAGCAGGTCCACGGGGGCGCGCAGCACGGCCGAGACCAGCTCGGTCGGCGGCAGCGCGGTGACGTCGTCGGGCAGCCCCAGCCGGGCCCGCACCGCGGGGTGCAGCGGGATGGACTTGGCCGTCCGCGGGAAGACGCCACCGCCCTCGGAGAGCAGCGTGGTGTCGTAGTCGGCCCAGCTCGAGCGGGGCAGCTCGAACAGCCGGCGCCGCTCCTCGAAGGAGGTGGCCGCGTCGGGGTCGGGGTCGAGGAAGACGTGCCGGTGGTCGAAGGCGGCCACCAGCCGGGTGTGGCGGCTGAGCAGCATGCCGTTGCCGAAGACGTCGCCGGACATGTCGCCGATGCCCACGCAGGTGAAGTCCTCCTGCTGGCAGTCCACGCCCATCTCGCGGAAGTGGCGCACCACCGACTCCCAGGCGCCGCGGGCGGTGATGCCCATCGCCTTGTGGTCGTAGCCGACCGACCCGCCGGAGGCGAAGGCGTCGCCGAGCCAGAACCCGCGTTCCAGCGAGATCGCGTTGGCCAGGTCGGAGAAGGTGGCGGTGCCCTTGTCCGCGGCCACCACCAGGTACGGGTCGTCGGCGTCGTGGCGCACCACCTGCTGGGGTGCGACGACCTCACCGCCGACGATGTTGTCGGTGACGTCGAGCAGGCTGGAGATGAAGACCCGGTAGCAGGCCTGCCCCTCGGCCAGCCACGCCGGCCGGTCCGAGGGGTCGGGCAGGTGCTTGCAGAAGAAGCCGCCCTTGGCCCCCACCGGCACGATGACGGTGTTCTTCACCATCTGCGCCTTGACCAGGCCCAGCACCTCGGTGCGGTAGTCCTCGGGCCGGTCGGACCAGCGCAGCCCGCCGCGCGCCACCGCCCCGAAGCGCAGGTGGACGCCCTCGACCCGCGGGGAGCAGACGAAGATCTCGAAGGCCGGCCGCGGTGCGGGCAGGTCGGGCAGCCGGGTGGGCAGCAGCTTGAAGGCCAGCGCCGGACGTCCGGGCTGGAAGGCGTTGGTGCGCACCATCGCCATCACCACGGCCAGGAAGGAGCGCAGGATGCGGTCCTGGTCGAGGCTGGCCACGGCGTCGAGGCCGGTGCGGACCTGCTCGGCGAGGGCCGCGACCTCCTCCTCGGCCGGCGGGGTGCAGGACGCGTCGCGGGGTGCGAAGCGCAGCTCGAAGAGCCGCACGAGCAACCGGGCCAGCTCCACGTTGGCCACCAGCGCGGTGCTGATGTAGGTCTGGCTGAAGCTGACCCCGGCCTGGCGCAGGTAGCGCGAGATCGCCCGCAGCCAGGACACCTGGCGCCAGCTGAGCCCGGCGGCCAGCACCAGCCGGTTGAGGCCGTCGCTCTCGGCCCGGCCGCCGTGGACGGCGGCGAAGGCCTCGGTGAAGCGGTCGCGGTCCTCGGCGCGCCAGCGCTCGTCGAGGGCGGCGACGCCGCCGGGGACCCGCAGCCCGAAGTCCAGCACGTAGGCCCGCCGCCCGCCGGGCAGCCGCAGCTCGTAGGGGCGCTCGTCGAGGACCTCGACGCCGAAGGCGCTCAGCAGCGGCAGCACCTGCGACAGCGGCATCGGGGTGGTCCGGAACACCTTGAGCCGCAGGTCGGCCGGGTCCTCCGGCTCGTCGGGCCGGTACATCGCCTGGGCCATCGGCGGCCCCGACTCGTCCCGGTCGGCGGGGACGCCGTCGGTGCCGGCCCGCTCGTCGGCGGCGTCGCCGAGGGCCAGCAGGGCGGCCAGGTCGAGCACGGCCTGCTCGGGGCGGAAGTCCTCCTTGTAGCCCTCCGGGAAGATGCGCTCCAGCTCGGGGACCGTCCGCAGCCCAGGGTGGCGGGCCACCTGCTCGCGGAGCAGGTCGTTCCAGGACCGGGTGGCCGCGGTCAGCTCTCGCTCCAGGGCGGTGACGTCGTAGCCGCCCAGCCGCCGGTCGGCCGGCATCCGGGCCACCAGGTGCAGCCGGGCCAGCACCGACTCGCTGACCTGCGCGGTGGCCTCCACCGACTCCGCACCCACCGCGCGCTGCAGCACGCCCTCGATCCGCAGCCGCACCTCGGTGGTGTAGCGGTCGCGCGGCAGGTAGACCAGGCAGGACAGGTAGCGCCCGTAGGGGTCGCGCCGGGCGAAGAGCCGCACCTGGCGCCGCTCCCGCAGCCGCGAGATCTCCTCCACGACCGGGGTCAGCTCGCGGGCGGTCGCCTGGAACATGTCGTCGCGCGGGTAGGAGCTGAGGACCCGCATCACCGCCTTGCCGCCGTGGCTGTCGGGGGCGTATCCGGTGCGGGCCAGCACCTCCGCGGCCTTGTCGCGCAGCACCGGCACGCGGGTGACCTGCTCGGTGTAGGCCGAGTGGGCGAACAGCCCGAGGAAGCGGTGCTCGGCCACCACGGCGCCGTCGGAGCCGAACCGGCGGACGCCGACGTAGTCCAGGTAGGCCGGCCGGTGCACCCGGGAGCGCAGGTTGTCCTTGGTCACCACCACCAGGGCGGGACGCTCGCTGGTCGGCGGGTTGGCCGAGAACCGTCCCTCGACGTCGGTGTCGCCGCGCAGGATGCCCAGTCCCGTCCCGGGGACGGGCTGGTAGGAACGGGTCCCGTCACCCACCACCAGCGCGTAGTCGCGGTAGCCGAGGAAGGTGAAGTGGCCCTCGGCCAGCCAGCGCAGCAGCTCCACCGCCTGGTCCCGCTCCTCCGGCGGCACACCCGGCGGGTCGTCGGCGAGCTCGGTGCAGACGTCCTCGACGCGCTGCCGCATGGCGTCGAAGTCCTCCACCGCCACCCGGACGTCGGAGAGCACCTGCTCCAGGCCGGTCCGCAGCTGCTCGAGCTCGGCCGCGCCGGTCACCCCGCTGCGGCCCGGCACCAGCTCGACGTGGATCCACGACTCGGCCACCGCCCGGGGCTCGACCGCGGCCTGGTGGCCGTGCAGCACCGCCTCGAGGCGGCCGTCGGCGTCGCGCAGCACCCAGAACTGGGGGTGGAACAGCTCGCGGATCACCCAGCCCTGGCGGACGATCTCCATCGTGACCGAGTCGACCAGGAACGGCCGGTCCTCGTTCACCACCTGCAGCACCGTGGCCTGCTCGGGGGCGCACCAGCCGTCGGCGTCCGGCGTCGGCGTGGCCACCGAGATCACCGGGTCGGGACCGGGCCGGGAGACCGCCAGCCGGAAGTGCGCGGCCACCAGGCCGAGCACGTCGCCCGGGTCGCGGCCCAGCAGCACCTCGTCGGCGTCCACGTGGCGGAAGTAGTGCTGCAGGAAGGCCTCGGCGCGCTCCGGCGGCTGCTGCATGGCCGCGGCCAGCTCGGCGCCGCGGCGGGCGAGCTCGGCGATCCGCTCCCGCGCCAGGGCCGACAGGTCGCGGCGCTCCGTAGCCGTGGTGCCGTCCTCGACAGGTGGTGTGCCAGCCGTCTCCGTGCTCACTGTTCCTCGCCGATCCGATCGTCGCGCCACACGCCCGGGCACGTCGTCGTGCCCCTTCCCACCCTAGGCGACGTCGCCCGCCGCCGGGGCGGCACCGCGAAGCCCGCGGCGCGCCGCCGGGTCGGGCGCCGGGGTCGCACCCCGGGACCGGCAGAATGGCCGCCATGGACATCTCCACCCGCGCAGAGTTCCCCGCCGGACCGGCCGAGGCCTACGGCATGCTGACCGACGAGGAGTACCTCACCGAGGTGTGCCGGGCCAGCCGGGCCCGCGACTTCACCGTGACCGTGGACGGGTCCACCACCCGCACGCAGCGGGTGCTGGAGGCCCCCGCCGCCGCCGCCAAGTTCACCGGCCCGACCCTCGACGTGGTCGAGGAGATCAGCTGGGGGGAGCCGGACGCCCAGGGCAACCGCCGCGGCACCATCACCATCACCGTCCCGGGGCAGCCGGTCACCATGCACGGCACGACCTCGCTGACCGCCGGCGGCGCCGGCTCGGTGCTCGAGGTCAGCGGCGACCTGAAGGTCAACATCCCGCTGCTGGGCCGCAAGCTCGAGCAGTCCGCGGCCCCGGCCGTGCTGGCCGGGGTGGACGTCCACGAGGAGGTGGGCCGGCGCTGGCTGGCCCGGGGCTGAGCGCGCCTGCCAGCACGGCGCCTCCCTCGTCAGGGCTCAGCGCACCTCGTCCGGCGGGACGGGGGCGCTGACGCCCGACATCGGGTCCGACACCTCCAGCCGGGGACCGCCCTCGCCGACCAGCTCCTGCAGCAGCTCCACGGGGGCGTCGGTCTGCACCACGTGCTGGCGACCCCCGTCGGCCGGCTCGGTGACCACGTCGGCGGCCCAGCCGGCGGCGGTCAGCGTGCCGACCAGCTCGGCGGCCTCCGCGGCGTCGGTGGTGGCCAGCCGGCTGATCACTCCGCCTCCCCGGGGGCGACGGGCTCCGCGCCCATGTGCGGGTACTCCACCGTGGTGGGCGGCAGCAGCGTCTCCTTGATCGAGCGCGGGCTGGCCCAGCGGATCAGGTTCCACATCGACCCGGCCTTGTCGTTGGTGCCGGAGGCCCGCGAGCCCCCGAAGGGCTGCTGGCCGACCACCGCCCCGGTCGGCTTGTCGTTGACGTAGAAGTTGCCGGCCGCGTGCCGCAGCCGGTGCCCGGCCAGCCGGACCGCCTCGCGGTCCTCGGCGATCACCGCGCCGGTCAGCCCGTACGGGGTGGCCTCGTCGACCAGGTCGAGCACCGACTCGTAGCCGGCGTCGGGGTAGACGTGCACGCCGAGGATGGGTCCGAAGTACTCGGTGCGGAAGATCTCGTCGGCGGGGTCGTCGGAGGTGATCACGGTGGGGCGGACGTACCAGCCCACCGAGTCGTCCACGGTGCCGCCGGCCAGCACCTGGCAGCTGCTGCTCGACCGGGCCCGCTGCAGGGCGTCGCGGTGGCGGCTCCAGGCCCGCTGGTCGATCACCGCCGAGGTGAAGCTGGACAGGTCGCGCACGTCCCCCACCGCCAGCGACTCGGTCTGCTCGACCAGGTCCTCGCACAGCCGGTCCCACACGCTGCGCGCGATGTAGGCCCGCGACGCCGCCGAGCACTTCTGCCCCGAGTACTCGAAGGCGCCGCGCACCAGCGCGGTGCGGGCCACGTCGACGTCGGCGCTGGGGTGCACGACGACGAAGTCCTTGCCGCCGGTCTCCCCCACCACCCGCGGGTAGGCCCGGTACCCCGCGATGTTCTGGCCGATCCGCTGCCACAGGTGCTGGAAGGTGGCGACCGAGCCGGTGAAGTGCAGCCCGGCCAGGTCGGGGTGCTCGAGCACCACGTCGGAGACGGCCAGGCCGTCGCCGGGGAGCATGGTGATCACCCCGTCAGGCAGCCCGGCGGCGCGCAGCAGCTGCATCGTGTGGTGGGCCGACAGCTGCTGGGTGGGGCTGGGCTTCCAGACCACGGTGTTGCCCATCAGCGCCGGGGCGGTGGGCAGGTTGCCGGCGATCGCGGTGAAGTTGAAGGGGGTGACGGCGTAGACGAAGCCGTCCAGCGGCCGGTAGTCGGTGCGGTTCCACACCCCGGGCGAGGACAGCGGCTGGACCTCGTGGATCTGCTGGGCGAAGGCGACGTTGAACCGCAGGAAGTCGACCAGCTCGCAGGCGGAGTCGATCTCGGCCTGCTGCACGGTCTTGCCCTGGCCCAGCATGGTGGCGGCGTTGAGGGTGTCGCGCCAGGGCCCGGCCAGCAGCTCCGCGGCGCGCAGGAAGATCGCGGCCCGCTCGTCGAAGGGGGTGTCGGCCCAGTCCCGGGCCACCCGGCGGGTGGCCTCGACCGCCGTCCGGGCGTCCTCGGCGGTGGAGTGGGCGGAGCGTCCCAGGACGTGGTGGTGGTCCGAGGGCATGGTGACCTCGAACGGCGCCCCGCCGGGCAGCCGCTGCTGGGAGCCGAGGTCGGCGGTCAGCTCGACGGTCTGCGAGGCCAGCTCCGCCAGCCGGGCGGTGAGGGAAGCCCGCTCGGGGCTCCCGGGGGCGTAGCCGCGGACCGGCTCGTTGACGGGTGGTGGGACCGAGGTGCGGGCGTCCATCCGCCCAACGTACTCCCGGCGAGCGCCGCCGCGGACGCCGGGACGAGGGGTCAGCTGGCCTTGCGCGCCGGGGTCCGGCGGGCGGTGGTCTTCTTCGCCGCGGTCTTCTTGGCCGCGGTCTTCTTGGCCGGCTTCTCCTCGGCCGCCGCCCCGTCGGTCGGGCCGGCGTCGGTCTTCTTCGTGGTGCTCCGGCGCGTCGTGGTCCGCTTCGCCGGGGCCGGCTCCGGCTCGGCGGCGGCCTCGCCGGCGGACTCGGCGCGTCGCCGCTTCGCCGCCTCGACCGAGGCCCGCAGCGCCGCGACCAGGTCGACCACGTCGGCCTGCTCGCCGGTGTCCTCCTCCACCGAGGCCACCGCCTGCCCGCTGAGCTTGGCCTCGACCAGCGTCTCCAGGGCCTCGCGGTAGGCGTCGTGGAACTGCTCGGGCTCGAAGGGCCCGGAGAGGGCGTCGATGAAGGACCCGGCCATGGTGACCTCCGCGTCGCTGACCGTGACGTCCTCGGCCGGGGAGGCGAACTCGCCGTCGCGCAGCTCGTCGGGCCACAGGATGGTGTGCATCAGCAGCAGGTCGTCCTTGGCCCGGATCATGGCCAGCGTCTCGCGCGAGCGCAGCGCCACCTTGACGATGGCGACCCGGCCGCTGCGGACCAGCGCGTCGCGCAGCAGCACGTAGGGCTTGGCGCCGGGGCCGTCGGCCTCGAGGAAGTAGGTCGAGTTGATGTAGGTCGGGTCGACCTCCTCGGCGTCGACGAACTGCACCACGTCCACGGCCTTGGTGGTGCGCAGCGGGAGGTCGTCGAAGTCCTCCTTCTGCAGCACCGCCATCCGCCCGTCCGGGGTCTCGTAGCCCTTGGCGATCTCGGCGTAGGGGATCTCCTCGCCGCACACCTCGCAGACGCGCTTGTACTTGATCCGGCCGCCGTCGGCCGGGTGCACCTGGCGGAACGAGATGTCCTTCTGCTCGGTGGCTCCGTAGACCTTGATCGGGATGCTGATCAGGCCGAAGGAGATCGCGCCCTTCCAGATCGAACGTGGCATGCAGTCAGTGTGTCACCCGCCGCGCCGACGCGGGGGTGCACCGCGCGGGCCGGGTGCCCCGGGCGGGCGGCGCTCAGCGGTGCAGGGCCAGCACGTCGGGCAGCTCGGTGGGCAGGAACCACAGCAGCGGGTGGTCCTCGAGCAGCTCGGTCACCGGCGCCGGCAGACCGGGCTCGCCGACCCGTCCCGGGTGCCCGGCGAGGGCGGCGCGGGCGGCGGCCAGCGCCGGTGCGGACTGCGGCTCGTCGACGAAGACCGCGGTCGCCCACCCCCAGTCGGCGGGGTCGAGCCGGATGTGGCCGATGGCCTCCTCCACCACGGTGACCGCGGCGCGCTCGGCGTCCAGGGCGACCACGACGCGGGGGCCCTCGCCGAGCAGCAGGCTGTCCAGCGAGGCCAGCGACTGCGCCAGGTAGTCGGCCTCCTCCTCGTCGGGACCCGTGCCGTGCTGGGCCAGCAGGGTGCGGGTGGCGGCGCGGCCGTCCAGCGCGGCGCCCCCACCGCCGTCGGCCAGCTGCTCCAGACCCTGCAGGGTGACCCCGCAGAACACCATCCGCCTCGACGACCTCGCGCTCACCCGGGCAGCCTAGCGACGGATGCGTCCTCCACGCGCCGCCCCGCCTCTGGCACCATCTCCACAGCCGCTGCCCCCACCGCCTCCACAGCCGCTCCCCGCACCGCCTCCACAGCCGCTGCCCCCACCGCCTTCACAGCCGCTCGCCCATCCTCACAGCCGTTGCAGCGGCTGTGGAGCGCCAGCACCGGCTGTGAAGGCGCCCCGAACCGGCTGTGAAGACCGCGCGACGGCCCCACCAGGCCCGAGCCCACCCGGGCAGACTCCCTCCCCCAGATCCGCCGCCCTCACAGCCGCTCGCCCCTCCTCACAGCCGTTGCAGCGGCTGTGAAGCGCCAGCACCGGCTGTGAAGCCGTGCCGGACGGGCTGTGAAGGGGTGTTGGACGGGCTGTGAAGAGGTGGCCGCCGGAGGCGGGCGGCGGCTCAGGAGTTCCAGTGCACCAGCGCGGGACGGCCCTTGCGCTCCCCCAGCACCGACAGGGTGCCGGTCTCCATCGGGAAGGACTCCCCCCGCTCGAGGTCCAGCTCCAGCCAGATGAGCGTCAGCGCCCGCAGCGAGTGCCCGTGGCCGAAGCAGAGCACCCGGTCCAGCCCGCTGCCGCGGACCCGCTCGACGACGCGGCCGAGCCGTTCGCGGACCTGCGCCGGCGTCTCGCCGCCAGGGGTGGGGTGGGTCCACACCGTCCAGCCCGGGTCGCGCTCGCGGATCTCCTCGCTGGTGATCCCCTCGTAGTCGCCGTAGCCCCACTCGGCCAGGTCCTCGGTGACCTCGACCTGCTCGGCGGGGAAGCCGGCGATGCGGGCGGTGTCGAGGGCGCGGCGACGGGGGCTCGACAGCACGAGGCCGGGCTGCAGGTCGGCCAGCCGGTCCCGCAGCCGCTCGGCCTCGCGGCGTCCCACCTCGGTGAGCTCGAGGTCGGTGGCGGAGGTGTGGCGGCCGTCGCGGCTCCACTCGGTCTGGCCGTGGCGGACCAGGTACAGGTCGGTCATCGTGCTCCTCCCGAGGGCAGCGGGGCGGTGCCCTCCGCGGTCACCCAGCCGGAGCCGTCGCGGATCCGCCCGACCACGAGGCGCTGCAGCCGGGTGTCGGTGGGCAGCCGGTCGAGGTCCACGTCGCCGCGGGTGCGGAAGGTGAAGAAGAGGGCGTCGGCGTCGCCCGGCGAGCTGCGCCCGGTCAGCTGCCAGCGCTGCTGGAAGGCGGCCAGGTTGGACCCGGGCAGCTCGCGGGCCAGCGTCGGGTCGAGCAGCCACGACGAGCAGTGCAGCCGCTCGGCCGGGTAGCCGGGGTGGTGCCGGGCGAAGAGCTCCTCCAGCCCGGCCAGCGACTCGTCCACGGCCGCCGGGGTGAGAGGTCCGGACTCGGGGATGTGGACCGAGAGCTGCCAGCGCCCGGGCAGCCGCCCGCCGTCGTCGTCGGTCATCGGGATGAGGTTGGCCTGCAGCCGCCCCACCCAGTGCAGCGCGCCGGACCAGGCGGTGGTGAGCCAGCCCTGGGTGTGCAGCCCGAACTCGCCGTAGGTGCGGCGGTGCACCCACACCTGCTGGCCGAGGTCGGACAGCGAGCGCCAGCTCTGCTCCTCCTCGATGCCGTGCCCGGCGGAGAAGGCGACGACGTCGGGGGCCGTCGCGGTGAGGGCGAGCAGCGCGAGCCCGCCCTGGACGCGGTGCCCCAGCGCCCGGGAGTGGTGGTCGGTGCCCTCGGGGCCGGCGAAGACCGAGTCCCCGCCGTCGGCGAAGCGTCCGACGCCGGCCCGCAGCCCCGACACCAGCCCGGCCACCCGGGCCGAGGCCTCCGGGTCGGCCAGCACCTCCTCGACCAGGATGGCGGTGTCCGCGGCGTCGTCGGGCCGGAACCCGAGCAGCGCGGCCAGCCGGTCCGGGCTGGTCCACGGCTGCAGCCGCTCGGTCAGGTCGGAGGGCAGGACGGTCACCCGGTCACTGTAGGGCGCCCGGGGCGGCGGCGTGGGAGCGGGAGGCAGCAGAACCCGCTTGCCCGCGCGAGGGCCGCCCGAGGACGATCCGCAGCGTGAGCAGCTCTCCCACCACCGCCGTGCCCGCCGCCCTCGAAAGGGTGGCCGGGCGGTGCCGCACCGATCCCGCGCTGGCAGCCACCTGCTGCCTGCTCGCCGCCGTCGACGGGGTCGAGGTCGCCGCCCACGACCTGCACGGCCACGGCCTCGACAACCCCGCCGAGACGATCGCCAGCGTGACGAAGTCGCTGCTGTCCTCCCTGGTCGGGCACGCCCTCGACCAGGGGGCCCTCGAGCTCGGCACGACGCTGGGCGAGCTGCTGGGCGGTCGGGTGCCCGGACCCCGCCGGTCCGCGACGGTCCACCAGCTGCTGACCATGACCTCCGGGGCGGCCGGGGGCCTGCTGGAGATCGACGCCGTGATGGAGCTGCCCGGCGGCTGGGTGGAGGAGCTGCTCGCCGCCGAGCAGCTGGACGAGCCCGGCACGCGCTTCCGCTACGACAACGGCACCTGGCACCTGCTGGCCGCGGGGCTGCAGCAGGCGGTCGGGGGCGACCTGCTGGGCTGGGCCCGGTCGGGGCCGCTGGCCGCCGTCGGTGCCGCGGACGTCGAGTGGCCGGTCGACCCCGACGGCGTGCCGTACGGCTTCGGCGACGCCCGGCTCTCCCCCCGCGCCCTGCTCGCCCTGGGCGAGGCCTGGCGCACCGGGACGGGGGTGCCGGGGTGGTACCGGGAGCGCGCGTGGCGGGCCTGGACGCCGGGCGGCCCGCCGGAGCACCGCGGCTACGGCTACGGCTGGTGGGTGGGTGCCGACGCGGGCGAAGCCACCCGGCTGGCCGCCGGCTGGGCCGGCCAGGCGGTGCTGGTGGCGCCCGGGCCCGGGCTGTGCGTGGTGGCCACCGGCTGCCCGTCCCGGTGGCGCGAGGGCTCCACCCGTCCGGTGCTCGCCGAGCTGGCCGAGGTCGTGGCGGCGTCCCGCGACGGGCGTTCGTGAGCGCGACCGCAGGAGCCTGGGGCGAAGTCCGGCTTTCGGCTCCGTGACGTCCTCCCGCCGACGGTTCGGATCGAGGGCATGGCCGACGGAGGCCTGGGTAGCCACCGTGGTGACGGTGTCGGCATCGATGACCGACACCCTCGGAACCAGAGGCGCCGCACGGCCCGCACGGGCACGGCGGCTGCGTGATGGGAGATGAGCGTGAGCAGCTACACGAACCAGCCTGATCCTCAGAACCAGGGGTGGCAGCCTGGCGGGGACCTGCCCCCCGTCGACCCAGCGGGTCCCCCCGGGACCGACCCCATCGGCGCGGGTCTGCAGACCCCGCCGAGCAACGACTTCCAGGGCACCGGCTTCCAGGGCGACGACTTCCAGGGCGGCAGCTCCCAGGGTGGCGGCTCGACCGCCGACGTGGCCAAGCAGGAGGCCGCCAACGTGAAGGACACCGCCGTCGGGGCGGGCAAGGACGTCGCCAGCACCGCCGTGCAGGAGGCGGGGCACGTGGTCGGCGAGGCCAAGGAGCGCGCCGGCGACCTGCTCAGCACCGTGGTCGGCGAGCTCCGCGGGCAGGTGGGCAGCCAGCAGCAGCGGCTCGCCGACGGCCTGCACTCGGTGGCCAGCGAGCTCGGCGAGATGGCCTCCAAGGCCGAGGGCTCCGGCCCCGGCAGCCAGCTGGCCCACGAGGCCTCCCGGCGCATCGGCTCGGTCAGCCACTGGCTGCAGGACCGTGAGCCCGAGGACGTCCTGGAGGAGGTCCGCGAGTTCGCCCGCCGCCGTCCCGGCGTCTTCCTGACCGGCGCGGCCGTGGCCGGTCTGCTGGTGGGGCGTCTCACCCGCAGCGTGGCGGCCAGCCGCACCAGCCTGGACTCCGGCTCCACCGGCGTGACCGGGCGGCGCAGCGCCGACGCCCCGGGCGACTACACCTCCAGCGGCTACGTCACCAGCGGCAGCGAGAGCGGCTGGGCCCCGACCGGGGCCTCCACGGTCCGCGACCCCGCCCAGCCCGTGCCGACCACCCCCGCTCCCGCCTCCCTGACGGAGGAGGACATGACGAACCGGCCGACCGACCCCGACCCGCTGACCAACCCCTGGGTCGACGACACCCGGAACGACGTGACGCGATGAGCGAGTCCATGGAGCCCACGCCGAGCCGCGGCATCGCCGAGTCGGCCGATGGCCGGAGCATCGGCCAGCTCTTCGCCTCGGTCACCAGCGACCTCTCGACGCTGATGCGTCAGGAGGTCGCGCTGGCCAAGGCCGAGCTGCGCCAGTCCAGCGTCAACGCCGGCAAGGGCATCGGCATGCTCGTCGGCGCCGCCGTGGCCGGTCTGCTCGTCCTGGTCTTCATCAGCCTCAGCCTGATGTGGGGTCTGGGCCAGTTCATGGAGCTGCAGTGGTCCGCGCTGATCGTGGTCCTGGTGTGGGCGCTGATCGGCGCTGCGCTGGCGAACACGGGTCAGAAGGAGCTCAAGCGCGTCCGCGGCGTCCCCGACACCACCGACACCCTCAGCAAGGTCCCCAACGCCCTGAAGGGGCAGGAGGAGAAGAACCGATGAGCACCACCGATCCCGTCTCGAGCAACGACCCGGAGCAGATCCGGGCCGAGATCGCCCGGACCCGGGCCGAGCTCAGCAACGACGTCGACGCCCTCGCCGACACCGCCAACCCGAAGAACATGGCCCGCCGCCAGACCGACAAGGTCAAGGGTGCCGCCAGCGGGCTCAAGGACCGCGTGATGGGCAAGGCCAGCGACGCCGGCCACGGCGCGGCGGGCATGGCCCAGGGTGCCGGTGGGGCCGTCTCCGGTGCGGCCCACTCCGCCGGCGGTGCCGTGGCGGGTGCCGCCCAGTCCGCCGGTGGCGCGGTCTCCGACGCCGCCTCCACCGTCGGCGGCGCGGTCGCCGGGGCGCCGGGTGCGGTCAAGGACCGCGCCCAGGGCAACCCGCTGGCCGCCGGGCTGATCGCCTTCGGCGCCGGTCTGCTGCTGGCCGGGCTGATCCCGTCCAGCCAGAAGGAGCAGCGCGCCGTCTCCGAGCTGACCGACAAGCTCGAGCAGCCGCTGCGCGAGGGCGCCCAGCACGCCGTCCAGGAGGTCGCGGAGAACCTCCGCGAGCCGGCCCAGGAGGCCGTCCAGTCGGTCAAGGAGACCGCCACCGACGCCGTCCAGACGGTGAAGGAGGAGGGCGCCTCGGCGGCCCAGGACGTCCAGGGCCAGGCCCAGGAGTCCAAGGACTCCGTGCAGGAGTCCCGCAACAGCTGAACCGCGGACAGGGACGCCCACCTCGGTGGGCGTCCCTGTCCTGTCCCTGGGCCGGTGTGTCCGTGAGCGAGAGGTGGAGCCATGTCGTCGACCGAAGAGCGGGCGGGGTCCGCAGGAGTGCCCGGCGAGGGCGCCGACACGCCGCGGGAGATCCCCCGCCGCGGCTGGGTGCAGATCGCCAAGCGGGGCTGGGCCGAGGCCAAGGCCGACCAGGTGCCCCTGCTGGGCGCCGGGGTGGCCTTCTTCGCCTTCCTGTCGCTGTTCCCCGCGCTGGTCGCGCTGGTGGGCCTGTACGGGCTGTTCGCCGACCCGGCGGTCATCGCCACCCAGGTCGGCTCGCTGACCCAGGCGCTGCCCGAGCAGGCCCGCACCCTGATCACCGACCAGATCAGCTCGCTCACCTCCGGCGGGCGGTCCGGGCTGGGGATCAGCGTGGTCATCTCGATCCTGGTCGCGCTGTGGAGCGCCTCGGGCGGGGTGAGCAACCTGATGGCCGCGGTCAACGCCGCCTACGACGAGGAGGACAACCGGGGCTTCGTCAAGAAGCGCGGGCTGGCCCTGCTGCTGACCGTGGGCGCCATCATCTTCTTCGCCCTGGTGCTGGCCCTGCTCGCGGTGGTCCCGCCGCTGCTGGAGTCGCTGCTCGGCGACAGCCCGGTGGTGCGCTTCCTGCTGCTGGCCGCCCGGTGGGTGCTGCTGGTGGTGCTGATCGCCGTCGCGCTGGCCATCCTCTACCGGGTGGCGCCGGACCGCGACGCCCCCAAGGTGCGCTGGGTGTCGGTGGGCGCCGTGGTGGCGACGCTGCTCTGGCTGGTGGCCTCGATCGGGTTCTCGATCTACGTCTCGACCTTCGGCAACTACGCCAAGACCTACGGCGTCTTCGCCGGCATCATCGTGCTGCTGCTGTGGCTGTGGATCACCTCCTACGCCGTGCTGCTGGGCGCGGAGATCAACGCCGAGTCCGAGGAGCAGACCGCCAAGGACACCACCCGGGGCCCGGAGCAGCCCCTCGGTCAGCGCGACGCCGTCAAGGCCGACTCGCTGCCCCGCGGGGAGTGACCCCCGCTGCGGTGGCCGGCAGCGCGACGACCACCCAGGGCAGCACCGCCTGGGTGACGGGTCCGATCGCCAGCGCGTAGACCACGGTGCCCACCCCGACGGGACCGCCGAGCACCCAGCCCACGAGCACCACGCCCACCTCGAGCACGGTGCGGACCAGCCGCACCGACCGGCCGGTGCGCCGGGCCAGGCCGGTCATCAGGCCGTCACGGGGCCCGGGTCCGAGCTGGGCACCGATGTAGAGGGCGGTGGCGGCGCCGTTGAGCAGCACGCCCGCGACCAGCAGCACCACCCGCAGCACGAGGGACGGCTGGTCGGGCAGCAGGGCCAGACCGAGGTCCACCCCCACGCCGACCAGCAGCGCGTTGGCCACCGTGCCCAGACCCGGCCGCTGACGCAGCGGGATCCACAGCAGCAGCACGGCCACCGACACCACCACGATCACCGTGCCCAGGCTCAGCCCGGTGTGCAGCGCCACGCCGAGGTGCAGCACGTCCCAGGGGGCGCTGCCCAGCCCGGACACCACCAGCATCGCCAGCGAGACGCCGTACACCGCCAGCCCTCCCCCGAGCTGCAGCAGCCGGCGGGGCAGCCGGCCGGCCCGGAGCTGGGCCAGCGGGCCCAGCGTGGTCAGCTGCGCGCGGGCGGTCGGGACCTCGGCGGGGTCGGGACCCGCGGGCGTCGAGCCGGCGGGGGCGGGGGTACGGGTCACGCAGCCATCGTCTCCTCCCGGGCGCGCCGGCGGGGCCCGTCCCGGCCGGCGGTCGCCCGGGCGGTCTCCCGCGGCGGCGTGCTCGGGTGCGATGATGCCCGGGTGAGCGAGAAGCAGCCGACCAACCCGAACCGACGCACGCCCTTCTCCGATGCCTTCCGCAGCTTCATCCCGCAGGGCTGGGCGCCGTACGACACCACCCCGCTGACCCGGCTGCCCGCCGCCGAGGCCGCCCGGGCCCGACGCGCCGCCATCTCGGCGCAGTTCCCGGGCGAGCGCCTGGTGGTGCCGGCGGGCGGGTTCAAGGTCCGCTCGAACGACAGCGACTACCGCTTCCGGCCGCACTCGGCCTTCGCCCACCTGAGCGGCCTGGGCACCGACCGCGAGCCGGACGCCGTGCTGGTGCTCGAGCCGGTGCCGGCGGGCTCCGCCGACGAGCCCGGGGTCGACGGCGGCCACCGGGCGACGCTGTTCTTCATGCCGCGGGCGCCGCGGGAGGCCGAGCAGTTCTACGCCGACGCCCGCTACGGCGAGATGTGGGTCGGGCAGCGGGAGTCGCTGGAGGAGATGCACCAGCTCACCGGGCTCGACTGCGCGCCGTCCGGCGAGCTGGCCGAGTCGCTGGCCAAGGAGGCCGACACCGTCCGCGTCCGGGTGCTGCGTGACGCCGACGCCGACGTCACGGCCCAGGTCGACAGCATCCGCGCCGCCGCGACCGGCACGCAGACCACCGGTGAGCAGTCCGCCGAGGAGCGGCGCGAGGCCGAGCTGGCCGCCGACGCCGAGCTGGCCACCGCGCTGAGCGAGCTCCGTCTGGTCAAGGACGCCTTCGAGGTGCAGCAGCTGCGGGAGGCCTGCGAGGCCACCGCCCGCGGCTTCGAGGCCGTGGTGGCCGACCTGCCCGAGGCGCTGCGCCGGGGCCGGGGCGAGCGCTGGGTCGAGGGCGTCTTCGGGCTGCACGCGCGCCACGCCGGCAACGCCGTCGGCTACGACACCATCGCCGCCTCCGGCGACCACGCCTGCACGCTGCACTGGATCCGCAACGACGGCGACCTGCGCGAGGGCGACCTGCTGCTGCTGGACGCCGGCGTGGAGCTGGACACTCTCTACACCGCCGACGTCACCCGGACGCTGCCCGTCAGCGGGCGCTTCTCCGAGGCCCAGCGCCGCGTCTACGAGGCCGTGCTGGAGGCCCAGGAGGCCGCCATGGCCGTCATCCGTCCGGGGGTGGCCTTCGCCGAGGTGCACCGGGCGGCGATCACCGTGATCGCCACCCGGCTCGAGGAGTGGGGGCTGCTCCCGGTCAGCGCCGAGGAGAGCCTGTCGGAGGAGGGCGGCCAGCACCGGCGCTGGATGGTGCACAACACCTCCCACCACCTCGGCCTCGACGTGCACGACTGCGCGCGGGCCCG
Source organism: Auraticoccus cholistanensis (assembly GCF_009742705.1). Classification (GTDB taxonomy): domain Bacteria; phylum Actinomycetota; class Actinomycetes; order Propionibacteriales; family Propionibacteriaceae; genus Auraticoccus; species Auraticoccus cholistanensis. The sequence goes on from NZ_WPCU01000005.1 coordinate 704,432, forward strand.
CACCGAGAACTACCGCGACGGGGTGCTGGCCGAGGGGATGGTCATCACCGTGGAGCCGGGGCTGTACTTCAAGTCCACCGACCTCCTGGTGCCCGAGGAGCTGCGCGGCATCGGGGTGCGGATCGAGGACGACGTGCTGGTCACCGCCGACGGCTACGAGAACCTGTCGGCGATGCTGCCCCGCACGCCGGACGACGTCGAGGCCTGGATGGCGCCGCTGCTGGGCCGCTGAGCCGGGCCGGGCGCCGCCTCACTCGAAGGCCCGCGCCCGCTCCCCCGGCAGGGTGTCCAGCAGCTCGCGGGCCTGCTGGGCCACCTTGTGCTCGCAGAGGATCTCGTACTTGGTGGCCACGGTCTGCGTCAGCGACTCGAAGTCGCGCCGGCCGCCGGTGAAGGCGTAGGCCACGGCCTGCATGATCACGTTGAACACGATGCCGAGCAGGACCGCCACCAGCAGCACGACCAGGGCGTTCACCCCGGGGATGAACAGGATCGCCAGCAGGCCGAACAGCAGACCCACCGAGACCCCGGAGCTGACGCCGCGCAGCAGCACGGTGCTCCAGGTGCGTCGTCCCGTGACCCGCTCGACCGACTTCAGCTCGGTGCCGACGATGGCCAGGTTCTCCACCGGGAACTTCTGGTCGGCCAGGTGGTCGACGGCCTTCTGCGCCTCGGCGTACTTGTCGTAGACCCGGACCGACTGCGGGAACTCCAGCTCGAACAACGAGCCGAGCTGCGGGTGTGACATCGACATGTGAGCAATCTACCCAGCCCGGATAGTCTCTCGTCGTGAGCGCCACCTCCATCTTCGTCTCCCGCATCCGCGGGCTGCCGGTCGTCGACAGCGACGGCGACCAGATCGGCAAGCTGCGTGACGTCGTGGTGGCCCAGCGCAGCGGCAGCGAGACGCCCCGGGTGCGCGGTCTGGTGGTCGAGCTCTTCGCCCGCTACCGGATCTTCGTGCCGATGCTGCGGGTGCACTCCATCGACGCCGTCCAGGTGGTCATCTCCGGCGTGGTCAACACCCGCCGCTTCTCGCGCCGGGACGCCGAGACGCTGGTGGTGGAGGACCTCGTCGAGCGCCCGGTCACCCGTCGGGACCAGCGGCAGCCGCAGGTGATCTTCGACGTCTCCATCCGCCAGGTCCGCAACCGCGACTGGGAGGTGGCCGAGGTCGCCCTCCGCGAGGCGGGACGTCCCCGCTTCCGCCGCCGCGGCCACGTCACCATCGTGCCCTGGCGCGACGTCCTGCTCGGCGGGCAGCAGCAGGGCCAGGACACCGAGCGGGTGGTGGCCGAGATGGAGGAGATGAACGCCGCCGACATCGCCCGCGAACTGCACGACATGACGCCGCGCCGGCGCGGGGACGTCGTGCAGGCCCTCTCCGACGACACCCTGGCCGATGCCCTCGGCGAGCTGCCCACCGACGAGCAGGTCGCCCTGATCTCCTCCCTCGACACCGAGCGGGCCGCCGACGTGCTGGAGGAGATGGACCCCGACGACGCCGCCGACCTGCTCGGCGAGCTGGCACCCGAGCTGGCCGAGCGGCTGCTCGGCGAGATGCAGGTCGAGGAGGCCGAGGACGTCCGGCGGCTGCTGCGCTACGAGGAGTCGACCGCGGGCGGCCTGATGACGCCCGAGCCGGTGATCCTGCCCACCGACGCCACCGTGGCCGAGGCGCTGGCGCTGGTCCGCAACGAGGACCTGAGCCCCGCGCTGGCCAGCATGGTCTACGTCACCCGGAGCCCCCACGAGACGCCCACCGGCACCTTCGTGGGCGGGGTGCACATCCAGCGGCTGCTCCGCGAGCCGCCGTCGCTGCTGGCCTCGGGTCTGGTGGACACCACGCTCGAGCCGCTCCGGCCCGACGCCTCGCTGGCGGAGGTGAGCCGCTACTTCGCCACCTACAACCTGGTGTGCGCACCGGTGGTCGACGAGGACCACCACCTGGTGGGCGCGGTGACGGTGGACGACGTGCTCGACCACATGCTGCCCGAGGACTGGCGCGGCGACCAGATGGACGGGCTGGTGCCCGAAGAGGACGAGGAAGCCGCAACGGCTGCCGGTGAGGGAGGCGCGGACCGTGGCCGTACGACCCAGCTCCGCTGAGCGGCTCAACACCCCCGGGAGGCGCCGGCCCGCGCTGCTGCCCCGCTGGCGGGTGGACCCCGACGCGTTCGGCCAGTTCGCCGAGGGCTTCGCCCGCTTCATGGGCACCGCCCGCTTCCTCGCCTGGATGACGGTCATCATCGTCGTCTGGCTGGTGCTCAACGTGGTGGGCGGCGACCGCGCGCCCGACCCGTTCCCGTTCATCTTCCTCACCCTGCTGCTGTCGCTGCAGGCCTCCTACGCCGCCCCGCTCATCCTGCTGGCGCAGAACCGGCAGGAGGCGCGGGACCGCATCAGCATCGAGGCCGACCGGCGGCAGGCCGCGCAGTCCCGGGCCGACATGGACTTCCTGGCCCGCGAGATCGCCGGCCTGCGGATGAACGTGGGCGAGCTGGCCACCCGCGAGTTCATCCGCAGCGAGATCCGCAACGAGCTGCGGGCGCTGCTGGCCGAGCTCGAGGACGACGAGGACGGCGAGGAGGCCCCGCCCCGGCGCCCCGACCGGCGTCCGCGGACCCCGGGAGAGCGGGCCCGTCCCGGCGATTCGGCCGGCGCCCGGGAGCGCGCGTAGTCTGGAACGGTGCCAGATCTGACCACCACCTCCCCCGACCACCCGCTGCTGCCGGCCGTCACCGAGGCCCTCGGCCGGGTGGACGACCCCGAGATCAAGCGCCCGATCACCGAGCTCGGGATGGTGGCCTCGGTCGACATCGACGCCGACGCCCGGGTCCGGGTCGAGGTGCTGCTCACCATCGCCGGCTGCCCGCTCAAGGACACCCTGACCCGTGACGTCACCGAGGCCGTGTCGGCGGTGCCGGGAGTGGCTGCGGTCGAGGTCGCGCTCGGCGTGATGAGCGCCGAGCAGCGCGCCGGTCTCAAGGAGCGGCTCAGCGGCGGCCAGGCCGAGCGGGAGATCCCCTTCGCCCGGCCCGACTCGCTGACCCGCGTGCTGGCCATCGCCTCCGGCAAGGGCGGGGTGGGCAAGTCCTCGGTGACGGTGAACCTGGCCCTCGCGCTGGCCCGCTCCGGGCAGAGCGTGGGCGTGCTGGACGCCGACATCTACGGCCACTCGGTGCCGCCCATGCTCGGGGTGGCCGACGCGCGACCCACCTCCATCGAGGAGATGATCCTGCCGGTCCCGACGATGGGGCTGAAGGTCATCTCCATCGGCATGCTCAAGCCCCGCCGCGACCAGGTGGTCGCCTGGCGCGGTCCCATCCTCGACCGGGCCATCCACCAGATGCTGGCCGACGTGTACTGGGGCGACCTGGACCACCTGCTGATCGACCTGCCGCCCGGCACCGGCGACGTCGCGATCTCGCTGGGTCAGAAGCTCCCCAACGCCGAGGTGGTCGTGGTGACCACCCCGCAGCAGGCCGCGGCGGAGGTGGCCGAGCGGGCCGGCACGATGGCCTCGATGATGAACCAGCGGGTGGTCGGCGTGGTCGAGAACATGTCCGGGCTGTCGGTGCAGTGCCCCCACTGCGGCCAGCGCCACACCCACGACGTCTTCGGCAGCGGCGGGGGACAGGACACCGCCGACGGGCTCACCACCCGGCTGGGCTACGAGGTGCCGCTGCTGGCCCAGATCCCGCTGGACCCGAGCCTGCGGATCGGGGGCGACGAGGGCTCCCCGGTGGTCGCCGACCCGGCCGAGGGCGGGGCCGGCGAGGCCCTGCGGGCGCTGGCCGAGCGGCTGGGACGACGCAACCGGCCGCTGCAGGGGTTGCAGCTGGGTCTCAGCCCGGTCGGTCGCTGACCGGCGCCGGCCCCCGGGCCGGACTCAGGTGGCGTCGGGGTCGAACGGGGCTCCGGCGCCGGTCAGCACGGTGGCCCCGGCCACCGTGGTCGGGACCGCCAGCGAGCCGGCCCCGTCGGAGCTGGCGGTGATCGAGCCGCGGACGTCGGCGTTGGCGTGGGCCAGGTCGTCCTTGACGCTGCGCAGGTCCTCGGTGGTGTCGGCGAAGGTGGCCTTGGTGGCCTCGAGCTCGGTCTTGACGTCGGCGGTGATCGGGTCGATCTGCTCGTTGATCTTCTTGCGGATGAACCCCTTGGGGTCGCGGATGTCGAAGTCCTCGAAGCCCGGGCCCAGCTCGTTCTGGATCGAGGCCTGGGCGTTGTTGGCGATGCCCCGCACGTAGACCACCACCCGGGCGGCCTTGCGGGCCAGGTCGGGCAGCTTGTCCGGCCCGAAGAGCAGGATCCCCACGATGATCAGCAGCACGATTTCTGCTGCGTTGACGTTCATGGGCGCACCCTAGCGCCCGTCGCCACGCGAGCACGACCGCCGCTGCCCACCGACCGGCTCACCCGACCTGCCCGTCCAGCTCGACCGCGACGTCCTGGGTCCGGCCGTCGCGGAGCACGGTCAGCGTGACGGTGTCCCCGGGCCGGTGGGTCCGGATGGCGACGATCAGCTCGACGGTCTCCCAGACCCGGCGGCCGTCGATGGCCTGCACCACGTCGCCCGCGCGCAGCCCCGCCCGCTCGGCGGGCCCGCCGGGGTTGACGTCGCTGAGCAGCACCCCGGAGTCGTCTGGCTGGGTGCGGACGTTGGCCCCGATCACCGGGTACGAGGCCTGCCCGTCCTCGATCAGCAGCTGGCCGATCTGCATGGCCTGGTCGATCGGGATGGCGAACCCGACGCCGATGTTGCCGCCCTGCGACCGGCCGTCGTCGCCCAGGCTGAGGATGGCGGAGTTGACCCCGATCACCCGGCCCTCGGCGTCGACGAGCGGGCCGCCGGAGTTGCCGGGGTTGATCGGGGCGTCGGTCTGGATGGCGTTGATGTAGGCCGAGGCGCCCTGCGCGTCGGCGCCGCCGCCGACCACCACGGGGCGGTCGAGGGCGGAGATGATGCCCTCGGTCACCGTGCCGCCCAGCCCCAGCGGGGAGCCGACCGCCACCGCGGGCTGGCCGATCGCGGCGTCCTCGGAGCTGCCGATCTGCACGGGCACCACGGGACCCTCCTGCACCCGGATGACGGCCAGGTCGTAGCTGGGGCTGCGTCCGACGATCGTGGCCTGGACGCGGGTGCCGTCGTCGAAGATCACCTTCACCTGCCCGGAGCCGCCGGCCCCGGCGGCCTCGGCCACCACGTGGTTGTTGGTCATGATCGTGCCGTCGTCGCCGATCACGAACCCCGAGCCGGTCGAGCTGCTCGACTCGATGGTCACGGTGCTCGGCAGCACCGCGGCCGCCACCCCCACGGCCGGCTGGGTGGGCCGCGAGCTCGGGACCTGACCAGGGCTGGGCGCCGGCTGGGAGGGCTGCGGGCGGGGCGCCTGAGGAGCCGTCGAGGGCGCCGGCCCGGCCAGCAGCTGCTCGCCCACCACCGCCCCACCCACACCGGCGGCACCGCCGACGAGCAGGGCGGTCAGGGCGGCCACCGCCACCACCCCACGACGACGCCCCGCCGGCGCCTCCTCGGCCCGGCGGGGAGCCGGCGCCGGGCGTCCCCAGGGACCGGCCGGCGGGGCGCCCTGCCAGGCCGGCGCCGCCGCGGGAGCGGGGCGCTGCTCCCCCGGCGGCCGGGTGAAGAAGGGCGGGGCGGAGGTGTCGGGGCCCGGGGTGTGGGGGCTCGGGCCTGGGCCTGGGCCGGTCGCGGGCGCGCCGGTCGGGGCGGAGAGGGGCGCGGCCCAGTCGTCGGGACGCCCGTGGGCCCCCGGGCCGGCCGCCGGGCGCGGGCCCCAGCCGGGCACCGGACCCGGCGGCACCGCGCCCATCACCACGGTGTCGGTCACGTCGGCGTCGTCGCGGCCCCGGGGCTCGGGCGGGGTACCCGGCTCACGCAGCGGCTGCGGCGGCTGCCAGCCGCCGGACTGCTCCTCGTTCACCGCTGCAGCACCAGCGAGCCGACCCGCTGCCACCCCTCGAGCACCCGGTCGACCGGGGTCCGGTCCTCCGGCTCCTCGTGCGGCAGCTGGGCGACCGCGCTCCAGACCGTCCCGTCGGCGGCGTCCGTGGTGACGGTGATGACCCGGTCCCCGCTCTGCCAGACCAGCTGGGCGGGCAGGCTGTCGGTGCTGCGCCACGCGGCGAGGGCGGGGTCCCAGCTGGAGCCGGCGGGCGCGCCGGTCAGCACGCCCCGCTGCTGGCTCACCGCGACGGTGTGGACGCCGTCGCTGTAGGCGCTGTGCAGCGCTCCGTCGCTGGTCGTGCGCAGCTGCACCAGCGGCAGCCCGGCCAGCTCCTCGGCGCAGGACCAGCCCTGCGCGGACAGCCGCGGCGCCTCCGACAGCGCCACGGGGCCGGAGCCGCTGAAGGTGGCCAGCCGTGGCCCCAGCCGGGCCGAGAAGGTGTCGGTGCCGATCTCGACGGTCTCGAAGCCCGCGACCGCCGACGCGCGGCCGTCGGCGTCGTAGCGCTCGGTGCGCAGCAGCAGCCCGCTGGCGGCGTCGACCCACCACCGCGCGACGGGGGTGCCGTCGTCCAGCGCCTCCACCACGGTGGTCTCCCGGCCGGCGACGGTGTCCGCCTGCAGGTAGCCGCGCAGCGTGTGGGTGGCCCCGAGCAGCTCGACCGAGGTCGGCGCCTCGGCCACCGCCAGCGAGCCCGCGGCCAGCCGCTCGCCGGACCCCGAGACCACGCTCACCTGGGTGCTCTGCCCCGGCTGCACGACGACGTCGACCCACGCGCGCACGGTCTCGCCGCCGACCCGGACCTGCACCTGCTGGGTGCCCGAGCGGGGCAGCATCGCCCCCGCCACGGCGCTGCTGCGCAGCACCACCAGCGCCTCGTCGGCGGTGATCGGGTGGTCGCGGACGACCCCGGCGCCGGCCGAGCTGGGCGCACCGCGACCGCGCAGCTGGTCGATGCCGGTGGTGCCCGAGAGCACCAGCGCCGCCATGCCCTCGGTGGCCAGCGGCAGCTGGCCGAGGGCGGAGCCGAAGAAGTCCTCCGCGCGCGGACCCGGGTCGCCCACCGGGGCGCCGGCCTCGGGGGCGGCCGTCCAGCCCACCGTGGTGAACGCCAGCAGCAGCACCGTGGCCAGCAGCCCGACCCGGCCCAGCCGCCGGCGCCGCACCTGGTAGCTGAGCGGCAGCGCGCCCACGCCGTCGCGGACGGGGTCGAAGGGCCGGGTCCACAGCGGCGTGGTGGCGTCGGCGCCGGCGATGTCGACCAGCCGACGCGACAGGTCGTCGGGGGCCACCGGCTCGGTGCGGCCGGTGCCGGCCAGCAGGTCGCGGACCCGACGCAGCTCCTCGGCCTCGGCCCGGCAGTCCGCGCAGTCGGCGAGGTGGACCAGCAGACGCTCCCGCTCGGCGTCGCCGAGGGCGCCGTCCACCAGGGCGGACAGCGTCTCGGGCTGGGTCCCGCAGGGGCGGGAGGCGGGGGTCGCCGGCATCAGCCAGTGGCCCCCTCGACGGACACGCCCCGGTAGCGCTCCTGGCCGGACTGGGGCTGGCGGTGCGCCAGCGCGGCCCGCAGCTGCGCACGGCCGCGGTGGATCCGGCTGCGCACCGTGCCCAGCTTGGTGTCCAGCACCGCGGCGACCTCCTCGTAGCTGAGCCCCTCGATGTCGCACAGCACCACCGCGGCGCGGAACTCCGGCGACAGCGCGGCCAGCGCGGCGGCCACGTCGTGGTCGAGGCTGAGGTCGGCGAGCTGCTCGGCCGGCGCGGGGTCGGTGGAGGCGATCCGCTCGGCCGAGGCGTCGGCCAGCCCGTCGAAGCGGATCTTCTGCCGCCGCCGGGCGCCGTCGAGGAAGAGGTTGGTGGTGATGCGGTGCAGCCAGCCCTCGAAGGTGCCGGGCTGGAAGGTGTGCAGCGAGCGGAACACCCGGACGAAGACGTCCTGGGTCAGGTCCTCGGCGTCGTGCGGGTCGCCGGTGAGCCGGTAGGCCAGCCGGTAGACGCGGGCGGAGTGCTCCTGCACCACCTGCTCCCAGGTGGGCGGCGTCCAGTCCTGGGCGGGGGTCTCGGCGGGCGCCGGCGGGGTGCTGGCGGGCTCGTCGACGCGGGCTCGGGAGCGGACCCTGGTCCATGCCGCCATCTCTGCACCCCTCTCGTCCTCGCCCGCCGGTGCGGGCCGGGCCACCACTGTGACCGACCCACCTGTGCAGAACCTGTGGAGCACCTGTCCACCGTCCGGGCCCAGTCTAGGAGAGCCTGCCGACAGCCGGGGTCGCCTCAGCGGTCGACGACGACGCGGAAGCCGGTGTGGCCCAGTGAGGAGTCGTCGGTCACGGACGTCCGCGCGGCGACCCGGTAGCGGTTGCAGTAGGAGCGGTGGCACAGGTACGAGCCGCCGCGGACGACCCGGCTCAACCCGTACCGGGGTCCCTGCGGGTTCTCGCGGGTGGCCGGCTTGTCGTGGCGGTGGTAGGTGGCCGAGAACAGGTCCGAGGTCCACTCCCAGACGTTGCCGGAGGTGTTGTGCAGGCCGTAGCCGTTGGGCTCGAAGGCGTCCACCGGCGCGGTGCCGAGGAAGCCGTCCTCGAGGGTGTTGCGCTCGGGGAACACGCCCTGCCAGATGTTGGCCCGGTGCTGCCCGCCGGGGGTGAGCTCGTCGCCCCACGGGTAGGTGGCCTGCTCGAGGCCGCCCCGGGCGGCCCGCTCCCACTCGGCCTCGGTGGGCAGCCGGGCGCCGCGCCAGGCGACGTAGGCCTGCGCGTCGGCGTAGGAGACGTGCACCACCGGGTGGTCCAGCAGCCCGTCCAGGTCCGAGCCGGGGCCGCCGGGGGCCGACCAGGTGGCGCCGCGCACACCGCGCCACCACGGGGCACCGGGGACGGCCGCGTCGACGACGTGCTCCCGGGCCCCGGGGTGGACCAGCAGGTGGAAGACGAAGGACCAGCCGAAGCGCTCGGCGTCGGTGCGGTAGCCGGTGGCCGCCACGAACTCGGCGAAGTCGGCGTTGGTGACCGCGTGGGCGGCGATGGCGTAGGCGCCGGTCGAGACCTGCCGGACGGGTCCCTCCCCGTCGGCGGGGAACACCTCGTCGGAGTCCGAGCCCATCCAGAACGACCCGGCCGGGATGTCCACCAGGGGTGAGCGCGGGCTCGGGTCCACCGCGCCGGCCGGTGCCGTGACGGCCGGCGCCGCCGCCGCGCGGGGGGCCGTGGGGACGAGGGGCTCCACCTCGGGCGCCGACGGCACCGAGGCGGGGCCCAGCAGGTCGGTGCGGGTGGGCCCGCAGCAGCCCGCCCCGGTCTCCGCCGCGGTCACCGCGTCCGCCGCCCTGCGCTCACAGCAGCCCCAGACCGCGCAGCTGGCCGGCGAACACCTCTCGCTGCTCGTCGGTGGCGGGCACCATCGGCAGCCGGACGCCGCCCACCCGGTAGCCCTGCAGGGCCAGGCCGGCCTTCACCATCGAGCAGCCCTGGGTGGCGAACACGCCGGTCAGCACGGGCAGCAGCCGGCGGTGCAGGTCCAGCGCCCCGGCCACGTCCCCGCGGCCGTGGGCGGCGATCAGCTCCGCCATCCCCCGGCCGGTGAAGTGGGTGGAGGTGCCCACCACGCCGACCGCCCCCACCGCCAGCAGCGGCAGCGTCATCGCGTCGTCCCCGGAGTACCACTCCAGACCGGTGCGGGCGATCACCTCCGAGCTGGCCACCGGGTCGCCCTTGGCGTCCTTGACCGCCACCACGCGCTCGTGCTCGGCGACCCGCACGAAGGTCTCGGTGTCGATGGCCGTGCCGGCGCGGTGCGGGATGTCGTAGAGCATGATCGGCAGCCGGGTCCGCTCGGCCACGGTGGTGAAGTGGGCGACCAGCCCGGCCTGGGTCGGCCGGGAGTAGTACGGCGTGACCACCAGCAGCCCGTGGGCGCCGGCCTCGGTCATCTGCTCGGCCAGCCCCACGGTGTGCTCGGTGTCGTAGCTGCCTGCCCCCGACACCACCCGGGCCCGGTCGCCGACCTCGTCGACCACGGCGCGGACGAGCGCGGCCTTCTCCTCCGTGGTGGTGGTGGGCGACTCCCCCGTGGTGCCGTTGACCACCAGGCCGTCGTTGCCGAGGTCGTCGACCAGGTGCCGGGCGAGCACGCGGGCCGCCTCGAGGTCCAGCGAGCCGTCCTCGGCGAACGGCGTCACCATGGCGGTCAGCAGCCGCCCGAAGACGGGTTCGGCGGCGCTCATGCGCGGTCCGGGGTGATGACCACCAGCGGGTCGCCGTCGCGGACCACGTCACCGGTGCGGGCCACGACCTCGGCGACCGTGCCGGCCACCTCGGCCAGCACCGGGATCTCCATCTTCATCGACTCCAGCAGCACCACCTCGTCCTGGGGGCCGACCTGCTGGCCCACGCTCACCCCCACCTTGAGGACGCTGGCGACGAGCTCGGCCGAGACGGTGTGACTCATGCGCCCGATCGTAGGCCCCCGCCGGCGGCAGCGCCCAACGCCACGACCGCGTCCCCACCCCGCCACGCCCCGCGCGCACGGGCCTGCGGGGCGGTGATGGCCTAGGCTGTCGCGCGTGAACGAGTCCCACGGCACCAGCGCCCCCAGCCCCGACCTGTGGGCCTGGACCGAGACCTTCGTGCCCGAGTCCGCGGCCGCCGCGGCGGCCCGCGAGCAGGCCGCCGGTGCCGGGCTGGCCTCGGTCAGCCGCGGCAGCGCCAGCCTGCTGACGCTGCTGGCGCGCACCGTCTCGGCCCGCGCCGTGGTCGAGATCGGCACCGGCTCGGGGGTGGCCGCGCTGGCCCTGTTCGACGGGATGGCCCCCAACGGGGTGCTGACCAGCGTCGACCCCGAGGCCGAGGACCAGGTGCACGCCCGCCGGACCCTGCTGGCCGCGGGCATCCCCAGCAACCGGTTCCGGCTCATCACCGGTCGCCCGCTCGACGTGCTCCCCCGGCTGAGCGACGGCGTCTACGACCTCGTGCTCGTCACCGGCGACAAGCTGGAGTACGTGGAGTACGTCGCCCAGGCGCTGCGGCTGCTGCGCCCGGGCGGGCTGGTGGTGCTCGAGGACGTGCTGTGGTCCGGGCGCACCGCCGACGCCAGCAACGAGGAGGACGAGACCATCGTCATCCGCGAGGCGCTGGAGGCGGTCGCCGACAGCGAGGAGCTCACCTACGCCCTGCTCCCCGTGGGCGACGGCGTGCTGGTGGCCGTCAAGCACTGACCCGCGCCCGGCCCGCCGGGAGCCGCCTCGGGGCCCCGGCGTACCGTCGGGACATGGACGCACCCCTGGCCCTGGTCGCCGGCGCCTCGCGCGGGCTCGGACTCCTCATCGCCACCGAGCTGCTGCGACGCGGCCACCGGGTCGCCATCTGCGCCCGGGACCGCACCCAGGTCGACGCCGCCGTGGAGCGGCTCTCGGCCGAGGGCACGGTCAGCGGGCACGTCTGCGACGTGGCCGACCGCGAGCAGGTCGCCCGGCTGGTCGCCGAGGTCGAGGCCGAGCACGGGCCGGTCGAGGTGCTGGTCAGCGTCGCCGGGGTGATCCAGGTGGGGCCGGCGGAGTCGATGACCCTGGAGCACTTCGAGGAGGCCATCGGCATCATGCTGTGGGGGCCGGTGCACCTGGCCTGGGCGGTGCTGCCGGGGATGCGGGAGCGCGGCCGGGGCCGGATCGCCAACATCTGCTCCATCGGCGGGGTCGTCGCCCCACCCCACCTGCTCCCCTACGCCACGGCCAAGTTCGGCGCGGTCGGCTTCTCCGAGGGGCTGACGGCCGAGCTCGCCGGCACCGGGATCACCGTCACCACCGTGGTGCCCGGGCTGATGCGCACCGGGGCCCACGAGGTCGCGGAGTTCACCGGCCAGACCGGACGCGAGTACGCCTGGCTGGCGACCTCGGACTCGCTGCCGCTGATCAGCATGGACGCCGGCCGGGCGGCCCGCCGGATCGTCGACGGCCTGCTCCGCGGGCGCACCCGCGTCACGCTGACCCCGCTCGCGCAGGTGGCCACCCGGGTCAAGGGGCTGGCGCCGGCGACGACCACGGTGCTGCTCGGCGTGGCCAACCTGCTGCTGCCGGACGCGCCCGCCGACGGCACCCAGGAGACGGTGCCCGGGCACGTGGCGGCGAAGCGGCTCGGGTCCAAGGTGGTCGGCGCCCTCACCGTGCTCGGGTCGGCGGCCGCCCGCGGCCTGAATACCCGCACCGGACGCCGCTGAGGCAGCACCCGCCCCGGGCAGCCGGCTCAGAACGCGTGGACGTGCACCTTCTTGCCGACCACGGTGATGCCGCCGTCGGAGACGGTGAAACCGCGCTCGGCGTCGCGCTGGCGGTCCACGCCGATCTCGGCGCCCTCGTCGACCACCACCCCCTTGTCGAGGATGGCGTTGCGGATCACCGCGTTGCGGCCCACCTGCACGCCGTCCATGAGCACCGAGTGCTCGACCTTGGCCCACTTCTCCACCCGGACCCGCGGGGACAGCACCGAGGAGTCGACGTCGCCGCCGGAGATGATGCAGCCCGGGCTCACGATCGAGTCCTCGGCGGTGCCGCGCAGCACGAACTTGGCGCCCGGCTCCTGCGGCACGGAGGTCCAGATCGGCCAGTCGGTGTTGTAGAGGCTGAACGCGGGCTTCACCGAGACCAGGTCCATGTGGGCGTGGTGGTAGGCGTCGATCGTCCCCACGTCGCGCCAGTAGTTGCGGTCCTCCTCGGTGGCGCCGGGGACCAGGTTGTCCCGGAAGTCGTAGACCTGGGCCTGCGACCGGCCGACGAACCAGGGGATGATGTCGCCGCCCATGTCGTGGCGCGAGGTGGGGTCGGCGGCGTCGGCGGTCAGCGCCTCGGCCAGCATCGCGGTGGTGAAGATGTAGTTGCCCATCGAGGCGAAGGACTCCTCCGGGTTGTCCGGCAGCCCCGGCGGGTCGGCGGGCTTCTCCAGGAAGCCCGCGATCCGGTTCTCCGCGTCGGCGTCGATGATCCCGAAGGCGGTGGCGTCGCGGCGCGGCACCCGGATGCCGGCCACCGTGCAGCCCAGCCCGGAGTCGATGTGCTGCTGCAGCATGTGGCCGATGTCCATCCGGTAGATGTTGTCGGCGCCGAAGACGACCACGTACTCCGGGTCCTCGTCGATGACCAGGTTCATCGACTGGTAGATCGCGTCGGCGCTGCCCTGGTACCAGCGCGGACCGAGCCGCTGCTGCGCCGGGACCGGCGTGACGTAGTTGCCGAGCATGGTGGAGAAGCGCCAGGTGAGCGAGATGTGGCGGTCCAGCGAGTGCGACTTGTACTGGGTGAGCACCGCGATCTGGCGCAGGTTGGAGTTGGCCAGGTTGGACAGCACGAAGTCGATCAGGCGGTAGGTGCCGCCGAACGGGACGGCGGGTTTCGCCCGGTCCATCGTCAGGGGCATCAGCCGCTTACCCTCGCCACCGGCGAGCACGATGGAGAGCACCCTTGGTCTGGCCATGACGTGAACCTAGTGGACGGCTGGCGCGGCGGCACCAGCCCACCGGTGGACGCGCCGGGATGTGTCACCATGCGAACATGAGCGAAGGAGCCGGCGACGGGCTGCGGGTGTCGGTGCTGACCCGGGAGTACCCCCCGACGATCTACGGCGGGGCCGGGGTGCACGTCGCCCAGCTGGTGCCCCAGCTGCGCCGGCTGTGCCAGGTGGACGTGCAGTGCATGGGCGAGCCGCGCGAGGGTGCCACCGCCCACGCCGAGGACTTCCCGCCCGGCGCCAACGCCGCGCTGCGGGTGCTGGGAGCCGACCTGTCGATGGTCGCCGCGCTGGAGGCCGGCGGCCCGGTGGACGTGCTGCACTCCCACACCTGGTACGCCAACCTGGCCGGGCACCTGGGCGGGCTGCTGCTGGACGTCCCGCACGTGGTGACGGCCCACTCCCTCGAGCCGCACCGGCCGTGGAAGGCCGAGCAGCTCGGTGGCGGGTACCGGCTGTCGTCGTGGGCGGAGCGGACGGCCTACGAGGGCGCAGACGCGGTGGTGGCGGTCAGCGCCGGGATGCGCCAGGACGTGCTGGCCTCCTACACCGACCTCGACCCGGACAAGGTGCACGTGGTCCGCAACGGGATCGACACCGAGGAGTTCCGGCCCGACCCGGGCACCGACGTGGTGCGCTCGCTCGGGATGGACCCCGAGCGTCCGTCGGTGGTGTTCGTCGGCCGGGTGACCCGGCAGAAGGGCCTGATCCACCTGGTCCGGGCCGCCGAGCGGCTCGACCCCGGCACCCAGGTGGTGCTGCTGGCCGGCGCGCCGGACACCCCCGAGATCGCCAGGGAGTTCACCGAGGCCTTCGAGGCGCTGCGCTCGCGCCGCGGCGGCGGCGTCATCTGGGTCCCGGAGATGCTGCCCCGGGCCAGCGTGCGGCAGGTGATGACCCACGCCACCGTCTTCGCCTGCCCCTCGGTCTACGAGCCGCTGGGCATCGTCAACCTGGAGGCGATGGCCTGCCAGACGGCCGTGGTGGCCAGCGCGGTGGGCGGGATCCCCGAGGTGGTGGTGGACGGCGAGACCGGGCTGCTGGTCGACTACGACCCCGCCCGGGCCGACGACCCCGCCGCGGTGGCGCAGTTCGAGGCCGACCTGGCGGCGCGGATCGACGAGCTCACCGCCGACCCCGAGCGGGCACGGCGGTTCGGGCGGGCCGGCCGCCGGCGCTGCATCGAGGAGTTCTCCTGGAGCAGGATCGCCGGCCAGACGGTCGACGTCTACCGGGCCGCGCAGGCCCGCCGGGCCGGCTGAGCGGCGGGTCTGCCTCGGGCTCCGGGCGCGGCGACGGCCCCGCACCTCCCGGGTACGGGGCCGTCGTCGCGGCGCACGGTGGGGTCCTCCGCGCCAAGGGACCGGGACTCAGCCGACGACGCCCTTGAGGGCCCCGGCCAGGTCAGCGGCCTCCTCGGCGTTCAGCTCGACGACCAGTCGACCGCCACCCTCCAGAGGGACACGCATCACGATCCCGCGGCCCTCCTTGGTGACCTCCATGGGACCGTCACCCGTACGGGGCTTCATTGCAGCCATGCCATCCTCATCTCTGTCTCCGACGGAACGCACACCAGTATCCCGCACGGGAAGAGCAGATGGGGGTACCGGGTGGTCAGGAGGGTTTCGGGTCCTCACCGGGCGGGTGCGCGGCGCAGTGGCGCAGCGCCACCTCCGACAGCGCGCGGAGGCTGCGCCGCAGCGCCCGGCGCGCGACCGGCCCGGCCAGCGGGACGGCCCTGACCACCAGCGCCGGACCGGTGACGTCCTCAGTGCAGGTGATGCGGGTGCCGGCGCTGCCCTCGTCCACCAGCCGGAACTCCCCGCGGCCGCGGAACTGCGGTCCGAGGTGCTCCACCTCCAGCAGGTGGCCGGGGATGATCCGGCTGACCCGCATGCGGTCCACCAGCCCCAGCCGGCGACGCCCCGGCCCGGGACGGCTGACCGCCAGCACGCGGTCGCCGACCTCGCGGCCGGTGCCCTCGACGACCTCGACCGAGGTCATCGGGATCCAGCGGTGCTGCCCGGACCAGTCCAGCAGCACCTCCCAGATCTGCTCGGGCCGGGCGGGGCTCAGCACCTCGGCGCTCAGTCGGTACATCACGCTCCTGCGCTGCGGGCCGGCTGGACCGGACGGGTGGGCACGTGGCAGTCGACGAGGTGGTCGTCGACCAGGCCGACCGCCTGCATCAACGCGTACGCGGTGGTCGGCCCGACGAAGCGTACGCCCCTGGCCTTGAGGGCGCGGGCCAGCGCCGCCGAGGCGGGGGTGCTGGCGGGGACGTCGGCCAGCCGCTGCGGGCGGGGGCGTCCTGGTGACGCGGCGGCCAGCACCAGGGCGGGGAACTCCTCCCCCAGGGCCACCACCGCGCGCGCGTTGGCCACCGCCGCCTCGATCTTGAGCCGGTTGCGGACGATGCCGGCGTCGGCCATCAGCCGGGCCACGTCGGCCTCCCCGAAGGCGGCGACGCGGGCGGGGTCGAAGCCGGCGAAGGCGGCCCGGAAGGCCTCCCGCTTGCGCAGGATCGTCAACCAGCTCAGCCCCGACTGGAAGGCCTCCAGGGTCAGCCGCTCGTACAGCCCGGCGGCGCTGGTGACCGGCCGGCCCCACTCCTCGTCGTGGTAGCGCACGTACTCCGGCGCCGACAGCGCCCACGGGCAGCGCAGCAGGCCGTCCTCGCCCCGCACCGCGCCCGAGGGGGTCACCTCGGCGGTCACCGTCCCGGCTCCGGCCACGACGGCAGCTCACCGGGCCCGAGGCGGCGCTCGTCGAGCTGCTGCTCCAGGCCGGCGATCCGGGCGTCGCGCTCGGCCAGCTCGCGTCCCAGCCGCTCCAGCACGTCGTCGACCTGGGCCATCGAGTAGCCCCGCAGGGCGACCCCGAAGCGCAGCCCGGCGACGTCCTGAGCGGTCAGCGGCAGGTCGGGCAGCTGCTGGCGGTAGGTGTCGCGCACCGGCTCCTCCTGCATGCCTCCCAGGCGGCCGGTGGCCGCCACCGCGCCGATGCCGAGCACCGCCACCGCGACCACCACCAGCGCCCACTCCATGGCAGGTGATGGTGCCACAGGTGCCGGGGCAGGACCGGCCGAGCGAGGGAGGACGCTCAGTCGATCGAGCTGGCGGGCGGCTCCCCGAGCTGCTCCAGGTCGCTCCAGAAGGTCTCCGGGACGGGGGTGGCCAGCAGCCGCTCGAGCTGCACCAGCCGCTGCCGGGTGGAGATGCCGACCACCGTGGAGTCCACCAGCGGGTCGCGCAGCGAGAAGTGCAGCGCGGCGGCGGCCAGGTCGACGGCGTGGTCGGCGGCCAGCCCGCGCAGCTGCTGCAGCCAGCCGGCCAGCTCCTCAGGGATGGGGGCGTAGCCGTAGGTGTCCTTGCTGGGGTCGGCCAGCACACCGCCGCCGAAGGGGGCGGCGTTGAACACGGTCATGCCGAGCTCGCGCGCGGTCTCCATCAGCGGGCGCGCGCTGCGGTCGGCGAGGGTGTAGCGGTTGTGCGTCAGGACGGCGTCGAAGGCCCCGGTCCGCACGTACTCGTGCACCATCTCGCGCGGACCGGCGGCGATGCCGATGGCGCCGACGACGCCCTGGTCGCGCAGCGAGGCCAGCGTCTCGACCGGTCCGCCGGGGGCCATCATCTCCGCGACCGGGCGGGGCTGCGGGTCGTGCAGGTGGTACAGCGGGAGCGAGTCCAGCGCCAGGCGCCGCAGCGACTCCTCCAGCGAGGCCAGGACCCGGGCGGCGTCGAAGTCGCCGGTGTCGGGGTCGGCGTCGGCCTTGGAGTAGATGATCTTGCCCTCCGGCAGCCCGCCGGCCCGCACCACCGCGGCGCCCAGGTGCCGCTCGCTGTGACCTCCGGCGTAGGCGTTGGAGGTGTCGACGGCGCCCAGCTCCGAGCGCAGCAGCGCGTCGGCGAGCAGGGCCGCCTCGCTCTCGTCGCCGCGGCCGCCGAGGGAGGAGGTGCCGAGGGTGACGGGGGTGGTCGGGACCGCTGCAGCTGCCATGGCGGCAGGCTACCGCTCAGCCCTCGACGGGCGTCCGGGACGGCAGCCGCGGGGTGCGGTTGGTCCGCATGATCTCGACCACCTCGTCGATGTCGTCGGTGAGCTGCAGCAGCTCCAGGTCGACGGGGTTGATGCAGGACTCCGCCAGCACCTGGTCGGCGAGCCAGTCCAGCAGCCCGCGCCAGTAGGAGGTGCCGAAGAGCACGACCGGGAAGCTGGTCACCTTCTCGGTCTGCACCAGGGTCAGTGCCTCGAACAGCTCGTCCAGGGTGCCGAAGCCGCCGGGCATCACCACGAAGCCCTGGGCGTACTTGACGAACATCGTCTTGCGGGCGAAGAAGTAGCGGAAGTTGATGCCGAGCGTGACGTGGTCGTTGAGCCGGCTCTCGAAGGGCAGCTCGATGCCGAGCCCGATGGACTGCCCGCCGGCCTCCGCCGCGCCCTTGTTGGCCGCCTCCATGATCCCCGGCCCGCCGCCGGTGATGACCGCGTAGCCGGCCCGCACCAGCCGGCGTCCGATCTCCTCCGCGGCGGCGTACATCGGGTGGCCGGGGCCCAGCCGGGCGGAGCCGAAGACCGAGATGGCCGGTCCGGTCTCGGCGAGCGTGCCGAAGCCCTCGACGAACTCGGACTGGATCCGCAGCACCCGCCACGGGTCGGTGTGGACGAAGTCGCTGCCGGCCCGGGTGTCCAGCAGGTGCTGGTCCATGGTGCCGCCGTGCTGCTGGTCGGTGCGGCGCTCGACCGGGCCCTGCCGGCGTCGCTGCGCGGACGGTTCGCTGCTCACGCCCCACACCCTAACGGCCCCCCACGACGCCGGCCGGACCCGCCGCCGTCCCTACGATGAGCCCATGACGGCGAGGGCGCAGCAGGTCACCGTGGACGGCCGCACGCTGCGGCTGACGAACCTGGACAAGGTGCTCTTCGCCGGCAGCGGCACCACCAAGGGCGAGATGCTGCACTACTACGCCGAGATCGCCCCGCTGCTGCTGCCCCACGTGCGGGACCGCCCGGTGACCCGCAAGCGGTGGCCGGAGGGAGCCGGCCGCGCCGACGGCGGGCGGGAGATGGTGTTCTTCGCCAAGAACCTCGACTCCGGCACCCCCGACTGGGTGCGGCGGGTCCGGGTGGAGCACTCCGACCGTCCGGTGAACTACCCGGTGGTCGAGGACGCCGCCACGCTGACCTGGCTGGCCCAGCTCGCCGCCATCGAGCTGCACGTCCCGCAGTGGCGTTTCGACGCCCGTGGCCGGCCCCGCAACCCCGACCGGCTGGTGCTCGACCTCGACCCCGGGCCGGGGGTCGGTCTGGCCGAGTGCGCCCTGGTGGCGAGGAGCGCGCGTGAGCTGCTGGCCGAGCTGGACCTGGTCACCGTGCCGGTGACGAGCGGCAGCAAGGGCATCCACCTGTACGCGGCGCTGGACGGCAGCCGCACCAGCGAGCAGGTCAGCCGGTGGGCCCGCGAGATCGCCGCGGCGCTGCAGCAGCTGCACCCCGACCTGGTCATCTCGGTGATGCGGCGCAGCGAGCGGGCGGGCAAGGTGTTCCTGGACTGGAGCCAGAACAACGCGGCCAAGACCACCATCGCGCCGTACTCGCTGCGCGGGCGTGGACGTCCCTGGGTGGCCGCCCCGCGGACCTGGGAGGAGCTGGACGACCCGGCGCTGGCCCAGCTGGAGCTCGCCGAGGTGCTGGAGCGGGCGCGGGAGCTGGGCGACCCGATGGCGGTGCTGCTCGACCAGGAGCCGCCCAGGCGGACCGGGCGCACCCGCGCGGCGGCCAGCCGTCGCGAGCCCGCTCCCCCACCGGCCGAGCCGGTGGCGGAGCCCGGCGGCGGGGGCGTCGACCCCACCATCCAGCCCGAGCCCGCCGCGGGACCCCTGCCCGAGCCGGTGGTGCCGATGCTGGCCTCCTCGCCCGGAGGCCGGCGCGACGACTTCACCAGCCGCGGGGACTGGGAGTTCGAGATGAAGTGGGACGGCGTGCGCACCGTCGTGCACGCCGACGCGGCCGGCGTCCGGCTCACCTCGCGGCGGGGTCTGCCGGTCACCGCGACGTACCCGGAGGTCGCGCAGGCGCTGGAGCCGCTCCGGGCCCGGCGGGTGGTGCTGGACGGTGAGGTGGTCGCCATCGACGAGCTCGGCCGGCCCAGCTTCGGGCTGCTGCAGCAGCGGATGAACCTGGCCAGGGCCGCCGACGTGGCCCGGGTGGCCCGCACGGTGCCGGTGCAGCTGGTGTGCTTCGACCTGCTCGCGCTGGACGGCGAGCCGTGCCTCTCGCTGCCCTACACCGAGCGCCGGGAGCGGCTCGAGCAGCTGGTGGCCGAGACCTCCCTCGACCCGCGGATCCAGGTGCCGCCGACGCTCGGGCCGGACTTCGCGCAGGCCATGGAGGTCAGCCGCGCCATGGGGATGGAGGGTCTGGTCGCCAAGCAGCGGGGGTCGCGCTACTTCCCCGGCGCCCGCAGCGAGCAGTGGCTGAAGATCAAGAACGTCCGCACCCAGGAGGTCGTGGTCGTCGGCTGGAAGAGCGGGCAGGGGAACCGCCGCGGCTCCCTGGGGTCGCTGGTGATGGCCGTGCCGGGGCCGGACGGGCTGCGCTACGCCGGCCGGGTCGGCACCGGGTTCTCCCAGGCGGCCCTGGCCGAGGCCACCCGGCTGCTGGAGCCGCTGGCCGTGGCGGAGTGCCCGCTGGACGACGTGCCGCGGGCCGACGCCGCCGGGGTGCACTGGGTGCGGCCCGAGCTGGTGGGCGAGGTGGAGTACATGGACTGGACCGGCCCGGGCCGGATCCGGCACCCGTCCTGGCGGGGCTGGCGCCCCGACAAGGCGCCCGAGGACGTCACCGTGGACGAGCCCGCAGCAGGCTGAGGCGGGAGCTGCTCGTCCGCGCTCGCACGCTGCCGCCGGGGGTCACCGACCGCACCCGGCGATCCGCGTCGCGCGCGGGTCGACCTCCGGGGTTGCGCCTACGTGGCTGGTGGTCGTCAGGCGCAGGTGAAGTAGTTGCTCTCGACGGTCGCGCCGCCGGCGTCCGTGGTGCGGAAGAACATCACGTGCCCGGGGATGCAGCCCACGTTGCCGTAGTGCAGCTCGAAGGTCCCGTCACCGGCGACCTGACCCCAGCTGACACGGCAGGCGCTCTCGCCAGGCACGCAGTACATGACCTCCGCGCCCGGCTGCAGGTCGGAGCCCACGACGTCGAACGGGGCGCAGCTCAGAGAGTTGCCACCGGTCGACACGCACGGACCGTGGGTGATGACGAGCGACCCCACCACGACGTGCGTCGCCGACCCGGTCAGGGTGTGGGTCGCGCGGGCGGCGGCCTTGTTGGAGGTCGCCGTCAGGGTGGCGGTGTCGGTCCCACCGCCGGAGACGGGGGCGTAGGTCACCGTGACCGTGCAGCTCTTCCTCGGGCCGAGGCTCGTCCCAGAACAGGTGTCCTGGGTGATCGAGTAGGCACTCGAGCCGCCGAGGGTGATCTTCAGCGCGCTGGTCCCCGATCCTCCGCCGTTGCTCAGGGTGAAGGTCTGGACCGACTCGCTGCCGACGTCGACGGTGCCGTAGTCGTAGGCCGCGGTCCCGGTGGAAGGAGCCCATGAGAGAGCAGGGGCGGACCCGGCGTGCGCCGGTCCCGGGACGGTCATGGTGATGGCGAGGGTGCTGACGAGGGCCAGCAGGGCACGCAGAGCAAGCTTCACGGTAGCCTCCGGGTCTCGCTCGGCGGGGGTGTCGAGCTGTTCTCGTCCACGGTAAGCAGGTCTGGACGATCCCGTGGGCTTTCGCCGGAACCCGTCGCGAGCGATGCCGCCACGACGCCAGGTCCAGCGGACCAGCAGGTGCCGCCGACGCCCGGGCCGAGCTTCGCGGGGGCCAAGGAGGTCAGCCGACAAGACGCCCGAGGACATCACCGTGGAGGCAGAGGCCACCGTCGGCTGGGCCGCCGGGACGCCCGTCCCGGGGTGGGCAGAACTGTCAGACCCGGTCCGTAGATTCAGGTCATGGATCGAGGACGCGCCGACGCCGCCACCGTGCTGGCGGCGGCGCGCGAGCTGCGAGCCAGCGAGGACGCGGCCGCCGCCGCACTGCTCGACCAGGCGGCACGCTGGGCCGACCTCCACCCCGCGCTGGACGCCGAGCACGCCGCGACCTCCTACTTCCGCGGCATGGACACCGGTGCGCCGCTGGCCGGCGAGGGCACGCCGGCCGTGGCGGCCAGCTGTGTCGCCGAGCTCGCCGCGGCGCTGCACTGCTCCACCGAGAGCGGACGCACCCTCATCGGCCACGCGCTCGAGCTGCGCCACCGCCTCCCCCGCCTGTGGGCCCTGGTGCAGGGCGCCCGGGTGCCGGCCTGGCAGGCCCGGCGGGTCGCCTCCCGCACCATCTCGCTGAGCCGGGACGCCGCCGCGTTCGTGGACGCCCAGGTCGCCGCCATGGCCGGCCGGGTGGGTCCGGCCCAGCTCGACCGGCTGGTCACCACGGCGGTGCTCGAGTACATGCCGACCGAGGCCGAGCAGCGCAGGCGCGCCGCGGAGGACTCCCGCCGCTTCGACATCTGGCACGACCAGGACGGCTCGAGCTCGGGGATGGCCGCGGTGTCGGGCTGGCTCGACCTGCCCGACGCCCTCGACCTCGAGGCCGCGGTGACCGCGGGCGCGGCGGCCCTGGCCAGCTCGGGTTGCACGCAGTCCCTCGACGTCCGCCGCAGCCGGGCCGTGGGCGAGCTGGCCCGCCACCAGCCGGCGCTCGATCTCCTGCCCGCCGGGGCGGAGCCCGGCGTGGCCGACGGCGCACCGGAGCCGCCGGCGGACGGCAGCGCCGGCCGTCCCGTGCCCGCTCGACGGGTCACCCTCTACCTGCACCTGTCCGCGGACGCGCTGGCGGACGGCGGCTGCGCGCCCGGCTGGGTCGGCAACACCCGGGTGCCGGTGACCGCCGGACAGGTCCGCGACTGGTGCGGCCAGCCCGGCACGTCCGTCACCGTGCGCCCCGTCGTGGACCTGAACCGGCCGCAGGGCACTGCCGGGTACGAGGTCCCCGACCGGATCCGGGAGCAGGTGGCCCTCCGCGACCGCACCTGCGTGTTCCCCTGGTGCCACCGGCCCGCCCACCCGCGGCCGCTGAGCAGCGCCTCCGGCGAGGACCGCTGGTCCCTCGACTGCGACCACGTCGTGGCCTTCGGCGCCGGCGGGACGACCTCCAGCGACAACCTGGCGCCGCTCTGCCGGGGTCACCACCAGCTCAAGACGCACCACCGCTGGCGCTACCGGGCGCTCGCCGCCGGCCGCTACCTGTGGACCAGCCCCTCCGGCGCCCGCTACCTCCGAGACCGCGACGGCGGCACCAGCGAGCTGGCCGCGGCGCGTGCCCTTCGCCGCAGCGCCGGTGCATCCGCAGCCGGCCCACCGGCCGACCGCGGGTGGTCCTCCACCACGACCGCCCCGGCACGCGGTGGGGTACCGCCGCCTCAGCAGCCGGTGTCCCTGTCGCCGTCACCTCGCTCCCCCGAGCCGGCGCCGTTCTGACCTCAGGCCGCCACACGCCGCTCAGCGGTGGCCGAGCACGTCGACCACCCTGCCGGGGTCGACCCCTGCACCACTCCGGCGCTCACGCACCCGCGAGGCCGCCTAGGCTGCTGCGCGGCCGGCACCGTACCGGCCGTCGAAGGAGGCCGTCCGCATGAGCGACCCGTCCGGCACGGCCGGGCAGCCGACCGCCCCCGCGCCCGAGCCGCTGGGGGTGCTCCCCACCGCCCCGCCGGCGACGAGGCTGGCCCGCACCGGCCTGCTCGACGAGGCGGCACGGCCCACCGCCGGACCGCCGGCCGCCGGCGTCCGCTACACCGCCCAGCAAACGGCGACCGCCCAGCACCTGGTCGACGTCCACGACCACCTGCGCGCCGAGCTCGAGCAGGTGCGCGCCATGGCGGACCAGGTGCTGGAGGGCGCCCTCACCCCCGGGCTGGCCCGTTCGGCCATCAACCAGCTGACCATGCGGCAGAACAGCTGGACCCTGGGCGCCTACTGCCAGTCCTACTGCCGACTGGTCACCGCCCACCACACCTACGAGGACCGGGGCATGCTGCCCCACCTGCGCCGCGCGCAGCCGTCGCTGGCCCCGGTGGTGGACCAGCTGCAGGCCGAGCACGAGGTCATCCACGAGGTGCTGGAGCGTCTCGACCGGGCCCTCGTCGCCCTGGTCGACGGGCCGGGCGGCGGCGAGCAGGTCCGCGAGGCCGTCGACCTGCTCACCGACACGCTGCTGTCCCACCTCTCCTACGAGGAGCACCAGCTCGTCGAGCCCCTGGCCCGGCACGGCTTCGGCTACTGAGGCGGCACCGGTACGCCGTCTCCCCCGAGGACGGCGTACCGGCTCCGAGCCGGCGGACGGTCAGCTGAAGTAGACCGCCACCGGCTGGTCCTCCACGTGGTGCACCGGCACGGTCAGGTCGTAGACGGCCTGCAGCACGTCGGTGCACACGATCTGCTGCGGGGTCCCGGCCGCCACCACCCGGCCGTCCCGCATCGCCACCACGTGGTCGGCGTGGGCGGCGGCGAAGTTGATGTCGTGCAGCACGACCACCACGGTCTTGCCGCGGGTGGTGACCAGGTCGCGGAGCCGTCGCATCATCTGCACCGCGTGGCGCATGTCGAGGTTGTTCAGCGGCTCGTCCAGCAGCACGTGGTCGGTGTCCTGGGCGAGCACCATGGCGATGAAGGCCCGCTGGCGCTGGCCGCCGGAGAGCTGGTCCAGGTAGCGGTCACGCAGGTCGTCGAGCTCCATGTAGGCCAGCGCCTCCGCCACCGCGGCGTGGTCCTCGGCCCGCAGCCGCCCCCTGCAGTAGGGGAAGCGCCCGAACCGGACCAGGTCGACCACGCTCAGCCGGGCGGCCACCCGGTTGTCCTGCCGGAGCACCGCCAGCCGCTGCGCCACCTCGGTGTCGCGGGCGGTGAGGACGTCCATCCCGTCCAGGTGCACCGTGCCGGCGTCGGTGGGCAGCAGCCGGGAGGCGATCGAGAGCAGCGTGGACTTGCCGGCTCCGTTGGGGCCGACCAGCGCGGTCAGCTTTCCGTCGGGCACGGTGAGGCAGACGTCGTCGAGCACGGTGACGTCGTCGTAGCGCTTGGTGATGCCGTCCAGGGTGATCACAGCCGAGCCGTCCTCATCAGCAGGTACAGGAAGTAGAGACCGCCCACCAGGTTGACCACGACGCTGAGGGTGGTGGTGAGGGCGAAGACGTGCACCACCACGGTCTGGCCCAGCACGGTGCAGATCGCGCCCACCAGGGCGGCCGCCGGCACCAGCACGGCGTGACGGTGGGTCGGCAGCAGCTGGCGGGCCAGGTTGGCCACGATCAGGCCGAGGAAGGTCATCGGGCCCACCAGGGCGGTGGAGCTGGCCACCAGCACGGTGACCAGCACCAGGCTGGTCAGCACCACCCGGTGGTAGCCGACGCCGAGACCGGTGGCGGTGTCGTGGCCGAGGTCGACGATGTCGAGGCGGCGCAGCAGCGGCACGAACCCCAGGCAGGCGGCCGCGGTGATCACCGCGGTGACGCCCAGCAGGTCGGCGTCGACGGTGGTGAAGCTGGCGAAGGCCACGTCCTGCAGGGTCAGGTAGTCGTTGGGGCTGAGCAGCCGGGAGGCGAAGCTGGTCAGCGCGGCGAACAGCGACCCGCAGACCACGCCGATCAGCACCAGCACGAACAGGTTGCGCGAGCTGCGGCGGAACAGCCACCGGAACAGCAGCAGGCCGAACATGGTCAGCAGCACCAGGTTGACCAGGAACCGGTTCTGCGCACCGAGGGAGAGGAAGGTGGCGGTGCCGAAGACGTAGACCACCACCGTCTGCACCAGCAGGTACAGCGAGTCGAAGCCCATCACGCCCGGGGTCAGGATGCGGCTGCCGGCGATGGTCTGGAACACCACGCTGGACGCCCCGACCGCCACGCCCACCACGAGCAGGGCCGCGACCTGGCGGGCGCGGAGCCCGAGCGCGTACTCCCAGGAGCCCTTGAGGTCGATGAAGCCGAAGGCCAGCACCGCGGCCACGGTGAGCGCCGCCAGCGCCACCAGGGTGAGCCGCACCCGGCGACGACGGCCGCACTCGACGTCGCTGTGGACGACCGCCGGCTCCTGCGGCGACAGACCCGGAGCGCCCCGCCCGGTGGTGGCGGGGGCGGAAGCGCTCACAGCGTGCTCCCGGCGTTGCGCGGCGACCCGGCGGCTCTGAGGATCAGCAGCACGAAGACCACACCGCCGACCACCCCGGCGATGGTGCTCGCCGGGATCTCGTAGGGGAAGCGGAGCAGCCGGCCGACGACGTCGCAGACGAGCACGAACCCGGCACCGGCCAGCGCGGTCACCGGCAGCACGGCACGCACGTTGTCGCCCAGCAGCAGGCTCACCACGTTGGGCACCACCAGCCCCAGGAAGGGCAGCGCGCCGACCACCACCGTCACCACGGCGGCCATCACCGAGACCACCACCAGCCCGGTGTACAGCACGACCCGGTAGTTGACCCCCAGGTTGGTGGCGAAGTCCGCGCCCATCCCCACCACGGTGAAGCGGTCGGCGAACAGGTAGCCGACCACCCCGGCCAGCACCACCACGAAGATCGGCTCGTAGCGGCCCTCGAGCACGCCGGAGAAGGAGCCGGTGGTCCACACGTCCAGCATCTGCAGCAGGTCGAGCTGGTAGGCCACGAAGGTGGTCACCGCGCTGATCACGCCGCCGTACATGATCCCGACCAGCGCGACGACGATCCCGTCGTTGTGCCGGATCCCCTCGAGCAGCCGCAGGAACACCAGCGTGCCGGCGATCGAGGTGACGATGGCCACGAGCATCTTGACCACCAGCGGCGCCGAGGCCATCAGCAGGGTGGCCAGCAGGATGCCGAGCACCGCCGACTCGACCGTGCCGGAGGTGGAGGGGCTGACGAACCGGTTCTGGGTGATCCGCTGCATGATCAGCCCGGCGACGCTGAGGGCGGCACCGGCCAGCAGCACGGCCAGCAGCCGCGGCACCCGCGACACGGCCAGCAGCTCCCACTGCTCCGGCGTGGGGCTCAGCAGGTCGTGCGGGCGCAGGTTCGACACGCCGACGCCCAGGCTGAGCCAGGACGCCAGCAGCAGCCCGGCCGTCATCACGGCCAGGTGCCAGGGACGCAGGCCGGAGCGGACGCCAGGCGTCCGCTCCGGTCTGGTGCCCCGCTCCCCGCGGGTCGAGGTGGTCACGAGGCCGAGAAGGCCCGGTCGACGTCGGCGGTCATCTGCTCGATGGAGGACGGTGCGGCGTTGGCCAGGTACCAGGCGAACCCGTCGACCTCGAGGACCTTGCCGTTGCGGGCGGCGGTGGTGGAGTTCACCAGGCCGTTGTCGAGCACGTCGAGGGCCGGGGTCTCGTCGTCGCCGATGGCCTTGGCGCGGTCCAGGACGTAGACCACGTCGGGGTCGTACTCGGCGAAGAACTCCGCGGAGATCTCCTGGCCGTGGCCGCCCTCGTCGTCGACGGGGGCGTCGGTGGGCACGAAGCCGTAGTCGGAGTAGATGGTGCCGAAGCGGGAGCCGGGGCCGTAGGCGCTGGCGGTGCCGCCGGAGACCTGGACGAACATGGCCGTCTCGCCGGACTCCTCGGCCTTGGCCGCGACCTCCTCGACGGCGGCCGTGGCCTCGGCCATCCGCTGCTCGGCCTCGGCCTCCAGGCCGAAGATCGACCCCAGCTGCACCACGCGCTCGGTGGTCAGCGGCAGGGTCTGCTCCGGCGTCTCGGGACGCACCGACATGTCGACCACGGCCGGGGTGATCTTCTCCATCTCGGCCACGATCTCGGGCGTGCCCGAGCGGGAGCCGACCAGCACCACGTCGGGCTCCAGGGCGTTGATCGCCTCGTAGTCGAGCTCCTTCACGCCGCCGATCTTGGGCACCTCGTCACCGGCGTAGCGGGCCAGGTCCTCCGGCAGCGCGCCGGCCGAGGACGGCACGGCGTCGACCTCGACACCGAGGTCGTTCAGCGTGCGCACCACGCTCCAGTCGGTGGCGACGACGACCTCGGGGTCCTTCGGCACGGCCACGGTGCGGCCCTGGGAGTCGGTGATCGAGACGGTCTCGACGGGCCCGGTCTCGGCGTCGGCGGTCCCGGTGCCGCAGCCCGCGGCGGTCAGGGCCAGCGCGGCGGCGATCGCGGGGACGGTGAGCAGACGACGTCCGCGGGCACCGAGGTGCAGGTCGGTCATGACCGGCGGTCCTTCCAGATAGGTGAACCTCACTTAGGTGAGACAAACCTAAAGCCGCTCCCACGGTGGTGGCCACTCCGTCTCAGGTGGGATGGATCACACCCCACCCCGTCGTCCGGAGTCCGTCAGACACCGAGCCAGCGGCGCAGCGCCTCCGCGCAGGTCTCGAGGTCGGCCACCGGGCAGAACTCGTCGTCGGCGTGGGCCTTGCTGGGGTCGCCGGGGCCGAAGTTCACCGCCGGGACCCCCACGGCGGAGAAGCGGGCCACGTCGGTCCAGCCGAACTTGGCCTGCGGCTCACCGCCGACGGCGGCCACGAAGGCCGCGGCGGCGGGCTGGTCCAGACCGGGACGGGCCCCGGCGGAGAGGTCGACCACCTCCAGCGCGTGGGGGGCGAAGAAGTCGCGGACGAACTCCACCGCCTGCTCGGGGCTGCGGTCGGGGGCGAAGCGGAAGTTGACGTCGACCACGCACCGGTCGGGGATGACGTTGCCGGCGATGCCGCCGCTGATGGCCACCGCGTTGAGGCCCTCGTGGTAGCGCAGGCCGTCCACCACGACCTGGCGCGGCTCGTGGTCGGCGAGCCGCTGCAGCACGTCGGCGGCGTCGTGGATGGCGTTGTGACCCATCCAGGCCCGGGCGGAGTGGGCGGCGGTGCCGCTCAGCTCGATCCGGGTCCGCAGCGTGCCCTGGCAGCCGCCCTCGACGCGGGCGTTGGACGGCTCACCCAGCACCGCGAAGGACCCCTCCAGCCACTCGGGGTGGTTGCGCGAGATGCGGCCGAGCCCGTTGCGCTCGGCCTCGACCTCCTCCTGGTCGTAGAAGATCCAGGTCACGTCGTGCACCGGCGTCACGGCCCGGGCGGCCACGGCCAGCGCGACGGCCACACCGCCCTTCATGTCGCAGCTGCCGCGCCCCCAGACGGCGTCGACGCCGTCGACCAGCAGCCGTCGCGACGGGAGGTTCCCGGCCACCGGCACCGTGTCGAGGTGGCCGGCGACCACCACCCGCTCCGCCCGGCCGAGCTCGGTGCGCGCCACCACCGTGTCGCCGTCGCGGTCGACGCGCAGGTGGCCGCAGCCGCGCAGCGCCTGCTCGACCTCGTCGGCGATCCGGGCCTCGTCCCCGCTGACGGACTCGAGGTCCACGAGGGCCTGCAGCAGGTCGGGCAGCGGGGCGGTGAGGTCGAGGGCCATGGCCGCGACCCTATCCGCGCCCGGCCGCCGTCCGGGTGCCAGCCGGACGGCGCTGTCGCCGGCAGCCACTACGCTCTGCGCCATGCCCGACGACATCCGCACCGCCTCCGGCTGGGGCCTGGCCACCGTCACCGACGGCGGCCAGGTGCTCGACACCTGGTTCCCCGCGCCCGCGCTGGGCGCCGCTCCGGCCGAGGCCCCGGCCGAGCTGGTCGCCGCCGAGGACCCGACCCGGCGCGTGCGCACCGAGGTCGTCCGCGTCGAGATCGACCTGGACGAGTCGCCGAGCGGCACCGCGGACGCCTACCTGCGGCTGCACCTGCTCAGCCACCGCCTGGTCCGCCCGCGCGAGCTGAACCTCGACGGCCTGTTCGGCGTGCTGCCCAACGTGGTGTGGACGACCGCCGGCCCCTGCGCCGTCGACGGCTTCGAGCAGGTCCGGGCCGCGCTGCGGGCCCGTGACGGCCACGTCACCGTGCTCGGCGTCGACAAGTTCCCGCGGATGGTCGACTACGTGCTGCCGGCGGGGGTGCGGGTGGCCGACGCCGACCGGGTCCGCCTCGGCGCCCACCTGGCCCCCGGCACCACGGTGATGCACGAGGGCTTCGTCAACTTCAACGCCGGCACGCTGGGCGCCTCCATGGTCGAGGGGCGGATCAGCCAGGGCGTGGTGGTCGGGGACGGCTCCGACATCGGCGGCGGCGCCTCCATCATGGGCACCCTCTCCGGCGGCGGCACCGAGGTGGTCTCCATCGGCGAGCGCTGCCTGCTGGGCGCGCAGTCCGGGCTGGGCATCGCCCTCGGTGACGACTGCGTGGTCGAGGCGGGGCTGTACCTCACCGCCGGGACCAAGGTGACGCTGCCCGACGGCCGGGTGGTCAAGGCCCGCGAGCTCTCCGGCGCCGACGGGCTGCAGTTCTGGCGCAACTCCACCACCGGGGTGGTGGAGGCCCGTCCGCGCGCCGGCAGCTTCAGCCTGAACGCCGACCTGCACGCCAACTGAGCCCGCCGCCGGACCAGCTGCGATGCCACCGCCTGCACGACGGACCCGGCTGCTGCGCTCCCTCGGCTGCCTCGGGCTGGCCGTGGTGGTGCTGCTCGGCCTCGCGGTGGGCGGGTTCGCCCTGCTGCGCTCGCGCGGCCTGGCCGACCCCTCGCCGTTCGAGCCGCGCTGCGTCGCGGTGGCCAACGACCTCGCGGTGACGATCACCCCCGACCAGGCCCACTACACCGCCATCATCACCGGGGTGTCGGTCGAGCGGGGGCTGTCCCCGCGGGCGGCCTCGATCGCGATGGCGACGGTCTACCAGGAGACCGGGATCCGCAACCTCGACGGCGGCGACCGGGACTCGGTGGGGCTGTTCCAGCAGCGCCCCTCCCAGGGCTGGGGCACGGTCGAGGAGATCATGGACCCCTACTACAGCACCGGACGCTTCTACGACGCCCTGGTGGAGGTCGACGGCTGGGAGACCGGCGACATCAACGACGTCGCCCAGGAGGTGCAGCGCAGCGGCTACCCAGAGGCCTACCGCGACCACGAGGCCGACGCCCGGGTGCTGGCCAGCGTCTTCACCGGCCACTCCCCCGCCGCGCTGCGCTGCTCCCACGGCGAGCTGGGCCGGGCCGACGTCGACGGGCTCACCGAGTCCCTCACCGACACCCTGGGAGACCTCGAGACGACCGAGGCGCCGGCCGGCGAGGACGGCACCCCCGCGTCGCTGTCGGTCCGCGCCCCGCGGGAGACGCTGGCGTGGACGGTGGCCGCCCACGCCGTCGCCAACGCCGGCCGCCACGGCGTGCAGTCGGTCGAGGTCGCCGGCACCACCTGGACCCACGACCCCGACGGGCTCGGCGAGTGGCTGCCGAGCGCCGCCACCGACCCCGACGCCGTCCGCATCACCTTCACCGCCGGCTGAGGGGCGCACCCGGCGAGGTGGCCACCATCACACCCCGGGCGGCCCTGCGAGGCCCCGCACGTGGCACCCGCGCTCCCTAGGCTGCCCGGCATGTCGACCTCCTTCCGCCCGCTGTGGCTTGCCGTCCCCGCCGTCCTCCTGCTCGCCGGCTGCGGCAACGCCGCAGAGGTGGCGATCGGGGAACCGGCGGAGATCGCGAACGGGACGCTGACGGTGACCGAGGTGAGGCAGGGCACGGCGCAGGACGTCGAGGTCCTGGACCTCGAGGACCTGCAGCAGCACACGCCCTACTTCGTCCGCTACCAGGTGGCCTTCGAGGAGGGCACCCCCGAGAACGAGCAGAACCTGTCGACCGCCCTCTGGGACGGGGAGGCGACCGGAGGCGAGATCTCGCCGGTGTGGGTGCAGCAGCTCGGTGACGTGTTCCCCTGCAACGGCGTGGCCGAGGTGACCGCCGGGAGGGGCGAGGGCTGCCAGCTCCTCATGGTCGAGCCCGGTGAGACCCTGGAGGCGGTGGAGTACGCCGGTCGCGCACGGTGGCCGGTCAACGGCAGCTGACCGGCCACCGCCGACCGGCTCAGGCCGGGCGCAGCCTCAGTGCCTGCATCCCGCCGTCGACCGCCAGCTCCACCCCGCTGGTGGACGAGCTGAGCGGGCTGGCCAGGTAGGCCACCGCCTGCGCGACCTCGTCGGGGCTGACCAGGCGCCCGTGCGGCTGACGGGCCTCCAGCGCCGCGCGCTCGGCGGCGGGGTCCTCGGCGCTGTCCAGCAGCCGCTGCACCCACGGGGTGTCGGCGGTGCCGGGGTTGACGCAGTTGACCCGGATGCCCTCGCGCAGGTGGTCGGCCGCCATGGCGCGGGTCAGCGCCGACACCGCGCCCTTGGTGGCGCTGTAGAGGGCCCGCTGCGGCAGCCCGGCCGTCGCGGCGATCGAGGAGGTGTTGACCACCGCCGCGGCGGGCGAGCGCCGCAGGTGCGGCAGGGCGGCGCGGGCCACCCGCACCATGCCCACCACGTTGACGTCGAAGACCCGGTGCCAGGTCTCGTCGTCGTTGGCGCTGACGTCGCCCTGGGCGCCGATGCCGGCGTTGTTGACCACCACGTCGAGCCGGCCGTGCCGCTCGACCACCGCGGCCACGGCCGCGTCCACCGACTCGGTCGAGGACACGTCGCAGCGGATGGAGGTGAAGGGGCTGTCGGGGTCCGGACGAAGGTCGAGCACCGCCACGGTGGCGCCGCGGCCGGCCAGCACCTCGGCGGTGCGGGCGCCGATGCCGGAGGCGCCGCCGGTGACCACGGCCACCAGGCCGTCGAAGTCGTTCACGACTGCTCCCCGCTCCGGTAGATCTGACGCTGCCGTCCCAGACCGTCGATCTCCAGCTCGACCACGTCGCCGGGCTGCAGGTAGGGGAAGCGGCCGGACAGCGCCACGCCCTCCGGGGTGCCGGTGAGGATGAGGTCGCCCGGCTCGAGGGTCATGTACTGGCTCAGGTCGCGGACCAGGTCGGCGACGGAGAACACCATGTCGCTGGTGCTGGAGTCCTGGCGCGGTTCGCCGTTGACCCAGCTGCGCAGCCGCAGCGCGGCGGCGTCCACCTCGTCGGGGGTCGCGACGTAGGGACCGAGCGGCAGGAAGCCCTTGCAGCACTTGCCCTTGCTCCACTGCCCGCCGCTGAGCTCGATCTGGAAGGTGCGCTCGGAGAGGTCGTTGGCCAGCACGTACCCGGCCACGTGAGCCAGCGGGTCGTCGTCGGGGCCGAGGTTCGCGGCCTCGGCACCGATCACCACGCCGAGCTCGACCTCCCAGTCGGTCTTGGTGGAGCCGCGCGGGATGGTCACCTCGTCGTCGGGGCCGGCCAGCGTGGCCGGGGACTTGAGGAAGATGATCGGCCGGCTCGGCGGCTCCGACCCGCTCTCGGCGGCGTGGGCGGCGTAGTTCATGCCGATGCAGATGAGGGCGCCGCCGCGGGGCAGGGCCGCGCCCACCCGCTCGCCGTCGACCGTGGTGGCCGGCAGGCTGCCTGCCGCCACCGCCTCGGCCAGCCGGGCCGGGCCCTCGGCCCAGAAGTCGTGCCCGAAGTCGGGGGTGAGGCCGCTGGCGTCGTAGTGGCGCCCCTCCACCTCGACCACCGGACGCTCGGCGCCCGGCGCGCCGATCCGCATCAGTCTCATCTGCTGCTCCTTCTCGTTTCTCGGGTGCCCGGCGGACCGGGCGGCTCTGGGGGTGGCCCCGCTCAGCCCGGCGCGGGCACCAGCCCGGCGGCGTCGAGGGCCTCGAACAGCTCGTCGGGGACCTGCTGGGCCACCCGGGCGAGGTTCTGGCGGACGTGGTCGGGGCTCTGCATCCCCAGGGCGACGCTGACCACGGCCGGCTCGCGCAGCGGGTAGGCGATGGCGGCGGCGGGCAGGGTGGTGCCGAACTCCCGGCACAGCTCGCCGATCGCGCGGACCCGGGTCAGGACGTCCTCGGGCACCGCGCCGTAGTTGTAGTGGCTGGCGGCACCCGGGTCGTCCTCGGCGAGCACCCCGGAGTTGAAGACGGCGGCGCAGACCACCGCCACCCCGGTGCGCCGACAGGTGGCGAAGAGCTCGCCCGCCCGCTGCTCGAGCAGGGTGTGGCGCCCGGCCAGCATCATGACGTCGGCGTCGGTCTCGGCGGCGAACCGCTGCAGCATCCCGGCCTGGTTCATGCCGGCCCCCCAGGCGCGCACCAGCCCCTCGTCCCGGAGCCGCGACAGCTCGGGGACCGCGCCGGCCATCGCCTCCTCGAAGTGGTCGTCGGGGTCGTGGATGTAGGCGATGTCGAGGTGGTCCAGCCCCAGCCGCTCCAGGCTCTCGTGGACGCTGCGACGCACCCCCTCGGCGCTGAAGTCCCACACCCGGACGAGGTCGTCGGGGACGTGGAACTCCCCGTCGCGTCCGGTGGGCGAGGGGTTGGGCCGCAGCAGCCGGCCCACCTTGGTCGAGAGCACGTACTCCTGCCGCGGCCGCTCCCGCAGGGCACGGCCGAGACGACGCTCGGAGACGCCCAGCCCGTAGTGCGGGGCGGTGTCGAAGTAGCGGATGCCGCCGTCCCAGGCCGCGGCGACGGTGGCCTCGGCCTGCTCGTCGTCGATGGCCTGGTACAGGTTGCCCAGCTGCGCGGTGCCGAGCGCCACCGGGGTGGGGTGCACGCCGCGGTCGTGCAGCCGCGAGGCCGGCGCGCTCACCGGACGTCCCAGCGGTAGGTGCGGCGGGCGGTGCCTCGCAGCAGCTCGTCCAGCTCCGTGCCGCTCGCCCCCGACTCACGCGCGACCAGGCCCACCCACTCCGACCAGGAGCGCCCCGGGGCGCTCCCCAGCGAGGACACCGGCCAGTCCGAGCCGACCACCGCGCGGTCGGTGCCGAAGAGCTCCAGGCCACGACGGACGTACCAGGCGGCCTGCTCGGCCAGCGGCTGGTCGGGGTCGGACTCGGCTCCGAGCCCGGACACCTTGAGCACCACGTTCGGCTGCCCGGCGAGCGCGCGGACGTCGTGCAGCCAGCCGTCGCGCAGCTCCGGCCGGCGCAGCGGCGGCTTGCCCAGGTGGTCCAGCACGAACCGCACCGAGGGGCTCCGGCGGACCAGCTCCACGACCTCCCCCAGCTGCGTGTGGCGGACCGTGACGTCGAAGACGAGGTTCCGCTCCGCCACCTCCGCCAGCCCGGCCAGCATCGCGTCGGTGACGACCGCACCCTCGGGCTCGTCCTGCAGCAGCCGTCGCACCCCCGTGACCAGCGGGTGCTCGGCCAGCCGGTCGAGGTGGTCGACCAGGCCGGGGCCGTCGACGGGGGCGG
This sequence comes from Auraticoccus cholistanensis, assembly GCF_009742705.1. GTDB lineage: Bacteria > Actinomycetota > Actinomycetes > Propionibacteriales > Propionibacteriaceae > Auraticoccus > Auraticoccus cholistanensis. The sequence continues at coordinate 739,050 of NZ_WPCU01000005.1, forward strand.
CGGCGACCATGGCCACCAGCCGCAGACCGCTCCCGCGGCCCGCCTCCGCCTGCTCCTCGACCCAGCGGACCTCGTCCAGCGACTGCTCGGGCAGGCAGTCGGCCTGCACCACCACCGACGCGGCAGCGGGGACGTCGACGGCCGCCTGCTCGACCAGGTGCGGGCGGGCGAGCTCGGGCGTGGCGTCCAGCCACGGGTAGCGCAGCCGCTGGGTATCCCAGAGGTGGAGGTGGGTGTCGACGACGTCCAACGCGGCTGTTCCCTTCGACGGCGAGCCAGAGATCCGACAACTTGCCGCCCACCGCTGGACGGTCCGGTGGCCCGCTCGACTCACCCTAGTGACGGCCTCCGACATGGTCCACACTGGTCCGATGAATGGTCCACGGTCGCAGACCGATGTGGTGGTCACCGGCGTCCAGCAGATGATCCTCGACGGCACCTTCGCCCCCGGTTCGCAGCTGCCGGTGGAGAAGGTCCTGGCCGAGCAGCTCGGCGTCTCCCGGGGTTCGCTGCGCGAGGGGGTGAGGGCGCTGTCGGCGCTCGGGGTGCTCGAGACCCGGCAGGGAGCAGGCACCTTCGTCACCACGCTGGCGCCGGAGCGGCTGCTGGGCGGTCTCGGCTTCTGGGTGCAGCTGCAGGCCGGACCCTCGGCGGCGCACGCCCACACGGTGCGCCGGGTGCTGGAGGTCGAGGCCGTGCAGCGGGCGGCGGAGCGTTTCACGCAGGCCCACACCGCCCGCGCCCGCGAGCTGCTGGACGGAGCGAGGCGGGCCATCGACGCCGACCCGGTCGACCACGAGGCGGCGATGCGCTCCGACCTCGGCTTCCACCGGCTGATCTCGGAGGTGGCGGGCAACCCGGTGCTGTCGGCGCTGATCGACGCCATGTCGGCGCCCACGCTGGCCGCCCGCTGGCAGGCGCTGTTCAACTCGCCCCGCCTGCACGACACCCACCGCGAGCACGAGGCCATCCTGGCCGCGCTCACCGACCGGGCACCGGACCGGGCCCGCGCCTGGATGGAGGTCCACCTGCACGGCGTCGAGGCGACCCTGCCGGAGTCGCCGGTCAGCCCGCGGTGAGCCGGGCCGCCGCGGCGGCGATCCGCTCGTCGGTGGCGGTCAGCGCCACCCGGACGTGCTGCCCGGTGACCTCGGGCTCGCCGTAGAAGTCGCCGGGGGCGACCAGGATGCCCAGGTCGGCCAGCCGGTCGACGCTGCGCCGGCAGTCCTCGCCGCGGGTGGCCCACAGGTAGAGGCCCGCGGTGGAGTGGTCGACGCGGAACCCGGCGGCCTCCAGCGCCGGCCGCAGCAGGTCACGGCGGGCGCGGTAGCGCTCGCGCTGGAGCGCCACCTCGGAGTCGTCGTCGAGCAGCGCGGTCATCGCCGCCTGCACCGGGGCCGGGACGATCATCCCCAGGTGCTTGCGGACCGCCAGCAGGGCGGCGACGAGGGCGGCGTCGCCGAGCACGAAGCCCGCCCGGTAGCCGGCCAGGTTGGACCGCTTGGACAGCGAGTGCACCGCCAGCAGACCGCTGTGGTCGCCGTCGCAGACGTCGGGGTGGAGCACCGAGACCGGCTCGGCCTCCCAGCCGAGCTCGCCGTAGCACTCGTCGGACGCCAGCACCGCACCGCGCTCGCGGCACCAGCGCACCCACTCCCGCAGCCGCTGCGGCGCGAGCACCTCACCGGTGGGGTTGGAGGGGGAGTTGATCCAGACCAGGGACGGCCGCAGGTCACCCAGCTCGTCGGGGTGGTCGGCGGCCACCGCGCGCGCCCCGGCCACCAGGGCCCCGACCCGGTAGGTGGGGTAGGCGGCGCGCGGGAAGACGACCGACGGGGGCGTGCCGTCCGCGGCGGGCGCCAGCCCGAGCAGGGTGGGCAGCCAGCCCACGAGCTCCTTGGTGCCGATGACCGGCAGGCACGCGTCGGGCGCCAGGCCCTCGACGGCCCAGCGGCGGGCCGCCCAGCCGGCCATCGCCCGGCGCAGCGCCGGCGTGCCGGCGGTGAGCGGGTACCCGGGCGCGTCGGCCGCGCCGGTCAGCGCGTCGCGGGCCCGGGCCGGGGTCGGGTCGACCGGGGTGCCGACCGACAGGTCGACGATGCCGTCGGGGTGGGCCCGGGCGCGCGCCGAGGCGTCGGCCAGCGAGTCCCAGGGGAAGTCCGGCAGGCCGCCGGCGATGCCGGAGCTCACCGCGCCCCCCGGACGGTCGCCGGGGCGGACGTCACGCGTCCGGCCCGGTGCGCTCCCGGGGAGGAGCCTCACTCATCGTGCTCCTGCGGCGGCAGGGCGGAGACCAGCTCGTGGTCCTTGTCGATGGGGCCCATCTTGGCCGCCCCGCCCGGCATGCCGATGCCGTCGAAGAACTGCACGTTGGCGTCGTAGTAGGCCTTCCACTCCTCGGGGACGTCGTCCTCGTAGAAGATCGCCTCCACCGGGCAGACCGGCTCGCAGGCGCCGCAGTCGACGCACTCCTCGGGGTGGATGTACAGCATCCGGTTGCCCTCGTAGATGCAGTCCACGGGGCACTCCTCCACGCAGGCACGGTCCTTCAGGTCGACACAGGGCTGCGCGATGACGTACGTCACTTCAGAACTCTCCTCTGGTGCGTGTGCGGTGCCGAGACGGCGACACGTCCCAGTATGGCTGCTCGGGGCGGGTGGTGCAGGCCAGGTCCACCTGGCTCACCGGCAGACGATCTCGTCACCGGGGTCGTAGGTCCAGGTGTAGCTGTCCCGCTTGACCTCCTTGCCGTCGCGGATGAACGCGCGGTGGTAGCGCGCGGTCAGCCCCGGCGTCGGCGCCTGGTACTCGCAGTCCGGCGCGTCGCTCTCGATGCGGCGGCCGGAGGTGAAGTCGGACTTCGTCGGCTCCGGGGTGCGGATCTCGTCCCAGACCTTGGTGCTCCAGATCTTCACCGTCAGCGAGCCCTGGTCGCGACCGGCGGAGCTGCGCCGGTCGGCCTGGATCACGACGCCGTAGGGGGTGTTGTTCTTGAACCTCAGGTCGAGCGAGCCGTAGTACACGGTCGCCTCCCGGCCCGCCGGGTAGCGCTCGAAGTAGAGCGTGTGCGGGTGGTGCTCGACGTCCTCGAGCCCGGCGGCGAAGGCGGCGTTGAACAGCGTGGTGGCGCCCTGCGAGACACCGCCGCCGGACTCCTTGACCAGCGTGCCGCCCTGGATGACGTAGCCCTCGGCGAAGCCGTTCTCGGGGGTGCGCTCCCCCACCACGTCGTTCATCGAGAAGGTCTCGCCGGGAGCCAGCCAGTAGTTGTCGACCCGCTCGGCGACCTGGCCGAGGTTGATGTCGCGGTACTCCGCCGGCGGGTAGTAGGTGGTGAACTCCCCCACCACCTCGGTGACCTTGGCCTCCTCCGCCTCGGCGGTGGTGAACTCGGGCTCCTCCTCGGTCAGCTCGACCTCGGCGGAGCGCTCCCGGCCGGACTTCGCGAGCACCGGCTGGACGGCGGTGAGCAGGTCCTCGGCGGCGACGGTGGCCCCCTTCTCGGCCTCCACCAGGGTGGGCTCGCCACCCTCGAGGCGCCAGTAGGCGTCCTTCGGCTCGTCGACGTCGAGCTCGGCCTCGATGCTGTCCTCGCTGCCGGCGAGCAGCTTCTCGGCGTCGTAGCGGGCCACGTAGGTGCCCTCGGCCACCTCGAAGCGGGTGGCGGCGGCGATGGCCTCCGGCGGCACCTCGAAGCTGCCGGCCTCGCCGGCGTCGACCCGGACCGGTCCGTCCACGGCCGGCTCGGCCACCTCCTCGGCGACCTGCTCGGCCTCCTCGGTGGTGACCTCGGGCTCGACGACGCTGGCGGCGGCCTCGACGGAGGTGCTGCTCAGGTAGGCCTCGGCCAGAGCCTCGGCGGTGAGGTCGCGGTCCACGGTGACGCCCGGGGAGGACTCGCCCACCTCCACCTCCAGCCCGTCGTAGGCGAGGGTGGCGTTGCGGGGTTCGCCGTCGACCTCCTCGGCGAAGTCGGCCACGGCGGCGTCCAGGGCTCCCTGGTCGACGCGGACCACGGGTTCACGGGCGCTGCCGCCGGTGAGCACCTGCCAGATGTGCAGCGGGTCCCAGGACCGGCCGGCGCCGGCCTCCTCGACCGAGGCCGCGGCGTCCAGCGCCAGACCCGCCTCGGCCGGCTCCACCTCGCTGCTGACCTCCCCCGCCGTCAGCGTGATCGGCGCGGTGGCGCGGGGCGCCAGCTCGCGCTCGAGGGTGGCCACCGCGTCCTCGCGGCTGAGTCCCCCGATGGGCACGCCCCCGACGGAGGCGTTGCGGGGTGCGCGGTCGCCGGCGAGCAGGTAGCCGGCCAGGTAGATCCCGCCCAGGACCAGCACGACGGTGGCGACGGCGACGCCGACGACCAGCCCCCGGCTGCGCCTGGGGCGGTTCGGGGACGTCGTGGCGGTGGTCTTCTCGGTCAATTCAGACAGCCTCGGTTGACTGGGCCTGGGCACGCTGGATGCGCGCCCGAGGGGGCACGGACTGCACGATCCTACGACAGCGGGGTGCGCCGCCGCGGTCGGACGACGGCGCGGCCGTCAGGCCCAGCGGCGGAACCCGCCCTCGGAGTCGATGACCTGCCCGACCACCCAGCGGCCGTCGTCGCTGACCAGCCAGGCGATCAGCCGGGCGGGGTCGTCGGGTTCGCCGAACCGTCCTCCAGGGAAGGCGGCGAGCACCTGCTCCAGCACCGCCGGGTCGCGGTCGGTCGTCGCGACGTCGAGGTAGCCGGTGTTCACCGGTCCGGGGTTGACCGCGTTGACCACGATGCCGCGCTCGATGAGGTGGTCGGCCACCGTGCGCAGGGCGCCCAGCAGGGCACCCTTGGAGGCCACGTAGGCCACCTCGTCGCGCATCGGGCCGAGGTGCTGGCCCGAGGACAGCCACACCACCCGGCCCGGCGGCTGCTGACCGGGGCGCCAGCCGTCGAAACCGGGCTGGGCGGCGAAGGCCTTGGTGAGCAGCAGCGTGGAGCGCGCGTTCACCTGCCAGTGGCCGTCGAGCATCTCCGGCGTCTGCTGCGGCAGGGCGGCGTCGCCGCCGGAGCGGGCGTGCACGCAGACCAGGGCGTCCAGGTGGCCGAGCTCGGCCGCCAGGGCCGCGACCACCCGGTCGGGGGCGTCGGGATCGGCGAGGTCGGCCGGCACCTCCGCCAGCCGGGCCCCCGGCACCAGCTGCTCGCGCAGCTCGGCGGTGACCGCGGCGGGGTCGTCGGCGCCCCAGGGCTGGGCGGCGTCGTGGGCGGCGTGGGAGGTGAGGGCCAGCGAGGCGCCCATCCGGGCCAGCCGCGAGGCGACGGCGAAGGCGATGCCGCGGCGCCGGCTGACGCCGGTCACCAGCGCGGTGCGCCCGTGCAGGGGGTGTTCGGAGCTCACCGTCGGCATGCTGCCGCAGCGCCGGCGCGGGCACCACCGTCTTTCCGGCTGGCATAACCGGGGCGCCCGCGGCGTTGCGCCGACGTGCACACGAACACGTCGCCCGGCCCCGTCCAGCAGCAGCCCGGCCGGTACCACGGGGAGTACAAGGTCACCGAGGGCAAGCTCGTGGTCGCCGACCTGAGCGTCGAGGACGGCCGGATCGCCTCGGTCGTCCTCTCCGGGGACTTCTTCCTCGAGCCCGACGACGCGCTGGGCTGGATGAGCCGGGCGCTGGTCGGGCAGCCCGCCGACGCCACGGTGGCCGAGCTCAGCGACGCGGTCGACCGGGCCGCCGGCGCCGCGGTGCTGGTGGGCTTCGACGCGCGGGCGGTCGCCCTGGCCGTGCTCCGCGCGCTCGGCCGCTCGACGAGCTGGTCCGACCACCGCTTCGAGCTGCTGGAGACCGGGCCGCAGCACCCGGCCATGCAGATGGCGCTGGACGAGGTGATCGCCCGCCAGCTCGGCGAGGGGCGGCGGGGACCGGCGCTGCGGGTGTGGCAGTGGGCCTCCAACGCCGTCATCATCGGCTCCTTCCAGTCGCTGTCCAACGAGGTGGACCTGGCTGCGGCCGCCCGCCACGAGGCGACGGTGGTGCGCCGGATGTCCGGCGGCGGCGCCATGTTCGTGGAACCGGGCAACACCATCACCTACTCGCTGTACGTGCCCTCGACGCTGGTGGAGGGCCTCAGCTTCGCCGAGTCCTACGCCTTCCTCGACGCCTGGGTGGTGCGGGCGCTGCGCGGGCTCGGGGTGGACGCCCGCTACGTCCCGCTCAACGACATCGCCTCACCCGCGGGCAAGATCGGCGGGGCGGCCCAGAAGCGGCTGGCCAGCGGGGTGGTGCTGCACCACGTGACCATGTCCTACGACATCGACGCGAGGAAGATGCTCGACATCCTGCGCATCGGGCGGGAGAAGGTCTCCGACAAGGGGATCGTCAGCGCGGCCAAGCGGGTGGACCCGATCCGCTCCCAGACCGGTCTCCCGCGCGACGCCGTGGTGGAGGCGATGACGAGCCACTTCCGTGACAGCTACGGGCTGCAGCCGGCCGACGTCGACGCCGCCACGCTGGCCGAGGCCGAGGCGCTGGCCGTCTCGAAGTACTCCGACCCCGCCTGGCTGGCGCGCGTCCCCTGACCCGGCTCAGCCGGTGAGGTAGCGGCGACGGCGGTACAGCAGGGCGGGGTCGTCGCGCTCGCCGGGGTCGGTGGCGACGACCCGGCCGATCACCACGGTGTGGTCGCCGGCGTCCACGACCCGCTCGGTGCGGCACTCCAGCCAGGTGAGGGCGCCCACCACGACGGGCGTGCCCGAGACCGGGCTGGGGCGCAGCTCGATGTCCGGCAGGCTGGCCAGCCGCTGCGGCCGGGGCCTCGACAGCGCCCGTGCCACCGGCTCCTGGTCACCGGCCAGCAGCGAGACCACCCAGTGCCCGGCCGCGCTCAGGTGTCGGCGGAAGCTGCCCTCCTGGCGCACGCTGACCATCACCATGGGCGGGCGCAGCGACAGCGAGGTGAAGGACGTGCACGTCATGGCGTCGAACTGGCCCTGCTCGATGTCGCTGCCCGGACCGCCCAGCGCCGCCACCACGCTCACCCCGGCGCCCAGGTGGCTCATGGCACGGCGCAGCTCGTCCCCGCTGACCCCCTCGCTCACAGCAGCCCGGCGAAGACGTCGTCGGCCATCCCCTCACCGGGGAAGGGGACGCCCTGGGCCAGCCGGTAGTACTCGTCGGACCAGCCCTCCCCGGAGGTGATGAGCCGCCAGAACGGGTGCTCGAGGTCCACCTGGCTGCGGTGGGCCCGCAGCGCGGCCGCCTTGTGGCCCGCCCAGTCGTCGCCCGGGATCCGGACGTCGATGTCGTCGTCGGCCACCAGCGTCGGCGGGATCTCGTCGCCCTCGACGTCCCAGTCGCTGAAGGACTCCGTGTCACCGGACTCGCGCAGCCGCTGCAGCGCCCGCCGCATCGCCGAGACGGCCATCGCCGACCACAGCAGCCGCGAGACCGTCCAGGCCGGCCCGAGGTCGCGGCGGTAGCTGGCGGTCTGGGCCAGCGCCACCGCGTAGGTGGTGACGCGGTGGGCCTGGACGTGGTCGGGGTGGCCGTAGCCGCCGAACTGGTCGTAGGTGATCACCACCTGCGGGCGCCGGTCGCGGATCAGGGCGACCAGGTGGTCCGCGGCCTGCAGCAGGTCGGCCCGCCAGAAGCTGTCCTCGTGCACCACCGGGGCGGGGACGACGCCACCGCGCTCGTCGTAGGCCATGCCGGAGTCGCGGTAGGTGCCGTCACCGCCGAGCCGGACGAAGTCCTCCACCCCGAGGGCGGCCATCGCCTCGGTCAGCTCGGTGACCCGGTGCCGGCCCAGCGCGTCGTCCTCGCGCAGGTGGGCCAGGTCCTCGGCGACGATCTCGCCCTCCTCGCCCAGCGTGCAGGTCACCAGCGTGACCTGGGCCCCCTCCGCGGCGTAGCGGGCCATGGTGGCCGCCGTCTGGCTGGCCTCGTCGTCGGGGTGGGCGTGCACGAACATCACCCGGCGCTCGGCCGGCGGGCTGGAGGTCACCCGCCCGATCCTAGACCGGGCCGACGCCGGACCTGGCCGGGTGGCGCCCGCGCGGGCGCCCGTAGGCTGCCGCCGTGCCCGCCGCCGACCCGTGGATCCGCCCCGAGCCCGGAGGTGCCCCGCGGTGGGGCCACCGCGAGGGCCTCAGCGTCGGGCTGCCGCCGCTGCTCGGCCCGCGGGGGCTGCTGCGGGTGTACGCCCCGTACCTCGGCCACGAGCCGGAGCGGATGGTGAACTACGTGGCCGTCGAGCCGCGTCCGCGCCGCCGCTGGCGCCGTGGGTTCTCCGAGCTGGAGCGCAGCCGCCTCGACGACGACCAGGGGCTGCGGCTGTGGACGGGCGAGGACGGCCCAGACCCCGGCACCGTGGCCGAGGTGGACGGCGTGGCGACGCTGACGGTGCTGGTGCACTGCGAGCGCTTCGCCAACGGCGCCGAGGTCGACGTGCGCGTCCGCTTCCGCGCCGACCGGCCCCACGAGGTCGAGCTGGCCGCCGCGGCCCGGCCGGGGTCGGCCCCGCTGGCCAGCTGCGTGCTCACCGCCACCATGGGCAACTACGCCCGGCTGCGCACCCTGCGGCTGGCCGACGGCCCGGTCGGAGCCGGGCAGCTGTGGCCCCGCCACCGGGGACGCCGGTTCACCCGCCGGGCCCGGTTCGGCCTGGACCGGCTGCCCCGTGACGCCGACGGCTGCGCGGTGGTGGCGGTCACCGGGGACGAGCCCGACCCCGCGGCCGCCGTCTACGCACCGGGCGTGGCGGCGCACTGGCACTGGCACGGGCTGCCCGCCGAGCAGGCCTGGGTCGTGCCCGACCCGCACCCGCGGCTGGTCGCGGCCGTCAACGGTCGCGTGACCTACTGGGCCAGCGACGCCCCCATCCCCGGCGGGGTGGCCTTCGAGAACGTCGAGGTGGTCGAGCCCTACCGTCCGCTGCGGCCGCTGCGGTTCCGCGTCGAGCCGCGCTGATCCGACGGCGGGCGCCCCGGTGCTCCGACCTCGGACACGGCGGAGCCCGTCCTGCTGCGTAGTCGCAGCGGAACGGGCTCCGCTGCCGGGCCGTCAGGAGATCTCGGAGAACCACCGCAGACTCTCCACCACGTGAGGCCGGAGGACGGAGTGCCCGCCGTCGAACTCGTGGTAGGTCACGTCGTAGCCGTCGCGGCGCAGGGCCGGGACGAGACGGCGGCTGGTGCGCCCGATCGGCAGCACCTCGTCCCGGGTGCCGTGGGTGACGAAGAACGCCGGCCGGCCCTGACGGCGGTCGGCCGCCTGGAAACCCGGCGAGAAGGCCACCACCTTGCCGAAGACGTCGCCGTTGGCCAGCCCCAGGGACAGCGCGTACGAGGCGCCGTCGGAGAAGCCGGCGACGCCCACCTCGGACGGGTCGAAGCTGTGCTGCTGGAACAGCGCCTGCAGCGCGGCGTCGAGCGCGGGGGTGTCGGGATCGGCGCCGCCGCGGACCATCGACCAGGTGGGGCCGGCGCTGGCAGGCGCCAGCACGACCAGGCCGAACTCGTCGGCCACCGGCTCGAAGAGACCCAGCGCGTCAGCCGGTGCACCGCCGGCGCCGTGCAGCGCCACCACGAGACCGGACACCTCGCCCCGCGGCACCCGGAGCAGGCCCTTCCGGCCGTTGGTCAGGTCGAGGGTCGTGGTGCCGGGCGACGGCGACGACGACCCGACGGGTCCCGGGCGGGCCCTGAGCTGCAGCCGCGACCGCGGCGACGGCGGCGGCGGCGGCGGCGGCGGCGGCGAAGGGTGGCAGGCCGCCGCCGCGAGCAGCAGCCCGCTCAGCACCCAGCGACGGCTCATCCGGCTCAGCACGGACGAGCACTACCCGCACCCCGCGCCGGCTCACCGGTCGGACGTCACGGAGCCTGGTCCCCGCGGGGCCCGGCCGGACGCCAGGCTGCGCTCAGGAGACGTCGACGGTCTCCACGATGGTCCGCGGCTCGGCGAAGTGGCAGGCGGAGTCGTGCGCCGACACCCCGTCCGGGCGCGGCGCGAGCGGCGGGGGCTCGACGGCGCAGACGTCCTGGGCCTTCCAGCAGCGGGTGTGGAAGCGGCAGCCGGAGGGCGGGTTGGCCGGGCTGGGCACGTCACCGGAGAGGACGATCTCCTCCCGCCGGCCCCGCAGCGTGGGGTCCGGCACGGGCACGGCCGACAGCAGCGCCTGGGTGTAGGGGTGGGTGGGGCGTTCGTAGATCTGCTCCTCGTCGCCGAGCTCGACCATCGAGCCCAGGTACATCACCCCCACCCGGTCGGAGATGTGGCGCACCACCGACAGGTCGTGGGCCACGAACACGTAGGACAGCCCCAGCTCGTCCTGCAGCCGCTCCATCAGGTTGACCACCTGCGCCTGCACCGACACGTCCAGCGCCGACACCGGCTCGTCGCAGACCAGCACCTTCGGGTTCAGGGCGATCCCCCGGGCGATCCCGATGCGCTGGCGCTGGCCGCCGGAGAACTGGTGGGGGTAGCGGTTGATGTGCTCGGGGTTCAGCCCCACCAGCTCGAGCAGCTCCTGCACCCGCCGGCGGCGGCCCTGCCGCGGCTCCACGGCCGGGTGGATGTCGAAGGGCTCCTGGATGATGTCGCCCACGGTCTTGCGAGGGTTGAGCGAGGTGTAGGGGTCCTGGAACACGATCTGGACGTCGCGGCGCAGCTGGCGCAGCCGGTTGCCGTCGGCGGCCACCATGTCGACGACGTCGGGGGCGCCGGCGTCGAGGTCCTCCACGGTGCCGCCGAACGCCAGCCGCCCGCTGGTGGGGCGCTCCAGCTGCACCAGCAGCCGGCCCAGGGTGGACTTGCCGCAGCCGGACTCGCCGACGATGCCCAGCGTCTCGCCCTTGTACAGGTCGAAGCTGACGCCGGCGACGGCGCGGACCTGCCCGGTGGTGCGGCGCAGCACGCCGGTCCTGATCGGGTAGTGCTTGACCAGGTCGCGTGCGCTGAGGATGACCTCGCGGCTCATCGTCCCTCCTCCTGGGCTCCCGGGTGCGTGTGGTCGAACTCGACCTCGCTGTCGGCCAGCACCCGGTCGGTGAAGTGGCAGGCCGAGCGCCGGCCGGGGCGCACCTCGATCAGCGGCGGCGGCGGGTCGTGCCGGCAGACGTCCTGGGCGTAGGGACAGCGCGGGTTGAACGGGCACCCCGGCGGGATCCGGGTCAGGTTGGGCGGCAGCCCGCCGATCGCCGACAGCTCCTGGCCCTTCTGGTCCAGCCGCGGGATGGAGGCCAGCAGCCCCTTGGTGTAGGGGTGCGCGGGAGCGGCATAGATCGGGTGGACGTCGGCGGTCTCGACCAGCCGCCCGGCGTACATCACCGCGATCCGGTCGGCCACGTCGGCCACCACGCCGAGGTCGTGGGTGATCAGGATGAGGCCCATCCGGCGCTCCTCCTGCAGCTCGGCCAGCAGCGCCATGATCTGGGCCTGCACGGTGACGTCGAGGGCCGTCGTGGGCTCGTCGGCGATCAGCACCGCCGGGTCGAGAGCGATCGCCATGGCGATCATGATCCGCTGCCGCATGCCGCCGGAGAACTGGTGCGGGAAGGCGTTGACCCGCTGCCGGGCCGCGGGGATGTTCACCCGCTCCATCAGCCGGATCGCGCCCTCGCGGGCGTCGCTGCGGTTGGCCCCGCGGTGCACCCGCAGCATCTCCGCGATCTGCCAGCCCACCGGGAACACCGGGTTCAGCGAGCTCAGCGCGTCCTGGAAGATCATCGAGATCTCCGGGCCGCGGACCTCACGACGCTGCTTCTCGGTCAGCCCCAGCAGGTCGGTGCCGCAGTAGCGGATCCGGCCGCCGGTGATGAAGCCGGGCGGGCTGTCCAGGATGCCCATGATCGCCTGGGCGGTCACCGACTTGCCGGAGCCGGACTCCCCCAGCACGGCCAGCGTCTCGCCCTCGTCGAGGGAGAAGCTGACGCCGTTGATGGCCTTGGCCACCCCGTCGCGGGTGCGGAACTCGACGAAGAGGTCCTCCACGTCGAGCAGCCGGCCGTCGACCGGGGTCCAGCTGGACTCGGCCGGCACCGGACGTCCGGCGCCCTGCAGGGTCTCGCTCATGCTCGCCTCACCTCAGCTTGGGATCGATGGCGTCGCGGACGGCGTCGCCCAGCATGATGAACGCCAGCACCGTCAGGGACAGGAACAGCGACGGGAACAGCAGCATGTGCGGCGCCGCCCGGACGAGGCCGATGCTGGAGGCGATCGAGATGTCGTTGCCCCAGGAGATGGCCGGGTCGCGCAGGCCGATGCCGAGGAAGGCCAGCGTCGCCTCGACCGCGATGTAGGTGCCCAGGTTGATGGTGGCCACCACGATCATCGGCGCCACCGCGTTGGGCAGGATGTGCCGCACGATCAGCCGGGGTGCCGAGGCGCCGAGCGCCCGCGCGGCGTTGACGTAGTCGTTGGGCTTGACCTGCAGCACGGAGCCGCGCATCAGCCGGGCCAGCGACGGCCAGCCGAAGACGACCAGCACCGCCACCACCCGCAGCACCTGCGAGACCAGGCCCGAGCCGGGGCCGGGCTGGAAGAGGTAGGCGGCCAGGATGCCGGCCAGCAGCAGCGGGATGGCGAAGAACACCTCGCCGATGCGCGACAGCAGGGCGTCCAGCCAGCCGCCGTAGAAGCCGGAGACGAGCCCGACGACCGAGCCGACGACCACGGTGCCGACGGTGGTCAGCAGCCCGACCATGATGGAGGCCCGGGCGCCGTAGACCACGCGGGCGTAGACGTCGTAGCCCTGGCTGGAGGTGCCGAAGACGTGCTCGGCCGACGGTGGCTGGCGGGCCACGGCCAGGTCGCCGTAGAACGGGTCGGCGCTGGTGAAGAGCTGCGGCGCGGCCGCCATCAGCAGGAACACCAGGATCAGCGCCGAGGACACCCAGAACAGCGGGTTGCGCCGCAGCGAGTCCCAGGCGTCGGACCACAGCGAGCGGACCTGGTCCTGGCCGGCGCTGCGCTCCTCGCCGGCGGGCTGGGTGCCGAACTCGGAGACCGCGATGCCGGCGGGGTCAGTCATGGCTGATCCTCGGGTCCAGGACGCCGTAGAGGACGTCGACGAGCAGGTTGGCCAGCAGGTACACCAGCACCAGGCAGGTGATGGTGCCCACCACGATGGAGCCGTCCTTGGTGTTGATGCCGTAGAACAGGTACCCGCCGATGCCGTTGATGTTGAAGATGCGCTCGGTGACCACCGCCCCACCCATCAGCGCACCGATGTCGTAGCCGATGAAGGTGATGACCGGGATCAGCGAGTTGCGCAGCGCGTGCACCCCGATGGTACGTCGCGGCGTCAGCCCCTTCGCCCGGGCGGTGCGCACGTAGTCGGCGCGCAGGTTCTCGATCAGGGTGCCGCGCATCAGCCGGGCGATGTAGGCCACGGAGAAGGCGCCGAGCACCAGCCCGGGCAGCACCAGCTCGCCCCAGCTGCCGCCGGTCGAGGTGACCGGGAAGAGGCCGAAGCGGATCCCCAGCACCAGCTGGGCCAGGCCGCCGACGACGAAGACGGGGATGGAGATCACCACGAGGCTGGAGACGGTGACCAGGTAGTCCAGGAAGCGGCCGCGGCGCAGCGCGGCCAGGATGCCGGCGGCGATGCCGATCAGCGTCTCGAAGACGACCGCGATCAGCGCGACCTTCACCGTGGTGGGCCAGCGGTTGAGCAGCTCGGTCGCCACCACCTGGCCGTTGAAGGCGGTCCCCAGGTCGCCCTGGAGGACCTTGAGCATGTAGAGCCCGTACTGCACGACGAGCGGCTCGTCGAGGTTGTACTCGGCCCGGAACTGGGCGATGTAGGCCGGCGGGCAGGGCCGGTCGCCGCACCGTCCGGCGGCCGGGTCGCCGATGGCGAACACCATGACGAAGATCAGGAAGGTGGAGCCGATGATCACGGGGACCATCTGCAGCAGCCGGCGCAGCACGTAGGTTCCCACGCGACCTCCTCGGCCCCGACGGGCCAATCGGACTTCAGACGGACACGGACGGACACGCCACGGTCGGCCCCGGACGAACCGGGGCCGACCGTGGCGTCAGGGCCTCAGCCCGTCACCTGCACACCCGCGACGTCCGGGACGCCGAACGGGTTGATCTTCACGTTGCTGACCCGGTCCGACCACGCGACGGTGGTCTTGCGGTAGGTCAGCGGAGCCGTCGGGAAGTCCTTGCCCAGCTCGGCCTCGGCCTGCTGGTAGAGGCTGTTGGCCTCGGACTCGTCGGCCGCGGCCGCCTGGGCGAGCAGCTCGTTGAAGCGCGGGCTGGCGTAGTCGGACCAGTTGGAGTCCGCGCCCTCCTGGTAGATCGGCGCCAGGAAGTTCTCGATGGACGGGTAGTCCATCTGCCAGCCGGAGCGGAACATGCCGGTGTACTCGTCGCTGTCGATGCCGTTGTTGAAGGTGGCGAAGTCGACGACGCCGTTGAACTGGCAGTCCAGACCCAGGTTGTTGCTGATCTGGTTGCAGATGGCCTCACCGATCTGCTGGTTGCCCGCACCGTCGGTGTTGGCGGTGTAGGTCAGCGTGCCCTCGTAGCCACCGGCCTGCTCGTAGAGCGCCTTGGCCTTGGCGGCGTCGAAGACGCACGCCTCGCCGCAGGCGTTCGGCTGGTAGCCGTCGACCACCGGCGAGACCCAGCCGGTGGCCGGGACCTCGGAGTTGCTCAGCACGGTCTGGGCGATGGCGGCCCGGTCGATGGACATCGAGATGGCCTTGCGCAGGTCGGGGTTGTCCGCGAGCTGCTCGTCGGCCGGGGAGAAGGTGATGTAGCGGATGCTGCCGGCCTCGCGCTGGGCGGTGCGGTCGGGCAGGTCGGAGAGGTAGGCGTCGCCGATCAGGTTGTCCGGCGGGACCTGGTCCAGGATGTCGAGGTTGCCCGCGACCACGTCGGCGTAGGCGGCCGAGATGTCCTGGTAGATGCGGTACGTGACCTTGTCGACGGTGGCCGGGTAGTCACCGGAGTAGTCGGCGAACTTGGTCAGCACCATCTCGGTGCTGCTGATGGACTCGACCTGGAACGGGCCGGCGCCGATCGGCTTGGCCTCGTAGCCCTCCTGGTCGTCGAAGAAGGAGTCCGGCAGCGGGGCGAAGGCGCTGTAGCCCAGGCGCACCGGCAGGTTGGAGACCTTCTCGGTGGTGGTGATGGTGAAGGTGTAGTCGTCGACGACGGCCAGACCGCTCATCGAGTCGGCCTCGGCCGGGTTGGCGTCGCAGTCGCCGTCGTCGCCGCACTGGACGTCGTCGAAGCCCTCGATCGGGGTGAAGAAGTAGGAGCCGGCCTGGGCGTTCTCGGCGGCCGCGGTGAAGTTCCAGGCGTCGACGAAGTTCTTGGCCTTGACCTCGGTGCCGTCGTGGAACTTGTAGCCCTGCTTCAGGGTGACGGTGAAGTTCTGGTTGTCCTCGGTCTCGATGGACTCGGCGATGTCCATCTCGGGCTCGGCGGTGTCGACGTTGTAGTGCACCAGCTTCGAGACGAAGGCGTCCAGCACGTTGCCACCGCACACCTCGGAGGTGCCACCGGGGATCAAGGGGTTCTCGGGGGTGCAGCCGTTGATGGTGATCTCCCCGCCGCCCTGTCCGGTGCTGGCCTGGGGTTCCTCGGTCGAGTCTCCGCCGCCACAGGCGGTCGCGAGCAGCGCGACCGACGTGAAGGCGGCGACGACCATCGCGCGAGAGCGTGCCCGCATGTGGTGTCCTCCTTGGGGACGGCCGCCCGGATCGCGGACGGCCAGTGACGAGGGACGACGAAATATCTCGCGCATCCCGGTGCGTATGCCGATCTTTCTAGTCGACCACCCGACCACCTGCAACCAGGGTGCCGGTCGGCGCGGCAGGCGCAACACAATCGTGACCTCGGCCCCGACGCGCCGCTCAGGCCCGGCCGAAGCGCTGCACGGACGTCAGCGCGCGCCGCAGCGCGTCCCCGCAGTCGACCAGCGGACGCCTCACCGCCGGGTCCAGGTCGTCGCGCGCCAGCACCGCGTCCACCTGCTCCAGCGTGCCCGGGTCGACGTGCGCGGCGGGGAAGGAGCGGGTCACCACCGTGCTCAGCGACCAGCCGCTGCGGAAGCCGCTGGTGGCGGCGACGCCGTCGAGCCACCGCGGCACGAGCGGGGCGGTGAGCTCGTGCTGCTCGGGCAGGAAGAGGCCGTCGGCCACCGCGTAGACCTCGTAGGCGCTCAGCTCCGAGGGCTGCAGCACCACCTGCAGGGCCCACTCCTTCGCCGCCGCGGTGGGCAGCGAGGCACGGCAGCGGGCCGCCTGCGCCCGCCCGACCGCCGTCGGGTGGCGCTCGAGGGTGGGCTCCACCACCTGGTCGCGGCCGAGCACCGACATCCGGACCGCGATCCGCCAGGTCAGGTCCTCGTCCAGCTCGCGTCCCGGCGGCAGCCCGGTGCCCTCCCACCAGCCCGTCAGCCGGTCCTGGTCGGTGGTGGTGTCGATCAGCGTCCGCCAGGCCACCAGCTGGCGGTCGCCGCCGGGCTCGGCCCCGGTCAGCAGCGTCTCGGCCAGCGCGGCCAGCCGGGCGGCCACGGCCGGACGGTCGGCCGCTGCGGTGTACGGCCCGGCCCACGTCCCCGCCGCGGCCCCCAGCACCGTCTTGACCACCACGTCGCTCGGCTCTGCCGGCAGCTGCTCCTCGAGCAGCGTGAGCGCCGCCGCCGGGTCCAGCTCGGCGGACAGCACGCCGTCGCGGACGCTGTTCCACACCACGATGCGGGCCGGGGTGGACTCCAGGGAGGCGAGCGCGTCCAGCCCGGACCAGCCGTCGGCCAGCCGCACCCGGGCCCAGGTGGCGTCGTCGGCGTCGGGGACGACGAGCGACCCGGCCGGCAGCCCCAGCCTGACCGGGCTCGCCGCCACGGTCACCGCCTCCCGCGCCAGCTCGCGGCCGTCGGCGCCGAAGGCGGCCACCTGCACGGCGTGGCTGCGCCCGCTGCCGCCCTCGGGGGCCACCCGGGTGAGCCGCCAGCCCTCGTCGTCGCGGGCGACCTCCAGCCGGTCCATCCCGCTGGTCTGCAACCAGGCCCGCTGCCAGCCCTCGAGGTCGACGGCGCCGGCCCGGGTCCAGGCGGCCATCAGGTCGGCCAGCTCCGCGTTGCCGTAGGCGTGACGGGCGAAGTGGTCCCGCAGCCCGGCGAGGAACACCCTGTCCCCCAGGTGCACGGCGAGCTGACCCAGCACGGCCGCGCCCTTGGCGTAGGAGATGCCGTCGAACTGGCTGAGCGCCTCCGCCGCCGTGGCCGAGCCGTTGCCGGCGACCGGGTGGGTCGAGGGCGCCTGGTCGGCCACGCTCCCCCACGCCTTGCGGACGATGCCGAAGTCGCTCCACGCGTCGTAGCCGGTGGCCTCTGAGCAGACCCGCTGGGCCATGTACTCCGCGAACGACTCGTTGAGCCACAGGTCGTCCCACCACCGCATGGTGACCAGGTCGCCGAACCACATGTGGGCCATCTCGTGGGCGATCGTGCTGGCCCGTCCGCAGCGCTCGAACTCCCCGGCGGCCCCGGTGAACACCATCTGGTCGCGGAGCGTGACGCAGCCGGGGTTCTCCATCGCGCCGGCGTTGAAGTCGGGGACGAAGGCCTGGTGGTACTCCCCGAAGGGGTACCGCAGCCCGAACAGGCGGTGGTAGGCGTCGAAGGAGGCCCGGGTGACGGCCAGCACGTCGGGGGCCTCGCGGCGCAGCGCCTCGGCCAGCGACGCCTTGGCGTGGACCCCCAGCGGGATGCCGTCGTGCTCGTCCAGGACGCTGGCCCAGGGCCCGGCCACCAGCGTGACGAAGTAGCTGGCCAGCGGGCGCGGCTGCCTGATCTCGACCAGCCCGGGGGCCAGCTCGACCGCCGGCCCGTTGCCCAGCACCCGCCAGGTCCCGGGCGCGTGCACCAGCAGGGTGACCGGGGCCTTGAGGTCGGGCTGGTCGAAGCAGGCGAACCAGCGCGGCGCCGCGTCGAGGAAGCTCATCGCGTACAGGTAGGTCTCGCCGTCGGCGGGGTCGACGTGGCGGTGCAGACCCTCGCCGTCGGAGCTGTAGGCCATCTCGGCCTCCACCACCAGCTCGTTGTTCAGCTGGTCGCCGTCGAGGGCGAGCCGGCCGTCCACCACGTCGGCATCCAGCTGCACCCCGTTGAGCACCGCCCGGTGCAGCCGCACGCAGGACACGTCGACGAAGGTGCGCCACGTCGCGCCGCCGGTGCCGGTGGAGAAGTGCAGGGTCGTGGTGGAGGTGAAGGTGTCGGCGGTGCGGGCGTCGCGGAGGTCGAGCTCGACCCGGACCGAGTGCACCGAGAGGAGCGCGGCGCGCTCGCGCGCCTCCTCCCTGCGGAGTGATGGCATGGGCACAACCTAGGGCGGGAGCGGGGCGCCGGGGCGTGAACCCGGTGGCCGGCGACCGCCGGGGGGAGCAGGATGGGCCGGTGCCCACCGAGATCCGCGAGCTGACCGCCGACGACCTGCGTGCCGCGCACGCCCTCAGCCACGAGGCCTTCGGTCCGCCGCGGCTGGCCGACGACGCCGAGCCGGGCCCCTACCCGCCGGGCCGGCGGATCGTGGGCGCCTTCGCCGACGGCCGGCTGGTGGCCAAGCTGAGCGGGATCGACCACCGGGCCTGGTGGCACGGCGCCGAGCTGGCCAGCCTGGGCATCGGCGGGGTCACCGTGGCGGTCGAGCACCGGGGCGCCGGACTGCTGGCGCGGCTGTTCGAGGACGCGCTGGGGGCCGCCCGGGAGGCGGGTGCGGCCGTCTCGACGCTCTACCCGACCGCTCCGGCCATCTACCGCGGACAGGGCTACGAGGTCGTGACCGACCTGCTCACGGTGGCCGTGCCCACCCGGGCGCTGGCCACCCTCCGGGTCCCCGAGGGGGTCCGGCTGCGACGCGCGGAGCCCGCCGACGTGCCCGCGGTGCGCGAGGTGTACCGACGGTGGGCCTCGGTCCACAACGGCCCGCTCACCCGGACCGGGCCGGCCTTCCCGGCCGGCGACGCCGAGCTGCTGGCCGAGCCCAGCGGGATCACCCTGGCCGAGCGCGACGGCGAGCTGCTCGGCTACTGCAGCTTCGAGCGCGGCACCGGCTACGGCCCGGAGGCCAAGGTGGAGGTGCCCGACCTGATGGCCAGCGGGCCCGAGGGCTACCTGGCGCTGCTGGCCTCGCTGGGCAGCCACTCCTCGGTGGTGGGCCGGATCGAGATCCGCACCTCCGGCGACGACCTGGTCCGGCTGCTGGCGCGCACGTCGGACTGGCAGGTCGTCGACCGCCACCCGTACATGCTGGCGGTGCTCGACGTGGCGGCCGCCTGCACCGGACGGCGCTGGCCCCCGGTCAGGGCGACGGTCGGCTGGACGGTGGCCGACGCGGCCGGCGGGCGCGGCTGGACCCTGGAGCTGGACGGCGAGGGCGGCGCCTCGTGCACGCCCGGTCCCCGGCGCGAGGACGTCCCCACGTTCTCCCGCCGCGGCTTCGCCGCCCGCTACTCCGGCCACTGGTCGTGCGCGAGCCTGCGCGGGGCCGGTCTGCTGACCGGGCCGACCGGCTCCGACGCCCTGCTGGACGCCGTGTTCACCGGCGAGTGCCACGTCCGCGACTACTTCTGACGGGCCCGCGGCGGAGCCGTCCGGGCCCCGGTCTAGGGTGACGCCATGCCTGCGACGATGGAGTTCGGACTGTTCGTGCCACAGGGGTGGCGTTTCGACCTGACGGAGGTCGAGGACGCCCGGCAGTGGCCGGTGATGCGCGACCTGGCCCAGCGGGCCGACCGCGGCGAGCACTGGCAGAGCCTGTGGGTCTACGACCACTTCCACACCACCCCGCTGCACAGCGAGGAGGCCACCCACGAGGCCTGGACGCTGATGGCGGCGCTGGCCGCCAGCACGGACCGGATCCGGCTGGGCCAGATGTGCACCTGCATGGCCTACCGCAACCCGATGTACCTGGCGAAGGTGGCCGCCACCATCGACCACGTCAGCGACGGCCGGCTGGAGATGGGCATCGGCGGCGGGTGGTACGAGCACGAGTGGCGCGCCTACGGCTACGGCTTCCCGCGCGCCGGTGTGCGGCTCGGCATGCTGGACGAGGGCGTGCAGATCTTCAGGCAGGCCTGGGAGACCGGGCACGCCACCCTCGACGGCAAGCACTACCAGGTCGACGACGCGCTCTGCTTCCCGCTCCCGCGCCAGGCCGGCGGCCCGCCGCTGTGGATCGCCGGGGGTGGTGAGAAGGTGACGCTGCGGATCGCCGCGCAGCACGCCCGCTACACCAACTTCGACGGCTCCCCGGAGGGCTTCGCCCACAAGTCGGAGGTCCTCGCCGGGCACTGCCGCGAGCTGGGCACCGACTTCGACGCCATCACCCGCTCGGCCAACTACAACGTCTTCATCGGGCGTGACGAGGCCGAGGTCGAGGAGCGCCGCCGCGCCTACGTCGACCGCGTGACCCCCCACCTCGGCGAGGAGCGCGTGCAGGCCCAGCTCAAGGGCTTCGACGGCCTGCCGGGCACCGGCACCGTCGAGCAGGTGGTCGAGAAGCTGCAGCAGGTCAAGGACCTCGGCATGACCTACGGCATCTTCTACTTCCCCGAGGCCGCCTACGACACCTCCGGCATCGAGCTGTTCGAGAACGAGGTCATCCCCGCGCTCCGCTGACCGGCGGCCCTCCGGCCGCCGGGAGCAGGCCGACGAGGACCTCGGCCGCGGCGGCGGAGTCGAAGCCGGGGTCGCGCATCTGCTCGGCCACGATCGCGTCGATCCCGCCGCCGACCACGAGGGCCAGCGCCCGGTGGTCGCCGGGCTGGCCGGTGGCCGCCTGCAGCAGGGCGGCGAGCGGGCCCCAGCGCGCGCTGGAGTCCTCCGCCGGCGTGCCGGTGTGGACGAGCGCCTCCACCATCATCCGGGCGTGGCGGGGGTGCTCTCGGAAGTGGGCGACCATCTCGCGCACGTAGGCCGCCGGCGCCCCGGCCGGGTCGGCCGCGTCGACCGCGGCCGACACCCGCTCCACCAGCGCGGACAGCACGGCCTGCTGGGCGGCGGCCACCACGGCCGACTTGGAGGCGAAGTAGTACAGCACCGCGGGCTTGGTGATGCCGGCCGCGTCGGCGATCCGCTGCAGCGACGTGCCGGCGTAGCCGTGCTCGGCCACCAGGTCGATCGTCACCTCGACCAGCTGGGCGCGGCGCGTCTCCTCGGTCAGGCTGGTCCGTCCCTCCCTCATGCCGTCCTCCTCGCAGGTCCGTCAGCCGGTTGGCAGAGCGACTCTTTTACCGTACGGTAGAAAAACCTACCATGCGGTAAGGAGATGTCGTGGCAGTCGCCCGCTCACGCCCCCGCCGGACCGGTCGGCTCGTCCTGGCCGGGACGGCCCTCGTGGTCGTCCTGCTCGTCGTCGCCGTGCTGCGGCCGTCGGCGCCCGTCGGGCACTGGACGTCCGCCGCGGGTCACGACGCCTTCGTCGAGGCCTACCGCCGCGCACTGGCCGAGATGCCGGCCCCCGCCCGCACCCTCGACCTGCGCACCGACCACGGCGTCGTCCGCGTCTACCGCTTCGACGGGCCCGCCGCGGGCGCCACTCCCCTGGTGCTGCTCCCCGGGCGCGCCTCGGCCTCGCCGGTGTGGGCGGACAACCTGCCCAGCCTGCTCCGGGTCGGCGACGTGTACACCGTCGACCTGCTGGGCGAACCGGGGCTCAGCGTGCAGGAGCGACCGGTGGAGGACGACGCCGACCAGGCCGCGTGGCTGGCGCAGGTGCTCGAGCAGCTGCCCGAGGAGTCCTTCCACCTCGTCGGTCTCTCCATCGGCGGCTGGACGGCGGCCAACCTCGCCGTGCACCGGCCCGAGCGCGTCGCGAGCCTGACCCTGGTCGACCCGGTGTTCGTCTTCGCCGACCTGTCCCCCGAGGCGGTGCTGCGCTCCGTGCCGGCCAGCGTCCGCTGGCTGCCGAGGTCGTGGCGCGACCGCTTCACCTCCTGGACGGCGGGCGGGGCCCCGGTCGAGGACGTGCCGGTGGCCGACATGATCGAGCTCGGCATGCAGCACTACGCGCTGGCCCTGCCCGCGCCGGCCCGGATCGAGGAGGCGGCGGTGGCCGGCATCACGGTGCCGACCCTGCTGGTCGTCGCCGGCAGCTCGGTGATGCACGACCCCGAGCAGGTCGCCGCGAACGCCCGGCGGCTGCTGCCGGAGGCGACGGTGCGGGTCTACGCCGGCGCCTCGCACGCGGTCAACGGCGAGCAGCCGGAGCGGATCGCCGACGACCTGGCCGAGCACACCGCCCGGCGCCGCTGACGGGGCTCGGGCCGTCGCCGCGAACCCCGGCCGTGGCAGGCTCTGCCGGGCGGGAGGCCGACCAGCACGGGGAGGAACGAGATGGCTGAGCCAGGACGCGAGGGCGCAGAGGCCGCGACGACGCCGGGGGACGTGGGCCACGGGGGCTTCGCGGCGGGCGACGCGGTGCAGGCCAGGCGGCTGACCGAGGCCGAGCTGGCGGTCCTGCTCGAGCGGCTGCGCGAGCAGGACGACCTCGGCAGCCGGTTCCTGGTGGCCGCGGCCGACCGGGGCGGGCTCGGCGCCGTCGGTGACGGCATCGCGCTGCTGGCGCGGGTCGACCGGTACTCCCACGTCCCCGGTGTGCTCAAGGGGATGCCCAAGGTGGCGGCCGGCGACGTCCTGGTCGCGGCCGCGCTGGAGGTGGTCGACGACCCGCGGACGGCCGAGCAGCACAACGGGGCTCCGACGAGGCTGGCGGTGCCCCTGCTCGAGCTGTGGGCGCTGGCCGCCCTCGCCGTCCGGGCCGACCCGGCGGTGGCCGACCGGCTGGCCGAGGCGCTGGAGGGCGACTACGTCGCCCAGCGCATCCCGGAGCTGCGTCGCTCCGGCGAGCGCGCCACCAGGTCTCAGCCCAGCACCGCGACGGCGCCGGAACCGGGCGTCGACGAACCGCCCCAGAAGGTGTCCCAGGTGAAGGAGTGGCTGCGCCAGCACCCCGACCCCGACCCCGAGGTGCTGGCACCCCGGCCCCGGCAGAAGGCGGCAGCCGTGGTCGCGGCCGTCCGGGCGCTGGGCACCATCGCCACCCCCGCCGCCCTGGACGTGATGACCCGCTACGCGACCGACCAGCCGTCCTCGGCGCTGCTGACGGAGCTGCACCGGGCCTGGCCCCGGTTCGACCGGCGCACGTTCGCCGCCGCCGTGTTCCTCCCCCGCGCCGGCGGGCTCGACCTCGACGTCTGCAGCGACCTGACCGGGATCGACGCCGTGGCGGGGCTGCGGCGCCTGCGGCTCGTCGTCCTCGACGAGCTCGACCTCGCCCCGCTGGCCGGGTGCACGGCGCTGCAGGAGCTCACCGTGCTGGTCAACGGCTCGCCCGGGGTCCGCGACATCACCCCGCTGACCGCGCTGCCCGAGCTGCGGGCCCTCACCCTCGTCGGCCAGACGGCCCAGTTCGACCTGGGTCCGCTGGCACGGCTGCCGCTGACCCGGCTGCGGCTCTCCCTCGACGGCGCCGAGGGCAGCGTGCTGACACGGATCCCCTCGCTGCGACGTCTCAGCCTCTCCGGCGCCGACGGCGCCGGCCGGGTCCACCCGCAGCTGGCCGAGCTCGTCCTGTCGCTGGTGGCCGCCGGCGTCGAGGTGGCGCTCTACCGCCACGAGCACCAGTGGGTCGACGCGCTGGTCGAGGGCTGCGGCTCCGCGTCGGACGTCCACGTCGCCGCCACGAACGGCAAGGTCGGCCTCACCCGCGACCCGGACCGCGTGGCCGACCTGGAGCGCGCGCTGTACCTCAACACCTTCCACTGACGCCCGTGCCCGCCGCCCGCCCGGCCTAGCCCGGGGCCGGGGCGGTGACCCGCTCGAGGAACCCCAGGATCCGGGCCAGCGCCTGCCGGCCCTCCGGGCGGTCCAGGTCGAACTGGTACTCGTGGCCGACGCCCGGCCGGTGGTCGGCGGGGAAGAAGAGGCTGTCGACCTCGACGTCCTGGGCTCGCAGCGCCTCGGCCAGCGCGTGCGAGTGCGGCTCCAGCGGGTCCTCGTCGCCCGCGGTGAGGAAGGTCGGCGGGTAGGCCGGGGTCACGTGCTGCGGGATGGAGGCGTAGGCGATACGGGGATCGTCCTCGAAGTGCTTCTCGCCGGTGTAGGCCCACAGCAGGTCGCGCTGCACCCGCCCCATGACCCCGTCGGAGTAGTCGGGGATGGTCAGGTCGTAGGCGCCGCAGGCCAGCACCACACCGCGCAGCTGGGACGCGCGGAGGGCCCGCGGCAGACCGGCGGCCGCGGCGTAGTCCCCGTCGGTGACGGCCAGCGCGGTCTGCGAGGCGATGTGGGCCCCGGCCGAGTCGCCGGCCAGCACCATCCGGGCGGTGTCGACGTGGAGCCGGCCGGCGTGGGTCTGCAGGTGCTGCAGGGCGGCCGCGACCTGCTGCACCTGCAGCGGGTAGCGCCCCTCCGGCGCCTTGGTGTACTCCACCGAGGCCACGGTGTAGCCGGAGGCGGCGAGGATCTTGGCGTAGGCCGTGGTGCCGTCCTTGGTGCCGGCCACGAACGCACCGCCGTGCACCCACACCACCGTGGGCAGCGCCTCGGTGGTGCCCTCGGGGTAGAACACGTCCAGCCGGGCGTCCGGGTCGCCGGCGTAGGCCTCGTCCACCACGCCGGTGACCCCCGGCGGCACGTGGGCCTCGAGCGCCGCCAGCGCGGCCTGGCCGTTGACGTCCGGGGAGTAGCGCACCAGCAGCGTGGTGGGCCAGGGGCTCACCTGGAACGCCACGACGACCCCGAGCACGACCGCGGTCAGCACCACGAGGGACCAGCGCAGGACGCGGCGGACCGGGCGCGCGCCGGTCCCGCTCCCCTGCCCGACCACCCCGCTACCGCACGTCGCCGCAGTGCACGTGGACGTGCAGGTGCTTGGAGTCCTGGTAGGCGCCGAGGTTGGTCTCCACGCAGGCGGCGCCGTAGCGCTCCTCCACCGTGCGGGCGACCTGCTGCACCACGACCAGCAGCGCCCGCAGGTCCTCGGCGTCGGCGGCGGTCGCCGTGGTCAGCGAGGAGATGTGCCGCTTCGGCACCACCACCAGGTGGACGTCCCAGAACGGGCGCGTGTGGTGGTAGGCGAGCACCCGTTCGTCCTCGTGGACGACGTCGAGGGCGGCGGTGTCGCGGAGGGCGACGTCGCAGTAGAAGTCGGACCCGGTGTACGGCTGCACGCGCTCATCATCACAGCCGACCGGGCCCCGCGGCAGCACCCCGTGGCAGGTCGCGGCGGCGACGTGGCACGGTGGGACCATGGCGCGGGCGCGGACCAGCAGGTCGGAGCAGGACGTCCCGCTGGCCCGGTACCAGTCGATGCGGGACTTCAGCCGGACCCCCGAGCCCGCCGGCTCCCCCGCCCCCGAGCCCGCCGGTGGCCGGCGACGGTTCGTGGTGCAGCGGCACCGGGCGCGGGCGCTGCACTACGACGTCCGCTTCGAGATCGACGGCGTGCTGGTCAGCTGGGCGGTGCCCAAGGGTCCGACGCTGGACCCCGACGTCCGTCGGCTGGCCGTCCACGTCGAGGACCACCCGGTGGAGTACATCGACTTCGAGGGCGTCATCCCCAGCGGGGAGTACGGCGGCGGCGACGTCATCGTCTGGGACGCCGGGACCTGGGAGCCCGCCGAGGGCGTCGACCCCGCCGAGGAGCTGGCCGGCGGCACGCTGCACGTCGACGTGCAGGGGCAGAAGATCCGTGGCCGCTTCGTGCTGGTGCGCACCAAGGAGCGGGGCAGCCGCGGCAAGGAGCAGTGGATGATGCTGCACAAGCACGACGAGCACGCCGTGAGCGGCTGGGACGCCGAGGACCACCCCCGCTCGGTGCTGAGCGGGCGCACCAACGACGAGGTGCGCGACGACCCCGACCGGCTGTGGCGCTCGGACCTGCCGGCCGACCGGGCCTCGATCGCGCTGCGGGTGCCCGTCCCCGACCCGCCGGGCGCCGACGAGCTCGCAGCCCTCGACGAGATGGGGGTCAAGGGCACCTGGGAGGTGTTCGGCCGCTCGCTGCGGCTCACCAACCTCGACAAGGTGCTGTTCCCCGCCCGCGAGGGCGGCGAGCCGGTCACCAAGCGCGACCTCGTGCGCTACACCGCGCAGGTCGCCCCGGTCGCGCTGCCCTACCTCGCCGGCCGGGCGCTGAACATGCACCGCTACCCCAACGGCGCCGGCACCAAGGGCTTCTGGCACAAGGAGCTGCCCGGCCACGCCCCGGACTGGTTGCCGCGCTGGGAGAACCCGGAGGCCGACCCGGGCGAGACGCGCACGTACCTCGTCGTCGACGAACCGGCCGCGCTGGTGTGGGCGGCGAACTTCGGGGCGCTGGAGTGGCACCCGTGGACGTCGCGCACCGGGTCACCGCACCGGCCCTCCTACGTGCTGTTCGACATCGACCCCGGCGAGCGGACGTCGTGGGAGGACACCCTGCTGATGGCCCGGCTGCACCGGACCGCGCTGGAGCACCTGGGGGTGCACGGCCGTCCCAAGGTCACCGGCCGCCGCGGCATCCAGATCTGGGTGCCGATCTGCGAGGGACCCGGCTTCGACGAGACCCGGGCCTGGGCCGAGACCGTCTCCCGCAGCGTGGGCGCGGTGGTGCCGGAGCTGGTCAGCTGGAAGTGGAACGTCAGCGACCGCGGCGGGCTGGCCCGGCTGGACTACACCCAGAACGCCATCAACAAGACCCTGGTGGCGCCCTACAGCCCCCGGCCCGCCCCGGGCGCTCCGGTGTCGGCACCCATCGACTGGGACGAGCTCGACGACCCGACGCTGCGCCCCGACGGGTTCACCCTGGCGGCGATGGCCCGGCGGCTCGCCGAGCGCGGCGACCTGTTCGCCGACGTCCAGCGCCACGACCAGCAGCTGCCCGCCGTCCGGTGAGCCGGGCGGTGCGCGGGTAGAGCAGCAGCGAGCACCCCGAGGACACGGGGACGCAGCAGAGAGGAGAGGTCGTGGCGAGGTCGATCTGGACGGGAGCGCTGTCCTTCGGACTGGTCAGCGTGCCGGTGGGGCTGTACACCGCCACCTCCGAGCACGAGGTCCGCTTCCACCAGTTCGAGGAGGGCACCACCTCCCGGATCCGCTACAAGCGGGTCAACGAGGACACCGGCGAGGAGGTCCCGCACGAGCGCATCGTCCGCGGCGCAGAGGTCGAGGACGGCCGCTGGGTGGTGCTCACCGACGAGGAGCTGGACTCGGTCGCCCCCGGGCGCAGCCGCACCATCGACATCACCGACTTCGTCGACGCCGCCGAGATCGACCCGGTGCACTACCAGAAGAGCTACTACCTCGCCCCCACCGACGAGACCGCCGCCAAGCCGTACGCGCTGCTGGTGGCCGCGCTGACCAAGGCGCAGCGGATCGCCGTGGCCACCTTCGTCATGCGGGGCAAGCAGTACCTCGCCGCGGTGCGCCCGTCGGGCGACGTGCTCGTGCTGGAGACGATGTACTTCGCCGACGAGGTGCGCGACCCGGCCGAGGTGCTCGACGACGTGCCGAAGATGGCGTCCCCGCGCAGCAAGGACGTCCAGATGGCCATCGACCTGATCGAGGCGATGAGCGGGCCGTGGGAGCCCGAGCGGTACACCGACACCTACACCGAACGGGTGGAGGAGCTGATCGCGGCCAAGCGGGAGGACCGCGAGGTGGTCACCGAGGACGAGCCCGACCGCGGCGGCGAGGTCGTCGACCTGGTGGCGGCGCTGCGGGCCTCGCTCGACGCCGCCAAGGGCCGGCGCGGTGGCGGCTCCGCGGGCGGGAGCGGGAGCGGCGGGAAGGCCGGCGGGAAGCAGGCCGACCTGTCGGGGGCCTCGAAGCAGGAGCTGTACGCGCGGGCGCAGGAGCTCGAGCTGCCAGGACGCTCGTCGATGACCCGCGACGAGCTGGCGGCCGCGGTGGCCGAGGCCGAGGGGTCGCGCCGGGCCGGCTGAGCACCCCCGGGCGGGACGCTCGCTGGTCGGCGGGTCGGCCGGCCGCCCCCGCGGGGTCTACGGTGATCGCCATGACGCCACTGCCCCGCAGCACCCCCTCCGCCCAGCAGGTCGACGCCGGTGGTGTGCTGGCCCTGCTCGATGCGCTGGACGCCGCCGGCACCGAGATGCACAGCCTGATGGTGCTGCGCCACGGCCACGTGGTCGCCGAGGGCTGGTGGGCGCCGTACACCGCCGAGCGCCGCCACCTGCTGTACTCGCTGTCGAAGAGCTTCACCTCCACCGCAGCCGGGTTCGCCGTCGCCGAGGGGCTGCTCGACCTCGACGACACCGTGCTGTCGCACTTCCCCGAGCTCGACGCCGAGGTGACCGACCCGCGCAGCCGGGCGATGCGGGTGCGCCACGTGGCCGCGATGGCCAGCGGGCACACCGGCGAGACGCTGCAGCGGGCGGTGGCGGTCGACCCGGTGGACGTGGTCCGCGGCTTCCTGCTCACCCCGCCCGAGGCCGAGCCGGGCACCGTCTTCGCCTACAACCAGCCGTGCACCTTCACGCTGGGCCGGATCGTGCAGCGCCGCTCGGGCCACCGGCTGACCGAGTACCTGCGGCCGCGGCTGCTCGACCCGCTGGGCATCGGCGAGGTGGGCTGGCTGCGTCACGGCGAGGACGACATGGGGTTCACCGGGCTGCACGCGCGGACGGAGGACATCGCCCGGCTGGGACAGCTCTACCTGCAGCGCGGACGCTGGGACGGCGTCCAGCTGCTCGACGAGGAGTGGGTGGCCGACGCCACCCGCGCGCACGTCTCCAACGAGCGCGAGCCCAACCCCGACTGGCAGCAGGGCTACGGCTTCCAGTTCTGGATGAGCCGGCACGGCTACCGCGGCGACGGCGCCTACGGCCAGTTCTGCCTGGTGCTGCCCGAGCAGGACGCCGTCGTGGCCACCACCGCCGCCACCGAGGACATGCAGACCGTGCTCGACGCCGTCTGGGCCCACCTGCTGCCCGCCCTGGGCGCCCACCCCGACGCCGACGCCGAGACCGAGCTGGCGCAGCGGCTGCAGCAGCTGCGGCTCGACCCGGTCGCGGTCGGCTCGGGCCCCGCCGCACCCGACGCGACCCCCCGCGAGCTCACCGTGGTCGACGCGGACGACCGCACCCCGCCCGGGCTGACGGCCGTCACCGTGCAGGCCGGCGAGGAGCTGGTGCGGCTGACGCTGCACCAGCGCACCAGCCGGCTGGAGGTCGGCGCTGCCCCGGGCGACTGGCTGGTCGGCGAGGCGGCCGGCCGGCAGGGACCGGTCCCGGTGGCCGCCTCGGCCGGCTGGCCGCAGGCCGGCACGCTGCAGGTGGAGGTCGCCTTCCTGGAGACCCCGCACCGGCTGGTGGTCACCTGCTCCGAGGCCGACGGCACGGCCACCGCGCGCTGGCGCACGGTCCCGCTGCACCAGGGCGAGCTCGACACGCTGCGCTGCCCGGACTGATCCGGGCCGGCCTCAGTAGGCCACGCCGATGTGCTCGCGGTGGTGGGTCGGGTTCTCGATCTCGTCCACCACCGCGGCGGCGAAGTCGGCACCGGAGATGCGCGATCCGCCCTCGGCGTCGACGAGGGCGACCTCGCCCCCGACGCGGTAGCGGCCGGTCCGCTCCCCCGGCGCCCAGGCGCCGTAGGAGCCGGCCGGGCTCACGAACACCCAGTCCAGCTGCTCGGGGGCCCGCTCGGCGAGCATCACCCGGGTCGCCTCCCCCTCCAGCGCCTCCGCGCGGTACTCCTCCGCCAGTTCCCCCTCGACGAAGCGGGGTGCCCCGGGAGCCGGACGCAACGAGCTGAAGCCGCCGATCTGCAGGTAGCGAGCCCCGGCGTCGGCAGCCAGCCGGGCCAGCTCGGTGTAGACCTCGACCAGCCGTCCGGCCATGTCGCCGCGCGGCGACAGCGTGGCGACGACGGCGTCAGCGCCGGGCACCACGTCGGCGGCCACCTGCTCGGCCGGGCCCGTCACGTAGCGCACGCCCTCGACCGGGTCGTGCGGCCGTGAGCGGCTGACGGCGACGACCTGGTGACCGCGGGCGACGGCCTCCCGGACGATGGCGGCGCCGGTGTAGCCGGTGCCTCCGACGACGACGATGCTGGCCATGGGCTGCGCTCCTCCTCGGTGGACGGGTCTTCTCGAGCCTGCAACCCGCGAGCCCGGCCGGTTAGTCCCGTCGCGGTCCGGCGCCGCGGGCGTCCTCCTCGCACCACCTCGGTATTCAGTGTTGCTATCTACCGGTACTCGTGCTTACTATGTACCAGTACTCAACGTCACCAAGTAGCAGCGAGGAGCAGGACCTGTGAGCAAGCAGCGGACCGAGATGCTGAAGGGCACCCTCGAGGGGATCGTCCTGGCGCTCCTGGCCTCGCAGCCGGCCTACGGCTACGAGATCACCGCGCGGCTCCGCGACCAGGGCTTCACCGAGATCGCCGAGGGCACCGTCTACGCCCTGCTCGTCCGGATCGAGCAGCGCGGCCTCGTCGACGTCGAGAAGGTCCCCTCGGAGAAGGGCCCGCCACGCAAGGTCTACTCCCTCAACGCCGACGGCGGCGAGTACCTGGACGAGTTCTGGAGGACCTGGAGCTTCCTCTCAGAACGCCTCGAACAGCTCCGCACCGACATCCAGCACACCCCAGACGAAGGAGCCTGACCATGGCCGCGAAGTGGATCGAAGCACTCACCGGCTCGCTCGAGCAGAAGAAGCAGTACCGGCAGTTCATGGCGAGGCTGGAGGCGCTGCCCGAGCCCTACCGCGGCGCCGCCAAGGCCTTCCACCGGTACTTCCTGCACTACGGCGGATTCGTCGAGGGCGACACCCTCGTCACCATGCTCGGCGACCTCGCCGACCTGTGGGAGCGGGCGGCCGCCGACGGCACGTCCGTCAGGGACATCGTCGGCGACGACCCCGTCGGGTTCGCCGAGGACTTCACCCGCTCCTACGAGGGCGCGCGCTGGATCGACAAGGAGCGCCAGCGGCTGACCGAGGCCATCGACCGCGCCGCCGGCGCCTGACCGCGACCTGAGAAGAGGGAGCACCATGACTACCACCCAGACCCCCGACCCGGTGATCCGCGTCCGGGGGCTCCGCAAGGCCTACCAGGACCTGCAGGTGCTGCAGGGCGTCGACCTCGACGTCCGGGCCGGCAGCATCTTCGCGCTGCTCGGCTCCAACGGGGCCGGCAAGACCACGCTGGTCCGCATCCTGGCCACCCTGCTCCAGCCCGACGCCGGCTCCGCGACGGTGCACGGCTTCGACGTCGTGGCCCAGCCCGGCGACGTCCGCCGCTCCATCAGCCTGACCGGGCAGTTCGCCGCCGTCGACGAGGTGCTCACCGGCCGGGAGAACCTCGTGCTGGTCGCCCGGCTCCGCCACCTCGACGACCCGGGCGCGATCGCCGACCGGCTGCTGGCCCGGTTCGGGCTGAGCGAGGCCGGGGACCGCAGGGCCTCCACCTACTCGGGCGGGATGCGGCGCCGGCTCGACATCGCCATGAGCCTGATCGGCGACCCGCCGGTCATCTTCCTCGACGAGCCCACCACCGGCCTCGACCCGCAGGCGCGGGCGGAGGTGTGGCGGACGGTGCAGGACCTCGCCCGCGGCGGCACCACGGTGCTGCTCACCACCCAGTACCTGGACGAGGCCGAGCAGCTCGCCGACCGCATCGCCATCCTGCACCGCGGCACCATCATCCAGAACGGCACCCTCGCCGAGCTCAAGCAGCTGCTGCCGCCCGCCCGGGTGGAGTACGTCGAGAAGCAGCCCTCCCTCGAAGACGTCTTCCTCGCGCTCGTCGGTGACGACGGCGCGACCACCACCGCCGACGGCGGTCCCACCCGCGGGACCGGCCCGGCAGGAGAGGAACCCCGATGAGTACCACCGTCCTCGGCGACACCGGCGTCCTGACCGGCCGCTCGCTGCGCCACGTCCTGCGCAGCCCCGACACCATCATCACCACCGCGGTCACCCCGGTCGCGATGATGCTGCTGTTCGTCTACGTCTTCGGCGGCGCCATCCAGACCGGCGCACCGGAGTCCTACGTCAACTACCTGCTGCCCGGCATCCTGCTGATCACCATCGCCTCCGGGGTCGCCTACACCGCCTACCGGCTGTTCCTCGACCTGCAGGGCGGGATCCTCGAGCGCTTCCAGTCCATGCCGATCGGGCGCTCGAGCGTGCTCTGGGCCCACGTCCTCACCTCGCTGGCCGCGAACCTGGTCTCGGTGGCGGTCGTGGTGGGGGTGGCCCTGCTGATGGGCTTCCGCAGCGGCGCCTCCGTCGGCGCCTGGCTGGCGGTGACCGGCATCCTGGTGCTGTTCACGCTGGCGCTGACCTGGATCGCCGTCCTGGTCGGCCTGACCGCCAAGACCGTGGACGGGGCCAGCGCCTTCAGCTACCCGCTGATCTTCCTGCCCTTCATCAGCTCGGCGTTCGTGCCCACCACCACCATGCCCGGACCGGTCGCCTGGTTCGCCGAGAACCAGCCGGTCACCTCCGTGGTGGACACCATCCGGGCCCTGCTCGCCGAGCAGCCGGTGGGCTCCGACATCTGGGTCGCCCTCGGCTGGCTGGTCGGCGTCCTGGTGCTCGCCTACGGGGTGGCGAGCGCCGCCTACCGCCGCAGGACCCGCTGACCCCCGTCCGTGACGTCCGGCCCGCCGCAGGCGCGCCGGACGTCCGGGCGTCCGGGACCGGGCTCAGTCGGTGAGCGGGCGGCCCTTGAGCTCCGGCAGCCAGAAGGCGGCCGCGGCGGCCACCGCGAAGGCCGCCCCGAAGACGGCGAACACGGTCGGGTTGCCGCCCAGCGCCGCCAGCGGCGGGACCACCAGCGGGGCGATGATCGAGGCGATCCGGCCGAACGCGGCCGCCGCCCCGGCACCGGTGCCCCGCACGCCGGTCGGGTACAGCTCCGGGCCGACCGCGTACAGCGCCCCCCAGGCGCCCAGGTTGAAGAAGGACAGCATCATGCCGAAGGCCACGATGGTGGCCGGCGCGTCGGCGGTGCCGAACAGCAGCGCGCTGATCGCCGAGCCCACCAGGAAGGTGGCCAGCGTGGCGCGGCGTCCCCACACCTCGATCAACCACGCCGAGACGGCGTAGCCGGGCAGCTGGGCCAGCGTGATGGTGAGCGTGTACTGGAAGGACTTGACCAGGGTGAAGCCCTCGTCGACCAGCAGGGACGGCAGCCACAGGAA
>NZ_WPCU01000005.1:772215-810341 GCF_009742705.1 Auraticoccus cholistanensis
ATCGACTCCCCCGTCCGGGCCGGCGCGGCGGGTTCTCCCCCGGCGGGTTCTCCCCCGAGGGGCGGCGGCCCGGCCGGCGTCTCCGGTGCGGGGACGCCGGCGGCCTGCTCGAACCCCCGGACGGCCTCCTCCGCCTCGGCGTGGCGACCACGCCGCTCGAGGAAGCGGACCGACTCCGGCAGCCCGAGCCGTACCACCACCGCGTACACCGCGGGGACGGCACCGAGGGCGAGCGCCCAGCGCCAGCCGTCCGGGCCGGTGGGCACGACGAAGTAGCCGATCAGGGCGGCCATCACCCAGCCCAGCGCCCAGAAGGCCTCCAGCGCGACCACCACCCGGCCGCGGATGGAGCCGGGGGCGTACTCGCTGACCAGGGTCGAGGCGACCGGCAGCTCCGCGCCCAGACCGAGACCGACCACGAACCGCAGCGCGATCAGCGTCGCCAGCCCGGCCGAGAGGGCCGAGGCACCGGTGGCCAGCCCGTACACGAGCAGGGTGAGCGCGAACACCTGACGGCGCCCGATCCGGTCGGCGAGCAGGCCCCCGACCGAGGCGCCGACCGCCATCCCGACGAAGCCGATCGAGCCGACCAGCGACACCTGCCCCGAGCTCAGCGCCCACTGCTGGCCGAGCGCGGCCATCACGAACGAGATCAGCCCGACGTCCATCGCGTCGAGCGCCCAGCCCAGCCCCGAGCCACCCAGCAGCCGGGCGTGGCGGCGGGTGA
The DNA here is from genome assembly GCF_009742705.1 of Auraticoccus cholistanensis. Taxonomy (GTDB): domain Bacteria; phylum Actinomycetota; class Actinomycetes; order Propionibacteriales; family Propionibacteriaceae; genus Auraticoccus; species Auraticoccus cholistanensis. Next base: position 772,943 of record NZ_WPCU01000005.1, read on the forward strand.
AGGGCAGCCGGTCCAGCCGCTGGGAACGGCTCAGCCGGGTGGGGGTGACGTCAGCGCTCACGGTCTGCTCCAGGACGTGGACGGCGGGATCGCCGCACAACCTACGCCGGTCGCCGCGAGGCCTCCGCCGCGTCCGGTCGCGTGGACGCTCCCGGCGACGCCGGCGCCGCGGGCACCGGGCGACGGCGCTCCACCCCGAGCCGGTCGGCCTGGCGCACCAGCAGCAGCGTCGCCACCGCCATGGTCAGCACCGAGGCGGCGAGCGCGGCCGGGCTGCCCTCGGTGGCGTTCGGGTCCGACCACCCGACCGCGACCAGCACCGTGAGCAGGCAGTTGTTCGCCACGTGCAGCGCGATCGCCGCCTCCAGACCGCCGGTGCGCCAGGTGATCCAGCCGCACGTCACGGCGAAGACGGCGATGTCGAGCTGACCCCACAGGTCGTAGTCGTGGCCGAGGACGAACAGCGGCACCGGCAGCAGGACCGCGAACCCGGGGTGACGCAACCAGCTGCCGATGGCCTGCATCAGCACGCCGCGGAAGACGTACTCCTCCGCCGCGGACTGCAGCGGCACCAGCAGCACCGCCGCCGCCAGGAACACCGCCGCGCCCGGCACCAGCCGGGGGGCGGTCAGCGGCGTGCCGAGCAGCGGGTCCACCACCGCCAGCTGGACGGCGAAGCTGACCAGGTGCACCACGAGGGCGACCGCCAGCGCCCGCCCGAGCCAGCCACGGCGCAGCCGCCCGGCGACCGAGGACAGCAGCCCCACCGGACGGGGGCCGACCCACCGCCGGACCAGCAGCACCACCGGCAGCAGCAGCGCGATGGTGGCGAAGCCGTAGACGTAGCTGACCGGGTCGGTCATGTCCATCGCCAGCGCCCGCTCCTGCAGCCGCGTACCGGCCAGCGCGTCGACCAGCAGCAGCAGCGCCAGCGACGCCATCACCACCGCGCCGTAGAGCAGTGCGGCGACCAGCCCCACCAGCAGCGGCTTCCACCAGCGCCCGCCGGGGGCCCGGCCGAGCCGGTGGAAGTCCAGGGCGGAGGCCCGGGCGGGCGGGACGGCGGCGCTCATGGCGTCACCGTAGACGGACGGCGTGCCAGGACCTGCTCATGGCTTGACGCCGGGCCCGTCACGGCCACGGCGTCGCGGCATGAGCAGGTTCCGGAACGGCTGAGGCCCGGCGGGCACGGCGGCGCCCTAGGGTGGCGGCGTGACCACCGTCCTCGCTGGCCGACCGGTGCGGGACCGGCTGCTGCTGCTCGGGCCGGCCTTCGTGGCGGCGATCGCCTACGTCGACCCGGGGAACGTGGCGGCCAACCTCAGCGCGGGCGCCCAGTACGGCTACCTGCTGGTGTGGGTGCTGGTCGCGGCCAACCTGATGGCGGTGGTCGTGCAGTACCTGTCGGCCAAGGTCGGCGTGGTGACGCAGCGCTCGCTGCCGCAGCTGGTCGCGCAGTCGCTGGACCGGCGCGGTCGCGGCGGCCGGGTGGCACGGCTCGGCTACTGGCTGCAGGCCGAGCTGGTGGCCGTGGCCACCGACATCGCCGAGGTGGTGGGCGGCGCCATCGCGCTGTGGCTGCTGTTCGGGGTGCCGCTGCCGCTGGGCGGCGTGCTGGTCGGTCTGGTGTCGCTCGGGCTGCTGTCGGTCCGCGACCGGCTCGGCGGAGGGGCATTCGAGCTGCTGGTGAGCGGCGTGCTGGCCGTGATCGCCGTCGGCTTCCTCAGCGGGCTGCTGTTCTCCCCGCCGGACCCGGCGGGTGTGCTCGCGGGGCTGGTGCCCCGTTTCGCCGACGCCGGCTCGGTGCTGCTGGCCACCAGCATGCTGGGCGCGACGGTGATGCCGCACGCCATCTACGTCCACTCCTCGCTGTCGCAGCAGCACCACCGCGGCACCGCCGACGTCGGACGGGCGCTGCGCGGCACCCGCACCGACACCGTCAGCGCGCTGCTGGTGGCCGGCTCGGTGAACATCGGGATGCTGCTGCTGGCCGCCTCGACGCTGTCCGGCGTCGAGGGCACCGACACCATCGCCGGCGCCCACGCCGCCATCGAGGCCGCCCTCGGCGGCGGGGTGGCCCTGCTCTTCGCCGTCGGCCTGCTCGCCTCCGGGCTGGGGTCGACCGCCGTCGGCTCGCACGCCGGTGCGGTGGTGATGGAGGGCCTGGTGCACCGGCGGGTGCCGGTGCTGGTGCGGCGGCTGGTGACGATCGTCCCGGCGGTCGTGCTGCTGAGCCTGGACGTCGGCCCGACCCAGGTGCTGGTGGTGAGCCAGGTGGTGCTGAGCTTCGGCATCCCCTTCGCGCTGGTCCCGCTGGTGCGGCTGACCCAGGACCGCGGCCTGATGGGACGCTGGGTCAACCCGCTGCCGCTCACCGTGGCGGCCTGGGTCTCGGTGGCCTGCATCAGCACCCTCAACGTGGTGCTGCTCTGGCTGACCTTCACCGGCTGAGCCAGCCCCGCCCGCCGGCCAGCGGCGGGCTCAGGAGTGGCGGGGGTGGCGGGACCAGACGAAGCAGTACAGGCCGTACGCGGCGAGCCCGGCGGCCAGCACGACCAGCAGCACCACGCCGTACGGCTGGGCGCGGACGGTCTGCAGGGCGGCGTCGAGCCCGCCGGCCCGCTGCGGGTCGTGGGTGAGGGCCGCGACGGCGAAGAGACCGCCGACCACCCCGAAGGCGACGCCCTTGGCGACGTGGCCGACCACCCCGAGCACCCGCCCGGCCCGGCCCGGCGGCACGGAGAAGTCCTCGCGGAACGTCCGCCGCACGCCCTTGACCACCTGGCTGACCCCGACCGCGACGACCGCGGCGGCCACCAGCAGCACCAGCACCACCCCCGCCGGGTGGCCCAGCAGCCGCGCGGTCAGGCTCTCCTCGCCGCCACCGCCACCGCCGCCGCCGGCCGCCGTCGACACCGCGCTGCTCCCCAGCACCCCGTAGACCACGGCCCGGCCCAGCGACGACAGCCGCTTGCGGACCCGGGTGGCGCCGCGCCGGTACAGGTGGCCGAAGGCGGCCTCGAGCAGCTGCCACAGCGCCAGCGTGAACAGCCCGACCGCCACCACCACCAGCAGCACGCCGCCGAATGGCTGCTCGGCCAGCTGCTGCAGGGCGCCGCTGCTCGAGGCCTCCTCCGAGGAGCGGCCGCCGCCGAGAGCCAGCTGCAGGGCCAGCCAGGCGACGAGCAGGTGGACCACGCCGTAGGCGCCCAGGCCGAGGGTGACCAGGCGCCGGTACCAGGGGTTGTCCTGGATGGCCTGGCCGGCGTCCTCGGCCCTGTCCTCGACGTCGCCGGCGGCGTCCTGGGCCTTGTCCTTGGCGCGGGAGGCGGTTCCCCGGGACCTGCCCCGGCCGGAGGAGCTGGTGCGGGCGTCGGGGCTCATGGCCCGACCCTAGCCCCGGCGGAACCCCCGCGGAGCCTGATCGCCGACGACGGCCGGGACCGGCGCGCCGGTGCCGCCGGTCGCCCGCTCACCCCTGCTTCAGCACCCGGGCGGCCACCCCCAGCGTCAGCCGTCGCGGCAGCACCCGGGCGGCCACGGCCTGCACCTGGTTGGGCAGGTCGGGCACCAGGTACGGCGGCAGCCGGCGCCGGTCGAGGGCCGTCATCAGCGCGTCGACCACCTGCTCGGGGGTGGTGACCTTGCCGCCGAGGGCGCCGTGCTCGCTGCCCGCCACGTCGAAGAACTCGGTGCTGGTGGGCCCCGGGCAGAGCGCGGTGACCCGCACCCGGGTGCGTCGCAGCTCCTGCCACAGCGCCTCGGTCAGGTGCAGCACGTAGGCCTTGCTGGCCACGTAGGCCGCCAGCCCGGGAGCCGGCTGGAAGCCGCCGGTGGAGGCGACGTTGACCAGCGTGCCGTGACCGCGGCGCACCATCGGCTCCAGCAGCGTCCGGGTGATCGAGGTCAGCGCCGTCACGTTGAGGGTGAGCATCTCCTCCAGCCGCTCGGCGTCCTGCCCCAGCAGCGGTCCGTACAGGCCGAAGCCGGCGTTGTTGACCACCAGGTCGAGAGGACGGTGCGCCACCTCCTCGGGCATGGCCGCCAGCAGCGCGGGTCCGGCGCCGGGACGTCCCAGGTCCATCACGACCGGGTGGGCCTGCACCCCGTGCCGGCGCCGCAGCTCGGCGGCCAGCTCGGCCAGCCGGTCCCGGCGGCGCGCCACCAGCACCAGGTCGCTCCCCCGCTCGGCCACCCGTCGCGCGATGAGCGCACCGAGACCGGAGCTGGCCCCGGTCACCAGGGCGAGGGCGGGGGTGAACGTCATGGGACCTCCTGGTCGGTGCGGGCCTCGTGTGTGCGGGCTGATCGGTGCGGGCCGGCCGCGTGCGGCGCTGACACGGTAGCGCCCGGCACCCACACGACCCGCCCTCCGCGCCGGTGCCACACTGGCCGGCGATGGACAGCGAGACGTGGGTGAAGACCGTCCCGGCGGCCGAGGCGCGCCGCGAGGCGGCGGGCCTGACCTGGCTGGCGGCAGCGCCGGGCGGGGCGCGGGTGGCCCGCGTGCTGGGCACCCAGGACGGGCTGGTGCTGGAGCGCGTCCGGGCGGGCACGCCGACGGCGGCCTCGGCGCGCGCGTTCGGCGCCGCGCTGGCCCGCACCCACGCGGCCGGCGCCGAGGGCTGGGGGTCGCCCCCGCCCGGCACCGGCGGCGACGGCACCCTCGGGGCGGCCGTGCTGCCGACCCCGCGGCGCTGCCCGGAGCGCTGGGGCGACTTCTACGCCGGCTACCGGCTGCTGCCCTACCTGCGGCAGGCGCGGGACGCCGGGATCCTCGACGCGGCCGCTACCCGTCTGCTGGAGCGCTGCGCGGGCCGGATCGCCGACGGCGGTCTCGACCACGACCAGCCCGCGCTGGTGGCCGGCTCCGCCACCGGGGTCGCCCGGGTGCACGGCGACCTCTGGAGCGGGAACGTGCTGTGGGCGTCCCCCGACGGGGAGGCGGTGCTGATCGACCCGGCGGCCCACGGCGGCCACGCCGAGACCGACCTGGCGATGCTGCACCTCTTCGGGCTGCCGCACCTGGAGGAGGTGGTGCGCGGCTACCGCGAGGTGTCGCCGCCGGCCGACGGCTGGCGTGAGCGGCTGCCGCTGCACCAGCTGCACCCGCTGGCCGTCCACACCGTGCTGTTCGGCGCCGGCTACGCCGGTCAGCTGCTGGCCGCCGCCCGCCGTGTCGGCTGAGCCCGGCATACTCGGCCGCACCGGCCCGGCCCGAGCCGGTCTGGAGCGACCGCGGTCACCGGCGACCCCCCACCCGTTCGGAGGACCATGAGCACACCCGCCAGCCCCCGCACCCTCGGTGTCGAGGAGGAGTTCCTGCTCTTCCGCCGCGACGCGGCCGTCCTGGAACCGGTCGGGGACGCGGTGGCGGCGCAGGCCACCGAGCAGTCCGCCGGCTCGTTCGAGCACGAGCTGAAGCAGCCGCAGGCCGAGCTGAGCACCCTGCCCACCACCGAGCTCGGCGACGTCTCGGCCCAGCTGCACGCCCGCCGGACCGCGCTCGGACGGGCCGCCGCCGACCACGGCGCCCGGCTGGTCGCGATGAGCACCAGCCCCGTCGAGATCGACGCGGGCACCACCGCCGAGACCCGCTACCACCGGATGGAGGGCCACTTCGGGGAGGTGGCCCGCCACCAGGTCATCTGCGGGATGCACGTGCACGTCGGCGTGGACTCCGACGAGGAGCGCGTCGGCGTGGTCGACCGGCTGCAGCCGTGGCTGCCGGTGCTGCTGGCCCTCAGCGGCAACTCCCCGCTGTGGCGCTCCAGCGACACCGCCTACGACAGCTACCGGTCCGTGCTGTGGGGGCAGTGGCCCACGTCGGGCCCCACCGCCCCCTTCGGCGACCTGGCCGGCTACCGCCGCATCACCGCCTCGCTGGTGCGCAGCGGCGCCTCCCTGGACGAGGCGATGGTCTACTACCCGGCCCGGCTGTCGCCGCGCTACCCGACCGTGGAGGTGCGGGTGGCCGACGTCTGCGCCTCCGTCGAGGACGCGGTGACGCTGGCCGGGCTGGTGCGTGCGCTGGTGCACACCGCCGCCGAGGAGTGGGCCGAGGGCGCGCCGCTGCCGGCGACCTGGCCCGGGCTGCTGCACGCGGCCCACTGGCGGGCCGCCCGCTTCGGCGTGCGGGAGCGGCTGCTGGACCCGAGCGGCGACGAGCCGCTGCCGGCGTGGACGGTGGTGGAGACCCTGCTGGAGCGGGTCCGGCCGGCCCTGCAGGCCGCCGGCGACCTGAGCCGGGTCGAGCAGGGCCTGGAGCTCATCCGGGGCCGCGGCACCGGTGCGGCGCTGCAGCGGGCGGCCCTGGCCGAGGGGTCGCTGGCCACCGTGGTCGACGTCGTCGCGGAGGCGACCCTGGCCCGCTGACCCGGTCCGGGCGGGAAGTTCTGGACCTGAAGCGCGCTTCACCTCCTAGGGTCGCACCGACCGGGAAGAGGGTGGAGAGCGATGAGCATGGAGATGAGCGCCTGGCACGCCATGTGGGCGTCCTCGCGCGGGAGCGGCGGACGCCGGGTGTCGATGCGGACGGTGCGGCGCATCCTGGCCTTCGTCCGCCCGCACCGGGCCCGGATGGCCGCCTTCGTCGTCACCAGCGTGGTGGCTGCGACGCTGGGGGTCGCCACCCCGCTGATGGCCGGTGCCGTGGTCAACGCCATCACCGCCGGGGCCACCGGGCAGGTGGTGCGCTGGTCGCTGCTGATCGCGGCCGCCGCCGTCGCCGAGGCGCTGCTCGGGCTGCTGGTGCGCTGGCTGTCCTCCCGGCTGGGCGAGGGGCTCATCCTCGACCTGCGCCGGGCGGTGTTCGCCCACGTGCTGACCATGCCGATCGCCTTCTTCACCCGCACCCGCACCGGTGCCCTGGTCTCACGGCTCAACAACGACGTCATCGGCGCCCAGCGGGCCTTCAGCTCGACGCTGTCCGGGCTGGTCACCAACGTGGTGGCGCTGGCGCTGACCGTCGGCGTCATGGTCAGCCTGAGCTGGCCCATCACGCTGTGCGCGCTGGCGCTGCTGCCGCTGTTCGTGCTGCCGGCCAAGCGGATGGGCCGGCGGATGGCGGCGCTGCAGCGCGAGGCCGCCGACCACAACGCGGCCATGGGCAACCGGATGACCGAGCGCTTCTCGGCGCCGGGCGCGCAGCTGGTCAAGCTGTTCGGCGACCCCGACGTCGAGACGGCCGAGTTCACCGACCGCGCCGACAAGGTGCGGGCCATCGGCGTGCGCACCGCGATGGCGCAGTCCGTCTTCGTCACCGCGCTGACGCTGGTCTCGGCGCTGGCGCTCGCGATGGTCTACGGGATCGGCGGGGTGCTGGCCGGCTCGGGCCGGCTCGACGCCGGCACCGTGGTCACGCTGGCCCTGCTGATCACCCGGCTGTACGGGCCGATGACCGGGCTGGCCAGCGCCCGGGTCGAGGTGATGAGCGCCCTGGTCAGCTTCGAGCGGGTCTTCGAGGTGCTCGACCTCACGCCGCTGATCCGCGAGCGTCCCGGTGCCGTGGACCTGCCCGACGGTCCCCTCGACGTCCGGCTGGAGGGGGTGGAGTTCAGCTACCCGGACGCGGAGAAGGTGTCGCTGGCCAGCCTGGAGGACGTCGCCGTGCTCGACGACCGGCCCGAGGAGCAGGTGCTGCACGGGGTGGACCTGAGCGTCCCGGCCGGCACGATGACCGCTCTGGTCGGCTCCTCGGGGGCCGGCAAGTCCACGGTGGCCCAGCTCGTCACCCGGCTGCAGGAGGTGGACGCCGGTGCGGTGCGGATCGGCGGCGTCGACGTCCGCGACGTCCGGCAGTCCTCGATGCGCCAGGCGGTCTCGCTGGTGAGCCAGGACGGCCACCTGTTCCACGACACCATCCGCGCCAACCTGCTGCTCGCCCGCCCGGAGGCCACCGACGAGGAGCTGTGGCAGGCGCTCCGGCAGGCCCGGATGGAGTCGCTGGTGCGCTCCCTGCCGGCCGGGCTCGACACCGTCGTCGGCGAGCGCGGCTACCGGCTCTCCGGCGGCGAACGGCAGCGGCTGACCATCGCCAGGCTGCTGCTGGCCCGGCCGCGGGTGGTCGTGCTGGACGAGGCCACGGCGCACCTGGACTCCACCTCGGAGGCGGCGGTGCAGGCCGCGCTGGCCGACGCCCTGGTGGGGCGGACGTCGATCGTCATCGCCCACCGGCTGTCGACCGTGCGGTCCGCCGACCAGATCTGCGTGCTGGAGGCCGGTCGGGTGGTCGAGCGGGGCACGCACCGCGAGCTGCTGGCCGCGGGCGGGCGCTACGCCGAGCTGTACCGGACCCAGTTCGCCGAGCCGCGGACGGCCTGAGGCCCGCTCAGCGCTCCCCGGGCAGGACCGTCACCAGCGACTCCGCGGCACGCATGGCCGCGTCCTGCAGCCCGACCAGCCCCTCCAGACCGGGCGGCACCTCCTTGAACACCGGCCGCACCTCGAAGGCCAGGTCGAGCAGGGACTCCCGGTCGGGCTGGCCCTTGCGCAGCATCATCGCCTCGCCGGCCAGCCGGCCGTACTCGGCGGTGCGGGCCTGCCAGCCCGGGTTGCTGGCCAGCTGGGGGTGCTCGCGCATGGCGTTGGCCAAGGCGTCCAGCGAGGTCTCCAGCTGCAGCAGCTGCTGCCGCCGGGCCTCGACGTCCAAGGTGATCGGCAGGTCCTCACCGGAGTCCTGGTCGCGGCCGAACCACCTGCTGAACAGACCCATGCGAATTCCTCCTCGAGCTCCGGCGGGGGCTCTCACTGTAGGCGACCCCCGGTCCCGGCGGGGCTGCGTGCCGCGGCAGAGGCCGGGTAGGTAGCGGTCCCCGACCACAGGAGGCATGCATGTCCGACAGCACCCGCACCGCAATCGTCACCGGCGCCGACTCCGGCATCGGCCGCGCCACCGCCGTCGCGCTGGCCGCGCAGGGCCACGACGTGGGCATCACCTGGTACCGCGACGAGCAGGGCGCCGAGCGCACCGCCGAGGAGATCCGCTCCCACGGGCGCCGGGCGGCGATCGCCTACCTCGACACCTCCCGCCCTGAGGAGTGCGCGGCACCGATCGAGGCGCTGGTGGAGGAGCTGGGTGGTGTGGACGTCTGCGTCAACAACGCCGGCGACGGCGACTCCACCCCCTTCGTCGACCTGGACCTGGCGTCCTGGCGGCGGGTGGTGGCCACCGACCTCGACGGCGCCTTCGTCGTGCTGCAGGTCGCCGCCCGGCACATGGTCTCGGCCGGCCGGGGTGGCCGGCTGATCGCGGTCACCAGCGTCCACGAGCACCAGCCGCGGGTGGGCTCGGCCGCCTACGACGCCGCCAAGCACGGCCTCGGCGGGCTGATGAAGACGCTGGCGCTCGAGCTGGGTGAGCACGGCATCACCGCCAACGCGGTGGCGCCGGGTGAGATCGCCACCCCGATGACCGGCAACGAGGACGTCGACCCGCACACGGTGAGCCGTCCCGGCATCCCGCTGGGACGTCCGGGGGACGCCCGCGAGATCGCCGCGGTGATCGCCTTCCTGGCCTCGCCGGGAGCCAGCTACGTCACCGGCGTCTCCTGGGCGGTGGACGGCGGCATGCTGCAGATGGGCCCGCAGGCGGGTTCCCACCTGACCTCCGACGACTGGCGCCGGATCGGGTGAGCGTCCTCCTCGCCGCAGCTGGCGGACGACGCACCCAGGCGGGCCCGGGTGCGTCGCTCAGTCCGCCACGACGAGGGCCTGCGGCGCGGCCTGCTTCATCCGGGTGCGCAGCCACTTCAGCTGGGTGGCGGTCTCGCCCTCGCACCGGCTGACCACCTGGACGAGCTCCCGGTCCCGGGCGCCGTAGGCCGCCTGCCCCACGACGGTCCAGCAGACGTCGCACTCGGCCGCCATCAGGTAGAGGTCTTGGAGGTCGCGTAGCAGGCCGATGCCGCCGGTCCGGGTGCCGCGGAACAGCTCGGAGTGCAGCCGGTCGGGTTCGCTCGGGGCGTCCTCGGCGTAGCGCTCGGCGAACGGCTGCAGCAGCTCGGCGTGCCCGTCGCAGACGCCGGCCTGCTGCTGGCACAGGTGGGCGATGTCGGGTTCCTCCCCGTGGGCCCCGCCGACCTGGCGGAACGCGTCGGCGAGGTTCGTCTGGGCCCGGTGCAGCAGGCCGAGGTAGTGCGCGAGGTGCACGGATCACTCCTTCTGGGTGCGGCTGGTGGCCTCGGCGCCGGGCCCGCCGGCCGTCGGGGGCAGCGCTGCGCCGACCGGCGCGCTGCCGCCGACGGTGGGAGCCGGGGAGGCGGCGCCGTCGCCGTCGGCGAGCTTGGCGATCCCGACGGCCGCCACCTTGAAGATGGGCTGCTTGGACACCGGGTCCCAGGACGTGAGCGTGAGCTCGTTCGCGGCACGGGGGACGCGGTCGGCCGCGCCTACGTCGAAGTAGCCGTAGTGGAAGGGCACGAACACCACCCCGGGCCGGATCCCGCTGAGCCGGGCCCGCGCCTGCACCGCTCCCCGGGCCGAGGAGATGCCGACGAGGTCGCCCTCCGCGATCCCGTACCGGGCGGCGTCGGCGGGGCTGAGCTCGACCCAGACCTCGGGGGCGGCGGCGTCGAGCTGGGGCGCGCGTCCGGTCTTGGTGCGGGTGTGGAACTGGTAGACGGTCCGACCGGTGGTCAGCAGCAGCGGGTGGTCCTCGTCCGGCACCTCCGGCGAGGGCTGGTAGTCGGCGGCGTGCAGGAAGGCCCGCCCCGCCGGCTGCTTCGCCCGGTACTCGTCGGCGGTGAGCTCCGCCCCGGTGACGAGGTCGTGGCCGTAGGTCTCGCAGTAGTCGGGGTCGGTGTTGAAGACGCCGTCGGTGTAGAGCCGCTCGGTCCCGTCGGGGGCGTCCGCGGTGCAGGGCCACTGGATGCCGCTGCCGCCGCGCAGCCGGTCGTAGCTGATGCCGGTGTAGTCGCAGGGCCGCCCGGCCGAGCACTCCTTCCAGGCCTCGAAGACCTCCTCCGGTCCGCTCCAGGTGATCAAGGGTCCGCCGTCGCGGTCGCGGAAGTCCATCCGGCGGGCGTAGTCGAGGAAGATGTCCAGGTCGGCGCGGGCCTCCCCCGGTGGCTCGACCGCCTTCTCGCTCAGGTGCACCGTGCGGTCCACGCTGGTGAAGGTGCCCAGCTTCTCGCCCCAGGTCGCGCCGGGCAGGACGACGTCGGCCAGCTCGGCCGTCTCGGTGAGGAACAGGTCCTGCACGACCACGAACAGCTCCGGCCGGGCCAGGATGCGTCGGATGCGCGCCAGGTCGGGCAGCGAGACCGCCGGGTTCGTGGCGCTGATATACAGCAGCTTGATCGACCCCTGCTCGGCGTAGCGCCAGATCTGCATGGCGTGGGTGGGTGGCGCCCAGTGCGGGATCGTGAACGGGTCGACGTTCCACAGCTCGGCCAGCTCACGGATGTGCTCGGGGTTGTCCCAGTTCCGCAGCCCGGGCAGGTCGCCGTCGGCGCCGGTCTCGCGGGTGTTCTGCGCGGTGGGCTGGCCGTTCATCTGGTAGATGCCGGCGCCCTCCCGCCCGAGCATGCCCCGGAGCAGGTGCAGGTTGTTGACCCCGCAGGCGGCGGCGGTGGCCTGGTTGGACTGGTAGAACCCCTGCAGCACCGTGGACAGCAGCCGCCGGGAGGTGCCGAGCAGCTCGGCGGCGCGTTCCACGTGGGCCGCCGTGATGTCGCAGATGGCGGCGACCCTGTCGGGGGTGTAGGGATCGACGACCCGCTGCAGCCCCTCGAAGCCGATGGTGTGCGCGGCGACGTACTCCTCGTCGCACCACCCGCGCGTGATGATCTCGCGCAGCAGGCCGTTCACCAGGGCCAGGTTGGTGCCGTTGCGGACGGCCAGGTGCACGTCGGCCTCCCGCGCGACCGGGGTGGAGCGGGGGTCGACGGCCAGCATCGCCGGCGGGTTTGGTCCGCGGCGGCGGTCCAGCATCCGCATCCACAGCACGGTCTGGGTCTCGGCGACGTTGTGCCCCCACAGCGCGATGGCGTCGCAGTGGTCGACGTCGGTGTAGGAGCCGGGCTGTCCGTCGGTGCCGAAGCTCGCCTTCATCGCGGCGGCCGCGGTCGCGGTGCACAACCGGGTGTTGCCGTCCATGTGCGGGGTGCCGATGCCGGCCTTGCCGATCACCCCGAGGGCGTAGTACTCCTCGAGGAACAGCTGGCCGCTGGTGTAGAAGCCGAAGTGCCCCCAGCCGCCGGGGCCGTCCAGCAGCTCCCGGGAGCGCTGCACGATCCTGCCCATGGCGGTGTCCCAGTCGGTCTCCACCAGCCGGCCGTCGTCGTCGCGGACCAGTGGGCGGGTGAGCCGGTCGGGGCTGTGGTTGGCCTGCCAGCCGTAGAGGTCCTTCGGGTCCAGCCGGCCGTGGTTGACCCGGTCCACCGCCCGTCCCCGGACGCCGACGATGCGGCCGTCGGCGACGGCGATGTCCATCGCGTCGCCGTTGGAGTGCAGCACCGACGCCGACTGCACCCAGCGGTCGACGTCGGCCTCGGTCAGGTCCCCCTCGAGGAAGCCGTCCACCCGCACCGGCCAGGGCTCACCCGGGCCGTACGGGGTGCGCTCGCCCCAGGGGTCTGCGATCCGGTCAACCACGACGTGCCTCCTCGCGTCGAGGTGCGGCCCACACGGGCATCGCACCACCTGTCACCCGGTTGTAGAGCCAGCCCACCGCCGTCACCAGGACCACCGAGGCCGCGGCCACCGCCAGCTGGGTGGGGGTGTGGAGCAGGCCCAGGCTGACGATCAGCGTGGTCGCCCCGGCCGGTGGGTGGGAGGCGTCGAGCACCAGCAGCACGACCGCCGTCACGGCCAGCGAGCCGGCCGCGGCGACGACACGTGCCGGCGTCACCCCCTCCTGCAGGACCGACGGGTGGCTCCTGAGGCCGCAGACCAGCAGGAACCCGTACCCGGCCAGCAGGGCCACCGCGTGCCCGATCAGCGTGCTCCGTGGCGAGGCCTCCGGCGAGGAGGGCTTCTCGACGTGCAGCATCACCGCCGGCCCCAGGCTGGGGAACAACCAGGGCTGGGACGTGAGCAGGGCCACCACCCCCGCCACCGCCACCGCGACGGCGCTGCCCACCAGCACCCGCGCACCGCGACGCACGCCCGTCACGCGTACCTCCTCCGATCGCCGGCAGCGACCGGGCACTACCCGCTGGAGCCCGTCCCATGTCCACCGGCTCGAAAACCGGGTCGAGCCGGGCCCGGGCTCGCTGCGAGGATCGCCGGGTGCGCCTGTACCTGTCCTCGATGTGGCTCGGAGCCCGTCCGGAGCTGTTCACCGCCATGGTCGGCGGGAGCCGTCGTGGCTGGCTCGTCATGAGCGCCCTCGACATGACCGACGAGGAGAACCGCTCGACCGAGGCCCGGCGCCAGGTCGCCGACCTCGCCGCCGTGGGGCTGCAGGCGCAGGAGCTGGACCTGCGCCGGCTCACCCCGGACACGGTGGAGGAGGCCTTCGGCGAGCCGGACTTCGTGTGGGTCCGCGGCGGGAACGTCTTCGTGCTGCGGATGGCGCTGGCCCGCTCCGGGCTGGACCGGCTGGTGGTCGAGGGGCTCGGTGCGGACCGCTTCACCTACGCCGGGTTCAGCGCCGGCGCCTGCGTGCTGGCCCCCAGCCTGCGGGGTCTGGAGCACTGCGACCCGGTCGAGGAGGCCACCGACCTCTACGGCGAGGTGCGCTTCGACGGTCTGGGGCTCCTCGACCGTCCGGTGGTCCCGCACCTGCGCTCGCCCGACCACCCCGAGACGGAGCTGCTGGCCGAGGTCGCCGCCCGCTACGAGGCGGAGCGTCAGCCCTACTGGGGGCTCTCCGACGGCGAGGTGCTGGTGGTCGAGGGCGGCGCCGCCCCGGTGGTCCGCTGACCGGCGTCGACCCCGGCCAGCACGACCGCGGTCGCCACCGCGGCCTGCGCCGCCTCGTACCCCTTGTCCTCGCTGGAGCCTGGCAGGCCGGCCCGGTCGAGCGCCTGGTCGAGGTCGTCGCAGGTGAGCACGCCGAACCCGACCGGGACGCCGGTGCGGACGCCCACCTCGGTCAGCCCGGTGGTGGCGGCCGAGCAGACGTAGTCGAAGTGCGGGGTGCCGCCGCGGACGACCACGCCGAGGGCCACCACCGCGTCGTGGCGCGGGGCCAGCCGGGCGGCGGCCACGGGCAGCTCGAAGGTGCCGGGCACCCGGACCAGCCGCACGGCCTCGACCCCGGCCTCCCGGAGCGCCCGCTGCGCGCCGGCGACCAGGCCGTCCATCACCTCCCGGTGCCAGGACGCGGCGACCAGCGCCACCGACAGCCCGCGGCCGTCCACCTGCTCGGTGGGTGCTCCACCCCTCATGCTGATCCTCCCGGTGCCGCGGCCAGCAGGAGGCGGTGCCCCATCCGGTCGCGCTTGGTGCGTAGGTAGCCGGCGTTGGCCGGGGTCGGTTCGGTGGTCAGCCCGACGACGTCGGTCACGTCGGTGCCGGCGCTGCGCAGCGCCGACACCTTGTCGGGGTTGTTCGTCAGCAGCCGCACCGCGGTCAGGCCGAGGTCGGTCAGCACCGCCGCGGCGGCCGCGTAGTCGCGCCCGTCGACCGGCAGCCCGAGGGCGGTCTGGGCGTCGACGGTGTCCAGCCCGTCGTCCTGCAGCCGGTAGGCGCGGAGCTTGTCCACCAGCCCGACGCCCCTCCCCTCGTGCCCGCGCAGGTAGACCACCGCTCCGCCCTCGGCGGCGACCCGGGCCAGGGACTGCTCGAGCTGGGCGCCGCAGTCGCAGCGCTGGGAGCCGAGCACGTCCCCGGTGAGGCACTCCGAGTGCAGCCGCACCAGCGGGACGGTGCCGTCGGCGGCCGGGCGGACCAGCGCCAGGTGCTCCTGGCCGCTGAGCTGGTCGCGGTAGCCGATCGCGCGGAAGGGGCCGTGCCCGGTCGGCAGGGTGGTCTCGACCACCCGGGTGACCCGGTCGTGACGGCTCCGCCAGGCGACGAGCTGCTCGATCGACAGCAGCGGCAGGCCGTGCTCGCGGGCCAGCGCCGCCGCCTCGGGGCGGCGCACCATGGTGCCGTCGTCGGAGACCAGCTCGGCGATGGCCGCCACCGGCTGCAGCCCGGCCAGCCGGCACAGGTCGACCGCGGCCTCGGTGTGCCCGGGCCGCTCCAGCACCCCACCGGGACGGGCGCGGAGCGGCACCACGTGCCCGGGGCGGATCAGGTCGGCGGCGGTGCTGGCCGGGTCGGCCAGGGTGCGGATGGTCTGCGCGCGGTCGGCGGCGCTGATCCCGGTGCCGACGCCGCGGCGGGCGTCGACGGTCACGGTGTAGGCGGTGCGGAGGGAGTCCTCGTTCACGTCCACCATGGCCGGCAGCTCGAGCTCGTCGGCGCGCTCGGGCGGCAGCGGGGCGCAGAGGAAGCCCGAGCTGTGCCGGATGGTCCAGGCCAGCCACTCCTCGCCCAGGTTCTCCCCGGCCAGCACCACGTCGGTCTCGTCCTCGCGGTCGGTGGCGTCGGTGACCAGCACCGGCAGCCCGGCGCGCAGGGCGGCGAGGGCGTCGCGGACGGCCTGCTCGGCGTCCCCGTTCACCGCAGCACCTCGGCCGGGCTCGCGGACCCGGTCTGCAGCAGCCGCTCGACGTACTTGGCCAGCACGTCCACCTCCAGGTTGACCTGCTCGCCGGGCCGGCGGGTGCCCAGCGTGGTCAGCGCCAGCGTGGTGGGGATGAGCGAGACCTCGAAGGCGTCGGGCGCCACGCCGGACACGGTCAGCGAGACGCCGTCGACGGCGACGGAGCCCTTCTGCACCACGTAGCCGGCGAGCTCCTGGGGCAGCCCGAACCGGACCACCTCCCAGCGCTCGCCGGGGACCCGGGAGAGCAGCTCGGCGGTGCCGTCGACGTGGCCCTGCACGATGTGGCCGCCGAGCCGGTCGGCCACCCCCACCGCGCGCTCCAGGTTGACCCGGTCCCCCGCCGTGAGCCGGCCGAGGTTGCTGCGCCGCAGCGTCTCGGCCATCACGTCGAAGCGGACCTGACCGGTGGCGGCGTCGGCGTCGGTGACGGTCAGGCAGACGCCGTTGACCGCGATGGAGGCGCCGTGGACGGCGTCCTCGACGACCCGCGGACCGGAGACGGTGAGCACGGCGGAGTCGCCGCGCCAGGAGAGCGCGACCACGTGGCCGAGCTCCTCGATGATGCCGGTGAACATGTCAGGCTCCCTCTGGTGGGTGGACGGTGGTGGCCCGGACCCGCAGGTCGGGGCCGAGGACGGTGACGTCGGTGGGGTGCAGCTGCAGGGCGCCGGCAAGGCTGCCGATCCCGAGGTCGGCGACCACGGCGGGACCGGCGCCGAGCAGGGTCGGGGCGAGGTAGGCGACCACCTCGTCCACCAGCCCGGCGGCGAGGAAGGCCGCGGCCAGGGTGGGGCCGCCCTCGAGCCAGACCGTGCGGATGCCGCGGGCGTGCAGCACGGCGAGCACCTGCTCGGGGTCGTGGGTGCGCAGCTGCAGGGTCTCGGCGGCGGCGTCGAGGACCCGCGCGCCGGCGGGCAGGTCGCGCCGGCCCACCACCACCCGCAGCGGCTGCCGGCCGGTCGGGACGTCGTCGGGCCCGCGGACCGTGAGGGACGGGTCGTCGGCCAGCACCGTGCCGGTGCCCACCACCACCGCACCGGCCTCCGCCCGCAGACGGTGCACGTCGGCGCGGGCCTCGGGCCCGGTGATCCAGCGGCTGGTGCCGTCGGCGGCCGCGCTGCGTCCGTCGAGGGTGCCGGCGTACTTCCACACCACCCGGGGACGTCCGGCGGTCACCGCGGCGGTCCAGGACCGGTTCAGCGCGGTGGCCTGCTCGACGAGCAGCCCGCCCTCGACCTGCACCCCGGCCGCCTGCAGGGTGCGCGCGCCGCCGGCGGCGGCGTCGTGCGGGTCGGTCTGGGCGAAGACCACCCGGGCGACCCCGGCCGCGACGAGGGCCTGGCTGCAGGGGCCCGTGCGCCCGGTGTGGTCGCAGGGCTCCAGGGTGACGTAGGCCGTCCCGCCCGAGGCGGCGGCACCGGCCTGGGCCAGGGCCTCGACCTCGGCGTGCGGGGAGCCGGCCCCGCGGTGGTACCCCCGACCGACCACCCGGCCGGCCGGGTCGGTGACCACGGCCCCGACGCGCGGGTTGGGGTCGACCGCCGGCCCGCGCGCGGCCAGCGCCAACGCAGCGCGCATGGCGCGCTCGTCGCCCGTTCGGTCCATCTGGTCCCCTCCTGCTCAGCCGGTCCGGCGAGCTCCGGGGAGGGTCGGGGAGGCGGCGGCGCGGGGGCGTGCGGCAGCACGACCACCTCGCCGGCCACGGCCGACGTGCAGGCACCACCAGAGGGGTCGTCAGCCGACCGGTCCTCCCGCGGACGTCCTGCGCACGTGCTGCCTACCATCCGGACTTTCACCGTCGGTCCTGGAGTTCCACCAGGTCAACCGGCTGCTGGCTGCAGCCGGGTCGCGGACTTTCACCGCCGGTTCGGAGTTGCACCGACCCCGGAGCACGTGGGGGCCAGTGTGCCACCCCCGTCCCAACCCTGACCCAACCGTCCAGCCCGCACCGCCGACGAAACTGACACCACATCCGCGGCTGCGCCCATATAGGCGCAGCGGCGGATCTGGTGTCAGAAAGATCTGGGCACGCCTCGACTACGAGCGCTGCGGGGCGAGGCGGATCTCGGTCGGGCAGACGTGGGGCGGGCTGGTGAGGACGAACTCCACCGCGTCCGCCACGTCCTCGGGCTGGATGAGGCTGTCCGGCCGGGCCTGGCCCTGCGGCGAGAGCAGCCCGGCGCCCGCGGCGACCAGACCGGGCGAGACGAGGCTGACCTTGACGTCGCGGTCGCGCAGGTCGAGGAAGACGGCCCGGGACAGCCCCGCCAGCCCGTGCTTGCTGGCCACGTAGGCGGCGTTGTCGGGGTAGGCCTGCGAGGCGGCGCCGGAGCCGATGAAGACCAGGCTGCTCGGGGCGCTGCGGACGAGCGCGGGACCGACGCGGGCGGTCAGCACCGCGGCGGCGGTCAGGTTGGTGTCGAGCAGCTGCTGCCAGCGGACGGGGTCGGCCGTGTCGGTGGCGCCCCAGTCGAAGAGACCGGCCGCCCACACCACGGTCCGCAGCGGCTCCTCCGCCGGCACCTGCTGCAGCGCCGCACCGACCTGCTCGGCGTCGCGGACGTCGACCCGGTGGGTGAGGGCGGTGGCCAGCGGCCGGCAGCCGTCGGCTGCCTCGGCGAGCCTCACCTCGTCCCGGCCCCAGAGGTGGACGACGTCGACGTGCGCGGCGACCCGCCGGGCGATCGCGGCACCGATGGTGCTGCTCGCCCCGACGACCACGGCGTGGGCAGGCATGGGCCCACTCTCCCACCACGCACCGGTCCCGGCGGCCGTGGGCCTCCTCAGAGGGGGACGGTCGAGTCGACCAGGTCGAGCACCGTCGCGGCGGCCCGTGCCCGCTCCTGCACCACGGCCGCGCCTCCCGGCGCGGGCAGCCCGAAGAGCACCTCCAGCGGCACGGCGGTCAGGCCGAACCACATCAGCATGAGCAGGGCGTGGCAGCGCCGGAGCACCTCGATGTCGACCTCGTGGCCCTCCTCGGCCAGCCCGCGGTGGTACTCCTGCAGGCAGACCTGGTCGAGCTCGGCGAGCTCGGCGGCGGGCCGCTCACCGGTCTGCACCTCCCCCAGCAGCAGCTGGGTGAGGTCGAAGCCGAGCGGCGCCTCGCACCAGAGCCCGAAGTCGATCAGCACGAACCGGCCCGTCTCCCCGGGCGGCCGCAGGAGGTTGCGGGGGCAGGCGTCGCCGTGGGCGGTGCCCAGCGGGGCCCCGTCGAGCTCGGCCAGCACGCCGGGCAGGGCGTCCGCGGCCCGCAGCAGCCGGTTCCGCAGGTCCGCGTCGAAGGCCGGCTCCACCAACGGGTGGTGCCACAGGTCGTCCGCGCGCAGCACCGGCAGCACCTGGTGCTCCAACCTGCTGGCGGCGTAGCCGCGGACCACGTCGCGGCTGCCCAGGCCGCGGAGGGGGCGGACGTCGGGGCTGGCCGCCAGCCGCCCCAGCAGGTGGGCCGCACGCCGGAAGGTGGCGCCGTCCCACGGACGGGGGTCGTGGTCGACCGCGTCCAGCCACAGCGCGGCCGACAGCTCGTCCAGGTCCAGCACTGCGTGCGCGCGTGGCATCGACAACCCGGCGGGCAGCCGGTCGCGGAGATCGGAGCGGTAGACCTCGGGCTCGTTGCGCCAGGGCAGGCTGGCCGCCGCGATCTCGCGCACCGGCTCGGGCACGTGCTGGAACGCGGCCGAGCGCGTCCAGGACTGCACGACCTTGACGAAGAAGGCGTAGGAGGAGACACCGCCGGCGTGGCGGGCCGAGCCGCGGACCCAGTACCGCCCGGCGGTGGTGAGCGCCTCGAGGTCGTAGGCGGCGACCTCGGCACGGCAGTCGAGCAGCTCGACCTCGTCGACCCCGAGGGCCTGTGCGACGAGACCGGCCAGGGTCTCGTCGCCGACGTCCGCCGGCCCGAGGACCGACCGGTCCCCCACCGCCGGCCCCGCTGGCTGGAGTGGCATGGCGGCCTCCGCACCTGGACGAGCGCTGCTGGTCCTCCCAGTGCAGGCCCGCCCAGGGCCGGTGTCAACACCGTCCTGCGAGCACCGCGAGGACCCGGACGTCCTCGGGACGTCCGGGCCCTGCGGCGGAGGTGCGCTCAGGAGGTCATGACGCGCTGGTGCAGGGCCTGCACGGCGTAGCGGGCGGACCAGAACGCGCCGTGCTGCCAGGCCGAGATCTCCGACATCCAGTCCCCGGCGAAGTACACCTGGCCGGTCCCCTGCTGCAGCTGCTTGAACCGCGGCGAGCTGGTGTTCGGGTAGGCCCAGGCGCCCTCGATGTAGGGCACCTTGTGCCAGGCGATGGAGAAGGAGGTGTCGAGCTCGGTGCGGTACTTGTCGCCGTGGATCTTGACCCCCTGCTCGACCGCCCGCCGCTGCCGCGCCGCCGGGGTGAGGTCGCCGTAGGCGCGGGCGTTGGCGCCGGTGTTGTAGTAGCCGATGACCAGGCCCTTGCGCTCGCCGTAGCCGTAGGAGGGGTACCAGATGTGGGCGAGGTCCATGTCGGTCTCGGTGATGCCGCCGTAGATGCGGTGGTCCTCCTCCCACCAGCGGGACCGGTACTGCAGGCCGATCTTGCCGGCGGGCGAGCCGAGGGCGAACTCCCCCAGCGCGGCGTCGGTGTCGGAGCCCCAGTTGGTGTCCCAGCGGCGCATCAGCCCCGCCGGGGCGCTGACCACGGCGAAGTCGGCGTCGAGCTGGCGCTTCTTGCCGTTGGCGGCGGTGTAGGTGACCCGGACCCCGTCGGCGGTGTTGACGACGCCCGTCACCGGCGAGTTCAGGTGGACGTTCTGCTTGCCGATGGCCTTGAGGAAGTACTGGTAGATGGTGTCCATGCCGCCCTTGGGCTGGAACATCAGCATCGACTGCTCCCAGTTGATCTCGAAGGGGAAGTACTGGCCGACCTTCGAGGCCAGCACCTCCGCGACCGAGCCCGGGCCGGGCAGCGGGGTGCCGTGCTCGTTCCACGCCGAGGGGTAGACGGAGTAGCCGCGGTTGTCGCCGCCCTGGTAGCGGCCGTCGGAGGTGAGCGAGCCCCAGCTGCGCAGGAAGGCGCGCAGGTTCTCCTTGTCGGCCGCGGTGAGCTTCTGGTCCAGCGCCCCCTGGTCGGTGGCGTAGTTGAGCAGCTCGGAGGTGTAGCCGAAGACGTCGGCCTTGGCGGTGCGGTAGCGGACCGGGTTGCCGGGCGTGGCGCCGGAGCGCTCGTTGTAGATGTAGGCGTCGGCGTTGGCGTTGGTGAACACCTCGTAGGGGACGCCCAGCTCGCGCAGGTAGTCCATGGTGACCATCCACTGGGCGATGCGGCCCGCGCCGGCGTTCATGTAGATGCCGTCGTCGAAGCGGGCGACCTGGCGGCGGCCGTCGGTGTCGGTCTCGGCGTCGCCGCCGCGGATGGTGAGGGTGCGCCCGCCCACGCGGTGCCGCGCCTCCAGCACCGTCACCTGGTAGCCGGCCTTCTGCAGCTCGTAGGCCGAGGCGAGGCCGGCCGGGCCGCCGCCGACGACGACGACCTTCTTGGCCGAGCGGCCGGTCAGGTTGAAGTCGCTCTTGCGGGGCGGGACCCAGGAGTCGTTGCGCGGCTGCGCGCCGGCGGTCGGGGCGAGACCGAGGGCACCCATCGCGGCGAACATGACGCCGGCGCTGGAGGTGGCGCCGACGGCCTGCAGGAGGTGGCGCCGGGAGACGGTGGGGACGATGTCGTCAGAGACCATGCTGGACAGACCTTTCGGGGGCAGAGGTGGCCTGCCGGGCCGGGTGCTCCGGGTCGTCCGTGCCGGTCACCGCCAGTGCCGAGCCAGACCGTAGGGCGGCTGCATTTCGGTCACGGGACGCCAGGTTGCGGTCCGCTTACCGTCCGGGCGCTCCTGTGACCGTCGTGTTTCGACGGCCCGTCGTGGCGCGGCGGCCGACCCCGGACCGTCATCTGGCGTCACCCGGTCGGAACGAGGCGTCACTACCGTCCGCGGCATCCGGACGGCCCGTCGCCGTCGGCACGCACCGGACGCCAGCCGCGTCCGCACCCTCTGGAGGCACCCATGAAGAACCCCGTGAAGATCGCCCTCGCCGTCGCCGTCACCGCGGCCGTCGCCGTGCCCGTCACGGCGGTCGCCGAGGACCGGCTCTTCCGGCCGAAGGCGAACGAGGCCCACTCCTTCGTCACCGGCGACACCCCGAGCATCGCCGACGGCGTGGCCGTCGGGCGGATGGCCGACTGGTACAAGTCCTCCGGGCTGGGGCCGCGCGCGATGAACACCACCCCCGGCGCCACCGCCGAGGAGCGCTACATCCCCACCGACGTCTTCCCCGGGGGGAAGCTGCCGGCCGGGGTGACGATCACCGAGGCGCAGGGCATCAACGCCCTGATGCGGATCGGGGAGAACCTCGAGCGGGCCGGGCTGTCCTACGACGACGTCATCTCCATGCGCGTCTTCCTGCAGAACCCCGACGGCGAGGAGGCGATGGACTTCGCCGGCTGGAACCGGGCGTACCGCCAGTTCTTCGCCAACACCAACCTGGCCACCGGCAAGACCCTGGACGTCCAGCTCGGGTCGGCGACCACCAAGCCGATGGTGGTCAACGAGGCCCGGCCCTCGCGCTTCGCCCTCGAGATCGAGAACCTGCCGGTCGACGGCTGGCTGGTCGAGGTCGAGGTCGACGCGGTCTACCCCCGCTGACGTCCGCGGGCCGGTCCGGCGGTCGGACCGGCCCGTTCAGGGGGCGATGACCAGCTCGTCGATGAGGTCGTCGACGAGCGTGAAGCGGTAGCGGAGCTCGGCCACCCCGCCGGGGAAGTCGCCCTCCAGCCGGTTGACGGCCACCCACCGCGAGTCGTCGACGCGGCCGGCGCCGACGAGCTCGGTGGTGTAGGTGTACTGGCTCCCGGCGTGGCGGAGGAAGTCGAGCACCTGCTCGGTGCCGCGGTAGGTCCGGCCCTCGTCGACCACGACGGCGGTGGGGGTGAAGGTCCGGGCGGCGGCCTCGGCCTCCCCCGCCGCGTGGGCGGTGAGGTAGGCGCGTATCGTGGCGGGCAGCTGGTCGGTCGGCACGGTGCCCGGTGCCGTCGAGATGGGCGGTGTGGGCGGTGTCGTCGGTGTGGTCATGGACCCACCGTGCGGCCTCCCGCAGGGAGAGGGTCAAGCCCAGCACCCTCCCCCGGGAGAGGGGGCACACTGTCCCCCGTGCTCACGATCGGCGAGTTCTCGCGGCTGACCCACCTGAGCGTGCGCACGCTGCGGCGCTACCACGACGCGGACCTGCTCGTCCCCGCGACCGTGGACGGGTCGACGGGCTACCGCTACTACAGCGCGGACCAGATCCCGACCGCGCAGGTGATCCACCGCCTCCGCCAGCTCGACGTCCCCCTCGCCGCCGTCCGGCGCATCGTGGGCTCCTCCGACCCGGCGGCGCGGGCCGCCCTCGTCGCCGACCACCTGCGCCACCTGGAGTCGGAGCTGGAGCGGACCCGCGCCGCCGTGACCTCGCTGCGCCGGCTGCTGCAGCCCGAGCCGGCGCCGGTGCAGGTGGAGCTCCGGGCCGTCCCGGCGACCACCGTGGCGGCGGTCGAGGGCGAGGTGCGGCTGGACGACGTCCTCGCCTGGTACAGCGGCGCCATGGCCGAGCTGGACGCGAGCGTGGACGAACCGGAGGGGGCCCCCGGCGGTCTGTACGACAACGCGCTGTTCGAGCGTTCCCGCGGCCACGTGCTCGTCTACCGGCCGACGAGCCGGCCGCCGCGGCAGGGCCGGGTCCACCCCGTGACGCTGCCGGCCGTCGAGCTGGCCGTCGCCACCCACGTGGGTGAGCACCACGACATCGACGTCACCTACGGCGAGGTCGGCACCTGGGTCGTCGACAACGCCCTGGCCGTCGCCGGACCGGTGCGGGAGACGTACCTGGTCGGACCGCGGGACACCGCGGACCCCTCCGCCTGGCGGACCGAGATCGGGTGGCCGGTCTTCCGGGTCGCCCCGCACTGAGCCGGTCGCCCGCGCCCGCGGGGCGGCTCCTTGGCCCACGCTGGCAGGATCCTGCGCATGCCCGAGGGACACACGCTGCGCCGGCTGGCCGACGAGCTGCAGGCCACGTTCGCCGGCGACGTCGTCCGCGCGTCCAGCCCGCAGGGCCGGTTCGCCGAGTCGGCGGCGCTGCTGGACGGCAGCCGCGTCCTCGGCGCGGAGGCAGCCGGCAAGCACCTCCTGGTCGACTTCGAGGGCGGGCGGCTGCTGCACGTCCACCTCGGGCTGTACGGCAAGTTCCTCGTGCTGCCCACGCCGGCCACGCCACCGGTCGGGCAGGTGCGGCTGCGGATCGAGAGCCAGACCGCCTTCGCCGACCTGCGGGGTCCGACCGCGTGCGAGCTGTGGACGCCGGCCCAGGAGGCGGAGCTGCTGGCCCGGCTGGGCCCGGACCCGCTGCGCACCGACGCCGACCCGATGCGGGCCTGGCAGCGGATCCGACGCAGCGCGACACCGATCGGCGCCCTGCTGATGGACCAGTCGGTGCTGGCCGGCGTCGGCAACGTCTACCGCGCCGAGATCCTGTTCCGCCACGGGCTCCATCCGCTGCGGCCGGGGCTGGCGGTGCGCCGCGGCCAGTTCCTGGAGCTGTGGCAGGACCTGGTGGTGCTGATGGCCGACGGCGTCCGGGTGGGGCGGATCGAGACCGTCCGCCCCGAGCACCTGCCGCTGGTCGCCGAGGACGCGCTCCCCCGCTACGTCTACCGCCGGACGGGCGAGGCCTGCCTGCTGTGCGGGCGCACCGTCCTCACCGACGTGCTGGTCGGTCGCAACCTCTACTGGTGCCCCCGCTGCCAACCCGCCTACCGCGGCACGCGCTGAGGGGCCGGGTGCGGCCCGTGGGTCCTGCCGGGCGTCCGACCACCTCGGCGTCGCCGCCCGGCGGCGTCCCCGCGGCGCGGCGTGGAGCCCGGAGCCCTAGACCGCGCCGCTGGGGTGGTGGCAGGTGTCGCGACCGCTGCGGTGCAGCGGGTGACGGTGCCGTCGCCCGCTGTAGATCAGCGCCCCGCAGCTGCAGCAGGTCCAGCGGCAACGGTCGTCGCGGCAGTGCAGGGTGAGCGTGTCCACGTTGGTGCAGTGCGGACAGGCCTGAGCGGGCTGGCGGGCGGTGGTCACCGGACGGGCCCGCGTCTGGAGCATCGCCAGCAGACCGGCCCTGCGCCGTCGGCCCGTCATGCGACCACCTCCGGGACGGCCGCACCGAGCCGGACCGGCGCGGTCAGGTGGATCAGGGGAAGAGGGGGAAGGAGCACGGGCGAAGAGCTTCCGGGAGGAACGGTCAGGACGCAGGCACCGCTCGGTGGCCGTGCCGCGAGCCGCACTTACCCACCGCCACCGGTGCCACCCGGTCCTGACGCCGGACGTCAGCTACCCGAAGCCGGCGTGGTCGTGGCGCGACGGCGGGGTGCACCACGTCAGGAGCTCCGTCGACGGGGCCACCGGTCCTGGCCGCGTGGTGGATGCCGTGCCCCCTCCGTCCGGCACGATGCCGGGGTGGAACGCTGGCGGACGCACACCCTGCTGCCCCTCGTGCTGGACGCGCTCGGCCTGACCGGGACCGATCCCGCCACCCGGCGGCTGGCCGAGGCGTTCGGCGGTGAGCCGGCGGCGGTCCGGGAACGGCTGGTCGGCGAACCCGCCCGCCGCTCCCGGCGGCTGCTGTTCGCCTCCGGCGGGGAGATCGTCCTGCACGACGACGCCGTGGCGGCCGTGGTCCTGCACCTGGGGCCGACGCCGCACGCCCCCCGCGGGCTCGACCTGGCGGAGTGGATCGACGGCGCCGACGGCGACGCGACCCTGGAGCAGCTGGTGACGGCCGTCGGGGCACCCCGTCACTTCGCCGGGTTCGGCACGCCGTACCTCACCCTGGACGGCGGCTACGCACGCCTGGACTTCCGCGACCGCCGCGGCTGGAACGAGCCCGGCAACCTCCTCAGCATCACCGTCACCGCCGAGGAGCCCGGGCGGACCACCCGGCCCGAGGACGACGACTGCCCCAGCTGCAGCGACCTCCTGGTCCGCCGTGAGCCGGCCGGCGGCGTCGACGTCGAGGCCACCGTCGACGCCCTCGCCGCCGCCCTGGCGGTCGGTCCCCTCACCGAGGACGCCCACTGGGTCAGGCTGGCCGACCTGCAGCCGCTGCACGCCTCGGGACTGATGGAGCGGGTGGAGAGCCAGCTGACCTGCACCACCTGCCGGCGGATCATCTGCCTCACCCTCTTCCGCGACTCCCCGCCGACCTTCCGCTACGCGGTCCTCGACGAGGCGATGCGGCGACCGCTCGAGCCGATCCCGCCCGTCGAGCAGTGGGGTGACGCCGCCCGCATCGCCGAGGAGGCGGGGTCGATGCACCACGTGGACCACGAGCCGGGGGCCTGGTTCCTGCTCGAGCAGCAGGGCGTCCTCTACCTCCACGCCAGGTACGTGATCAACACCATGCTCGACGACTCCGCCCTCATCCGGCTCGACGACACCGAGCACGAGGCCTACCGCACCGGCGGCCGGAGCTACATCTCCCGCCTGGCCAGGCGGATCCACGACGGCTCACCCCACGAGAAGAGCTCGCCGTTCCACCAGCGGAACCTGCTCCGCGGCCCGGACGCCCGGAGCTACCGCGACGCGGTGGCCCAGGCGGTCGTCAACCACACGTGGCTCGCGGAGCAGCGCCGGCGGTGACCCCTGCTGCAGGTGCCTGACGCCGCACCCGGCCGGCGTCAGTCCGGCAGCTGCCCGCCCGCGCGGGCGCCGGCGCGGGCGAACCGCCCGGCCCAGTCGGCGGCCAGCTGCGCCAGCCCGGGCGGGGCCAGCACCTCGAACTCCGCACCGAGGGCGCCCAGCGTGAACAGCGGACCCTCCAGCGCGTCGGTCTCCATGGTCATCGTGCAGGTCGTCGACGAGACGGGGTGGACCTCCGCCCAGCGGCCGACGGCGGCGCGGACCGCCTCGGCCGGCGCCTCGACCCGCACCTCGACCCGGTGCCGCCCGCCTCCGGCGCCGCCCGAGACGCGGTCGCGGACGAAGCCGCCGACGTCCTCGAAGGGCGGGGTGCGCGGGGCGAACCGGGCCCCGGTGCCGGCGGCCTCGCTGATGCGGTCCAGCCGGAAGGTGCGCCAGTCCGCCCGGTCGAGGTCGTAGCCGACGAGGTACCAGCGCTGGCCGAGCGGCACCAGCTGCAGCGGCTCCACCCGGCGCGCGGAGCGGGTCCCCTCCAGACTGCGGTAGCCGAACCGCACCCGTTCGCCGTCCCGGCAGGCCAGGGCCAGCGTGGTCAGCACGTCGTGGTCGACCGGGGCCGCGGTGGGGTCGCGCCAGGCGGTCGGGGTGCTGGCGCGGCGGACGGCGTCCAGCCGGGCCCTGAGCCGCCGGGGCAGCACCTGCACGATCTTGGTCAGCGCCCGCAGTCCGGCCTCGTCGGCGTACCCGCCGGCCAGCTGCGACTGGACCGCGACCGCCAGGGCGGTCGCCTCGTCGTCGTCCACCACCAGCGGCGGGAGGGTGGCGCCGGGGGCCAGCGCGTACCCGCCGTCGACGCCGGGCGACGCCTGCACCGGGTAGCCCAGCTCGCGCAGCCGGTCCACGTCCCGGCGCAGCGTGCGCGCCGAGACACCGAGCCGCTCGGCGAGCAGCGGCCCCGGCCAGTGCCGCCGGCTCTGCAGCAGGGAGAGCAGCGTGAGGGTGCGCGAGCTGGTCGTGGCCATGGCCCTCCTCCGTCGGCAATCGCGGTCAGGAAGTGACCGCGATGGTTCGTAGCGTAGCTGGTGCAGCACCGCAGGAGGCGGCGCTGCCCGGGTGCAGGGCACCCGGTGCCACCACGTCCGAGGAGAGCCATGTCCGTCACCACCACCACCCACCTGAACTTCCGCGGTCAGGCCCGCGCCGCGCTGGAGTTCTACCGCTCGGTCTTCGGCGGCGAGGTCCAGGCCGTCACCTACGCCGACGCCCACGACACCCGCGAGCCGGCCGAGGCGGACCAGCTGATGTGGGGCCAGGTCCGCAGCGACCAGGGTCTGCACCTGATGGCCTACGACGTGCCCGCCCGGCTGCCCTACGACGCGGGCGTGAACGCCGTGTTCGTCTCGGTGGGGGGCTCCGACCCCGACGAGCTCCGCGCTGCCTGGCACGGCCTGCGCGACGGGGCGACGGTCGTGCAGGAGCTCGCCCCCGCCGGCTGGTCGCCGCTGTACGGCATGCTGCGCGACCGCTTCGGCGTCACCTGGGTGCTCGACCTGGAGGTGGCCGGCACCCCGGCCTGAGCGCCGCGGCGTCCCGCGCGAACCGACCGGGCGGGACGCCGAGCAGCCGCCGGAAGTGGCGGGTGAGGTGGGCCTGGTCGTGGAACCCCACCGCCACGGCCACCTCGGCCGCCGGCTCGCCGGCCAGCAGCAGCCGCCGCGCACGGTCCAGCCGGCGGCCGGTCAGGTAGCGGTGCGGCGGGATGCCGTACTCGCGCGTGAACGCGCGGACCAGGCCGGACTCCGGTGCCTGCAGCAGCCGGCCGGCCTGGGCCAGCGTCATCCCGGTGACCAGGTGCGCGTCCAGCAGCTCGCGCAGGTCACGGGCCAGCCGGCGCCGGGACGCGGCGGCTGCGGTGCCGGGGTGCTCGCCGCGCTGCGGCAGGTGGAGGCGGAGCCGCTCCACCACCAGCGCCAGCCGGCTCTCGGCCTCGAAGGTCTCCGCGGGGTCGGCGAGCACGCGGTGCAGCTGGTCGAGGCCGGCGCGCAGCTCGGGGTCGACCCACCCGGGGTGGTCGACCGCGCGGCCGGTGCGCTCACGGCCCAGCACGCCGGCGTCGAGGTAGACCACGCGTTTGCGGAAGCCGTGCCCGGTCGCCGGCCGGCCGTCGTGCGGCACCCCGGGCGGCAGCACGGTCACCTGCGAGCGGCTGGTGTCGTGGCGGTGGCGGTCCAGGTCGTAGACCACGGCACCGTCGTCGACGACCAGCAGCGTCCAGGTGTCGTGGGTGTGGGCCGGGTAGGCGTGGTCGACGAAGCGGGCGTGCAGCACCTCGGTGATGCCGGGCACCGGGGGACGCCAGGCGCGGACCTGGCTCACCGTCCCCGACGTCCGCACCGGCTCAGGCTAGCGCGCAGGAACGTACAAGATCCGGGCCCGGGCGGCGGCGCAGGATGCTGACGTGACCGACCTCTCCGACCTGCCCGCACCCCGCTTCGACACCAAGGTGGCCGTCCTCGTCCGCGACGACCTGGAGGTGTGGCAGCGGCTCAACGTGACCGCCTTCCTCGCCAGCGGGCTGACCGCCGCCGCGCCGCAGCTCGTCGGGGAGCCGTACCAGGACGCCGACGGGCAGAGCTACCTGCCGCTGCTGGGCCAGCCGGTGCTCGTCTTCACCGCCGACCTGGCGCTGCTCCGCACGGTGCACGAGCGGGCCGTCCGCCGCGACGTGCCGCTGGCCGTCTTCACCGCCGACATGTTCCGCACCGGGCACGACGCCGCCAACCGGGCGGTGGTGCGTGACGTCCCGGGCGCCGAGCTCGACCTGGTCGGCCTCGGTCTGCACTCCACCCGCAACGTCGTGGACCGGGTCACCAAGGGCGCCGCGCTCCACCCGTGAGGCGGCGCGGCACCGGCTCCTCACGGGCGGGAGGACCGTCACGGCGGAGCGCGGCGCCACGTCAGTCGAACGTCGGGCGCAGCTCCTCGCGCATCGTGCGGTAGTTCCTGGGCGTCACCGCCCACCGGTCCTCGTCGGTGTCCTCGAACGTCACCCGGTACCGGCCGGTCGTCCGGTCGAGCTGCACGAGGATCTTCACCGGCAGCCGGTCGCCCGGCTCGTAGTGGCTGGCCAGGTAGGCGTCCACCGCGGCCTCGATGCTCGGCCAGCGGCACGCCACGGCCACGACGCCGCCGCCGGGCGGGTACGCGTAGCCGTGGGCGCTGCGGTAGCCCTCGCCGAACTCCAGGATCATCGCCATCGACTCCCACGCGCACTCCGTACCCGGGCCTTCCTCGGCCAGCGACGTCCCGTCCATGGCCTGGGCGAGCGCCCGGACGAGGTCGACGGTGGGGTCGTCGGGCATGGTCCTCCTCGTGCTCGCCTCCGCGGTGCCGGATCAGCATGCCAGCACCAGCGGGTCAGCCGCCGACGGCTCAGGCCGGTCGACGGACCCGGCTCGCCCGGCGGCGAGGTGGCCTGGCGGGGAGGACCGGTGTCCTGATGGACTGCGACGGTGCAGGGCCCGGGATGCGGGCGACGACGCGAGGCGGCAGGAGACGGCATGACCATCGAGATGCACTTCGACGCTGTCGGGGACGAGCTCGCGGTCCACGAGTTCTCCCAGCTCCAGGAGTCCGGGTTCGACGTGGCGCGGCTCCAACCGGCCGTCGCCCGGCTCGCGGCGGGTGAGGGCGGCGACGCGAACGCCCTGCTGGCCGAGCTGGCCGCCAGCCCCCGGGTCCCGGGATGGCCCTGGGACGAGACCGACGACCCGGCCCCGGCGATCCCGCCGTCACCGGTGGACCCGGCGACGCTCCCCGACCGCATCCACGGGGCGTGGCTGGGCCGCGCTGCCGGCTGCCTGCTGGGGAAGCCGGTCGAGGGATGGTCGTGGCCGCAGATCGAGCGCTACCTCGAGCGGGCCGGGATCGAGGCGGTGGAGGACTACCTGCCGCGGCTGGAGCCGGACGCGGAGCAGCCGCCGTTCAACGCGAGCGGAGAGGTAGGCACCTTCCGCGGCGAGATCGACGGGATGGCCCGCGACGACGACGTCGACTACACCATCCTCGCGCTCACCCTCGCCGAGCGGCACGGCAGCTCCTTCACCACCGAGGACGTCGCGGCGGCGTGGCTGCGGTGCCTGCCCTACCACCAGGTCTTCACCGCGGAGCGGGCGGCGATGCGCAACCTGGTGAACGGCATGGCGCCGGCCGAGGCGGCGACGACGCGCAACCCGTACCGGGAGTGGATCGGCGCGCTGATCCGAGCCGACCTCTGGGGCTACGTGAAGCCGGGCGACCCCTCCGCGGCCGCCGCCCTCGCCGAGCGGGACGCCCGCCTCTCGCACACCGCCAACGGCATCCACGGAGCCCGCTGGGCAGCCGCCCTGGTGGCGTCCGCCCTCGTCGCCGGCGACGTGGCCGAGGTCGTCGCCCGGGCCCGGGCCGTCGTCCCCGACCGGTCCCGGCTGGCCGGAGCCCTCGACGCCGTGGTCGGCTGGCACGAGGCGGGGATGACCTTCTCCGAGGCCCGGGACGCCGTGGTGCGCGACTACGGCCACTACAGCGACGTGCACACCATCAACAACGCCGCGATGATCCTGGTGGCGGTCCTCTGGGGCGAGGGGGACTTCACCGCCAGCACCGGTCTCGTGGTGCGCTGCGGCTGGGACACCGACAGCAACGGCGCCACCGTCGGCTCGGTGCTGGGGGCCCTGCTGGGGCGGGAGGCGATCCCCTCGGTGTGGGCCGACCCGCTCCGGGGTCACGTCCGCAGCGCCGTCTTCGGCGAGGCGACCAACTCCCTCGACGACCTCGCCGCACGGACGCTGGCCCTGCTGCCCGCCTTCTCGGTCTGACGGCCCTGCCAGACTGCTGCCATGTCCCACGACGCAGTCCCGAGCGGGGCCAGGCCCGCTCCCAGCGGTGCGAGCGCACGTCGACGCCGGTGCCTGCAGGGGTGAGACGCATGGACGCGGTCGAGGTGGCCCAGGCCGTCCGCGAGCACTTCGGGCCCCGGCAGAGCCAGTGCCGCCTCGGCAGGCCTCGAGGACTGCCCGCGGCCGAGCAGGCGGTCACGTTCGTCCTCTACGACGCGCACGTGGTCACGGGCGCGCAGGACGACTACGGCTCGGGCACGAGCTGGGGATTCGGCGTGGTGCTGCCGGGCGGCGTGTCCATCAGCACCGTCCTGGGCGAGCGGCTCACGCTGGTCGAGCCCAGGCGCGAGGCGCTGGCCAGGACGTTCGACGTGATCGACCGGTACGCGCGGCTGCGCCTGGGGGCGGAGTACCTGGCGGCGTGGGAGGCGGCGCAGGAGGGCCAGCTGGCGTCCCAGACCCGGATCGCGGAGCTGGTGCGGCTGATCCGGCTCTACGGCGGGGTGGACGCCGAGCACGGGTGCTACTGGGTCGCCACCGACCACGAACGCCAGGAGCCAGGGGTCTTCGAGAAGGTCACCGCGCTGGTCGGGCAGCTCGGCCTGCGGAGGATCCGGCCCGCGCCGGCCGGGATGATCCCCGGTGCGCTGGGCGTGGCGATCGCACGGGACCCGCGGGTCGACGCCGCGCTCTGACGACGGTCGTCCCACCGGTGCCCGGACGCGGTGAGCTCTGGGCGCGTCGACCGGCTGCTCACCGCGTCGGAGTGGAGCAGGCCCGGGGCGCGCTGCCCTCCGTCGCCCGCTGGTGCTCCTCCACCGCCCGGTGGGCCGCTGCGGTCAGCGCAGCGCACCCTCCAGGAAGGCGGCCAGGTCGACCAGCTCGGCGTCGTCGACGGAGTGGCCCAGACCCGGGTAGCTGCGCTCGGTGAGCTCCAGGTGGTCGCGCATCCACCGCCGGGTCCGGTGGACGAGCAGCGCGGGCACCAGGGTGTCCGCCTCGCCGCGGGCGTACAGGGCCGGCAGGCGGCGCCGGCGCAGCGCCTCGGGGGCGACCGTGGTGGGCGAGACGAACCCGGAGAGGTTGACCACGCTGGCGAAGCGCTCCGGGGCCGCGCAGACCGCCTCCACCGCCGTGCAGGCACCCTGGGAGAAGCCGAGCAGGTGGACGGGACGGTCGAGGCCCTCGGCGTCCATCCAGTCGAGCACCGCGTCCGCCGAGGCCCGGATCTCGGCGGTGGTGACGCTGGCGTCGAGCGGGAACCAGCCGTAGCCGCCCTGGCGCCGCAGCGGTCCGCGGAGGAAGGCGACGGCGAGCTCGGGCGGCAGCCGGCGGTGCAGCTCGAAGCCCAACGACTCGTCCATGCCGTGCCCGTGCAGGACCAGCAGCACCGGGTCGTCGGAGGTGCGGCGCCGGGACCAGCGGACGCTGGAGCGGTCGATCTGCAGCAGCGGGCGCTCGGTGCTCATGCCGGGGGTGGTACCCCGGGAGCGGCTGCCCGGTCAGGCCGGGACGGCCAGGGCGCGCTCGATGTCGCCGCTCAGCGAGGCGGGTTCGGTCTGCGGGGCGTAGCGCTCCAGCACGCGGCCGTCGCGGCCGAGGAGGAACTTGGTGAAGTTCCACTCGATCGCCGCGCCGGGCACGTCGCCCTTCTCGCTGCGCAGCCACCGGTAGAGCGGGTGGGCGCCGTCGCCGTTGACCTCGATCTTGGCGAACATCGGGAAGGTGACGCCGTAGTTGCGCTGGCAGAACTCGCCGATCTCGGCGGCATCGCCGGGCTCCTGGTGGGCGAACTGGTCGCAGGGGAAGCCGAGCACGGTGAAGCCGCGGTCGCGGTAGGTGTCGTGGAGCTGCTGCAGCCCCTCGTACTGCGGCGTGAGCCCGCACTTCGAGGCGGTGTTCACCACCAGCACCACCTGGCCGAGGTGGTCGGACAGGTCGGTGTCGCGGCCGTCGAGGGAGTCGGCGTGGAAGTCGGCGAGAGTCGTCACGCGCCCATTCTGCGTCGGTGTCCGGGGCCGGGGTACGTGACCCGGTCAGAGGCGATCGAGCAGAGGAGCCGCAGATGAGGGTCGTGGTGACTGGTGGGACGGGCCGCGCGGGCCGTTGGGTGGTCCGCGAGATGGCGGACGCGGGGCACGAGGTGGTCAACCTCGACCTGCACCAGCGTCCGGAGCTGGAGCTCCCGGGGACGTTCTGCCGGGTCGACCTGACCGACGCGGGACGGGTCTACGACGCGCTGGCCCAGTTCCGGCCCGAGGTGGTCTGCCACCTGGCGGCGAACCCGTCGCCGAGCGGGCAGGCCCGCATCGACGTCTTCGACACCAACGTGGTCAGCGCCCACAACGTGCTGCAGGCCGCGGGTGACCTCGGCGTCCCGCGCGTGGTGTACGCCTCCAGCGAGATGGCGACCGGCCTG
This sequence comes from Auraticoccus cholistanensis, assembly GCF_009742705.1. Classification (GTDB taxonomy): domain Bacteria; phylum Actinomycetota; class Actinomycetes; order Propionibacteriales; family Propionibacteriaceae; genus Auraticoccus; species Auraticoccus cholistanensis. Next base: position 806,521 of record NZ_WPCU01000005.1, read on the forward strand.
CTGACCGAGGGCGTCACGCCGGCGCGGATCCCTTTCGACGAGAGCGAGCGGCGCCCTTCACCCAACGCCTACGCGCTCAGCAAGTACCTCAGCGAGGTGATCGCCGACTCGATGGCGCTGGCGCACCCGGGCACCGCCTGGATCGGGCTGCGCATCAACAACGTCATCGACCCCGACGGCTACGACCGGTTCGCCGCCGAGTGGGACGACCCGAGCCTCAGCATGGCCAACTTCTGGAGCTACATCGACGCCCGCGACGTCGGCACCGCCTACCGGGCGGCGGCCGAGGGCACCAGCAGCGGCCACGAGGTCTGCCTCATCGCCGCCGCCGACACCCGCGCCAAGCGGGGGCTGCGCGAGCTGATGGCGGAGTACTACGACGGCTACGACTCCTTCGCCGACGACTACACCGATCCCCGCTCGGCCTTCGACTGCAGCAGGATGCAGCGGCTGTTCGGCTGGACGCCCAGCCACAGCTGGCGCGACCAGTAGCGGTCCAGCTCAGCGGGGTGTTGGGGAGGCCGCCGTGCCCCCGTTGCCGGCGACGCCCAGGCGGTCTCTCTCGCGGGCCCCGGCCCGGCCCCGCATCCATCAGGAGACGGAGCTCCATCCCTGTTCGTGCAGTCTCGCGATCCCGTCGACCAGGAGATCCAGCGCGAAGGCGAACTCGGCGTCGTCGTCGCACCCCGCGCCCGCGTGCGGAGCGGTCGTCGCCATCCTCACGATCGCCGGGTAGGCAGCGGCGAACTCCGACATGGCATGGGCGCGCAGGGCGGGATCCGCAGGCGCTTCAGGGGTGGGCAGCACATCGCGGGTGATTCCCCACATCCGTGTGCTCAGCGCGTGCATCGCATGATGCACCAGGTCTGCCGACAGCCCTCCGTCGAACATGACCGCCATGAGCGAGTCCATGTACGCCAGCACCGTGGGACTCGCCGTCGCGCGCGTCTCGATCGCGGCCTGCGCCCACGGGTGCGCCTGCATGACCGCGCGGGCCGAGCGGATGCGGGCGCGCAGCGCCTGCTGCCAGGCAAGGCCGTCGGCCGGGACGTCGATGCTCACCACGAGCCTGTCGAGCATGCCGTCGATCAGCTCCTCGCGGTTCGCGACGTGCTTGTACAGCGCCATCGCGGTGACCCCGAGCGCATCGGCCACCCGCCGCATGCTGGTGGCCTCGAGGCCGACCTCGTCGGCGAGAGCGGTCGCGGCATCGAGCACCCGGTCACGATCCAGCGGTTGTCGGGCGGCGGAACTTGACACGTCTACAGCGTATACCTATGGTGCGAAGGCGCCGGTCTACGGCGTATACCTACGTCGTCAGGATCGTCATGACCTCCCGCGCCCGCACCTACGCCCGCACCGCCGGCATCTTCTACCTCGTCACGCACGTCACCTCGATCACGGCAGTCGCGGCGTACGCGGCGGGCACGCTCGCCGTGGGCGTCGCCCTCGAACTGGTCCTCGCCGGCGGCTGTCTCGGCACCGGCATCCTGCTGTGGCTGCTGCTGCGCCCTGTCGGGCCGGCGCGTGCGGCGACCTTCGCCGGGCTGCGAGCGCTGGAAGCCTCAGTCATCGCCGCGGGCACCCTGCCGATGCTCGCGCTGCTGTGGATGACCGAGCCGGGCCCGATCGCGGAGGTTCTCGTGGACCTCCACACCGCCGCGTTCCTCGTCGGGCAGGGCCTCGTGATCAGCGTGAACACCGTCATCCTGGGCTGGCTGCTGCTCGATGCCCGCGCCACCCCACGCGCGCTGGCCGTGCTCGGCATGGTCGGCGGCACGCTGGTGCTGGTGAGCAACTCGGCACAGCTGTTCGGCCTGATCCCGCAGGGCGGGACGATCGCCGGCCTCTGCGCCGTGCCGGTCTTCGCGTTCGAGATCTGGTTCGCGATCCACCTCATCGCGGTCGGGCTGCGGCCCCGCGAGGCGGCTCCGGAGCTCGTCGCACCGGCGGTGGCGGGCTGACCCCGGGCTGAGATGCGCCCCGGCGAGGAGGTCCCGCCCCGGGTTCGGTGCCGCGATCAGACGTTGAAGCGGAACTCCACCACGTCGCCGTCGGCCATCACGTAGTCCTTGCCCTCCAGCCGCACCTTGCCGGCCGCTTTCGCAGCCGCCATCGAACGGGCCTCGACCAGGTCGTCGAAGGAGACGATCTCGGCCTTGATGAAGCCCTTCTGGAAGTCGGTGTGGATCACCCCGGCCGCCTCGGGCGCGGTGGCGCCCTTCTTGATGGTCCAGCCGCGGGCCTCCTTGGGCCCGGCGGTCAGGTAGGACTGCAGGCCCAGGGTCTCGTAGCCGACGCGGGCCAGGTGGTCCAGGCCCGGCTCCTCGATGCCCATGTCGGCCAGGAACTCCGCGGCCTCCTCGGGCTCCATCTGGGACAGCTCGGACTCGATCTTGGCGTCGAGGAAGATCGCCTCGGCCGGTGCGACCAGGTCGCGCATCCGCTGCAGCAGCTCGGCGTCCTCCAGCTCGTCGGAGTCGCAGTTGAAGACGTAGAGGAAGGGCTTGGCCGTCAGCAGGAAGAACTCCTTGAGCGGCTCGCGGTCCAGGCCGGCGGCGAAGACGCCCTTGCCGGTGTTGAGCACCTCCAGCGCCTGCTCGACCGCGGCCAGCACGACGGCGCGGTCCTTCTGCATCCGCGACTCCTTGGTCAGCCGCGGCACGGCCTTCTCCAGGGTCTGGATGTCGGCCAGCACCAGCTCGGTGGTGATGGTGTCGATGTCGCTGCCGGGGTCCACCTCGCCGTCGACGTGGGTGACGTCGGCGTCGCGGAACACGCGGGTCACCTGGCAGATCGCGTCGGCCTCGCGGATGTGGGACAGGAAGGCGTTGCCCATCCCCTCCCCCTGGCTGGCGCCCTTGACGATGCCGGCGATGTCGACGAAGGACACGGTGGCGGGCACGATCCGCTCGGAGCTGAACATCTTGGCCAGCACCGGCAGGCGCTTGTCGGGGACACCGACGACGCCCACGTTCGGCTCGATGGTGGCGAAGGGGTAGTTCGCCGCGAGGACGTCGTTGCGGGTCAGCGCGTTGAACAGGGTCGACTTGCCGGCGTTGGGCAGGCCGACGATTCCGATGGTGAGTGCCACGGAGGGGAACTGTACCGGGACTCTGGGAGGCTGGACGCCGTCCGCACCCGCCGCAGAGGGGACCCATGCCGCTCGACGCCGAGGCCTTCGCCGCCAGCACCGACGAGCTCGCCGCCGCCTCCCCGGAGCTGGCGGCCGTGCTGGCGCGCTGGGGGCGGCCCGGGTTCTGGCGGCGGCCCGCCACGTTCGCCACCCTGGTGCTGCTGGTGCTGGAGCAGCAGGTCTCGCTGGCATCGGGCAAGGCCACCTTCGACCGGCTGCGTGCCGTCGTCGGAGAGGTCACCCCGGCCGCCACCGCCGCCCTCGACGAGGCCACGCTGCGCGGGCTGGGCGTCACCCGGCAGAAGTCCGGCTACCTCACCGGGCTGGCCCGCGGGATCGTCGACGGCAGCATCGACTGGGCGGCGATCACGTCCGGCCCACGGCAGGACTGCCGGGAGGCGCTGCTGGCCGTCCGGGGCATCGGCCCGTGGACGGCCGACGTGTGGCTGCTCGCCTGCCGCTGCTTCCCCGACGAGTGGCCGGTCGGTGACCGGGCGCTGCAGGTCGGCTGCGCGGACGTCCTGGGTCACCCCGCTCCCCTGCTGGGCGGGGACCTGGTGGCCGCCGGCGAGCCGTGGCGCCCGCACCGCTCCACGGCCGCCCGGTTGGTCTGGCACGACTACCTGTGCCGCCGCGGACGGGCCGAGACGGTGGTCGACGGGCTCGACCACCCGGCCGTCGCGGG
>NZ_WPCU01000005.1:810355-813072 GCF_009742705.1 Auraticoccus cholistanensis
GGGCCCGAAGGGCTGGCGCTGCACCTCCAGGTCGTCGACCCCGACCGCCCGCAGCTCGGTGTGCTCCACCGGCTCGTCCAGCAGGGCGACGTCCAGCTCCACCCGGGCCCGGACGCCCGCCCGGCCGCTCGCCTCGTACCAGAACCCGTGCTCGTCCTCCTGCCAGGCCACGACCGGGGCGGTGAGCCGGCCGAGACCCCACAGCCCGCGGACCAGCCCGTGGCGGCCGTCGCCGGACAGCCAGAAGAGCACCCGGTCGCCCGGACGCATCAGGGCGCTGCGGTACCCGGGGCGGACCGCCCACGACGTCAGCCGGCGCTCGCCGGTGGCGAGGAACCCGCGGAAGTCCCACACCGCCGGGTTGGCCTTGAGCAGCCAGGCCCCGAGATCCGCGCGCTCGACGGTCCGTCCCACGGTTCAGGCGGTGCGCCAGTAGCTGGTCAGCGCCAGCGTCAGGGCGAGCAGGTCGTCAGTGGCGCACATCTCCCGCGCGGAGTGCATCGACAGCAGCGGTGTCCCCACGTCGACCACCGTCATCCCCAGCCGGGTGGCGGTCAGCGGGCCGATGGTCGACCCGCACGGGATGGCGTTGTTCGACACGAACGCCTGGGTGCGGATCCCGGCCTCGGTGCAGGCGCGCCGCCACAGCGCCGAGCCGACCGCGTCGGTCGAGTAGCGCTGGTTGGCGTTGATCTTCAGCAGCGGCCCGCCGCCCAGGATCGGCCGGTTCACCGGGTCGTGGTGCCCGGGGTAGTTCGGGTGCATGGCATGCCCGGCGTCGGCCGACACGCAGGTGGAGCCGCTCACCATGGCGATCGTCTGGTCCGGGGTCGCCCCCAGCGCCAGCGCGGTGCGACGCAGCACGTCCTCCAGCACGGGGCCGGCCGCCCCGCTGCGCGACCCCGACCCGATCTCCTCGTGGTCGAAGGCGGCCAGCACGGCCACGTCGGCGGACTCCCCGCCGGAGCCGGCGAGCTCCAGCAGTGCGGTCAGCGAGGCGTGCACGCTGCTCAGGTTGTCCAGCCGCGCGCAGGCGACGAACTGGCCGAAGTCGCCGAAGTAGCCGCCGCGCTCGGTGGTGTAGGCCACCAGGTCGTGCCCGGCGACGTCACGGGGACGGATGCCGGCCTGCTCGCCGATCAGGTCCAGCACGGAGGTGCCGGCCACCAGGTCCAGCAGCGGCGCGGTGTGCTGCTGCTTGTCCAGCCGGACCCCGTTGTCGTTGACGCCCCGGTCGAGGTGGATGGCCAGCTGCGGGATCCGCATGATCGGACCGGTGCGGACGGTGTGCACGGTGCCGTCGGTGGTGACGATCCGGCCGGCCACTCCGAGCTCGCGGTCCAGCCAGGAGTTGAGCAGCGGGCCGCCGTAGACCTCGACGCCGACCTGGCTGTAGCCCTGCTGGTTCAGCAGCGGGTCCGGCTTGAGCTTGAAGGTCGGGGAGTCCGTGTGCGAGCCGACCACGCGGAAACGGCTGCGCGGACCGGCACCTGCCGGCACCCACCAGGCCATCAGCGCACCGTCACGGACCAGGAAGTGCCCGCCCTCCGAGGCGTCCCACGGCTCTGCCTCGTCCTGCTCGACGAAGCCCGCGGCGCGGAGCCGGCGGGCCCCCTCCTGGGCGGCGTGGAAGGACGACGGCGAGGCGGCGACGTAGTCGATCAGGTCGTCGGCGTGCAGCCGGGCGGCCGGAGGCTCGTCGGAGCTCTGGGGAGGCAGTGGGTCGGTGACGGACATGGGCCCATCCAACCAAGGAGCGCCGACGTTCTCGACCCGGCCGCCGCAAGCCCGGTCGTCACGCGCCTGGCGAGGAGGACGCTGCCAGGACGTCGAGGTCCCGCACGGCGTAGCGGTGGTGCTCCCACTCCTCCTCCAGGATGGTGTGCAGGCAGGACAGGACCGTCTCCGGGTGCTCGGGACCCCAGGGGTTCTTGCGGGTGGCGGCGAGCTCCTCCGCGGTCACGGTGGCCAGGTAGTCGCGGACCATGGCCATGCGCCCGCCGCGCACCTCGAGCACCTCCTCGTAGGACGGTGCGGTGGTCGAGAAGACCGACATGTCGTAGCCGTCGGTCTCGTAGTCGGCGTTGGGCTGGCCCAGGGGGTGGAACGGCTGCTCGAGCTCCAGGACCGCCCGGCGGAGCCAGGTGTCGGTGGCCATCACCAGGTGGCGCAGGGTCTGGGCGAACGACCACTCCCCCTCGACGGAGACGTCGACCGTCCCGGCCGGCATCGTCGCCACCCGCTCCAGGGTCGCGGCCCACGTCTCCTCGAGGCTGCTCCAGGCGGCGCGGAGCCCGTCGGGGTCCGTCGCCCGCCGCTCGGCACGGCCCGGGAACCGGCGGTCGAGCTCGGCGTCGACGAAGGGCGCGACATCGACCCCGTTGACCCACAGCGAGCCCTGCTCGCCGAGCAGCCACGGGGCGTCGATGTCGGCCCCGGCGACGTCGACGCCACGCATCACGACGTCCCTCAGGTCGGCGCGGACGAAGCGGGCGCCCCGCAGGTCCACGTCGACGAACTGGGCCGGCTCAGCAGCCCGGAACTCACCAGGAGTGGTCATGGACGCACCCTCCCACCGCCCGCCGACACTCCGCGAGAGCGGCGCAGCACGTAGTCACCTCCACCTTTGGATGGCACCCGTCAGGTGCCTCCGTCCGGCTCTCGTGGCGCACCCGCGCCGGTTCCTAGCGTGCCGGTATGACTCTCAGCCACGGACG
>NZ_WPCU01000005.1:813093-826680 GCF_009742705.1 Auraticoccus cholistanensis
AGCAGCCACCCGCTGCTGACCTTCTTCCTGCTCGCCAACCTGCTCAGCTGGACCGCCTGGACCCCCTACGTCCTCTCCCGCAACGGCCTCGGCCTGTGGGACTACCGCTTCCCCGAGCTGCTGGGCAGCAGCCAGCTCACGGGCGTCCTCCCCGGCGCCTACCTGGGCCCGATCTTCTCCGCCTTCCTGGTCACCGCCCTCGCCGACGGCCGCCCGGGGCTGCGCCGCTGGGTCGGCCGGCTGCTGCGGTGGAAGGTGAGCTGGAAGTGGTACGCCGTCTCGCTGCTCGGCGTCCCGGCGGTGCTGCTGGTCACCGGCACCGTCTTCTCCGGCGGCCGGGTGGGCACCCCCTCGGTCGTGCTGCTCGCGGCCTACCTGCCGGGTCTGGTGCTGCAGATGGTGACCACCGGGCTGGCCGAGGAGCCGGGCTGGCGCGACTTCGCCCTGCCCCGGTTGCAGCGCCGCTTCGGCCCGCTGGGCGCGGCCATGGTGCTCGGCCCGCTGTGGTCGCTGTGGCACATGCCGCTGTTCCTGTCCGACTGGGGCGGCTGGCCGGACTGGCACTGGACGCAGCCGCTCGTCTTCACCGTCTTCTGCGTCAGCTTCAACGTGGTGATGTCCTACGTGTTCAACCGGACCGGGCAGAGCCTGCCGCTGTCGATGCTGCTGCACGTCAGCGTGAACAACTTCTCCTCGGTGCTGTGGACGGACCTGTTCCCGACGCTGGGCCCGGACGTGACGCTGGTGTCGCAGGCCACGGCGGCCGTGGTCGTCGCCTCGCTGGTGCTGGTGCTGACCCGTGGCCGGCTCGGGTACGTCGCCGAGGACGCGTGAGCACGGTGGTGCCGTCGCCCGGTAGCGTCGTGGCGTCCGTCGAGGGAGGTCGTCCGTGGTCCGCGCCGCTGGGAGCCACCCCGTGAGAACCCCCGCCGGCTCCCTCCCGCAGCGGCGAGACGTCCTCGTCGCGGGCGGGTGCTGGCTGGTGGTGCTCGGCGTGCTGGCGACCATGCCGCTGCTGGCCGCCACCGACAGCTCGCTGTCGGGCTTCACCCGGCCCGGCACGCCCGCCTGGTGGGCCTGCGCCGCCACCTTCACCGCGCAGGCCGTCGCGCTGGTCTGGGCCCGCCGGGCCCCCAGGGCGACGGTGCTGCTGGTGTCCGCGCTGCCGCTGCCGCTGGCCACCACGGGTCCCGGCGACGCCTTCAGCCTGTCCAGCGCCGCCGTGACCGTGGCGGTCCTGCTGACCGTCCTGCTGCTGCCGCTGCGGACCATGGCCCCGGCCCTGGTCGCCGCGGCGGTGCTGGTGGCCGCCGGCGAGGTGGTCCACGCCGTCTCGGTGGGGACGCCGGCCGCACCGGCCCTCGTGACCGGGGTGCTGCAGGCACTCGGTGCGGTCGGTGCGCCGCTGCTGCTGGCCACGGCGATCACCGGCCGCCGCGAGGCCCGGGTGGCCCGCGAGCACGAGCAGGGCGCGGTCGCCCGCGAGCAGGAGGCGCTCGTCCGCGCCGCGGTGGCCGACGAACGGACGGCGATGGCCCGCGAGCTGCACGACATCGCCGCGCACCACATGTCCGGCATCGCGCTGATGGCCTCGGCCATCGAGCGCCAGATCGACACCGACCCCCAGACCGCCAAGCGGTCGGTGCGCCAGGTCCGCGCCCAGAGCACCGCGGTCCTGGAGGACCTGCGGCGGCTGGTGGGGCTGCTGCGCGACGAGACCGAGGCCACCCGGTCCGTCCTCACCCTCGAGGCCGTCGCCGAGCTCGTGGAGCAGCGGCGGGCGGCCGGCGCGACCGTCGAGCTGCGGGTGCTGCGCGCCGCGGACGGTGGGCGGCTGGGCGCCGGCACCGGCCCGCTGGCCCAGCTCGCGCTGTACCGGATCGTGCAGGAGGCCCTGGCCAACGCGGCCCGCCACGCGCCCGGCACCGGTGTGGTGGTCGAGGTGGACGACCGCTCCGCGCAGATGCTGACGCTGTCGGTCACCAACGGCGCCGGTGGGCACGTCACCCACGGCGGCCGCGGGTTCGGTCTGGTCGGGATGCGGGAGCGGGCCGAGCTGGTGGGCGCCACCCTGCACCACGGGCCCACGCCCGACGGCGGCTGGTCGGTCCGGGTCGTGCTCCCCCGCGACGCCGACCACCACGACCCCGGTCCCGGACAGGAGGAGACCACGTGATCCGCGTGCTGATCGCCGACGACCAGTCGCTGGTCCGCGAGGGCCTGTCGGCGCTGCTCGGCGCCGAGGACGACCTCGAGGTGGTGGGCACCGCCGCCGACGGGCCGTCGGCGTTGGCGATGGCCCGGGAGCTGCGGCCGGACGTCGCCTGCCTCGACATCCGGATGCCCGGGATGGACGGCATCGCGGTGACCCGCGAGCTGTGCGGCCCCGGCGTCGAGCGCCCGGTCCCGGTGCTGGTCCTCACCACCTTCGACCTCGACGACTACGTCTTCGGCGCCCTGGAGGCCGGCGCCAGCGGGTTCCTGCTCAAGGACGCCGACCCGCAGACCATCGCCCGGGCGGTGCGCCAGGTGGCGGCGGGGCACGGCACCATCGACCAGAGCCTCACCCGGCGGGTGCTGCGCGAGTTCGTGCACCGCCGCCGGCTCCAGCCGGTCACCGTGCAGGGCGGCGAGGACGTGCTGACCCCGCGGGAGCGGGAGATCCTGGTGCTGCTGGCGCAGGGCATGTCCAACGACGACATCGCCCGGGAGCTGTTCGTCGAGGTCTCCACCGTCAAGTCCCACCTGGCGCGGATGCTGCCCAAGCTCGGCGTGCGCTCCCGCCTGCAGGCGGTGGTGTGGGCCTACCAGAACGGCGTGGTGACGGTCCCCGAGCGCTGAGCGTCGGCACCCGCCGCAGCCGGTCGGGCCCCGCCGGTGTGACGCAGCCCCCGGGCGCCGTGCGGTGCGTCGGCGCCGGAACTGTCGGAGGGCCTTGGCAGGATCGTCGGCATGGACTCCACCGCCGTTCCCGCCCTGCTGGCCGGCCTGCTCGTCGGGCTCGTGCTCGGCCTCGCCGTCACCGCGGTGCTGGCCCGCAGCCGGCGCCAGGTGCAGGACGCCGAGGAGCGGGCCGACGGCGACCGCCAGCAGGCCGAGCTCGAGCGCGCCCGGGCCGACGCCGACCGCGCCAAGGGTGAGGCCGCGGTCGCCCGCGGCGAGGCCGCCGAGTCGCGCACCCAGCTGGCCGAGGTGCAGCAGCGGGCGGCCGAGGCGGTGGCCGAGGCCCACCGACGGGTCACCGAGGCGGTGACGGAGGCCAAGGAGGCGGTGGCCGAGCTGGCCGGGGTGCGCGCCGAGCTGTCGGGTGTGCGGGCCGAGCGTGACGCCGCCCTGCTGCGGGCCGAGGGCCTGGCCGCCGACCGCGAGGCGCTGAGCAACCAGTTCAAGGTGCTCTCGGCCGAGACGCTGCAGGCCCAGGGCGAGCAGGCCGACGCCCTGGCCGAGCAGCGGCTGCGGGCCACCGAGGCGCTGCTCGCGCCCGTCCGCGACGGTCTCAAGGCCGTCAACGACCGCCTCAGCGAGGTCGAGAAGGAGCGGGTCCGGCTCTCGACCGACCTGCGCGCCCAGGTGCAGGCCGTGCAGTCCACCGGTGAGAGCCTGCGGCGCGAGACCCACGCCCTCGCGCGTGCGCTGCGCAAGCCGCAGGTCCGCGGCGCCTGGGGCGAGATGCAGCTCAAGCGGGTGGCCGAGGTGGCCGGCATGGTCGAGCACTGCGACTTCGCCAGCCAGCAAACCACCACCGCCGACGACAAGCTGGTCCGTCCCGACATGCGCGTGGACCTCTCCGACGGCAAGTGCGTGTTCGTCGACTCGAAGGTGCCCCTGGCCGCGTTCATGGACGCCCACGAGACCGACGACGCCCGGGAGCGGGAGGAGGCGCTGCAGCGGTTCGCCCAGAACGTGCGCACCCACGTCGACCAGCTGTCGGCGAAGCGGTACTGGTCGGCCGAGGAGGGCACGCCCGAGTTCGTGGTGCTGTTCATGCCGAGCGAGGCGCTGGCGGCCGAGGCGTTCAGCGTGCTGCCCGACCTGCACGACTACGCCGCGGCCCGTGACGTGGTGCTGGCCACCCCCACCACGCTGATCGCCATGCTGCGGGCCGTCGCCTACGGCTGGAAGCAGGCGAAGCTGGCCGAGAGCGCGGCCGACGTGCTGCGGCTGGGCCGGGAGCTGCACAACCGGCTCGGCACCCTCGGCGGGCACTTCGACAAGGTGGGTCGCGGTCTGCAGTCGGCGGTGAAGGCCTACAACCAGACCCTGGGCACCCTGGAGACCCGGGTGATGGTCAGCGCCCGTCGGTTCCGCGACCTCAAGGTGACCGACGCCGAGCTGGACAGCTACACCCCGGTCGAGGAGCCCGTGCGCACCCTCGTCGACGCCGAGCTCGTCGAGGACGCGGCCCAGGTGGAGCCGATCATCGGCCGCAGCCGCCGGGCCGCGATCACCCCGGGCCGGGAGCACGAGGCCGTCTTCGACCGCGAGCCGACCCTGGACGAGGTCTTCGACGTCACCACCCCGGCCGAGGAGGACCGCCGCCGTCACGCCTGAGCCCGGCGGCGCGGTGCTAGCCCGCTACGTCCGCCGCGGCCGGCAGCTCGGCGCGGACGACCGCCCGGGCGGCGCGGACCGCCGTGCTGGTGGCGTCGTCGGCGCCCCGCAGCCGCATCGCGAGGTCGCCGCTGACGATGAGCAGCAGCTGCTCGGCCAGCGCTCCGGCCCGCGCCCCGACCAGCGGCTCCGCCAGCTCGGTGAGCCGGGTCCGCAGCCGTTCGGTGTCGCGCTGCACGACCACCGCCACCTCCTCGGGCGGGGTGCGGTACTCGGCGGTGGTGCCCAGGAAGGCGCACCAGCGCGAGGCGTCGGACCGGGCACGGAACGCGGCCAGGGCGGGGAACACCGCGAGCAGCCGGTCCTCGTCGGTGGTGGCGCGCGAGATCTCGCCCTCCCACAGCTCCACCCAGGTGGCCAGCCGGCGCTCGAGGGCCGCCGCGACCAGCGCCTCCTTGGTCGGGTAGGCGCGGTACATCGTGGCCGACGACACCCCGGCGTGCGCCAGCACGGCGTCGACCGGCGTGGCGGCGATGCCCTGGGTGAAGAAGAGCTCCTCGGCGGCGTCGAGGAGCCGCTGCCGGGTGGCAGGACGCAGACCCATGTCCGTCAGCCTAGACTTCCGAAAGTGAAACGCTCGTTGTCACTAGGTCCGCGCACGCTGGCGCTGGTGGTCGCCGCCACGTCCCTGGTCGCGGCGACCTACGGTCTGGTCCGGCTGGGCTACGGCCTCTTCGTGCCCGACGTCGGACGCGACCTGCAGCTGCAGGCCTCCACCGCGGGGGCGGTCACCGCCGGCGGGTCGCTCGCCTACTGCGCCGCTGCGGCCGTGGCCTTCCTCCGCGCCCGCCGGTTCCCCCGCTGGACCACCGCGGCCGCCGCGGGGACGGCGGCCCTCGGCGCGGCCGGCATGGCCGTGGCCGCGTCGCCCGCTCTGTTCGCGGCGGCGGCCGTCGTGGGCTCCGCCGGCGCTGGTCTCGCCTCACCGGCGCTGGTGCGGGTCGTGGCCCGCAACCTGCCCGCTCCGGCGGTCAGCCGCCACCAGAGCGTGGTCAACTCCGGCACCGGTCCCGGCCTGGTGGCCGCCAGCCTCGTCGCCCTGTCCCTGCTGCCCGAATGGCGGACCGCCTGGGGGGTCATCGCCGTGGTCACGGCGCTGGCCGGCGCTGCGGTGCTGCTGCTCGACCGGCCCGGCACCGACGAGGCGTCCGGCGAGACGTCGGACACCGGCCCCGGCAGCGGGTTCGCGCCACGCGCGTGGCTGGTCCCCGGCGCCGCCGCCCTGCTGCTGGGTGCCGCCACGGCGCCCGTCTGGACCTACGGCCGGACCCAGCTGCTGGAGGCCGGTGGCGCCTCGCCGACCGCCTCGGTCACCGCCTGGACCGCGCTGGGACTGGGCAGCGCGGCCACCGTGCTCACCGCGGGGGCGCTGGACCGGTGGACACCGGCGCACGCCTGGGCGCTCACCGCGGGGACCACGGCCGCCGCCACGGCCGCCCTCGGCTGGTGGCCGGACTCCCCGGTCGTGGCCCACCTGGTGTGCGGGCTCTTCGGCTGGGGCTACACCGCGGCGACCGCCGCGCTGATCGCCTGGGCCTCCCGCATCGACCCGCCTCAGGCGGCGGCGGGCACCGCCGCCCTGTTCGTGGCCCTGGTCGCCGGGCAGTCCGCGGGGTCCGCCGCGGCCGGCGCGCTGAGCTCCGCCCCCGGTCTGCCGACCACCCTGCTGCTGGGCGCCCTCACCTCCCTGGTGGCCGCGGCCGTGGCCTTCCTGCCCGCCCGCGCAGCGGCCGGCTCTCCCGCGGCCGGCCGGGTGGCCGAGCTCGACGACAGGTCGGCGTAGCGACGTCACTTCTGTGCCGTGGGCCGGTCTTCGGCACCCCACTGCTCCAGCAGCCGCAGCAGCGTCCGCGAGGTGGCGTCGGGCGCGTCCAGGGTGACGAGGTGGCCGGCGGCCGCGACGACCTGCTCGTCCACCCCCTCGGCCCGGGCCCAGCGCGGCATCGCGGAGGCGATGTTGCCGGTGCGGTCGCGGGCACCGCGCACCAGTGCCAGCGGCACCGGCGTGCGGTACCCCTCCTCGGGCTCGACCAGGGAGGCGGTGGCACGCCAGACGTCGAGGAAGCCGGCCTTGGGCATGGCGGCGAAGACCGAGCGGGCGTAGCCGATCCCCTCGGGCGTGACCGCCGAGGCTCGGGCCATCAGCTCCGGCAGCCGGGACGCCGGGACGAGCGCCAGCAGGGGCGCCGCCAGCCGGAGGCCGACCCGCTCCGCCGGCCGCAGCGGGCCGGTGTTCCACGTCGCGTCGACCACGACGAGACCGCGGACCCGTTCCGGGTGCCGGCGGACGAAGGCCTGCCCCAGGTTCCCGCCGAGCGAGTGCCCGACCAGCACCGGCGAGGTCAGCCCGGTCGCCTCGAGCAGGACGGCCAGGTCGTCGAGCGCGTCGGCGGCCCGGAACCGCACCCCCGGCTGCAGCCGTGACCGGCCGTGACCCCGCAGGTCCCAGACCACGGTGCGGTGACCCGCCCGGCTCAGGGCCTGCCGCTGCGGCTCCCACATCGCGTGGTCGACGCCGGCACCGTGGATCAGGACGACGCCCGCCCCGCCACCGCCCGCGTCGGCGTAGCGGAGGGTCGCCCCCGGGCGGCTGAGCACGGCCGGGAGGTCCACCATGGTGCGACGGTAGCGGGAGCGGGGTCGACCGGCACGTGCGACGTGGCGGCTAGCCCCGCCGGGCCAGCACCACCATCTCCCGGCCCGGCCGGTCGGGTGCGTCCCGGACCTCGGCCACCGTGAACCCGGCCGCGGCGAGGGAGGTCTCGAGCTCCTGACGCGTCCAGAACCGCAGCGTCGAGGTGGACACCGGCAGCGCCTCGTCGCGGTCGAGCAGCTCGGTGTGGGAGCGGAAGGTTACCAGCGGGCCGTCGACGGCGGTGACCTGCGACCAGGACGCCACCCGGCCGAACCCGGGGACGTCGACGACGACCCGGCTCTGCTCGGGATTCCACTCCCGCCAGCCCTCACGCTCCGGGATGCGCGACTCGAAGACGAACCAGCCGCCCGGACGCAGGGCGCCGTGCACGCCGACGAGCGTGGCCGCCCACTCCTCCCCGGTGAGGAAGACCTGCGCGACGTTGCCGGTCATCAGCGCGCAGTCCACCGACAGCGGCGGCAGCGACGTGGCCTCGCCGTGGAGCCAGCGGACCCGCTCGGCCCCGGGCTTGCCGCGGGCCACCTCCAGCGAGGCCGCCGCCGGGTCCACCCCCACCACGTCGACGCCGCGGGCGGCGAGCAGCACCGCGAGGCTGCCGGTGCCGCAGCCCACGTCGAGCACGCGCCGGGCGCCGAGCTCGGCGACCAGGTCGACGTAGACGTCCAGGTCGCTGCGGTCGGCGTCCAGCGGGTCGTAGAGGCGGGCCAGCACGGGGTGCTCGAAGAGGGCGTCCGGCATGCCCGCACGCTAGCCACCCCCCTCCTCCCCCGCACCGCAATTCCCGGACCCGGGACCCCCTCGGGGGCCGTCCCGGCGGAAAGTGGTCGGAGACGACGCCGGGAAGGACCTCAGGGGCCCTGCCGGACGGCGTTCGCGACCGCTTTCCGCCGAGGTGCGGCAGGACGGGAGGGGCGGGGGTGGGAAGGGGGTGGGGTCAGCTGTGGTCGAGGGCGCGGTGGCGCTGGTTCACGCCGGCGGTGCCGTAGGGGTAGTCCTCCAGCATGGGCGCGCTGACCTCGTCCAGGCGCTGCCGCTGCTCAGGCTCGAGCACCACGTCCACCGCTCCCAGGCACTGCTGCAGCTGCTCGGTGGTGCGGGCGCCGAGGATGACCGAGCTGACCGCCGGACGTCCGGCCAGCCAGGCCAGCGACACCTGCGCCGGGGACGCGCCGAGCTGGTCGGCGGTCTCGGTGACGGCGTCGAGCACCGCCCAGGTGCGCTCCTGGGCGTTGCGGGCCTCGTAGGCCTCCATGCCCCGGTTGGGGTTCTCCCCCCAGCCGGGTGGCGCCGCTGGGGGCGTTGTCGCGCTGGTACTTGCCGGTCAGCCAGCCGCCGGCCAGCGGCGACCACGGCAGCAGACCCATGCCCGCGTCCTGCACGGCCGGCACGATCTCGGCCTCGATCCCCCGCACCAGCAGGTTGTACTGGGGCTGCAGGGTGACCGGGACCGGCCAGCCGTGGTGCTCGGCGAGGGCGACGGTCTTGGTCAGCTGCCAGCCGGTGTAGTTCGACAGCCCCCAGTAGCGGACCTTGCCGGCGGCGACCGCGTCGTCGAAGAACGACACCGTCTCCTCCAGCGGCGTGTGGGCGTCCCAGGCGTGCACCTGGTAGAGGTCGATGGCCTCGACCTGCAGCCGGCGCAGCGAGGCGTCCAGCGCGCTGGCCAGGTGCTTGCGCGAGAGGCCGAGGCCGTTGGGGTGCCCGGCGGTGGGGAAACGTCCCTTGGTGGCCAGCACCACCTGGTCGCGGACGTCCGCGCCGCGGCTGGTGAGCCAGCGGCCGATGATGGACTCGGACTCGGTGCCGGCGTAGACGTCGGCGGTGTCGACGAGGTTGCCGCCGGCCGCCAGGAACAGGTCGAGCTGCTCGTGCGCGGTGGCCTCGTCCGACTCCGCGCCGAAGGTCATGGTGCCCAGCGCGTACGTCGAGACGGCGGTGCCGCTGCGGCCCAGGGTGCGGTACTCCATCGGTTCTCCTTCGAACGGGGATCAGGTCCTGCGGGACCAGCATCGCCCCCCGCCCGGAGACGGGCGCACCCGGGGTGGGTCAGTCGCCGGCGACGTCGCGGCGCAGGTCGCGACGCAGCTCCTTGGGCAGCGCGAACACCAGGTTCTCCTCGGTGAGCTTCTCCTCCACCGCAGCCGGGAAGCCGTGCTGCTGCAGCAGCTGCAGCACGCCCTCGACCAGGTCGTCGGGGACGGAGGCGCCGCTGGTCACCCCGACCTGACGCACCCCCTCAAGCCAGGACGGCTGCACCTCGCTGGCGTCGTCGACGCGGTAGGCCGCCGCCGCCCCCGCCTCGAGGGCCACCTCGACCAGCCGCACCGAGTTCGAGGAGTTGGCCGAGCCGACCACGATCACCAGGTCGGAGCCGGCCGCGATCTGCTTGATCGCCGCCTGCCGGTTGGAGGTGGCGTAGCAGATGTCGTCGCTGGGCGGGTCCATCAGCAGCGGGAACCGCTCGCGGAGCTTGTGCACCGTGGCCAGCGTCTCGTCCACGCTGAGCGTGGTCTGGCTCAGCCAGGCCAGCTTGGTCGGGTCCTTCACCTCGACCTGCTCGGCCTCCTCCGGCGACTGCACCAGGGTGATGTGCTCGGGCGCCTCGCCCGCGGTGCCCTCGACCTCCTCGTGGCCGGCGTGGCCGATGAGCAGGATCTCCATGTCCTGGCGGGCGAAGCGGCGGGCCTCGTTGTGCACCTTGGTGACCAGCGGGCAGGTGGCGTCGATGGTGCGCAGGTTCCGCTCGGCCGCCTGCGCGTGCACCATCGGGGACACGCCGTGGGCGGAGAAGACCACCATCGCCCCCTCGGGGACGCTGTCGAGCTCGTCGACGAAGACCGCCCCCTTGGCCTCCAGGCTCTGCACCACGTGCTTGTTGTGCACGATCTGCTTGCGCACGTACACCGGCGCGCCGTAGGACTCCAGGGCCCGCTCGACCGTCACCACCGCGCGGTCGACGCCGGCGCAGTAGCCACGGGGAGCGGCCAGCACCACCCGCCTGCCCGGGACGGGCCCCGCCTGGTCGGCTCCGCCCGGGCCGGGCGCCCCCTGCTCGGAACCGGGCGCGTCGGGCAGGGCCTGCTCGGGGGTGGCGGTCATGGCCCCGAGTCTACGTGCGCCCGGACGCCGCTCCGGCCGCTGCGCGCGCGGTGCTGTCGGTGGCGGCCACTACCCTCACCGGCATGGGTCTGGAGTCGTCACCGGAGCAGCCGCAGCCGCTGCGCGTGATCGCCCAGCAGGTGAAGGGCTGGGTCGAGCGGCTCGGCTGGGTCTGGGTCGAGGGCCAGCTCATCCAGGTCAACCGACGCGCCGGCAGCGCGACGGTCTTCCTCACCCTCCGCGACCGGCTGGCCGAGGTGTCGGCCAGCGTGACCACCGGCCCGCAGGTGCTGGACGCCGCCGGGCCGCTGACCGAGGGCGCGACGGTGGTGGCGCGGCTGCGGCCGTCCTACTACACCCCCAGCGGCCGGCTGTCCTACCTGTGCGACGAGATCCGCCCCGTCGGTGAGGGACGGCTGCTGGCCCAGCTCGAGCAGCGCAAGCGGATGCTGCAGGCCGAGGGCCTGTTCGACCGCAGCCGCAAGAAGCCGCTGCCGTTCCTGCCGCGGGTGGTCGGCCTGGTCACCGCCGCGCAGAGCGCCGCCGAGCGCGACGTCGTCGAGAACGCGCGGCGGCGCTGGCCCCAGGTGGTGTTCCGCACCCTGCACGCCCAGGTGCAGGGGGTGAACGCGGCGACGCAGGTGATGGAGGCGCTGGCCGTCCTCGACCGCGACCCCGACGTCGAGGTGATCGTGGTGGCCCGCGGCGGCGGCTCGGTGGAGGACCTGCTCGCCTTCTCCGACGAGGGCGTGGTGCGGGCCGCCGCGGCCTGCCGCACCCCCGTGGTCAGCGCCATCGGCCACGAGACCGACTCCCCCATCCTCGACCTGGTCGCCGACCACCGGGCCTCCACGCCCACCGACGCGGCCCGCAGCGTGGTCCCCGACGTGGCCGAGGAGCGCGAGCGCATCGCCTCCGCCCGCGAGCGGCTGCACCGGGCGCTGGAGTCACGGCTCGACCGCGAGCAGCACACCCTCGACGGGCTGCGCCGTCGCCCCGTGCTGATCGACCCGCTCGCCTCCTTCGAGATCCGCCACGAGCAGCTGGACTCGATGCGCACCCGCCTGGAGCGCGCGGTCGACCAGGTCCTGCAGCGGGAGCACACCCGGGTCGAGCACCTGCTCGCCCGCGCCCGCTCGCTGTCGCCGGTGGCCACCCTGGAGCGTGGCTACGCGGTGCTGGCCGACAGCTCCGGGCACACCGTCAGCTCGCTCGGACGCCTCGCCGAGGGCGACACCGTCCGGGCCTGGCTGCAGGACGGGACGGCGGACCTCACCGTCCGCGCCCTCCACCCCGACCAGCCCCACGACCCCCGAGAACCCCACGACCCCCGAGAACCCCACGACTCCCGAGAACCCGACGAGCCAGCCGGCAAGGAGACCCGATGACCCAGCCCCCGACCGACCCGACCGCCCCAGGGGCGAGCGCCGAGGAGCTCGCCGCCCTCGAGCAGCTCTCCTACGAGCAGGCCCGGGAGCAGCTGGCGGAGGTCGTGCGCGCCCTGGAGTCCGGTGGCAGCGGCCTGGCGGAGTCGCTCAGCCTCTGGCAGCGGGGCGAGAAGCTCGCCCAGGTGTGCCAGGCCCGGCTCGACGGCGCCCGGGCGCTGGTCGAGTCGGCCCGCGAGCGCGGCGCCGACCCGACCGCCAGCTAGCCGCCCGACAGGGTCGAGCTAGGGCACCGACAGGGTCAGGAGCCCTGGGTTCCGGTCGGGCGCTCCCCGTCCGGCGCGGTCATCGTGGGCTCGCTGTCCTGGTCGGGCTCGTCGAGGTCGACCTGCTCGCCTCCCTGCTCCTGGTCGTTCTCCATCAGCTTGTCGTGCTCGCTCGCGTCGCTGTCGCTCATGCCCGTCCCCTACCCGGCCACGGCCCGCGCAACCGCACCGGCGTTAATCGCTTGGCTCCTTGAAAGCGGCGCATAGAATGGCTGCCGTCCCATCCCCGAGCACGAGGTGTCACCGGCCAGTGAGGCTCTGAGGTCCGAGACCTGCGCGCGACCGTCGGTCGCGGGCGTCCGACGACCTCATCGAGCGGCTCACCCTCACCCTCGGCCCTCCCAGGTCCGCCAGCACCCGCGCTGCGCAGCGTCTCCACGCGTCCCCGAAAACCCTCGGACTCCTGGAGCACCCGTGCCTGCGATCACCACCTCCTCGCTCTCCTTCGCCTGGCCCGACGGCACCCCCGTGCTGGACGGTCTCGACCTGGTGGTCGGACCCGGCCGCCACGGCCTGGTCGGCCGCAACGGCGTCGGCAAGTCGACCCTGCTGCGCATCCTCGCCGGTGAGCTCACGCCCACCGCCGGGAGCGTCACCGCCCCCGGCGTGCGGATGCTGCGCCAGGACCCCGGGGCGGACCCGCGCTCCCGCGTCAGCGACGTGCTGGGCATCACCGCGGTGCTGGACGCGCTGCGGCGCATCGAGTCCGGCTCGGTCGACGGACGCGACTTCGACACCGTCGGCGACGACTGGGACGTCGCCGAGCGCGCCCGCGCCGAGCTGGACCGGCTCGGCCTGACCCACGTCGGCCTCGACCGCCCCGTCGGCAGCCTCTCCGGGGGCGAGCTCGAGCTGCTCCACCTCGGCGCCCTGCTGCTCTCGGGCACCCGCACGCTGCTGCTGGACGAGCCGACCAACAACCTCGACCGGGCGGGCCGGGACCGGCTCACCGACGTCGTCCGCGGCTGGCGCGGCACCCTGCTCGTGGTCAGCCACGACCGGCTGCTGCTGGAGGAGGTCGACGACATCGCCGAGCTGCACCGCACCGGTGCCGCCTCGGCCCGTGGTGTCGGCAGCTCGACGGTCTCCTGGTACGGCGGCG
Source organism: Auraticoccus cholistanensis (assembly GCF_009742705.1). Taxonomy (GTDB): domain Bacteria; phylum Actinomycetota; class Actinomycetes; order Propionibacteriales; family Propionibacteriaceae; genus Auraticoccus; species Auraticoccus cholistanensis. The sequence continues at coordinate 826,273 of NZ_WPCU01000005.1, forward strand.
GCTGGTCGTCCTACCGCGCCGCGGTCGAGGCCGAGCAGCAGGCCGCCCGGGAGGCCGTCACCAGTGCCAGCAGCAGGCTGCGGGCCGAGCGCCGCGACCTCGTGCAGGCCCAGCAGACCCTGGCCCACCGCCAGCAGGTGGGGCGCAAGGCCGAGCGCGAGAAGCGGGTGCCCAAGATCGTCGCCGGCGGCCGCAAGCGGGCGGCGCAGGTCAGCGCGGGCAGGTACACCGCGGTGCACACCGAGCGGGTCGAGCAGGCGGCCGCCGCGCTGCAGAGCGCGGAGGAGCTGCTGCGCGAGGACCGCGACATCGTCATCGACCTGCCCGACACCGCCGTGCCGCCCCGGCGGCGGGTGCTGACGCTGGAGGGGGTGCGGCCCGTCCACGCCGGCTTCACCCTCGACCTCG
>NZ_WPCU01000005.1:826691-837573 GCF_009742705.1 Auraticoccus cholistanensis
TGCGCACCCTGGCCGGCGAGCGGCCGGCCGAGGGCGACGTCGCGGTGCACGTGCCGTGGCGGCTGCTGCCGCAGTCGATGGACCTGCTCGACAGCCGCCTCACGGTGGTGGAGAACGTGGCGGTGCACGCCCCCACCGCCACCCCGGGGCAGATCCGCTCCCGGCTGGCGCGATTCCTCTTCCGCGGCCGGGAGGCCGACCTGCCGGCCGGGACGCTGTCGGGCGGTGAGCGGCTGCGCGCCACCCTGGCCTGCCTGCTGCTCGCCGAGCCGGCACCCCAGCTGCTGGTCCTGGACGAGCCGACCAACAACCTCGACCTGCCCAGCGTCGAGCACCTGGTGAGTGCGCTGAACGCCTACCGCGGCGCGCTGCTGGTGGTGAGCCACGACCGGCCCTTCCTGGACGAGCTGCGGCTGGACCGGGTGGTCGACCTCGACACCCCCGGACCGACCGGGCCCGAGGGGATGGGACCAGAACCCGCCGCCGACGTGGACGCACCACCGGCACCGGACGACCATTGACATCGACCGGGAGGCTCCATAAGTTGCTCAGCGCAACATATTAGAGACGGGAATCACCGATGACGCCCCCTGCTGCCAGCGACGCACCGACCGCACCGCTCCACGTCACCGTGTGGGGTGAGAACCGGCACGAGCAGGTCGAGGAGCACGTGCGGGCCATCTACCCCGACGGCATGCACACCACCATCGCCGAGGGCGTGGTGGCCGAGCTCGGCCCGCAGGTGGCCGTGCGCACCGCCACCCTGGACGAGCCCGAGCACGGTCTCACCGAGGAGGTGCTGGCCGCCACCGACGTGCTGACCTGGTGGGGTCACGCCGCCCACGCCGAGGTGTCGGACGAGGTGGTCGAGCGCGTGCACCGCCACGTGCTGGCCGGGATGGGGCTGGTGGTGCTCCACTCCGGGCACTGGTCGAAGATCTTCACCCGGCTGATGGGCACCACCTGCACCCTGCGCTGGCGCAGCGAGCACGACCGCGAGCTGGTCTGGACCGTGGACCCGACGCACCCGATCGCCCAGGGCGTCCCGCACCCGATGATCATCCCCGAGGACGAGATGTACGGGGAGCACTTCGACATCCCGGCCCCGGACCAGCTGGTCTTCCTGTCCACCTTCAGCGGCGGGGAGGTGATCCGCTCCGGGTGCTGCTTCTTCCGCGGCCACGGCCGGATCTTCTACTTCTCCCCCGGCGACCAGGACTACCCGGTGTACCACCACGAGGGCGTGCGCAAGGTCATCGCCAACGCCTGCCGGTGGGCGGCCACCGACCGTCCCCGCCGCGAGCTGCCGGTGCTGCTGCGCTACGAGACCGGGGACTTCTACCGCGGCCACGGCTACACCGGGCCGATGGGGTGAGCGCGCCGGAGCCGCTGCCCGTGGTCGTCGTCGGTGCGGGCGCGATGGGCCGGGCCTGGCTGCAGACGGTGCAGGCGGGCGAGGATGCCGAGCTGGTCGGCGTGGCCGACCTGGACCTGGCCGCCGCCCGCGACGCGGTGGCCGCCCTGGGCCGTCCCGACCTGCCGGTGGACGTCGACGTGCTGGCGCTGGCCGCCCGCACCGGAGCCCGGGCCGTGGTCGACGTCACCGTCCCCGCCGCCCACCACCCGGTCACCACCGCCGCGCTGTTCGCCGGGCTGGCGGTGCTCGGGGAGAAGCCGGCCGCCGCCACGCTGGCGCAGGCGCTGTCGCTGACGGCGGCCGCCGAGGTCACCGGCCAGCTGTTCGCCGTCAGCCAGTCCCGCCGTCACAACCCGCGGCTGGCACGGTTCCGCGAGCTGGTCCGCGGGCTGGGCGCGGTGGGGTCGCTCTCGGCGGACTTCTTCCGCGCCCCCCGCTTCGGCGGCTTCCGCGAGGAGATGGCGCAGCCGCTGCTGGTCGACATGGCCATCCACCACTTCGACGCGGCCCGCTACCTGCTCGACGTCGAACCGGTCGCGGTGTACTGCGAGAGCTGGAACCCGCCGTGGAGCTGGTACGCCGGCGACGCCTCGGCCTCGGCGGTCTTCGAGCTGGCCGACGGCAGCCGCTTCGTCTTCGACGGCTCCTGGTGCGCGCCCGGCGAGGAGACGTCGTGGAACGGGCACTGGCGGGTCAGCGCCGAGCACGGCACCGCCGAGTGGGACGGCGAGGGTGAGCCGCGCAGCAGCGCCGCGCCCGCCCAGGACGCGGCGCCGGACGCGGGCGCCGTCGGGGAGGGGATCGCCGGTGCGCTGACCGGTTTCTGCGCCGCCCTCCGCACCGGTGCACCGGCACCGGGCGAGGTGCACGAGAACGTGCTCAGCCTGGCCATGGTCGAGGCCGCGGTCGAGTCGGCCACCACCGGCGGCCGCGTGCTGCTGGACGACGTCCTCGAGCGCGCCCGCCGCCGGGCCGTGGCCGAGGAGATCCGCGACGACGTCCGCGACGTGCTGACCGGCTGGCCCTCGGTGCGCGAGGCGCTGGCCCGCGGCCGTGACGGGGCGAGCCCGCCGCGGCACGAGATCCTCCCGACCTCCGACCCCGACCCGAGGAGCCCGGCATGAGCCTGGTCTGCGGCATCGACTCCTCCACCCAGAGCTGCAAGGTGCTGGTGGTGGACACCGCCACCGGCACGGTGGTCCGCGAGGGACGGGCCCGCCACCCCGACGGCAGCGAGGTCGACCCCCGGCACTGGTGGGACGCCCTGCAGGCGGCCGTGGCCGACGCCGGTGGGCTGGACGACGTCGCCGCCGTCTCCGTCGCCGGCCAGCAGCACGGCATGGTGGCCCTGGACGCCGACGGCGAGGTGGTGCGTCCGGCGCTGCTGTGGAACGACACCCGGTCGGCCCCGCAGGCCGCGGCGATGGTCGCCGAGCTCGGCGCCGAGGCGTGGGCGCGGCGGACCGGCTCGGTGCCGGTGGCCTCCTTCACCGGCACCAAGCTGCGCTGGCTGGCCGAGCACGAGCCCGGCAACGCCGCCCGGGTGGCGGCGGTGGCCCTGCCGCACGACTGGCTGACCTGGCGGCTGCTCGGTCACGGGGAGCCGGGCCGGGCGTCCCTGGACGCCCTGGTCACCGACCGCTCCGACGCCTCCGGCACGGCCTACTGGTCCCCGGCCACCGGCGACTGGGACCGCGAGCTGCTGCAGGCCTCGCTGGGCCACGACGCCGTGCTGCCCCGTGTGCTCGGCCCCTCGGAGCGGGCCGGGACGACCCGCTCGGCGGGCGCCGTCCCCGACGGCCTGGTGGTCGGTCCGGGCTCGGGCGACAACGCCGGCGCGGCGCTCGGGCTGCTGCTCGGCCCGGGCGAGGTGGCGGTCTCGATCGGCACCAGCACCACCGTCTTCGCCTCCACCGAGCAGCCGGTGGCCGACGCGACCGGCACCGTCGCCGGGTTCGCCGACGCGACCGGGGCGTTCCTGCCGCTGGTCTGCACCCTCAACGGCGCGCGGGTGCTGGACACCGTGGCCACCCTGCTCGGGGTCGACCACGACGGCCTGGGCGAGCTGGCGCTGGCGGCCGAGGCCGGCTGCGGCGGGCTGGTGCTGCAGCCGTGGTTCGAGGGCGAGCGCACCCCCAACCTGCCCGAGGCCACGGCGACCCTGTTCGGGATGACGCTGGCCAGCACCACCCGTCCCCGGCTGGCCCGGGCCGCCTTCGAGGGGCTGCTCTGCGGGCTGGCCGACGGCGTGGAGGCCGTGCAGCGGGTCGGCGTGGAGGCCCGCCGCGTGCTGGCCATCGGCGGCGCGGCCCGCTCCCGGGCGCTGCCGCGGATCGCCGCGGAGGTCTTCGACTCCACCGTCGAGCTGCCCGCGCCCGGGGAGTACGTCGCCCTCGGGGCCGCGTTCCAGGCCGCCTGGGTGCTGACCGGTGAGCGGCCCCGCTGGGACCGCTCGGTGACCGAGAGCCACCCGTCGCAGCACCAGCCGGTGATCCGGCGCCAGTACCGGGACCGGCTACCCGAGGCGGCGCGCGAACAGCTCGGTCGGATCGGCTGAGAACACCCGGGCGGTGACCATCAGCGCCGCACCCAGCACGCCGGCGGTCTCGCCCGAGCGCGACGGCACCACGCGCAGGGTGTGGGTGGCCAGCGGGATGGACTGGCCGTAGACGACCTCGCGCACGCCGGCGACCAGGTGCTCCCCCGCCCGGGAGATGCTGCCCCCGAGCACGATCACCGAGGGGTTGAGCAGGTTCACCACGCCTGCCAGCACCGCACCCACGTCGCGGCCGGCCTGGCGGACGGCGTCCAGCGCGCGCTGGTCGCCGGCCCGGACCAGGGCGACCACGTCGGCGCTGGTGCGGGCGTCCAGCCCCTGCTCCCGCAGCCGGGCGGCGATCGCCGGCCCGCCGGCCACCGCCTCCAGGTCGCGGACGTCCTCGGGCGGGCGGGGCGCGTCGGGCACCCACGGCACCCGCAGGTGGCCCAGGTCGCCGGCCGAGCCGGAGGCGCCGCGCTGCAGCACGCCGCCGGCCACGATCCCGGCGCCGATGCCGGTGGAGACCTTGACGAAGAGCAGGTCGGCCACGTCGGGCCAGACGGTGCGGTGCTCGGCCAGCGCCAGCAGGTTCACGTCGTTGTCGACCAGCACCGGCACGTCGAGCTCGAGCCGGCCCCGGACCTCGGCCGGGATGTCCACCCGGTCCCAGCCGGGCATGATCGGCGGCGTGATCGGCCGCCCGGTCGAGTGCTCCACCGGGCCGGGCACCCCGATCCCGATCCCCACCACGTCCGCCGGCGCGCGCCCGCGACCGGCCAGCAGCCGGCGTCCCTCCTCCAGCACGAGCGGCAGCACCCGCGCCGGGCCGTCGGCCACCGCCAGCTCGAGGGTGGACGCGGCCAGCACCGTCCCGGAGAGGTCGGTGACGGCGACGGTGCCGTGGGTGGCGCCCAGGTCGACCGCGAGCACCAGCCCGGCGGTGGGGTTGAACTCCACCCGGGCGGGAGGACGCCCGCCGGAGGAGGTTGCCTCGCCGGCGGCGCGGACCAGCCCGGCACCCACCAGCGCCTCGACCCGGGCGGCCACCGTGGAGCGGGAGAGCCCGGTCTGCACCACCAGCTCGGCGCGGGTGCGCGGCCGGCCGTCGCGCAGGACGTCCAGCACGTCGACGCTCGCTGAAGGGTGGTGGTCCACCTTCTGAGTAAAGCACAGCGGATCGCCGTCCCATCCTGCTCGGCTTTTGCTTGACACTCGGCAAAAGCGCCAGCAGAGTGGGGACCGCGACGGGGCAGCCGCTCCGCGCGACCCCCAGCCCCTGCAGGAGCACCGTGAACCTCTCCGTCCAGCTCTACACCGTCCGTGAAGCCGCGAGGGAGGACCTCCCCGGCACCCTGGCCCGCCTCGCCGAGCTCGGGCTGACCCGGGTCGAGCCCTTCGACCTGCTCGGCTTCGGCCCGGCCCTCGCCGACGCGCTGCAGTCGAGCGGGCTGACCGCCCCGACCACCCACCAGGGCTTCATCGGGCGTCCCGAGAACGAGCTGGACCAGCTGTTCGCCACCGCCAGCTCGATGGGCATCGGCACCGTCATCGACCCGCACGTGCCGACCGAGCGCTGGCAGTCCACCGAGGACGTCGCCGCCACCGCCGAGGCGCTCAACGCCGCCTCCCGCATCGCCGTCAACCACGGCGTCACCGTCGGCTACCACAACCACGCCCACGAGATCGCCTCCCGGCTGGAGGGCGTCACCGCGCTGGAGTACTTCGCCGGGCTGCTCGCCGACGACGTGGTCCTCGAGGTGGACGCCTACTGGGTGGCCGTGGGCGGTGAGGACCCGCTGGCGCTGATCGAGCGGCTGGGCTCGCGCGTGGTCGCGGTGCACGTCAAGGACGGCCCCGGCACCGCGGAGGTGAAGGACCAGGTCGCCGTCGGCCAGGGCAGCCAGCCGATTGCCGAGCTGGTGGCCGCCACCCCCGGCGCCCTCCACGTCATCGAGCTCGACGACTGCCGCGGCGACCGCTTCCAGGCCGTGGCCGACAGCGTCGCGTTCCTGCAGCAGCTCGCGGACCAGCAGGACGCCCGGTGAGCGCGGGGACCGGACGCGTCGGCGTCGGCGTCATCGGCGCCGGCACCATCTCGACGCAGTACCTGACCAACCTGACCAGCTTCCCCGACCTCGACGTGCGCTTCGTGGCCGACCTCGACCTCGAGCGGGCCCGGTCGCAGGCCGAGGAGTTCCGCGTCCCGGGCTCGGGCTCGGCGGAGCAGCTGCTCGCCGACGACGCCATCGAGATCGTGGTCAACCTGACCGTGCCGGTGGCCCACGCCGAGGTGGCCCGGGCCGCCCTGGAGGCCGGCAAGCACGTCTGGAACGAGAAGCCGATCACCCTCGACACCACCTCCGCGCAGGAGCTGCTGGAGCTGGCCGACCGGGTCGGGCGGCGGGTGGCGACGGCCCCCGACACCTTCCTCGGCGCCGGCCTGCAGTCCGCGCTGCGGCTGGTGGCCTCGGGCCGCATCGGCACCCCGATGAGCGCCCACAGCATGATGCTGAGCCCCGGCCCGGAGTCCTGGCACCCCAACCCGGACTTCCTCTTCGCCGTCGGCGCCGGCCCGCTGTACGACATCGGCCCGTACTACCTGACGGCCCTGGCCCAGTTCTTCGGCCCCGTCACCCGGGTGCACGCCACCCTCAGCCAGTCCCGCACCGAGCGGGTCATCGGCTCCGGCCCGCGGGCGGGGCAGACCTTCCCGGTCGAGGTCCCCACCCACGTCACGGCGCTGTACGAGTTCGCCAGCGGGCAGACCGCCAGCTCGACGTTCAGCTTCGACTCCCACCTGCGGCGCGTCCAGCTGGAGGTCGCCGGCACCGACGCGACGCTGGAGGTGCCCGACCCCAACACCTTCGAGGGCGACCTGGTGCTGCACACCGCCGGCGAGGCGCAGACGCTTCCCAGCACCGGCTCCACCTCCACCCGCGGCACCGGGGTGCTGGAGCTGGCCCGGGCCATCCGCGCCGGGCGTCCGGAGCGGGCCTCGGGGGCGCTGGCCTTCCACGTCCTCGACGTCATGCAGGCCACCATCCAGGCCGGCGAGTCGGGCCAGCCGGTGGACGTCAGCAGCCGCTTCGAGGTGGTGGAACCGCTGGCCGAGGACTGGGACCCCACCGAGGCCACGCTGTGAGCCCGGCGGACCGCACCGGGGCCCCCGGGCCCGGGGTCGGGGTGGTGGGCGGCGGGTTCATGGCCCGCGTCCACTCCCGCGCCGCCCGCTCGGCGGGGGCGCGGCTGGTCTCGGTCACCTCCTCCTCGCCCGAGCGCTCGGCCGCCGCGGCGGCCGAGCTGGGCTTCGAGCGGTCCGCCGCCTCGCTGGCCGAGCTGCTCGACGACGAGGCCGTCGAGGTGGTGCACGTCTGCACCCCCAACGCGCTGCACGCCGAGCAGGTGGAGGCCGTGCTGGCCAGCGGCCGGCACGTGGTCTGCGAGAAGCCGCTGGCCACCCGGGTGGCAGACGCCGAGGCGCTGGTCACGGCCGCCACCGCCGCCGGCGCCGTGGCCACGATCCCCTTCGTCTACCGTTTCTACCCGCTGGTCCGCGAGGCCCGGGCCCGCTTCGCCGCCGGCGGGTCGGGGCGGATCAGCACGGTCGTCGGCAGCTACCTGCAGGACTGGCTGCTGACGGCCGAGGACGACAACTGGCGGGTGGACGCCGCCGCGGGTGGCGCCTCCCGCGCCTTCGGCGACATCGGCTCCCACCTCGTGGACCTGCTGGAGTTCGTCACCGGCGACCGGATCGTGGCCCTCTCCGCCTCCACCAGCCGCCTCTACGACGAGCGCGGCGGGACCCCGGTGCAGACCGAGGACGCCGTCGCGCTGACCCTGCGCACCGCCGGCGGCGCGATCGGCTCGCTGGTCGTCTCGCAGGTGGCGCCCGGCCGCAAGAACCGGCTGCAGCTGGAGGTCGCCGCCGCCGAGCAGAGCCTCTGCCTCGACACCGAGCAGCCGGAGACCGTCTGGCTGGGACGCCGCTCGGGCAGCCTGCTGCTCCCCCGCGACGCCGACCAGCTCTCCTCCGACGCGGCGCGGCTGTGCACCGTCCCGGCGGGGCACCCGATGGGCTACCAGGACGCCTTCGACGCCTTCGCCGCCGACACCTACGCCGCCGTCCGCGGCGACGTCCCCGAGGGCCTGCCCCGCTTCGAGGACGGCCTGCGCGCCGGCCGGATCACCCAGGCCGTGCTCGACTCCGCCGCCACCGGGAGCTGGGTCCAGCTGTGACCCCGAACCCGGCCCCCCGCCCTCACCCCCGCCGGGAAGTGGTCGGGGACGACCGGCGGACGCCTCCGGACCGGGCCCTCAGCCGTCGTCCCTGACCACTTTCCGCAGAAGGAGCGCACCATGACCACCGAATCCACCCACCCCGTCACGCTGTTCACCGGCCAGTGGGCCGACATGCCCTTCGAGGAGCTGGCCGCCAAGGCCGCCGCCTGGGGCTACGACGGTCTGGAGATCGCCGCCTCCGGCGACCACCTCGACCTGCGGCGCGCCGACGAGGACGACGCCTACGTGCAGAGCCGGCTCGACATCCTCGACAAGCACGGCCTCAAGGTGTGGGCCATCAGCCACCACCTCGGCGGCCAGGCGGTCTGCGACGACCCCATCGACTTCCGCCACCAGGCGATCCTGCGCGACTACGTCTGGGGCGACGGCGACGCCGAGGGGGTGCGGCAGCGGGCGGCCGAGGACATGAAGCGCGCGGCCCGGGTCGCCCGCAAGCTCGGCGTCGACGTCGTCGTCGGCTTCACCGGCTCCAAGATCTGGCCCTACGTGGCGATGTTCCCGCCGGTGCCCGCCTCGGTGATCGACGAGGGCTACCAGGACTTCGCCGACCGCTGGAACCCGATCCTGGACGTCTTCGACTCCGAGGGCGTGAAGTTCGCCCACGAGGTGCACCCCTCGGAGATCGCCTACGACTACTGGACCTCGGTCCGCAGCCTGGAGGCCATCGACCACCGCGAGGCCTTCGGCTTCAACTGGGACCCCTCGCACATGATGTGGCAGAACATCGACCCGGTGAGCTTCATCGTCGAGTTCGCCGACCGGATCTACCACGTCGACTGCAAGGACACCCGGCTGCGCCCGCAGAACGGCCGCGCCGGCGTCCTCGGCTCCCACCTGCCGTGGGGCGACCCCCGCCGGGGCTGGGACTTCGTCTCCACCACCCACGGCGACGTGCCCTGGGAGGACGCCTTCCGCGCGCTGAAGTCCATCGGCTACGCCGGCCCGATCTCGATCGAGTGGGAGGACGCCGGGATGGACCGCGAGCACGGGGCCGCCGAGGCGGTCGAGGCGATCCGCAAGCTGCTGTGGAAGCTGCCCGAGGCGTCCTTCGACGCCGCCTTCAGCAACCAGTGAGGGCGCGGCGGCTCAGCCCGCGGAGAGGGTGGCGGCGAAGGCGGCCAGCTCGTCGTAGCTGACGTCGCCCGACACCACGGTGGTCACCTCGTCGGCGACCAGCACCAGCGAGCGGGTCCGCCCGTCGGCCGAGACGTGCTGCTGCCACTCCTGGTCGCCCACCGTGGTGGTGGCCTCCGGCCGCCCCTCGCGGGTGACGTCGGCCACGAAGGGCGCCGCCGGCCCGTCGGCCTGCTCGACCGCCAGGTAGGTCTGGCTGGGATCCAGGTAGCCGACCACCCAGCGGTTGCGGTCGGAGGGCTCGCCGTTCAGCCCGGGACGGCCCTGCGGCGTCCAGGTGACGCGGGTGGGGACCCAGTCCGCCGGCAGCTGCTCCGGGGCGAGCACCGGCCAGGGCGCCTCGTCGCGGGCCACCGTCAGCACGGGCCGGACGTCCACCGGCTCCACCGGGTAGTCGTCCAGCCGCACGGTGAGCAGCGCCCCCAGCAGCAGGATCGGCACCAGGATGACCGCCAGCGACCGGAACATGTCCGCCGGGTTCGAGCTGGTTCGGTCTCTGCGGGCCACGTCGGCCATCCTCCCCCATCGCTGCGGTCCGCCCAAGTCGCGCCGGACACCCCCGGGGCGTGGCCGGTCCGCCCGGCCGGGTCGGCGAGCGGGCCGTACAGTGCTGGCGTGCCCGCGCCCGAGCCCGTGTCCCTGACCACCCTGGCCCGGGCCCAGGGTCCCCGCGGCGAGCTGGCCCTGCGGGAGCGCCGCTCCCCCGGCACCGCGCCCGTGCACGAGCTGGTCGTCAACGGCGCCTTCGCCATGGACAGCGCCGAGGTGGCCTCGGAGCGGCGGCTGGCCGAGCTGGTGGCCGAGCGCGGCCGGCTGGGCCGGGTAGTGGTCGGCGGGCTGGGGCTGGGCTACACCGCCGCCGCCCTGCTCGACGCCGGCGTGCAGCGGCTGGAGGTGGTCGAGCTGGAGCCCGACCTGGTCGCCTGGGCCCGCGCCGGCCTGACCGAGCAGCTCGGCCGGGTGGCGGCTGACCCCCGCTGCACCCTCCACACCGCCGACGTGGTGAGCTGGCTCGAGGAGGCTGCGACGGGCTGGGCCGACGCAGTGCTGCTGGACGTCGACAACGGCCCCGACTTCCTCATCCACCCCGACAACGCCCGGCTCTACAGCGCGCCGCTGCTGGCGCGCGCCCTGGCGCTGCTGGTGCCCGGCGGGCTGCTGGCGGTGTGGTGCCAGGGACGCACCCCGGAGCTGCAGCAGGCGCTGACCCGGCTCGGGCCGACCGAGGAGGTGGTGGTGCCGGTGCGGCGGGGCCGTCACGCCATCGGCTACGCGATCTACCTCACCACGGCCCCCGCTATCGTGCAGCCATGAGCCAGAGCACCGAGCAGGACATGCGGATCGAGCGGGACACCATGGGCGAGGTGCGGGTGCCCGCCCAGGCCCTCTACCGGGCGCAGACCCAGCGCGCCGTCGAGAACTTCCCGATCTCGGGGACGCCGATCGAGCCCGCCCTGATCCGTGCGCTGGCCACCATCAAGGGCGCCGCCGCC
>NZ_WPCU01000005.1:837599-865452 GCF_009742705.1 Auraticoccus cholistanensis
GCCCACGACGCCGAGTTCCCCATCGACGTCTTCCAGACCGGCTCGGGCACCTCGTCCAACATGAACACCAACGAGGTCATCTCCACCCTGGCCACCCGCTCGCTCGGGCGTGACGTCCACCCCAACGACCACGTCAACTGCTCCCAGTCCAGCAACGACGTCTTCCCCTCCGCGATCCACATCGCCGCCACCCGGTCGCTGACCGAGGACCTGCTGCCCGCGCTGGAGCACCTGGCCGGGGCGCTGTCGGCCAAGTCGGCCGAGTTCGCCGACGTCGTGAAGAGCGGGCGCACCCACCTGATGGACGCCACCCCGGTCACCCTGGGCCAGGAGTTCGGCGGCTACGCCCGCCAGATCCGCCTCGGCGCGGAGCGGGTGCAGGCGGCGCTGCCCCGGGTGGCCGAGCTGCCGCTGGGCGGGACGGCCGTGGGCACCGGGATCAACACCCCCGCCGGCTTCGCCGCCCAGGTGATCCGCCGGATCGCCGACGCCTCCGGTCTGCCGCTGACCGAGGCCGCCGACCACTTCGAGGCCCAGGGCGCCCGCGACGCGCTGGTCGAGGCGTCGGGGGTGCTGCGGACCATCGCGGTCAGCCTGACCAAGATCGCCAACGACCTGCGCTGGATGGGGTCGGGCCCGCGCGCCGGCCTGGGCGAGATCGCGCTGCCGGACCTGCAGCCCGGGTCCTCGATCATGCCCGGCAAGGTGAACCCGGTGATGGCCGAGGCCACGCTGATGGTGTGCGCCCAGGTGATGGGCAACGACGCCACCGTGGGCATCGCCGGCGCGGCCGGCAACTTCGAGCTCAACGTGATGCTGCCGGTGATCGCCCGCAACCTGCTGGAGTCGATCCGGCTGCTGTCCTCGGTCAGCGTGCTGCTGGCCGACCGCTGCGTGGTGGGCATCACCGCCAACGCCGAGCACTGCCGCACGCTGGCGGAGTCCTCGCCCTCGATCGTCACGCCGCTGAACAAGTACATCGGCTACGAGAACGCCGCCGCGGTGGCCAAGACGGCGCTCAAGGAGGGCAAGACCATCCGCCAGGTGGTGATCGAGTCCGGCTTCGTCGAGCAGGGCCGGCTCACCGAGGAGCAGCTGGACAGCGCCCTGGACGTGCTCTCGATGACCCGCGCCCCGCAGGCCTGAGACCGGTGAGCGCGCCCTTCCACCCCGACGAGGACGGGGCGCTGGTCGCCTCGGCCACCGCCGGCTTCGCCCGCGCCCACGCCCGCCACGTCGAGCTCGTGGAGGATCCGCTGCACCTCCTCGCGCGCCGGCGGGACCCGCGTCGGCGGGTGGGGCTGGTCTCCGGCGGCGGCTCGGGCCACGAGCCGCTGCACGCCGGTTTCCTGGGCGTCGGGATGCTGGACGCCGTCGCGCCCGGCCAGGTCTTCGCCTCCCCGCACAACCGGCAGGTCTACGCGGCCAGCCGGGCCGCGGCGGGGCCCGACGGGGTGGTCCACGTGGTGAAGAACTACACCGGGGACCGCATCAACTTCGCCATCGCGGCCGAGCGGCTGCGGCTCGACGGGATCGAGGTGCGCCGGGTCCTCGTCGACGACGACGTCGCCACCGACTCCGAGGAGACGGCGACCGGCCGCCGCGGCACCGCGGCCACCGTGGTGGTCGAGAAGCTGCTCGGCGCCGCGGCGGACCGGGGGGCCGGGCTGGAGGAGCTGGCCGGGCTGGGGCAGGCGGTCGCGGCCGCCTCGCGCAGCCTGGCCGTGGCCTCCCGGGCGCAGACCGCCGGCGCCGGCGGCGGGCCGGCCTTCGAGCTCGCCGCCGACGAGCTGGAGTACGGGGTGGGCATCCACGGCGAGCGGGCGGCGACCACGATCCCCCGCCCGCCGCGGACCGAGCTGCTGCGGCGCATGCTCGACGACCTGCTGGCGGCGCTGCCGCCGTCCCGCGACGGCGACGGCGGTGTGCTGCTGGTGGTCAACGGGTTGGGGGGCACCACCTCGCTGGAGCTGTACTCGCTCTTCGACGAGGTGACCGCCCTGCTGGGCGCGGCCGGCGCCCCGGTGCACGGCTCGCTCGTCGGCACCTACGTCGCCGCGCTCGACATGGCGGGCTTCTCCCTCACGCTGACCCGCCTCGAGCCCGGCTGGTCGGAGCTGTGGCAGGCCCCCGCCGACACCCCCTCGCTCACCCGGCTGCCCGTCGACGACCCGGAGGTCACCCCATGACGTCGAACGACCACGCCGCCGCGCAGGGCGAGGCCCTGCTGCGCAGCTACGCGAGCGCGGTGGAGGACGCCCACGCCGACCTGACCCGGATGGACCGGCTGGCCGGCGACGGCGACTTCGGTGACAACCTCCGCGCCGGCATGCGTCTGGTGGTCCGGCGCCTGGACGCCGGGGCGGGCACGGCTGCCCTGCAGACGGCGGCCGACGTCTTCCTCGACGAGGTGGGCGGCACCAGCGGTCCGCTGTTCGGGCTGCTGTTCTCCGAGCTGGCGCGGGCCGCGGCCGCCCAGCCGGACCCCACCTCGGCCTGGCGCGAAGGGCTCGCGGCCGGGCTGTCGGCGATCCAGCGGGTCGGTGAGGCCGAGCCCGGCGACCGCACCCTGGTGGACGCCCTCGCCCCCGCCGTCGACGCGCTGGCGGGAGGCACCCTCGCCGACGCCGCCACCGCCGCGGTGGACGGCGCCCGCGCCACGGCCTCGCTGCGGGCGCGCCGGGGACGGGCGAGCTACGTGGGCGACCGGGGTGCGGGCGTGATGGATCCGGGCGCGGTGGCCGTGGCGGTCCTGCTGCTCGTGGCGGCACGCGAGCTCGAACCCGGCGCGGCCGGGCAGCTGATCGGCCCCGACGCCCTCACCGCGGGCTGAGCGGGCCCAGTACCGAGGGGGCCCGGTACCGAGGGGGCTCAGTACCAGTTGTGGGCCAGGTGGAAGGACCAGGCCTCGCAGGGGGTGCCGTAGACGTCCTCGATGTAGCCGAAGCCCCAGCGCAGCTGGGTGGCCGGGTTGGTCCGCCAGTCGTCGGCGACCGTGGCCATCTTCTCCGCCGGCAGCGCCTGCACCAGGCCGTAGGCGCCTGAGCTGGGGTTCTCGGCGCGGGGGTTCCAGCTCGACTCCTGGGTGATCAGCTCGTCGATGCAGCCCCACTGCTCGCCCGTCCAGCCGTACTCGTTCGCGGCCAGCTCGCGGGCGATGTCGCGGGGGTCGGTCAGGTCGAGGTCGTAGCCGGCGGCCTCCTCGGCGGCGCGCCGCTCCGCCGCGGCCCGCCGCGCCTCCGCGTCCAGCCGCTCGGCCTCGTCGCGCACCTGCTCGGCCAGCCCGCTCAGCGTCTGCTGCCGCTCCGCCGCCCGGGCGGTGAGCTCTGGGCCGGCCAGCTCCGGACGTCCGGCGTCGCGGGAGGGCCGGTCGTCCCCGGTGCGGCCCGGCGCCGGAGCCGGGGCCACGGTCGGGGCGGTGGCGGCCTCGGCGGGCGGGATGAGCTGCTCGGCCACCAGCTCGCGGACCACCCGCGGCACCGAGTCGGTCAGGGCGACCGCACCGACCGCCGGCAGCCCTGGTGGGGCCAGCAGCAGCACGGCGGCGGAGACAGCGGCAGCGGCGAGCAGGGGACGTCGGGGCGAGAGCATCGCGGACGAGCATCACACATGAGAATTCGCTGAGCAAACTCAGCAACTCCCCAGGCGTCCCCGCCCGCTCCTCCGGCGTCCCCCGCCGGCTCTCCCCCGCCTCCACAGCCGGTCCGGGCGCCTCACAGCCGCGGCAACGGCTGTGGACCCGCCCGGACGGCTGTGGAGGTCGGGAGGAGGGGGGCGCGGGTCAGAGCGTGGGGTCGCCCTCCAGCACCTCCGTCACGAGTGCGGCGATCGGCGACCGCTCGGAGCGGGTCAGGGTGATGTGGGCGAACAGCGGGTGGCCCTTGAGCTTCTCGACCACCGCGACCACGCCGTCGTGCCGCCCCACCCGCAGGTTGTCGCGCTGGGCGACGTCGTGGGTGAGCACGACCCGGGAGCCCTGCCCGATCCGGCTCAGCACGGTGAGGAGCACGTTGCGCTCCAGCGACTGGGCCTCGTCGACGATCACGAAGGCGTCGTGCAGCGAGCGCCCGCGGATGTGGGTGAGCGGCAGCACCTCCAGCAGGCCGCGGTCGAGCACCTCGTCGATCACCTCACGACCGGCCACCGCGCCGAGGGTGTCGAAGACCGCCTGCGCCCAGGGGGCCATCTTCTCGTGCTCGGTGCCGGGCAGGTAACCCAGGTCCTGCCCGCCCACCGCGTACAGCGGGCGGAACACGACCACCTTGGAGTGCTGGCGGCGCTCCAGCACCGCCTCCAGCCCGGCGCACAGGGCCAGCGCCGACTTGCCGGTACCGGCCCGGCCGCCCATCGACACGATCCCGATCGAGGGGTCCAGCAGCAGGTCGAGGGCGATGCGCTGCTCGGCGGAGCGGCCGTGGATGCCGAAGGCGTCACGGTCGGGCTTGACCAGCCGCAGCTGCTTGGTCGGCGTCACCCGCGCCAGCGCGGAGGTGCCGTTGCCGAGCACGACCACCCCGGTGTGGCAGGGCAGGTCGCGGGCCTCGTCGTGGTCGATCACCTGCTCGGCGTAGAGCGCGTCGATCTGCTGCGCGGTGGCCGGCAGCTCCGCCATCCCGGTCCAGCCGGACGCCGGCGCCAGCTCGGCGCGGTACTCCTCGGCCGCCAGGCCCACCGCCGAGGCCTTGACCCGCATCGGCAGGTCCTTCGACACCAGCACCACGTCGCGGCCCTCGGCGGCGAAGTTGAGCGCCACCGCGAGGATCCGCGAGTCGTTGTCCCCGAGTCGGAACCCCGCCGGCAGCACCTCGGGGTCGGTGTGGTTGAGCTCCACGTGCACGGTGCCCCCGCTCTCGGTGACCGGCACCGGCGCGTCCAGGCGCCCGTACCGGATCCGCAGGTCGTCGAGCTGCCGCAGCGCCGCACGGGCGAAGTAGCCCAGCTCGGGGTGGTGCCGCTTGGCCTCGAGCTCGGTGATCACCACCACGGGCAGCACCACGTCGTGCTCGGCGAAGCGCGACAGCGCCCGCGGGTCGCTGAGGAGGACGGAGGTGTCGATGACGTAGGTCTTGCGAGCCAGCTCGTGCGTCACTGTCGGTCCTTGTCCGGGGCCGCACGGCACCACCGCCGGCCCCACGTGTCACGTGGTCAGCCGGTGCCCTGCACGAGGCCGTCGAGACGGCCCGGTGGTGCCCATGTGCATGTGCCTCCGGTGGGCAGCTTCCCCACTGCCCTGAGGCGAACGTACGACCGTGGCGGCCCGCTCGGGGCTCAACACGCCGGGCGACGCACGAGCGTCACCCGATCCGTCACCCGGCGCTCACCCGGGAGTCGACCGCAGGTCGCGCCACCGCCAGCTCGACCGTGCGCGGCGTCATCACCACCATCACCAGCACCCCCAGCAGCGCGACCGCCGACAGCAGGTGGAAGGCCCACGGGTCGGCCAGCCCGCTGCTGATCAGCAGACCGGTGCCGAGCACCCCGGCCACCGCCCCCACCCGCCCCAGGCCGGTGACCAGCCCGTTGGCGGCCGTCCGGGTCTCCGGCGGGACGACGCGGGCGACGTAGGTCTGGATCAGCGCCTGGGTGCTGGCCACCACCGCCCCGGTCAGCAGCACGACCACCACCAGCTGCCACACCTCCGAGCCGGGCGAGCCGAGCAGCGCCAGGCCCACGGCGGCCAGGCCGAAGTAGAGCAGCACGGCCCGGCGTCCACCCAGCCGCTGGGACACGGCAGCGACGCCGAGCAGCCCCAGCGCGGCTCCCACGTTGAGCACCAGCAGCAGCTGCAGCGACGTGGCGCGGTCGTGCCCCGCCGCACGCATCAGCGTCGGCAGCCAGGTGTTGAGGCCGTGGACCAGGGCGAGGGCCATGAAGGAGGCGACGACGCTGGCCACGCCCACCCAGCGGTGCTGCCAGCTGACCAGCGCCCGGACCGAGGGCTCGTGGCCCCGCGCGGGCCGGGTCGAGCCGGCGGGGACGGGGCGCCAGAGCGCGAGCAGCGGCAGCAGCACCAGCCCGGCCACCCCGCCGAGGACGAAGAGCGGGCGCCAGTCCGGCAGCAGCACGAGCCCCAGCACGGCGGCCGCCACCGCGCCGGCGTGGTAGCCGGTGCTGACCCAGGCTCCGGCCCTGAGCCGGCGCACACCGCGCTCGGCCGCCACGCCCAGCACCACCGGCAGCCCCAGCCCGAGGCCGAGACCGCCCAGCAGCCGCAGCAGCACGAAGACGGTGACGTCCGGCGCGAGCGGGGTGAGCAGCAGACCCGCCGAGGAGGTCGCGACGGCGACGGCCAGGGTCTGCCGGCGTCCGTGGCGGGTCCCCGAGCGTGACTGCGCGGCGGCCCCGACCGCCATCCCCGCCACCGAGGCGGTGGCGGCCAGCGTGGCGGCCGCCGGGGTGAACCCCAGCACCCCGAAGCGGATCAGGCTGGGGATCGTCGCGCCGAGGACGACCAGGTGGTAGCCGGCGATGACGACCACCAGCCAGCACAGCAGCGGGCCGGCACGGCCCGGGGCCGTCGGGGAGGCCGCGACGCCGGGCGCGGGCAGCACCACGCGGGTGCCGCTCGGGGCGTCCTGGCCGTCCATCGTCCCTCCTCCGGGTCCGACAGCCATCCTCCCCAGCCAGTGCCCCGCGAGCAGCCCGCATCTCACTGCAGGCGGTCTCGTTCTGGTATCGATTCTGCGCGGCGGCCCGACGACCCCGCCGGACCACCTCCGTCAGCGGCCGAAGCGGCGTTCGCGGCGGGCGAAGGAGCGCAGCGCGCGGATGAAGTCGACCTTGCGGAAGTCGGGCCACAGGGCGTCGCAGAACCAGAACTCCGAGTGCGCCGACTGCCACATCAGGAACCCCGACAGCCGCTGCTCGCCGGAGGTGCGGATGATCAGGTCGGGGTCGGGCTGGCCGCGGGTGTAGAGGTGGCGACCGATCTCGTCGATCTCCAGGGTGCGCGAGAGCTCCTCGATCGAGGTGCCCTTGCGGGCGTGCTCGGCCAGCAGCGAGCGGAAGGCGTCACGCAGCTCGTGGCGCCCGCCGTAGGAGATGGCGATGTTGATGTGCATGCCGTCGATGTCGCAGGTGGCCCGGCCCGCCTCCCGGAGCCGCTCGGCGGTGAGCTCGGGCAGCAGGTCGAAGGCGCCGACCGCCTTGATCGGCCAGCGCCGGGCCTCGACGAGGTCGGCCACCATCTGCTCGATGACCTCCAGCAGCGGCTGCACCTCAGAGTCGGGGGTGCGGCCGAAGTTGTCGGTGGACAGCACCCAGAGGGTGACCACCCGGATGCCCGCCTCGTCGCACCACTCGACGAACTCCTTGAGCTTGCGGGCACCGGCCCGGTAGCCGGTCACCAGCGGCTCGCCGGGGGCGTTCAGCCGGGCCCAGCGACGGTTCCCGTCGGCCAGCACCGCGACGTGCTGGGGCAGCCGGGCGTGGTCCAGCTCGGCCATCAGGCGGTGCTCGTAGGTGCTGTACAGCAGTCCCGCGGGGTGCAGCCGGTCCAGCCACTCCCGCAGTCTGATCGCACGCGCCATGGAGGGCAGACTAGCGACCGCCCGTGGCGCGGGCCGTAGGCTGGTCACCGGTCGCGTCGCACCCGGCGCGACGGGCGGAGAGGACGTGTCGATGGCGAGCTGGTCGTCGTTCAAGGACCTGGCGACGGATCCCATCACCGGCGCGGCGCGGGAGGTCAAGCCGCGGCTGCGGGGCTGGCTGCACGCCGGGGTGACCCCGCTGGCGCTGGTGGCCGGGATCGTCCTGGTGGTGCTGGCGCCGACGGTCGAGGGCAAGATCGGCGGCGCGGTGTTCCTGGCCGCGTCCCTGCTGCTGTTCGGCACCAGCGGTCTCTACCACCGCTTCTACTGGGGCCCGGGCGCCGAGGCGATCCTGCGCCGGATGGACCACGCCAACATCTTCGTCTTCATCGCCGCCACCTACACCCCCATGGCGCTCACCATGCTGGAGGGCGGCTCGCGGGTGCTGCTGCTCAGCCTGGTGTGGGGCTCGGCCCTGTTCGGGCTGCTGTTCCGGGTGCTGTGGCTGCAGGCGCCCCGCTGGCTGTACACGGTCCTGTACATCGCCATGGGCTGGGCGGCGCTGGCCTGGCTGCCGCAGTTCCTCACCGCCGGTGGCCCGGTGGTGCTGACGCTCATCCTGGCCGGCGGGCTGCTGTACACCCTCGGCGCGGTGGTCTACGCCCGCAAGCGGCCCAACCCGTCACCGCGCTGGTTCGGCTTCCACGAGATCTTCCACGCCGCCACCATCGGCGCCTTCGGCTGCCACTACGCCGCCATCTCGATCGCCACCTACGGCAGCTGACCCCGGAAGCCCGTATGTCGTCCGGGTCACGGACGGCGTGCCGCGGCGTGTCGGGCTGTCCCGGCCCCACCGCGTACAGGTTCCCAGGGACGCTCCCCTGGCACCCCTCCGCCGTCCGCCGGCCGCATCACCCCGCGCCCCGCCGGCAGGCGCGAGGGCTCGCGGCAGCCGGCACGGCCGGCCGTCCCTGAGAACGTGTACGCCGTCCGTCCCAGACACCGCGGCACGCCGCGACACGCCGACCGTGACCGCGACGACATACACGCGGTCAGGGGAGGCGGTCGAGGGCGCGGCGCAGGTCGGGGGCGGACTCGACCAGCCGGCGGGTGTAGGGGTGCTGGGGCCGCTCCCACAGCTGCTCCGCCGGGCCGGTCTCGACGAGCTGGCCGTCCTGCATCACCGCCACCTGCTGGCACATGTGGCGCACCACCGCCAGGTCGTGCGAGACCAGCAGCAGGGTCAGCCCGTGGCGCTGCACCAGGTCGGTGAGCAGGTTGAGCACCTGCGCGCGGACCGACACGTCGAGGGCGCTGACCGGCTCGTCGGCCACCAGGATCTGCGGCCGGGGCGCCAGCGCGCGGGCGATCGAGATCCGCTGGCGCTGACCTCCGGAGAACTGGTGGGGGTAGCGCTCCGCCGCCTCGGCCGGCAGCCCCACCTCGGCCAGCACCTCGCGCACCCGCTCCCGGCGGCCGGGCAGCTTCTGGGCGACGAGCGGCTCGGCCACCACGTCACCCACCCGCATCCGGGGGTCCAGGCTGGAGCGGGGGTCCTGCAGCACCAGCTGCAGCGACCGGCGCAGGAACCCCAGCCGCCGCTCCGGGACCCCCGAGACGTCGCGGCCCAGCACCTGCACCCGCCCGGACGTCGGCGTGTCGAGGGCGGCGACGATCCGCAGCAGGGTGGACTTCCCGCTGCCGGACTCCCCCACCAGCCCGAACCGCTCACCGCGGCCCACCTCCAGGCTGACCCCGCGGAGCGCGCGCACGACCGGCGTCGGCCCGGTGAGCGACGTCCGCGGCCGGCGGTACTCCCGCACGACGTCCTGCACGCTGATCGCCGGCTCGTTCACGACCCACCCCCGCTCGTCGCCCAGCCGTCCTCGGCGGTGCCCTGCCAGGGCGGCGCCGGCTCGGTCAGCGGGGGCGGCGGCCCGGCGAGGAAGCGGTCCATGGTCAGCAGCCGGCCGTGCTCGTCGGTCCGGCCCAGGTCGGAGGCGGCCAGCAGCCCGCGGGTGTAGGGGTGCTGCGGCCTGGTCAGCACCCGCCGGGTCGGCCCGGCCTCCACCACCCGCCCGGCGTGCATCACCAGCACCCGCTCGCAGACGTCGGCCACCACCGCCAGGTCGTGGCTGATGAACAGGCAGCCGGCACCCCGCTCGGCCAGCCCGCGGCGGATCAGCTCCAGCACGCGTCCCTGCACGGTGACGTCCAGGGCGCTGGTCGGCTCGTCGCAGACCAGCAGCGCCGGGTCGCCGGCCAGCGCGATGGCGATCACCACCCGCTGCCGCTGCCCGCCCGACAGCTGGTGGGGGTAGGCGCGCGCCAGCGCCGGCGGGTCGGGCAGCCCGACGTCCGCCAGCGCCGCCACCGCGGCCTGCCAGGCGGACCGGCGGTCGGGGACGCGGCCGTGCACCTGCAGCACCTCCGCCACCTGCGGGCCGATCCGCATCGTCGGGTTGAGGGCGGTCATCGGCTCCTGGAAGACCATCGACACCTGCGCCCCCCGCAGCCGCGACAGCTCGGCCTCCGGGGCCCCCAGCAGCTCGCGGCCGGCCAGGCGGACCGAACCGCCCGCCCGCAGCCCCGGCGGCAGCAGCCCCATCAGCGCCAGCGCCGTCACCGACTTGCCCGAGCCAGACTCCCCGATCAGCCCCACCCGCTCGCCGCTGCGCACCGCGAACCGCAGGTCGCCCACCAGCGGCCGGCCCTCGGCCGCCACCGACAGCCCCTCCACCTCCAGCAGCGCAGCGCTCACCGGCGGGCCTCCAGCCGCGGGTCGAGCCGGTCCCGCAGCCCGTCGCCGAGCAGGTTGAACCCCAGCACGGCAGCCGCGACCGCCACCCCGGGCACCACGGCCAGCCGCGGGTCGGTGAACAGCAGCGACTGGCTCTCCTGCAGCATCCGCCCCCAGGAGGGCGTCGGCGGCGGGGTGCCGAAGCCGAGGAACGACAGCGCGGCCTCGGCCAGCACGGCGATCGCGAACGCCACCGACGCCTGCACGATCACCAGCCCGGCCACGTTGGGCAGCACGTGCCGCACCGCCACCCCCCAGGGACGCCGGCCCGCCGCCCGGGCGGCCAGCACGAAGTCGCTGCGCAGCACCTGCAGGCTGCCGGCCCGCACCACGCGGGCGAAGCTGGGCACGGTGGACACCCCGATGGCCACCATGGCCACCCCGGTGCCGGCGCCGAGCACGGCGGCGAGCATCACCGCCAGCAGCAGCGCCGGGAACGCCAGCAGCAGGTCGTTGGCGCGCATCAGCAGCTCCCCCAGCCACCGCGGCGCCATCGCCGCCAGCACCCCCAGCGGGACGCCGACCAGGGCGGCGATCCCCACCGCCACCAGCCCCACGTAGACGGTGGTGCGGGCGCCCACCATCAGCTGGCTGACCAGGTCGCGGCCGAAGCGGTCGGTCCCCAGCCAGTACGCCGGGGACGGTCCCTGCAGCCGGACGCGGGCGTCGACCAGGGTCGGGTCGTGCGGGGTCCACAGGAAGGAGAGCAGGGCCATCAGCACCACCAGCGCGACGAGCGCCCCGCCGACGAGCACCGCCGCCCCGCCCCGGCGGCTCCCCCGGCCGCTCACCGGGCCGTCCTCAGCCGCGGGTCGATGGCCAGGTAGAGCAGGTCGACGACGAAGTTGATCACCAGCACCGCGGCGACCAGCAGCATCACCACGTCCTGGATGACGACGAGGTCGCGGTTGGCCACGGCGTCCAGCAGCAGACTGCCCAGCCCGGGGACGACGAACACGCGCTCCACCACCACCGCGCCGACCAGCAGGGTGGCCAGCTGCAGCCCCAGGACGGTGACCACGGGCACGGCGGCGTTGCGCAGCCCGTGGCGGACCAGCGCCGGGCCCGGTCGCAGCCCCTTGGCCCGGGCGGTGCGCAGGTAGTCCTCGCCGAGCACCTCCAGCACCGCGCTGCGGACGTAGCGGGCCAGCACCGCGCCCTGCACCAGACCCAGCGAGGACGCCGGCAGCACCAGCTGGGAGAGGAAGCGACCCGGGTCCTGCGCCGGCGGCGTCCACCCGCTCGCGGGCAGCCAGCCCAGCCCCACCGCGAACACCGCCACCAGCAGGATCCCGGCCAGGAACGCCGGCACGGCGACCCCCAGCTGGGACACCGCCGACAGCAGCACCCCGAGCGGCGAGCGCGAGGTCAGCGCGGCCAGCGACCCGAGCGGGACGGCGACCAGCACCGCCACCACCATCCCCGCCCCCACCAGCCACAGCGTCACCTGGGCCCGGTCGAGCACCTGCGGGGCGATGGCGGCCCGGCTGATGTAGGACTCCCCCAGGTCGAGGGTGAGCAGCCCCCGCACCCACTCCAGGTACTGGGTGGGCAGCGGGCGGTCGAGCCCGAAGTCGCTGCGCAGCTGCTGGACCGCCGCCTCGGAGGCGTTCACCCCCAGCGCCACCCGGGCCGGGTCGCCGGGGAGCACGGCCATGAAGGCGAACACCACCAGCGAGCTGACCGCCAGGCTCGCGAGCAGGACCGCCAGCCGGGTCAGGACCCGCAGCAGCACCGCTCAGGACCTGCCGAGGGCGGAGAGGTCGAAGGACTCGCTCACCGCGTTCTGCGGCAGCCCGGTGATCCCCTGTTCGGCCACCACGAGGTTGGGCAGCAGGAACAGCCAGTCCGCGGCCGCGTCGTCGGCCAGCATCTCCGCGGCAAGCCGCAGCTGCTCGGTCTGCTCGGCCTCCGTGCCGGCGTCGGCGGCGTCGAGGTGCTCGACGAACTCCGGCTCGCCGTAGCGGGTGTAGTAGTCGGGGTCGCCGAAGACCGCGCGCAGGTCGCGGGGCTCGACGTGGGCGATGATCGACATGTCGTAGTCGGCGTCGGTGTAGACCGTCTGCAGCCAGGCGGCCGGGAACTCGAGGGTGTCCATCTGGACGTCGAGCCCGACCTGCTCCAGCTGGCTCTCCACCACCTGCCCGCAGGCGACCGCGTAGGGCAGGTTCGGCACCCGCAGCCGCAGCGTCGAGGAGGTGGCGTCGGTGCCCTCCAGCAGCTCCCGGGCGCGGTCGGGGTCGTAGGGGTAGCGCCCGGTCAGGTCGGTGTACCAGGGGTCCGAGGGCGGCACCATCGAGCCGATCAGCGTGCCGCGGCCGGCCCAGCAGGTGTCGACCAGCGCGCGGTGGTCGATGGCGTGCTTGATCGCCCGGCGGACGTCCAGGTCGTCCAGCGGGGCCCGGGACCGGTTGAACGACAGCACCACCTCCGCGGTCGTGGTGCCCTCGATCACCTGGAACCGCGGGTCGGAGGTGAACTGCTCGAGCGACTCCGGCGCCTGCACGGTGCCGATCACGTCGATGGTGCCCGACAGCAGGGCGTTGTTCAGGGCGGTGGGGTCGCGGAAGTAGCGCAGCACCACCTCGCCGAACTGCGGCGCGCTGCCCCAGTAGCCGTCGTTGCGCAGCAGCGTGATCGAGTCGCCGCGGTTCCAGCTGCCGAAGCGGTAGGGCCCGGTCCCCACCGGGTCGGTGCCGAGGGCGTCCACGCCGGTGCGGGAGAACATCGCCCCGATCCGGGTGGTCATCCGGTACAGCCAGTCGTTGGAGGGCCGCGACAGCTCGACCCGCAGGGTGGTGGGCGAGACGGCGGTCGCGGACTCGACCACGTCCATGGCCGCGGCCAGCGAGGTGGTCCACTCCGTCTGCACGCGCTCGATCGAGAAGACGGCGTCCTCGGCGGTGAAGGGGGCGCCGTCGGTGAAGGTGGCGCCCTCCACCAGCTCGAAGGTGTAGGTGCGCCGGTCCTCGCTGACCTCCCAGGAGCGGGCCAGCGACGGCACCAGCTCGCCCTCGCCGTCGACCTTCACCAGCGTCTCGTAGACGTTGTACAGCAGCGCCTGCGGGATGGCGGCCCCGTCGGTGGTGGTGAAGTCGAGGTTGGCCGGCTCGGCGACCAGCCCGACCGAGAGGGACGCCGTCTGCTCGCCCTGGTCGGCGGTGCCGGCCCCGGCGGAGCAGCCGGCGACGGCCAGCAGCCCGAGCAGCACGAGGGCGCCGACCAGCCGGCGCACCCCGCCACCACGGGGTCGGGAGCCGCTCACCCGCGGGTGGTGTCGTCGGGGTCGGGACTGGTCGGGCTCTGCGGCGACCAGTTGGCGTCCAACCGCTTCATCTGGCGCCGCATCCCCAGGTAGAGCAGGACGCAGGCGAGCGCCAGCACCAGCACCAGAACCAGCGGGCTCCAGTCCGGCGACAGCTCGATCTCCATGCAGGCGACCCTACTCCCGCGCGGCCCCCGCGACCTGACCCGCCGCGGGCGCCGGGACGGCGATCCCGGCGAACAGGTCGTCCTCCAGCCCGCCGTCGGGACGGGTGCTCCCGATCCGGCTGCGGGCCAGCTCGTAGTCCTCGGTCGGCCACACCTCGACCTGCACCTCCAGCGGCACCGCGAACCAGGAGCCGTCGGGGTCGACCTGGGTGGCGTGGGCGAGCAGGGCCGCGTCCCGGACGCCGAAGTACTCCGCGCAGGGCACCCGGGTGGTGATCCGGGCCTGGTGCTCGGGGTCGCGCTGCCAGCCCTGCAGCCGCTCGGCGTACGGCGACTCCAGGCCGCGGGCCAGCATCGCCTCGTGCAGCGCCATCATCCGGTCGTAGTGGAAGGAGAAGTGGTAGTACAGCTTCTGCGCCGCCCAGGGCTCGCCCAGCTCGGGGAAGGCCTCCGGGTCGGCCGCCGCCTCCCAGGCGGCCATGGTCACCCGGTGGCACATGATGTGGTCCGGGTGCGGGTAGCCGCCGTTCTCGTCGTAGGTGGTGATGACGTGCGGGCGCAGCTGGCGGATCAGCGCCACCAGCGGGCGGCACGACTCGGCCGGGTCGGTCAGCCCGAAGCACCCGGGCGGCAGCGGCGGCAGCGGGTCGCCCTCCGGCAACCCGGAGTCGACGAACCCCAGCCACACCTGCTCGATGCCGAGGATCTCGCGGGCCGCGTCCATCTCGGCCCGGCGGACCTCGCTGATGTTGGCCAGGATGTCGGGACGCTCCATGGCGGGGTTGAGGATGGAGCCGCGTTCACCCCCGGTGCAGGTGGCCACCACGACGCGCACCCCCTCGGCCACGTAGCGGGCGGTGGTGGCCGCCCCCTTGCTCGACTCGTCGTCGGGGTGGGCGTGCACGTGCAGCAGGCGCAGCTGCTCGCCGTGGGCGTCCACCCGGGCAGGTCGGTTCTCCGGCACGGCCGACAGGCTAGCGCCAGCCCGCGGGCGCGCCGACGGCGGCGTGGTGCGTGGGAGGATGGGGAGGTGCCTCCTGCTGTCCCGGTGACCGACCCGACCGCCGCCGAGCGCATCCGTCGCCGCTACCCGCGGTCGTGGTTCGCCCGGCCCGCGGGGGTGGCGACGCTCGCCGTGCTCGCCGCGGTGGTGCTCGCCTGGCTGCTGTGGGCGGCCAGCTCGCAGGCGTCCCCGCCGGTCAGCGGCCGGGTGGACCACTACGTCATCTCCGACGACCGCGTCGACGTCACCGTCAGCATCCAGCGCCCGGACCCGTCGGTCGCGGTCAGCTGCCTGGTGGTGGCCCAGGCGCAGAACTTCGAGCGGGTCGGCGAGGTGCGCGTCGAGCTGGGTCCCGGCACAGAGGAGCAGGTCCGCCGGGAGGTGCCCGTGCAGACGTTCCGACGGGCCGCCGCCGCCAGCCTCGACGGCTGCCAGGTGGGCTGAGGCGCTGCTAGGCTCCTTCGATGGACAAGACCGACGCCAACACGATCTGGCTGACCCAGGAGGCTTACGACAAGCTCCAGGCGGAGCTGGACCACCTCGTCAACGTGGGACGCGACGAGGTCACCCAGCGGATCGCGCAGGCCCGCGACGAGGGCGACCTCCGCGAGAACGGCGGCTACCACGCCGCCCGCGAGGAGCAGGGTCAGATGGAGGCCCGCATCCGCCTGCTGCAGGACATGCTGCGACGCGCGGAGGTCGGCGAGGCCCCCTCCGACCCCGACGAGGTCGCGGCCGGCACCCGGGTCACCATCGCCTTCGACGGCGACACCTCCGACACCGACACCTTCCTGCTGGGCTCGCGCGAGGTGCTGGGCCTGGACGAGGCGGCCGAGGACATCAACGTGTACAGCCCGCAGTCGCCGCTCGGCAGCGCCATCCTGGGCAAGCGCAAGGGTGACGACGTCACCTACACCGCACCCAACGGCCGGCCGATCTCGGTGACCATCGTGGACGTGCAGCCCTTCACCTCCTGAGCCTGCACCCCCCTCAGGCACCTCCTGAGGTCAGCACCGCCGACGGCGTGCCCCCTGCCCGGGGGCACGCCGTCGCCGCGTCTTGCCCGCCCGTCCGCGGCTACCGCACGACGTCGTAGCGGGCGACGGCGAACTCGCCGTTGCGTGCCACCTCGGTCAGCGCGAGCTCCAGCCGCCGGGGCAGCAGCGGGGCGCCCGCACCGAGGGTGACTGGGGCGATCGAGACGACCAGCTCGTCGAGCAGACCGCGGTCGGCGAACTGGCCGGCCAGGTCGCCCCCGCCCACCACCCACAGGTCCTTGCCCGCCGCGGCGGCGGTCATCTCGGCGTGCACCTGCGCCACGTCGGCGGCGGTGAGGCGGACGTCGCCGTCCACCCGCGGCAGCTCGCGGTGGGTGAAGACCCAGGTCGGCTGGGTGTAGGTCCAGGCGCCCTGCTCGTGGGCGAGGATCCACTCATAGGTGTGGGCGCCCATGGCGAGCGCGCCGATGTTCGAGATGAAGTCGGTGTAGCCGGCCGGTCCGTCGTCCTCGTTGTGCCGGGACAGCAGCCAGTCCAGCGAGTGGTCGACGGTCGCGATGTAGCCGTCGAGGGTGGTGGCGGTGTAGTAGATGGTCCTGGGCACGTCAGCTCCTGCTCCTCAGCCATTCGATGGGGTCGCCGTGGTCGACCGGGTGCCCGGCCTCGCGCAGCAGCGCGCGCACCAGCTGGCGCCGGTAGGCCGAGTAGGTCAGCACGTGGGCGAGCACGCTGCCGATCACGAAGCTCTCGGGCGGGTCGCAGAGGGCGTCCACCATGGCGTCGCCCCACGCGTCGCGCCGTTCGATGTCACGGATCTCGGCCAACCACCGCGGCGCCACCTGCTCGAACCGCGTCCGCAGCGAGCCGGGGTCGGTGGAGCCGCGAGGCGGCTGGTCGGCGCCGGTGATCGAGGCCAGCCAGACCTCCTTGGTGTAGACGAGGTGGTCCAGCACCGCGGCGACCGACTCCTCCGGACCGTCCCAGCCGAGCACGGTCTCGCCGGGACGACGGACCCGGTCCCACTCCTCGGCCGGCAGCGCGGCGGCCGCGTCGAGCAGCTGCGCGGTGTCGTCGAGGTCGTGCTGGACGAGCAGCGCGGTCGGGTCCATGTCGGATCGTCCTCTCGGGTATCCCTCGATCCACAGCGCGACCGGGGGGTGGAAGTGGATGCCGTTGGGAGCGGGCAGCCAGTGGCTGCCGGTCGAGCCCGCCCGGCTCGGGGCGGTGCCGTAGGCGCGGCGGAACGCGCGGCTGAAGCCCTCCACGGACGAGTAGCCCGCCTCGAGGGCGACCTCGGTCACGGCCCGGCCCTGGCGCAGCTGCCACGCGGCCCGCTCGAGCATCACGCGCCGGCGCAGGCTGACCGGCGGCTCGCCGGCGCCGCGGCTCACCTCACGGGCGAAGTGCCACGGGGAGCTGTACGCGTCGCCGGCCATCGCTCCCAGCCGTCCGCCGTCGGTGTTCAGCACGGCGTCCAGCAGCTCGCGCAGCCGGTCCCGCCCGGGTCCGGGGCCGGTGGTCGCATCGCTCACGGACCCAGTCTGGACCGACGTCGGCGGCCCGCGCTTGACCGTTCTTGCCGTCCTCGCAGGCTAGGGCTCCTGGCGGGTCCGGGCCCTGCGGGCGGCGTAGGCGCGCCGCATCTTGACGGCGTTGCCGCACCCGGCCATGGAGCACCAGCGGCGCACCTGGTTGCGGGAGGCGTCGTAGAAGGCCCAGCGGCAGCTGTCGCGCGCGCACACCTTCAGCCTCGGCCAGGTGCCGTCCTCGGTGGCGCGGCGGACCGCGTCGAGCAGCTCGCCGACGGCCCGGCCGACGGCGTCGCTGCGGGCGCCGACCAGTCGGTAGCCGTCGGCGTCGAGGTGCACCCGGACCGGGAAGTCGGCCAGCACGGTCCGCAGCCTGCCGAGGGAGTCCGGGTCGGTGTCGTGACCGGCGTGCCCCAGCAGCACCTCCCGCAGCCCCTCGCGGACCGCGCGGGCCGCGTCGAGGTCGTCGTCGGTGACCCGGGCCTCGACCGGCACCAGGCGCTGCTCGACCAGCCAGTCGCGCAGCGCGGCGCTCGTCGTCAACGACTCCTCGTCCAGCTGGGGCTCGTAGGTGTTGACGAAGTCCCGCAGCAGCCGGGCCGCGGGTGGGACGGCGTCTTCGCTCACATCTGACCTCCTCGATTCACACCAGCATAGCGCCTTGACCGGTGTGAGCGTACGGGCGCATGCTGAGTTACACCAGCCAAAGCGTTTGACTGGTGTAACTTCTCAGGAGGAGCCATGTCGAGCACCGAGCTCGTGGAGCAGAACCAGCCGCCGGGAGCGGCACGAACGGCGCCGGCCGCGCGGCCGGCCGCACCCCTCACCGACCGCGACCGGCCGAACCGTCCCCTGGCCGGCGGCTGGGTGTGGCGGTGCGACCCCGCCGACCAGGACGGGCCCCGCGAGCAGACGGGCTGGGAGGACCGGGTCGACCCGCTCCTCCGCAGCTGCTCGCTGGCCCGGCTGCTCGGCTGGCGACCCGGGCCGCGGCACCGCTCAGGCCAGCAGCCGCTGGGCCTCCTCGGGCGTGATCCGCCCGCTGGCCACGTCGGCCAGCACCTGGTCGCGGTCGACCGGCCGCCGACCGGCCGGCTCCCCCAGCCCGAGCCGCTCGAGCAGCTCGCCGAAGCGCTGCCGCGCCGTCGGGTAGGAGACGCCGAGGTGCCTCTCGACCTCGCGCAGGTTGCCGCGGGAGGCCAGGAACACCATCAGGGTCTCCAGGTCCTCGGAGTCGAGGCGGCAGAAGCGGCACTGCTCGAAGAGCCCGGCCAGCTCGGTGCCGCAGCCCGAGCAGCCCAGCCGGGTCACCTCGAGCTGGCGGTCGCAGACGGGGCAGCTGCTCGGGGTGCGGTGGGGTTGGGAGTGGCCGTGACGTGGGACCTGGCCGCTCATGCCCCCGCCTCGCCGCCGGAGCCGAGGCGCACCTGGGCGTGACCCATCACGACGCTGACGTCGAGCCGGGCGTTGCCGTGGCCCATCACCACCTCGTCGCCGGCCCCGGTGTGCTGGCCGGACCAGCTGACCCGGCCCAGCTGGGCGTCGCTGTGCACCGTGACGTCGGAGCGGTCCTCCAGCTGGACGTTCAGCGAGCCCGACTCCGCGCGGAGCTTGGAGCGGCCGGTGCGCAGGGTGCCGGCCACGGTGGCCTGCCCCGCCTGCACGAGGGCGTCCTCGACCACCGCCACGTCCAGCAGCCTGGCGCCGCCGGCGGTCACCCGGACCTTGCCCAGGAACGGGACCTTCTCGCTGTGGAGGCTGCCGGCCGTCACCTCGGCGTCCACGGTGAGGACGGGGTTGACCCGCACCACCAGCTCCTTGCCCAGACCGAGGGCCCGGACGTCGTCGAGGCTGCGCGGCGGGCGCAGCACCGAGAACCCGTCGAAGGACGGCCCCACCTCGCCGTCGCTGCGGATCTCGAGCACCGCGCCGTTGCGGGTGACCACGTTCGGGCCCTCGACGGAGGCGGTGGAGACCTTGCGGTCGCCGACGATGCGGACCCGGCGGCCCACCACCCGCAGCGAGACCCGCTCGACGCCGTTGACGCTGCCCCGGCTGGGACCGCTGCCGTCGTCGACGGGCTCGGGGTCGGGCTGGGCCTCGGCGGCCGGCGGGATGTCGGCCGGCTGCTCGTCGTCGAGGGGACGCACCCGCTCGGAGCGGTGGGTGGCGTACTGCGGGCGGCCGTGCTCGGTCTCGCCCGTCGGGCGCTGCTCGGCGGACCCGCCGCCGCCGCCGGAAGCGGTCAGGGCGTCGATGCGCCGGGAGGCCTCGGCAGGGGTGATGCGGCCGGCGGCCAGCTCCTCCAGGATCGGACTGAGGTCAGGTGTGCTCATGACCACGAATGTAAACCGGACCTTCCACTCTGGGAAGCCGGCTTACCTCTTTGTCAGGGTCCGCTCCGGGGAGTCCCCCGGTGGCTCAGGCCTCCGCCGGCTCCGGTGGTGGCGGCTCGGGCAGGTGGGCCTGGCCGAAGTCGGATCCCCGGGCCAGCGTGGTGACGAAGATCTGCACGAAGGCCAGGGCCGGGATGGCGATCAGACCGCCGACGATGCCGCCGACGATGATGCCGACCGAGATGGCCAGGATCACCGCGAGCGGGTGCACCGACACGGCCTTGCCGAGCAGGAACGGCTGCAGCACGTTGCCCTCCAGCTGCATCACCAGGATGATGCCGCCCAGCATGATCAGCGCCTGCACCCAGCCGAGGGCCACCAGGGCCACGGCGACCGCGACGAACCCGGTCACCAGCGCACCCACGATCGGGACGAAGGCACCGAGGAAGACCAGCGCGGCCAGGGCCGGGGCGAGCGGTACCTGCAGGATCAGCGCCACGATCAGCACGCCCACCGCGTCGACGGCGGCCACCGCGACGGTGGCCCGCACGTAGGAGATGAGCGCCTGCCAGCCGGTGCGGGCGGCCACGTCGGTGCGCTCGCGCACCGGCGCGGGGATGAAGCGCAGCGCGGCGTTCCAGATCCGGTGGCCGTCGTAGAGGAAGTAGAAGAGGGCGAACAGGGCGATGGCCAGCCCGGCGAAGAAGTTGCCGATGGCCCCACCGGCGGCGGTCGCGTAGCCGGTGATGGTGCCGGCGGAGTTCCTCGCCCAGTCCGCGACCTGGTCCTGCAGCTGGCTCAGCTGGCTGGTGTCGACGGGGATCGGCCCCTCCTCGATGTAGCGCAGCACCTGCTGCGCCCCGGCGAGGGCCTGGGTGCCGAGCTCGCCGGCGGAGCTCACGATCTGCTGGACGATCAGCACGAGCACCCCGACGACGACCAGGAACCCGCCGAACACCCCGACCCCGACGGCGAGCCCGCGGGGCCAGCCGATGTCGGTGAGCCGTCGGATCACCGGCTGCATCAGCGCGGCCAGCAGCAGCGCGACCGCGATCGGCACGGTCACCGCCGAGAAGTAGGTGATCAGCCAGCCCAGCAGGTAGACCCCGGCGCCGACCACCGCGAGGCGCCACGACCACCCGGCGGCGACCCGCAGCCCGAAGGGCACCGCCCGGTTGTAGTCGCCGGTGCGCTCCTCGTGCGGGGTGGCCGCGCGGGCCTCGATGACAGCGGGGTCCTCCGCGGCCTCCCGCAGCACCCGTTGCTCCATGGCCGCCTTCCGCTGCGCGTTGCGCAACGCTGCTTCGTACCGACGCCTCGACATGGCCCGATTCTGACAGGCGGGACGACCGACGTGCGGCAGCCGTGGCACGATGCGCGGCGTGAACCGACGACCGCTGCCCGAGCTGGTGGCCCCGGACTGGGCCGAGGCGCTGGCCCCGGTGGCCGACCGGGTCGCCGCGATGGGGGACTTCCTGCGGGCCGAGCTGGCCGCCGGCAGGTCCTACCTGCCCGACGGCGAGCAGGTGCTGCGGGCCTTCACGCTGCCGCTGGCCCGGGTGCGGGTGCTGGTGGTCGGGCAGGACCCCTACCCCACCCCCGGTCACCCGGTGGGGCTGTCGTTCTCGGTGGCCCCGGACGTCCGGCCGCTGCCGCGGAGCCTGGTCAACATCTACACCGAGCTGGCCGCCGACACCGGGGTGGCCCCCGCGGACCACGGCGACCTCACCCGCTGGTTCGAGCAGGGGGTCATGCTGCTGAACCGGGTGCTGACCGTGCGACCCGGCGAGCCGGCCAGCCACCGCGGCAGGGGCTGGGAGGAGATCACGGAGGTCGCCATCCGCGCCCTCGTCGCGCGCGGCGGCCCGCTGGTGGCCGTGCTCTGGGGGCGGGACGCCCAGACGCTGCGCCCGCTGCTGGGCGACGTGCCGGTGGTGGCCAGCGCCCACCCCTCCCCCCTCTCGGCCAGCCGCGGGTTCTTCGGCTCCCGCCCGTTCAGCCGGGTCAACGCCCTGCTGGTGGAGCAGGGCGCGGAGCCGGTCGACTGGCGGCTCTGAGGGAATCCCCCACCCGGGCACGGCGTTGCACCGGGGCAGACACCACTACCGAGGAGGACCGTGTTCGAGCGCCTTTTCCCCAAGCCGACCCTGGTCGACCGCGACCACGCCCTGCCCGGGCGGGACACCCCCGTCGTGACCGAGCGGCTGTTCCACGACGTCCTCGGCACCCCGCTCGAGCCGGTGCCGGCGGGCTCGGAGGTCGCCTACCTGGCCCTCGGCTGCTTCTGGGGCGCGGAGAAGCTGTACTGGCAGCTCGACGGCGTGACCTCCACCGCGGTCGGCTACCAGGGCGGCTACACGCCCAACCCGACCTACGAGGAGACCTGCACCGGGCGGACCGGGCACGCCGAGGTCGTCCGGGTGGCCTACGACCCCCAGCAGATCTCCTACGCCGACCTGCTGAAGGTCTTCTTCGAGAACCACGACCCCACCCAGGGGATGCGCCAGGGCAACGACATCGGCACCCAGTACCGCTCGGCCATCTACACCACCGACGAGCACCAGGCCGAGACCGCGCGCCGCGTCCGTGACGAGTACCAGGAGGCCTTCACCCGCTCCGGCTACGGCGAGATCACCACCGAGATCGCGCCGGCGGGTCCCTTCTACCTGGCCGAGGCGTACCACCAGCAGTACCTGGACAAGAACCCGAACGGCTACTGCCCCATCCACGCCACCGGGGTCACCTGCCGCTGACCTCTTGCCGGGTCGTCCCGCCGGTTCTGGGTAGGAGTCGGCGGGACACTCCCGACAACGAGAGGACAGCGAGATGATGCAGGGCAAGGTCGCGTTCGTCACCGGCGCCGGATCGGGCATCGGCGAGGCATCCGCACGGCTGCTGGCCGCGCAGGGAGCCGCCGTCGCGCTGGTGGGACGCACCCGCGAGGAGCTCGACGAGGTCGTCTCCTCGATCGAGGCCGACGGCGGCCGGGCGATCGCGGTGGAGGCCGACGTCAGCGACGAGGAGGCGCTCGTGGCCGGCGTGCAGCAGACGGTCGACGCCTTCGGCCGCCTCGACGTCGTCGTGGCCAACGCCGGGGTCAACGGCACCTGGGCCGGGATCGAGGACCTGACGGCCGACGACTTCCGCTCCACCCTGGACATCAACCTGGTGGGGACCTTCCTCACCATCAAGCACGCGGTGCCGCACCTGAAGAAGCAGGGCGGCTCGGTGGTCGTGGTGGCCTCGGTGAACGGGACCCGGATGTTCTCCAACACCGGAGCCTCGGCCTACTCGGCCAGCAAGGCCGGACAGGTGGCGCTGACCAAGATGCTCGCCGTCGAGCTGGGGCCGAAGAAGATCCGGGTCAACGTGGTCTGCCCCGGCGCCATCGACACCGAGATCTCCGACAACACCAACGCAGAGAACGAGGACGTCAAGATCCCCGTCGAGTTCCCGCAGGGTGAGATCCCGCTGACCGGCGGCGAGCCGGGCTCCTCGGAGCAGGTCGGCCAGCTCGTCCTGTTCCTGGCCTCCGACGCCGCCAGCCACATCAGCGGCACCGAGGTCTGGATCGACGGCGCCCAGTCGCTGCTGCAGGGCTGACGCGCCCGCCCGCACGCCCGTCCGGTCCGCGACCGGGCGGGCGTGCTGCTGCTCAGGCCGGCGGGCTGATGCCCAGCCGCTCGGTCAGCCGCAGGAAGGCCTCGGCGAACGGCTGCTCCTCGGCCTCGGACCTCAGCCGCTGCCAGTCCAGCTGCTCGCGCACCGCCCGGGCCACCGACAGCAGCGGGGCGAAGTCGCAGTAGTGCTCCGAGAGCGAGGCGAGCTTGGCCGACATGATCTCGGTCGGCTGCATCACCGGCATCCGCAGCCCGAGGATCTCCTGCTCCCCAGACTGCTCCAGCAGCGCCCGGTCCACCCGACGGCCCTGCAGGCGGTGCAGCACGTCGACCATCGCCGTGCCCAGGTGGGCCTTGAACAGCCAGTCCTCCGGCGGGCGCTCCAGCTCGAACCCGGCGGCGGCCAGCGCCGCCGCGGCGGCCTCCACCTCCTCCTCCGGCACGGCGAAGTCGACGTCGTGCTCCGGCTCGGGTGCTCCCTGGGCCCACAGCGCGTAGCCGCCGACCAGGGCGAAGGGCACACCGGAGGCCTTGAGCGCGGAAGCCGCCTGCTTCAGCGCCTGCCGCAGGCCGGGCTCGTCGGGCGCCCCACCACCCTCACGATCCGCGCCGCTCACCCTCGGTACCGTCGATCCATGCGTCTGGCCACGTTCAACATCCTGCACGGTCGCACCCCCGCCGACGACACCGTGGTCCTCGACCGGCTCCGCGAGGCGGTCGCCGTGCTGGACCCCGACGTGCTGGCGCTGCAGGAGGTGGACCGCGACCAGCCCCGCTCGCACCGGGCGGACCTGACCGCGGTGGCGGCGGAGGCGATGGGGGCGGTGAGCCACCGGTTCGCCGCCGCGCTCACCGGCACCCCGGGTGCGACCTGGATGGCGGCCACCGCCGAGGAGGTCCCCGGTCAGGCCTCGTACGGCATCTCGCTGCTCTCCCGCTACCCCGTCCGCAGCTGGCAGGTGCTGCGGCTCCCCCGGATCCGCCCCACCGTCCCGGTGTACCTGCGCGAGCCCGGCAAGGTGGTGCGGGTCAAGGAGGAACCGCGTGCCGCCCTGGTCGCGGAGCTGCAGACCCCGGGCGGGCCGCTCGTCGTGGTCAACACCCACCTGTCCTTCGTCCCCGGCTGGGGACGCCTGCAGCTGCGGCGGATCCGCCGTGACCTCGCCCCGGTGCCCGAGCCGGTCGTGCTGATGGGCGACCTCAACATGACGCCGCCGGCCCCGGCCCGTATCACCGGCTACACCTCGCTGGCCAGCCACCCGACGTTCCCGCTGGACGCCCCGGAGC
This sequence comes from Auraticoccus cholistanensis, assembly GCF_009742705.1. GTDB lineage: Bacteria > Actinomycetota > Actinomycetes > Propionibacteriales > Propionibacteriaceae > Auraticoccus > Auraticoccus cholistanensis. Next base: position 862,134 of record NZ_WPCU01000005.1, read on the forward strand.
GCCAGCTCGACCACATCCTGCTCCGCGGCGACCTCGGTCCGGTGCGGCGCTCGGAGGCGCCGAGGCTGCCGCTGTCCGACCACCGGGCGCTGGTGGTCGAGCTGGACGGCTGAGCGGTCAGTCCCGGTCGACGAGCAGGTGCGCCGCGGCCACGTCGACCGCGGTGACGCCCAGCACGGCCGGCCAGGCGCCGATCTTGCGCGCCAGCGGGTGCGAGGCGCCGAAGCCCAGCAGGTACAGCGCCAGCAGCCCGGCGGCGACCCCCGGCCCCCGCCTGGCGACGGCCGTCCGGGCGGCCAGCGCCCCGGCCGCGGCGAGCACGACGCCGCCGAGGGGGCGGATGCCGGTCTCGCGGGCGGTGAGGTAGCCGCCGATCAGCCCGAGGGCCAGCACCGGCGCGGTGCGGACCTCCGCCGCCGGCTTGAGGGTCATCGCGTCCTTGGCCATGGCTCCCAGCCTAGGGCCGTCCCGCCGCCGCCCCGGCGCAGCGCCTCAGCCCACCCAGCCGGCGTACCACTCGGCCAGCGGGAGCATCAGCGCCGCCCCCACCACGGTGCCGGCGGTGGTCACCAGCAGGAACAGCAGCTGCCACAGCCGCTCCGGCACCGCCGTCAGCCGCGCCAGCTGGCCGGCGTCGGAGGACGGGTGACGCCCGGTGGCGACCAGCTCGACCACCGGCCGGGGCGCGGCGAGCAGCATCACCCAGGCGATCAGGTGGGCCAGCCAGGACAGGTAGGTCTCCGGCAGCAGCCAGGTGGCCGCCCCGAGGGTGCCGCCCACGACGAGCAGCACCAGCAGCCCGTAGAAGTTGCGCACCTGCAGCAGCATCAGGGCGAGCAGGGCGAGCACCACCCACAGGAACGCCACCGCCCGGCCGGTGCCCAGCACGGCAGCGGTGGCCACCCCGAAGACGGCCGCCGCCGGGTAGCCGGCCAGCAGCGTCGCCACCATCCCGGGACCCCGCGGCCGGCCCCGCGAGACCGTCAGCCCGGAGGTGTCGGAGTGCAGCCGGATCCCGCTGAGCCGCCGCCCGGTCAGCACCGCCGCCACCGCGTGCCCGGACTCGTGCACGATGGTCACCAGCATCCGGCTGACCCGCCACAGCGGCCGGGGCACCACCAGCAGCAGCGCGACCGCGAGGAGCCCGAGCTGGGCGCCCACCGAGGGCACCGGCTGGCTGCTCCCCACCCGGGTCAGCACCTCCTGCAGCAGCTCGCCCACGGGACCTCCTCGCTGCAGCCGGACGCGCGGGGGCCACGGTAGCGCGGGTATCGGGACCCCTGCTCGATAGAGTCGGACGGCGGAGGAGGTGGCGGTGCGCGCGACGGTCAAGGACGTGGCCAGGCTCGCCGGGGTGTCACCGAAGACGGTGTCCAACGTGATCACGGGCACCGTCCCGGTCAGCCCGGCGACCCGGGCACGGGTGGAGAGCGCGCTGGCCGAGCTCGACTACGTGCCGAACCTGGCCGCCCGCGGGCTCCGCAACGGCCGCACCGGGGTGATCGCGCTCGCCCTGCCGGACCTCTCGACCGGCTACTCGGCCACGGTGGTCGCCGCCTTCGTGCACGCGGCGAAGCGCCGCGGCTGGAGCATCCACGTCGAGGAGACCGGCGACGACCCCGGCCGGGAGCAGGCGCTGCTCACCCGGGCCCGCGAGCAGCAGGTGGACGGCCTGGTGCTCAACCCCGTGCTGCTGGAGTCCTCGGCCCTGCGCCGTCCGCAGTCGCTGCCGCCGCTGGTGCTGATCGGCGAGGTGGACCAGCCGGCCGTGGACCACGTCTGGGTGGACAACCCAGCCGCCTTCCACACCCTGGTCACCGCGCTGGCCCGGGCCGGACGCCGCCGGATCGCGGTGCTCGGCGTGATGCACTCGGCCAGCTCCCAGCTCCGGGTGGCGGGCTACCACCGGGCGCTGGACGACGCCGGGCTGCCGCGGGACCCCGAGCTGGAGATCGCCACGCGGGACTGGTCGGCGCAGGGCGGCCACGAGGCCATCACGAGGCTGCTGGCGCGCGGCTCGACCCCGCCCGACGCCGTGGTGGGCCTCACCGACAGCCTCGCGCTGGGAGCCATCGGTGCCCTGCTGCGGCACGGGCTCGACGTCCCGGGCCAGGTGGCCGTGTGCGGCTACGACGACCTGGAGGTGGCGCGCTGGACGTCCCCCTCGCTGACCTCGGTGTCCTTCGACCGCGCGGCCATCGCCGAGGCCGCGCTGGACCTGCTCACCGCCCGCATCCGCCAGCCGGGCGCACCGGTGGACGTCCGGGTGGTGCCCCACCGCGTCGTGGTCCGCGAGAGCTCGGGCCCGCTGCCGCTGCTCCCGGGGCCCTAGCCGTCGGCGCGCCCCCACCCCCGCCCCTCGCCGGGCCGGGGGAACGCACGCTTGACGTCTCCCTACATCGATGTAATGTCGTGCGGACACGGGCACGGCGAAGTGGGAGGACCGATGGACATCCGCGCGACCACCCCCGCGCACGGCGGCCCGAGGTTGTCACGGCGACGTCTGCTGGGCGCCGGGGCCGCCCTGGGCGCCGGTCTCTCCGGGCTGAGCGCGTGCAGCCGCGCCGGGACCGGCAAGACCGAGCTCGACTACTGGCACCTGATGAGCGGCGGCGACGGCATCCTGATGGGCGACATGGTGGCGGCCATCAACGAGCGCAGCAGCTTCACCGCCGAGCAGACCGTGCTCGCCTGGGGCTCGCCCTACTACACGAAGCTGGCGATGTCGTCGGTGGCCGGCCGGGCCCCCGACCTGGCGATCATGCACCACACCCGGGTAGCCGGCTACGCCCCCGGCGGGCTGCTGGAGCCGTGGGACGTCGCCGAGCTGGAGCGCCTCGGGATCGGGCCGAGCACGCAGCCCGAGCGGATCTGGCAGAAGGGCCAGCACGAGGGCGAGGTGTACTCGATCGCACTCGACTCCCACCCCTACATCATGATCATCAACACCGACCACGCCGAGGCCGCCGGCGTGCTGGAGAGCGACGGCACGGTGGAGATCTCCTCCCCCGAGCAGCTGCTCGAGGTCGGCACCCGGCTGGCCGAGGTGACCGGGGGCACCGGGCTGTCCTACGGCTTCCTCGGTGACGGCGCCTCGATGTGGCGGTTCTTCTACACCCTCTACCGCCAGCAGGGCGCGGAGATGGTGCTGACGCCCGGTCGTCCGGCCGAGTACGACATGGACGCCGCCGTCACCGCGCTGACCACCATCCGGTCCATGCTCGACGGCCGGATCGCGGTGCAGAGCAACGACCTCGACGGCTCCATCGCGGAGTTCGTCAGCGGCAGCAGCGGGATCCTCTTCACCGGGGTCTGGGAG
>NZ_WPCU01000005.1:865463-873448 GCF_009742705.1 Auraticoccus cholistanensis
TACGGCGACAGCCACGCCTTCGTGCTGCCCCGGCAGGCGTCGGTCGACCCCGAGAGCCGGCAGGCGGCCTACGAGTTCGTCGCCGCGATGCTCAAGAGCTCGGGCACCTGGGCCCAGGCGGGGCACGTCCCGGCCTACCTGCCGGTGGTGGAGAGCGAGGAGTACCAGGCGCTGCCCGCGAGCCGCTACGCCGACGTCACCGAGATCCTCAACTACGACCCGGAGGCCTACTTCTCCGGCTCCGGCTCGAACTTCCAGACCTACTTCGCCGACAACATCCAGACGGTGCTGCTGGGTCGCACCGACCCCCGCGAGGGGATGACCGGCTTCATGGAACGCGTCGACTCGCTGCTGCTGCAGCCCAACCCCGCCGCGCCGGCGGCCTGAGGAGGACGACGATGAGCACCTCCACCGTCAGCACGCAGGTCGAGCCGGGCCCGGCGGCGGCCCCGCCCGGCGACGACCGCAGCCCGGCCCGCCGCCGGCGCGACAACATCGCCGGCTGGGCCTTCGCCGGTCCCTTCACCCTGCTCTTCGTGGCCTTCCTCGTGGTGCCGATCCTGCTGGGGCTGTGGCAGAGCTTCACCTCGCTCAGCCTCACCGGCGCCAACAACACCTTCGTCGGGCTGGCCAACTACGCCGAGGCCCTGGGCGACGCCGACATGTGGAAGTCCCTCCGCAACACCGTGGTCTTCACCGTGCTGAGCACCGTCCCGCTGGTGCTGGTCGCCCTGGTGATGGCGCTGCTGGTCAACCTCGGCACCAGGGGCCAGTGGTTCTGGCGGCTGGCCTTCTTCCTGCCGTTCCTGCTCGCCTCGACCGTGGTCACGCTCGTCTGGGAGTGGATGTACAACCCCGAGCTGGGTGTCATCAACGACGTGCTGTCCCGCTTCGGCGCCGAGCCGGTCTCGTGGTTGCAGGACGAGAGCACCGCCATGGGCGCCGTGGTGGTCACGACGGTGTGGTGGACGGTCGGTTTCAACTTCCTGCTCTACCTGGCTGCCCTGCAGAACATCCCTCAGGTGCAGTACGAGGCGGCGGCCATCGACGGTGCGAGCCCCTGGCGCCAGCTGTTCTGGATCACGCTGCCGCAGCTCGGCCCGACCACGGTGCTCATCGTCATCCTGCAGGTGCTGGCCTCGCTGAAGGTCTTCGACCAGATCTACATGATGACCCTGGGCGGCCCGGCCGGGGCGACGCGCTCCATCGTCCAGTACATCTACGACACCGGCTTCACCGGCTACCGGCTCGGCTACGCCGCCTCGATCTCCTACATCTTCTTCGCGATCATCGTCGTCCTGTCGCTGGTGCAGGCCCGGATCGCCGCCCGGAGGAGCAGCTGACATGACCACCATCGCCGCCACCCCCGGAGGCCGGGCCCTCACCGACGTCACGACCGCCTCCGCCGGCCGCCGCCGTGGACCGGCCCTCGGACGGGGGTTCGCCTTCCTCGCCCTGCTCGTGATGGCCCTCGCCTGGTTGGTGCCCTTCGTCTGGGCGCTGCTGACCTCGTTCAAGACCGAGACCGAGGCCGCTTCCGCGCCGGTGACCTTCTGGCCCACCAGCGGCTTCTCCGTCGAGGGCTACGTCGCCACCGTCGCCGGCGGGCAGATCCCGCTGTGGATCGGCAACAGCCTGCTCACCTCCACCATCATCACCGTGCTCAGCGTCGGGCTGGCGGCCGCGGCCGGCTACGCCTTCTCCCGGATCGAGTTCGCCGGCAAGAAGGTGCTGTTCGCCGTCATCATCGGCTCGATCATCGTGCCCCCGCAGATCCTGCTGGTGCCGCTGTTCCAGGAGATGCTGGTGCTCGGGCTCGTCGACACCTACGCCGCGATCATCCTGCCCCAGCTCATCCACCCCGAGATGGTCTTCATCCTGAAGAAGTTCTTCGACGCCGTCCCGGTCGAGCTGGAGCAGGCGGCCCTGGTCGACGGCGCCAACCGGCTCCGGGTGTTCTGGACCATCGTGCTGCCGCTGTCGCAGCCGATCCTGGCCGCGGTCTCGATCTTCATCTTCATCGGCGCCTGGAACAACTTCCTGTGGCCGTTCATCGCTGTCAGCGACACCTCGCTGATGACGCTGCCGGTGGGGCTGGAGACGGTGAAGAGCGCCTACGGCATCCAGTACGCCCAGAACATGGCCGCGGCCATGCTGGCCGCTGCACCGCTGATCATCGTCTTCCTCTTCTTCCAGCGCCAGATCATCAGGGGCGTCGCCACCACAGGCTTCGGCGGTCAGTGACCGCCGGACACATCCGCACCACCACCATCACCACCGAGAGCGAGAAAAGACAGCCATGACCCGTGCCCGGATCGTCATCGACCGCGACTTCACCGTCGGGGAGGTGCCCCGCCGCCTGTTCGGCTCCTTCGTGGAGCACATGGGCCGCTGCGTCTACACCGGCATCTACGAGCCCGGCCACCCGAGCGCCGACGCCGACGGCCTGCGCACCGACGTGCTGGAGCTGGTGGCCGAGATGGGCCCCACGGTGGTCCGCTACCCCGGCGGCAACTTCGTCTCCGGGTACCGCTGGACCGACGGCATCGGTCCGGTCGAGGACCGTCCCCGCCGGCTGGACGGGGCCTGGCACACCGTCGAGTCCAACCGCTTCGGCCTGCACGAGTTCGTGGGCTGGGCCCGCAAGGCCGGCGTGGAGGTGATGGAGGCCATCAACCTCGGCACCGCCGGTGTGGAGGAGGCCCGTGCCCTGGTCGAGTACGCCAACCACCCGGGCGGCACCTACTGGTCCGACCTGCGGCGCGCCAACGGCGCCGAGGAGCCCTTCGACATCCGGCTGTGGTGCCTGGGCAACGAGATGGACGGCCCGTGGCAGATCGGCCACAAGACCGCCTCCGAGTACGGCCGGCTGGCCCAGGAGACCGCCAAGGCGATGCGGCTGGTGGACCCCCGCCTGGAGCTGGTGGCCTGCGGCAGCTCGAACTCGGGGATGCCGACCTTCGGCGCCTGGGAGGAGACGGTGCTCAGCCACACCTACGAGGAGGTGGACTTCATCTCCCTGCACGCCTACTACCAGGAGCACGACGGCGACGCCGCCAGCTTCCTCGCCTCCTCCGTCGACACCGACCACTTCATCTCCCGCGTGGCGGCCACCGCCGACGCGGTCGGGGCCAAGCTGAAGAGCAAGAAGCAGATCAACCTCTCCTTCGACGAGTGGAACGTCTGGTACCAGCGCGGTCTGGACAGCGAGGACCAGCCGCACCGCATCGCCGAGCAGCCGTGGCGTGAGCACCCCCGGGTCATCGAGGACACCTACAACGTGACCGACGCGGTGGTGGTGGGCACCCTGCTCAACAGCCTGCTGCGCCACGGCGACCGGGTGCAGATCGCCAACCAGGCCCAGCTCGTCAACGTGATCGCGCCGATCCGCAGCGAGCCGGGCGGCCCGGCCTGGCGGCAGAGCTCCTTCCACCCCTTCGCCCGCACCGCGGCCCTGGCGAAGGGCCAGATCCTGCAGACCCGGGTGTCCTCGGACAAGCACCCGACGGCGCGCTTCGGCGACGTCGACACCGTCGACGTCAGCGCCACCTGGGACGAGGAGAACGGCCGGGTCGCGCTGTTCCTGGCCAACCGCGGCCTGGACGAGGCCGCCGAGGTCGAGGTGGAGCTCCGCGGGCTGGTGGCGGGCACCGGCGCCACCGCCGAGGTCCTCACCACCCCCGAGGGCGGCGACCGCTTCACCGCGAACACCGCCGAGGACCCCGCCCGCGTCGGGCTCACCGACCTCGCGGTGGGCGTGGAGGACGGCCGCGTCCGGCTGACCCTCCCCGCGCTGTCGTGGGCCTGCGTGCAGCTGCCGGTCAGCCTGGGCTGATCCCGGGTGGACGACGGGCCGGCACCTCCCCGCGAGGTGCCGGCCCGTCGTCGCGTCCGCGTCCGCCGGGCGCGTACGCTGCGGCAGATGCGTACGCGCGCCTGGTCGACGCCCGCCCTGGCCGCCCTGGTCGTCCTCGCCGGCTGCACCGGCGGCCCCCCGGCGGATCCCAACGCGGCTCCGTCCACCACCACGGCGGCCTCCCCCGCCGCCACCCCGACCTCCCCCGGGCCCGCCGAGCCCTCGCCGACCCCCTCGCTGGACCCCGACAACGAGTTCTGGGTCGAGGACGACACCTGGTACCGCTCCCCCTGGTACGAGGGCCGGGGACGCATCATGATCGGCTTCGGCTGCACCGAGGCGCCCTACTACGCGCCCGACCCCTCCTGCCCCGACGGGCAGGGCTTCCACCACGGCGTCGACGTCGCCCTGCCCTGCGGCACCGAGCTGCGCTCCGGGGTGGCCGGTACGGTCGTCGACCCCGGCAGCCGGGGCCGGCTGGGCGGGGCCTACGGCTCCACGGGCTTCCGGCTGCGCGACCCCGAGCGCGGGCTCGACGTGGTGCTCGGCCACGCCGAGACGGTGCTGGTCACGCCCGGCCAGGAGGTGCGTCCGGGTCAGCGGATCGGCACGGTGGGCGACCGCGGCGCCCCGGACGGCTGCCACCTGCACCTCGAGGTGCGACCCGCCGCCGGCTCGGTGGCCGACGCCGTCGACCCCCGCGAGGTGCTGCAGCTGCGGGAGTGAGCGCCCGCCCAGCGGGTACGGGATTTGCGACCTGTCCGCAGACCGGGGGAGCCTGGAGCCGTATGAGTACACAGGAACAACATCCCCCGACCACCACCACACCACCCCGGACGGAGGCGCTCACGGCCACCGCCAGCACCTCCGCCGGAACACCTCCCGGGCAGGTGCACCCGGCCATCGCACCCCCTCCGGGCCGGGCCGCCGACCGGGGCGGGCTGGACCGGTTCGTCTTCGGCGTCGCGGCCGTCGTGGCCCTCGCCTTCTGCGCCTGGGGCATCGCGGCGCCCAGCAACCTCGGCTCCGTCAGCTCGTCCGCGCTGGACTGGGTGGTGACCAACCTGGGCTGGTTCTTCGTCATCCTGGCCACCGGGTTCGTCATCTTCGTGCTCGTCCTCGCCGCCAGCCGGTACGGCCGGATCCCGCTGGGCCGCGACGACGAGCAGCCCGAGTTCAGGACGGCGTCCTGGATCGCCATGATGTTCAGCGCCGGGATGGGCATCGGGCTCATGTTCTACGGCGTCAACGAGCCGCTGACCCACTTCGTCACCCCGCCGCCGGGGACGGTGGAGGGCGAGACCGGCGCCGCCGTGCGCACCGCGATGGCCACCACCATGTTCCACTGGAGCCTGCACCCGTGGGCCATCTACGCCGTGGTCGGCATCGCCATCGCCTACGGCTGCTTCCGGCGCGGACGCCGCCAGCTGTTCAGCAGCGCCTTCGCCCCGCTCTTCGGCCGGGGCCGCGCCGAGGGCCGGGTCGGCCGGATGATCGACGTGCTGGCCATCTTCGCCACCCTGTTCGGCTCGGCCACCTCCCTCGGCCTCGGGGCGCTGCAGATCGGCAGCGGTCTGCAGGTCCTCACCGGCATCGGCGAGGTCGGCAACACGGTGCTCATCCTCGTCATCACCGTGCTGACCGCGGCCTTCGTCGCCTCGGCCGTCTCCGGCGTCGCCCGCGGTATCCAGTACCTCTCCAACATCAACATGGTGCTGGCCTGCCTGCTGGCGCTGTTCATCTTCGTCGGCGGGCCGACGGTGTTCATCCTCAACATCATCCCCAACGCCGTGGGCGCCTACTTCTCCGAGCTGGGGCTGATGGCCGGACGCACCGGTGCAGCGGGCGGCGACGCCGCCGCCGAGTGGCTCTCGGGCTGGACGGTCTTCTACTGGGCCTGGTGGATCTCCTGGACGCCGTTCGTCGGCGTGTTCATCGCCCGCATCAGCCGCGGCCGCACCATCCGCCAGTTCGTCACCGGCGTGCTGCTGGTCCCCTCGGTGGTGAGCCTGCTGTGGTTCAGCATCTTCGGCGGCGCCGCCATCGCCGACCAGCAGGCCGGCCGCGAGCTCGCCGCGGAGGCCGGGCCCGAGGCCCAGCTGTTCGGCATGCTGGCCGACTACCCGTTGGCCACCGTGACCACCGTGCTCGTGGTGGTGCTGGTGTCGATCTTCTTCGTCTCCGGCGCCGACGCGGCCTCGGTGGTGATGGGGACGCTGTCCGAGCGCGGCTCGCTGAACCCCTCCCGGTTCACCGTCGTGTTCTGGGGCGTGCTGACGGGCGCCGTGGCCGCCATCATGCTGGCCGTCGGCGAGGACGCGCTGGAGGGGCTGAAGAACCTGGTCATCGTGGCGGCCCTGCCGTTCGCGGTGGTGATGGTGCTGCTGTGCGTCTCGCTGGTGAAGGACCTGCGGCGCGACCCGATGATGCTGCGCCACGACGCCGCCACCGTGGCCGTCGAGCAGGCCGTGGTCGAGGGCCTCACCAAGCACGGCGACGAGTTCACCCTGGTGGTCGGCCACCAGCCCGAGAGCGAGGACGCAGACGGGGACGGCACCAGCCCGACCGTCGTGCGGACAGGGGTGCAGCCACCCGAGGAGACCGACCGGCGCTGAGCACCGGACGCGACGGGCCCTGCACGCACACCGTGCAGGGCCCGTCCTGCGTCCGGCGGCCGCTCACTCCGGCGGGTACTTCGCGACGTACTCGTCCATGGTGTCGCTCGACATGGCCTCGCCCAGCTCGGCCAGCTGGTCGAAGTCGACCACGTCGATGGACTGGCCCGAGGCCGTGGTGTCGGTGCCCAGCACCGGGGCCTGCAGCAGCACGATGTCGCTGGCGCCGTCGAGGCGGAGCGACAGCGCGGTCTCGCGGATGACCTCGTCGGTCAGCGCGGCGTCCACCGCGGTGTGGCTGGCGATGCCGCTGACGAAGGCGGTGAAGGCGGCCGGGTCGGCGATCACCTGCGGGCTGAGGCCCTTGGCCACGATGGCCTGCACCACCTTGCGCTGGTTCTCGGCCCGGTCGAAGTCGCCGTTGGGCAGCGAGTAGCGCTCCCGCACGTACCACAGCGCCTTCTCGCCGCTGAGCTCCACCGGCCCCTCGGGGTAGTCGTAGCCGTGGGAGCTGAAGGCGTGCTCGTTGTCGACGGTGATCCCGCCGACGGCGTCGGTGAGCTCGATGAAGCCCTCGAAGTTGACCACGGCGAGGTGGTCCATCCGGGTGTCGAGCAGGCTCTCCACCGTCTGCACGGTCAGCGCGGTCCCGCCGTAGGCGAAGGCGGCGTTGATCTTGTCCTGGCCGTACCCGGGGATCTCGACGTACATGTCGCGGGGGAAGGAGATCAGGTAGGCGGTCTGCCGGTCCCCGCTGAGGTGGGCGACCATCAGCGTGTCGCTGCGACCGGCGTCGGGGTTGGACAGGTCGCGGCTGTCGGAGCCCATCAGCACCACGTCGACCGGGGCGTGCCGGCCGTCCTGCGGCGGCGCGTCCGGCTCGGGACGCGAGGAGTCGGGAGGCAGCTCGGCGTTGTGCTGCAGGTTGGAGGTCAGCGCCCGCTGGATCTGGTAGCCGTAGTAGGCCAGCCCGGCCCCCGCGACCAGCAGCAGCGCCAGCGCGATGCCGAGCACGGTCAGCACCCGCCGCCTGAGCCGGTGCGGAGGCTCCTGGATCGCCCGGCGCGGCGCGGCGGGGACGCGGTCCTCGACGGTCCCGTGCGGTTCGTCCACGATCTCTCCTCGGTGCTCGTGCGGCACCAGGATGCCTGCGACGTTCGTTCAGCACCGGCAGTGTAGGACGACGCCGGCGCCGTGGGTCGAGTTCGCGCGGAGTGGGCGAGCAGAATCGGATCGTGTCCGTCAGCGTGTTCGACCTCTTCTCGATCGGCATCGGCCCGTCGAGCTCCCACACCGTCGGACCGATGCGCGCCGCCGGGCGCTTCGCCGCTGCGCTGGCCGACGAGGGGCTGCTGCCCCGGGTTCAGCGGGTCCGGGCGGAGCTGTTCGGCTCGCTCGGGGCGACCGGGCACGGCCACGGCTCCGCCTCCGCCGTGCTGTGGGGGCTGGAGGGCGAGGACCCCGAGACGGTCGACACCGAGACCGCGCCCGGGCGGGCCGAGGAGGTCCGCCGC